>NZ_JACBNX010000027.1 GCF_013403875.1 Burkholderia guangdongensis | reverse complement strand
AACGTCGTTGCCAAGTGGACCGGCTCCCGGCACGATTGGAAAGGCGCGATGACGCAGTTTGCACTGCTTTACCCGGAGCGATTCAATATCGGAATCTGAGTCTCAACCCGCCTCACACACGAAATTCCGGATACCTCCGGGAACCGCGCCGAAAATGGGGCGCAACGCGACGCGTTCCGCCGGTCAACGCCGGTTACATTTTTCCGCAATCGTCGCATGCGCTCCGGCGGGCGACGTCATGCGACCCCGATCCATCCGAATCGCCATGACAGCCGGCGCGTCGCCGCGAGCAATTGCCGTGCGACGTCATTGTCGCAACTGCGTTCGAGGCTCCGCGACGACCCGATCACCGCGATCACGAGCCGCACGCTGCCCGTGTGATCGAGCACCGGCGCCGCCAGCGTCGCGATGCCCGGCACCGGCGCGTCGAACGCGTAGTCGATCCCTTCCTCGCGAATCCGCGTCAGCCGCGCGCGATAGGCATCGCCTGACAACGCGGCATCGCCCGCATCGTCGTCGGGCGACGCCGCGTCCGGCTGCCGCCCCGCGAGCCGCACCGTCTCGTCGCGCAGCAAGTCCGCGAGCACGTCGTCGGACAGATACGCGGCGAACAGGCGCCCGATCGCCGTATTGACGAGCGACATCACGGTGCCGACGCGCAGGCTCACGTGCTGCGGCCGCGCCGATTCCTCCAGCCGGATCACGGTCGGCCCGAGCGGCCCGAGCGTCGCGGTCGCGACGCTCAGGTCCGTCGCCGCCGCGAGCGCGACGATTTCCGGTTCCGCGTCGCGCGTCGGCGACACGCGCTGCATCGCGATCAGCCCCAATTCCTGCGCAAGCGGGCCCGCGTCGAAGCAGCCGGCCGCATCGCGGCTCAGCAGGCCAATCTTGATCAGGCTCACCAGATGCGGAAACGCCTTCGCGGCCGGCATGCCGGCCGCCGCCGCGAGATCGCGCAGCGGCAGCGCGCGGCCCGCCGACACCAGCGCGAGCAGCAGGTCACCGGTCGCGTCGAGCGCGTTGATTCCGCGCTGCGCCTTCGCGTCGTCCGCGAGTGCGGGCGGGGTGCGCGGCACGGCCGGTGCCGCCGAGGTCGACGCCACGGTCGACGTCAGGTCCGCATGGCCGCCGAGCGATTCGGTCGCCTGCCGCGCGGCGTCCTTCAGCGCGGTCGCGACCGGCCCGTCCCATCCGACGTCGATCGAGCCCGTCGACCCGATCGCGGTCAGCGCGAGTTGCAGCCGGCCGTCGGCATCGAACACCGGCACGCTGAGGCTGCTGACACCGGGGCTCGGCAGGTCGATGCTGCGCTCGATCCCGCGCCGGCGGATCTCGTCGATCCGGGCGCGCAGCCGCGCTTCGGCAGCGTGTGCGCCGCCGGCGCCGGCCGGCACGTCGCCCGCGTCGCATACGTCGCATACGTCGCATACGTCGCTCACGTCGCTCACGTCGCCTGCGCCGGCGAGCAAGCTGCCCGCACCCGCCTGGCTCGCCGCCATCGCGTCGAGTTGCGCGGGCTCCGCGAACGCGGCGAACACCCGTCCGGTCGCGGTCGTCTCCAGCGACATCACCGAGCCGACGTGCAGATTCACATGCAGCGGTGCGCCGCCGCGCTCGTAGCGGACGATCGTCGGCCCAAGCGCGCCAGGCACCGAAAGCGCGACGCTCTGGCCGATCGCGTCCGCGAGCCGCGCCGCGTGCGGCGCCGCCGCGCGAAACGCCGGTTGCCGCTCGATCGACATCAGCCCGAGCCGCAGCGCGAGCGGCCCCGGCTCGTAGTTGCCGGTGATCGCGTCGCGTTTCGCGAGCGCGAGGCGGGTCAGGCTCACCAGATACGTATGCGCTTGCGCGGTCGACAGTTCCGCGCCGGCCGCGAGTTCGCTGAGCCCGAGCGGCCGCCGCTGCCGCGCGAGCGCGTCGAGCAGCCTCCCGCCGACCTCAACACTCTGGATGCCGCGCTGCGCCTTCTGCGGCGCGGCGCGTTGCGCGCCGTCCGCGCGCGCTTCGTCGTTCTGCACTGCGTTCACCCGAAATCGAAACACCCGCATGGTATCCGACGCCATTTGGCACGCCGGCACGCGCGTTTACCCGTATTAGAAAATAACAAGTCAACTTGCCATTGACAAATTCTACGCGAAGGACGAAGATCCGGTCATCCCCCAACACATGGCTCGCAGCCACGGAACGGAACATGGCCAAAGCATTCGCATCCCAGGCGGACCTGGAAGAGAAGAAAGTCACCTGGACCCAGCTTTCCGAAAACGCGTACGCGTACACGGCCGAAGGCGACCCGAACTCGGGCGTGATCATCGGCGACGACAGCGTGCTGATCGTCGACACGACCGCGACGCCCGCGATGGCGCAGGATCTGATCGCGAAGATCCGCAGCGTCACCGACAAGCCGATCAAGCATGTCGTGCTGTCGCATTACCACGCGGTGCGCGTGCTCGGCGCGTCCGCGTATTTCGCGGAAGGCGCGCAGCACGTGATTGCGAGCCGCGGCACGTACGAGATGATCGTCGAGCGCGGCGAAGCCGACATGAAGTCGGAGATCGAGCGTTTCCCGCGCCTGTTTGCCGGCGTCGAGACGGTGCCGGGCCTGACCTGGCCGACGCTCGTGTTCGAGCGCGAGATCACGCTGTTCCTCGGCAAGCTCGAGGTGAAGATCATGCATCTCGGCTCGGGCCACACGAAGGGCGATACGATCGTCTGGCTGCCGTCGCAGAAGGTGCTGTTCTCGGGCGACCTCGTCGAATACGACGCCGCGTGCTATTGCGGCGACGCGCAGCTCGAACAGTGGCCGACGACGCTCGAGGCGCTGCGCGCGCTGAACGCGGACAAGCTCGTGCCCGGCCGCGGCCCGGCGCTGCTGAACCCGGCCGACGTGAACAAGGGCCTCGACTACACGAAGGATTTCGTGACGACGCTGCTCGCGCAGGGTCGCAAGGCGGTCGAGCAGAAGCTGGACCTGAAGGCCTCGATGGCGCTGACGCGCGAGGCGATGGATCCGAAGTTCGGCCACGTGTTCATCTACGAGCACTGCCTGCCGTTCGACGTGTCGCGCGCGTTCGACGAAGCGAGCGGCGTCACGCATCCGCGTATCTGGACCGCGCAGCGCGACAAGGAAATGTGGGACGCGCTGCAGGACTGAGCGTGAGTTGCGAGGCACGATGAGGCGTCCTTCCGGACGCCTCGTTAATTTTCATTTCCGATTCGGATGGATTGGCTGAGTGGCATTGCGCCCCGGATCAGGTGGCGTGATTCTTACCGCGCGGCTGCGTCTTTACGTTTCGCGCAGATGTACGCCCAGAGTCTTGTGATCGATGCATATTCAATGATGGCCATTGCCAAACTCACGATCAAGCCAAAGATCGCATCGAAAAGCTCAATATCGTGAAATCCAAAAAACACAGAGATCGCGAATGAGTAATGTTGGTTCCACGGTGGGAAAAACAGCAGAGGTGCGTAAACATACCTGATTGACAGAAAGAACAGACCGGCAAACATAAGAACCTTGATCGGGCTACGGGCAAGCGTTGCCATTTGCAATTACCTCGATCCAGCCGTAAGCGTTCAGGCCGGAACTTCGCGCCGGAATGGTGGTGGTGTGCAGAAGGGCGCGCCTTATGCGTTGGAAATCAGAATAAATTGGCAATGTGATGCAGCCGAGTGAGGCACCTCGACCGCCAGCAGGATGGAGCCGGAAATTTCCGCGCGCCGGTAACGTCTCCGGTCTTGTAATCGACTGGTAGATTCACGCCGTGACCAAATCCGATTACCTCAATACTCCCCTCGCGCCCCTGCACCGTAACGGAGCCTTTGATGTCTGCTCCGCCATCGTCCTTGAGCCACATATACACAGGAATTCCCATGCCAATTGATACCTCTTTGAGTGCTAACGGCATTATTCAGAAAAGGCGCTCGAATAGAATGTCGCCCTCGTCACACTGCCTCACTTCTGCACAATTGGCAATTGAGGGAAATCAAAGGATTTCCACATTAACAATTTTTGATGTTTTTTTATGAGGCACGGATCGCGAAGCGAGTCAATCGCGTTGACCGCTACTGCGCGTTCCGAGCTTTCGTCGCATTGACCGACCGCGACGCGACATCCCCATCCGACAGCGTCGCAAGAAACGCAGCGACGTCATCAATCTCACGCTCATTCCACGCCGGCTGCTCGCCGCGCTTGCGCGTCAGCGGCTCGTCGATCGTATCGACGTTGCCGCGCAGCGCGGTCGGCAGATCGTCGAACTTGGCGACCCGCCCGTGCGCGTCGGTCGGATACCACTTCTCCGGATCGGTGTCGCGCTGCACGTAGAACCGCAGCGCCTCTTTCAGCGTATGAAAGCGGCCATTGTGGAAGAACACGCGCCGCGTCGCGACGTTGCGCAGCGACGGCGTCTTGAACAGCCCGCAATTCTCCGAATCGCCCGACTGATCGTGGCGCATCGGCCCGCACAGCCCCATGTCATAAAAGCGCGGATCGGCATTCGCGTGCAGCTCGCGATTGCGCGGCACGCCGAGCGCCTCGAACGTGAAATCGGTAAAGAGCGGATGCGTGCCATTCACGCCGCGCTGGTCGATGTGGCACGACGCGCAGTTGCCGCGCTGCGGATCGTCGAACAGCTTCATCCCGCGCAATTCCTGCGCGGTCAGCGTCGCCTTGCCGTCGAGGTACGCGTCGAACTTGCTCGTGTACGGATGGAAGGTCGGATCGTCGAGCTCGAAACGCTCGATCGCGGTGCCCGCCTGCGCAAGCGCGCGCGTCGGGTCATCGAGCGCATGCTCACCGAACAGCGCGGTGAAGCGCGCCGCATACGGCGCGCGCTTCAGCTTCGCGACGACGTCGGCGGCGTTCCGGTTCGCCATCTCGTCGGGATTCAGCAGCGGGAACGTCGCCTGATCCCGCAGCCGATCGAAGCGGCCGTCCCACGTGAAGCCGCCGATCGGCGCGTTGTCGGTATCGGTCACGCGCTCCGCGAAGGTCGCGGCCTTCACGTGCGTCCAGACCGGCGTGCGGTTCAGCACGTAGCGCAGGCTCGGCACCGCGCGCGTGCCCTGATGCTTCAGATCGGGGCCGCCAAGCTGGGCCGCGAGCCCATTCGGCGGACCGTACGCGTGCGCGGGACTATGGCATGTCGCGCACGACATCCGGCCCGACGCGGACAGCGACGGATCGAAGAACATCAGCTTGCCGAGCGCGGCGAGGTCGGCGTTCGAAGGCGCGGCGTTCGAAGGCACGGCGTTCGACGCAGCCGTCTGCGAATAGGCCGCGGCCGCGGAAAAACCCAGCGCGGCAATACCAGCCATACCAGCAATACCAGCGAGCGCGGCTCCGGCCGCCGCTCGCCGCAACGAGAGAACAGTCATTCGATGGCGCGGAATCAAAGACTCGTGAAGATGTCCGTACCAAAGCCCTGCAACCCGGCCTGTCCCGCATAGCCGAGATGGCCGAGGCCGAAGATGTCCTCGACGCTCTTCAGCATCGCGTAGTGGTTGTACGGCACCGTCGACACCGTGCCCGGCTTGATGAACTTCGAGATCATCACCGCGCCGGTCCGGTCGCCGCCGAAGCTCTGCTTCGTCACGGTGATCGTCGTGCCCTTGTACGGGAGCGACGAGCTCTGCGGGAACGGCGCGAGGTTCGGCCCCGGCTGCTGGCTGCAGCAGGACGTGCCGGTGAACGCGAGCGTCGTGCCGCCGGCCCCCGCCGTCACGGACGCGTAGCTGCTCTCGTCGAAGTTGATGATCAACAGGCCGTCCTGCTGGAACGCCGGCGACGACGTGATAATCGGCACCCACTTCTGCAGGAACGCGTTGGCGCTCGTCAGGCCGCCGGGCTGGCCGTTCGCGCACGGCGCGTCGTGACCGTCATTGCACAGGTTCGGCGTGATCAGGTTGAAGTTCGCGGTCGTCGCGACCGATTGCAGATCGGTCTGCAGACGGTTCAGGTTGACGACGTTCTGCCCGCAGTCCGGCGAGTCGATGATCGAGTGGAAATACATGAACGGATCGTGGCGCGTCGCGTACTGGTCGCCCTGCGGCACCGCGGCGCTTGGCGCCTCGGCAATCTGCGTGAGGTCGGTCGAGTTCAGCGTCGGGTGCCCGCAGGTCGCCGCCTCGCGGCTCGGGTCGTTGCCCATGTCCTCTTCGTAGCCCTTCCACGTCAAACCGGCCGCCTTCAACTGATCGGGCAGCGTCTTCACCGACGCCGGATACACGCAGCCGGTGCCGATCGCCTGACCGTCCGGCGTCGTGCCGTTCAGCGTCATGTCCTGATAGGTCGGGCAGTCGTTGTCCGTGTCCGACGTCGGCGACTGGCCGCTGATCATCGAGATGTAGTTGTCGAGGCTCACGTGGCCGGTGCCGTAGTAGTTCTGGACCAGCGCGCCCTGCGACGCGAGCGTCTGCGCGAGATACGGTGCCTTCGTGCTTGCGCCGAACGTCGTCGCGTAGTTCTCGTTTTCGAGTGTGATCACGAACACGTGATGGATCTGCTGCTGCCCGGTCGTCTGCGTCGACGACGAGTTGCAGGCAGCAACGAAGAGCGTGGCGAGCGAGCCCACCAGCGCGATCAACAGCGCGCGGAACCAGAGACGGGAGGTCATGTTTTTTCTTTTGGGGTTTGGAGCTTTAGGTCCGATGAATCTAGCACACGGGATTGGCCAGTGTCTGCGCCGAATGGCTTAGGTGGAAACGCCAAGTGGAAATGCGGACTCGCGGCGCACAAAAGAAAAGCGCGTGAACCTCGCCGCGGTTTGCGGCGAGGTTCACGCGCATGCGTCTGGCCGATCGAGCGGGGTGCTCAGGCCTCGACGTCGGCGAGACTGAAGATCTCGGTCTTGTCGTTGTATGAGAACACTTCGCCGTAGCGGCCCCAGTCGATCACCGCGTCGAGCGTCTCCTCGGCCGCGCCGTCGGACAGGGAATCCTCGAGCTCCTGCTCGAAGCGCACGCGCGGCGCGCGATGGCCCGGCCGCTCGTTCAGCACCTTCTTGATCCGCGCGGCGAGCGGCACGTGCTGCAGCAGGTGGTCGGCGAACATCATCTTGCGCTCCTGCGTGCCGAACTCGGCGAACACGCGCGCGGGCGGCGTCAGGAACACGTCGCCTTCGCGCACGTCCGCGAAGCCGAGGTGCTGCAGCATTTCGGCGATCGGGAACAGATCGTCGACTTCCAGATGCAGCGAGCGCGCGATTTCCGGCATGTCCGCGCGGCCGTGATAAGGCGCCGCCGCGAGCGTCTCGATCAAGCCGGCCATCAGGTTGGTCGACACGCGCGGCAGCCAGCTGCCGAGGTCGAGCCCCTTCTTCGTCGCCTCGCCGGTCTGGCGCGCGGTCATCTTCGCGTAGATGTCGTCGACGAGCTTGCGGAACGACGGATCGAGACGATTGCGCGGATGCTTGAACGGTACCTTGATCTCGGCGATCACGCGGCCCGGGTTCGACGACAGCACCAGAATCCGGTCGCACATGAACACCGCTTCCTCGATGTTGTGCGTGACGATCAGCACCGACTTGATCGGCATCCGGCCCTGCGTCCACAGATCGAGCAGGTCGGTGCGCAGCGTCTCGGCGGTCAGCACGTCGAGCGCGGAGAACGGTTCGTCCATCAGCAGGATCGTCGGATCGACGACGAGCGCGCGCGCGAAGCCGACGCGCTGCCGCATCCCGCCCGACAGCTCGCGCGGATACGCGTTCTCGAAACCGTCGAGGCCGATCAGGTCGATCGCCGCGAGCGCGCGCTGGCGGCGCTCGTTCGCGCCGACGCCGAGCGCCTCGAGGCCGGCTTCCACGTTCTGCAGCACCGTGAGCCACGGAAACAGCGCGAACGTCTGGAACACCATCGCGACGCCTTCGGCCGGGCCGTCGAGCGGCTGGCCGCGATACGCGACGTCGCCGCTGGTCGGCTCGATCAGCCCGGCGATGATCCGCAACAGCGTCGATTTGCCGGAGCCCGAGCGGCCGAGCAGGCCGACGATCTCGCCTTCGCGCAGCGACAGGTTCGCATCGTCGAGCACGAGCAGCTCGCCCTGGCTTTTGTTGAAGCCGCGGCACACGTGATCGACACGCAGGATTTCTTCACCCAGGCGCGGCGGCGCCTGAACGGGAGCGGCGGTCTTCGCCAACGTATTCGAATTTTGCATCGCGTTTACTCTCAATCGAGCCGGAGCTTGGATTCCGCATAGGCGTACAGCGGACGCCACAGCAGGCGGTTGAACAACGTGACGAACAGGGACATCACCGCGATGCCCAGGATGATTTTCGGGAAGTCGCCGGCGGCGGTCGTCTGCGCGATATACGCGCCGAGGCCGTGCGCGACGACCTTCGTGTCGCCCCACTGCACGAACTCGGACACGATGCTCGCGTTCCATGCGCCGCCCGACGCGGTGATCGCGCCCGTCACGTAGTACGGGAAGATGCCCGGCAGCATCGCCTGCTTCCACCATTGCCAGCCGCGGATGCGGAAGTTCTTCGCGGCTTCCTTGTAATCGTTCGGATACGACGTCGCGCCGGCGATCACGTTGAACAGGATGTACCACTGCGTGCCGAGCACGATCAGCGGCGACAGCCAGATGTCCGGGTTCAGGTGGAACTTGACGATCACGATCACGAACACCGGGAACAGCAGGTTCGCCGGGAACGCGGCGAGGAACTGCGCGAGCGGCTGGATCTTCTCGGCGAGCGCGGGGCGCAGGCCGATCAGCACGCCGAGCGGCACCCAGATCACGGATGCGATCGCGATCAGCAGCATCACGCGCAGCAGCGTGATCAGGCCGAGCACGAGCACGTGGCCGACTTCGTCGAGCGTCACGCCGGTCGACACGTAGCTGACGACGCGCCACACGACGTACGCGGTCAGCAGGATCACGAGAATTCCCCAGACGATGTCGCCGACGCGCGTCGACTTGCGGCTCGTCGTGCCGCGACCGGCCGGCAGCTTGATCGCCGGCACGCGCATCGGCACGCGCGCGGCCTGCGCGAGCAGCCAGCCGGCCGGCACGAGCAGCTGATGGATCAGCCGCGTGCGGCGCAGCATGTCGAGCAGCCACGATTCGGGCGCGTCGCCCGAGCTCGTGTTCTCCATCCGGAACTTGTCGGCCCATGCGACGAGCGGGCGGAACAGCAGCTGGTCGTACGCGAGAATCACGACCGTCATCGCGAGGATCACCCAGCCGATCGCGCCGATGTTCTTGTCGGAAATCGCCTGCGACAGGTACGCGCCGATGCCGGGCAGCGTGATCGTGTTGTTGCCGACCGTGATCGCCTCCGACGCGACGACGAAGAACCAGCCGCCGGACATCGACATCATCATGTTCCAGATCAGGCCCGGCATCGAGAACGGCACTTCGAGCTTCCAGAAGCGCTGCCACGCGGTCAGGTGAAAGCCGCGCGACACCTCGTCGAGATCGCGCGGCACCGTGCGCAGCGACTGATAGAAGCTGAACGTCATGTTCCATGCCTGGCTCGTCCAGATCGCGAAGATCGCGGCGAGCTCCGCGCCGAGCACGCGCCCCGGAAACAGCGACAGGAAGAACGTGACGGTGAACGAGATGTAGCCGAGCACCGGCACCGACTGCAGGATGTCGAGGATCGGGACCAGCACCATCCCCGCGCGGCGGCTCTTCGCGGCGAGCGTGCCGTAGACCAGCGTGAACGCGAGCGACGCGACCATCGCGGCGAGCATCCGCAGCGTCGTGCGCAACGCGTACTCGGGCAGCATCGACGGCGCGAGCGAGATCGCCTCGGTCTTCAGCGTCGACATCGGCGCGAGCGTCTGATGAAAGCCGATCGCCGCCATCGCGATCAGGCAGATGATCAGCGGGAACGACACGAAATCCCAGCGGTTCGGCAGCACGCGCCAAGCCGATGCGTTCGCGGTGCGATTCGGATTGAAGAAACTGATATCCATCGGGAACGTTCTCTGGCGATAGGAAAGGGGAGGCGGCGCGGCGCGTTCAGAAGATCATGTGCAGCAGCCAGTACAGGCCCGCGGACAGCGCGATCGACGCGGGCAGCGTCAGCACCCACGCGAGCACCAGATTGCGCACGGTGTCCCAGCGCAGGCCCGAGCCGTTGGCCGTCATCGTGCCGGCGACGCCGGACGTGAGCACGTGGGTCGTCGACACCGGCAGCCCGTACATGTCCGCCATCCCGATCGTCAGCATCGCGACCGCCTCGGCCGACGCACCCTGGCCGTAGGTCAGATGATCCTTGCCGATCTTCTCGCCGACCGTCACGACGATCCGCTTCCAGCCGACCATCGTGCCGAGACCGAGCGCGATCGCGACCGCGACCTTCACCCAGGTCGGGATGAACTTCGTCGCGTGATCCATCTGCTTGCGCAGCGCGTCGAGCGCGCTTTCGTCCTCGGCGGAGAACGCCGGCGCCTTCGCTTTTTCCATCAGGCGGATCGCTTCGGACGCGACGTACATGTTGTTGCGCACGTTGTCGACGTTGTTCTGCGGCACCGCCGAGATCGAGCCGGCTTGCGCGACCTGATCGGCGATCGTGTCGCTGAGCTTCTGCAGCGCGGGCACCGTCGCGGGCGTCATCGTGTGCGTGCGGACGTACGCTTCGACGTCGCCGCGCGGGTCGGCGGACTGCACGGCCGGATCGCCGTACTTCGCGAGCGTGACCGACGCATGGCGCGCGACCGCGACGAACGTGCCGGTCTGGTCGGGCGTGACCGCCTTGTTCAGCGCGTAGGCGGTCGGCATCACGCCGATCAGGATCAGCATGATGAGGCCCATCCCTTTCTGGCCGTCGTTCGAGCCGTGCGCGAACGACACGCCGGTGCAGGTCAGGATCAGCAGCGCGCGAATCCAGAACGGCGGCGGCTTGTTGCCCTTCGGCTCCTTATAGAGCGCCGGCACGCGCACGACCGCCTTCAGCACGACGAGCAGCAGCGCGGACAGCAGGAAGCCGACGATCGGCGAGAACAGCAGCGCCTTGCCGACGCCGAGCGCCTGGTTCCAGTCGACGCCGCTCGTCGCGGCCGCGCCGCTGACGAACTGGTTCATCACGCCGACGCCGATGATCGAGCCGACGAGCGTGTGCGAGCTCGACGACGGCAGCCCGAGATACCAGGTCGCGAGGTTCCAGACGACGGCCGCGATCAGCAGCGCGAAGACCATCGCGAAGCCGGCGCCGCTGCCGACCTGCAGGATCAGCTCGACGGGCAGAAGCTGCAGGATGCCGAACGCGACGGCGCCGCTCGACACGAGCACGCCGAGCAGATTCCACAACCCGGACCAGACGACCGCGAGATGCGGATCGAGCGAGTGCGTGTAGATGACGGTCGCGACCGCGTTCGCGGTGTCGTGGAAGCCGTTCACGAATTCGAAGCCGAGTGCGATCAGCAGCGCGACACAGAGCAGCACGAACGGCAGGACGGAGCTTTCGTTGATCGGGCGGAGGTCGGCGGACAGATGAACCGCGATGTAGACGATCCCGCACGCAATGATCAGAAGAAACAGCGCGAAGCTGATGGTGCGCGTGCGGCTGGCTGCGCCGCTCGCGCTCGTTGCCGTGAGGTTCGGCATGTCGATGCTCCTGGGGTGTGGTCTCGTGTGGCTTAGGGACGGAGCCTAACGGGCGGCAGTGTCATCAATGTGACACGCAAATTACCGTCCATTAATTCGTCATCTTCGGCCGCGGGTCAGTAGGTGTCGGGCACGTGCATGTGCTCCGGCACCGGATGACGGATGTAGTCCTCGTGATGCACGCGCGCGGGCAGCACGACTTCGGGGCGCTCGACCTCGTGGTACGGCATCTGGCTGAGCAGGTGATGGATGCAGTTCAGGCGCGCCTTTTTCTTGTCGTCCGCGCCGACGACCCACCACGGCGATTCGGGAATATGCGTCCGTTCGAGCATCTCCTCCTTCGCCGCCGTATATGCCTCCCAGCGCCGCCGGCTTTCGAGGTCCATCGGGCTCAGCTTCCACTGCTTCAGCGGATCGTCGATGCGGCCCTGGAAGCGCGCTTCCTGCTCGTTGTCCGATACCGAGAACCAGTACTTGAGGATCTGGATGCCGCTGCGCGCGAGCATCTTCTCGAACTCGGGCACCGAGCGGAAGAATTCCTCGTATTCGTCGTCGGAGCAGAAGCCCATCACGCGCTCGACGCCCGCGCGGTTGTACCAGCTCCGGTCGAACAGCACGATCTCGCCGGCGGCCGGCAGATGCGCGACGTAGCGCTGGAAATACCATTGCGTGCGCTCGCGGGTCGACGGCGCGGGCAGCGCGGCGACGCGGCACACGCGCGGATTCAGCCGCTGCGTGATCCGCTTGATGACACCGCCCTTGCCGGCCGCGTCGCGGCCTTCGAAGATCACGACGAGCCGGTGCCCGGTATCGACGATCCAGTCCTGCAGCTTCACGAGCTCGCCCTGCAGGCGCAGCAACTCGCGGAAATAGCGGTGGCGGCTCGCGCGCCAGTCGGGATCGTCGGCGAGGCCGGATTCGAAGCGGCGGTCGTCGAGTTCCAGCTCGAATTCTTCATCGATCGTGTCGATGAGATCGGCATGCAGACGGCGCTCGCGTTCGAGCTCGGCCATTGCGTCGTCGTGTTGATGAATGTTGTCCATTGCGTACCTGTTCGTACCTGTTGTTCCGGTGTGACGGTTCTCGTGTGGTGGGCAGGCGCGTGGCCCGGGCGCCGATCGGACGGGCGTCCGCGTCAATGGTGCGTTCAGGTTCGTGTCGGGAACGTGTCAGGTTGGACGGCGATTGATTGCGAATTATTTCGGTTGATTGCGGCGTCTCGCGTTCAGCGCGTGACGAACGGCGCCGCCGCGCCCGGCGGCGCGCTGCGCGCGTGCCTGCGCTGGCGCAGCAGCGCGACCCGGCAGTTTTCTCGGGCGGTTTCGCGGCCGTCGTCGTCGAGCAGCACGAGGTCGCCGCGCATCACGTTGAACGTGATCACGTCGCCGGGCTGGTCGGCGAGCGTTTCCGGTGTGTGGATCGAGCCGGCCGGTTCGAGCACGGTCGAGCCGGCATGCGCGACCCAGTCGTATTCGCGGTAGCGCCATGCGCCCTGCAATGTGTAGACGAATACGCGGCCTTCGTGGCGATGCCGCGGCAGCGGGCGGCCGGCCGGCATACGCAGCAGCGCGGTCAGCGTGTCTTCGGCCGCGTCGATGTGCAGGTACTTGATCGCGAGGCCCGGCAGGTCGGCGTGCATCGGCAGCCAGGGGAGCGCGTCGTCGGGGAGGCAGGCGATGGGGGGGAGAGCGGACATGTCGAAAGGCGGGTGGTGTGGGACCGAGTAGTCGTGGAGTTGCGTTGGGTGATCAAGTTTACCAATGTGACAGGTTCGTGCCGACGAAATCGGCGAGTCGATGATCGTGCGGATGGATATCGGGCGATTTGCTTTCAAAATCCTTCCGTCGAAGCCTTGATGAATGTACCAATTTTGGTACAATTCGTGTCTGAGTCACATCGGGCTGCGGTTTATGGCGAAACAACAAGAAACTGAAGCGGTCAGGCTGGAAGTCAGGTTCTTCCAGACGACAACGGGAAAGGAGCCAGCAAAGGAATGGCTCAAGACGCTTGAGGGGCCGGATACGAGGAAGATCGACGCGGACACGATGGTTCTGCTGCACGGGTTCATCAAGAAGTCACAGTCGACTCCGCAGGATGACATCGATACCGCGAAATATCGTATGAAGCTGGTCAAGGCGGAACGCTGATCGGCAGAGCCCGCGCCGCTTGCAGCGCGCGACGGGCAAACAGGCAGCAGCAAACGCAGTAGCGCAATGGAGTGCGATATGCAACGCAAAAATAATAAGCACATCGGAAGTGATTTCGACAGTTTCCTCGAGGAGGAAGGTCTTCTCGAGGAAGTAACCGCAATTGCGATCAAGCGCGTCATCGCATGGCAGATCGAGCAGGCGATGAAGGCGCAGAAAATCACCAAAACGGAGATGGCGGCTCGCATGAAGACGAGCCGCGCGGCGCTCAATCGCTTGCTCGACGAAACTGATACGAGCCTGACGCTCACGACTCTGGCAAGCGCTGCAGCCGCACTCGGCATGCAGTTGCATTTCGGTCTGGAAGGCATGATGCCCGACGCGCCGGGAAGCGATGAAGCGGACGAGCAAAAAAGCCGCGCATCGACCAAGGCGCCGACGCGCCGGAAAGGACCGTCCGCATCCGCATCCGAAGACGTAAAGGCGGTCATTGCGCGGATCAAGAAGGTCAAATTGCCGCCGACTCAATCCAAGGAAATCGAAACGATCGTGACGGAATTCGTGTTGAGCCTGGGCGCCTCCACCCAAAACCGGGATCGCAGCAGGAGGTTGCCCGTCGACGCGCATTGAGATCGGCGCACCGGCCGTGCCGGTCTCCAGCCTCTATCCGCCGGTCGCCGCGACTGCCTCCCCCCCCGCATGCGCGTCCTCCAGACACGCCTGAAACAGCAGCGCCGCCCGCGACGGCCGCGGCGAGCGCCTGAGCAGGCTGACGAACCGGCACGCGTAATGAAACCGCTCCGGCGCGATCGGCTGCATCAGCCCCTTTCGCTCGAAACTCTCCGCATAGTGATCGGGCAGAAACCCGAGATACCGCCCCGACAGGATCAGCGTCGCCATCGCTTCCTGATCGAACGCGGTCGCGCTGCGCGTGAGCTTCGCGCGATGGCTCAGCTCCATGTTGGGCGAATGAAAGCCGAGCCCGACGAACGCATGCTTGCGGATCGCGCTCCACGTGAGCTTGCCGTGCGGCCGGTCGAACAGCGGATGCTGCGCGCCGCAGTACAGCAGCATCCGCTCGTCGAACAGATCCGCGTATACGAGACTGCCCGAGTTGCGATGCACCGGGATGATCCCGACCTGATAACTGCCGTCGATGACCCCGCGCTCGACCTCGTTGATCGACGCGACGTGCAGATTCAGCACGACGTCCGGCGCCTCGTCCGCGAACCGGCGGATTGCGTCGCCGAGCCGCGCGCGCGGGTTCGTCGCGGTCTTGTCGAACACCGCGATATGCAGTTCGCCGCCCATCCGGTCGTGAATCCCGTCGATCCGGCTCCTGAACGCCTCCATCGACGCGAGCAGCCGCAGTGTCTCCTCGTAGACGGTCTGCCCCTCGGGCGTCAGCGTGAAGCCCGCGCGGCCGCGCCGGCACAGCACGAGGCCGAGGCGCGTCTCGAGATCCTTCACGTGCCGGCTGATCGTCGAGATTCCGATGTTCAGCTCCAGTTCGGCCGCCGCCATCCCGCCGCATTGCACGACGCCCTTGAAGACCCGCAGCAGCCGCAGATCCATGTCGCTCAACTGCCCGAGCAGCGCGCGACTCTTCGGTTTCTTTGCTTGCATGGTTGCGCAAGTGAATATTGATATTGCGATATTCAAAAGACTAATCGGCCACTCGACAATGCGCAACATCATCACCGAGGAGGGGCGCGCCGCGCCGATGACATGACCGTTCAGACCGCACCGCAGCAACAACAGGAAGACACCGCCGTGCGCACCGATGCCGCGTGGCTCGACGCGCACTGGATGCCGTTCACCGCCAACCGGCAGTTCAAGGCCGATCCGCGCATGATCGTGTCCGCGAAGGACGCGTATTACACGGATGCCGAGGGCCGCAAGATTTTCGACGGGCTGTCGGGCCTCTGGTGCACGGGTCTCGGGCATGGCCGCACCGAGATTGTCGAAGCGGTCAGCCGCCAGATCGCGCAGCTCGACTACGCGCCGGCGTTCCAGTTCGGCCATCCGAAGTCGTTCGAGCTCGCGAACAAGATCAAGGCACTGACGCCGGCCGGCCTCGACTATGTGTTCTTCACCGGCTCCGGCTCGGAATCGGCGGACACGTCGCTGAAGATGGCCCGCGCGTACTGGCGCGCGAAGGGCAAGGGCACGAAGACCCGCCTGATCGGCCGCGAGAAGGGTTACCACGGCGTGAACTTCGGCGGGATCTCGGTCGGCGGGATCGGCGCGAACCGCAAGCTGTTCGGCCACGCGGTCGACGCGGACTTCCTGCCGCACACGCAGATCGCCGCGAACGCGTTCACGCGCGGCATGCCCGAGAACGGCGCCGACCTCGCGGACCGCCTGCTCGACCTGATCGCGCTGCACGACGCGTCGAACATCGCCGCGGTGATCGTCGAGCCGTTCGCAGGCTCGGCCGGCGTGATCATTCCGCCGAAGGGCTATCTGCAGCGTCTGCGCGAGATCTGCACCGCGCACGACATCCTGCTGATTTTCGACGAGGTGATCACCGGCTTCGGGCGCGCGGGCGCGATGACGGGCGCCGAGGCGTTCGGCGTGACGCCGGACATCCTGAACTTCGCGAAGCAGGTGACGAACGGCACGCAGCCGCTCGGCGGCGTGATCGCGACGAAGGAGATCTACGACACGTTCATGGCGGCCGGCGGCCCCGACTACATGCTCGAGTTCCCGCACGGCTACACGTATTCCGCGCATCCGGTCGCGTGCGCGGCCGGCGTCGCGGCGCTCGACCTGCTGGTGAAGGACGACGCGATCGGCCGTGTGCGCGAGCTCGCACCGCACTTCGAGGCGGCCGTGCACGGGCTGAAGGGCCAGCGCCATATCGCCGACATCCGCAACTACGGCCTCGCGGCGGGTATCACGATCGCCGCGCTGCCGGGCGAGCCGGCGCGCCGCCCGTACGAAATCGCGATGCGCTGCTGGGCGAAGGGCTTCTACGTGCGCTACGGCGGCGATACGATCCAGCTTGCGCCGCCGTTCATCTCGGAGAAGCGCGAAATCGACAACCTGGTCAACGCGCTGTCCGACGCGCTGAACGAAGTGGACTGATCCGCGCGTATCCTCGCGCGGGCGACGGCCCGTTCCCGATATCCGAATTCACGAAAGATCACAGGAAGCATCCGAACCATGAAACACGACAGCAACGTCACCTCCACCATCGGCCACCTGATCGACGGCAAGCGCGTCGAAGGCGGCACCCGCGTGCAGCCGGTGTTCGATCCGGCGACCGGCGCGTCGACCAAGAGCGTCGCGCTCGCCGACCAGTCGACCGTCGCAGCGGCGGTCGCATCCGCGAAGGCCGCGTTCCCCGCATGGCGCAACACGCCGCCGCTGAAGCGCGCGCGCGTGATGAGCCGCTTCAAGACGCTGCTCGAGGAGCACGCGGACGAGCTGTGCGCGCTGATCACCGCCGAGCACGGCAAGGTGCTCGCCGACGCGATGGGCGAACTGCAGCGCGGGATCGAGAACGTCGAGTACGCGAGCTACGTGACCGAACTGCTGAAGGGCGAGCACAGCCGGAACGTCGGCCCGTCGATCGATTCGTGGAGCGAGTATCAGGCGCTCGGCGTCGTCTCGGGGATCACGCCGTTCAACTTCCCGGTGATGGTGTCGCTGTGGATGTGGCCGATGGCCGTCGCATGCGGCAACACGTTCGTGCTGAAGCCGTCGGAGCGCACGCCGTCGTCGACGCTGCGGATGGCCGAACTCGCGCTCGAAGCGGGCCTGCCGCCGGGCGTGCTGAACGTCGTGAACGGCGACAAGGAAGCGGTCGACGCGATCCTGACCGCGCCGGACGTGAAGGCGGTGAGCTTCGTCGGCTCGACGCCGATCGCCGAATACATCTACACGACCGGCTGCGCGCACGGCAAGCGCGTGCAGGCGCTCGGCGGCGCGAAGAACTTCGCGGTCGTGATGCCGGACGCGGACATCGGCAACGCGGTGAACGCGCTGATGGGCGCGGCGTACGGCTCGTGCGGCGAGCGCTGCATGGCGGTGCCGCTCGTCGTCGCGATCGGCGATGAGACTGCCGACAAGGTCGTCGAAGGGCTCAAGGCCGAGATCGCGAAGATGAAGGTCGGCCCGGGCACCGGCGAAGGCGTCGACATGGGCCCGCTCGTCACGAAGCAGCACTTCGAGAAGGTCACGGGCTTCGTCGACGCCGGCGTTGCGGCGGGCGCGACGCTCGTCGTCGACGGCCGCGGCATGAAGATCGACGGCCACGAGGACGGTTATTACCTCGGCCCGTGCCTGTTCGACAACGTGAAGCCGGGCATGCCGATCTATCAGCACGAGATCTTCGGGCCGGTGCTCGGTGTGATCCGCGTGAAGTCGCTCGACGACGCGATGGCGCTGATCGACGCGCACGAGTACGGCAACGGCACGTGCCTGTTCACGCGCGACGGCGAGGCCGCGCGCTATTTCAGCGATCACATCCAGGTCGGGATGGTCGGCATCAACGTGCCGCTGCCGGTGCCGGTCGCGTATCACTCGTTCGGCGGCTGGAAGCGTTCGCTGTTCGGCGATCTGCACGCGTACGGCCCGGACGCGGTGCGTTTCTACACGAAGCGCAAGACGATCACGCAGCGCTGGCCGTCGGCCGGCGTGCGTGAAGGCACGATGTTCAGCTTCCCGTCGAATCGCTGACGAACGAAGCGAGCGGGGCCGGGCGCCGTGCAGTGCGCCCGGTCTTCGCTCGTCTCTCGCACCCGACGGCCGCGATCGCGAAGTCGAGGCCGGAATGGACCGCACTCGTCCACACCGGCGAGTAGAGGGCGGTCACCAGCAGCCCGAACAACAGCGCGCCGCGCACGGTCAACGCGGCGGCTGCCGCGCGACGTTCGGCGATATGATGCGTCACATTGCTCGACGCTCGACGCTCGACGCTCGACGCTCGCAGCGGCACGGCTTTCGCGTCGCCGCCTCCATCGTCCTCCCACTCGAAGCCAGGATCGCCCATGAACGTCGTCAACGCGCTGCTTCGCGGCCGCGAAGGTCTGCATACGATCGCTATCGAAGCGGGCGACATCTCCCGGATCGACCCACAACCCGGCCCGCTTGCCGCCCGGCCCGACGACGTCGATGCCGGCGGCCGCCTCACGATCGCGCCGCTGGTCGAGCCGCACATTCACCTCGACGCGGTGCTGACCGCCGGCGAGCCCGAATGGAACATGAGCGGCACGTTGTTCGAGGGGATCGAGCGCTGGGCGCAGCGCAAGGCGACGATCACGCACGCCGACACGAAGGCCCGCGCGCACGCGGCGATCGGCATGCTGCGGGATCACGGGATCCAGCACGTGCGCACGCACGTCGACGTGACGGATCCGTCGCTCGCGGCATTGCAGGCGATGCTCGAAGTGCGGGAGGAGGCGCGCGCGCTGATCGACCTGCAGATCGTCGCGTTCCCGCAGGAGGGAATCGAATCGTTCGACGGCGGCCGCACGCTGATGGCACGCGCGATCGAGATGGGCGCCGACGTCGTCGGCGGGATTCCGCATTTCGAGAACACGCGCGAGCAGGGCGTCAGCTCGATCCACTTCCTGATGGATCTCGCGGAGCGCACCGGCTGCCTCGTCGATGTGCATTGCGACGAGACCGACGATCCGCATTCGCGCTTTCTCGAGGTGCTCGCCGAGCAGGCGCGCGTGCGCGGGATGGGCGCGCGCGTCACCGCGAGCCACACGACCGCGATGGGTTCGTACGACAACGCGTACTGCTCGAAGCTGTTCCGGCTGCTGAAGCGCTCCGGAATCAGCTTCATCTCGTGCCCGACCGAGAGCATCCATCTGCAGGGGCGCTTCGACACGTTCCCGAAGCGGCGCGGGCTCACGCGCGTCGCGGAGCTCGATCGCGCGGGCATCAACGTATGCTTCGGGCAGGATTCGATCCGCGATCCGTGGTATCCGCTCGGCAACGGCAACATCCTGCGCGTGCTCGACGCCGGGCTGCACATCTGCCACATGATGGGCTACGACGATCTGCAACGCTGCCTCGATTTCGTGACCGACCATAGCGCGAGGACGATGCATCTCGGCGAGCGCTACGGGATCGACGTCGGCCGGCCGGCGAACCTGATCGTGCTCGACGCGGACGGCGACTACGACGCACTGCGCCGGCAGGCGAAGCCGCTCGTGTCGATCCGCGGCGGCGCGGTGATCATGCGGCGCGAGCCGGAGCGGATCAGCTACCTGGACGCGCCGCGCTGACGTCTGCTCGCCTGCCTACCCATCCACCGCGCGCCGTCGCTCAATGCGCCGGCGCGTCGACCAGCGTATTCAGGAACGCCTCGATGTCGCGGATGTCCTGCGCGCTCATCGCGGGCGCGTCGCCGGGCTTGCGGTCGAACGGCGCGTCGGTGAAGTCGATGTTCGCGCGGTACTTCGGCGGAATGTCGTCGAACGCGTCGATCTTGCCGTCCGGGCCGCGCGGATAGAATTTCTGCGGCGCGATGTTGCGCTCGTTGTAGAACGCCATCACCTGATCGAGCGTATGGAACACGCCGTTGTGGAAGAACACATGGCGCGTTGCCGCGTTGCGCAGCGTCGGCGTCAGGAACATCCCGCAATACTGCGTCTGGTCCTTCAGATCCTGCCGGAACGGGCCGCAGATGCCGAGATCGTGGAACGACGGATCGCGGTTCGCCGCGAGCGCGCGATTGCGCGGCGCGCCGAGCGCCTCGTACTGGTAGTCGGTGAACATCGGCGGCAGCCCGTCCGCGCCGGGCTTCGACAGATGGCAACCCGCACAGTTGGCCTTCTTCGGATCGTTGAACAGCCGCAGCCCACGCAACTCGGCGCGCGTGAGATTCGCGCGCCCCTCGAGCCAGCGGTCGTACTTGCTGTCGTATGGATGGAACGACGGATCCTCGACCTGATAGCGCGCGATCGCGAACATCGCCTCGGCGACGGCCATCCGCACGTCGTCGAAGATCCGCGCGCCGAACAGTTGCCGGAACGCGTCGCGATACGGCGCGCGGTCCAGCTTCTTCGCAACCTCGCCGACGCTCGCGTTCGCCATCTCGACCGGGTTCAGCAGCGGGCCGAACGCCTGCTGCTGCAACGTGTCCGCGCGGCCGTCCCAGAACAGGCCGCCCTGTGGGACGAGCTGCGGCGCGGCGGCGGTGCCCGCAACCTTCTGCTCCTTCACGACGCCGGCCGCCGACGCGGCCTGCTGCGCGACGCTCGCGGCATCGTCGTTCTCCGACGCATCGGGGCCGATGCTGAAGTTCGGCTGCCGGTACAGATACATCAGCGACGGCGGCGGCCGGTAGCCCTGCTGCGTCATCGCGAGCCCGCCCGGCTGCGCGGCGAGACCGTTCGGCGGACCGTACGCGCGATCGGGGCTATGGCACGACGCGCACGACTGGCGGCCCGACGCGGACAGCGACGGATCGGCGAACAGCGCGCGCCCGAGCTGCGCGACCGCGCTGAGCGGCGCGACGGGCGGCCGCTTCAGCACGACCGGATGCGGATTCGCGCCGGTCAGGTTCTCGACGCGATCGCCGATCGCGGCCGGAACGTGCGCGGGGAACGCGAGCGCGAACGCCGCGTAGCCGGCGAGCGCCGCGCACGCGGTCAGCACGGTGCGGCGGATCGAATGCGCGCGGCGCGGGGCGGCGGTGCGGGCAAGCGTGGAAGCGGGAGCCGGAGTGGACACGGTCATGCTGGTATCGTGAAACGAACGCCCGATGGCGATCAGTTCGCCGGCGGCGTGCTGACCTGCGTGCCGAGCGTCGGGTCGAGATAAAGCGCCGCGGTGTTCGGTTTCGCGCTGAAGTCGAACAGGTTGCGCAGGTCGCCCGCGCTCGCGTCGAACGAGCCGCCGCCTAGACGCTGGCTGCCCAGCCAGTTGTCCTCGATGAAGCGCGTGACCGACGTCTGATTCAGCATCGTGTGATCGACATAGTTCTGCTTCGCCCACGGCGAGATCACGACGAGCGGAATCCGGATGCCCGGCCCGCAGCGGCCGTTGACCGGCTGGCCGTTCACGCCGGCCAGCGCGGCGCCGCTGCCGCACACCCCATTGCCGTTCAGCTGGTCGACCGCGTCGAACGACGCGCTCGTCGGCTGCGCGTACACGTGGTCGTACCAGCCGTCCGAGTCGTCATACGTGACGATCACCGCGGTGTTCTGCCAGTCGGGCTGCTGCTGCAGGAAGTTCACGACCTTCGTGACGAACGCCTGCTCGTCGAGCGGATCCGAGTAGCCGGCGTGCGCGTCCTGCGCGGCCGGCGCCTTCAGGAAGCTGACCGACGGGAAGTTGCCGGCCTTGACCGCCGCGAAGAAGTCGTCGGTGTCGTACTGGTGGTTCGCGGGCTCGGCCGTCTTGCCATCGGCCTCGACGCTCGAGCCGATCGCGGCGACCGCGCTCGGCCGCGTGTGCAGCGGGTTCGACGTCGACTTGTAGTACTGGAACCAGTTGTGGTGTGGAATGTAGTCGGCGGTCGCGGCGTTCACCGCGGTCGCGATGGTGCTGCGCTGGCAGCCGGTCGTGCCGTTGCCGTTGACCGTCGACAGGTTGAAGCCGCCCATGAAGCCGCCCCACGTGACGTTCGCGGCGTTCAGCAGATCGCCGATGTTCTTGCCGGACATCATCGCCTGGTCGGTCGTGCTCGAGCACGTGTCGTAGCCCGGATCGACGTCGTTGATCATCGTGAGGCCGCCCTTGCCGTCATTGATGTAGTACGACGTCGCGGCCAGCGTCGACGGCGCCTTCGACGTCTTCACGATCTGCATCCCGTTCGTCTGGCCGCTGACGAGGTTCAGCGCGCCCGGCGTGGACGGGCCGTAGTTCGACGTGTACGTGTTGTCGCTCATCGCGAAGCGCTGCGCGTAGTTCCACAGCGCGGTCACGGTGTTGCCGTCGAAGTAGCCCATCACCTGGCCCTTCGTGCCGAACGCGCCGGCGCCGCCGGCGGTGCCCTTGCCGGTGTATTTCGGGAACAGGTCGGCGAGGCCGTTGTCCTCGGCCTGCTGTTCGGCCGTGTACGCGTGGTTCTGGTCGGCGGTCGCGGCCTGCGTGCGGTCGAGGCGGAACGGATTCGCGGCGTCGGTGCCGTTCGCGGTGTTCGTGAAGTTCGGGTTCGCGGTGAGCAGCGAGCCGGACAGCCCGTTCACGGCGGGCGTGCCGGTCGCGCCCTTGAACGCGGGTTCGCCCGACGGGTTCGTCGCGTTCGGGTAGGTCGCGAAGTAGTGGTCGAACGACACGTTCTCGCCGTAGATCACGACGACGTGCTTGATCGGCGTGGCGGTTTGCAGCGCGTCCTGCGCGGACACCGGCGCGGGCGTCGAGATGTCGTTGCCGCCGCACGCGAAAAGCGCGATCGCGGCGCCGGCACAGGCGGTGACGAGCAAGGCTTGGCGAAGCATCGTAGAGACTCCAGGGGTGTTTCGGCGGCCCCGGCGGCGCGCCGGGGCAGGATTCGACCGAACGCGGAACCGGTTCGGCGAGCACGCGCATTGAAACAGGGCCGTATGAAGCTGTGGAGTCGGAATGCTTTCCGTTGGATTACGAATCGATATCGGGGAGAGGGCGGGACGCCGCGAGCGCGCGGGCGCGGCAGCAGACACGCCGGCCGCGCCCGCGACGAGCAGGGATCACTTCGGCGCGTCTTCGTGTTCCTGCAGCACGCGCCACAGCACCTTGCCGCTCGCGCTCTTCGGCAGCGCGTCGACGAATTCGACGGTGCGCGGGATCTTGTAGACGGCCATGTTCTCGCGGCACCAGTCGATGATCTGCTGCTCGGTCGTATCCAGGTGAGTGGGGCGCAGCACGACGACGGCCTTCACCGATTCGCCGCGATACGGATCCTTCATCGAAATCACGCACGCTTCCTGGATCGCGGGGTGCTTGAACATCAGCAGCTCGACCTCGGCCGGCCACACCTTGTAGCCGCTCGCGTTGATCATCCGCTTCAGGCGATCGGTGATGAAGAAGTAGCCGTCTTCGTCCATCTTGCCCATGTCGCCGGTCCGGAAGAAGCGCTTGCCTTCGAACTCGACGAACGATGCGGCGGTCGCGTCGGGCCGTTTCCAGTAGCCCTCGAATACCTCGGGCCCGTGCGTGATGATCTCGCCCGATTCGCCGACGGGAAGCTCCCGCAGCGTGTCGGGGTCGACGACCCGGGAGTCGGAGCCGATGAACGGAATGCCGAGGCACTGCTGTTTCGGCCGCTGCAGCGGATTCGAATGCGACGGCGCGGCGGTTTCGGTCAGCCCGTAGCCTTCGATGTAGTTCAGCCCGTATTGATCCAGCAGCCGCTGTGCGATCGCCTGCGGCATCGCGGCGCCGCCGCCGCCGATATAGGCGAGGCTGCTGAGGTCGAAGCTCGCGAAATTCGGGCTCGCGAGCAGATCGATCACCATCGTCGGAATGTTGGTCCACGTGGTGATCTTGCGGCGCGAGATCAGCCGCCCCGCCATGTCGCGATCCCAGCGCGGCATGATGACCAGCGCGGCCGACGCGACGATCAGCGCGTGCATCACCGCGACGATGCCGGTGATGTGGAACATCGGCACGACCACCAGCGCGACGCTCTCCGGATGAACCTGTCCCCAGATCATGCCGCTGAGCGCGTTGTGCATCAGGCTCGAGTGGTGATGGACGCAGCCTTTCGGCAGGCCGGTCGTGCCGCTCGTGTACGGCAGGAGCGCCATGTCGTGCGCGCCCACGGTGTGCTCGGGCGGCGTGTGGCCGGCGGACAGCGCGTCGGCCCACGCGATCGCCTGGCCGCCGTCCAGCGCGGGCAGCGGATGGCGCGTGAGCAGCCAGTCGCGCCAGCCGGGCACCGGCGCCTCGTCGCCGGTCGCGTTCGCATCGAACGCGTCGGTGAACTGGGTGACGATCAGATGCGAGAGCCGTTGCCCGTCGGGCAGCGCGTTGCTGGCGCTCGCGAGTTCGGGGGCCAGGTCGCCGGTGGTGATCGCGACCTTCGCGTCCGAATCGCTGATGTAGTGCTTGATCTCCTCGGCCTTGTTCATCGGGTTGACCGGCACGACCACCGCATTCGCGCGCAGGATCGCGAAATGGGCGGCCACGAGCTGCGGGCAGTTCTGCATGTCCAGCAGCACGCGATCGCCGCGGCCGACGCCGAGCGCGTGAAGCGCGCCGGCCAGCGCCTCCACCTGGCGGGCGAGCTCGCCGTACGTCATCTCGCTGCCGAGGAACGCAATGGCGAGCTTGTCGGGGTAGCGCTCGGCGCTGGTCTTCAGGTTGTGCCACATCGACGTGGCCGGCATCGTGAGGGTCCGCGGCAGGCCCTTGGGCCAGAAGCGAAAGTGCGGGCGATCGTGCTCGAGCTCCAAGGCGTGTCTCCTGTTTTGTGGTCCGGCAAAGGACAGAGCGTAGCGAGTGCGTTCTGCTGCTGCGAGGTTCTATTTTGACGGATATCAGGTTATTTGGGGACACCCGCGCGCGCGTCACGCTTCGAGCGGCATCGCGCACGTGCACTTGATTTCGTCGAGGCACACGCTCGAATGTACGCCGCTCACGCCGGGGATGCGCATCAGGGTTTCGAGCAGGAACGTCGACAGCCCCTTCAGATCGCGCGCGACGACCTTCAGCACATAGTCGATGTCGCCCGTCACCGAGAAGCATTCCTGGATCTGCGCGAGATCGGACACGAGCTTCTGGAACTTCGACAGGTCGCGGATGTGCCCGCGCTCCATCGTCACGTGCACGAACGCGGTGACGCCGAAGCCGAGCGTATCGGCGTTCAGGCGCGTCTCGTAGCGCCGGATCGCGCCGATCTCCTCGAGCCGCCGGTGGCGGCGCAGCGTCTGCGCGGGCGACAGCCCGACCCCCTTCGCGAGCTCGAGGTTCGACGCGCGCCCGTTTTCCTGCAACAGCGCGAGAAGATGCCGATCGATGCGGTCGAGAACCGGTTCAGGCATCTTTATTTCCTCATCTGTCTCCTGGATGCAATCTTATCTCATAATGTAGGGTTTGCATGTGCGGTTGACGAAACCCGATTTCGCGGCCGCGAAGCTAAACTGGGCTTCGGTGCAGTCCCCCGACCCGGCGGCCCCACGAACGGCCGCCGGCAAAGCAAAACAGCGCCCGGCACACCGAAGGCGCACCGCCTCCGCAACAGGCGGACAGAATGGAGAAGACATGGTTTCCGGACATGAAAGCGACGGCCTGAAGCGCGGGCTGAAGAATCGCCACATCCAGCTGATCGCGCTCGGCGGCGCGCTCGGCACGGGGCTGTTCCTCGGCATCGCGCAGACGATCAGGATGGCGGGTCCGTCGGTGCTGCTCGGCTACGCGCTCGCCGGCATCGTGGCGTTTTTCATCATGCGCCAGCTCGGCGAGATGGTCGTCGACGAGCCGGTCGCCGGCTCGTTCAGCTATTTCGCCGACAAATACTGCGGCCACTTCACCGGCTTCCTGTCCGGCTGGAACTACTGGGTGCTGTACATCCTCGTCAGCATGGCCGAGCTGTCGGCGGTCGGCATCTACGTGCATTACTGGTGGCCCGGCGTGCCGACCTGGATCTCCGCGCTCGTGTTCTTCGTCGTGATCAACGCGATCAACCTCGCGAGCGTGAAATCGTACGGCGAGACCGAGTTCTGGTTCTCGATCATCAAGGTCGTCGCGATTCTCGGGATGATCGTGTTTGGCGCCTACCTGCTGATCACCGGCCACGCGGGCCCGGAGGCCGGCTTCTCGAATCTGTGGCGGCACGGCGGGTTCTTCCCGAACGGTGTGTCGGGCCTCGTGATGGCGATGGCCGGGATCATGTTCTCGTTCGGCGGGCTCGAGCTCGTCGGCATCACGGCCGCCGAAGCGGACGATCCGTCGCACAGCATTCCGCGCGCGACGAATCAGGTGCTGTACCGGATCCTGATCTTCTACATCGGCGCGCTCGGCGTGCTGCTGTCGCTGTATCCGTGGGAGAAGGTCGCGTCCGGCGGCAGCCCGTTCGTGCTGATCTTCCATGCGCTGTCCAGCGACATCGTCGCGAACGTGCTGAACGTCGTCGTGCTGACGGCCGCGCTGTCGGTGTACAACAGCGGCGTCTACTGCAACAGCCGGATGCTGTACGGCCTCGCGCAGCAGGGCAATGCGCCGCGCGCGCTGCTGTCGGTGAACCGCCGCGGGATTCCGCTCGCGGCGCTCGGCGCATCGGCGCTCGCGACCGGCGTGTGCGTGCTCGTCAACTACTTCATGCCGGGCAAGGCGTTCGAGGTGTTGATGGGGCTCGTCGTGTCGGCGCTCGTGATCAACTGGTCGATGATCACGCTGATCCACCTGAAGTTCCGCCAGACCAAGCGCGACGCCGGACAGCAGACGCGCTTCAGGAGTCTGGGCTATCCTTTCACGAATTACTTCTGCCTGGCGTTCATGGCCGGCATTCTCGTCGTGATGTATCTGACGCCGGATCTGCGTCTGTCCGTGTACCTGATTCCGGTCTGGCTCGCGGTGCTCGGCGTCGGGTATCGTTTGCGTCCGAAGAATGCCGTCTATGCGCTGCGCGACGGCGCGTCGGCACAATAAAGCACGCAGTCCACGCGTTTTTTTCCTTACCCTGTCAGGTCACGCCATGTTCGAACACGTCGACGCCTATCCGGGCGACCCGATTCTCACGCTCAACGAGAATTTCCAGAAAGATCCGCGCAGCCGGAAGGTCAATCTGAGCATCGGCATCTATTTCGATGCCGACGGCCAGATCCCGGTGATGCACGCGGTGCGCGACGCCGAGGCCGCGCTGAAGATCGGCGCGAAGCCGTATCTGCCGATGGTCGGCATGGACGCGTACCGCGACGGCGTGCAGTCGCTCGTGTTCGGCGCCGATCATCCGGCGCGCGCGGCCGGCCGCATCGCGACCGTGCAGACGCTCGGCGGCTCTGGCGCGCTGAAGGTCGGCGCGGATTTCATCCGCCGCTACTTCCCGAACGCGCAGGTGTGGCTGAGCGATCCGAGCTGGGAGAACCACCGCTTCATCTTCGAGCGCGCCGGGTTCACGGTGAACACGTACCCGTACTACGACGCGGCGACGGGCGGTCTTAAGTTCGACGTGATGCTCGCGTCGATCGACGCGCTGCCGAAGGGCAGCGTCGTGCTGCTGCACGCGTGTTGCCACAACCCGACCGGCGTCGATCTCGACGAGGCGCAGTGGCAGAAGCTGATCGACGTGCTCGAGACGCGCGAGCTGCTGCCGTTTGTCGACATGGCGTACCAGGGCTTCGGCGCGGGCCTCGATTCCGATGCGTTCGCGGTGCGCGAAATCGCGCGTCGCGGGCTGCCGGCGTTCATCGCGAACTCGTTCTCGAAGAATTTCTCGCTGTATGGCGAGCGCGTCGGCGGGCTGTCCGTCGTCTGCGAAGATGCGGACGCGGCCGCCCGCGTGCTCGGCCAGCTCGCGAGCGCGGTGCGCTCGAACTACAGCAGCCCGCCGTTGCACGGCGCGCAGATCGTCGCGGCGGTGCTGAGCTCGCCCGCGCTGCGCCGGCAATGGGAGGAGGAGCTCGCGTCGATGTGCCGCCGGATCGCGCGGATGCGCCAGACGATCCACGACGGCCTGCGCGACCACGTGCAGGGCGAGGCGCTGACGCGCTACGTGAAGCAGCGCGGGATGTTCACGTACACCGGGCTGACGGAGCCGCAGGTCGCGGCGCTGCGTGACGAGCACGGCGTGTATGTGCTGCGCTCGGGCCGGATGTGCGTCGCGGGGCTGAACGATTCGAACGTCGGGATCGTCGCCGACGCGATCGCCGCGGTGCTGAAGAGCGGCGTCTGAACCGGGCGGCGGCCGGCGCGGCGGTACGATGTCCGGCATCGCGTGCCGAAAACGCGGGAGCGTGATCCGATGAGCATACGAATCGTCCGGCTGGGGTCGCCGCGCGCGCCCGGCGAGGGGCTGCGGATCGGCACGGTGCGCCGCCCGCCGCGCGGCGTGCCGAAGAGCGAATTCGCGTCGCGCGACTATTACGACGTGTGGCTGCCGACGCTGTCGCCGAGCCCCGAGCTGGTCGCGCAGGCGCAGGCGGCGGAGACCGATGCCGACTGGCGCGCGTTCGTGCGCCATTTCCGCGCGGAGATGGCGCACGGCGACGCGCCGAAGGTGCTGGACCTGCTCGCCGCGCTGTCGGCGACCACGCATTTCTCGATCGGCTGCTACTGCGAGAACGAGCAGCATTGCCATCGCGGCGTGCTGCGCGCGCTGCTCGCCGAGCGCGGCGCGGCGATCGAGCCGGACGTTTCCTGAGCCGTGCGCCCAGCGCCTGCCACGGTGATGAGCGGGAGCCGGCCCTAACCGGTCGAGCCGAGCGGTTCGTCCGGCGTTTCCCACGGCGGCAGCTCGGCCCAGCCGAGCGGCCCGTAGACCGACCCACCCGCCGACTCGATCGTTTCGACGAACGCCTGCAGCGACGCACCGCCCATGATGCGCAGCGCATGGCCGTTGAAGAAATTCTCGCTGCGCAGCCACGGCGCGGCGCCGTTGTTGATCTGCTCGACGCTGCACGCATACGCGAGGCGCCCGGCCTCGGGCGGCAGCAGCGGCCCGTCGAACGCGACCTTGAGGATCTGCGTGCGTGAATCGCTGTAAGGCGGTTTCGCCGAGTCCTGATACGGAACCGCGGCCCAGCTTTCGCCTGCCTGCTCGTCGAGCGGCAGGCACGTGAAATACGCCCACGGCGCGCGGACGAAACAGAGCCGGTACAGGTCGCGCGCGCCGTCCAGATTCGCAATCAATGCCATCGCGCGTTCCATCGTTCGAGGCCCCGTGCGGCTCCGGTGCGCGCCGCGGCGGGGCGGCCCCGCGTGACGCGCGACATGCGCGCCGCGCACCGGTTCTGACCATTGGACCGCGGCGCGGCCCGCGCGTTGACTCGGTTCAAACTCGGTTCAAATTCCGCTCAAGCGCGCCGTGCGGACACTCCGTTGACGTGGGTCAATGGTGCCGCCGCGCATCGTCCTATGCTGAGCGGCATGGATGCGGCAGGGCATCCGCGCAGGATGCGGGAGAGCGGCATGGCGCTGTCAGGCAACATTCGCGAAGGGGATTGGACGGTCGAGGTCGAGACGATCCCGACCGGCGACGGCGGTTTTCGTTGCCGCGTGCGGGTCGAGCATGGCCGTCCGGCGGGCCCGTTCCGGCACGCGTTCGATCACGGCCCGTCGTGCCCGACCGAGCGCGAAGCGCTGCTCGAAGGGCTGCGAGCGGGCATGGTGTGGATCGAACTGAAGGCGTCGCACGTCTTCGATGTCTGATGCGGGCCGCGCGACGCGGCGAACGGAAGAATCAATTGAAGGGCGGCTGTGCCGGGAGGCGCGCCGTCAGGGGAAAAAAATGGGCGTCGGCATGCAGATCGTCTATCTGGGGTTCACCGGCTCGGCCGCGCTGGAAGCGGAGGCCGGCGCCGAACTCGTGCGCCTCGACCGCTTCTGCGGGCTGATCAGCGGCTGCCATCTGGCGATCGAGGCGCTGCATCCCGGCACCGGCCGGCACGCGTACGGCGTGCGTCTCGATCTGGTGATGCGCAACGGCGTCGTGAAGCCGGTCGATCTCTGTGTCGCCGAGGATGCGAGGGAAGCGGTGCACCGCGCGTTTGCGGACGCCGAACGGATGCTGACCGCGTGGCAGGACGGCCCGCTCGCGACGGGCCGTGCACTTCGGCAGGCAACGCATGTGCATCATTGATGCGAAGGGCGCGCGGTCGGGCGCTCAATCAGACGATCAATCAGACGATCAATCAGACGATCAATCAGACGATCAATCAAACGAGCGCGAGCCGCTCCGCGTCGACGATGTGCACGCGTTTGCCGCGCGTTTCGACGAGCGCGTCGCGCTGGAAGCGCGAGAACATCCGGCTGACGGTCTCGAGCTTGATGCCGAGATGGCAGCCGATTTCCTCGCGAGTCATCCGCAGGTTGAATTCGGAACCGGAATAGCCGCGCGCCTTGAAGCGCGTCGCGAGGTTCAGCAGGAACTGCGCGAGGCGCTGCTCGGCGGACATCGTGCCGAGCATCAGCATCTGCGTCGATTCGCGCACGATTTCGTTGCTGAGCATCTGATACAGGTATTGCTGCATCGATTTCAGCTCGTTGCACACCTTCTGCAACTGGCCGTACGGGATGATGCACGCGACGCTGTCCTCGAGCGCGATCGCGTCGCACGTGTGCTCGCTGCTGGCGATCCCGTCCATCCCGAGCGTTTCGCCGGTGATCTGGAAGCCGGTGACCTGCTCGCGGCCGTCGCGATGCACGATCACGGTCTTGAACGAGCCCGCGCGCACCGCGTAGAGGCTCTGGAATGCGTCGCCGGCGCGATACAGCGAGTCGCCCTGACGAACGTGGCGGGTCGTGCAGATGATGGCGTCGAGGCGGCCGTAGTCGGTCGCGCTCAGCTCGGGCGGCAGGCACAGCGTGCGCATCGCGCAATTCGAACAGCGCGCGCCGCGTTGCTTCGGAACGTCGGTGCGCGCCACCGCGTACAGCGGAATGACCGGCCGCATCGGCGCGACGGGATCGGTGGCTTTGCAAACGGACGTCGAAGACATGATCTACTCCAGCAGTTTGGTGAGGCGCCTGCGGCGTGACTGCACCAGGGCCTCGATGACATGGCATGCGGCGTCGAACTCGGCGGTCTTGTCGAAGAAGTAATCGGCGCCGGCCGACGCGCATGCTGCTCGGAATGCCGGTGCCGAAAGGTCTGTCAGGACGATCGTGACGATGCGCGGCGTGCCTTTCGACAGCTTCCCGATCAGGTCGAGGCTGCTGCCGTCCGTGAGCCGGAGATCGACGATCACCACGTCCGCCCGGCTCTGGCGGGCGTCCGTCAACGCGGCATCGCTGTCTTCCGCCTCGCCGACGACGACGACGTCACGAATCGCGCCGACGAGCAGCGCAATGCGCTGCCGGACGGCGACGGCGTGGTCGACGAGGAACACCCTGAGCGCGGCGGGCGACTGACTGGCATTCATGATGGCCAGTATCGCGGTCTTGTTGGGAAAATGAAATCAGCGGAGGTTGAACTTCGCGTAGGGGAGTTCGCCGCCTTGTAGGCGTTTTCCTACAAAGTCGTTTTGCGGCTCAGCCGGCGTCGCGCGCCGCGAGTGCGTCGCGGGCCGCGCGGCACGCGGCGAGATCCCAGGCCGCGCAGCCGACGGTCTTGAACAGCAGCGGCCCGCGGCGGTCGAACGTGCCGCCGAGCGCATCGGCGAGCGACGCGACGCCGCTCCAGTCGATCTGCGCGGCGATCAGGTCGCCGGCCTCGTGGGGCGCGCCGACCGGATCGTCGACGACGATGCGGCTCGCGCGCACCGTGCCCGCATCGATTTCCGCCATGTCGGGCGTGAACGCACCGACGCCGACCACGAGCCGGCCTTCGCGCGCGGCTTCGCGGTAGACGGGGGTCCTGCTCGTCGTCAGCGTGACGACGACGTCGATCGAATCGGGGATCCGGTCGCCGGCGAGCGGCTCGATGCGCGGCGCCTGCGCGCGGTGCGCGTCGCAGAACGCGGCCGCTCGCGCGGCGCTGGTTCCGCGCACGACGAGCCGCGCGTGCGGAAAGACCGCCGCAAACGCTTCCGCGTGGTTCGCGGCCTGCTTGCCGGTGCCGATCAGCAGGATCTCGCGCGGCGCGGCGCCGTGCAACGCCTGAATCCCGAGCGCCGTGACCGCGGCGGTCCGGCGGCCGGTGACGGTCGGCCCGTCGAGCACGAAGCGCATCTCGCCCGTCTGCGCGTCGTATGCGACAACCTGCCCGTGAATCGTCGGCAGCCCGCGCGCCGCGTTGCCGGGGCACACGTTGACGAGCTTGTGGATCGCCAGATCGCTCGCGCTCGACGGCATCGACAGCATCACGCCGCCTGCCTGCAGCGGCACGACGAGCCGCTCCGGGCTCACGACGCCACCCGCCGCGTAATCGACGACGGTTCGGCGCAGCGCGCCGAGCAGCGCGGGATAGTCGAGCAGCACGGCGGTCGCGGCCGCGTCGAAAACGGGAGTCGGGGCGTGGTCGGTCATTGGGCTGCGCAATCGTGTGAGCGGTGGTGTGGGCGAAAAGCCGCCAACGCGGGGTCCGGCGGAACGGGGTGCCGTCGGATGGTCGGCTGCCTGGATCGAATCTATACCAATTTTGGTGTATCTTCAATGCTTCGAATCGAACTTCGCGTCTTTTGGTTCTAATATCTATCCAGGAAACCGGGGCATTCGCCCCGTTCCGATAACGATCCGGCAGCGATCCGGCAGGAGCATCGCGATGGCGTCCGCGCGTCCCGAGTTTCTCGATGGCGGCTTCAGGCCGCTGCAAATTTACGAGCAGGTCGCCGAGCGGATCCGCGACGAGATCCGCGCCGGCCGTTTCGCGCCCGATTCCAGGCTGCCGTCCGAGCGCGAGCTCGCCGCGCGCTTCAAGGTCGGCCGCCCGGCCGTGCGCGAGGCGCTCGGCGCGCTGCAGAACGAAGGGCTCGTGTTCACGAAGCGCAATTCCGGCTCGTACGTCGTGCCCGCCGCGCTCGACATCCTCACGCAGGCCAACGGCGACGGTATCGGCGCGGCCGAGCCCGACGTGAGCCCGACGTCCGCGCTCGACGTCCGCCTGATTCTCGAGCCGGCGATCGCGCGCCTCGCGGCCGCGAAGGGCCGGCCGGACCGCGCGGCCGAGCGCTATCTCGCGCAGATGGAAACGGTCACCGACATCGCCGATCCGCGGCAGCGCGCACTGTGGAACGAGAGCGACCGGCTGTTCCACCGGCAGCTCGCGCTGATGACCGGCGATCCGCTGATCGTCCGGATCGCCGAGGAAGTCGCGAAGACGATGGACCAGCCGCTGTGGAAGCGCCTGAAGGACGACGGGATCAGCGACGCGAGCCGGATCCGCCTGTACGTGTCCGAGCATCGCCTGATCTACGAGGCGATCGTCGAAGGCGACGCCGACGCGGCCGCGTTCTACGTCGAGCAGCATATCCGCCGCGTGCGGCGCGACATCGCGCCAAAATGACATCGAGGCGACATCGAGGCGACATCGAGGCGACATCGAGGCGACATCGAGGCGATATCGGAATGACGCCGCCCCCGGCCCGATCCGATTATTGAAACTGCTTGCATTACGACCACGCTTCTCCTACATTGGTTCGCACAAAACCAATTTGGAGACTGTCCATGCGTCCTCTCGCCCTTGTCCTGGCCGTTTCGGCGGCCGCCGGCGCGTTCGCGTCCGTGCAAGCCCAGGAAGTCGTCACGATCGGCCATTCCGCGCCGCTGACCGGCCCGCAGGCCGCGAACGGCAAGGACAACGAGAACGGCGCGCGCCTCGCGATCGACGAGCTGAACCAGCAGCATCTCGTCGTCGGCGGCAAGACGGTCACGTTCAAGCTGATGTCCGAAGACGACCAGGCCGATCCGAAGGTCGGCGTGCAGGTCGCGCAGAATCTCGTCGACAAGGGTGTCGTCGCGGTGCTCGGGCCGTACAACTCGGGCGTCGCGATTCCCGCGTCGCGCGTGTACAACACCGCGGGCGTGCCGATGCTGCCGGTCGCGTCGAACCCGGCGCTGACGAAGCAGGGCTTCAAGAACATCTTCCGGATCGGCGCGAGCGACGCGCAGCTCGGCGGCACGATGGGCACGTTCGCCGCGAAGACGCTGCACGCGAAGACCGCCGCCGTGATCGACGACCGCACCGCCTATGGTCAGGGCGTCGCCGAAGAGTTCATCAACGCCGCGAAGGCAAACGGCATCCAGATCGTCGAGCGCGAGTTCACGAACTCGTCGGCGACCGACTTCCTCGGCATCCTGACGACGATCAAGGCGAAGAATCCCGACGTGATCTTCTTCGGCGGCTACGCGGCGCAGGGCGCGCCGATGGCCAAGCAGATGAAGCAGCGCGGGCTGCGCGCGAAGCTGCTCGGCGGCGACGGCATCTGCTCGGCCGACATGGGCAAGGTCGCGGGCGACGCGGCGTCGATCGTCTACTGCGCGCAGGGCGGCGTCGCGCTCGACCGCACCGCGCAGGGGCGCGCGTTCCTGAAGAAGTATCAGGACACGTATCACACCGACACGCAGGTGTACGCGGTCAGCTATTACGACGGGATGAAGCTGCTCGCCGACGCGATGATCCGCGCGGGCACGACGACCGACCGCGCGAAGCTCGTCGCGCAGCTCGCGAAGACGAGCTACAAGGGCGTCGCGGGCACCTATTCGTTCGATGCGTACGGCGACCTGAAGGGTGCGCCGACGACCGTCTACGTGATCCGCAACGGCCTGCCGGCGCCGTATTCCGAATGACCGGCACCCCGTTCACTTCATGCCGAATTTGAATTACCGATGAAACTGACTCGATCCATTTCCACCGTCGAAGTGCACACCGGCGGCGAGGCGTTCCGCATCGTCACGAGCGGGCTGCCGCGTCTGCCGGGCGACACGATCGTCCAGCGCCGCGCGTGGCTCAAGGACAACGCGGACGAAATTCGTCGCGCGCTGATGTTCGAGCCGCGAGGCCACGCGGACATGTACGGCGGCTACTTGACCGAGCCGGTGTCGCCGGGCGCCGATTTCGGCGTGATCTTCGTGCACAACGAAGGCTACAGCGACCATTGCGGGCACGGCGTGATCGCGCTCGCGACGGCCGCGGTCGAGCTCGGCTGGGTGCAGCGCACACAGCCGGAGACGCGCGTCGGCATCGACGCGCCGTGCGGCTTCATCGAGGCGTTCGTGAAATGGGACGGCGAGCACGCGAACGGCGTGCGCTTCGTGAACGTGCCGTCGTTCATCTGGCAACGCGACGTGTCGGTCGACACGCCGTCGTTCGGCACCGTGACCGGCGACATCGCGTACGGCGGCGCGTTCTACTTCTACGTCGACGGCGCGCCGTTCGACCTGCCGGTGCGTGAATCGGCGGTCGAGCGGCTGATCCGCTTCGGCGCGGAAGTGAAGGCGGCCGCGAACGCGAAGTATCCGGTCGCGCATCCGCAGATACCGGAGATCAATCATATCTACGGAACGATCATCGCGAACGCGCCGCGCCATCCGGGCTCGACGCAGGCGAACTGCTGCGTGTTCGCGGATCGCGAGGTCGACCGCTCGCCGACCGGCTCGGGCACCGGCGGGCGCGTCGCGCAGCTTTATCTGCGCGGCTTGCTGAAGAGCGGCGACACGCTCGTCAACGAGTCGATCGTCGGCACGATCTTCAAGGGCCGCGTGCTGCGCGAAGCGCAGGTCGGCGACATCCCGGCGGTGATTCCGGAGATCGAGGGCAATGCGCATATCTGCGGCTTCGCGAACTGGATCATCGACGATCGCGATCCGCTGACGTACGGCTTCCTCGTGCGCTGAATCGGCAAGGCGGGCTCGGCGTCCGGTTCCGCTTCCGCTTCCGGTTCGGCCGGCCGGCCGCGCGAGTTTTGGTACGATGCACGCTTTCCAGCTGATCTGTCACCCGCGTGAATCGCCGATCCTTGTCGTCCTTGCGCGAGCATTGTGCCAAATGGCTCGCGCGCGCCAAGCCCGTCGCGACCGCCGCCGCCCGGCCCGTCCGGGCCGCGCTGGCCGTCGCGTGGTTCCATCTCCGTCATCCGACGCGCCGCAGCGTCGCGTTCGCGATCGCCGCGCTGCCGGCGCTGCTCGCGCTGTACGTGGTCGTGCTGATCCCGTTCACGCCGAGCATCGGCGACATCCGTAAGGCGCGTGTCGACGAGCCCGCGCAGGTGCTGTCCGCGGACGGCAAGCTGCTCGCCGAGTTCAAGCCGTCGAACCGCGAGTGGGTGCCGCTGTCGCAGATCTCGCCGCACATGGTCGACGCGCTGATCGCGACCGAGGATCACCGCTTCTACCAGCATCACGGGCTCGACTGGCGGCGCACCGCGGGCGCGGCGCTGCACACGTTCTCCGGCGACCGGCAGGGCGGCTCGACGATCACGCAGCAGCTCGCGCGCAATCTGTATCCGGACGAGATCGGCCGCGCGCCGACGCTCACGCGCAAGATCAAGGAAGCGATCACCGCGCTGAAAATCGAAGCGGTCTACAGCAAGGCGCAGATCCTCGAGACCTACCTGAACACGGTGCCGTTCCTGTACAACGCGTACGGCGTCGAGATGGCCGCGCGCACGTACTTCGACAAGTCCGCCGACGAGCTCGACGTGCTCGACAGCGCGACGCTCGTCGGCATGCTGAAGGGCAACAGCTACTACAACCCGGTGCTGAACCCGGAGCGCGCGCTGCAGCGGCGCAACACGGTGCTCGGGCAGATGGTCAAGTACGGGAAGTTGTCGCCGGCCGCGTTCGCGCAGTTGTCGCGCAAGCCGCTGCGGGTCGACTTCGAGCGGCAGACCGAGCCGCCGGGCCCGGCACCGCATTTCGCGCAGCAGCTGCGCAAGTGGCTGATCGCGTGGGCCGACCGCAACGACTACAACATCTATTCGGATGGGCTCGTCGTGCGCACGACGGTCGATTCGCGATTGCAGGCGATGGCGACGCAGGCGGTCGCGCAGCAGGCGAACCAGTTGCAGGGGATCGCGAACGGCGCGTGGGGCGGCCGCGACGGTTGCTCGCCGGGCAGCGACCTGTTCCGCGCGTTCATCCGCGAATCGCCCGAGTTCCAGGCCGCGAAGACCGCCGGCAAGACCGACGATCAGGCGTTCAAGGCGCTCGCGTCGGACCGCGGTTTTGTGCGCGCGCTGTGCAAGTCGAAGACCGACGTCCAGGCGGGCTTCGTCGCGATCGATCCGCGCGACGGCGCGATTCGCGCATGGGTCGGCAGCCGCGATTTCACGACCGAGCCGTACGATCACGTCGCGCTCGCGCGCCGTCAGCCGGGCTCGACGTTCAAGGCATTCGTGTACGGCGCCGCGTTCGCGAGCGGGATGACGCCGGACGATACGTTCGTCGACCAGCCGGTCGAGATCCCGCTGAAAGGCGGCGAGATCTGGCGCCCGGACGATGCGGAGCCGGCGACCGGCAAGCCGATGACGCTGCGCGACGCGCTCGCGCTGTCGCGCAACCGGATCACCGCGCAGGTGATGGAGAAGGTCGGGCCGTCGAAGGTCGCGCGGCTCGCGCGCGACATGGGCGTGCGCGAAAGCCCGCTCGAGCTCGTGCCGTCCCTCGCGCTCGGCACGAGCCCGGTCACGCTGAAGGAGATGGTGACCGCGTACAGCACGATCGCCGATGACGGGCTCTATCACGAGCCGTACATGGTCACGCGGATCGAGAACCGCCAGGGCGACGTGCTCGCCGAATTCGCGCCGGCGCCGCCCGAGCGCGCGCTCGACGAGGCGACCGACCGCACGCTGCTCGACACGATGCGCGACGTCGTCCAGCGCGGCACCGGCGCGAGCATCCGCACCCGCTACGGGATTCGCGGCGACGTCGCGGGCAAGACGGGCACGACGCAGGACAACGCGGACGCGTGGTTCATCCTGATGCAGCCGGAGCTCGTCGCGGGCGCGTGGGTCGGCTTCGACGACGGGCGCGTGACGCTGCGCAGCGACTATTGGGGGCAGGGCGCGCACAGCGCGCTGCCGATCGTCGGCGATTTCTACTCGCGGGCGCTGCGCGCGCGCGTGATCGACGCGAAGGCGCGCTTCGACACCGAGACGTCGCCCGGCTTCTTCGCGTCGATGAAGGACCGGCTGACCGGCTGGTTCGGCACGTGGTTCAAGCCGGAGACGAAGCCGCGTCCGACCGTTGCGAAGGTGCGCAAGGCGCCCGAGCAGGCGGTGTCGGGCGCGATCGGAACGTCGGAGGCGTCGGCCGCGCTGCCGGCGTCCGGCGGGATGATCGAGGAGTGGGTGCCGGCGTCCGAGGTCGCGGCATCGGCGGCCGCGCTCGCGGCGTCGAATGCGGGGACGTCGGGCGCGTCGGGCGGCGCGCCGGCATTGCCGGCCAGCGGTGCGACCGGCAACGGCACGACGGGCAACGGCAACGCAGGCGGCGGCAGCGGCGCGCAACCGGGCCCGCCCGCGGTCGCGCCGACCACGTCGCTGGCGTCGCCGCCTGCGATCCCGCCGGATACGTCGCCACCGTCCGCCGCGAGCGGCACGAACTGAGCGCGGCACGGGCGATCGCGGGCCGCTCAGGTTTTGCGCGGGGCTGCCGTCATCCGGTGATGACGACAGCCTTCGAATGCGACCGCCACGCTCTCTTATGCGCAGCTCACACGACTACCACCCGCTCGGACCGGACGATATCGCCGCCGGATCGCCGCTTCCTTGCGATCTTTACGACCACGACGGCGCCGCGCTGCTGCCGGCCGGCACGACGCTGCGCGACGACGGGCAGCATGCGTTCCTGTTCGGGCATTTCCGGCCTGCGCGGCGGGAGGTGGCTGCCGACGCCGCGCATCGGCAGTCTGCCGGCGAGCACTGGACGCTCGAGCGGATGGGGCTGTCGATCGGTGCGACGATCGGCATCCGGCGGCGGGTCGGCACGACGCGGCTGATGCAGCGCTGCCGGCTGATCGGCCATGGCGCGTCGCAGGCGATCTTTCTCGAGCCGTTGCACGCGGCGGCGCTCGAGATCGCGCGCGGCGACGACGTCGAGGCGATCGCGATCGGCCGCGCGGCGATCTTTCGTTTCGTGTCGACCGTCGACGCGGTGCGCCCGGAGCCGACACCGTTCGTGATCCTGTCTCCGCCGGGCTTCGCGGAGCGGCTGCGCACGCGCGCGGAGCCGCGCGTGCCGATGCGGATCGCGGCGCGCTTCAGCGGCGGCGATGGCAACGAGGACATTGGCATCGTCCGCGACGTCAGCCTGAGCGGGATGTCGCTGGCCGCGCGCCAACCGGTCGCCATCGGCGCGCCGCTGCGAATCTGGCTGCCTTACAACGACGACTGTAACCACGACCGCAACGGCAACGGCAACGACATCCGGCAGCTCGCGCTGTCCGGCACCGTGCGCCACGTGCATCCGGACCCGGCCGCGCCGGCGCTGAGCCTGCATCACATCGCGTACGACGGCGCCGAACCCGCCGATCTCGCGTGTTTAAAGGGAATCCTCTACGACCGGCTGGTCGCTTCGCCGGGCGCTGGCGACCCGCGCTGACCCCGGACGGGCGCGCGACGTTATCTGCGCGCACCCGCTCGGCCGAGCGGGCCCGAATCGCGCTCAGGTCCGCCCGACAAGGCTCCGCAGGATGTTGGGCCGATGTTCCGCACGGCGAACATACGCTGGATTTGCCGTCGAATTGCACAAAATCTTCTGACGATTCGCAACTATCGGCGTCGATTGTCTCGTTTTCATCAACAGTGAATTCAGGTTTTAGGCGTTTACCCTGAGCCTCTGCGCCCCTAGACTTCATTCAAACGCAGCGAACGACTCAAACTGCTGCGCCTGACAAGATAATCGCGGAGGTTCCCAATCATGAAATCGCTCATCAATGCAGTTGCCGTTGCCCTGATCGTCGCCGCTCCGGCCGCTTCGTTCGCCCAGTCGAACCAGCCGCTGACCCGCGCGGAAGTGCGCGCCGAGCTGGCTCAGGTCGAGAAGGCCGGCTACAACCCGAACGACTGGATGAACTACCCGGCGAACATCCAGGCCGCGCAAGCGAAGGTCGCGGCCGCGCAAAACGACACGACCGGCTACGGCAAGAACGCGGCCGCGAAGTCGGAAGCCGGCCCGCGCGTGGCGGCACCGGCCGCCGGCCAGGCGCCCGTCATCGGCTACTGACCCTCGCTCCCGGGTGCCCCGAACGCGGCACCCGGACGCTTCGAAAGGCCCGCTTCGTCGAGAAGCGGGCCTTTCTGCTTTTATGCCGCCAGCGACGCACACGATCGGGCTGACATCTCGTCATACGTAAGATAGGATCGCGGTCGATGCCGCCGCGCCCGTCACGGGCAAGCGGCGCCGCGCGCCGAGGCGCGGCGGGGCGGCGATGCCCGGCATCGGTTCCACGACTTCAACGAATAAAAAGGAGCGTCCATGCGTGTCTCGATTGGTCTGGTGCTGGCGGCGGCGGTCGCGGCGAATGCTCATGCGCAGCCGAACTGCACGAATCCCCAGGATCAGGCGACGATGAATGCGTGCGCCGAGCAGGCGTACCGCAAATCCGACGCGGAGCTGAACCGCGTCTATCAGTCCGTGACCGCCCGCGTGCGGAACAACAATGCGCTGTCGCAGAAGTTCGTCGCGGCCGAGCAGGCGTGGATCGCGTTCCGCGACGCCGAATGCGGATTCTCGAGCGCCGGTGTCGAAGGCGGCAGCGCCTTTCCGGCCGTGATGACGACCTGTCTCGACGATCTGACGAAGGCGCGCACCGAGAGCCTGCAGGGGTATCTGTCGTGCGACGAGGGCGATCTGGCCTGCCCGGTGCCGGCGAAGTAAACGGCGCGCGCCGCTCAGCCGCCGTCGTCCGGCGCGGGCGCGGTCTGCCGGGCCGGCCTCGCGCGGCTCGTCAGCACCAGCGCGATGCCGCCGAGGATCGCCGCCGACGCGATCCCGAGCCGCCAGCTCGGCGTTTCCGACAGGAACAGCACCGCGCCGATCGCGGCGATCGGCGGCACCGACAGCTGCACGGCGGCGGCGCGCATCGCGGTGAGCCGCGTCAGCGCCGCATACCAGATCACGTAGCCGATCCCCGACGTCAGCGCCCCCGACGCGATCGCGAGCATCGCGCCGCTCGCGCTCAGATGGAAGCGCCCGGCGAGGATCGCGCTCACCACGAGCGCCATCGGCGCGGCGCGCAGGAAATTGCCGGCCGTGGCCGCGAGCGGATCGGCGAGCCCGCGGCCGCGCAGCGAGTAGATGCCCCACGCGACGCCCGCGACCGACATCAGCAGCACGCCGCGCGGCGTCGGCGCCGACACGCCGGGCGACACCAGGTAGAGCAGCCCCGCGGTCGCGGACGCGAGCCCGAGCCAGCCGAGCGGCGCGAAGCGTTCGCCGGCGCGCAGGCCGGCACCGAACATCGTCATCTGGACCGCGCCGAACAGGATCAGCGCGCCGGTGCCCGCGCTGACCGACAGATACGCGAACGAGAAGCAGGCGACGTACGCGAACAGCATCGTCGCGGCGATCCAGTCCACGTGCGGCGCCGGCGTGCGGCGCGCGCCGGCGCGCACGACGATCGCCAGCATCAGCGCGCCCGACACGAGGCGGATGCTCGCGAAACTCGCCGCGTCCACCCGCCCGAGCGCAAGCGCCAGGCGGCACAGCAGCGAGTTCGACGCGAATGCGATCATCGCGACGCTCGTCAGCAGGATCGTGCGTGCGGTCGTGGCGGCGGCGTTCGCGGAATCGGCGGCGGCGGGCGGGCGCATCGGCATCTCACAGATGATCGGCGACGATCAGCATCGCCCAGCCGATCAGCGCGACGCCGAGCGGCGCGCTGAGCCCCGCGCCCCAGGCGGCGTTCTTCTCGATCGCCATCGCGGCGGCGAGCGCGAGCATCCAGCCGAGGCTGCCGGCGCCGACGGCGAACATCAGCAGCATCAGCGCCCAGCAGCAGCCGACGCAGAAGAGCCCATGCCGCCCGCCGAGCGCGAACGCCTGGCGACGTGGCGTGCGGCCGCGCCAGTGGCTGATCACGAAGCTCAGCGGCGTTCGGCATCGGTCGAGGCAGCGCGTCTTCAGCGTGCTGAACTGGAACGCGCCCGCGAGCGCGAGCGTCGCCGCGCCGATCAGCCAGCCGCGCCACGCGAGCGCCGGCACGCGCGCGACGCCGGCGAGCAGCAGCGCATGCAGCGCGTGCGCGATCAGCCCGAAGCCGCTCCATGCGGCCACGTAGCCGAGGCCGAGCAGCGCGAGCAGCCACGTGCGGTCGGCGCGGTCCGACACGACGCGGTCGAACGCGTTGAACAGCGACAGCGCGCTCGGCAGCATCATCGCAAGGATCATCAGGGTCCACGCCGCCGCATAGAACAGCGCGGACAGCCACAGCGACCCGCCGGGCATCGTACGGCAGAGCCACGCGAGCGGCCCGGTCGCGCTCAGGTCGTCGTGAGCGAGATAACGGCCGTAAGGGCTGCGCGTCCACGCCCACAGCGCGGCCCACGCGAGCAGCACGAGGCTCGCGAGCGTCGGCACGAACACGTTTCGATGGCGCAGCGCGGACATGGCCGGGCCCGGTGCCGCGCGTGTGCGCGGCACGGCGGTCCCTTATGCGTCGAACAGGAACGTGCTCTGCAGCGCGTTGTGATTCTGCAGGTCGACGTCGATGCCGATCGTCGCGTTCTTCGAGCGATAGACCGGCGCCTTGCCGACGAACACCGGCGCGCCCGGCACGGTCGAGAACACGGTATCGGACAGCGTCGTCTTCTCGCCGGTCGGCCCGAGGTACGGCTCGAGCTCGGCGTAGTAATCGGCACCGATCGTCAGCGTGCCCTTGCCGCCGCGCACGTCGAACGAAATCGGCGCGCGCTCGACCGACACGACGGTGCCGATCAGCTTCACGAGCTCGGCGACCGGGCCGCCGGCCTGGCCCGTATAGACGGAGAGCAGCGCTTTCTCCTGCTCGTCGGACGCGTTGTCGCTGATATAGACCGCCGCGGTCCAGTTGCCCTTCAGGATGTTGCCGGGCAGGTGCGCGACGAGCGCGAGCGTCGTGCCGGTAACGTCGACGCCGTCGATCGTGCCGTGGTCGAAGTGCCACGAGACGATCGTGTCGCAGGTTTTGAAATCGGGGTCCTCGCCGATCCAGCACGGGCACAGAACCCGGCAGTTGCAGACCTCGAGCAGACGGCCTTCCAGGTGGTAGCTCATCATCTCCTCCTCACGGTCGGAACGATCAGCTGTGCGCCGCGCAGGGGGAAGTCGGCTGACACCAGGCGACGGCCGAATCGACGGTGCGAACGCGGAATGCGCAGAGGATTGCGAAGAAAGGGTATCGTCGTTCGCGCGGTTCCGCAGGCTGGTGACAGCGTATCGATTTACCAGTGTAGGTGCGCGTGCAGACGATAGGCAAGCCGGTGCGCGGGCCGCGTGGCGCGCAATCGATTGCGCGCATCCGGGCGGGCGACGCCCGCGCTCACACGTCGTCCGAATCGTCGAGCAGCTTGTGCCGCATCGCGTAGCGGACGAGCGCCGCGTCGTGCGGCATCTGCATCTTTTCGAGAATCCGCGTCTTGTACGTGCTGACCGTCTTCGCGCTGACGCACAGCTCCTGCGCGATCTCGGTCAGCGTCTGACCGGCGGCGATGCGCCGGAACACGTCGAATTCGCGGTCTGACAGCCGGTGGTGCGGCAGCGTGTCCGCGGGCTCGTTCAGGCTCTGCGCGAAATGCTCGGCCATCGCGAGGCTCACGTAGACGCCGCCCGCCGCGACCTTCGTCACCGCGCCGACGAGCTCCGCGCTCGCGCTTTCCTTCGTCATGTAGCCGGACGCGCCCGCGCGGAACGCGCGCACCGCGTACTGCTGCTCCGCGTGCATCGTCAGCACGAGAATCCGCAGCGCCGGCTTCTCGTCCTTGATCTGCTTGATCAGCTCGACGCCGTTGCGGCCCGGCATCGACAGATCGAGCACGAGCACGTTGGCGGGCGTCGAGCGGATCATTGCGATCGTCGTCGGGCCGTCCCACGCTTCGGCCGCGACTTCGAACCCGCTCGCGTTCTGGAGAATGTGCCGCAATCCATCCCGCACGAGCGTATGGTCGTCGGCGATCAGCACCTTGATCATGTCTCTGACTCTTCCTGTTGTATCGAAGCGAGCGGCAGCGCGACCGTGATCGCGAAACCGCGTGCCTGGGCCGTATCGATCGTCACGGTGCCGCCGAGCATGTGTGCGCGCTCGCGGATCCCGATCAGACCGAACGACTTGTCTTCGCGCGCGGCGCCGTCGACGACCGCGCCGCGGCCGTTGTCCGCGATGCGCAGCACGCAGACGCCGTCGTCGACGTGCAGCTTCACCGCGACGCTCGTCGCCTCCGCGTGGCGCGCGACGTTCGTCAGCGCCTCCTGAACGATGCGGAACAGTGTCGTCGCGCCCGCACCCGTGAACTCGACGCCGCGCGGATCGACGTCGCGCTCGACGTCGATTCCGTAGCGGTTCGTGAAGTCGTTCGCAAGCCAGTCGATCGACGGCACGAGCCCGAGATCGTCGAGCATCACCGGGCGCAGGTCGGCCGCGATCCGCCGCACCGACGCGACCGTCGCGTCGATCAGCCGCCGCATGCCCTTCAGATGCTTCTGCACCTCCATCGGCGACGAGTTGCATGGATCGCGCAACTGTTGCTCGACGACCGACAGGTCCATCTTCAGCGCGGTGAGCTGCTGGCCGAGGTCGTCGTGCAGCTCGCGCGCGATCCGCGCCTTCTCTTCCTCGCGCACCTTCTGCAGGTTCGCGGACAACTCGCGCAGCTCCTCGCGCGACTGTTTCAGCGTGTTGTCGCCGCGCAGGCGCTCGGTGATGTCGCGCAGCATCACCGTGTAGAGCTTGCCGGACGCGTCGCGGATCTGCGAGATCGATGCCTCGATCGGGAATTCCTCGCCGTTGCCGCGCAGCCCGGACAGCACGAGTTGCTTGCCCATCTGACGCTCGGACACGCCGGTCACGCCGAACTGCTCGACGTGCTTCGTGTGCGCGGCGCGAAAGCGCTCGGGGATGAAGCGCGAAAGCGGCCCGCCGATCGCCTCCATCGCGGACACGCCGAAAATCTCCTCGGCCTTCGGATTGAAGATCACGACCTTGTGCGATTCGTCGACCGTGATGATCGCTTCCATCGACGAGCGGATGATCGCCATCATCCGCGCCTCGTTCAGCAGGCCGCTGCGCTGCGTGTCGGGATCGGCCTCGCGCAACAGCCGCGCGCGCACCATCGCGTGGGCGAGCACGCCGAACACGAACGACGCGATGAGCCCGGCCGCGAGCACGGTGGCCGCCGCGTGCTGCGCGCCCGTCACGCCCGGGCGGCCGTCGGCCGCGTACGAGAGCGTCAGCGTGTTGCCGCCGAAATCGAGCCGGTCGACGCGGCGCATCAGATCCGACGACCACACCGCCTCGTCGGACAGCGCCTCGAGCGCGTAGATCGGCCGGTCGTCGCCGGTCGCGATCACGCGCAGGTCGATCCCGCGCTCCGCGTCGAGCGCGCGCTGCAGCAGCCGGCGCGCGTCGAGCGCGGCGAACAGCACGCCTTCCGTCGCCGCCAGCCGCGCGGCGGGCGTGAGCGGCGTGTCGGGCGTGTCGTACACGGGCAGCACCAGCGCGAGTGCCGGGCGTGCCTCGCCGCTCGGGTCGTCGATCTGCCGCGACGCCATCGCGACTTCGCCCGATTGCGCGGCGCGCTGCAGCGCGCTCGCGTCGCGCGAGCCGAACGTCGTGACGGGCGCGCGCGACGGCGGCGCACTCAGCGACGCGGCCACGGTCGGCATCGACGCGGCGGTCGCTGTAGTCACGTCACTCGCGAGCGACGCGCGGGCAGCGGATGAAAGGGGGACGAAACCGAGCCGCCGGATCGGCGACTGGCTGTGATCGAGGTCGAGCGTTCCGACGTACTGCAGCCAGCGCTCGGGCGACATCGGCCGCGACGTCAGCATGAACGCGCCGCGCGCGCTCTGCAGCACCGCGGCGCTCGCCTGCAGCTCGTGGCGCATCATCGTCGTGATGTGCCACGCGCGCCGCTCGAAACGCGCCTGCACGTTGTGCTGCCACTGGTCGCGCACGATGAGCGCGACGTTGAGCGAAAACGCCGCGCCGAGCGCAAAAGCGGCAGCGCCGGCCGCGAAAGGCTGGCGTAACATGTTCAAGAAACGTTTCCGCGCAGGCGATCGGGCGTCGCGCGTCGGTGTTCCGTTGACGGTCATTCTTGGGCCACTCTATCGATCGAGGTCGCCCGCAGTGCCCGGACGACTCAGGAATTGGGCGCATTACGCGCACGATTATCGGCGGCGCCGTTTATAACGAGGTGAGATTTTGCGCCTTTTGCAGTTTTTATGTAATGGGCCCGTCTCGAAAAGACGGAAGAGGGCGGCGAGCCGCCCGTGCGCCGGCCGCGCCTGATTCGCGCCGACGGCGCGCGAGCGCGCGAGCCACGCCGAACGCGACGCCGGCCGATTCGCCGGCACCCGCGTCCGGGCGGTGACGACGTGGGAGGTGATGCGATGTACAAGCGGATTTTCGTGGCGCTCGACGACGGCCCCAGCGCGCGTCTGGCGCTGGACGAGGCGATCAGGATCGCGGCGGCGTCGGGCGGCGCGATCACGTGCGCGCACGTCGTCGAGCATCGGCCGAAGCTCGTCGACGTCGGCGAGGGTTTCTCCGGGGAAAGCGAGGTGTCCGCGGACGATGCCGCGACGGCAGCCCTGGAAGACGCGAAGACGATGCTCGAGCAGGGCCGCGTGCCGGGCACGGTGCGCGCGCTCGACGCGTACGGCGAGAACGTGGCCGCGGTGCTGATGCGCACGGCCGCCGAGGCCGACGCCGATCTGATCGTGATGGGCGCGAGCGGCCGCCATGGGCTGAAGCGCCTGCTGCTCGGCAGCGTCGCGGAATCGCTGCTGCGCGCGGCGGACCGGCCGGTGCTGCTGGTGCGGCACGACGAGAAGGAAGCGGCGCCGGCCTGAGCGCCGCGCGGCCCGCGCATGCACCGCGGAGGTGCGTCGCGGCCAGGCTCCGCGATTCGAATGCGTTTCAAGCACGCATTCGAACGGCTTTTCTCGATTTTTTTGGAATCGAGAAAAATCGTGAATCACCTGGTCGGTGGATTAGTAAATAAGACTTGTCTGATTTTGGTGTGTGGTTGAAATAAATCAACAAACTTCAATTTCCTGCAATCGGCATTCAAAACCGACAGTATCTTTTCACCGTGGCACCGGGCGCGACAGGCGGCGCGGCCGCCAAGCCGGACGGACAACGGGCGTCGCCCCACCTGCATGATGCTAGAGACCAGAGATTTACCCCTCGTCGTCGATCTCGACGGCACGCTGCTCCTGACCGGCGCGCTCGCGGAATCCGTCGTGCGCGCGGTGCGGCGCAACCCGCTGATCCTGCTGAAGCTGCCCGTCTGGCGGCTGAAAGGGCGCGCGGCGTTCGGCCACGCGCTCGCCGCGCGCGCGGATCTGTGCGTCGACACGCTGCCGTATCGCGAGCCGCTCGTCGACTACCTGACGGTCGAGCAGCGTCGCGGGCGGCGGATCGCGCTCGCGACGGACGCGCCGCATGCGATCGCAACCCGCATCGCCGCGCATCTGGGCGTGTTCGACGCGGTGCTCGCGACCGAAGACGGCATCGCGCTGCGCGGGGATGAGAAGCTCAAGCGCATCCGCGAGCGGTTCGGCGACCATTTCGTCTACGCGGGCGGGCGTGCCGCGGATCTGCCGATCTGGCGCGCGGGCGGCGGCGCGATCCTGGCTGGCGCGTCGAGCACGGTGTCGCGCGCGGTTCGCTCGAGCGCGTTCGTCGAGCGCGAGTTCGCCGGCGACACGCGCAGCGGCGCGCTGTGGCTGCGTGCGCTGCGCGCGCGGCAGTGGCTGAAGAATCTGCTGCTGTTCGTGCCGCTGATCGCCACGCTCACGCTTTTCGACGCGGGCCGGTTCGCATCGTTGCTGCTCGCGTTCTCGGCGATGTCGCTCGGCGCGTCCGCGGCCTACATCGGCAACGATCTGTGGGATCTCGACCGCGATCGCCGCCATTCGCACAAACGCGAACGGCCGTTCGCGAGCGGCCGGCTGCCGATCGGCGCCGGGATCGGGGCCGCGATGGCGCTGCTCGCGCTGTCGTTCGCGCTCGCGTTCGCGGTGTCGGCCGGATTCGCGGCGATGCTCGCGCTCTATCTCGCGATGGCGAGTGCGTATTGCTGGTGGCTCAGGCCGTATGTGATCGTCGACGTGCTCGTGCTGTCGCTGCTGTACGCGCTGCGCATCGTCGCGGGCGGGCTCGCGGCGAACGTCGACGTCGGCGAATGGCTGCTCGCGTTTTCCGCGTTCGCGTTCCCGAGCCTCGCGCTCGCGAAGCGCTGCGCGGAACTGGTTGCGCTGCGCCAGGCCGGCGCGTACGCGACGCCGGGGCGCGACTATCGGGTGTCGGATCTCGAAGTGCTGTGGCCGCTCGGAGGCGCGACGTCGATCGGGGCGGTGATCGTGTTCGGGCTCTTCATCCGGTCGCCCGACACGCAGCTCGCCTATGCGCTCCCGGATCTGCTGTGGTTCGTGGCGCTTGGGTTCATCTATCTGTTCGCGCGGCTGTGGATCGCCGCCGCGCGCGACGATCTGCGCGACGACCCTGTCGCGTACCTGCTCGGCAATCGCGGCAGCTTGCTGACGCTCGGCGCGATCGTCGCGACGGCGGTGATCGCGCATTCGGCGACGCTCGATTGAGATTCGGAATGCGGGCGCCGGGCATCGGGCATCGGACGCCGGCGCCCGGCAGCGTCGGGCCGCGTGACCTAGTATCGAAATGACGTCGCGATGGCCTGCTGTGCCGGCAGGGTGCGTCCCCGTCGACGCGCGGCATCGGTCATCGACGTCGCGATCCGGCGACCTCGGTCGTCAAGGAGCACGTCATGCAGCAGACCACGCCGGCCGCGCGCGAATGTCGCGAATGTGACAAGCGGCGACCCATGCCGGCCGGCGACGCTTGGGACCGCGCCGCGCACGCGACGGTCGCGGCGGCGACGATGGGGATGTCGCCCGCGTCGCTCGCGATCGCGTGGTTCGACTGGGCGACGCATCTCGCCGTGTCGCCGGGCAAATGCGTCGATCTCGCGATGCAGGCCGGGCAGGCGGCGCTGACCGGGTTTCGGCCCGCGCCCGCGCCGGCCGCTCATCGGCGCGAAATCGGTGAAACCGGCGAAACCGGCGGGTCCGACGCGCCCGCGCTCGCGGCGGCGCCGCCGTTCGATCCGCGTTTCGTGGGCAACGCATGGTCGCGCTGGCCGTTTTCCGTCTATCGCGACGCGTTCCTGTCGATCGAGCAATGGTGGCAGCAGGCGACGACCGGCGTGCCGGGCGTCGATCGCCATCACGAGGATCTCGTGCGCTTCTTCGCGCGCCAGTGCATCGATGCGTGCTCGCCGGGCAACTTCGTCGCGACGAATCCGGTCGTGCTCGACGCGGCGCTCGAAAGCGGCGGGAGGAATTTCGTCGACGGCGCGCGGCACTGGCGCGAGGATGTCGACGCGATGCTCGCGCATCTGCGCGGCCAGCCGTTCAGGCCGGCGGCCGGCTTCCGCCCGGGCCGCGAACTCGCGGTGACGCCGGGCCGCGTCGTGTTCCGCAACGCGATGTTCGAGCTGCTGCAGTACATGCCGAAGACGCAGCGGGTCGCGCGTGAGCCGATCCTGCTCGTGCCGTCGTGGATCATGAAGTACTACATCCTCGATCTGCAGCCGCACAACTCGCTGATCCGCTATCTCGTCGACGAGGGCTTCACGGTTTTCGCGATCTCGTGGCGCAATCCGGGCGAGGAGGCGCGCGACGTCGGTCTCGACGATTACCTGCGCGACGGGCTGCTCGCCGCGCTGAACGAGGTGCGCGCGCGCTGCGGCGACGCGGTGCACGCGGTCGGCTACTGCCTCGGCGGCACGCTGCTCGCGATCGGCGCGGCGGCGCTCGCGCGCGACGGGCACGCCGACGCGCTGCGCACGATGACGCTGCTCGCCGCGCTGACCGATTTCAGCGACCCGGGCGAGCTGGGCCTCTTCATCGACGCGAGCGAGCTCGCCGCGCTCGACGCGCTGATGTGGCGCCAGGGCTACCTCGACGGCGCGCAGATGCGGGCCGCATTCCAGTTGCTGAACGCGCGCGACCTGGTCTGGTCGCGGATGATGAGCGAATATCTGCTCGGCCGGCGGCTGAAGCCGAACGACCTGACCGCGTGGAACGCTGACACGACGCGAATGCCGTACCGGATGCACAGCGAATACCTGACGCACCTGTTCCTCGACAACGATCTCGCCGAGGGCCGCTATTGCGTCGACGGCCGCCCGGTCGCGCTCGGCGACATCGAGACGCCGACGTTCGTCGTCGGCACCGAGCGCGATCACGTGTCGCCGTGGAAGTCGGTGTATCGGCTGCATCTGCTCACGCATCACGCACTGACGTTCGTGCTGACCGCGGGCGGGCACAACGCGGGGATCGTGTCCGAGCCCGGTCATCCGAAGCGCCATTACCGCAGCGCGACGCGCGAGGCGGATACGCCGTATCGCGGCGATCAGGCGTTCTTCGACGATACCCCCGTCGTCGCCGGCTCGTGGTGGCCATGCTGGTCCGGCTGGCTCGAACGGCATTCGACGGGCGAGGTCGCGGCCCGCGACGTGCCGGACGGCCTCGCCGACGCGCCCGGCACGTACGTGCACGAATCGTAGCGGCACTCACACGCCGGTCACCAAACCTGTTTAGAATGCCCGACATTACCGTCCGAGCCGCGCAAGCGCCGCGGCCGCCGGCACGCGCGCCCGCCGCCGCGCGTCGGCGCGGCTTGCCCATCGCCCAGGAGCGCCGCCGTGTGGCACTTTCCCGTCGCAATTCCTCCGTCGCTCGGCCCGTGGGTCGTGTTCGCGAGCGTGCTGATCACGCAGCTCGGCGTGCCCGTGCCGGCCGTGCCGATGCTGATCTTCGGCGGCACGATGGCGGCGATGGGGCAGGCGTCGTACGCGAGCATGTTCCTCGCGGCGATCGGCGCGACGATGATCGCGGATTCGCTGTGGTTCTACATGGGCCGCATGCACGGCCGGCGTCTGCTGAACGGGCTCGTCCGGTTTTCGCTGTCGCTCGACACGACGCTGCGCGTCGCGCGTAACGTTTTCGAAAGATACGGCGCGCCGCTGCTCGTGCTCGCGAAATTCCTGCCGGGGCTCGGCCTCGTGTCGGCGCCGCTGCTCGGTACGACCGCGATCGGCTTCGGTGTGTTCATGCTCTGGGATCTGGCCGGCGCGTCGCTGTGGGCCGGGTTCTGGCTCGTCGGCGGCGCGGCCGTGCACGACCAGATCGTCCAGCTCACGCTTTGGGTGCGCAGCAGCGGCGGCACGATCCTCGATGCGTTCGCCGCGATCTCGATCACGTTCGTCCTCTATCGCTGGGTGCGCCGCTTGCAGTTCCGGCGCTGGCTCGCGCAGGTGCGGATCTCGCCGCAGCAGCTCGACGACATGATGAAGTCCAGCGATCCGCCGCTGATCTTCGACGCGCGGCCGCGCGCGGTGCGCGAGCGCGAGTCGTACCGGATCACGGGCGCGTATCCGCTCGATCTCGATTCGCCCGACGCGCTCGATCCGGAGCTGATGAAGCGCCCGATGGTCGTCTATTGCGTGTGCCCGAACGAGGCGACCGCGAAGCGTATCGTCAGCCAGCTGCAGCGCAAGCAGATCCGCAACGTGAAGGCGCTGAAAGGCGGCCTCGACGCGTGGGAGAAACACGGCTATCCGGTCGAGCCGCTGCCGTCCGATTTCGACGCGTCGAAATATGTCGTGCCGCGCGAGCACGGCGTACTCGAAGGCGAATACACGGTGCGCGCGACGTTGTCGAAGTAAGCCGCGCGTCTACCCCCCCCGCATGCGTCATGCCTGTCCGCATCGCCTGTGCCGGCTGGTGTCGTCCGGTGCCGGCTTCATCGCATGCGTCCCCATTTCATTTCGATTGATCTAAATCACAAAGTCCCGATAGTGCCCATGGGATCCTGAGGCGTTCCAGCGGTCGACCGAGCGGCCGCCGCGGTGAACCCTCCGGGCACGAGGGCAGGCGGGCGCAAGGCCGCCTTTGGACGATGGGCGGGGTCCGCCAACCCCGCCCGTCCCTCCATTCGCCCATCCATCCGCCGGTTCAACCGGTCTGTTCGTCGAGCAGCGGCGCTCGAACGATATTGGCCCCGTTCGCTTTCACAGCTTCCCCGCAGAAACAAAGCGCAAACATCAAGCGCAGACATCAAGCGATCACGCATGCTCCGACGTCGTTGTCGGGCAGGCGAGCGCAGGCTCGCTGACGCTGCCGGTGAATCGCGCGTGCAACGCGGCGACGAAGCGTTGCAGCGCGCTCACCGAGCCAGCGACGCTCTGATATTTTTCTCGTCCGATCTGCCCGTCGAGCGTCACGAGCATGCCGGCCTGACGGGCGAGCGCGAGCAGTGCGTCGAGCTCCTCGTCAGTCTCCTCGCGCGGCGACGATACCTCGTGCCCCGATTGCACGTCGCGCGCCTTACCCCGATAGCCGTATTGATTCTTCAGAAACGTGCCGCATGTCATGATGGGTCTCCTGCGCCGGAATCCCCCGCCAGATCTGTGCCCGCGTAGAGAACATCCGTCATGAACGTTTTGTTCATGGCTTTAGTATCGCGGACGGCCCGTTCCGCACCAAGAGGGCCTTTCCGAACTTGGTGTCAAGTATTTCCGATGCGGCTATCGGAAATGTCTTACACCCCCATTTCCCGAGATGCCGTTTTTTAAGCGAGCGGTTCACCGCGCGCCTCCCTTGACGGGAATATTGACCGAGTCTAAGTTCGTTTCTGCGCCAGCCGACGGTGCCCGTCAATCGCACGGGCACGCGGCGGGCGCGCCGCGTCTCCGGGGCGACGCGCGCCGCTTCCATCGTCCGTGCGTTTGCGCGCACGTGCGCCAGTTCGCTGTCGATCCGTCCAGGATCCCATCACCCGGCCCCCACCGGGTGCCGTCCGCGCCGCGGCCGGTTCTCATGCAGCGCCCCGGGGGGCACGCCCGTCGCGTGCCGTTTCGCCTACAAGTCTCCAACGCTCCACGCTTCGAAACACGTGAACCTTTCAATTACTTGAAAGACGGGAGTATGTCGATGTCACAGGACAGGCTGTTCGAGATGCTGGTTGAGGCCGCCGCCCAACGGTCGATCGCCAAGGACGAACTGCAACACATGATCGAGGACGAAGTCCGCGCGCTGTCGTCCGACGCGCGCGTGCACGATTACATCCACGTGTTCGCGATGCGCCATCTGCGCGAGCGGATCCTGTCGGACGACCGCGCATCGCGCGCCGCACCGCCGGGCTATCGCGCCGCCGAGCCCGTCCATGCGGGCCATGAATGATGACGGCCTCGCGCCGTACCTGATCGAACACGATCCGCCCGATCCGCCCCTCGGCTCGGGCTTATCACGCGCAACACCTCCTCGAATTGATTCAGCGCAAAACGACTCAAGTCGGCTCGCGCGGTGCCGTTTACGTCTGATAGTTCGTCCACCGCACCCGCGCCCGTCCATCCCTTACGAGTCATTGCCATGCTTTCGTCCCTCCGGGCACGCATTCTCGCCGCGTGCATCGCCATCGTCGCGTTCGCGCTCGCCGCAAGCACGTTGATCAATTACGCGATCGCCCATTCGTACAACGACGACGCGATCGACCGGAACCTCACGTCGGTCGCGAGCGGCCACGTCGTCGGCATCGGCGACTGGGTCGCGTCGAAGAGCCGGATGATCGAGTCGCTGCAGGACGCGGCGCTGTCGCCCGACCCGCTGCCGACGTTCAAACAGCTCGCGGCCGCCGGCGATTTCACGAACGTCTATGCCGGCTACGCGGACAAGACCTACAAGTTCTCGGACCCGACCGGCATCCCGCCCGACTACGACCCGACGATCCGCCCGTGGTACAAGCAGGCCGCGCAGACCGGCAAGGCGGTCGTCACGCCGCCTTACGTCGACGCCGGCACCGGCAAGCTCGTCGTCTCGTTCGCGGTGCCGGTCGTGCGCGACGGCGCGCTCAAGGCGGTCCTCGGCGGCGACGTCGCGATGGACAGCGTGATCGCGAACGTGAAAGCGATCCGCCCGACGCCCGCGAGCTTCGGCATGCTCGTCGACAGCGACGGCCACATCGTCGCGCATCCGGATCCGAAGCTGACGCTGAAGCCCGTCGCGGACGTCGCGCCGGATCTCGCCGGCATCAATCTCGCGTCGCTCGCGGCGGCGCGCGCGCCGGTCGAGGTGCACGTCGGCGGCGACACGAAGCTCGTCCGCGCGCAGGCGGTGCCCGGCACCGACTGGTATGCGATCGTCGCGCTCGACAAGGCCGAAGCGACGGCCGGCATGCGCTCGCTGCTCGGCGCATCGCTCGTGACGCTCGTCGCGATCGTCGGGATCGCGTCGCTCGTCATCGGCGCGATCACCGCGACCGCGTTCCGCCGGTTGTCGCAGGTGCGGGACGCGATGACCGCGATCGGCTCCGGCACCGGCGATCTGACGAAGCGGCTGCCCGCCGACGGCGGCGACGAAGTCGCGGACATCGCGCGCTCGTTCAACGCGTTCGTCGACAAGCTGAGCCACGTGATGCGCGAGATCCGCGACGCGAGCGAATCGGTGCGCACCGCCGCGAACGAGATCGCGGCCGGCAACGTCGACCTGTCGTCGCGCACCGAATCGGCGGCCGCGAGCCTCCAGCAGACCGCCGCGTCGATGGAGGAAATCACCGCGACGGTCGGCCAGTCGGCGAACGCGGCCGGGCAGGCCGACGCGCGCGCGGCGGCCGCGTCGAAGATCGCGTCGCACGGCGGCGCGGTCGTCGCGGACGTCGTCGCGACGATGGGCAAGATCGAGGAAGCATCCGCGCGGATCGGCGACATCATCGGCGTGATCGACGGCATCGCGTTCCAGACCAACATCCTCGCGCTGAACGCGGCGGTCGAGGCCGCGCGCGCCGGCGAGCAAGGGCGCGGGTTCGCGGTCGTCGCGCAGGAAGTGCGCAGCCTCGCGCAGCGCAGCGCGCAGGCCGCGCGAGAAGTGAAGGTGCTCGTCGAATCGACGGTCGACAGCGTCGCGGCCGGGTCCGGACAGGTGCGGCAGGCCGGCGAGACGATGCACGAGATCGTGACGAACGTCGCGAACGTGACGACGATCATCTCCGAAATCACGCACGCGGCGAACGAGCAGACGCGCGGCATTCAGGAGGTCAACCGCGCGGTCACGCAACTCGACGAGATGGTGCAGCAGAACGCGGCGCTCGTCGAACAGTCGACGGCGGCGGCGTCCGCGCTGCAGACCCAGGCGAACGCGCTCGCGTCGACGGTCGGGCAATTCAAGGTCGCGTGACCCGCGCGGGCGTGGCGATGTCGAATATGCGCGGCAACATGCCGCGCATTTGCTATCATCCGACGCTGTACAAACGTACAGTCATCGATCCCCGTGCCGCCGTCCCCGCCGCCAGACGCGTTCTACTATCTGACCAATTTCGAGCGTGCGCTCGCGTGGCTCGCCGAGCGTTATGACGACGTGCTCGACGAGCACGAGCATACGTTCCTGCGCGCGTTCGCGACGCTGCCTAGGCCGTCGCGCGCGCTGCTCGTGCGGATGCTGATGCGCAACGGGCCGAGTTTCCGCGCGAGCAAGCTCGTCTACGACGAGATCGGCTGCCCGCTCGACGCGGCCGCGCCGCTCGTCGCGCACGGCTGGGTCGATCCGGCGCCATCGCTGTCGCTCGACGAGGTTTTCGCGCTGACGACGAAGGCCGAGCTCGCGGAGCGGTTTCCGGCGCTGGCCGCGAGTCCGTCGGGCCGCAAGTCGGATTGGCTCGAGCAGGTGCGGCGCGATCTTGCCGCCGACGCGCCGGGCGCGGGTGGTGCCGGCTCGGCCCAAACTGGCTCGGCCCTGCTTGACGCGGCCCGGTCTAGCTCGGCACTGCCTGACGCGGCCCGGCCTGACGTGGCCCGGCCGTTCCACACCTGGTTCCCCGACACCGCCGACCGCGTGCTGCGCGTGACGGTCGGCGCGCTGTGCGACCGCCTGCGGCTGATGTTCTTCGGCAATCTGCACCAGGACTGGAGCGAATTCGTGCTCGCGGACCTCGGCGTGTTCCAGTATGAAAGCGTGCCGCTCGCGCCGTCGTCGCGCGCGTTCCAGCGGCGCGGCGACGTCGACGCGTATCTCGCGCTGCACGCGTGCCGCGACGCGCTCGACGCGTGGCCCGACGACGCACCGCTCGATCCGCTGCTCGACGCGGCCGATGCCATCGCGTGCGCGCAGCCGTGGCTCGCGACGCGCCGCGCGAAGCTGCTGTTCGCGCTCGGTCAGGCCGGCGAGCGGCGCGGCGCGTGGCCGTTCGCGCTCGACGCATATGCGAAGAGCGCGTGGCCGGGCAGCCGCCACCGGCGCATCCGCGTGCTCGAGCGCTGCGGCCGCGACGGCGACGCGCTCGCGCTCGCTCGGCAAGCGCGCGCCGCGTTCGAAAGCGACGAGGAGCGCCAGCGCGTCGAGCGGATGCTGCCGCGCCTTCAGCGCCGCGCGGGCGTCGCCGTCACGCGGGCAGCCGGCGCGTCCGCGGCGCCACGGGCGACGCTCGTGCTGCCGCGCCCGGGCGAGGCAACCAGCGTCGAATTCGCGGTGCGCGACCATCTCGCCCAGCCCGCGTCGACGGTCCATTACGTCGAGAACACGCTGATCAACTCGCTGTTCGGGCTGCTCTGCTGGGACGCGATCTTCGCGGCGGTGCCCGGCGCGTTCTTCCATCCGTTCCAGCGCGGCCCGGCCGACCTGCACGCACCCGATTTCGCCGCGCGCCGTGCCGACGCGTTTGCACGCTGCTTTGCCGAACTCGACAGTGGCGCGTACCGCGACACGATCCGCGTTCGCTACGAAGCGAAATTCGGCCTGCAATCGCCGTTCGTGTTCTGGGGCGTGCTGACCCCGGCGCTGCTCGACGAAGCGCTCGCGTGCCTGCCGCCCGCGCATCTGCGGCTGTGGTTCGCGCGGCTGCTCGCGGACATTCGCGGCAATCGCTCCGGACTGCCCGATCTCGTGCGCTTCTGGCCGGCCGAACGGCGCTATGAACTGATCGAGGTGAAAGGGCCCGGCGATCGCCTGCAGGACAACCAGACGCGCTGGCTTGCTTACTGCATCGCGCACGGAATGCCGGTGCGCGTCATCGACGTCGAGTGGGCTGACGATGCGCGCACGCCGGCCGATATGGCCGGCACGCTGTCCGCATGAGCTACGTCGTCGCGGTGCGGGCGATGTGCGAGTTCACCGCGCGGCGCGGCGATCTCGACCTGCGCTTCACGCCCGCGCCGACCGCGCTCGAAGGGATCGCCGGGCACGGCGCGGTGACCTCGCGGCGCGGCGCCGGCTACGAGACCGAGATTCCGCTGTCCGGCGCGTGGCACTCGCTGACCGTGCGCGGCCGCGCGGACGGCTACGATCCGGCCGCGAACCGTCTCGAGGAGATCAAGACCTACCGTGGCGATCTCGACGCGATGCCCGCCAACCATCGCGCACTGCACTGGGCGCAGGCGAAGGTCTACGGCCATCTGCTGTGCGCGGCGCGCGGCCTCGCCGAACTGACGGTCGCACTCGTCTATTTCGACATCGTGTCCGAGCACGAAACCGTGCTGACCGACACGCTGCCGGCACACGCGCTTGCCGCGTTCTTCGACGAGCAGTGCGCGTGCTTCCTCGCATGGGCCGAGCGCGAGGCCGCGCATCGCGATGCGCGCGACGCGGCGCTGCGCGCGCTGACGTTTCCGCACCGCACGTTCCGGACCGGCCAGCGCGCGCTCGCGGTCGCCGCCTACCGTGCGGCGCGCGACGGGCACAGCCTGATCGCGCAGGCGCCGACCGGCATCGGCAAAACGCTCGGCACCGTGTTCCCGATGCTGAAGGCGTGCGGCGAAGGCCGGCTCGACCGCGTGTTCTTCCTGACCGCGAAGACGTCGGGCCGCGCGCTCGCACTCGACGCGGTCGCCGCGCTCGGCGGCGGCACGCCGGCGCTGCCGCTGCGCGTGCTCGAGTTCGTCGCGCGCGACAAGGCGTGCGAGCATCCGGGCAGCGCGTGCCACGGCGAATCGTGTCCGCTCGCGCGCGGCTTCTACGACCGGCTGCCGGCCGCGCGCGACGCGGCGTTCGCGGGCCGCGTGCTCGACCGCGACACGGTGCGCGAGCTCGCCCGCGCGCACGACGTCTGCCCGTACTACCTCGCGCAGGAGCTCGCGCGCTGGTCCGACATGACGATCGGCGACTATCACTACTATTACGACGGCAGCGCGATGCTGTTCGCGCTCGCGCAGCAGAACCAGTGGCGGGTCGGCGTGCTCGTCGACGAGGCGCACAACCTGCTCGACCGCGCGCGCAAGATGTACAGCGCGTCGCTCGACCCGTTCGATTTCGCGGCCGCGCGCGAGGCGGCGCCGGCTGCATTGCGCGCCGCGTTCGCGCGGCTCGGCCGTGCGTGGAGCACGCTGGGCAACGCGCAGCCTGCGCGCTATGCCGCGTATCCGGCGCCGCCGGGGCCGCTCGTGTCGGCCGTGCAGAATCTCGTCGCGGCGGTCGGCGAGCATCTGGCCGACGCGCCGCGCGCGAACGACGACGCGCTGCTGCGCTTCCATTTCGATGCGGTGCGGTTCGCTGCGCTCGCGGACGCATTCGACGACGCGTCGATCTTCGACGCGACGCTGCACGATGCGCCGGAGCCGGAGCCGCCGCCCACGCCCACGCCGCCGCAGTTGCCCGGGTTCGATCGCGACGATCACGACGACCGCGACAACCGTGGCGATCTCGAAAGCGCGCCCGCCGCGCGCCGCCGCCGGCGCGTGCGCTCGACGCTGTGCGTGCGCAACGTGATTCCCGGCGGCTTTCTCGCGCCGCGCTTCGCGGCCGCGCACGCGACCGTGCTGTTTTCCGGAACGCTGAGCCCGTTCCATTTCTACCGCGACACGCTCGGGCTGCCGCGGGACACCGCCTGGCTCGACGTCGACGGGCCGTTCCGCGCGGAGCAGTTGACGGTACGCGTCGCGAGCCACGTGTCGACGCGCTGGCGCGACCGCGACCGCTCGCTCGAGCCGATCGCGGACCTGATCGCCGCGCAATACGACGCGCGGCCCGGCAATTATCTGAGCTTCCTGAGCAGCTTCGATTATCTGCAGCGCGTCGTCGAGCAGATGCGGCAGCGATACCCGCACGTACCGGTGTGGGCACAGGCACCCGGCATGGACGAGGCCGAGCGCGACGCGTTCCTCGCGCGCTTTCGCGCGGGCGGGTGCGGCATCGGGTTCGCGGTGCTCGGCGGGGCGTTCTCGGAAGGTGTCGACCTGGCGGGCGAGCGGCTGATCGGTGCGTTCGTCGCAACGCTGGGTCTGCCGCAGTTCAACGACGTCAACGAGCAGATGCGACGCACGCTCGATGCGCGGTTCGGCAGCGGCTATGACTATGCGTATCTGTATCCGGGATTGCAGAAGGTCGTCCAGGCGGCGGGGCGGGTGATCCGCAGCGAGGCCGATGAAGGTGTCGTCCATCTGATCGACGATCGCTACCGGCGGCCCGACGTGCGCGTGCTGTTGCCGCGGTGGTGGCGGGTGGGGTAGGGCCCGCGTTCAGGCTAGGCGAGCGCCTGATGCCACTCGGATGAGACCAGCACGCTTTGACGGGCTCGGCTGGGCAAGTAGCCGAACTGCTTGGCAAAGGCTGCGCTGAAGTGGCTGACGTTCGAGTATCCGACCATCATGGCGGTCTCGGTGACGTTGTGGCGCTGTAGTAGTTGCCTGGCGCGAGACATTCGCTCTTCCTGGAACATCGCGTAGATGGTGCTGCCGAAGTGATGCTTGAATCCCTTCTTCAGCTTGCACTGATTCATGCCGACGGCGCGCGCCAACCCGGCGATCGTCGGAGGCGCGCTCAGGTCTTGCATCAGCAACGATTTCGCTGCCTCCAACTGCCGGCATTCACGCGCGGTGAGCGCCTTGCAGTCATTGCCGTGGCGAAATGCGGCCAGGTGCCAGTGCAGGAAATCGAGCGTCGCCGAGTGCAGCAGAAGCCGCTGCCGTGGGCGCTCGACCATCAATGAGGCAATGGCGTTGGCCGAACGAATCGACCTTCGGCAAAGGCCCGCGCATCTGACGAAGAATCCCGGTTCATCCCTGGCGCTCAGCATCGCGCGTACTTCCTCGCCGGCCAGATCGCACAGGACGTCCGGGGTGACCATGACGGTCAGGTTCTGGAACTGGCTGCAATGTTGAACACGAAATCGTTCGCTATCCGAAAAGCCGAAAGAGAGATCGCCTTGCGCGAAGTTCAGTGACTGCCGCCGCACCTGTCCCGCAAATTTCCCGGCCAGCTGGCAATTGAGATGAATGAACTCGTTATCGCCGTCGAACGTCTTTGGCGCCTGGATGGCGCCGAGATCGTCTGCCGTGGTGTGGCAAACGACCAGGCCCGGCTGAAGCATGACCATGCGAGGGTCGGCCTCGGGAAGAGAAGCGAACGAGTCGATGATTGCACCTTCCATGATGTGACACGCGCCCATGGGAATCCAATAAATGCAAATGGGAATCATTATCAAATAAATGCAATCTTGTAACAGATATCATGGAATAGGACAACTGATTTTTTGGGAAGGGATCAGCGAGGCGCGCTCATGCTTGCGCCTGTACCCGATCGTCGCCAGCCATCAGGCGAGTTCCGTCCGATGCCGCTCGGCTTGATGGTCATCGGCGGCTCGAGGCAATTGCAGGGCAATCGTCGCGCCACCGCACGGCTCGGCCCGCCACTCCACCGACAACCCGCTATGGCTTGCCATGTACTCGAGCGCCTCGCGCTCCATCCGGCGTACGAGCGTTGCCAGCTCCGGGCATCCGAGCAGGGTGAACATCGCAGCGTACGCGCAGTAGTCGAGATGGCAGCGGACGGTATTTCCCTCTTCGCTCGCGTTGAAGCGAAGCACCCCCAATTCCTGGCATCCGTCCATGAAGGCCATCCAGTAGTCGCGAACGGCTGAAGCAGGGCGGTCCAGGGCCGCGAATACGGTCGGGTCCGGCCATAGCCAGCGCATCTCCATGCGCCCCGTCTCGAGAAACATTTTCCCGTAAAGACGAAGCGCGTCAGCCTGCCCGAGCATATCCCGCACACGAGCGTATCCCGAAGTGAACAGGCTGATATCGCGGGTGATCGCCGGCCACCTGGCGGCGAACGGCCCCTCCGCGCGTACCCTGAATGGCTCGAGCGCCTTGTAGTGCTGGCGCCACCGGCGCATGGCGAGGACAACGAACCCCAGGAATGCCACGCCCTTGCGCCGGCTCCGCACAGCCTTCCACACATCGGATCGCAGCAGGAATCGCTTCTGCAACGGCGCCATCTTCGGATGCGTCGGCGCGGCGGTGTACCAGTTGCATCGGTAGTGGCGAAGCGCACTGACGTCGCTGCCGCTCACCGGAGCGATCCAGCCGAAGTCCAGGCCTTGCCCGGACAGGGCCGCCAGATTGGCCGGCTTGCTGGTAATGCCTCGCCTGGCCAGATGGCTGCCGAGGCGCGCGCGCACCTGTGCGTCGAGATGGTCGACGGCGAACACCCCGCCATGTCCGGCAAGGTCGCCAGCCAACCAGGCATCGGCAACGGCGCAGGCCATCGCCGCCGTCAGGTCGTACGAAGACGTCACGCCGTGGATCAGCAAGCCGCGCTCGGGCGCATCGTCCGGATACACCCATAGCACCGTATCCGGATCCGCATCCTTCCTGCGTTTCATCTTCTGGCCGCTCGTGTAGAACTTCCTGGCAAAACGATCCAGGGTACGGGGCGACGGCTCGAAGCGGGCCATGAGCCGCGCGAATCCTGGCTTCAGGTACTGGATGTGGTATCGCGCATCCAGACTTGAAACCGCCCCGGCCAGCATGCTGCGCCGGGCGTTCAGACTGGCGGTCTCCACCGGCGAGAACGGGATGGTCTCCACCGGCGCCGCCTGGCCGGGAAACTGAAAGCGCTCCCGTCCATCCTTCCACGGTGTGGCGATGCGCTGGCGTCGTCCGTCCCGCAGGGTGTCGATATGCTTGCGGAAGCTCGACAGGATCGCATAGGGACTGGTTTCTCCACCGCCATAGGCCGCGCCCATGCATGCGCGAATCCTGTAGTGGCCGGCGGCGGATAGCCGCCGGCTCGCCAGTTCGGCAAGCAGCAGGCTGGACAGGCCCGGGGTGAACCCCATGCCCGTGAATACCCGGCACCGCTTTTCCACCGCCGTGTCGTGCAACGCCAGAACGTGATCGGCCACGGTCAGGTTGTCGTTGATGTCGATGCAATCGATGCCGGCCTCGAGGCAAATCTGATGCGGCAGGCTGCCGTGGAGATGCATGGGCCCGAGTGCAAGGATCGCCAGATCGTACCGGGAAAGCGTGGCCAGAGCGCGTGTCCGGTCGGCGATGTCGATCTGGATGCATGGCCGGGTTCCGGCGCCTTCCGACCCGACAGGCGCGCGCCGCGATCCGCCGGCGACGTCGATTTCCGGATAGCGCCGCGCCAGACCCTCGACGATGCGTCGGCCTGTCTCTCCGCGGCCGCCCAGCACGATGATCCGTTTCTTCGGCGTCATGCGGTCACCCCTTTCAGAATCATGCCGGCGGTCTCGGGCCGGGGATGGATCTCGAGCAGGCCCTCTTTCCGCAGGCATTGCATGAAGCGATCCGACTGAACCGCGTCATGCAGCAGGAAGACCCCGGGCCCGGGGCCGTGCCCTTCCAGCAGCATGTGCGCGGTGATGCCGATCACGGTGCCCGTTGCGCGGTAGGTATCGGCCAACGTCAGCGTTGCGCTGTCCGACGAGCCATCGCGATAGCGAAGGTCGACATGAATGCCGTAGGCCGGCTCGAGGGTGCGCATGTCGCGAGCGGATGCCCGGGCGAGCCACCGAGCCCCCGTCGCAATCCTTTCCGGGCTGCGATGCAAGCGCAGGATCTTCGCCAGCATGCACACCAGCGTTGCGCGCGGCCCGATGTTGGCGCCGTATACGCGCACCGTGTTGATCCGGCGCTGTTGCGCCAGACGCGCGATTTCCTCCGCATGGATCAGCATGGCCGAGACCTTGCCGATCGGATCGGGAAACGCGATCCTGCGCGTCGCCTTGCGCATCGGAACGCGGACGATCTCCCGTCCGCTCAGGTAGCAGCAGCCGCGATCGACGCCAAATCCACCGAGGCTGCTGACGATGTCCCACGCGGAGTGATAGGTCCACGCGTCGCGCCCCACGTAGCAAACGTCGAGTTCATCCACAGCCTGCTTGTTGCCACGGACGTCGAGCAGCCATTGCGGAAACAGGCCGGAAAGACCGGGGAGCAAGCCCACGTTGATCACCAGCGGAACCGGGGTTGGGTCGTTTTCCTCCGCCTGCTCGAGGCTGCGCAGCAGCGGGTCGTATCCGCCGGCATCGACCAGCGGCACGCGTGCCTGCTTGCAGGCCACGGCCACGCGGTCACCGACGATTCCCGATGGCCCGACGCAGTTGATGACCAGGCTCGCCCGCATGCATTCGGCAAGCAGCGCGTGATGGTCGAACACATCGAGCATCGTGATGTCGGCCCGGGCCCGCGAGGCGGGCGCCATCCAGTGCGGAACCGGTCTGGGCGTTCGGCTGGAAAGCACGAGCTTCGCATCCGTGGCCTTGAGCAGATAGCGGGCCACCTCCTGTCCAACTCGTCCATAACCGCCCAGGATCAAAATTCGGGGGGCGTCATGCTGAGCGCCCCCGGACCTGCCGCCTCGCGCCCGGCCCCCCGAGGGGGTCAAGAAAAACTTGGGGCGGCCCGGCGTTGTCTTGAGAATGTCCATGAATCCGATTCCTGTTGGGTTGAATTCAGGCGCCGCCAACGAGGCGCTATGCGGAGTGAGTGGTGCTGGCTCATCAGGGCAAGTCGCGCCCGGGCGGCGGTGCATGCAAGAAACCGGGCAGGCGCTGGCGTATCTGCTCGGTTATCGCGCTGTACTGGTCCGAAAGGTAGAAATGCCCGCCGGGGAACCGGCACAAGTCGAAACCGGCGACGGCGATCCGCTGCCACGCCCGGGCATCGTCCTCGCTCAGTTCTTCGTCGTGCTGACCGATCAGGACCAGGACGGGGGAATGGACCTGCAGAAGGGATGGCTTTCGGGCACCGTAGGTTTCGATCAGCCGGTAGTCGCTCCGCAGCGCGGGAAGCACCAGGCGGGTCAGTTCCGGCGAGCGCATGAGGTGCTTCAGTTTGCCGTTCAGCCTGACGATCTCCGCAAGCAGATCGCGGTCATCGGCGCGATGCAGCGCGCCCGGCTTCCTCGCGCCGGGGCCTTCGCTGGCCGAGAGCGCCAACAGGCAGGGCGGCGGCATTCGGTGGAACCGCAGCGCCAGGCAGAGCTCATAAGCGATCGCCGCACCCATGCTGTGACCGAAAAGCACGTAGGGTTTGTCCAGCAGCGCGCGGGTGAGGCTCAGCGCCTGCACCAGAGCGCGCACCATGACGTCCATGTCGTCGATGCAGGCCTCGCCGATCGCCTCCTCGCGCCCCGGATACTGAATGACCACCAGCTCCGCATCAGCCGGGAGGGCTCCGCCCCAGGGGTGAAAGAAACTCGCCGATCCGCCGGCGTGGGGCAGGCAGATCACGCGCCAGGTCGCCTTCGGGTTTGGCCGCGGGATGCGGAACCAGCCGCCCCGGCCGCCACTGGCACGATAGCCCGCGACGCCGGCGTGCACGCTGCTCGTCAGTTCGGCGCGCATGCGATGCCTCCTTCGCTGCCGTGCGTGGCGCCCGCCATCTGCGACAGCAACGGCTCGAAGTAGGCACGATCGACCCGATTCGGCTCCATGCCGTGTTCGTTCAGCACCGACATGAGATTGTCGATCCGGTATTGGTGATGGCCGCTCTGACCGATGCCGTGCTTGAAGTATCGATTGATGAAGCCGCGCCCGAAACTGTCCTGCAGGCGCTCGCGCCACGTGTCGAAATCCATCGCCGCGAACCGGCAGCCCATCTCGTTGAACCAGGTGTAGATGTCCCGTCCCGGCAGGCTGTGCTGCGATACCAGGTGGAAGTTCTGCCCGTGATCCACGATGTCGCGTCCGGCGATCATGCCGATGTACCTGGCGATCACGTTGACCGGGGTGATGCTGATCAGGATCGACGCGTCGGGATAGCCTTGCACGCTCACGCAGGTGCGGAAGAATTTGACGAACGCGTCATCGTTGATGAAGGGAGGGTTCTGCTCGCTGTCCCATGTGATGGCGCCCGAGCGGAAGATGTTCACCTTCACCCCCTGTTGCCTCGCCCGATGGAACAGTTGCTCCGCCATGTACTTGGTGTGCTCGTAGGTGAGTTCCGGTTTGTGCCAGGGCGCGTCCGGCCCGGTTGCCTCGGCAATGGGGGCCTCGCTCTCCCCGTACGGAAGCCGGCAGTGCACACCGACGGTGGACATATGGTGGATGGGCTTGCGCTTTCCGGTGCACGCCAGTTCGATCACGTTGGCGCAGCCCAGTACGTTGATCGGGTACGCGGCGGAGAGCGGCGCGATCAGACTGATCATCGCCGCGACGTGAAGGATCTGGTCCATGTCCCGGGCCAATGTCGCGTAGGCCGCATCGTCCAGTCCGAATCGCTCGGCGGCCAGATCGCCGGGAACGATGCGTACGCGCTCACGGTCGAGGTCGAAGCCCAGTCCCTTTTCGTCGATCATCTGGCGCAGTCGAAGGTAGCCGTTCTCGTCGTCGCGGCAGCGCACCAGGCAATGAATCCTGGCGTCCGTGGTGTGCAGAAGCGCGCGCAGCACATAAATGCCGAGGTAGCCGGTCGCACCCGTGAGGAAGAGGTTCCTGACCGGGGTCGATGGCAGTTCGGGCCTGGCTGAATCGAGATTTCGGGTGGCGTTGGCAAGCAGTGCGTCGAGGTCGATGCGTTGCCGGAAGCTCGCTTCCTCGTCTTCGGCACGCTTGAGCGCCGAGACCATGTCGTGGAAGACCGGGTGATTGAAGATCAGGTCGATATTGACGCGGAATCCTTCGCTGGAGAGCCGGTTGAGCAACTCCACCGCAGTCAGGCTGGTTCCTCCGATCATGAAGAAATCGTCGTTGCGCGAGATGTCCGTGGCCAGCGTCAGCTCGCGCCATATGGCCGCCATCTTCTGCTCCAGCGGCTCGTCACGGGGCGGCTCGTGGTTGCGGATACCCGCCGCGCCTGCCTCGAAGATGTCGGCAAGCGCCTGGCGGTCGACCTTGCCGTTTCGGCTCAGCGGTATCCGCGGCAGGACCTCGATGGCCGCCGGCAGCATGTAGCGGGGCAGGCGGGCCGCCAGCCCGCGGCCTAGCCGTTCGGCAAGCGTGGCGGCGGGCTCCCGCCGAGGATCGGCCGCTTCCACGGCTTCCACCGCTTCTGCCGCTTCCACCGCCGCCACTAGATCCAACGGTTTCCGGCGCACCAGCGCGACGGCCCGGCCAACGCCCGGCAGCGACGCAAGCGCCGCCTCCACGTCGCCCAGTTCGATGCGATGGCCGCGGATCTTGACCTGATTGTCCTCGCGGCCAAGGATCTCGATGACGCCATCGTTGCGGAAGCGGCAGATATCGCCAGTCCGGTACAGGCGCTCACCGGTTCGCGGATGCGTGACGAAGCGTTCGCGGGTGCGCTCGGGATCGTTGACGAAGCCCAGTGCGACGCCGGGCCCGCCCACGTACATTTCCCCCGGGGTCCAGTCGGGGCGGTGTTCCAGTTGCCCGTCGAGGACATACAGCCGGTGATTGCTCAACGGCGACCCATACGGTATCGATACCGCTTCCAGGCGCACGTCCCGGATATCGTGGTAGATGCAGGCCACCGATATCTCGGTCGGCCCGCCCAGGCTTCTCAGCATGAGGCCGGGCACGCGCATGCGGACCTGGTCGGGCAGCGTCACCGGAATCCAGTCTCCGGAGAGAAAACCCATTCGCAGGCTGGAGAGCGCTGCGCCTTGTGCCGGATGGGACAGCAGCATCTGCATGTGCGCCGGCACGGAATTCCAGACCGTTGCACGGTGCCGCTCGATCGCCGATGCCCACTGTTCGGGGTCGTTGCGCCACTGCCCCTGTGGAAGGACCAGCGCGGCGCCGGCCGTGTACGCGCAAAAGATATCCAGCACCGACAGGTCGAACGTGTAGTTCACCAGTCCGAACAGCCGGTCGTCCTGGTCGATGCCGAACTGGCGGTTGAACCCCGCGATCGTGTTCAGCACGCCCTGGTGGCTCAGCATGACGCCCTTCGGGCGCCCCGTGGTGCCCGACGTGTAGAGCACATACACGAGCTGTGCGGCCGTGTCGCGCCGGGCGCCGATCTCGATCGCCTCCTGCAAGGCCGACTTCACGTTGGCGGCCGGCAGGCGGGCGGCGGGTTCGACGAGAATGGGCCGGATGCCGGCGGGCCACCCGGAATCGAGGTGTTGGCGGTCGGTCAGCAGCAGCCTGATCTTGACGTCCGCGAGCATGATGTTCCGGCGCTCGGTCGGCTGGCCGACGTCGATCGGAACGTACGCGCCTTCCGCGAGCAACACGCCCAGTATGGCAGCGATCTGGGCCGGGCCTTTGTCGAGAAAGAGCGCGACGGGTTCTCCGGGCGTGCATCCGGCCGCACGCAGGCTGCGCGCGATGGCAACCGCCCAGGCGGCCAGTTGACCGTAGGACCAGCAGTCGTCGCCGGACAGCAGAGCAGGGCGCTCAGGGGACGCCAGCGCGTGGCGGCAAAACCCGCCGTGCAGGAAACCGGCCGGCAGAGGGGCGTCGCGCTCATGATTGATGCGTTCACGCTGCACGCGTGTCGCGTCCGGCAACGCCGCCAGACGCGCGGCGTCCCAGGTGTTCCGGTCCTGCGCGAGCGACTCGATGGCCTGCGTGAAGGCGGCGAAAGCCTGTTCGATCAGGCCGTCAGGGAAGATGCCGGTGCGGACGTCCCAGTCGACATGCAGTGCGCCGCCCCGCTCGGTCGCCTGGCAGTCGAGCCAGACCTGCGGGGTCTGGGTGATACCGTAGCGCAGTGTGGCATCGTGCATGAATTCGTTCCTGGGCAGCCCTTGGCCGGCAATGCCCAGCGTGCTGGTGAACACCACAGGAACGAGCTGGTTGCTGCCATGCATGCGCGACAGTTGCCGCAGCACGTCGATGCCGCTGAATTCCGAATGCTCGATGTCTTGCCACAGGCGCCATTGCAATGCCTTCGCACGCTGCAGGAAGGTCGCTCCGCTATCGCCGCGGGCCTCGAGGACGTTGACGGCGATGAAGTCTCCGACGATCTGCTGAATCTGGTCATGGGCCGCGGGGCGGTTGAACAGTGTCAGGTTGATGCAGAAATCGGGCTGCCGCGACCAGAGCCGCAGCACTTCGATGAAGGCGCCCATGACCGCCGAAGTGGGGGTCAGTTGCAGTTCCGTGGCGATCGCGCAAAAGCGTTTCCACGCATCCACTGGAAGGTCGAAACTGTGACGCTCGAAGCTCTGCGCGTGCTGGTTGGTGCGAGCGGTATACGGCAACGTCGGCAATTCGGGCGCGCCGGGGAGGCCCGGCAGACGCCGCATCCAGTAGTCGCGGTGTTTTTGCAGGCGGGCCCGGGCATCCGGGCGCTGACGGCGCGCGCGTTCGGACACGACGACATCCCGGAAAGTCAGCGCGATCGGCGCAAGCGGCACGTCGGGATGGTGGTAGAGCTGACCCAACTCGGCCAGCAGCAATTGGATACTGGCGAAATCGGCGATCAGCAGATCGGTCGAGTAGTGCAGGATCGAGCAGTCGTCGTGCAGCGTGAGCCGGACTTCATACAGCGGCCAGCGCTCGGCGTCGTAACGCCGAAATGCCATCTCGTCACGGCTCAAAAGCACGGCGCGCTCGAATGCTTCCGCGGATGCGCCATGCAGGTCGTCGCAGTGCAGCGGCGGCAGAGCGACGGTCTTGAGTACACGTTGCTGGCCGTCGGTGCCGATTTCCGCGCGCAGCATGTCATGCCGCATGATCAGCGCATGCCATGCACGTTCCAGCCGCTGCGGGTCGAGCGGCGGCAATTGCAGCTCGAGGTAGTTGTGGCAGCCTACGCCGCCGAGTTCGTAGTTGTCGCGACGCCCGACGATGTACGCGAGCTGCAAATCGGTGAGCGGGAACGGCTCGTATCGGTTGAGCGGGTCCGTGGTGATACCGGCGGCAACTGGGGTCAGGTGTGCCACGAACGCTTCTCGTCGGGCCTTGAGCATGGCCCTTTGCCCAGAACTGAGCGCTCCCGCCGGCGCCCTGAAGCGCAGTTGGCCTGCTTCGGTCCACAGAAAAATACCGGCGGCCGTCAGATCGGCAACAACGTCCGCGACCGGCTTGGTGTAATCGTTCATAGAATGCCTTCCTCGATAGGATCTTCGACGGCTGTCGTGCCGAGCGCTTGCCATTGCTCGCGTATGTGGTCGGCGAGCGCGGCGACCGTCGGGCTGGAGAACAGGACGAACAGCGGCACAGGGGCCGGGCTGACGCGCCGGCTGTGAAGACGCTGCACGATCTGGGTGGCCCGGAGGCTGTCGCCGCCGATCAGGAAAAAGTCGTCCGTCCTGGAGAGGCGCTCGCACGCCAGCACTTCCTTCCAGATGTCGGATACCTGGCGCTCCAGGCCCGGCAGCGGCGGTTCATCGGCGACCTTGGCAGGTGTGTGGTGCGCCAACAGGGCCGCCACCGCGTGACGGTCGACTTTCCCATTCGTACTCAGGGGCAAGGCCTCGATGGCCAGCAGATGGGCGGGCACCATGTAGTCGGGCAGCAGCCGGCGCAGGGCGTCGGTCAGTTCCTCGGCGGCCGGCGGCGCACCCGCCTCGCTCGGCACGAAAGCCGCGGCGAGGGCCGCCGGCTGGCCGACGGTCAGCACCACCGCGCGGGCCACGCCGGGCAGGCTCGCCAGCGCCGCCTCGATCTCGCCCAGCTCGATGCGATGCCCGCGCACCTTGACCTGATGGTCGCGCCGGCCGAGAAACTCCAGGTTGCCGTCCGGCCAGTAGCGGCCCAGGTCACCGGTGCGGTACCAGCGCTCGCCGAGGTGCTCGACGAAGCGTTCGGCCGTCTGCCGAGGATCGCCCCGGTAGCCGACGGCCACCCCGGCGCCGCCGATCCACAGCTCGCCGGGCACCCAGTCGGGGCAGTCCCGGCCCTGCGCGTCGACCACCCGGTAGCGCTGGTTGGCCAGCGGCTTGCCGTAGGGGATCGAGCGCCAGTGTGCCGGCAGCGGCAGCGTGACATCGAACGCATTCGACCAGATCGCCGCCTCGGTGGCGCCGCCCATCGCCACCAGACGGGTATCGCCGGCGGTCTTGGCGAACAGCCGTTCGGGCAGGTCCAGCCCGATCCAGTCGCCGGACAGGAAGACCTGTTCGAACGGCAGCGGCCGGGGATCGTCGGCGGCCATCACCAGCAGCATGTCGAGCAGCACGGGCACCGAGTTCCAGACGGTGACGCGGTGCCGGTGAATCAGATCCAGCCAGGCCGCGGCGTCGCGGCGGTGGTCCTCGTCGGGCAGCACCACGGTGCCGCCTACGCTTAGCAGGCCGAACAGGTCGTACACGGACAGGTCGAAGTCCAGCGACGACACGGCCAGCCCCCGGCTTGCCGGACCCACGCGATAGCGGGCGTTGAGCGTGTCGATGGTGTTGGCCGCCGCCGCGTGGGTGACCTCCACGCCCTTCGGCTCGCCCGTCGAACCCGATGTGAAGATGATGTAGGCGCTGGCATCCGCCTGGCACGGCACAGGATGGGACAGCGGCGCTTCTGACTTGGCCTGCTGGATATCCAATGCCTGTGCGCCACTTTCGGCGACGCCACCGGAATGCTCGGCGTCCGTCAGCACCCACCGAATACCGGCGGTCCTGTGAATCCTGGCCTGGCGTGCGGCCGGCTGGCTCACACCAACCGGCACGTAGCAGCCTCCTGCGGCCAACACGCCGAAGACCGCGCAAACCTGGTCGATGCCGCGCGGCAAGCTCACGGCTACCGGCTCGCCCGGCCGGATGCCATGGCGCCGAAGCAGGCTGGCAATCCTCAGCGCTTTGTCGGCGAGTTCGCCATACGAAAGCGAGTCGCCGGCCGACAGAAGGGCCGGCCGATCGGGAGAGCATGCGGCCATGGCGAACAGGCCAGCGTGCAGCAGGTGGGGTTCGCACCGCGCATCGCTGCGGTTGGCCGCGTCGCGCACATCCGCTTGTGCGGATGGCAGCCGCAGCAGCGACGGTTGCGGCCATGTGTCGGCCAATTGCTCCAGCAAATGCAGGAACGCGGAGAACATCTCGTCGAGCATGCCCACGGGGAACAATGCGTCGACCGCATCCCAGGAGATCCATAGCTCACCGCGATGCTCGTACATCTGGTGATCCAGCCAGACCTGCGGCGTTTCGGAAAGGCCGCCCCCGGCAAGGTCAGGGAATCCGTCGGCGTGCATATCGTCGAAGCGTGCGTCGGACATGCCGAGCGTGCTGGTGAACACGATGGGCAGCGCGGCGGCGGCGAGTCCCATGCCGCGGGCGCGCTCGCGCTGCACCCAGATCGACGAGATCGCTCGATGCTCGAGGACTTCGGCGATCTCGCTTTGCATGCGGCCGGCAAGTTCTCGCAGATCCGCCCCGGGCGTCGGCCGATAGGTGACCGGCGCGAGGGTGGTGAAATCGCCGACTAATCTGGCGATGTCGGCATGGACCGGCTTGCGGTCGAACATCGTCAGGTTGATGGTGTGCGCGTCGCCGCCGCTCCAGCGGCTCAGGATTTCGCCGTAGGCCGCCAGCACGAAAACCGAAGGTGTCAGTGCCTGGCGCCTGGCCGCTTCCTTGATGCGCGACCACAGGCGTTGCTCGAGTCTTGACGTGCGGCGCTTGAAGCGCACGTCCCGCAACTCCCGGGGATCGCACGCGAGCGTCAGCTGGGCCGCGGGCGGCAGATCCGCCAGGCGCGGGCGCCAATAGTCCTCGGCCCGCTGCAAAGCAACGGGATCCGCCTGCACCTGCGTGACATAGTCGCGGAACGACAAACCGATCTCGGGTAGCGCGCAATCGGGGGCCCGGTACAGCTCCGCAAGCTCCTGCACCAGCAGTTTGATGCTGTAGCCATCGAGCGACAGGTAGTCAAAGAGCAGCCCGAGCCGGCACTGACCATCGCCATGGCGGACGACATGCGCACGGAGGACCGAGCGCGTCGCGCGCCGAGTGCTGTCGTGCCACCAGCGCTGCAGGTTCTCGCTGGCACGTTCCGCGTCCGGTTCGACGCAGTCCGTGATGTCGACAGGGTGTGCCGAGTCGACCGGCAGGATACGCTGCAGGCCGTCGCCGTCGACTGTCACGCGCAACATGTCGTGACGCGCCAGCAGACGGTTGCAGGCGCGCTGGAGGCGATCGAGATCCACCTCCGCTCCCTGGAGCGCCAGCATGAAATGGGTGCCGCAGTTGAGCGGCAGGCCGGGAGACCGTCCCATCCAGTACGCACGCTGCACTTCGGTGAGCGGGAACGGCCTATATCGCTGGCCGGGCTCGGCGACGATCCGTGTCCGGGGCTGGTCCGATACCGGTGCCAGTCCTGCTGCGAAGTCCATCAGGCGCGGCTGGGCGAACAAAAGCCGCAGGGGTTGCTCCGCGCCCAGCCCTTGTTCGCGAAGCGCGGCGATGAGCCGGGTCGCCAGCAGGCTGTCTCCCCCGAGGGCAAAGAAGCTGCTCTCGCGCCCAATCTCGATCTGCTCGGTGCCCAGCAGGCGACGCCAGAGCTTCGCGACACGGACCTCGTTGTCGGTGGTCGGCGGTGTCAGCTCCCGAGCCCGGTAACCCGCTCCGGTTGCCAGCAGGTCGGCGACCTGGCTTCGGTCGACCTTGCCATTGGAACTCAGAGGCAGGGCCTCGATGGCCAGCAGATGGGCCGGGACCATGTAGTCGGGCAGCAGCTGGCGCAGGGCGTCGGTCAACGCCTCGGCGGCCGGCGGCGCACCCGCCTCGCTCGGCACGAAAGCCGCGGCGAGGGCCGCCGGCTGGCCGACGGTCAGCGCCACCGCGCGGGCCACGCCGGGCAGGCTCGCCAGCGCCGCCTCGATCTCGCCCAGTTCGATGCGATGCCCGCGCACCTTGACCTGATGGTCGCGCCGACCGAGAAACTCCAGGTTGCCGTCCGGCCAGTAGCGGCCCAGGTCACCGGTGCGGTACCAGCGCTCGCCGAGGTGCTCGACGAAGCGTTCGGCCGTCTGCCGAGGGTCGCCCCGGTAGCCGACGGCCACCCCGGCGCCGCCGATCCACAGTTCGCCGGGCACCCAGTCGGGGCAGTCCATGCCTTGGGCGTCGACCACCCGGTAGCGCTGGTTGGCCAACGGCTTGCCGTAGGGGATCGAGCGCCAGTGCGCCGGCAGCGGCGGCGTGACATCGAACGCATTCGACCAGATTGCCGCCTCGGTGGCGCCGCCCATCGCTACCAGACGGGTATCGCCGGTGGTCCTGGCGAACAGCCGCTCGGGCAGGTCCAGCCCGATCCAGTCGCCGGACAGGAATACCTGTTCGAACGGCAGCGGACGGGGATCGTCGGCGGCCATCACCAGCAGCATGTCGAGCAGCACGGGCACCGAGTTCCAGACGGTGACGCGGTGCCGGTGAATCAGATCCAGCCAGGCCGCGGCGTCGCGGCGGTGGTCCTCGTCGGGCAGCACCACGGTGCCGCCTACGCTTAGCAGGCCGAAGAGGTCGTACACGGACAGGTCGAAGTCCAGCGACGACACGGCCAGCCCCCGGCTTGCCGGACCCACGCGATAGCGGGCGTTGAGGGTGTCGATGGTGTTGGCCGCCGCCGCGTGGGTGACCTCCACGCCCTTCGGCTCGCCCGTCGAACCCGATGTGAAGATGATGTAGGCGCTGGCGTCGGATGAGGACGGCAAGGGCGCAGGCAGAGCGGGAAGCGCCGAGGCCGCGGCCACGGCGAGCGTGACTGGGCCGGGGCCTTGATCCGTCCCGGCCTCGGCGCGTTCGCCGAGGATCCAGCGGATGCCCGCCGTCGCATGAATTTTTGCCTGGCGCGTGGCGGGCTGGTGCATGCCGACCGGGACGTAGCATCCACCGGCCGCCAGTATGCCGAAGACGGCGCAGACCTGATCGACGCCACGCGGCAGGGTCACGGCGACTGCGTCGCCCGGCTGCATGCCATGAAGCTGCAACTGGGCGGCGATGCGCAGGGCCCGTTCCGCCAGGACGCCATAGGAGATGAGCTTGCCATCGGCAATCAGCGCCGTACGATCGGGTTCCCGGGCCGCAATGGCGAACATGCCGGCATGCAGCAGCGTCGTCGACGAGGGCGGGCCGGACGGCTCGGATTCCGCACGCGCTTTAGCCTGTTGCGCTGGCAACGGCACGGACATCGGCTGCGTCCATTCGTCGTCGACGAGACGGTGCAGCAGGTCGACATAGGCCGCGAACATATCGTCCAGCATGCCGGGCGGGAACAGGTCGTCGACGGCATCCCAGGAAACCGACAGTTCGCCGTCGTATTCGTAAAGCTGGTGGTCCAGCCAGACCTGCGGCGTGGCGGACAGGCCGCCGGCGACAAGCCGTGGAAATCCGGGCGATGGCGCTTCAAACAGGCCGCCGCCCAGCCCCAGCGTGCTGGTGAACACGATCGGCAGGGCCGCTGCAACCAGGCTCGTTTCGCGTGCGCGTTCGCGCTGAACCCAGATGGACGAGACTTCCCGGTGTTCCAGCGCAGCGGCAATGTCCAACTGTGTTGCGCGCGCTTGGGCCAGCATGTCGGATCCGTTGGCCGCCCGAAACGCGACAGGCGCCAGCGACGTGAAATCGCCCAGCATGGCGCCCACATCGGGGTGGACGTTTTGCCGATCGAACAGTGTCAGGTTCAGCGTGAAATCGGCATCGCCACTCCACCTGCGGATGATCTGGCTGTAGGCCACCAGCAGCAGGACGGAAGGCGTGATGTGATGTGCGCGCGCACGCTCTTTCAGCCTGGACCACTGCGTGCGCGGGATCCTTGCCTCGCGTCGGAAGAAGTGAGGCTGGCTCAGTTTGACGGGATCGACGGCAACGGGCAGCGCCGGAGCGTGGGGCAGGTCGGCCAGCTTTGCGCGCCAGAACGCCTCGGACCGGGCCCGAGCTTGCGCGGACGGATGAACCTGGAGGACATAGTCGCGAAACGAAATCTCCGGAACGGGCAACGAGGCGAGGGGATCGGCATAGAGTTCGGCCAGTTGCTCCAGCAACAATTTGATGCTGTAGCCGTCGAGCGTCAGGTAATCGAGCAGAATGCCGATCCGATGGCGCCGTTCGCCGTAGGCCACCGCATGAATCTCGAATGGCGGCCATTCGGCGTCGCTATCACGCTGTGAGGTCAGGCGGCGCCAGCACGATTGCAGGTGCGCTTGTGCGGCCAACGCGGAATCATCGTCGCCATGCTGCAATACGTGGCTGAGAACGATTCGCTGGATCGGAACGTGGGGGAGAATCCGTTGCTGGCCATCGCTGTCCACGACCGCGCGCATCATTTCGTGGTGCCGGATAAGGCGATTCCATGCCTGTTCCATGCGTTCAAGATCTACGTCGGCCCCGTCCAGTTCCAGCAGATAGTGCGTGCCGCTGTTGAGCGGCAGGCCGGGAGACTGGCCCATCCAGTAGGCCCGCTGGACCTCGGTCAGCGGGAATGGGGCATGGCGATGTGCCGGGTCTGCGACGATGCTTGCGTCGGCTTCCTTCGCCATCGGGATCAGGTCCGCTGCAAAGTCCTTCAGCCGAGGCCTCGCGAACAAGCGCTGAAGGGGTTGATCCGCACCCAGGCCATGATCGCGCAGCGCGGCAATGAACCGCGTCGCCAGCAAGCTGTCCCCCCCGAGTGCGAAGAAGCTGCTCTCGCGCCCGATCTGCTCGACGCCGAGCAGCCGGCTCCAGATCCCGGCGACGAGGATCTCGTTGTCGGAACCTGGATCAGTTAGGGTCGATGCCGGCTCAGCCACGCCCTCGGCAAGCATGCTCACGAGCATCTTGCGATCCACCTTGCCGTTCGCACTCAGGGGCAAGGCCTCGATGGCCAGCAGATGGGCGGGGACCATGTAGTCGGGCAACAGCCGGCGCAGGGCGTCGGTCAGTTCCTCGGCGGCCGGTGGCGCACCCGCCTCGCCCGGCACGAAAGCCGCGGCGAGGGCCGCCGGCTGGCCGACGGTCAGCGCCACCGCACGGGCCACGCCGGGCAGGCTCGCCAGCGCCGCCTCGATCTCGCCCAGCTCGATGCGGTGCCCGCGCACCTTGACCTGATGGTCGCGCCGGCCGAGAAACTCCAGGTTGCCGTCCGGCCAGTAGCGGCCCAGGTCACCGGTGCGGTACCAGCGCTCGCCGAGGTGCTCGACGAAGCGTTCGGCCGTCTGCCGAGGGTCGCCCCGGTAGCCGACGGCCACGCCGGCGCCGCCGATCCACAGCTCGCCGGGCACCCAGTCGGGGCAGTCCCGGCCCTGCGCGTCGACCACCCGGTAGCGCTGGTTGGCCAGCGGCTTGCCGTAGGGGATCGAGCGCCAGTGCGCCGGCAGCGGCAGCGTGACATCGAACGCATTCGACCAGATCGCCGCCTCGGTGGCGCCGCCCATCGCCACCAGACGGGTATCGCCGGTGGTCCTGGCGAACAGCCGCTCGGGCAGGTCCAGCCCGATCCAGTCGCCGGAGAGGAAGACCTGTTCGAACGGGAGCGGACGGGGATCGTCGGCGGCCATCACCAGCAGCATGTCGAGCAGCACGGGCACCGAGTTCCAGACGGTGACCCGATGCCGGTGAATCAACTCCAGCCAGGCCGCAGCGTCGCGGCGGTGATCCTCGTCGAGCAGCACCACCGCGCCACCCACGCTTAGCAGGCCGAAGAGGTCGTACACGGACAGGTCGAAATCCAGCGACGACACGGCCAGCACCCGGCTTGCCGGACCCACGCGATAGCGGGCGTTGAGGGTGTCGATGGTGTTGGCCGCCGCCGCGTGCGTGACCTCCACGCCCTTCGGCTCGCCCGTCGAACCCGATGTGAAGATGATGTAGGCGCTGCGGTCCACGGGCACGGTCGGGGTCAGCTCGGCCGGCTCGAGTTCCCACGCCGTTGCCACATCCAGTCGTGCGGTGCCCTCGCGGGATTCGACGCCGACACCTGCCGTGTCCGTCAGCACCCAGCGCACGCCTGCCGCCTCGTGAATGCGGGCCTGGCGTGCGGCCGGCTGGCTCATGCCCACCGGCACGTAGCAGCCGCCGGCGGCCAGGACGCCGAAAACCGCAGCCGCCTGCTCGACGCCTCTCGGCAGGCTGATCGCGACAGGCTCGCCCGGCTCGATGCCACGCTGGAGCAGCAGTGCCGCCACTTGCCGCGCGCGGCGGGCCAGTTCGCCGTAGGACAACGTCGCATTTTCAAGGATGACGGCGATTCGCTCGGGCACGTCGGCCGCCACGGTGAACATGCGCTGGTGCAGCGGGGTGCTCGTCGTCGCCGAGGAGGGCGCGCAGGTTGCGGCGCGTGTGCATGCCTGATGGTCCGGAAGCGCCCGCGGCATCGGGTGCTGCCAGTGATCCGCATCGCGCGCCAGCCAGTCCAGCAACGCGCGATACGCGTCGAACATGTCGTCGAGCAGCCCTTCAGGGAACAGCTCGTCCACAGCGTCCCAGGCCAGCAGAAGCCCGTCCTTGTCTTCGTATACCTGATGATCCAGCCATACCTGCGGCGTCTGCGAGACCATGTAGCGCAGATCGCCCAGCGTGGCCTTGCACTCGTGCGTCAGCAGAGGCGTCCCCAGGTTGCACGCAAAGACGACCGGCGCCGTGCTCCCCTCGGCGAAGCCGTGCCTGACCAGGTCGCGCTGCACGTCGACCGCCGAGTAGGACGCATGGGCGACGTCGCGATGGAACTGCCGCTGGAGGTCGAGCGCTCGATTCGCGAAAGAAGCCGGGTGACGGCAATCGCAACGCAACAGCAGCAGGTTGGTGAAATCCGCGACGACGTGCTCGATGCCGGGATGGTCCGTCTTGCGATCGAACAGCGGCAGATTCAACGTGAATTCGGCTTCCTGGCTCCACCGCCCGAGGATTTCGGCATAGGCGGTCGCCAGCATCATCGCAGGCGTCACGCCATGCCTGGCCGCCAGGCCGCGCAACGTTTGCCACTTGTCGTTCGGGAGGAGATGACTGCGGCGAACGAATCGAGGCCGGACCACGCTGCCGGGCTCCTTGACGAGCGGCAACCTCGGCCCGGCGGGCAACTGGGCCAGGGCCGCCTGCCAGTACGCCCGGGCGGCGTCTCGTGGCTCGCTTCCTCGCGCTGCCTCGGCTTCCAGATAGCGGGAGAATCGCCAGCCGGGATCGGCTTGAAGCGCGTTCCCCTGATAGGCCGTCGCCAGATCGCGCAGCAATATGTGCAGGCTCTGCACGTCCGCGACGAGCAGGTCGACGTCGAAGTGTATGCAGGTTCTGCCATCGGGCAGCAGCGACAGTTCCAGCCCCGCAACCTCGCCATTCGCCACGTCCAGGCGACGATGCGACAGACGCTCGCGTATCGCGAGCAGCCTCGCGTCGGCCTCGGTGACGGGGAGCAACCTGAGGTCATGGGTAACAAGCTCAGGCCCGGCGAGGTCGTCGCAGATCCGCTGCGTGCCGTCCTCCGCAAAGCGGGCGCGCAGCATCGCGTGCTGCTGGTGGAGCCGCTTCCAGGCCGCACCCAGCCTGGCGGCCTCCACGTCACGCCCTTCGATCTCCAGATAGGCGTGGCATCCCACGCCCCCCAAGGACTGGCCATCCTGGCGGCCGATCCAGTACGCATGTTGTACATCGGTCAGGCCGAATGGTTCGCCCGAAGCCTCGCCATCCGCCGCGGGTCGAGTCGCGGGCAACGCGGCAGGGGTTTGCGCCGGCACGTTGCCGCGGGCGCTTTCGAACAGCGCCTGCCAGTGATGCAGGAATGGCCGCTCGACGAGCTGCGCGAAGGTCAGGTTGATGCCCATTCGACGCCACTCGTTGACGAGTCGCATGATGTGCAGCGAGTCCAGCCCGAGCTCGATGAGGTTCGTGTCCTCCCGGCCTGCGATCGGCGCGGACAGGAGCGGCTGGATGTGTGCAGAGACGAATGACGCGCGGGAAGCGTGCATCAGGCGCCCTCCAGTGCTTCGCCGGCAGCGACGGGGTCGAGCACGACGTATTTCAGGATGCAGGCCAGCTTCTCGTTGGTTTCCTCCAGTTCCCGTGCGGGCCGGGACAGGCCGACGATGCCGGCGCCGGCCTGGAGCCAGCTTTCCGTGCCGCGTTGGTAGATCGACCGCAGCACGAGCGCCGCATCCATCCCGCCTTGACTGTCCACCAGGAGGACGCAACCGCTGTACCAGCCGCGGGCGGTGCGTTCGAAGCGCTTGATGGCCTCGATACCGGCCTGCTTCGGAATGCCGGACGCCGTCACCGCGGGGAAGAGGGCTTCGAAGGCATCCCACGCGGTGCGCCCCTCGGTCAGCCGGCCGCTCACCCGGGAGGCCAGGTGCTGGACCGAGCCGCGCCGCAGCACGTTCATGAATTCGCTGACGCTCGCGTCCTCGCATACCTTCGCGACTTCATCCTGCGCGAGCTTGACCGATACGGCATGCTCGGCCACCTCCTTGGCGTCGTTGAGCAGATCCATGCGCAGCCGCTCCTCTTCCTCCCGGCTTGCGCCGAGTGCGCGGGTGCCGGCAAGCGGCTGGGTGCTGACCCAGCCGTCGGCGCTGACCTCGACGACAGTCTCCGGGCTGAAGCCCGCCATGCGCGACTCGCCGAGCTGGATCAGGAACGACCTGGCCGGCGTGTTGCGCGCCCGGCCCGCGCGATAGGTTTCGACGAGGTCGACGCCGGCGGGTAGCGGAATGCGGCGCGAAAGAATGACCTTCTGGTACTTTCGTGCGTTGATCTCTTCCACCGCCTGCTTGACGTTGGCCCTGTACGAATCTTCGTCGTGCTGCCGCAGGGCGAGGAGCATGGCCTCGTCCGCCGGGGCCACGGGCTTGTCTCGGGATTGCCGGTCGGCCTGCTCGACGTGCGCCTGCAGCGCCGGCAGCAACAGCGGGTCGATCGCTCTCAGCCGTGCCTGGCCATCGCGGATCCGGACCTCAAGCTCCGGCACGAAGAGCTCCAGCAACGATGTTTCAGCCACCGGGGCACGCAGGCCGTGGAAGATCCGCGAAAGCTCGAATCGGGCGACACCATAGGCACGCCAATCGTCCACCGCGATTTCCGCCGTGGCCGCACCGATCGCATCGACCAGTCGAGGCCGGCGGAAAGTTTGCCGGCGCGCCCCCTGGACCAGCTCGGCCCGCTCCGCGTCAACGCGCACCGTGGCCACCCGTCCCAAGCCGATGGACCACTCCTCCGGGTGCTCGTACAGTGTGTACTCCTGAGCGATACCGGAGCAAGCCAGCGCGGTCAGGATGTCGAGCGGCGCACCTTGTACCGCCAGCAAGCGTTCGGTATAGGTGCGCCTGTTCTCCGCCGGCCCGTCGCCGGTCGCGGACGAAGCGTTCCGGGCCAGTGCCACGAGGTGCGGCTTGTCGATCTTTCCGACGGTGGTGAGCGGCCAGGATGACACCACCAGAAGCTGATCCGGCAGCTTGTGCCGCGGCAGGCCCGCATCGCGCAGGAATGTCTGAATGTCCGCCAACGCAGGCGGCTGCCCTCGGGCAATGATCACCGCGCAGGTCCGTTCCCCGAGCCGCTCGTCCGGCACGGCGACCACGGCGCAGCTTTCCACGCGCGGATGTTCGTCGACGGCGAGCTCGATTTCGGCCGCGGCAATCTTTTCGCCGGCGCGGTTGATCTGCTCCTTGACGCGCCCGTGAACGACGAGGTTGCCTTCCGGGGTGAGCTGTACCAGATCGCCCGACCGGTAGAAACCATCGGAGGTGAAGCAGCGAGCGTTGTGCGCGGGCGCGCGATAGTAGCCGTGGATCGTGTAAGGCCCGCGCACCTGCAGTTCGCCGACCTGGCCGGCCGCCACCGGAAGGCCGTCGCTGCCGACAATGCGCAATTCGTCGTCGGGGCAGAGTGGCCGCCCCTGAGTGTTCAGCACCACGTCCATCGGATCGTCCAGGCGCGTGTGGCACAGCAGCCCCTCGGCCATGCCGAATACTTGTTGAAGCTGGCATCCCAGTGCGGGTGCGATCTGGCGGGCCAGCGCCGGTTCGAGGCGAGCGCCGCCAACCTGCAGCAGCTTCAGGGTCGACAGGTCGCGGGTGTCCCACTTGCGTGCCTCCAGCCAGAGCTTGACCAGCGCCGGAACCAACGCCGTGTGGGTGACGCGCTCCTTCTCGATGAGCGGGAAGGCTTCGTCGGCGCCGGGGGCCCTGGCCATCACCACCCGTCCGCCGACGATCAGCGTGCCCAGCAGGCCTGGGCAGGCAAGCGGGAAATTGTGGGCCGCGGGCAAGGCCACCAGGTAAGCCGAATCCGCGGAGAGACCGCACAGGCGTGCCGACTCGGTTGCGTTGTAGAGGTAGTCGGCATGTGTGCGCGGAATCAGCTTCGGCGTTCCGGTCGTGCCGCCGGAAAGCAGGAGCAATGCGGTGTCGGTATGCGCCGGGGCCCGGAACGCTCTTGGCGACTCATCCACCTGGTTCAGGGCCAGCCAGGGCCCCGGCTCGCCGTCGACGAGGATATGCCGAATGGATGGACTGCCGCGCCGTATCGACTGCGCGAGGTCGAGATAGTCGAACCCGAGGAAGGCTCGGGGGAGGACATAAGCGGAGGGTTCGGCCAGGCGGCACAGCGCCTGGAGGTCCTTCTCCCGATGCGCGGGCGTCGCCATGATCGGCAGTGCGCCGATACGGAACAGCGCGAACAGGCAGACCGCGAACGCCTGGCAGTTGGGCAACTGCATCAGCACGCGGTCTCCCGCGACGATGCCGAGGCGGTCCAGACCCGCGGCGAGGCGATCCACCTTCAGATCGAAATCGGCATAGGTCAGGCGAGCCTCCCCGTCTATCAGGGCCGGGGCGCTGGAAAACGTGTTCGCCGCGCGGCTGAGCAACTCGCCCAACGTCTGATGCTTCCAGTAACCCAGTCTCTCGTAGTGCTTCTCCAGCGCAGCCAGATCGAAACGATCGATATTCATCAATACTCCTTAAGTAACGATGCCGTTCTCTTGGGAAGCCTGCCTGATCGGCCACGCTCGCCTGGCGGCACGACCAAGCCGAGCGTGCGAGCACGCACGTGGACGATGGAACGATCTTATGAATCGATGCGTTGTCCCACTACTCGAAACGGGACGCATTTGCCCGAAGACGGACAATTTGAGGTGGTCAGAAATAAAGGATTGCGCCGAGACCGACCGTGGCACCCCGTGCGTAAGACGCGCCAAATACCGGATTCCCCTGGGCGTCGGTGCCGAAGCGTTCCTTGATCGTCATGTATTTTTTGCCCAGAAGATTGTCGCCAAAGAGGTAGATCTCCCCGTCTCCCCAGTCCAGGCCAACACGTGCCGATATCAGGTGCGCCGGAGCAAGCTTGCCGAAGTTCGACGCATCGGTGTAACGGCTGCCGATGTAGTTGTAGGACAGCCTCGCGCTCACCGATTGATCGGCCAGCCAGCCGGAAAGGCCCACGTCTCTACCCAACCCGTGGTATCCGACCGACGCCTTGCCGGCCCACTCGGGTACGGTCGGCAGCTGGTTGCCGCTACGCAAGCCATCCTGAGCGGCGGAGGCTTCCGCGGTGACGTGGCGAAGTGCGCTGTACGTGTAGGCGACGCCGGCCTCGATCCACCAGCTCCTGGACGGATGGAACCGGGCGTCCAGCTCGAATCCGGCCGAGCGGGCATCCAGATTCAAATTCTTTCCGGTGAAGTGCGTGTAGTCCCAGCTTTGCATCTGTTCGCGGCGCATGTCGTTGAAGAACAATGCGCCACTCAACGCGAGCGACTTGTCGAACCAGCTTGACCGGGTGCCAACCTCGTAGCTCATGACGGTGGAAGACGCATACGGCTGCCGCGGGACGCCGGCCCACATCAGCGAATTGCTCAGGCCGAAGCCGCCGCTCTTGTAGCCCCTCGACACGCTCGCGTACGACATCAGGTCATCGGTCCAGTCACGAGACAGCGCGGTGCGCCCGGTCAGGAAGCTGTAGCGCGCGTTGTCTGCCTCCGAGAAATGAGGCACCGCCCCAATGGCCCCGTTGCTGCGATACGCGGAGTGGAACGCCTTGCTCTCGTGGGTGCCGCGCCCGCCGACGGTCAACTTCAGCTTTTCGCTCAGCGCAACGGTTGCTTCACCGAACAGCGCCTGCCCGGTGGTCTTCAAATCGTAGTCGGTGCTGCCACTGGCCGAAGGCCCGAAATACCACATCTCGCCCGTCCGATCCCGGCGAGCCTGGTCCTGATAGAAGACCACGCCGGCCAGCCAGCCGATGCCGGCGCCGGGCAGCGAGCCGAGCCTGAATTCCTGCGTCAACCGCGAGTCTCGCTTCTTCCAGTCGGTGAAATTGGTCGTCGGATCCAGAAACCGCGACGCAGGCAAACCACTGAAATCGCTTGCGATCATCGCGTCGGGAAAGTTGTACCTGTTCCGGTCATCGAGGCGCGCATAGCTGGTCTGCGCAGCGAACGTCATCGCGTCGAAGTCGTACTCCAGGCGCGAGTGGATCGCGACCATGCGGATGTCGTCGACCGTCATGTTCTGCGCCGCGGTCTTCGGCCCGCCGGGCCGGTACGCGATGTAGCCCGTCGGTGCGCTGTCCGTGCTCTCTCCGTGCAGGCTCAGCAGCCATCGCGCGCGGGGCGATGGCGTGAACAGCAGCGAGCCGCGTCCGGCCCAGGTCGCCACCTTCCCCAGCGCCGCCCCGGCGATATTGTCGATATAGCCATCGGCGCCCGACCGGCGGATCGCCAGACGACCAGCCAGCATGCCCGGCACGAGCGAGCCGTTCAGGATGGTTTCGGCGCGGTAAATGCCATCGGTACCCAGCTCGCCTCGGACCGAGCCTTCAAACTCGTGGCTCGGCTTGACCGGGACCAGGTTGATTGCCCCGCCCGAGGTGTTGCGACCGAAAAGCGTATTCTGCGGCCCCTTCATGACCTCCATGCGCTCGAGGTCCAGATAGGGCGAGAAGGCGGCGCCGATCGGCATCGGCGCGCCATCGACAAAGGTCAGGACCGAGCTGTCGTCGGGGCTGAGCGGGGAGAGAACGGGCGCGACACCGCGGATGACGACGAACGCGTTGGAGCGATCGCCGAACGTTCCAATGCTGGCGCCCGCCACATCGCGCAGCGCTGACGCGCCGTCCAGCATGCGCTTTTGCTCCAGGTTGCGACCGGTCTCGACGTGAACCGAGCCCGGAATGTCCTTGATGTTCTCCTCGCGCCTGCGCACGGTGACGGTGATCGACTCCAGCACCGCCAGGTCATCGTCGCCGGACTGAGCAGCGGCCGCGGTCAGGGCGAGGAACTGAACCGATCCCGCCAGAATGCCCGCCAACAGAAGCGGGGAGAAGTTTTGCCGTTCACACATTCTTGCCATTTCCCTATGCGGTGAATGCCTGAGCCTTCCACATGGCGGCGTAGACACCGTTCCGCCCCAACAGATCCTCGTGCGTTCCGATCTCTGCCACACGGCCGCCGCTCAGCACCACGATCTGGTCGGCGTGTCTTACCGTACTGAGCCGGTGGGCGACCATGATCACCGTGCGGTGGGCAGGCAATTGACCGAGCGTGGTCTGGATCGCGAGCTGGGTGGGCGGGTCGACCGAGGCCGTCACCTCATCCAGCAGCAGGAGCGGCGCATCCTTCAACAGCGCCCGGGCAATCGACAGGCGCTGGCGCTCTCCGCCGGAGAGGGAGAAGCCTGACTCGCCCACCCGGGTCTGGTAGCCGTCGGGAAGGCTGCGAATGAACGCATCGCAACGCGCCGCCCGGCAGGCCTGAATGACCTCGTCATCGCATGCCTGCTCCCGACCCGCGCGGACGTTCTCGATGATGCTGCCGTCAAAGAGCTGGACATGCTGGAAGACCATGCTCACCAGGCCGTACAGTTGCTCCGATCCGATATCTCGCAGGTCCAGCCCCCCGATGCGCACCGAACCGCGTTCCGGCGTGTGAAAGCGCGCCATCAGATGCAGGAGGGTGCTTTTGCCCGCGCCGGAAGGGCCGACGACCGCGGTCACGCTGCCTTCCGGAACCGTGAAGCTGACGTTCCGCAAAACCGGGTTCTCGCCGTAGGTGAAAGAGACGTCGTCGAACTGGACGGCCAGGTTCGCAGGCCGCTCGGCTTTCTCCGGTTCGGCCAGCAACTCGACCATCCAGACTTCATTCAGCTTGACTTCGCTCTGGCACGCGTGACGAAGCATCACGAGATACTCGGCCAACTCCAGCAGTGGCCCGAGGAACTTGTACGCGAGCAGAAAGAACGCAATCCACGCGAGGGGACGCACGTCCTGCGCCCACGCACTCCATCCGCCAACAATGAACAGGGACACCAGTCCGCATTCGACGATCAAGCGGAACAGCATGACCGGCCCGCCGCCCCACTTCTCGATGCCGAGGCTCAACACCTTCAGCTCGGCGAAGGCGAGATCGAGTCGTCGAATCCATGCGTCGGTGCGGTTGAACAGGCGCAGCGTCGCCAGGCCGCCAATGAACTCCACGAGCATGCCGGCGGTGGATTTGACCACCGCGAATTTGCGCAGCCCGGCTCGCTCGAACAGGCGCCGGCTCGTTGTCAGCGCCAGCATGGCCAGCGGAACGAGTCCGGCCAGCGCCAGCGCCAGACGCCATTCGATCACGGCCAGCAGGAGCAGGGCGGTCAGCGCCAGACCCGCCGCGGCGACGAAGTCGGCGAGGACGTGAGCGAATATCGACTCCACGCGATTGATGTCGTCCGTCAGCAGGTCGGCCATCCGCCCGACACGCTGACTTCTCAACACACCGATCGGCATCTTCCGGACACGCTCCAGCAACTGCTCGCGGTAGCGTTCGATGATCCGATAGCTACTCAGGAAACACAGCTTCTGACCGCCGAAGGCCAGGCACCACTGCAACGCGAACAACGCAACGAGCCCGAGTGCCAGCCATCCCGGTCTGCCGGCCCATTCGAAGCCTGGCCACGGGGCGCCCAATGCCGCGCTGAGCCAAAGCCAGCAAAGCAGGTATGGAAGGACTTCGCAGCAACGCTCGGGGACACGCAGCGCAAGACCGGACAGCAACGGGGCGGTTGATGCGTTGCTCCTGCGGATGATCCGGCGAATGCTGGCCCAGACATTCACTTCGTGTTCCATGACCTATCCTCCAGCGGCATTCGAACCCGCGAGCACGCTGCCGCATGCGTCGAGGCCGATCGGGCCGCGAGCAGCCGCATTCCAGTCGCTCGCGCCCAACGCCCATTCGTCGGTCAGTTCCTCGCAACGCCACATGGCCCGGTAGTACTCGCTTTCCCGAAGCAGGTCGGCATGGCGCCCGCTCACGCTGATCCTGCCGCCGTCGAGCACCAGGATCTGGTCGGCCTTCTCGATGCCGTACAGACGATGGGCCACCACCAGCAGCGTTTTTTCCGGATATTCGTCGAGCAACGCCTGATAGAAGGCGCGCTGCGTGAGGCTGTCCGCGAATGCCGTTGCCTCATCGAGAATCAGTACCGGCGTATCGGCGAGGAGTGCGCGCGCGACAGCAATTCGCTGTCGCTCGCCGCCGGACAAGCGGGCGCCCAGTTCATTGACCTGCGTCTCGTAGCCCGCCGGCAGTTCGCGCAGAAGCGGCTCCGCCTGGGCGACACGCACCGCCTTCCGAATCTCCTGCCGGGTCGCGCCAGGGCGCGCCAGGCAGAGGTTGTCGCGGATCGTTCCGTGGAACAGGAACACATCCTGAGTCGCCAGTGCGATTTGCCGCGCCCGGTCGGCATCCTCCAGCGTGGCAACGGGTCGACCGTCGAGGGTGACGGTGCCGGAGTCCGGCGCGAGAATGCCGGCGACGAGCAGGGCGATCGTGGATTTTCCGGAACCCGATGCCCCGACGAGCACATTGAACGTGCCGGGTTCCAGACGCAGGTTGACCGTGTCCAGCACCTGGCGGGTGCCGTAACGAAATTGCACGTCGTTCAGCTCGACCTGGATCGACGCGGTGCCGCCGATGCGCCGCCGCTCTCCCGGCGCGGTGAACGCCAGAATGGGCGCCATTCGCAGCAGCCCGGCCAGGATCGGCGGGATTTCCATGAAAAAGCGGCTGACCTTCAGCAGCGGACGAAAGACACCCGCACCCAGCAGCACCGCGATGGCCACCTGGGCCGCGGTGACTTCGCCTCGCGCATGCAGCCAGGCCCCGAGCGGAAGGAGGAACAGCATGTGGGCGCCCAGGACGCTGGTGAACAGCGCCCAGCCGGGAACGGTTTTCCGGGTAATCCGGCCTGCAAGGCGGTAGTACTCGCGAAGACGCCTCTCCAGCAGACGAAAGCTGGAGGCCGTGCGGCAAAACACCTTCAGGACCGCCATGTTGCGCAGGTATTCGACCGTGACATTGTTGAGGCTGGCGGTCGCCTGGTTGAACCGGTCATGATTTCGCCCCGCCCCTCGCATGACAATGGCCGCGGTGAGCAGCGCCAGCGGGCCGACGGCCAGGACGGCCAGCGCCATCCGCCAGTCGATCCAGAGCAGCAGGAGCGTCACGCAGACCGGAGCCAGGACCGCGGCCGTGACCTCGACCGTATGGTGAGCGAGGAACGCCTCCAATCGTTCGACATCCTGAATGACCGATTGCTTCAGCGCGCCCGCGCCCTGCGCATGGAGCCAGTGCAGCGGCGCGTGATCGAGTTGCGTGATCAGCCGATGCCGGGCATGCGCGATGATCGCGTAGGCGGCATGGTGACTGATCAGGTAGGCCGTCCCGTAGGCGGCATACTTCGCCAGAAGGCTGCCGAGCAGCCACGGCGCCAGCTCGAGGAGGCGGGAAGCAAACGCGTGCGGCGACGCGATCAGCGTGTCGACGGCCAGATAGAGCAGAACGAACGGAGCCAGTTCCGCCAGCACGGCAAGCAGTGTCGCCAGCAGGGCGGCCACGATGACGAGCCGACGGCCGGCCGCCAGCTCGAACAGTATGCGCAACGCACCGGCGCGATCCAGATCGGTTCCCATTGGGGATTCGCTTCGCTAAAAGAGACGCCGTCAGCATAGGAGCGTGCGCTCGGCACCGGCTACCCGGATCTGTCATCAAGCACGCGCGCGGGGATTCCCGATTCGGGTAGCGGCCCTCGCGGAGCACGAGAAACACTGGCGGTCGATCTATTTTTTTTGGGAAAGACAGCCCCTCATGCGCACCGTTCGACCGTTCCTGTTTCTGCTGCTCGCGCTGGGCGCCACAGCCGTTCCGGCGATGGACTATCCGCGGACCATCGTCGACGATCGCCACCAGTCGGTGGTCATCGAGCGCGAGCCGCGTTCCATTGCGTCGATCTCATCCTTTGGCGCGGACGTTCTGGTTGCGCTCGATCGCAAGGTCGCCGGCCTGTCCACCTTGAACCACAAGCGCTCCGCGTTCCTGGGCGAATCGGTGGCCGGGGCGGTGGATCTCGGCGAGGTTCACCAGACCAACCTCGAAGTGCTGGCCCGGCTCGCTCCGGATTTGACGATCGGGCTGCGCACGTACACCGAACCCTTCGCCAAGAAAATCGAAGAGGCGAGCCGCGCGTTTCTGGCATTCGATCTGAAAACGCTGGATGACTCGCTGCGGGCCGTGGAGCGCACGACGCGGGCGCTTGGCGCGGACAGCCAGGGGGCGGCGCTGAACGCGCGATTCCTCCGCGATCTGGACGCAGCGGCAAAACGTGCGCCTGGTGGCGTCAGCGCCGTGTTTCTGTGGCATTGGGGGAACGTCCCGTATGCGTACTACAGCAATCATCTGACCGCGCACATCATGCAGCGGCTTGGAGCGGACAACATCCACGGCTCGCCGCCGAAGGGCAGGGCGTCCACGGACTCGTCCGCGATGACGATGGAAACCCTGTTGCGCCTGAACCCGGATGTGATCCTGTCGTTCAAGGGCGACGATGGTCCGTTTGCGAGCCACCCGGCATGGAAGCGCCTCAAGGCTGTCCAGACCGGGCGCGCGTGGCGGGTAGGCGACCAGTACGTGATGTCGCACGGCCCGATCGCCAGGGAACTGGTCCTGCGGGAGATGGCGCATCTGCTCTATCCGGCCGTCTTCCCTCCACCCGACGATGTTGTCCCGGAAGCGGCCAGAGCCAGGCCGATGGACTTCCAGCGCTGATTCGACATGCCCATGCACGCGCTCGACAGGCGGGCAAGTCGCTCGCCCCGTTCCCGCATGCGCTGGATCGCCGGACTCTGCCTGCTTTCCGCTGCGGGGGTGCTGGCCGCTGCCGTCGCGCTAGGCGAGTTCGACGTGCCGCTCGCCAGCGTGGCTCGCGCCTTCATCCACGACGATGGATCCGACGCGACCTTCGTGATTCGCGAGCTGCGCCTGCCCAGGCTATTGACCGGGATGCTCGCCGGCGGCGCCCTCGGGCTTGCCGGGGCCATCGTTCAGGCGGTCACGCGCAACCCGCTGGGTGAACCGGGCCTGCTGGGCGTGACGGCCGGCGCAGCATTCGCCACCGTGCTGTGCATGACGTACCTCAACCTCTCCACCCCCGCCGAACTGGTGTTGGGCACCGCCGGCGGGATCGTCGCGGCGACGATTACGCTTGCCATCGGGATGGGAGCGCGCCTCGATCCGCTGTATCTGACGTTGACCGGCATGAGCGTCAATCTCTTCTTCGCCGCGGCCATCATCCTGATGCTGGTCTGCGCCAGCGTGGAAGTGAATGGCATCTACTACTGGCTGACCGGAAGCCTGATCAACCGCACATGGGACCATGTGGCGATGCTCTGGCCCTGGGTGATGTCGGGACTGGCGCTGGGGCTCGCCTTCGCCGGGAGACTGGATGCCCTGATGCTCGATGAGGATATGCTGGCCGCCGTTGGCATGCGTGTCGCGTCCTGGCGGCTGCTGTTCGGGATCATCGCCGTGTTGTTGACGGCGGCGACCGTGGCGGCAACCGGCCCGATTACATTCGTCGGCCTGGTCGCCCCCCACCTTGTCCGATTCGGCCTGGGCGCACGGGCAAGCGGGCACCGGGTGCTTCTGCCATTGTCCGCATGGGTGGGGGCGAGCCTGGTCAGCGCGGCCGACCTCATCGCGAAGTGGCAGGAAATACCGGTAGGAATCCTCTGCGTGTTGCTGGGCGGGCCGATGCTGGTCTATCTGATCGGCAAGCGGGAGGTCGGCGGTGCTTAGTCCGGAAACCTCGAACGAAAGGGGCCGGGGACTCTGCTTTTCGGTGATGCTCGTGCTGCTGGTCGCCGCGCTGGTGGTGCTGGTTCTGGCTTCGCTTTTCTGGGGGGCCGTCTCGCTGTCTCCTCGCGCTGTTCTCGATGGCCTGATCGCCGGCCGGCACGCGTCATTGGAAGGCGCGCTGGTCTGGCATCTGCGACTTCCGCGGACCTTGCTGGCCGCGCTGGTCGGGCTGCAGTTCGCCACGGCCGGCCTCATCCTGCAGGCCGCGATGCGCAACCCGCTCGCCGATCCGGGCGTCATCGGCATATCCAGCGGCGCCGGGCTCGCTGTCATCGCCGTCCTGCTGCTGACCGACCTGGCCAGCGAGGATTCGTTGATCGGCGGCAACCCGCCATCGATGATGGTCTGGCTGCCGGCTGTCGCGTTATGCGGCGGTCTGCTGGCCGCCGGCATGGTGCTCGGCATGTCGATGCGAGCCCGGCTTTGCCCGATCCGCCTCGCGCTCAACGGCATTGCCGTCGGCTCCGTGCTCAATGCGTTGGTGATGTGGACCATCGTCGCCTGGGGCGGCGCACGTACCGAGATCGCGCTGATCTGGCTGGCAGGCAGCCTGTATGGCCGCGACTTCCTGCACTTGCAGGTGCTCTGGCCGTGGTGCGTGGCGGGGCTCGCCGGCACGTTGCTGCTGCTTCGGCCGCTGGCGCTGCTGCGCCTGGACGACACGGTCGCGGCCAGCCTCGGCATGCGTGGATGGCACTGGAGGGGCGCCGCCATTGCGGTGGCGGTCATTCTCGCCGCCAGCGCGGTCGCCGTCGCCGGCCCGGTCGGATTCGTGGGGCTGGTGACACCGCACCTTTCCCGCCTGCTGATCGGAACCGATTCGCGCCGGCTGGTCGTCGTCAACATGCTGGTCGGCAGCATTCTGATGCTGTGCGCGGATCTCGTCGCGCGAACCATGATCAGCCCGTTGGACATTCCAGTCGGCGCGCTGACCACTTTGCTCGGCATTCCATTATTCCTGCTGCTACTGCATCGCCAGAGGAGGCTTCCGGTATGACTTTGGTTGCTCGCGAGCTGCGGCTGAGCTACGGGGCGCGTGACGTCGTCCATGTGCCGGACCTGCGGCTGGAGCGAAACAGCACCGTTTGCCTGATCGGTCCCAACGGCTGTGGCAAGTCGACGCTTCTCCGCGCCCTTGCGGGGCTCATCAAGCCAGCCGCCGGCGAGGTCGGACTGGACGGGCAACCGTTGGCGTCCTGGGCGCCGAAAAGCCTGGCCCGGCGACTGGCGTTCCTGCCGCAATCTCCATCCACGCCGGACGGCATCGGTGTCCGGCAGTTGATCGCCCACGGCCGGTATCCCCATCAGGGCTTCTTCGCCCGGCAGTCCGCCCGCGACCGCGATGTCATCGAATGGGCGATGGATGCCGCAGGAGTCGGCCATCTGCACGACCGCGACGTCAGCCTGCTCTCCGGCGGTGAGCGGCAAAGGGCATGGATTGCGATGATCCTGGCGCAGGAGTCCGACATCGTTCTGCTCGACGAGCCCACCACCTATCTGGATATGGGCCATCAGGCGGAGTTGCTGGCGCTACTGTCCGAACTGCAGCGCACGCGCCGATTGACCATCGTGATGGTCTTGCACGACCTCAATCAGGCCAGTCAGTACGCCGACCGCCTGCTGGCCATGCATCGCGGCAGGATTGTCGCCGATGGGCCTCCGCTGGACATCGTCGATTCACGGTTGACCGAACGGCTGTTCGGTCTCGTGACGCAGCGCATCGAGCGCACGCTCTCGGGAAGGGTGGTGCCATGCTGCCTGCCAGTCGGGCCGGCCGGCTCGGCGCCGGGCCGCGGCCGGACTTCGAGCATGGAGATGATGAGTGCCCCATGCTGAGCCCGTGAACGAGCACGAGGATTTGCCGATGGCGTCGACAAGCGCGGCCGAAGTGCACGTCTGGAGTCTGGAGACGACCGACATTCCCGAATGGGCGACGCATGCGCACTCGCGGATTCTTACCCCGTGGGAGCATGAGCGGGCCGATGCGTACGTGAGCGAGCTGGACCGGAGAGACTACGTCTGGGCCCATGTGCTCCGCCGGCTTCTGCTTGCCCGTTGCTTTGACGTGCCGGCGAACCTTTGGCGATTCGAGTCGGCCAGGCTCGGCAAGCCTGTCATCGTGAACCGTGTACCCGATGGCCGGGCCGAGTGTGGCATCACCCATACCCGCGGGTTTGTCGGCGCCGTTGCCGCGCTCGACAGCGCGGTTGGCATAGACGTCGAATGCCGGCACAGACCTCTCGAGACCGACATCGCACCATTGATCTGTTCCGCCAGCGAGGCAGCGGCCCTGCGGGCCGTGGGGCAATGCGAGCAGAGGGAAGCATTGCTGCGGCTCTGGGTCAGAAAGGAATCGTTTGCGAAAGCGGTGGGTCTGGGCCTCTCAATGCCGCTCCCCCACGTCGACCTAGGTAGCGAAGGCTGCGTGCGGTTGCTCGAGCCGGTTCCCGGAATTGACCGCGCAGAGGATTGGCAAGTTCGGGATATGCCGACGGATCACCGATGGCTGATGGCGATCGCCGTTCACGCAGATGACCGATCCATCGCGGCCCATCACACCCACATGACTTGGGAAACGCTCGTCCACTTGGCGTGATCGTACCGTCCGTGCTTTTTCAGCGGCCCTGAACCGCACGCGCTTCGCCACGCCGCGGGCGAGCGCGGTCAAAGCACGTTGAGCATCGCGAGCGCGGTTTCCTGCAGATGCGGCAGCACCCGCCGCACGGCGGCTTCCGTGGTTTCGACGCCGATCGGCATGTTCGTGCTGAGCGCCGCGACCACCTCGCCGTGACGGTTCTTCAGCGGCACCGCGATCCCGCGCACGCCGATCTGCAACTGCTGCTCGATCGCCGCATAGCCTTCGATACGCGCCTCGTCGATCCGCTCGATCAGCCGCGCCTTGTTCGTCATCGTGTGCGGCGTGAACGGCGGCAGCTCGGCCGTTTCGATCCACGCGCGCACCGCGTCGCGGTCGGGCTGATGCGCGAGCAGCACGATCCCCGGCGACGTCAGCGGCGCCGGCACGCGCGCGCCGAGCACGAAGCCGGTCGTCATCACGCGCGACACGCCGTTGCGCGCAATGAACACGAGCTCCCAGCCGTCGAGCACGCTCACGTACGCGGATTCGTTCAGCGTCGCGCTCAACTGCTGCAGATAAGGCTGGACCGTGCGCGGCAGCCGCGCCGAATCGAAGTACGACCAGCCGACCCGCAGCACGCGCGGCGTCAGGCCGTACAGCTTGCCGTCGGTGTACACGTAGCCGAGCGATTCGAGCGTCAGCAGATAGCGCCGCGCGGCGGTGCGCGTGAGGCCGGTGCGGGCGGCGGCCTGCGTCGGCGTCATCCGCGCGTGCTGCGCGTCGAACGCCTCGAGGATCATCAGGCCCTTCTCGAGGCCGGCGATCCAGTCTCGCTTGTCCAGTCCGGCCTTCGTCATCGCGGGCGCTCCTCGAGTCGTGCGTCGTTCGCTCATCAGTGGGCGATTATCGCGCAAATTCGCGCGCGTCACTCGCTGCTGGTCCACTCCACGTTCGCGCCGACCGAGCGCAGGTTCTCGACGAAGTGCGGATGCGCGCGGCGGATCGGCAGCGCGTTCATGATCTCGGAGCGGCCTTCGATGCTCGCGGCGACCATCAGCAGCGCGATCGCGACGCGGATGATGTACGGGCTCTCGACGCGCGCGGGCGTGAGCTTCAGCCCACCGAACGTGATCAGCCGGTGCGGATCGGACAGCAGCACGTGCGCGCCGAACTTCGACAGCTCGCCGGACCAGCCGAGCGCGCCGTCGTAGACCTTGTTCCAGAACATCGCGCTGCCTTCGGCGCGCACGCCGAGCGCGATGAAGATCGGCAGCAGATCGACGGGCAGATACGGCCACGGCGCGGCCTCGACCTTCGTCAGGATGTTCTGCGTGAACGGCCGCCGCACGCGCAGCGGGCCGTCGCGCTCGGCGCGCGACCAGCCGTCGCGGTGCGTGACGTGCACGCCGAACTTCGCGAACGTGCGGTCGATCAGCGGAAACTGCTCGGGCGCCGAGTTGCGCACCGCGATGTCGCCGCCGGTGATCGCGCCGAGCGCGAGGAACGTCGCGATCTCGTGGAAATCCTCCGCGAAGCGGAACTCGCCGCCGCCGAGCGCGCGTCCGCCCGACACGCGGATTCGCGACGTGCCGATCCCGTCGATCGCGACGCCGAGCATCGCGAGGAATTCGCAGAACTCCTGCACGTGCGGCTCCGACGCGGCGTTCATCAGCGTCGACGTACCGGCGGCCGAGGTTGCGCAGAGCACGAAGTTCTCGGTCGTCGTGACGGACGCGTAGTCGAACCAGTGATCGTTCGAGGTGAGCGGGCCGTCGGCGCGCACGATCAGCGAATCGGGCGTGCGCTCGATGTGCGCGCCGAAGCGCTCGAACACCTCGACGTGCGGATCGATCTCGCGCACGCCGAGCGTGCAGCCCTTCACGTCGTTCTCGAGGCGCGCGACGCCGAAGCGCGCGAGCAGCGGCGGGATCAGCATGATCGACGAGCGCATCGCTTCGGGCAGCCGATGCACCGCGGGGTCGAATTGCGTCGCGCGGTGGTGGAGATCGAGGATGCCGGTCGCGAAGTCGATCGACACGTCGCTGCCGAGCGTGCGGAAAATGTCGAGGATCTTGCGGACGTCGGTGATGTCGGGCACGCCGACGAGCCGCAGCGGCTGATCGGTCAAGAGCGTTGCGCAGAGGATCGGCAGGACGGCGTTCTTGTTGGCGGACGGCTGGATGTCGCCGCGCAGCGGCGTGCCGCCGTGGACGATGAGATTCGACATGATATGGGGACGTATCGTTGGCTTGACGTAGGCCCATATGATGCCATCGGTGGCGCACCGGCGGAGAAGTTCGGTTCGTGCGATGATCGCCCGCAGATCGGGGCAGCACCGGGCGCCGCGCCGGCGTTGGCCGTTCGGCCGGGATGTGCGGTCTGAACGATTTGGTTAAAATCTCGAAAACGTCGCGGTATGGGCTCGACAGCCCGCCGCGCGCGCAGGAGAATCGACCCCGCTCGTCCGGAGACTACAGGAATGCACGGCAACACGTCCCCCCCGTCCAGCGATACGCCGCCCGCCGCGGATCCGGCTACCCATTCGGCCGCCAATTCGGCTGCGAATTCGGCTGCGAATCCGGCTGCGAATCCGGCTGAGAATCCGGCCGCCAATTCGCCTGCCAACCCTGCCATCAATCCGCTCGGGATGGCCGGCCTCGAATTCGTCGAGTTCGCCGCGCCGGTGCCGGAGGCGCTCGCGCAGCGCTTCGAGCAGCTCGGCTTCAAGGCGATCGCGCGGCACGTCAGCAAGGCCGTCACGTTGTATCGGCAGGGCGGCATGAATTTCCTGATCAACGCGGAGCCGGATTCGTTCGCCGCGCGCTATGCGGAGGAATACGGGATGGGCGTCTGCGCGATCGGCATCCGCGTCGCGAACGCGCGGCGCGCGTTCGAGCGCGCGATCGCGCTCGGCGCATGGGCGTTCGAGGGCGAGAAGGTCGGCGTCGGCGAGTTGCGGATTCCGGCGATCCAGGGGATCGGCGATTCGCACCTGTACTTCGTCGACCGTTGGCGCGGGCGCGACGGCCAGCGCGGCGGTGTCGGCGATATCTCGATCTTCGACATCGACTTCCGTCCGATCGACGTCGCGACCGCGCACACCGACCTCGACAACGCCGGCGCGGGCCTGACGCTCGTCGACCACTTCACGCAGACGGTCGGCTCGGGCCGGATGCAGGAATGGCTCGATTTCTACCGCGATCTGCTGCATTTCCGCGAAATCCACGAGATCGACGCGCACTGGCACGTGTCCGAGGAATCGCGCGTGATGGTGTCGCCGGACGGCGCGGTGCGGATTCCGGTGTACGAGGAGGGCACGCGGCGCACCGAGCTGATGCACGCGTACCTGCCCGACCATCCGGGCGAGGGCGTGCAGCACGTCGCGCTCGCGACCGACGACATCCTGTCGTGCGTCGACGCGCTGCGCGCGAACGGCGTCGAATTCATCGAGCCGCCGCCGCGCTATTACGAGCAGGTCGACACACGGCTGCCCGGCCATGGCGTCGATCTCGACGCGCTGCGCCGGCGCGCGGTGCTGATCGACGGCGAGATCGGCGACGACGGCGTGCCGCAGCTGTTTTTCCAGACTTTCGTGAAGCGCCGTCCCGGCGAAATCTTCTTCGAGATCGTGCAGCGCCGCGGCCATCACGGCTTCGGCGAAGGCAATCTCGCCGCGCTCGCGCAGGCGCGCGGCGCGGGCTGACGCGCCCGGTTCACGCTTCGGACTTGAAAAGGTGCGTCAGGGTTTGCAGCACTAGCCGGACGGCGATTGTGCGAGATCGCGCGACGCGCTTGTCGTGCAGTCGCGCTGTCCGCGATGCGGACGGCCCGTCCGAAACCCTTGCCGGGCGGTCCTTTGAGGCGGTCGCCACGCGGCGCGGCAGTTGTCTTTCGAGCAAAAATCGCGCACCGGAATGGGGATTTTTTGCGCACTAAGCATGTTGCATCGCAACGTCGCCGATATTTTCGGGGTGGTATGCTGCCCGGCATATAGGTGTACGGCAGGTTGCATGCATGGCGAAACTCGCGTTCGCGCCCTCAAACGAGATCATCCCTCCTTCAGTCCGCATCACGGCTCCGACACGAGACCGTCTCGCGCGCCCCGTCGTGCGCGCCACCGATGCCGCCTGCATCCCGTCCGCATGCCTCCCGCTTCTTTCATTCGACGGGTCACGCCCGTTTCCCCGATTCTGATCCCCTAGTTCCGGAGACACGCTCATGTCGCAAAACACGATGGCCGAGGTCGCACACGGCCTGCAGATCGCACCGCCCGCTTACGTCAAAAATGCGCGGCTGATCGAATGGGTCACGCGCATCGCCGAGCTGACCGAGCCGGCCCGCGTCGTCTGGTGCGACGGCTCCCAGGCCGAGTACGACGCACTGTGTCAGGCGATGGTCGATCAGGGCACGCTCACGCGGCTCGATCCCGTGAAGCGTCCCAATTCGTATCTCGCACAATCCGATCCGTCCGACGTCGCGCGCGTCGAGGACCGCACGTTCATCTGCAGCAACACGCGCGACGACGCCGGCCCGACCAACAACTGGGTCGATCCCGCGGAGATGCGCACGACGCTCGAAGGCCTGTTCCGCGGCTCGATGCGCGGCCGCACGCTGTATGTCGTGCCGTTCTCGATGGGCCCGCTCGGCTCGCCGATCGCGCATATCGGCGTCGAACTGTCGGACAGCCCGTACGTCGCGGTGAACATGCGGATCATGACGCGGATGGGCCGCGACGTGTACGACGTGCTCGGCACCGACGGCGAATTCGTGCCGTGCGTGCACAGCGTCGGCCATCCGCTCGAGGCGGGCCAGCCGGATGTGCGCTGGCCATGCAATCCGGTGAAGTACATCGTGCATTTCCCGGAAACGCGCGAGATCTGGAGCTTCGGCTCCGGCTACGGCGGCAACGCGCTGCTCGGCAAGAAATGCTTCGCGCTGCGCATCGCGTCGACGATGGGCCGCGACCAGGGCTGGCTCGCCGAGCATATGTTGATCCTCGGCGTCACGTCGCCGGCGGGCAAGAAGTATCACGTCGCGGCGGCGTTCCCGTCCGCGTGCGGGAAGACGAATTTCGCGATGCTGATTCCGCCGAAGGGCTTCGAAGGCTGGAAGGTCACGACGATCGGCGACGACATCGCCTGGCTGAAGCCGGGCCGCGACGGACGCCTGTACGCGATCAATCCGGAAGCCGGCTTCTTCGGCGTCGCGCCGGGCACCGGCGAGAAGACGAACCCGAACGCGATCGCGTCGCTGAAGGAGAACGTGATCTTCACGAACGTCGCGCTGACCGAGGACGGCGACGTCTGGTGGGAAGGGCTGACCGACACGCCGCCCGCGAAGCTGACCGACTGGCAGGGCAACGCATGGACGCTCGAGATCGGCAAGGAAACCGGCCGCAAGGCCGCGCATCCGAACTCGCGCTTCACCGCGCCGGCCTCGCAGTGCCCGTCGATCGACGGCGACTGGGAAAACCCGGCCGGCGTGCCGATCGACGCGTTCATCTTCGGCGGCCGCCGCTCGACGACGGTGCCGCTCGTGACCGAAGCGCGCGACTGGGTCGAAGGCGTGTACATGGCCGCGACGATGGGCTCGGAGACGACCGCGGCCGCGGTCGGCCAGCAGGGCGTCGTGCGGCGCGACCCGTTCGCGATGCTGCCGTTCTGCGGCTACAACATGAGCGACTACTTCGCCCACTGGCTCGCGATGGGCGAGCAGCTCGCGGCAAGCGGTGCGCGCCAGCCGAAGATCTATTGCGTGAACTGGTTCCGCAAGGACGAGAACGGCAAGTTCGTGTGGCCGGGCTTCGGCGAGAACATGCGCGTGATGAAGTGGATGCTCGACCGTCTCGAAGGGCAGGGCGGCGGCGTCGAGAACGCGTTCGGCGTGTCGCCGCGCTACGACGACCTGCACTGGGAAGGCCTCGGCTTCACGCCCGAGCAGTTCGACGCGGTCACGTCGATGGACGTCGGCGCGTGGCGCGAAGAGCTCGCGCTGCATGCGCAGCTGTTCGACAAGCTGAAAGAGCGGCTGCCCGCCGCGCTGACCGATACGATGGCGAAGATCGAAAGCCGCCTCGGCGCGTGACGGCAAGCGCGCGCGGCGGGGCGCGAGCCCCGGCCGCGCGGCGCGCTTCACGGCTGCGCGACGGCCGCCTCCGACGCGTCGGCGAGCGCATCGAGAAAACGCGTGCGCCACCAGTGCACGTCGTACTTGCGGATCGTCGCCATTAGCGCCGTGTAACGCTGCCGGCGCTCGTCGAGCGGCATCGCGAGCGCACGCTGGATCGCCTGCGCGGTGCCCTGCGTGTCGTACGGATTCACGAGCAGCGCCTCCTTCATCTGCTCGGCCGCGCCCGCGAAGCGCGACAGCACGAGCACGCCCGGATCCGTTTCGTCCTGCGCGGCGAGAAACTCCTTGGCCACGAGATTCATCCCGTCGCGCAGCGGCGTGACGAGCGCGACGCGGCTCGCGCGATAGAGCCCCGGCAGCCGCTTGCGCGCGACCGTGCGGTGGATATAGCGCATCGGCATCCATTCGAGCTCGCCGTAATCGCCGTTGATCGCGCCGCACAGGCTGTCCATCTCGCGCCGCAGGTCGTCATACGCACCGAGGTTCTCGCGGCTCGGCGCGGCGATCTGGATCAGCGTCGCGCGGCTGCGGTTCTCCGGATATCGTTCGAGCAACTCGCGAAATGCATGCACGCGCTGCGGCAACCCTTTCGTGTAGTCGAGCCGATCGACGCCGACGAGCAGTTGACGCCGCGAATACTCGTCGCGCATCCGATCGAACATCGCGATGCCGTCGCGATCGCCGGCAAGCGCCGCGAATTCGTCGACGTTGATGCCGATCGGGAACGCGCCTGCCGACAGCGTGCGTCCGAACGCGCGCAGCCGGCCGTTCGGCAGACGCGCGGCGCCGGCCTCCGCTTCGACGTACTGCTCGAAGTGCAGCAGGTCCGCTTCGGTCTGGAAGCCAACGAGGTCGTACGCGAACAGCGAGCGCATCAGCCATTCGTGTTCCGGGATCGCCGCCATGATCGGCAGCGGCGGCATCGGAATGTGCAGGAAGAAGCCGATCGGATTCGTGCAGCCCATCGCACGCAACTCGGCCGCGAGCGGAATCAGCTGATAGTCGTGGACCCAGACGATGTCGTCGGGCCGTAGCAGCGGGTACAGTTTGCGCGCGAACAGCTGGTTCACGCGGCGATAACCGTCCGCGAAACGGCGGTCGAACTGCGCGAGATCGAGGCGGTAGTGGAACACCGGCCACAGCACGTTGTTCGAGTAGCCGAGGTAGTACGCGTCGTAGTCGCGCGGGTCGAGATCGATCGTCGCGAGCTGGATGCCGCCGACCGTCTGCACCTGCACGCCGTCGCCGCGATGGGTCGCGTCGTTGCCTGCGTCGCGCAGCTTGCCGCTCCAGCCGAACCATACGCCGCCCGTTTCCTGCAGGCTGTCCTTGACCGCCACGGCAAGCCCGCCGGCCGCGGCCTTGCGAGGATCGGCAATACGATTCGAGACGATGACGAGACGACTCACCCGTTCTCCTGATAAGTGTTTTTTCAGGATACTCGGCATTCGTCGGTTTTAAAAGTCCGCATTTCGCCGTGATTTCGCGGGTATTTATCTCACATCGCACAAAAAAAATAAGAAAAAAAGCCCGCCGCGATGATGCGGCGGGCCCGTTCAGGCGGCGCGCGACGCGCCGTTACGCGATGGCTGGCTGCCAGCCCGGCGCGCCGTTTGCCACGGCGTCATGTGCGTGATTGCGCGCCCGCGCGCCGCCCGGCATCCGGAACGCCGCGACCGTTTCGCCGAGTTCGCGCCCCTGCGCCTCGAGCGATTTCGACGCAGCCGCGGCCTGCTCGACGAGCGCCGCGTTCTGCTGAGTCGTCTGATCCATCTGCGTGATCGTCAGGTTGACCTGGTCGATGCCGCGGCTCTGCTCGGCCGACGCGGCCGCGATCTCGCCCATGATGTCGGTCACGCGCGCGACCGCCTGCGTGACTTCGGCCATCGTCTTGCCGGCTTCACCTGCGAGCGTCGAGCCGTCGCGAATCGTCTGCACGGACGCGGTGATCAGCTCCTTGATCTCCTTCGCGGCGGTCGACGAGCGCTGCGCGAGGCTGCGCACCTCGCTCGCGACGACCGCGAAGCCGCGGCCCTGTTCGCCCGCGCGCGCCGCTTCGACGGCCGCATTCAGCGCGAGGATGTTCGTCTGGAACGCGATCCCTTCGATGATACCGGTGATGTCCGCGATCTTCGCGGAGCGATGGCCGATCTCGGTCATCGTGTCGACGACGCGGCCGACCACGTCGCTGCCGCGCAGCGCGACGTCCGACGCGTTCGCGGCGAGCGAGCTCGCCTGCTGCGCGTTTTCCGCATTCAGGCGCACGGTCGACGTGAATTCCTCCATCGTCGCGGCCGTTTCCTGCAGCGACGCCGCCTGCTCCTCGGTGCGCTGGCTCAGGTCGATGTTGCCCGACGCGATCTCGCCGACCGCGGTCGCGATGCTGCCCGACGAATCGCGCACGCGGCCGACGATGTCGATGAGCTTCGCGTTCATCGCGTCGAGTGCTTCGAGCAGGTCGCGCGTCTCGTCGTTGCCGCGCACGTCGATGCGGCTGCCGAGATCGCCTTCGGCGACCGTGCGCGCAACGTCGACCGCTGTGCCGAGCGGCGCCGTGATCGCCCGCGTGAGCCACATCCCGCCGACAACCGCGAGCAGGATCGCGAATGCGCTGATTCCGATCAGCACGTCGCGCGCGGTCGTGTAGCGATCGGCGAACTGCTGCGCGATCGTGATCTCGCGTTCGTGCGTGTACGTCGTATAGGCCTGGGTCGCGCGCACGAGTTGCGCGAGCAGCGGGCGGCAGTTCATGTTGATATCGGCAATCGCGGCCTCGTGCTTGCCGGTGCGCGCGAGTTCGACGATGTTGAGCGCGACCGGCCCGTAGCGCTCCTCGATGCTGGCGATGTCGGCCACGAGCGCGCGGGCGCGGTCGGTCGCGTCGTCGGCCTTCGCGATCATGTCCTTCAGCTTCGCGAGATTCTCCTGGACGTCCTGATGCGCGCGACGCACCTCGCCGAGTTCGACGTCGACATCGGCCGGCGTGTCGACGAGCACGAGGTTGCGCGCGGCGATCGCACGACGGTCGACCGCGGTGCGGATCTGCTCGACCACGGCCGTGCGCGCACGGATGCCGTTCAGATAATGGGAGAACTGGTCGTTCGCATCGGACAGCGACTTCAGCGCCATGCCGGACACGAGCAGCACGAGCATGGCGAGCACGCCGAAGCCGCCGAGCAGTTTGGTTTTGATGGACACTCTGGCGAATTTCACGGGGATCCTTTTGCGCGAGGGCGATGGCCGATTGGGGAAACGGGCGGACGAATACACGTGTCGTGCCCGCATTAACGGATCGCCGGCGATTTTCTTTACCCCAGGGATGAACGGCTCACGCCGGCGGCGCGGTCGGCTCCGCGAGCTGGAACAGGCAGTCGCCGCGCTGCACCTGCGCGGGCACGCGCTTGCAGACGACTTCGCCGTCGCCGATGAAGCGGCACAGTGCCGGCTCGCGCAGCGGCGTGTCGGGGAAGTGGATCCGCGCGGCCGGCTGTCCGGCGCGCACCTGATCGCCGAGCTCGACGAGCGGCTCGTACAGGCCGCGCTCGTAGGCGTAGACGAAATGACGATCGCCGTCGACACGCATGAAGCGCGTGAGCCCCGGCGGCGCGTTCGGCACGAGCGGGCCGCGCAGCAGCCCGATGAAGCCGAGGTAGTGCAGCAATCCGTGGCGGCCGAGACGGATCAGCGACGGGTCGGCCATCCCGGCGCCGCCGAGCTCGGTGACGATCGAGATCGCACGCTGGCGGCGCGCGGCCGACGCCGAATGCACGGGGTTCGGCGCATGCAGCAGCGCATTCGGCAACCCGAATGCGACGAGCAGCGCGTTGAGGCGCGCGGCTTCGTCGGCGTCGAGCGGATCGATCGCGAGCATGTTGCCGCCGCGATAGAGCAGCGAGCTGCCGCCCGAATGCAGATCGACCAGATACTGCGCGCGCGACAGCAGCGCGTGCTCGATGAAATGCGCGATCGTCGCGGTCGGCGAGCCGGCCGGATCGCCGGGGAAGCTGCGGTTCAGGTTGCCGCCGTCGAGCGGCGACACGCGCAGGCCCGCGTCGGCCGCCGGAAAGTTCGCCATCGGCAGCAGGATCAGTTGCCCGTCGACCATGTCGGGCTCGATCTCGCGGATCAGCTGCGACACGATGATCTGGCCTTCGTACTCGTCGCCGTGGTTGCCGGCCATCACGAGCGCGACCGGGCCGTCGCCGTGGCGGATCGACGCGATCGGAATCGGCAGCCAGCCGTACGCGGACCGGTGCACCGAATACGGCAGCCGCAGATAACCCGCGTGCTTGCCGTCGGCGTCGAGATCGATTTCGCAGTGGATCGGATTGCGGACTTGGGGGGGCGTGGCGGTCATGATCGCGGGCGCTTCGAACGGGCACGCGGTCATCTTATCGGGAAACCGCGACGGCAACGATCGGCGCACATGCGGCGGATCGAAACGCGGCCGGCGATGTTTCAGCGCTGTATCGCACCGGCGCGGCGGCCGGCCGGCGAATCGCCCGCCGGCGCGAGATTGCGCGCGGGCGAGCGTCGTCTCAGGGTTACACGTACCGCGTTTCAGCCTCGATACGTCCTTCTTCCCAGACCGCCCACAGACGGCTGCCCGCGCTGTACGGATTCGCGCGATTCGTCGTGTAGTCGGCCACGCCCTGACGGTACGCGCCGTACAGCGTCAGCGGCGGATTCGAGACGCGCGCCGCGCCCATCGGCGCGGTGGGGCGGTCGGACTTCAGTCGGCGGATCAGCGATGCGCCGTCGATCACGTTCACGCGATCGCCGAGGCGACCCGGGCTGAAAACTTCGAGAATGTCCATGTTGCGCTCCCTGGCACTGCGTTTTCCCAGGGAGCAGCAATAAGAGTGCCAGGGCTTGAATCACCGGCCGCGTGTCGTTTTTGCCGGTGTCCTCGACGTAACATCACGCAAATTTTGCCGCGATGTTACGGAACATGTAACGTGACGCCGCCGGTCGACGCACGTGGCGCGGCATAGAAGCGATAGACGCCCTTGCCGGACGACTTCGCGTCGTACAGCGCGCGGTCGGCCTGCTTCAGCAGATCGTCGGGCGTCTCGACGCCGCCGTCGAGCGCGATCCCGATGCTGACGCCGAGCTCGGCCGTCGTGCCGATCGGCAGCGCGTACGGCGCCGAAATCTGCCCGATGATCTGCGCGGCGAGCTGTGCGCAGGTTGCCGCGGTCGTCTCCTCGACGACGACCACGAACTCGTCGCCGCCGACGCGCGCCGCGAGCTCGCCGTGCTGCAGCGTCTTCGCGAGGCGCACGGCGACCTGCGTGAGCACGTCGTCGCCCGCATGATGGCCGAACGTGTCGTTGATCGGCTTGAAGCCGTCGAGATCCAGATACATCACCGCGAGCGCGCCGCCGCGGCGCTTTGCGCGCCGCGCGAGCAGCCGCTTGAGTTCCGCGTGCAGCGTATGCCGGTTCGGCAGCCCGGTCAGCGCGTCGTGCCGCGCGAGATGACGGATGTCGCGCTCGGCACGCCGGCGCGCGGTCACGTCCTCGACGATGATCACCGCGCTGCCGTCGGGCACCTGATGGCGGGTCAGCTCGAGCTGGCGGCCGTCGGCGAGCGTGATCTCGAGCGGCGCCGGCTCGCGGCCGAGCCACGCGCCGCAGCGCGTCCGGAGATCGGTCGCGCCCGGTTCGGCCACGCGGTCCGCGCCGAGCGTCGCGACGAGATCCGCGAACGGCGTGCCGAACGCGATGCCCTGCCCGGAGCCGAAAAGCTGCGCGGTGCGCGGGTTCGCGACGATCACGCGCTGCTGGGCGTCGATCATCAAAAGGCCGTGCGGCATGTGGGTCAGCGCGGCGTCGAAGCGCGCGGCGAGCTCCGCGTTGCGCTGCCGCGTCGCCATCAGCGCGACGAGCACGCGGTAGTGGCGCTGGACGACCGTGCGCATCGCGGCGAGATAGATCGCGAGCGGCGGCAGCAGGATCCACGCGCCGGGACGCATGCACAGCAGCGCGCCGACGCCGATCGGCAGCGTGCCGAGCGTGATCTGCGACAGCGCGAGGCGGGGCAGCGCCGCGTTGCGCGACGCGATCCCGCCGAACACGCCGCCCGCGACCATCACCGACAGCGTGCCGAGCTCGACGTCCGGGGACGCGACGCAGCCCATCGCGCCGAGGCCGAGCAGCAGGCACGCCGCGAGCGACACTGGCGCGTAGCGCATCGCCCACGTCTGCGCGGGATCCTCGCTGGCGTCGCCGGCATCGCGGTGAGCGACGTACGCGCGCGCGATGCCGACCCGCGCCGCGAGCAGGCACAGATCGACGACGAGCCAGACGAGCGCCCAGGTCTGATGAATGCGCAGCAGCGCGACGGCGGCGACGAAGCCGCTCGCGAGGCCGGACAGGAACATCGGACGGATGTCGTCGAACAGCGTGGACAGCATCGGACGACGCATCGCGTCCGTCACACGATGGTTGCCGGATGGGGGAGTGGCGATGACGGAGTGCAGGAGAGATGCCCTGACTGCCATGATCGATGACCTCGACGCGATGACGCGAATGCTGGCGATGACGCCCGCGCTGCCCGGGCGCGAGCGAATGGTGGGAATAATTCGCGCCACAATATCACGAAAAGTCAATATTATGTCCGACGAGACGCGGCGTGCCGGGCAGGCCCACGCGACGCGCTTATAAGTGCTGTGATAAGTCTTGCATGTGAAAAACGCTATGGGCATCAGCGCAAGAAAGATGCCAGAATGCGCGCCGCTCCGGGCGATGCGAGCCGCGCTCGCGTTCCTCGCGTCCGTGAGTCGCACACGCACCAGGAGGATCCCCCAATGAAAAACCACGGCCTGTCACGGCGGGGTTTTCTGAAAGCCAGCATGCTGGCCGGCGTGGCCGTATACATCGCGCCCCTCGGCAGCCGCGCATTCGCGGCGCTCTTCGAAGACAAGCTTCTGACGCCGGTCAAGTGGGACGACGCGACCGGCACCCCCAAATTCCGCATCGACGGCATCGCGAAAGTCACCGGTTCGAAGGTGTTCGCGCGCGACGTCCGCGCGGCCGACATGCCGCACTGGCCGCAGCAGCAGGCGCATGCGCTGATCCTGCGCGCGACGCAGGCGGACCGGCTCTATACCGGCTTCGACCTGTCGGTGCTCGGCGACGACCTGAAGCCCGACCGCGTCGTCACCGCCGACGATCTCGCGCGCGACGGCCTCGTGTTTCCCGCGTTCTACGGCGACGACATGCTGCTGCCCGCCGGCAAGACGCCCGCGTATCTGGGCCACGCGGTCGCGATCCTGATCTATCACGACTTCGCGCGCTTTCGCTTCGCGAAGAACGTGCTGAAGTTCCGCGACGACGTGGTCCGCTACGGCGCCGTCACCGGCCCGCTCGAGCGCGACCCGTGGGGCACGTTCCGCTTCGTGCGCGTCGGCGGCGCGACGCCTGATGACGACGACGTCTATTCGAGCCTGAAGGACGCGCCGATCTTCCCGAGCATGATGCGCAAGCATCAGCCGGTCTGGCCGGACGGCAACGAGCACGGCAAGCTCGACGAGCAGGGCATGTTCCATGCGGCGAAGATCGCCGACGAGCTCGATCACCCGGATGCCGACTGGCTCGTGTTCGACCGCGAGTACAACACGCAGTCGATCGACACGTCCGCGCTCGAGCCCGACAACGCGAACGGCTGGTACGACGCCGGCACGCAGACGCTGCATCTGGTCGTGCCGACGCAGTCGCCGCTCGAGATCGCCGAGAACGCGGCCGCGATGGTCGCGAAGGCGCACGTGCCGGTGAAGCGGATCTTCCTGCATCCGTGCTACACCGTCGGCTACGGGTCGAAGGATCACTGCAACGTGCCGTACTACGGGCTCGTCGCGGCGATGTACGGCGACGGCCGCCCGGTGCGCTTCGCGAACGACCGCTACGAGCAGTTCCAGACGTCGCTGAAGCGGCACGCGTTCAAGATGCATTACCGGATCGCGGTCGACCGCAAGACCGGCCTGCTGCAGTCGTTCAAGGGCGACTTCGAGGCGAACGGCGGCGGGCGCTGCAATTTCTCGCCGTCGGTCGCGATGGTCGGCGCGACGGCCGCGCAGTCGATCTACTACTTCCCGAAGAACGACCTCGCGTCGGTCGCGATCGCGACGCGCGCGATCGATGCCGGCTCCGCGCGCGGCTACGGCACGCTGCAGAGCATGGCCGCGATGGAGATGGCCGTCGACGAGATCGCCGCGCAGCTTCAGCTCGATCCGATCGAGTTTCGTCTGAAGAACGCGCTGCGCTCCGGGATGAAGAACACGCAGGGCGCGGTGCCGGCCGGCGCCGAGCGCGTCGACGAGGTGCTCGAGCATGCGCGCAAACATCCGCTGTGGACGCAGCGCGCGACGCGCAAGGCCGAATACGAGGCGAAGCATCCGGGCCGGCGCTACGGCGTCGGCTTCGCGTGCGTGCAGAAGGACTTCGGCACCGGCGCCGAGGCGTCGTTCGCGAAGGTCGAGTTCGACGAGAACGGCGCGATCACGCTGCATCACACCGGCGCCGAGATCGGCACCGGAATGTCGACGTCGCAGGCGATCGCGGTCGCGAAATGGCTCGGCAAGCCCGCGTCCGACGTGCGCGTCGCAGTGACCGAGTGGCCGGACCTGCCGGTCGTGACGAGCGGCGATCCGTACACGATGCCGCAGGCCGACCAGGACCGGCTGAGCGCGAACCCGCGCTGGTCGCCGAACTACGCGTCGCCGTCGAGCGCGACCAACTCGTCGTTCTACTTCACGCACAGCACGCGCGAGGCCGCGCGCGCGGTGTTCCGCTACGGGCTCTGGCCGGCGGCGATGTCGATCTGGACCCACGGCCCCGGCGGCGGCCAGGCCGCGCCGTATACGGTGCGGGTCGAGGACGCGCGCTGGATCGACGGCAAGCTGACCGCCGACGGCCTCGAGCCGCTGACGTTCGAGCAGCTCGCGAAACAGGCGCATGCGCTCGGGCTGCCGACCGGCGCGGTCGTTCACGTGTTCAACCGCTGGCAGTGGACCGACGCCGAGTTCGAGATCGGCGATAGCGTCGAGCGGCTGCCGATCGACGGGCTGTCGCTGCGCTACGGCGGCGGCAAGCCGGCCGATGGTTCAGCCAATGCGTCGGCCGCCGCGCCGGCTGCCGCCGTCGCCTCCATCCGCAGCACGCTGCCGCCGACCGCGAACGGCTACCGCGTGCTCGACCGCAAGCGCGTGTTCATCCCGCCGATGAGCCGCAACAACGCGGCGGTCACGTACTACACCGCGGTCGGCACGCTCGTCGAGCTCGCGATCCACGAGGCGACCGGCAATGTCGAGCTGCTCAAGCATCACTCGATCATGGAGTGCGGGAATCAGATCTCGCCGCAACTCGTGTCCGGTCAGTTGCAGGGCGGCGTCGCGATGGGCATCGGCCATGCGCTGCACGAATACCTGCCGCTGTACGAGGACGGCCCCGGCAACGGCACGTGGAACTTCAACCGCTACCACGTGCCACGCGCGTCAGACGTCGCCGTCTGGACGCAGACCGGCGACGTGCTGCCGCCGCTGTCCGAAACCGATCCGCCGAAGGGCGTCGCCGAAGTCGTGATGATCCCGGTCGTCGGCGCGATCGTGAACGGCATCGCACATGCGATCGGCCATCGTTTCACCGACCTGCCGGTGACCCCGCAAAAAATCCAGGAGGTGCTCGCATGACGGCCGCCCAATCCGCCGCCGCTTCCGCTGCCGGCGCCACCGCTTCGTCCGATGCCGCATCGGGCGTGGCCGATGCATCGGCCGCGGCCGTGGCGGCATCCGCCGCGCAACCGGCTTCACAGTCCGCTATGCAGCCCACGCCCGCACCGGCCGCCGCCGAGCGGCCGCTCATGTCATACCGCCCGAAGCCGCTGTCGGTCACGATCAACGGCCGGGCGGTCGGCCCGATGCAGGTGCCCGAAGGGCTGATGATGATCGAGTTCCTGCACGAGTACGCGGGCCTGACCGGCTCGCGGCTCGGCTGCGGGCAGGGGATCTGCCACGCGTGCGTCGTGATCCTCGATCAGCCCGACGGCACGAGCGAGGAGATCCGCACCTGCATCACCGGCGCGCATTACTTCAACGGCCGCGCGCTTCGCACGGTCGAAGGCCACGCGAAGCGCAACGACGCGGGCGAGGTCGTCGAGCTGTCGCCGATCCAGCAGAAATTCCTCGAGCATTTCAGCTTCCAGTGCGGCTACTGCACGCCGGGCTTCGTGAACGCGGCGACCGTGCTGATCGAGCGGCTGAAGCGCCAGCCGGTCGCGAAGGCCGACGTCGAGCAGACGATCCTCGACGCGCTCGACGCGCATATCTGCCGCTGCACCGGCTACGTGCGCTACTACGAGGCGGTGAAGGACGTCGTGATGAACACGCCGGGACTCGTGAGGGACGCCGCATGACACCCACCCACGCCCCGCGCTTTTCCCGTCTCGCGCGCCACGCGCTCGTCGCGGCCTGCGCGCTCGCGCTCGCCGCATGCGGCAGCCGCGAATCGTCGAGCAGCACCGCCTCCGCCGCGCCGGCGGGCGACGCCGTCGCACGCGGCCGCTATCTGGTGAAGGCCGCCGACTGCGCCGCGTGCCATACCGCGAAAGACGGCGCGCCGTTCGCGGGCGGCGTGAAGCTCGATTCGCCGTACGGCACGTTCTACGGCTCGAACATCACGCCGGACAAGGACCACGGAATCGGCAACTGGAGCGCCGACGACTTCTATCGCGCGCTGCACGACGGCGACGCGCGCGGCAAGCGGCTGTATCCGTCGATGCCGTACACGTCGTACCGGCAACTGACGCGCACCGACACCGACGCGATGTATGCGTATCTGATGACGGTGAAGCCGGTCGCGGCCGACGCGCCGGCCAACGAGCTGAAGTTCCCGTACAACCTGCGCTTCGGGATGGCGCTCTGGGATCTGTTCTTCCTGAAGGACAGCCTGCCGGACGCGTCGACGGGGCAATCGGCCGACTGGCAGCGCGGCCGCTATCTCGCGAACGCGCTCGGCCACTGCGCGGAATGCCACACGCCGCGCACCTTCACCGGCCAGCTCGACGGCGCGAAGCCGTTCGGGGGCGCCGCGCTCGGCCGCGTCGCCGCGCCGGAGATCACGCCGGCGGCGCTCGCCGCGCGCGGCTGGACCGGCCAGGATCTGCAGACGTTCTTCGGCGTCGGTATCGCGCCGCAGGGCTCCGCGTTCGGCGAGATGTACCCGGTCGTGCACCTGAGCACGCAGTATCTGACGAAGGACGATCTGCGCGGGCTGTCCGTGTATCTGCTCGGCGACACGCCGCCGGCGCCGCAGCCGGTGAAGCCGCCGCCCGCCGACGCCGCGCGGCTCGACCCGGGGCGCTCGATCTACATCGCCGTCTGCGCGGGCTGCCACGGGCTGTCGGGCGAGGGCAAGCCGCACGTCGCGGTCGCGATGAACGGCAACTCGACGCTGCGGCAGAGCGACCCGCGCAACCTGCTGGTCGCGGTGCTCGACGGGATCGACGCGCAGCCGTTCGCGGGCGTCGAGAGCATGCAGTCGATGCCGGGCTTCGCGCACAAGCTCAGCGACGACGACGTCGCACAGTTGTCGAACTACCTGCGCGCGACGTGGGGCGGGCAGGCGGCGGACGTGAAGGCCGACGACGTGAAAGCGATGCGCTGAGCGCCCGGCGGCGAGGGGCCCGGACTGGGTTCCGCGCCGCCGGTCAAATCTACCGGCGGCTGTCAATCGGGACGAATCGTCATGTCGAGCGGGAATGTGCGCGCCGATATCGCGGTGAATATTGTTCGACGGACAATATTCATCGCGGCGGCACGTCGACGTGGAGAAAGCGATCGTGAGCAAGCATACCAATCTGATGCCTGACCGGCGTGACTGGCGCCGGCTGTTCCACCTGACGATCACGATCGGCATCGTGCTCGCGCTGCTGACGTTCGGGCTCCGGCCGCGCGACGGCTCGGAGGGGGTGCTTGTCGTCGACCTCAACGGCCAGCGCTGCCAATTCGACAACGTGTTCGTCGGCGATCAGCTGATTCGCGCCCGAACGACGTGCCGGCCGATCGCGACCGCCGACGCGCCCGCACCGTGACATGAATCCCGGCGCGCGATCGCGGCGCGTGTTCATGTGCGCACCGTCGACGGGAATCGCGTGATCCGGCGTTGCGCGTCAATAACCGCCGCCTCCGCCACCTCCACCGCCGCCGCCCCCTCCATTGCCGCCATTGCCGCCAGTGTGGCTGGCGGGATGCATCGACATATCCGAACCGCCCGACGACGCGCACCCCGCGCCCAGCACGAGCGCGAGCACCGCGAAGGCGGCTGCCACGAGCCTGGTCGAACTCATTTCCGTCTCCTGTCGACGCACGCGCGGCCGCTCGCGCCGAGCGGCGCGCATGCGTACACGAAACGTTCGGGGCTGGCGGTTTATTCCAGGGGGCAGACGGGCGCCGAGCGGGTTGGAGCCGGCCGCCGCGATTGCTAAAGTGCGGCTATTGTGCGGCAATCGACACGATTGCGCCGGCTTCCACCGACTTCCATCGGCCTGCACTGACTTTCACCAACCTTCACCGACGACCAGGAGACACCGATGCAACACGAGCCGACACCTACGCCGGACTCCACCGCGGTGCGCGTCGCGCTGTGGCGCGCGCTGCACGTCGAAGTCGATGCGCCGCCGCACGTGCTCGCCGATGAGATCGGCCTGCGGCTGGTCGCGCCGGAGCCCGGCTGGCGCGACCGTCCGGACATGCATCCGCAGGGCACCGCCGCCTATCGCGCGTCGATCGTCGCCCGCGCGCGCTTCGTCGACGATCTGGCCTGCGAGCAGGCCGCACGCGGCGTTGCGCAGTACGTGATTCTCGGCGCCGGTCTCGACACGTTCGCGCAGCGGCGGTCGGACGTCGCGTCGCGCCTGCGGATCTTCGAGGTCGATCGGCCCGGCCCGCAGGCATGGAAGCGCCAGCGCCTGATCGATGCCGGCTACGGCGTGCCGGACTGGCTGCGGCTCGTGCCGGTCGACTTCGAGGCGGGCGCGTCGTGGTGGACGCGGATCGCCGCGGCGGGCTTCGATGCCGCGCGGCCGGCGGTCGTCGCGTCGACCGGCGTGTCGATGTATCTGACGCGCGACGCGATCGCGGCGACGCTGCGCCAGATCGCGTCGCTCGCGCCCGGCTCGACGCTCGCGATGACGTTCCTGCTGCCGCTCGATCTGATCGATCCGGCCGAGCGCGAGCAGCACCGGATGGTGTACGAGCGGGCGCGAGCGGCCGGCACGCCGTTTCTCAGCTTCTTCAGCCCTCAGGACATGCTCGCGTTCGCGCGCGAGGCGGGCTTGCGCGACGTCCGGCACGTGTCGAGCGACGATCTTTCCGCGCGCTATTTCAGCGGGCGGGCCGACGGGCTGCGGTTGTCGAGCGGGGAGGTGTTTCTCGTCGCGACGACTTGAGCGAACTCAGCGACCAAGCGATCTAAGCGCCCCGAACATGGCGACCGCCGCGCAGTGCGCGCCGCGCGTCACCTCGGCGCGCTCGCGCGCGGCGGCGTCGTCGTCGCATCGAGCCACGGCGGATTCTCGCGATACATCTCGAGCGTCAGCGCCTTCACGAGCTCGATGTATTCCGACTGATCGTTGATCCGGTGGCTGAGCACGATCGGCGACGTCGCATATTCGTCCGACAGCGGCCGATAGAGGACGTCCGACCGAATGAACCGCGCGGACCCCGGCACGACGCAGACCCCCGCGTCGGCGGCGACGAGCCCGAGCGCGGTCTGCAGTTCGCGCACCTCGGTGATCTCCGGCGGATGGACGCCGTGATCGCGCAGCAGCGACAGCACCTGGTCCGCATAGCTCGGGCGCGGCTCCTTCGGGTAGATGATCACGCGCTGATCGCCGACCGCATCGATCGACAACGCCGTCGACGCGGCCGCGAGCGGATTGTCCGGCGAGAACGCGACCATCAGCCGCTCCTCGCGCATCACGAGCCGCTCGACGCTCGGATCGGCGACGCGCAGCCGGCCGAAGCCGACGTCGATGCGGCCGTTCTTCAGCGCTTCCGTCTGCTGAATCGAATACATCTCGATCAGCTGCACGTCGAGGTCCGGGCAGTGCTGCCGCAGGCGCCGCACGAGCACCGGCAGGCCGCTGTACAGCGTCGACGCGACGAACCCGATCGACAGCACGCTGCGCTCGCCCTTGCCGACGCGCCGCGTCATGTTCTTCGCCTGCTCGACGCGCCCGAGAATCTGCAGCGCCTGCTCGTAGAACAACCGCCCGGCGTCGGTGAGCCGCAACGGCCGGCTCGAGCGGATCAGCAGCGGCACGCCGAGCTCGTCCTCGAGCTGCTGGATCTGCCGGCTCAGCGGCGGCTGTGCGATGTGCAGCAGCTCGGCCGCGCGCGTGACGTTCCGCTCGTTGGCAACGGCGACGAAGTAGCGAAGCTGGCGCAGGTCCATCGGGCAAACCCCATGTTTATCATGCAAATAAAGGTATTTTGCAGCGCATCAAAGCGATATTAACGGGCATTTCAGCCACAAAATACCATAAAGGTATCAAGAGAGACCGAAATAGTGTTGGATTGGGGTAGGGCGCGTTCATAGACTGCAAGCCATGGACACCACACACCCCACCCCAGCCTCCGCCGGATCGCGCATCGAGCGCGTGGAAACCTTCCTGCTCGATATCCCGACGATCCGCCCGCATCGCCTGTCGATGGCCACGATGCAAGGCCAGACCCTGATGATCGTACGCATCCATACCGCCGACGGCATCGTCGGGCTCGGCGAGGGCACGACGATCGCGGGGATGGCCTACGGCGCCGAAAGCCCCGAAGGCATGAAGCTGACGATCGACCGCTATGTCGCGCCGCAGCTCGTCGGCGCCGACGCGAACCGCGTGCAGGAACTGATGGCGCGCATCGGCAAGTTCGTCCGCGGCAATCACTTCGCGAAGTGCGCGATCGAGACTGCGCTGCTCGATGCGCTCGGCAAACGCGCCGGCCTGCCGGTGTCCGAGCTGCTCGGCGGGCGCCGCCGCGATGCGCTGCCGATCGCATGGACGCTCGCGTCGGGCGACACCGCGCGCGACATCGCCGAAGCCGAGCAGATGCTCGCGCTGCGCCGCCACAACGTGTTCAAGCTGAAGATCGGCGGCCGGCCGCTCGCGACCGACGTCGCGCACGTCGCCGCGATCAAGCGCGCGCTCGGCGAGCGCGCGAGCGTGCGCGTCGACGTGAACATGGCGTGGAGCGAAACCGAAGCGGTGCGCGGCCTGGCGGCACTCGCGGACGCGGGCTGCGATCTCGCGGAGCAGCCGGTCGCGTCGGCCCGCTCGCTCGCGCGGCTCGTGCGCCGCTTCCCGATCGCGGTGATGGCCGACGAATCGCTGCAGGGCCCGCAAACCGCATTCGAACTCGCGAGCGCCGGCGCCGCCGACGTGTTCGCGGTGAAGATCGAGCAGTCCGGCGGGCTCGTCGCGGCCGGGCAGGTCGCCGCGATCGCCGATGCGGCCGGCATCGAGCTGTACGGCGGCACGATGCTCGAAGGCGCGATCGGCACGATCGCGTCGGCCCAGCTGTTCGCGACGTTCGCGAATCTGCAGTGGGGCACCGAGCTGTTCGGCCCGCTGCTGCTGACCGAGGAAATCCTGACCGAGCCGCTGCGCTATGACGCGTTCGAGCTTCGCCTGCCGACCGGGCCCGGCCTGGGCATCGCGCTCGACGAAGACCGCGTCGACGCGCTGCGCCGCGACCGCAACCGCGTGTCGGTCGCCGCATCTAGCCACTGACCCACTGACCCACTGACCCGCTTGTCCCACTGACTCACGGTCCCACAGACCGGAAAGAGGAGAGATCCGATGCTTTTCCACGTACGCATGGACGTCTCGCTGCCGCTCGACATGCCGGCCGACGTCGCCGCGAAGTTGAAGGCCAACGAGAAGGCGCGCTTCCAGGAACTGCAGCAAAGCGGCGAGTGGCGCCACATCTGGCGCATCGTCGGGCAGTACTCGAACGTCAGCATCTTCGACGTCGACAGCCCCGCGCAGCTCCACGACTACCTGATGTCGCTGCCGCTGTTCCCGTATATGCGGATCGACGTGATGCCGCTGTGCCGGCACCCGTCGTCGCTGCATGACGACGACCGCTGACACCGGCCCGTTTTCCCGAGTTCCTGACTTCCCGACTTCCAGACGCACCGGGCGCATAGAGACCGCGCCGCCCCACATCCACCAGGAGGCACCGAAATGAGCACCCAGATCGCAGACACCGCCGACGTGCGGGAATTCCTGAAAATCGCCACCGGCCTGACCAACGACCAGGGTTCGCCGCGCGCGAAGCAGATCGCCCACCGTCTGCTGACCGACCTGTTCAAGGCGATCGACGACCTCGACATCACGCCGGACGAAATCTGGTCGGGCGTCGCGTACCTGAACGATCTTGGTGCCGCCGGCGAGGCCGGGCTGCTCGCGGCCGGCATCGGCCTCGAGCACTATCTCGACCTGCGGATGGACGCGGCCGACGCCGCGGCGGGCATCGCGACCGGCACGTCGCGCACGATCGAAGGGCCGCTGTACGTCGGCGGCGCGCCGCTGTCGGCCGGCAGCGCACGCCTCGACGACGGCACCGATCACGGCCGCACGCTGATCATGCACGGCATCGTCCGCGATCTGGCCGGCAAGCCGGTCGCGAACGCGATCGTCGACGTGTGGCATGCGAACACGTTGGGGATGTACTCGTTCTTCGACAAGTCGCAGAGCCCGTACAACCTGCGCCGCCGGATCCGGACCGGCGCCGACGGCCGCTACGAATTCCGCAGCATCTTGCCGGTCGGCTACGGCTGCCCGCCGGACGGCCCGACGCAGCAGTTGCTCGACCAGATCGGCCGTCACGGCCAGCGTCCGGCGCACATTCACTTCTTCGTCAGCGCGCCGGGCCATCGCCAGCTCACCACGCAGATCAACATCGCCGGCGACGCGTACCTGCACGACGACTTCGCGTTCGCGACGCGCGACGACCTGATCCCCGACGTCGTCGAGCGCCGCGACGCGGCCGCGATCCAGGCGCACGGGCTCAACGAGCCGTTCGTCGAAATCGCGTTCGACTTCGCGATCGCGCCGCTCGGCGAGAACGTGACGGACGACGTCGTCCAGCGCCGCCGCGTGGAAGCCGCCTGAGCCGCCGAGCCGCCGAGCGGCCGAGCCACTTAGCCGCCTGAGCCGGCGGAACCACCCAGGCCTGCGGAAACGCCCACGCCGGCCGAAACGCCCGAGACGCCCCGAGCACAACGCCCCGGCCGCACGACGCGGCCGGGCACCGACGGAGACTGCCGCCATGTCCACCGACATCCATCCGGCCGAAAGCCTGAACGAAAGCCTGAAAGACCTGCTCGACGCCGCGATCGTCGACGATCCCGAGACCGGCGTATTCCGCTGCCGCCGCGACGTGTTCACGAACCCGGACCTGTTCGATCTCGAGATGAAGCACATCTTCGAATCGAACTGGATCTATCTCGCGCACGAAAGCCAGATTCCGGCGCCGAACGACTACTTCACGACGTCGATCGGCCGTCAGTCGATCGTGATCACGCGCGACAAGGAAGGCGAGCTGCACGCGATGATCAACGCGTGCGCGCACCGCGGCGCGATGCTGTGCCGCCGCAAGCACGGCAACAAGGGCAGCTTCACGTGCCCGTTCCACGGCTGGACGTTCAACAACTCGGGCAAGCTGCTGAAGGTGAAGGACGGCAAGACCGGCCACTATCCGATCACGTTCAACACCAATGGCTCGCACGACCTGCGCCGCGTCGCGCGCTTCGAGAACTATCGCGGCTTCCTGTTCGGCAGCCTGAATCCCGACGTGCTGCCGCTCGACGCGCATCTCGGCCAGGCGCGCGTGATCATCGACCAGATCGTCGACCAGGCGCCGAACGGCCTCGAAGTGCTGCGCGGCAGTTCGTCGTATGTGTACGACGCGAACTGGAAGCTGCAGATGGAGAACGGCGCCGACGGCTATCACGTGAGCTCGGTGCACTGGAACTACTCGGCGACGATGCAGCACCGCAACTACGACGACGCGGGCACGCACACGGTCGACGCGAACGGCTGGTCGAAGAGCGTCGGCGGCGTCTATGCGTTCGAGCACGGGCACATCCTGCTGTGGACGCGCCTGCTGAACCCCGAGGTGCGCCCGATCTTCGCGCACCGCGGCGATCTCGCCGCGCGCGTCGGCCAGGACCGCGCCGACGTGATCGTCGACCAGACGCGCAACCTGTGCGTGTATCCGAACGTGTACCTGATGGACCAGTTCTCGACGCAGATCCGCGTCGTGCGTCCGATCGCGGTCGACAAGACCGAGGTGACGATCTACTGCTTCGCGCCGAAGGGGGAGAGCGCCGACGAGCGCGCGCTGCGGATCCGCCAGTACGAGGACTTCTTCAACGTGAGCGGGATGGGCACGCCCGACGACCTCGAGGAATTCCGCGCGTGCCAGGCCGGCTATCAAGGCAGCGAAATCCTGTGGAACGACCTGAGCCGCGGCGCGACCGAATGGATCGAAGGCGCGGACGACAACGCGCGCGCGATGGGCGTGAGCCCGCTGCTGAGCGGCGGGCGCACCGAGGACGAAGGACTGTTCGTGCGCCAGCACGCGTACTGGGCCGAGCGACTGCAGGCGGCGCTCGCGAGCGGTGAAAGCAATGGCAACTGCAGCGACGATGCCCATGACGATGACAACTGTAAGGAGGCCGTATGAATCACGACAATCAGGCGATCGCGGCGTTCCTCTATCACGAGGCGCGCCTGCTCGACGATCGCGACTGGGACGCCTGGCTCGAATGCTATGCGCCGACGGCCGAATTCTGGATGCCCGCGTGGGACGACGACGACACGCTCACGCAGGATCCGCAGCGCGAGATCTCGCTGATCTACTACCCGAACCGCAACGGCCTCGAGGACCGCGTGTTCCGGATCAAGACCGAGCGATCGAGCGCGAGCCTGCCCGAGCCGCGCACGAGCCACAACATCAGCAACGTCGAGGTGCTGACGGAAGAGGGCGGCGAACTGACGGTGCGCTTCAACTGGCACACGCTCAGCTATCGCTACAAGAGCACGGACAGCTTCTTCGGCACGTCGTTCTATACGCTCGACGTGTCCCGTCCGGCGCCGCGGATCCTGGCGAAGAAAGTCGTGCTGAAGAACGACTACATCCACCAGGTCATCGACGTGTATCACATCTGAACCGAAGCCCCGACTGCCGAGTGAGGTCGACATGAGTTACTCCATCGCATTGAACTTCGAGGACGGGGTCACCCGCTTCATCGATTGCCGCGCCGGCGAAAAAGTGCTCGACGCCGCGTTCCGCCAGCGCATCAACCTGCCCATGGACTGCGCGGACGGCGTCTGCGGCACCTGCAAGTGCCACTGCGAGAACGGCCAGTACGATCTCGGCGACGAGTACGTCGAGGACGCGCTGACCGAGGACGAAGCCGAGCGCGGCATGGTGCTGACCTGCCAGATGGTGCCGGCGTCGGACTGCGTGGTCTCGGTGCCGCTGCCGTCGACCGCGTGCAAGACCGGCTCGTCGCGTTTCGACACGACGCTCGCGACGCTCGAGCGCCATCAGGACGCGGCGCTCGAGCTCGAGTGCGACGTCGACGGCGACGCACCGGTGTTCCTGCCCGGGCAATACGTGAACATCGACGTGCCGGGGCTGGGCCTCACGCGCTCGTACTCGTTCAGCTCGCGCCCCGGCGAGCGGCGCATCTCGTTTCTGATCAAGAGCATTCCGGGCGGCGCGATGAGCACGTACCTCGATCGCGCGCAGGCCGGCGACCGCCTCGCGATGACCGGGCCGTCCGGCAGCTTCTATCTGCGCGAGGTCGCGCGCCCGCTGCTGTTCCTCGCGGGCGGCACCGGACTCGCGCCGTTCCTGTCGATGCTGCACGTGCTCGCGGAAAAGGGCTGCGCACAGCCGATCCACATGCTGTACGGCGTCACGCGCGACCAGGATCTGGTGCTCGTCGAGCGTCTCGCGCAATTCTCGGAGAAACTGCCCGGGTTCAGCTTCGACACCTGCGTCGCCGCGCCCGAATCCGCGCATCCGAAGAAGGGCTACGTGACCGACCATCTCGATCCGGCGAAGCTGTACGACGGCGAAGTCGACGTGTATCTGTGCGGGCCGCCGCCGATGGTCGACGCGGTGCAGCGCCACTTCGACGGGCTCGGCGTGAAGCCCGCGAGCTTCCACTACGAGAAGTTCACGGCGAACGCGACGCCCGCCGCCGCGAGGGCGGGATCATGAGCGGCCGCTTCGAACGCAAGGTGCTCGCGGTCACCGGCGCCGCGCAGGGAATCGGCCAGCGCGTCGCCGAGCGCGCGGCCGCCGAGGGCGCGCGGCTCGCGCTGATCGACCGCTCGCCTTACGTGCACGAAATCGCGGCGGCGCTCGTCGCGCAGGGGCACGCGGCGATCGCTCTCGAGGCCGATCTCGAGTCGTACGCCGAAAGCGCGCGCGCGCTGGCCGACGCGCACGCGCATTTTCAGCGGATCGACGTGCTGATCAACAACGTGGGCGGCACGATCTGGGCGAAGCCGTACGCGCATTACGCCGAGCACGAGATCGAGGCGGAAGTGCGCCGCTCGCTGTTTCCGACGCTGTGGTGCTGCCACGCGGTGCTGCCCTACATGCTGGACGCGGGCGGCGGCACGATCGTCAACGTGTCGTCGGTCGCGACGGCCGGCGTGCATCGCGTGCCGTATTCGGCCGCGAAGGGCGGCGTGAATGCGCTGACGCGCAGCCTCGCGATGGAATACGCGGACGCCGGCATTCGCGTCGTCGCGACCGCGCCGGGCGGCACCGACGCGCCGCCGCGCCGCGTGCCGCGCAATGCTTCGGCGCCGACGGATCAGGAAAAGACCTGGTACCAGGGCGTGATCGACCAGACGGTCGAGTCGAGCCTGATGAAACGCTACGGCACGCTCGACGAGCAGGCTGGCGCGATCCTGTTCCTCGCGTCGGACGACGCGTCGTACATCACGGGCACGGTGCTGCCCGTCGCGGGCGGCGATCTGGGCTGAGCGCGCGCCCCAAACCGGCCCGGCGGTCAGCCCGCCGGGCCGGATAACGTGCCGGATAGCGACTAATATGGATTTACCAGGTCTCTACCGCGCACGTCCCGTGTTTTGTCCCTGGAAACGTCTGACGGGGGGCGCGACCGCCGAAAGGGGACAACCCATGCGACGAATCTACGTGCTACTGCCTGACGTGAAGAGCGCGACGCACATCGTCGACGAGTTATTGCTCAGGCGAATCGAATGGCGGCACGTTCACGTGCTCGCCGCGCCCGGCGTGCCGCTCGAGGATCTGCCGGAAGCGACGTTGACGCAGCGCAGCGATTTGCTGCCTGCGCTCGCGCGCGGCACCGCGGCCGGCGGCGTGACCGGCATGCTGGCGGGCCTCGTCGCGATGGCGTTTCCGCCGGTGGGGCTGACGATCGCGGGCGGTGCCGTCGTGCTGATGACGCTCGCGAGCGCCGGCATCGGCGCGTGGACCGCGACGATGATCGGCGTCGACGTGCCGAATACGCGGCTCAAACGCTTCGAGGAGGCCGTCGCGAAAGGCGAATTGCTGATGATGGTCGACGTGAAGACCGATCGCGTCGAAGAAATCGAGGAAGTGATCAAGCAGCATCACCCGGAAGCGGACGTCGAAGGCCACGATCCGACGATCCCTGCGTTTCCTTGATCGATGGGCCGAAAACGAGGTTGAGGCGACTGCGCGCGCGAGGGCCGGGCGCGGGTCGCGTTGATCCCTGCGCCTGCGCATAAACGCGGTTATGATGCACAGGCCTCGGCGCCAGCGTTGACGTGCCGGGGTGCAGGGCGGTACCGGCAGTCCTTCCAACCTCGACCAATCAAAACAGCGAGTTCAACGATGAGAATCCAATTCAGCAAGCTCACGCTCGCCGCGGCTGTCGCGGCATGCCTGATCGGCGGCACGGCGTCGGCGTATGCGCAGGATGCGGCAAGCGCGCCCGCGACGCAGACGCAGGATGCGAAAGCGGCCGCCAAAGCAGCGAAGACGGAAGCACGCAAGGCAGCCCGCGCGAAGCGCAAGGCGGAACGCAAGGCCGCGCGCGCGAAGAATTCCGCGGAACTGAAGAAGCTCGAAGACAACGGCTACAACCCCGCGGTGAACACGCCGTCTTATCCCGAAGACCTGCAGAACGCGCAGAAGAAGGCTGCCGGAGCGGCCGGCGCCAGCCAGTAAGCATCGCCCCCAAGGCGGCGCGCCGTTTCTTCGGGAACGGCGCGGCGCGGAGGGTGGAGTTCGTGGGAGGTGTGGATGTCGATGTTAGTTGACATAAGATGAATTATGGACGTTTTATGTGTAGGTCCCAAGTTCAGATGTCGCGTTTCCGCTAAATAAAAATGTCGTGTTTTGGCCTGTAGGTTGATCGCCGACACCCCTCAGGGAGCGCCGGCGATGAACGCGACTGGGACGATCACGATGACGATGCATGAAGT
>NZ_JACBNX010000026.1 GCF_013403875.1 Burkholderia guangdongensis | reverse complement strand
AGGACGTTGATAGGTCGGGTGTGTAAGCGCAGTAATGCGTTCAGCTAACCGATACTAATTGCCCGTAAGGCTTGACTCTATAACCAGTCTGTTTTGCAGGCTGCAGAATTCTCGTGTGATACACACAACCCAAGATTACTTGCTTCTTCCCGGATTGGTCGCCTCGCGAAGCGAGATGACACCCCCTTTTGCCTGATGACCATAGCGAGTCGGTCCCACCCCTTCCCATCCCGAACAGGACCGTGAAACGACTCTACGCCGATGATAGTGCGGATTGCCCGTGTGAAAGTAGGTAATCGTCAGGCTCCCCTTACTGAAAAACCCCCGCCCAACCGGCGGGGGTTTTTTGCTTTGGCGGCGCCGAACAAGCCACCTCGCCGTTTCCGCAGCCCACCGAGCCTTGCTTCGATACGAAAGCGACACCTCATATCCGTCGTCAACGTAAAATCGCCGAATAGTCATATTGGCCAGTCAAGCAATGAACGCTCCCACCCAGCTAGTCCGAGCCGTCTGCCCGCACGATTGCCCGGATACGTGCGCGATGCGCGTGACCGTCGAGAACGGCAAAGCGATCAAGGTCACCGGCGATCCGGACCACCCGCCCACGCAGGGCGTCCTCTGTACCAAGGTCAGCCGATATGCAGACCGGGTACATCATCCAGACCGATTGACCGTGCCGCTCAAACGGATCGGCGCGAAGGGAGAAGGGCGCTTTGCGCCGATCAGCTGGGATCACGCATTCGACGAAATCGGACGGCGTCTCGGCGACATTGCCGCCCGTGCGCCGGAAGCCATCGTGCCGTACAGCTATGCGGGAACGATGGGGCTCGTGCAGGGCGAAGGCATCGCACAGCGCTTTTTTCATGCGCTCGGCGCGTCGCGCCTCGAGCGCAGCATCTGTGCCGCGGCCGGCGCCGCGGGGTTGCGCTATACGTACGGCGGCAGCGTCGGGATGCATCTCGAATTCTTCGAGGAAAGCGAGCTGATCCTGATCTGGGGCGCGAATCCGATCGCGTCGAGTCTCCACTTCTGGACGCGCGCGCAGGAAGCGAAGCGACGGGGCGCACATCTCGTCGCGATCGATCCGTATCGTTCGCTGACCGCGGAAAAATGTCATCAGCACATTGCGCCGCGGCCCGGTACCGACGGCGCGTTCGCGCTCGGCATGATGCACGTGCTGATCACCGAAAACCTGCTCGATCGCGATTACATCGCCCGCCATACCCTCGGATTCGACGCACTCAACGCGCGTGCAATGGACTATCCGCCGCATCGCGTTGCGCAAATCTGCGGCGTCGACGAAGCGGAACTGGTCGATCTCGCTCGCCGCTACGGCGCGACCCGCAAGGCCTCGATCCGGCTCAACTACGGGATGCAGCGCGTCCGCGGCGGCGGCAATGCCGTGCGCGCGATCGCGAGCCTTCCCGCGCTGACCGGCGCATGGCGTGATCGGGCCGGCGGCCTGTTGCTGTCGTCTTCGGAATGGGCGCCGATCGACCATGCGGCGCTGCTGCGCCCGGACCTGACGCCCGGCTGGCCGCACAAGCAGCCGCGCACGATCAACATGAACGCGATCGGCGACGCGCTGCTGCACCCCGGCGACACCGAGTTCGGTCCGAAGGTCGAGGCCGTGATCGTCTACAACTCGAACCCGGTCGCCGTCGCGCCGGATTCGGCGAAGGTCGCCGCCGGATTCGCGCGGGAGGATCTGTTCACCGTCGTGCTCGAGCATTTCAAGACCGATACCGTCGATTATGCCGATATCGTGCTGCCGGCAACGACGCAGCTCGAGCATCTGGACATCCACAAGTCTTACGGCCATACGTACGTGATGGCGAATCTGCCCGCGATCGCGCCGGTGGGCGACGCGCGTCCGAACACCGACATCTTCCGCGGCATCGCGCGCAGCATGGGGCTGACCGAGCCTGCGCTCTACCAGAGCGACGAAGAAGTCGCGCGCGCGGCGCTCAGATGGAACGATCCGGTGCTCCAGAGCGACTGGGACACCCTGAAGCACGCGGGCTGGCTGAAGCTCAAGGTGCCGGACGCGCCGTTCGCCGACGGCGGATTCCGCACGCCGTCCGGGAAATGCGAGTTCTATAGCGCGAGGTTGGCCGAGATGGGGATGGACCCGGTGCCCGACTACCTGCCGCCGTACGAGTCGGCGGAGGCCGCGCCGGAGCTCGCCGCGCGCTATCCGCTCGCGATGATCTCGCCGCCGGCCCGCAACTTCCTGAACAGCACGTTCGTGAACGTCGACAGTCTCCGCAACACCGAAGGCGAGCCGCACCTCGACATGCATCCGACCGACGCGCAGCCGCGCGGTATCTCGGACGGCGACGTCGTTCGCATCTTCAACGATCGCGGCTCGATGCGCGCGCGCGCGCGCGTGACCGACCGGGCGCGCGAAGGGCTCGTGGTCGGCCTGTCGATCTGGTGGAAGAAGTTGTCGCCGGACGGGCGGAACGCGAATGAAGTCACGAGCCAGGCGCTCACCGACCTCGGCCATTCCGCGACGTTTTACGACTGCCTCGTCGAAGTCGCCCGCGTTTGAATCCGGATCGCCGCGGAGCGGTGCGCGCCACGCATCGTCCGGCGTTCGAAGGGGACGTCTAACCCTGTTGTATCAAACCGGTCGAATCGCTAGGATGCGTTTTCGCACGACCATTCGAAAATCTGTGAGGAGACGCGCTGCATGGACAAAATCTGGCTGAAATCGTACCCATCCGGCGTTCCAGCCGAAATCGACGCGTCTGCGTATCCGTCCATCCCGGCGCTGCTCGACGAGAGCTTCGTCAAATATCGCGGCCGGACGGCTTTCGTCTGCATGGGCAAGTCGATCACGTACGGCGATCTCGATTCGCTGTCGCGCCGCTTCGCCGCGTGGCTGCAGTCGCGCGGGCTCGCGCGCGGTGCGCGGGTCGCGATCATGATGCCGAACGTGCTGCAGTATCCGATCGCGATCGCCGCGGTGCTGCGCGCCGGCTACGCGGTCGTGAACGTCAATCCGCTCTACACGCCGCGCGAGCTCGAACATCAACTCAAGGACAGCGGCGCGGAGGCGATCGTCATCCTCGAGAATTTTGCGACCACGCTGCAGGCGGTCGTCGCGAATACGGCGGTCAAGCACATCGTCGTCGCGTCGATGGGCGATCTGATGGGCGTGAAGGGCTGGCTCGTCAATTACGTCGTCCGAAACGTGAAGAAGATGGTGCCCGCGTGGCAACTGCCGTCGTACACGCGCTTCAACGCGGCGCTCGCGGAAGGGGCGCGTCAGACCTTCAAGCCGCAGAACCCGGCCCCTGACGACATCGCGTTCCTGCAATACACCGGCGGGACGACCGGCGTCGCGAAGGGCGCGACGCTGCTGCACCGGAACATCGTCGCGAACGTGCTTCAGGCCGAGGCGTGGTTTCATCCGGCGCTCGCGAAGTACCCGGACACCGAGCAATTCGTGACCGTGATCGCGCTGCCGCTCTATCACGTGTTCGCACTGACCGTCTGCGGCTTCCTGACGATGCGCACCGGCGGCACGGGCGTCCTGATCCCGAATCCGCGCGACATCGCCGGGATGATCAAGGAGCTGGAAGGCTACCGGATCTCGACGTTCCCCGCCGTCAACACGCTGTACAACGCACTGCTGAACCATCCGGACTTCGGCAAGCTCGACCTCTCGAAGCTCGTGATCGCGAACGGCGGCGGCATGGCGATTCAGGAAAGCGTCGCGAAGCGCTGGTATGAAAAGACGCGCACGGCGATCGTCGAAGGCTACGGCCTGTCCGAGACGTCGCCGGTCGCGACGTGCAATCCGGTGACGGCCACCGAGTACAGCGGCACGATCGGCCTGCCGCTGCCGTCGACCGAGATCTCGATTCGCGACGACGCCGGCAACGAAGTGGCGCTCGGCGAGCCGGGCGAAATCTGCATCAGCGGCCCGCAGGTGATGGCCGGCTACTGGAATCGCCCCGACGAGACCGCGAAGGTCATGATGGCGGACGGCTACTTCAAGTCGGGCGACGTCGGCGTGATGGACGCGCGCGGCTATGTGAAGATCGTCGACCGGAAGAAGGACATGATTCTCGTGTCCGGCTTCAACGTGTATCCGAACGAGATCGAGGACGTCGTCGCATCGCATCCGGGCGTGTTCGAGGTGGCGGCGGTCGGCGTGCCGGACGAGCACTCGGGCGAGGCGGTCAAGCTGTTCGTCGTGAAGAAGGATCAGGCGCTGACGGCCGACGACGTGCTCGCGTACTGCAAGGAACGGCTGACGGGCTACAAGCGGCCGAAGTTCGTCGAATTCCGCGCGGAGCTGCCGAAGACGAACGTCGGCAAGATTCTGCGGCGCGAGTTGCGCGACGGCCGCGCCTGACGGAATCGCCCCCTGCGCGTGGAACGGCCCGGCGAGGTTCGCCGGGTTTTTTTGCCATCAGGACGGGGCACCGCAACGAAAAAAGGCGCCCGAAGGCGCCTTTGAATTTACTGCGGCTTGTCGTCAAGACAAGCTGGTTAGAACTTGTGGCGGATGCCGACGGTCGCGGCAAGCTGGTTCGGCGAGTTCGAAGGCGTCAGAGCGGCGATCGCTGCAACAGCCTTTTCGCCCGTCGAATCGTAGCCCAGTGCGTGCTGATAGATACCGACCGCGTAGAGGTCGGTGCGCTTCGACAGGAAGTAGTCGACACCCAGTGCGACCTGGTGGTATTGCGCGGCCGACTGGCCGTTGACCTTCGAGCCACGCGTATAGTCGTACGCGACGCCTGCCAGCAGAGCCGGGGTCAGCTGAAACTTGAAGTTGGCTTCGATGTTGTTGAAGCTCGCGCTGCCTTGCAGGTTCAGCGGGTTCAGGCCCGTGCCGGCAACCGTGCCGACCTTGTCGAAACGCGTGTAGCTGTAGGTCGCGCCGATCGTCGCCGCGCCGATCGTGTACGCGCCGCCGGCCGCAGCGACTTGCTGCGTGTTCGCCGATGCGTAGCCGCTGTACACCGGGCTCTTCATGTTCAGGCCGGTTGCCGACGCGGTCGGGGTGTTGCCGAAGAACGAGTAGTTCGGATCACGGGCGTTCAGGTAGCCGACGCCGAGGGCCAGCGGGCCGTTCGTGTAGCCGGCGCCGACCGTCCAGATCTGGTTGCGGCCCGGATGGCCGGCGATGCCGCCGAGGCTGTACAGGGCGCCGACCTGGAGGCCGCTGTAGATCGGGCTCGTGTACTTGACCGCATTGTTGATGCGATTCGAGTTGTTGATGTTGTCGAGGTCGCCCGGGTGCGCGCTGTAGCCGCTGCCCCACTGGTCACCCACTTCGAACTGGCCGACGTATTCGGAGACGGAGTCATACTGGCGACCCAGCGTCACCGTGCCGGCGGTTGCGCTCGACAGGCCGACGAATGCCTGACGGCCGAAGAAGTCGCCGCCTTGGCCCAGCGCGCCAGTCGACGCGTTGAAGCCGTTTTCCAACGTGAAGATCGCCTTCAGACCACCGCCGAGGTCTTCCGTGCCGCGCATGCCGAAGCGGCTGCCCGACAGGTTGCCGCTCGCGAGCTGATATTGACGGCCGCCGTTGGCGTTGTTGTTGAACAGCAGGCCTTCATCGACGATGCCGTAGAGCGTCACGCTGCTTTGCGCTTGAGCAGCGCCAGCGAATGCACCCAGCGCGATGAGCGCGAGAAGCGACTTTTTCATTCGGAAGATCTCCAAGAATCACTGAAATATTTGTTACGGAGCAAATAGTTATGTTCTGGCGACGGGTGCTCCGCTGCAAACTTCGCAAGAAGTCGGACGTAATTTAGCAAAAGGCCAATGGGGTACAAAGCGAAACGCCCGGTGTCGAAGCCGGCCTGTTTCCTTTATGCAACAATGGTTAAAATCCCGGGTTAACCGCAATTTCCACTGACAAATCGAGTGGATAGACCGGCAAATACCTGCTCGCGCCCGCTCCGGGACGGGCGTGGCAGCCAGGAGAACGAATGATGTTGGATGAACTGATCAGCGAATTCGACCGCAGCCTGCGTTCGATGACGGGCGTGAGCCGGATGAGCCGTCCGGTGCCCGCGCCGGCCGAGCCGTCGGACGTGGAACTGTCGCCGGCCGAGCGCACGCGCGCGGCCGGGCTGATGCGCGTGAACCATGTCGGCGAGATCTGCGCGCAGGCGCTCTATCAGGCGCAGAAGCTGACCGCGCGCTCGCCCGCGCTCAAGACCCTGTTCGGCGACGCGGCGCGCGAGGAGGAGGATCATCTCGCCTGGACCGCGCAGCGCCTGAAGGAGCTCGATTCGCGCCCGAGCCTGTTGAATCCGGTCTGGTACGCGGGCGCGCTCGCGATCGGCATCGCCGCCGGCGCGCTCGGCGACAAGGTGAGCCTCGGCTTCATGGCCGAAACCGAGCGCCAGGTCGAGAGCCATCTCGACGGGCATCTGGCCGAACTGCCGGCCGCCGATACCGCATCGCGCGCGATCGTCGAGCAGATGCGCGCCGACGAGGCGAGACACGGCAAGAGCGCGATGGACGCGGGCGGCGTCGAGCTGCCGCTGCCGGCGCGGATGCTGATGCGCGCCGCGTCGAAAGTCATGACGATCACCGCTTACAGGATCTGATCCGCAGTGGGGCGGCGCCGCTCGCCGCCCCCGTCCGCGCCGCTCGACACCGCACGTTTCCCCGCGCTTCCCCCGCATTTTCCCGCCCTCGAAATCTCCGCTGCGACACCCGTCAAGCCCGCCTTGTTCACGTATCACCTTCACAGATTGCACTAGCCCATTCATTTATAACGATTTTCAGGATGAGGGGGCGCATGAGGACGCGCACGTAAGTCCTTGTTCTAACTAACAAAATTCGTTAAAAAGTCCGGCCGCTCCCTTGACCGTGCCAAACCCTTCCACTAAAGTGGGAGACAGTGTGAGAAAGTGTATTTTTGTGTGATTTGGCGAGCTGTTCCGGCTAAATTCTCATCATTGGGCGGGCGCCTCGGCGCCCTGATCGGGAGAGCGGAAAAGTGTTCCAAGGGGCGTCGGCGCTGACGCTCGATGCGAAAGGGCGGATGTCGGTGCCGGCTCGCTATCGCGAAGCGCTGCAAGGACAGGCAGAAGGACGGGTGACTGTGACCAAGCACCCGGACGGCTGCCTGTTGCTGTTTCCGCGCCCGGAATGGGAGGTGTTTCGCGCGAAGATCGCCGCGCTGCCGATGGATGCGCACTGGTGGCGCCGGATTTTTCTCGGCAATGCGATGGATGTCGATCTCGACAGCGCAGGCCGGATTCTCGTATCGCCCGAGCTGCGAATGGCGGCGGGGCTGGAAAAGGAAGTCATGTTGCTGGGAATGGGTAGTCACTTCGAGCTGTGGGATTCGCAGACCTACAACGCGAAGGAGCAGGCGGCGATGGCGCAGGGCATGCCCGATGCGCTGAAGAATTTCACGTTCTGATTGCGGTGACGGAGAGGCCCGCAATGGGAAACCAATTACAGCACCGGACGGTGCTGTTGGACGAGGCGGTCGATGCGCTCGTGACGCGGCCGGACGGCATCTACGTCGACGGCACGTTCGGGCGGGGCGGTCACAGCCGCGCGGTGCTCGCGCGGCTGGCGCCGGGTGGAAGGCTGGTCGCGTTCGACAAGGATCCGCGCGCGATCGAAGAGGCGCAGCGCATCGAGGACGCGCGCTTTTCGATCGCGCACGACAGTTTTGCGTCGATGCGTGGCGCGCTCGCGGCGCGCGGCATCGACAAGGTATCGGGCGTGTTGCTGGATCTGGGTGTGTCGTCGCCGCAAGTGGACGATCCGGCGCGGGGCTTCAGCTTCCGCGCGGATGGCCCGCTCGATATGAGGATGGACCCGACGCGCGGCGAGTCGGCGGCCGAATGGCTCGCGCGGGCTTCGCTGCAGGAACTGACGGAGGTGATACGAGATTATGGGGAAGAACGGTTTGCTTTTCAGATTGCAAAGGCGCTTGTTGCTCGCCGGGCAGAGTCCGATCGTCTCGGGCCTCTCGACACCACGGGCGAGCTTGCCCAAATCGTGGGTCACGCCGTCAAGACCCGTGAGAAGGGCAAGGATCCGGCAACCCGCACCTTTCAGGCTATACGGATTCACGTCAATCAAGAGCTTGCGGACCTGCAAGTCGTACTAGACGCGGCATTGTCGTCGTTGGAGCAAGGGGGGCGGCTGGTGGTGATCAGCTTTCATTCGCTCGAGGATCGGATCGTCAAGCGATTCATGCAGGCGCACGCGAGTGCGCCTGCTGTCGATCGCCGCCTGCCGATCCGCGCGGTCGACCTGCCGAGCCCGCCGCTCAAAATCATTGGCCGCAAGTTTCCCAGCGAGGCCGAGGTCGTCGCCAATCCGCGCGCCCGGTCGGCGGTGATGCGCATCGCGGAGCGCGTCACGCCATGAGCCGTCTCAACATCTTTCTCCTGATCATCGTGATGGGTTGCGCGCTGTCGGTCGTCAATTCGACCAATCAGCAACGTCAGTTCTTCTTCCAGCTGCAGCGCGCGCAGTCGCAGGAGCATCAGCTCCAGCAGGACTACGCGCAGCTTCAATATCAGCAGAGCGCGCTGTCGAAGACGTCGCGCATCGAGCAGCTCGCGAATCAGTCGCTGAAGATGCAGCCGGTCACGACCGGCCGCACGCAGTATCTGACCCTGCCGCCGGGCGCGGCGAGCGCGATCGACGCGCCGATTCCCGCCTCCGCCGCCGATGCGGCCGGCAAGGCACGCGGAGGCGCACGATGAAGCCGTCGCCGAAGCGCCAGAACGTGAAGTTCTCGTCGAGCCCCGTGCTGTCGGTGCATCTGCCGATGTGGCGCTCGAAGTTCGTCGTGTTCCTGTTGTTCATGGCGTTCGTCGCGCTCGCCGCGCGCGCGTTCTGGATTCAGGGCCCGGGCAACGCGTTCTATCAGAAGCAGGGCGAAAGCCGCTATCAGCGCACGATCGACCTGGCGGCGACGCGCGGCAAGATCCTCGATCGCAACGGCCTCGTGCTCGCGACGAGCCTGCCCGTGCGCGCGATCTGGTCGATCCCCGAAGACGTGCCCGACGACGTCGACGCGGGCAAGATCGCCCAGCTCGGCAAGCTGCTCGGGATGACGCAGAAGGAGCTGCACGCGAAGCTGTCGGAGGACAAGAGCTTCGTCTACGTGAAGCGCCAGGTGTCGCTCGACGTCGCCGACAAGGTGACGGCGCTCGGCATTCCCGGCATCTACGAACGCAACGAATATAAGCGCTTCTATCCGGAAGGCGAGATCACCGCGCACCTGGTCGGCTTCACGAACGTCGAGGACGAAGGGCAGGAAGGCGTCGAACTCAGCGACCAGAAGATGCTCGCCGGCACGTCGGGCGTGCGCCGCGTGATCAAGGACCGGGTCGGCCACATCGTCGAGGACGTCGCCGCCGAGCTGCCGCCGCACAACGGCACCGACGTCGACCTGTCGATCGACAGCAAGATCCAGTACATCGCATACGCGAACCTGAAGGCCGCGGTCGAGAAGTTCAAGGCGAAGGCCGGCGCCGCGATGGTGGTCGACGTGCGCACCGGCGAAGTGCTCGCGCTCGTCAATTATCCGACGTACAACCCGAACGACCGCTCGCACCTGACCGGCGAGCAGCTCCGCAACCGCGTGCTGACCGACGTGTTCGAGCCGGGCTCGATCATGAAGCCGTTCACGATCTCGCTCGCGCTCGATCTGCATCGCGTGACGCCGAACACGCTCGTCGAGACCGGCAACGGCCACTTCGTGCTCGACGGCGCGCCGATCAGCGACGATTCGGGCTTCGGCACGCTGACGGTCGGCGGCGTGATCCAGAAGTCGAGCAACATCGGCGCGACGAAGATCGCGATGACGATGAAGCCCGAAGAGATGTGGAACATGTATACGAGCATCGGGCTCGGCCAGGCGCCGAAGGTCGGCTTCCCGGGCGCGGCGGCGGGCCGTCTGCGGCCGTGGAAGAGCTGGCGCCGGATCGAGCAGGCGACGATGTCGTACGGCTACGGCCTGTCGGTGTCGCTGTTCCAGCTCGCGCGCGCGTACACCGCGATCGCGCATGACGGCGAGCTGATGCCCGTGTCGTTGTTCAAGACCGACAGCACGCAGCCCGTCACCGGCCCGCAGATCTTCTCGCCCGTCACCGCGCGCGAAGTGCGCACGATGCTCGAATCCGTCGTGTCGGCGGCCGGCACGTCGCCGGACGCCGCCGTGCCCGGCTATCGCGTCGGCGGCAAGAGCGGTACCGCGTACAAGCACGAAGGCCGCGGCTACGATCACAAGAAGTATCGCGCGTCGTTCGTCGGGATGGCGCCGATGCCGAATCCGCGCATCGTCGTCGCGGTGTCGGTCGACGAGCCGACCGCCGGCAGCCACTTCGGCGGCCAGGTGTCAGGCCCCGTGTTCTCGGCGATCGCCGGCGACACGCTGCGCGCGCTGAACGTGCCGCCGAACATGCCGGTCAAGCAGCTCGTCGTGTCCGGCGACGATCCGTCCGCGGCCCCGCCGGCGAAGGCGGCGAGCGTGCCGCAACGGCCGGCGGGCGGTCCGCAAAAGCTCGCCGCGGGCGCCGGCGCGAAGCATATGATCGTATCCAGCACGACACGTAATTCTCCAGGAGTGGTTCGATGAGCGCCGCGCGCAGTTCTCATCCGGCGCATCAGCAGATCGCAGCCGCGCTCGCGTGGCTGCGCGAGCATGTGGCCCCCGAAGCAACGCTGCATGCGGATACGCGCAGCCTCGCGACAGGTGACGTGTTTTGCGCGTACGCGGTCGACGGGGCCGACAACCGCGCGTTCATTGCCGACGCGCTCGCGCGCGGCGCGGCCGCGGTGCTGTATCAGCCCGAGGGCCTGGCTGGCACGCCCGCCGCGCTCGTTGCGCTCTCAGTGCCGCAGCTTGACGAACTCGTCGGCGACATCGCGAGCGGCTGGTACGGCGATCCGAGCGACGCGATGCTCGCGGTCGGCGTGACCGGTACGAACGGCAAGACGTCGTGCACGCAGTGGATCGCCGCCGCGCTGACCGCGCTGCATCGTCCGTGCGCGGTGATCGGCACGCTCGGCAGCGGCATGCCGGGGCACCTGGTGCCGACCGGCTTCACGACGCCCGACGCGCCGCAGCTTCAGCGCAACCTCGCCGAGCTGCGGGCCGCCGGCGCGCAGGCGGTTGCGATGGAAGTGTCGTCGCATGCGCTGCATCAGGGGCGCGCGAACGGCACGTCGTTCGACATCGCGGTGTTCACGAATCTGACGCAGGATCATCTCGACTATCACCGCACGTTCGACGCGTACGAAGCCGCGAAGGCGAAGCTGTTCGCGTGGCGCGGGCTGCGCGCGGCGGTCGTGAACCGCGACGACGCGGCCGGCCGGCGGCTGCTCGCGCAGCTCGCCGGGCGGGTGCGCACGATCGCGTACGGGATCGGCGATGGCGCGGCGGCCGACGCCGGCGTTGAGGCCGAAGTCGAAGCCGACTGCGCGCTGACCGCGGAAGACGTGCGCGCGACCCCTGCCGGCACCGCGTTCCGGCTGCGCTCGTCGTGGGGCGACGCGGACGTCGAGGTCGGCACGCTCGGCACGTTCAACGTCAGCAACCTGCTCGCGGTGCTCGGCACGCTGCTCGCGGCCGACGTGCCGTTCGACGCGGCACTCGCGGAGATCGCACGGCTCGAGTCGGTCAACGGCCGGATGCAGCGGCTCGGCGGCCGGCTGCAGAACGACGAGCCGCTCGTCGTGATCGACTACGCGCATACGCCCGACGCGCTCGAAAAGACGCTTGGCGCGCTGCGCCCGATCGCGGCCGCGCGCGGCGGCGCGCTCGTCTGCATGTTCGGCTGCGGCGGCGATCGCGACGCGACGAAGCGCCCGCTGATGGGCGCGATCGCCGAGCGGCTCGCGGATCAGGTCGTCGTCACGAGCGACAACCCGCGCAGCGAGGATCCGCAGAAGATCATCGACCAGATCGTCGCCGGGATGACGTCGCCGGCGCGCGCGCGCCGCGTCGAGGATCGCGCGAGCGCGATCCTGCAGGCGGTGCGCGGCGCGGCGCGCGAGGATGTCGTCGTGCTGGCCGGCAAGGGCCACGAGGCGACCCAGGAGATTCACGGCAAGAAGCGCGCGTTCTCCGATCAGGATCACGCGCGGCTCGCGCTCGCGGCGCGCCCCACGCACCCCGCGCACCCCGCGCACGGCAAGGGAGGCGGCGAATGACGATGCTCACACTCGGCGACGCCGCTCGCCTGATTCCCGGCGCGACCGTGCACGGCGACGCGGGCGTCGAATTCGCGCGCGTGTCGACGGACAGCCGCACGGCCGGCCCCGGCGACCTGTTCGTCGCGCTGAAGGGGGAGCGCTTCGACGCGCACGATTTTCTCGCGGACGTCGCGGCGCGCGGCGCGGCGGCGGCGCTCGTGTCGCATCGCCCGGCCGGCGTTGCGCTGCCGGTGATCGAAGCCGCCGACACGCGCATCGCGCTCGGCGCGCTCGCGCACGGCTGGCGCGCGCGCTTCGCGCTGCCGCTCGTCGCGGTGACGGGCAGCAACGGCAAGACGACGGTCAAGGAGATGATCGCGTCGATTTTCGCGGCGGCGGTCGGCGTCGACGCGCGGCTCGCGACCGCCGGCAACTTCAACAACGACATCGGCCTGCCGCTGACGCTGCTGCGCCTCACTGCCGCGCACCGGCTCGCGGTGATCGAGCTCGGGATGAACCACCCGGGCGAGACCGACGTGCTCGCGCGGCTCGCGGCGCCGACGGTCGCGCTGGTCAACAACGCGCAGCGCGAGCATCAGGAATTCATGGCGACGGTCGAGGCCGTCGCGCTCGAGCATGCGTCGGTGATCCACGCGCTCGCGCCGGACGGCGCGGCGGTGTTCCCGGCCGACGACGCGTACGCGAGCATCTGGCGCGTCGCGGCGACCGGCAACCGGATCGTCGATTTCGCGCTGCACGACGATGCGCGGCAGACGCCGGCCGCCGTCACGGGCCGGCTCGACGGCGGCGCGCTCGCAATCGACACGCCGGCCGGCGGCATCACGGTGCGGCTCTCCGCACTCGGCGAGCACAACGCGCGCAACGCGCTCGCGGCGAGCGCCGCCGCGATTGCGGCCGGCGTGGCGCCGAGCGCGATCAAGGCCGGGCTCGAGGCGTTCGAGCCGGTGAAGGGCCGTCTGCAGGTGAAGCGCGCGAGCGTGGGCAGCCTCGCGGGCGCGACCGTCGTCGACGATACGTACAACGCGAATCCCGATTCGATGCGCGCGGCGATCGACGTGCTGGCCGCGCAACCGGCGCCGCGCGTGCTGGTGATCGGCGACATGGGCGAGGTCGGCGACGAAGGTCCGGCGTTCCACCGCGAGATCGGCGCCTATGCGCGCGAGCGCGGGATCGACGCGCTCTTCGCGCTCGGCGATGCGTCGCGCGACGCGTGTGCCGCATACGGCGCGCAGGGGCATGGCGCGCGGCATTTCTCGGACGTCGATGCGCTCGTCGCCGCGTTGCAGGCCGCCGGTTTCGGCGCGCAGGCGACGGTGCTCGTGAAGGGGTCGCGATACATGAAGATGGAGCGCGTGGTCAACGCGCTGACGAATCAACCCGCGGCGGGCGCGACGCCCGCCACGCACTGAGAAGGAAGTAAGCATGTTGCTGGCGCTGGCGCAATGGCTGCAGGGCGACGCAAGCTTTTTGCGCTTGTTCACGTATCTCACGTTTCGCGCGGTGATGGCCACGATCACCGCGCTCGTGATCGGGCTCGTCTGCGGACCGTGGGTGATCCGCAAGCTGACCGAGATGAAGGTCGGCCAGGCGGTCCGCAAAGACGGCCCGCAGACCCACCTCGTGAAATCGGGCACGCCGACGATGGGCGGCGTGCTGATCCTGATCGGCATCGCGGTCGCGACGCTGTTGTGGGGCGACCTGACGAACCGCTTCATCTGGATCGTGATGCTCGTCACGTTCGGCTTCGGCGTGATCGGCTGGGTCGACGACTACCGGAAGGTCGTCCACAAGGATCCGCGCGGGATGTCGTCGCGCGAGAAGTATTTCTGGCAGTCGGTGATCGGCCTGTTCGCGGCTGTCTATCTCGCGTTCAGCGTGTCCGAGGCGAACAACGTGCGCGTGTTCGATCTGTTCATGGCGTGGGTGAGGAGCGGCCTGTCGATGGGCCTGCCCGCGCGCGCGGACCTGATGCTGCCGTTCCTGAAGTCGATCACGTATCCGCTCGGCGTCTGGGGCTTCATCGCGCTCACGTATTTCGTGATCGTCGGCGCGAGCAACGCGGTGAACCTGACCGACGGCCTCGACGGCCTCGTGATCATGCCGGTCGTGCTCGTCGGCGCGTCGCTCGGCGTGTTCGCGTATGTGATGGGCAGCGCGGTCTATTCGAAATATCTGCTGTTTCCGCACATACCGGGCGCGGGCGAGTTGCTGATCTTCTGCTCCGCGATGGGCGGCGCCGGGCTCGCGTTCCTCTGGTACAACACGCACCCCGCGCAGGTGTTCATGGGCGACGTCGGCGCGCTCGCGCTCGGCGGCGCGCTCGGCACGGTCGCGGTGATCGTGCGGCAGGAGATCGTGCTGTTCATCATGGGCGGGATCTTCGTCGCGGAGACGCTGTCGGTGATGCTGCAGGTCACGTGGTTCAAGTACACGAAGAAGCGGTACGGCGAAGGGCGGCGCATCTTCAAGATGGCGCCGCTGCACCACCATTTCGAATTGTCCGGCTGGAAGGAAACGCAGGTGGTGGTGCGTTTCTGGATCATCACGCTGATGCTGTGTCTGTTCGGCTTGTCCACCCTGAAGCTGCGGTAAAGGAAAGGTAACAAGGATGTCTGGCGAGATGTTTGGAGATCGGCAACGGCCGATGGTGCTCGTGCTGGGGCTCGGCGAATCGGGCCTCGCGATCGCGCGGTGGTGCGCGAGGCACGGTTGCCGGCTGCGCATTGCCGATACCCGCGAAGCCCCCCCGAATCTCGCCGCGCTGAAGGACGCCGGTGTCGACGCGGAATTCGTCGGCGGGCCGTTTTCGCCGGCACTGCTCGACGGCGGCGTCGAGATCGTCGGGGTGAGCCCGGGCCTGTCGCCGCTCGAGCCCGCGCTCGCGGCGCTGACCGCCGCCGCGACCGAGCGCGGCATCGCGGTGTGGGGCGAGCTCGAATTCTTCGCGCAGGCGCTGCGTGCGCTCGGCGCGAACGGCTACCAGCCGAAGGTGCTCGCGATCACCGGCACGAACGGCAAGACCACGACGACGAGCCTGACCGGCCTGCTGTGCGAGCGCGCGGGCAAGACGGTCGGCGTGGCCGGCAACATCAGCCCGGCGATGCTCGACAGGCTGTCGGCCGCGGTCGACGCGGCCGCGCTGCCCGACGTCTGGGTGCTCGAGCTGTCGAGCTTCCAGCTCGAGACCGCGCGCACGTTCTCGCCCGATGCGGCGACGATCCTGAACATCACGCAGGATCATCTCGACTGGCACGGCAGCTTCGACGCGTATGCGGCCGCGAAGGGCCGGATCTTCGGCGCGACGACGACGCGCGTGCTGAACCGCGACGACGCGGCGGTGATGAAGTTCGCGCCGAAGGCCGGCGCGGCCGGCGCGGCCAGTGCGACCGACGTGCCGCGCACGGTCACGTTCGGGCTGGATGAGCCGCGGCACGACGGCGACTACGGCCTGTCGCGCGAGAACGGGATGGCCTGGCTCGTCGAGGCGATCGACCGGGACGCGGCCGATGAGCCGACGACGTCCCGCCGCCGCAAGCGCGACACAGGAAACCCGCCCGACATCGCGGTCAAGCGGCTGATGCCGGCCGACGCGCTGCGCATCCGCGGGCTGCACAACGCGGCGAACGCGCTCGCCGCGTTCGCGCTCGCGCGCGCGATCGGCCTGCCGGCCGCGCCGCTGCTGCACGGGCTGCGCGAGTATCGCGGCGAGGCGCATCGCGTCGAGGTGATCGCGACGCTCGATGGCGTCGATTACGTCGACGACAGCAAGGGCACGAACGTCGGCGCGACGGTCGCCGCGCTCGACGGGCTCGCGCAACGCATCGTGCTGATCGCCGGCGGCGACGGCAAGGGCCAGGATTTCTCGCCGCTCGCGGCGCCGGTCGCGCGCTGGTGCCGCGCGGCGATGCTGATCGGCCGCGACGCGCCCGCGATCCGCGATGCGCTCGCCGGCACCGGCGTCGAGCTCGTCGATCAGCCGACGCTTGAAGCGGCGGTGCGCGCGGCGGCCGCGCTCGCGCAGCCGGGCGACGCGGTGCTGCTGTCGCCCGCATGCGCGAGCTTCGACATGTTCAAGAGCTACGCCCACCGCGCGGACGTGTTCCGCAGCGCGGTGGAGGACCTCGCCCTCGACAAAGGAACGACGCTATGAGCTGGTCCGATCGCTTCGTCTCCCGTTTCAACGGCCCGCGCGACACCGGCGGCAATGCAGCCGGCGGCCGCGTGATGTCGGCCACCCGCGCGACGGCCGGCGGCCTCGCGAGCGTCGTCAACGGCGCGCGGCCGAGCCGCTCGCGGATGCTCGATTTCGATTACTCGCTGCTGTGGGCCGCGATCGCGCTGCTCGGGCTCGGCGTCGTGATGGTCTATTCGGCGTCGATCGCGATGCCGGATTCGCCGAAATACGCGCAGTATCACGACTACGCGTTCCTGGTGCGCCACCTCGTGTCGCTCGTCGTCGCGTTCATCGCGGCGGTGGTCGCGTTTCGCGTGCCGGTGTCGACGTGGGACAAGCACGCGCCGAAGCTCTTCCTGATCGCGATCGTCGGGCTCGTGATCGTGCTGATCCCGCACATCGGCAAGGGCGTGAACGGCGCACGCCGCTGGATTCCGCTCGGCATCTCGAACATGCAGCCGTCCGAGATCATGAAGCTCGCGGTGACGATCTACGCGGCGAACTACACGGTCCGCAAGCAGGAGTACATGCAGAGCTTCGCGAAGGGCTTCCTGCCGATGGCGTTCGCGGTCGGCTTCGTCGGCGCGCTGCTGCTGCTCGAGCCGGACATGGGCGCGTTCATGGTCGTCGCGGCGATCGCGATGGGCGTGCTGTTCCTCGGCGGCGTGAACGGCAAGCTGTTCGGCGGACTCGTCGCGACCGCGGTCGCGACGTTCACGATGCTCGTCTGGCTGTCGCCGTGGCGGCGCGAGCGGATCTTCGCGTATCTCGATCCGTGGGACGAGCGCTACGCGCAGGGCAAGGCGTACCAGCTCACGCACTCGCTGATCGCGTTCGGCCGTGGCGAGTGGTTCGGCGTCGGCCTCGGCGGCAGCGTCGAGAAGCTGAACTACCTGCCGGAAGCGCATACCGACTTCATTCTCGCGGTGATCGGCGAGGAACTCGGCTTCGTCGGCGTGCTGGTCGTGATCCTGCTGTTCTACTGGATCGTGCGCCGTTCGTTCGAGATCGGCCGCCAGGCGCTCGCGCTCGACCGCACGTTCGCGGGGCTGATGGCGAAGGGCATCGGCCTGTGGTTCGGCGCGCAGGCGTTCATCAACATGGGTGTGAACCTCGGCCTGCTGCCGACGAAGGGCCTGACGCTGCCGCTCGTCAGCTACGGCGGCTCGGGGATTCTGCTGAACTGCATCGCGCTCGCCGTGTTGCTGCGGGTGGATTACGAGAACCGGGTGCTGATGCGCGGAGGGAAGGTATGACCGCGTCCGCGCGCACGCTGATGGTGATGGCCGGCGGCACCGGGGGGCACGTGTTCCCCGGGCTTGCGGTCGCGCACCGGATGGAAGCGCAGGGATGGCGCGTCGTGTGGCTCGGCAATCCGGCCGGGATGGAAGCCACGCTCGTGCCGAAGCACGGGATTCCGATGGAATACGTGCGGTTCGGCGGGCTGCGCGGCAAGGGCCTCGCGACGAAGCTCGCGCTGCCGCTGAACCTGCTGCGCGCGTGCTGGCAGAGTCTCGGCGTGCTGCGCCGCGTGAAGCCCGACGTCGTGCTCGGGATGGGCGGCTACATCACGTTCCCGGCCGGCGTGATGGCCGCGCTGTCCGGTCGCCCGCTCGTGCTGCACGAGCAGAATTCGATCGCCGGGCTCACGAACAAGGTGCTCGCGAAGCTCGCGAAGCGCGTGCTCGTCGCGTTCCCGAACGCGCTGCCGCACGCGGAATGGACCGGCAACCCGATTCGTGCGGAACTTGCGCGCACCGCGCCACCCAAAGCACGCTATGCGGCGCGCAGCGGGCCGCTCTCGGTGCTCGTCGTCGGCGGCAGTCTCGGCGCGGCCGCGTTGAACGAAGTCGTGCCGCGCGCGCTTGCGATGCTCGCACCGAATGAACGGCCGCGCATCGTGCATCAGGCCGGCGCGAAGCATATCGAGGCGTTGAAATCGAACTACGACGCGGCGGGCTTCACGGACCCGACGGGCGGTGGTGTGCGGCTCGTGCCGTTCATCGACGATATGGCGTCGGCCTACGCGGAGGCGGATCTGGTGATCTGCCGCTCGGGCGCGATGACGGTGTCGGAGATCGCAGCGGTCGGCGTCGCGGCGCTGTTCGTGCCGTTCCCGTACGCGGTCGACGATCATCAGACGACCAACGCCGCGTTTCTCGCGGAAGCGGGCGCGGCGGTATTGGTGCAACAACGCGACCTGTCGGCCGAGCTGCTTGCCGACTGGCTGCGCGGCCAGTCGCGGGCGTCGCTCGCGGAGATGGCGGAGCGTTCGCGCGCGCTAGCGAAGCCGGATGCCACCGACGAAGTCGCGCGCGTGTGCGCGACGGTGGCCGGCGCGAACCTGGACACATTGCAATGAAACACATCGTCAAACACATTCATTTCGTCGGGATCGGCGGCGCCGGGATGAGCGGCATCGCCGAGGTGCTCGCGAACCTCGGCTACGAGGTCAGCGGCTCCGACATCGCGCGCAACGCGGTCACGGATCGGCTCGCCGCACTCGGCGCGCGGATCGCGATCGGCCACGACGCCGCGAACATCGAGGGTGCGAACGCGGTCGTCGTGTCGACGGCCGTGCGCTCGGACAATCCCGAAGTGCTCGCCGCGCGCGCGAAGCGCGTGCCGATCGTGCCGCGCGCGGTGATGCTTGCGGAGCTGATGCGCCTGAAGCAGGGGATCGCGATCGCGGGCACGCACGGCAAGACCACGACGACGAGCCTCGTCGCGAGCGTGCTCGCGGCGGGCGGGCTCGATCCGACGTTCGTGATCGGCGGGCGGCTGATCAGCGCCGGCGCGAACGCGCGGCTCGGCACCGGCGACTTCATCGTCGCGGAAGCGGACGAGTCGGACGCGTCGTTCCTGAACCTGTATCCGGTGATCGAGGTGATCACGAACATCGACGCCGATCACATGGACACCTACGGGCACGACTTCGCGCGGCTCAAGCAGGCGTTCATCGAATTCACGCAGCGGCTGCCGTTCTACGGCAGCGCGGTCGTCTGCGTCGATGATCCGAACGTGCGGCAGATCATCCCGTTCATCTCGAAGCCGGTCGTCCGCTACGGGCTCGCGCCCGATGCGCAGGTGCGCGCGGAGAACATCGCCGCGCGCGACGGCCGCATGCATTTCACGGTGATCCGCGAAGGGCGCGTGCCGCTGCCGGTCGTGCTGAACCTGCCGGGGCTGCACAACGTGCAGAACGCGCTCGCGGCGATCGCGATCGCGACCGATCTCGGCGTGGCCGACGACGCGATCCAGCACGCGCTCGCGGAATTCAACGGTGTCGGCCGGCGCTTCCAGCGCTACGGCGACGTGCCGACCGCGGACGGCGGGCATTACACGCTGATCGACGATTACGGCCATCACCCGGTCGAGATGGCGGCGACGATCGCGGCCGCGCGCGGCGCGTTCCCGGGGCGCCGCCTCGTGCTCGCGTTCCAGCCGCACCGCTATACGCGCACGCGCGACTGCTTCGACGATTTCGTCAACGTGCTGTCGACCGTCGACGCGCTCGTGCTGACGGAAGTCTATGCAGCCGGCGAGGCGGCGATTTCGACCGCGAACGGCGAAGCGCTGTCGCGCGCGCTGCGCGCGGCGGGCAACGTGGCGCCGGTGTTCGTCGCGTCGGTCGACGAGGTGCCGGACGCGATCTCGACGCTCGCGCAAAACGGCGACGTGGTGATCACGATGGGTGCGGGCTCGATCGGCGGTGTGCCGGCGAAGCTCGCGCAGAACACGCAACACAAGGGATGATATGAGCGGGATCGATCCGAAACGTTTCGGCAAAGTGGCGGTATTGCTCGGCGGCGCGTCCGCGGAGCGCGAGGTGTCGCTCAATTCGGGCCGGCTCGTGGTCGAAGGGCTGCGCGGCGCGGGCATCGACGCGCATGCGTTCGACCCGGCCGAGCGGCCGCTGTCGGCACTGAAGGACGAGGGCTTCGTGCGCGCGTTCAACGCGCTGCACGGCGGCTACGGCGAGAACGGCCAGATCCAGGGCGCGCTCGATTTCTACGGAATCCGCTACACGGGCAGCGGCGTGCTCGGCTCGGCGCTCGGCCTCGACAAGTTCCGCACGAAGCTCGTGTGGCAGCAGACCGGCGTGCCGACGCCGCCGTTCGAAACCGTGATGCGCGGCGACGATTTCGCGGCGCGCGCGCCGCAGATCGTCGCGAAGCTCGGCCTGCCGCTGTTCGTGAAACCGGCGAGCGAAGGCTCGAGCGTCGCGGTGCTGAAGGTGAAGTCGGCCGACGCGCTGCCGGCCGCGCTCGAAGAAGCCGCGAAGCACGACCGGATCGTGATCGTCGAGAAGAGCATCGAGGGCGGCGGCGAATACACCGCGTGCATCGCCGCGGATCTCGATCTGCCGCTGATCAAGATCGTGCCGGCCGGCGAGTTCTACGACTATCACGCGAAGTACATCGCGAACGACACGCAGTATCTGATTCCGTGCGGGCTGCCGGCGGACAAGGAAATGGAACTCAAGCGCCTCGCGCGCCGCGCGTTCGACGTGCTCGGCTGCACCGACTGGGGCCGTGCGGACTTCATGCTCGACGCCGCCGGCAACGCGTATTTCCTCGAAGTGAACACCGCGCCGGGCATGACCGATCACTCGCTGCCGCCGAAGGCGGCGCGCGCGGTCGGCATCAGCTACCAGGACCTCGTGGTCAAGGTGCTGTCGCTCACGCTCAACGACTGAAGCAGGGAAGAAAGACCTCATGTGGAACAACGTTCGCCAGCTCAACCTAGCCGCCAGCGCGCTGTACGCGCTGCTCGTGCTCGCGTTGGCGGCGGCCGGCGGCATCTGGCTGATCCAGCGCCCGGCGTTCACACTGCGCGCGATCCAGATCGACGGCGACACCGATCACATCTACGCGCAGACGGTCCGCGCGGGCGTGGTCGGCAAGCTGAAGGGCAATTTCTTCACGGTCGATCTCGATTCCGCGCGGGTCGCGTTCGAGCAGATGCCGTGGGTGCGTCATGCGAGCGTGCGCCGCGTGTGGCCGAACGCGCTCGCGGTCACGCTCGAGGAGTACAAGCCGCTCGGCACGTGGGGCAATGACCAGCTCGTCAGCGTCGACGGCGAGCTGTTCACCGCGAACCAGGGCGAACTCGAAGGCACGCTGCCCGCGTTCGACGGGCCGGACGGCAGCGCGAAGGACGTCGTCACGCGCTACCGCGACTTCACGAAGTGGTTCGCGCCGCTGAAAGCGAAGCCGGACGAAGTGACGCTGTCGGCGCGCTATGCGTGGACGGTGAAGCTGTCGAACGGCATGCAGGTGGAGCTGGGCAAGGAGCGGACCGCGCAATCGCTGTCCGACCGCGTCCAGCGTCTCGTCGCCGCGTGGCCGGCCGTCACGCAGCGCTGGGGCAGCGACATCGAGTATGCGGACCTGCGCTATCCGAACGGATTCGCGATTCGCGCGGCAAACATGCGGTTCCTGAGCGACACCGACACGGGCAAGAAGTAACACGACATCACACGCAAGAGCACTTTATGAGCAAAGACTATAAGGATCTGCTGGTTTCCCTCGACATCGGGACGTCGAAGGTGGTGGCCATCGTCGCCGAGCTGAAGGGCGAAGGTCACTACGAGGTGATCGGCCTCGGCCAGAGCGAGTCGAAGGGTCTGAAAAAAGGCGTGGTGGTGAACATCGAGGCCACCGTGCAGTCGATCCAGCGCGCGCTCGAGGAAGCGGAGCTGATGGCCGACTGCAAGATCACCAACGTGTTTACGGGGATCGCCGGCAGCCACATCCGCAGCTTCAACTCGAGCGGGATGGTCGCGATCAAGGAGAAGGAGGTCACGCAGACGGACGTCGCGCGCGTGATCGAAACGGCGAAGGCGATCAACATCCCGACCGACCAGCAGGTGCTGCACATCCTGACGCAGGAATTCATCATCGACGGCCAGGAAGACGTGCGCGAGCCGATCGGGATGAGCGGCATCCGCCTCGAGGTGAAGGTGCACATCGTGACGGGCGCGGTGAGCGCCGCGCAGAACATCGTGAAGTGCGTGCGCCGCTGCGGGCTCGAGGTGAACGACCTGATCCTGCAGCCGCTCGCGTCGTCGCTCGCGGTGCTGACCGAGGACGAGAAGGATCTCGGCGTCGTGCTCGTCGACGTCGGCGGCGGCACGACCGACATCGCGATCTTCGCGGAAGGCGCGATCCGTCACACGGCGGTGATTCCGATCGCCGGCGACCAGATCACGAGCGACATCGCGATGGCGCTGCGCACGCCGACGCCGGATGCGGAAGACATCAAGGTCGGTTACGGGATCGCGAAGCAGGCGCTCGCCGATCCGGACGAGATGGTCGAGGTGCCGGGCCTCGGCGAGCGCGGGCCGCGCACGCTGTCGCGGCAGGCGCTCGCGGCGGTGATCGAGCCGCGCGTCGAGGAGCTGTTCTCGCTCGTGCAGCAGGTCGTGCGCGAGTCCGGCTACGAGGAGCTGTTGAGCTCCGGCGTCGTGATCACCGGCGGCGCCGCGATGATGCCGGGGATGGTCGAGCTCGGCGAAGACATTTTCCTGAAGCCGGTGCGCATCGGCGCGCCGGAGTATGCGGGCGGCCTCGCGGACGTCGTGCGCAATCCGCGCTATTCGACGGCGATGGGGCTGCTGGTGGAAGGGAGCGCTCAGCGGATGCGCGGCCGCAAGGTCGCGGTGCAGTCCGGTTCGGCGGGACAGATTTTCACGCGGATGCGCGACTGGTTCCTGAGCAACTTCTGACGCAACGAACGATCGAAATTCGCGCTGGTGCCGGCGGCCAGCGCGCGACGGGAGGTTGCCCGATCTCCCGCCGAATAACGGCCGAGTGGCGGTACTTTTCTTGACGGAGGCAACAATGGAATTTGAAATGCTGGAAACCGAGACCAACGGCACCATCATCAAGGTGGTCGGCGTTGGCGGCGCTGGCGGCAACGCCGTGCAGCACATGATCAACCGCGGCGTGCAGGGCGTCGATTTCATCGTGATGAACACCGACGCACAGGCGCTGCAGCGCTCGCGTGCGCCGAACGTGATCCAGCTCGGCAACACCGGCCTCGGCGCCGGTGCGAAGCCGGAAATGGGCCGCGCGGCGGCCGAGGAAGCGCGCGAGCGGATCGCCGACGCGCTGCGCGGCGCGCACATGGTGTTCATCACCGCCGGCATGGGCGGCGGCACCGGCACGGGCGCCGCGCCCGTCGTCGCGCAAATCGCGAAGGAGATGGGCATTCTGACGGTCGGCGTCGTCAGCAAGCCGTTCGAGTTCGAAGGCGGCAAGCGGATGCGCGTCGCGGAAGCCGGCTCGCAGCAACTGGAGGATCACGTCGACTCGCTGATCGTCGTGCTGAACGACAAGCTGTTCGACGTGATGGGCGACGACGCCGAGATGGACAAGTGCTTCCAGTGCGCGGACGACGTGCTGAACAACGCGGTCGCGGGCATCGCCGAGATCATCAACGTCGATGGCCTCGTGAACGTCGACTTCGAGGACGTGAAGACGGTGATGGGCGAGCAGGGCAAGGCGATGATGGGCACGGCGACGGTTGCCGGCGTCGATCGCGCGCGCCTCGCGGCCGAGCAGGCGGTCGCGAGCCCGCTGCTCGAAGGCGTCGATCTGTCGGGCGCGCGCGGCGTGCTCGTGAACATCACGTCGAGCCGTTCGCTGCGTCTGTCGGAAACGCGCGAAGTGATGAACACGATCAAGAGCTACGCGGCGGAAGATGCGACGGTGATCTTCGGTGCGGTGTACGACGACGCGATGGGCGATGCGCTGCGCGTGACGGTCGTCGCGACGGGCCTCGGCCGCGCGGCGAAGAAGCAGCAGTCGGCGCCGATGACGCTGCTGCGCACCGGCACGGACAACCAGCCGATCAACGCGATCTCGCACGGCTACGCGCCGGCGCATCACGTCAGCACGGCCGACTACGGCGCGCTCGACACGCCGGCCGTGTGGCGCAACTCGCGCGAGACCGCGGCATCGCACGTGCAGGCGCTGCAGGAGAAGGGTGTCGACACGTACGACATTCCGGCTTTCCTGCGCAAGCAGGCGGACTGACGCACGAACGGGCGAAGCCGCGGCGAGGTCGCCGCGGTGAAGCCGGCGTGACGGATGAACGGACCGGGAAAGGCCGCGTCGCTCGCGACGCCGGGCCGGGACACTTGCCCTCTTCGTATCGGCGAAGCGGAAGGGGAGCGTGTCGTCCAGTCATTCATCTGTAACGCAGTGGAAAACCGTATCGCTATGAGGGACCAGCCATGATTCAAGTGGGCGACGCGCTGCCCGACGCGCAACTGTTCGAGTTCATCGACGACGCGCGGGACGGCTGTACGCTGGGGCCGAACGCCCGCGGCGTGCGCGATCAGGTCGCGGGCAAGCGCGTGGTGATCTTCGGATTGCCGGGCGCTTTCACGCCGACCTGTTCGGCGCAGCATGTGCCGGGCTACGTCGCGCACGCCGAGCAACTGCGCTCGGCGGGCATCGACGAGATCTGGTGCGTGTCCGTCAACGACGCATTCGTGATGGGCGCTTGGGGACGTGATCTGCACACCGCGGGCAAGGTGCGCATGATGGCGGACGGCAGCGCGGCTTTCACTCATGCGCTGGGGCTGACGCAGGATTTGTCCGCGCGCGGCATGGGGATTCGCTCCCTGCGCTACGCGATGGTGGTCGACGACGGTGTGGTCAAGACGCTGGCCGTCGAAGCGCCGGGCAAATTCGAAGTGAGCGATGCGGCGAGCGTGCTGGCCACGCTGACGTCCTGATCGTGCGATGCGCCGTTGCTCGCCGGCAACGGCTCGCATCGGCCGCAGGACGCTTGTAACACGGGCCGATGACCGGAAACGCCTCCGTTCCGGGCATCGGCCCGTCCCGTATCGGCGCGGGTAAACGACCGAAACAGTTTGATACGCAGTTTCAAACAGCGGCGAATAGGGATTTACGCTATAATCACGCCTATCTGAATATAACTCCTGATTGAATTTTTCAATCAAGACGGCGATCACCATGCTGAAGCAGCGCACTATCAAGTCGATCGTGAAGACCGTGGGTATCGGTCTTCATTCCGGCCGCAAGGTCGAACTGACGCTCCGTCCGGCAGCAGCGGGCACGGGCATCGTGTTCTCGCGCGTCGATCTGCCGACGCCGGTCGACATTCCGGCGTCCGCGATGTCGATCGGCGATACGCGGCTCGCGTCGGTCCTGCAGAAGGACGGCGCGCGCGTGTCGACGGTCGAGCACCTGATGTCCGCGTGCGCGGGCCTCGGGATCGACAACCTGTACGTCGACGTCACCGCCGAGGAAATCCCGATCATGGACGGCAGCGCGGCGTCGTTCGTGTTCCTGATCCAGTCGGCCGGCATCGAGGAGCAGAACGCGCTGAAGCGCTTCATCAAGGTGACGAAGCCCGTCGAGATCCGCGACGGCGACAAGTTCGCGCGCCTCGACCCGTATTTCGGTTTCAAGCTCAAGTTCACGATCGATTTCCGCCATCCGGCGGTCGACAAGACGGGCCAGGCGCTCGAGGTCGATTTCGCGAGCACGTCGTACGTGCGCGAGATCGCGCGCGCGCGCACGTTCGGCTTCGCGCACGAGGTCGAGATGATGCGCGAGCTGGGCCTCGCGCGCGGCGGCAGCATGGACAACGCGATCGTGCTCGACGAGTACCGGATCCTGAACAACGACGGCCTGCGCTACGACGACGAGTTCGTGAAGCACAAGATGCTCGACGCGATCGGCGATCTGTACGTGGTCGGCCACCCGCTGCTCGCGTCGTACACCGCGTACAAGTCGGGGCACGGGCTGAACAACGCGCTGCTGCGCGAGCTGCTCGCGCACGAAGATGCGTACGAGATCGTCACGTTCGACGATCCGCAGGCCGCGCCGAGCGGCTTCGCGTTCGATACGCAGACGGCGTTCGCCTGATTTCGGCGGGCGTTCCACGGTAAAAAAACAAGAGCGGCCCACGGGCCGCTCTTGTTTTTGGGGCGCGATTCGCGCTATTTCTTCCCGTGCCGCTCGGCCATGCGCGCAAGCGCCGTCTGCAGCGGCGACGGCGCGAGGCTGTCGGCCAGCTCGCGCAGCGCGCTCGCGCCGGCGGGCGTCATCCGCGCTTCTTTCGCGCGCGGCGGTTCCGGTGCGTCCTGAGGCCGCACGCGGACCTTCAGCGTCGTCAGCGGCCAGCCGCGCCGCTGCAGGTCGGCGAGCAGTCGCGGCTCGACCTGCCGCAGCCGCGCGGCGAGCGCGTTGTGCGCGGCAAAGAGGGTCAGCGTGCCGTCCTTGATGAAGCCCGGTTCGACGTGATTCGCGAGGTAATCGGGCAGCAGCGTCGCGAGGTCGCGCTGCAGCGCGGCGACCTGCTCGACGCCGGCGCGCAGCGCGGCGAACGCGTCGGTGCGCTTGAGCACGTCGGACGCGGCTTGCGGCCGCGACGGGCCGGACGGCGCATGACGCTGGTTGAATCGGTTCATCGACGCATTCCGAAGGCGCGGCGGTGCGCGCGCGTTGCAGGGTGATCTGACGCGATTGTACCGCGCGGCGGCGCGCGGGCCGGGCCGCTGGCCTTCCGGCCGACGACACCGGCGCGTGCTGGCCCGCGTGCTAAAATTCGTCGTTTGAATTCATTAACAGGCCAAGCCGCCGTGGCTCGGGCGCCGAGTACGCATCCCGCGTCGGGCGCCGGTGCAGCGACGCAGGATCCGATCCGATGACAACCGGTTTTCTCCAGAAAATTTTTGGCAGCCGCAACCAGCGGCTCGTCAAGCAATATCAAAAGACCGTCGCGACGATCAATGCGCTCGAACCGCAGATCGAGAAGCTGACGGACGACCAGTTGCGCGGCAAGACGGATGAGTTCCGCCAGCGCGTCGCGGCCGGTGAATCGCTCGACAAGCTGCTGCCCGAAGCGTTCGCGGTCTGCCGCGAAGCGAGCCGCCGCGTGCTGAAAATGCGCCACTTCGACGTGCAGCTGATCGGCGGCATGGTGCTCCATTACGGCAAGATCGCCGAAATGCGCACCGGCGAAGGCAAGACGCTCGTCGCGACGCTGCCCGTCTACCTGAATGCGCTGTCGGGCCGCGGCGTGCACGTCGTGACCGTCAACGACTACCTCGCGCAGCGCGACGCCGAATGGATGGCGCGCCTCTACAACTTCCTCGGGCTGTCGGTTGGCATCAACCTGTCGGGGATGGAGCACGAGCAGAAGCAGCAGGCGTACGCGGCCGACATCACGTACGGCACGAACAACGAGTACGGCTTCGACTACCTGCGCGACAACATGGTCTACGAGACCGACTCGCGCGTGCAGCGCGCGCTGAACTTCGCGGTCGTCGACGAAGTGGACTCGATCCTGATCGACGAGGCGCGCACGCCGCTCATCATCTCGGGCCAGGCCGAGGATCACACCGAGCTGTACGTGCGGATGAACGCGCTGCCGCCGCTGCTCGAGCGCCAGATCGGCGAGGAAAAGGCCGACGGCACCGGCGTCGAGAAGCCGGGCGACTACACGCTCGACGAGAAGGCCCGCCAGGTGTTCCTGACCGAATCGGGCCACGAGAAGGCCGAGCGCCTGCTGTCCGAGTGGGGCCTGATCGGCGACGGCGAGAGCCTGTACGCGGCGCAGAACATCACGCTGATGCACCACGTGTACGCGGCGCTGCGCGCGCACACGCTGTTCCATCGCGATCAGCACTACGTCGTGCAGAACGGCGAAGTCGTGATCGTCGACGAATTCACGGGCCGCCTGATGGCCGGCCGCCGCTGGTCCGACGGCCTGCACCAGGCGGTCGAGGCGAAGGAGCACGTGAAGATCCAGAGCGAGAACCAGACGCTCGCGTCGATCACGTTCCAGAACTACTTCCGGATGTACGCGAAGCTGTCCGGCATGACCGGCACCGCGGACACCGAAGCGTACGAATTCAACGAGATCTACGGCCTCGAGACGGTCGTGATCCCGACCAACCGCCCGCCGAAGCGCATCGACAAGCAGGATCAGATCTACAAGACCGCGAAGGAACGCTACGACGCGGTGATCCGCGACATCGGCGAATGCTACGAGCGCGGCCAGCCGGTGCTCGTCGGCACGACGTCGATCGAGAACTCCGAGCTGCTGTCGCATCTGCTGAAGCAGGCCGGGCTGCCGCACGAGGTGCTGAACGCGAAGCAGCACGCGCGCGAAGCGGAGATCGTCGCCGAGGCGGGCCGTCCGCAGCGGATCACGATCGCGACGAACATGGCCGGCCGCGGCACCGACATCGTGCTCGGCGGCAACGCCGAGAAGCAGGCCACGTTCATCGAGGCCGACGAAGCGATTCCGGCCGACGAGAAGGCGCGCCGCATCCAGAAGCTCCACGACGAGTGGGAGACGCTGCACGAGCAGGTGAAGGCCGCGGGCGGCCTGCACATCATCGGCACCGAGCGTCACGAATCGCGCCGGATCGACAACCAGCTGCGCGGCCGCGCGGGCCGTCAGGGCGATCCGGGCTCGTCGCGCTTCTATCTGTCGCTCGACGATCCGCTGCTGCGCATCTTCGCCGGCGACCGCGTGCGCTCGATCATGGATCGCCTGAAGATGCCGGAAGGCGAGGCGATCGAGGCGGGCATCGTCACGCGCTCGATCGAATCCGCGCAGCGCAAGGTCGAGGCGCGCAACTTCGACATCCGCAAGCAGCTGCTCGAATACGACGACGTGTCGAACGATCAGCGCAAGGTCATCTACCAGCAGCGCAACGAACTGCTCGAAGCGCACGACATCACCGAGACGATCGGCGCGATGCGCAAGAGCGTGATCGGCGACGTCGTCCGCCAGTTCGTGCCGGCCGGCAGCATCGAGGAGCAGTGGGACGTCCCCGAGCTCGAGGAAGCGCTGCGCAACGACTGGCAGCTCGATCTCGCGATCCAGGAAATGGTGAACGAGTCGTCGTCGATCAGCGCCGAGGAAATCCTCGAAGCGGTGACGACCGCCGCCGACGAGCAGTACGAGGCGAAGGTCGCGCTGGTCGGCCGCGAATCGTTCAGCGCGTTCGAACGCTCGATCATGCTGCAGACGCTCGACCGCCTGTGGCGCGAGCATCTCGCGGCGCTCGACCATCTGCGCCAGGGCATCCATCTGCGCGGCTATGCGCAGCAGAACCCGAAGCAGGAATACAAGCGCGAGGCGTTCGAACTGTTCGCGGCGATGCTCGAGGCTGTCAAGCAGGAAGTCACGAAGATCGTGATGAACGTGCAGATCCAGTCGCCCGAGCAGCTCGAGGACGTGGCCGAGCAGATCGAGGAGCGCGGCGGCCATCTCGAGAACGTCGAGTACCAGCATGCCGAATTCGCGGAAGCGGCCGCGGCGGCGCCGGTCGCGAGCGGCGCCGCGTTCGCGACGGCAGCGGCGACCGCCGAGATGGTCGGCGACGCGATGATCCACAGCGGCCCCGGCGGCGAAGTACCGCGCGTCGGCCGCAACGATCCGTGCCCGTGCGGCAGCGGCAAGAAGTACAAACACTGTCACGGCAAGTTGTCATGATCGAACGCGGCGCACATTGAGCGCGCCGCTTCGGTCGCGCGCGGCGTCATCCGCGCGCAGTGCCACGTCAGCGGCGGCGGCCTTCCACGGGCGGCCGCCAGTTCGTTCAATCGATGCCGGCGAGTGCCGGCATTTTCCATCCGGCAGGTGAGCCACATGGCTGTCAATTTTCCGTCGATCGATCCCGCCCAACTGCACCCCGTCGCCGGCGTCACGCTCGGCTGGGCCGAGGGGAACATCCGCAAGCCGAATCGCAAGGACGTGCTCGTCGTCTCCGTCGACGAAGGCGCGACGGTGGCCGGCGTGTTCACCGAGAACCGCTTCTGCGCGGCGCCGGTGACCGTCTGCCGCGAGCATCTCGCGAAGGTGCGCGCGGGCGGTGCGGGGATTCGCGCGCTCGTCGTGAACACCGGCAACGCGAACGCGGGCACCGGCGAGCCGGGCCTCGCGCACGCGCGCGAGACGTGCGAAGAGCTCGCGCGCCTTGCCGGCATCGCGCCCGAGCAGGTGCTGCCGTTCTCGACCGGCGTGATCCTCGAGCCGCTGCCGGTCGACCGCCTGAAGGCCGCGCTGCCGGCCGCGCTTGCGAACCGTCAGGCCGCGCACTGGTACGACGCCGCGCAGGCGATCATGACGACCGACACGCTGCCGAAGGCGACGTCGCGCCAGGTGACGATCGACGGCCATACGGTCACGCTGACCGGCATCAGCAAGGGCGCGGGCATGATCAAGCCGAACATGGCGACGATGCTCGGCTTCCTCGCGTTCGACGCGACGCTCGCGCAGCCGGTGCTCGACACGCTCGTGAAGGAAGTCGCCGATCGCTCGTTCAACTGCATCACGATCGACGGCGACACGTCGACGAACGACTCGTTCATCCTGGTCGCGTCGGGCAAGAGCAGCCTGCCCGCGATCACGTCGACCGATTCGCCCGCGTACGCGGCGCTGCGCGACGCGGTGACCGCGGTCGCGCAGACGCTGTCGCAGCTGATCGTGCGTGACGGCGAAGGGGCGACGAAGTTCATCACGGTGCGGGTCGAAGGCGGCCGGAACGTCGCCGAGTGCCGCCAGATCGCGTACGCGATCGGTCACTCGCCGCTTGTGAAGACCGCGTTCTACGCATCCGACCCGAATCTCGGCCGCATTCTCGCGGCGATCGGCTATGCGGGCGTGACCGATCTCGACGTCGGCAGGATCGACCTCTATCTCGACGACGTGCTCGTCGCGAAGGCGGGCGGCCGCAATCCCGCGTACCAGGAAGAGGACGGCCAGCGGGTGATGAAGCAGAGCGAGATCGCGATCCGCGTGCTGCTCGGCCGCGGCGACGCGCAGGCGACGATCTGGACGTGCGACCTGTCGCACGATTACGTGAGCATCAACGCGGACTACCGCTCCTGATCCGGCGGGGGCCGGCACCGAACATGGACAAGCTCGAACAATTCCTGACACGCGCGGAAACGCTGCTCGAACGGCTCGAATCGATGCTGCCGCCGGCTGCGGCGGCGGTCGACTGGAGCGCCGCGCACGCGTTCCGCTGGCGCAAGCGCCAGGGGCGCGGCTATCTGCAGCCGGTGCCGGCGCTGTCGCCGATCTCGCTCGCCGACCTGCACAACATCGACCGCCAGAAGGCGCTGATCGAGCAGAACACGCGGCAGTTCGTGCAGAAGAAGCCCGCGAACAACGTGCTGCTGACGGGCGCGCGCGGCACCGGCAAGTCTTCGCTGATCAAGGCGTGCCTGAACGCGCACGCGCAGGACGGGCTGCGCCTGATCGAAGTCGACAAGGACGACCTGCACGATCTCGGCGACATCGTCGACCTGATCGCGCAGCGCCCCGAGCGCTTCATCGTGTTCTGCGACGATCTGTCGTTCGAGGAAGGCGAGTCGGGCTACAAGGCGCTGAAGGTCGCGCTCGACGGCTCGATCGCCGCGCAGTCGGACAACGTGCTGATCTACGCGACGTCGAACCGCCGCCATCTGCTGCCCGAGTACATGAGCGACAACGAGACGTACAAGCATCTGCCGGACGGCGAGATCCATCCGGGCGAGGTCGTCGAGGAGAAGATCTCGCTGTCCGAGCGTTTCGGGCTCTGGGTCAGCTTCTATCCGTTCAAGCAGGACGACTATCTCGGGATCGTCGCGCACTGGCTGCGCCATTTCGGTTGCGACGACGCGGAAATCGGGCAGGCGCGCGGCGATGCGCTCGTCTGGGCGCTCGAGCGCGGATCGCGGTCGGGGCGCGTCGCGTGGCAGTTCGCGCGCGACTGGTCGGGCCGCAAGGAGCCGGCATGACGGCGGCGCACGCGCCCGACGGCCGGAAGGTGACCGAGGTCGCGGTCGGCGTGATGGTGTCGCCGGATGGACGGTATCTGCTCGCGCAGCGGCTGGCGGGCAAGCCGTATGAAGGCTATTGGGAGTTCCCGGGCGGCAAGCTCGAGGCGGGCGAGAGCGTCGAGGACGCGCTCGCGCGCGAGCTGCACGAGGAGCTCGGGATCGCCGTCACCGCGTGCCATCGCTGGCACACGCTCGAGCACGATTATCCGCATGCGTACGTGCGGCTTTACTTCTGCAAGGTGACCGGCTGGACCGGCGAGCTGCACGGTAAGGAAGGGCAGGCGTTCGTGTGGCAGCATCTGCCGGTCGACGTCGCGCCGCTGCTGCCGGCGGCGCTGCCGGTGCTCGAACTGCTCGCGAAGGACGAAGCGCAGCGCTAGGCGCTGCGCGCTTGTTCAGCGATCGCCGCGTTCGTTCGAATCGCTTTCTTCCGACGAAGGCTCGTCGCCGGTGCTGCCGATCCGGTACTTTTCGGCGGCCCATGCGCCGAGATCGAGTTGCTTGCAGCGCGCGGAGCAGAAGGGCCGGAAGCGATTTTCCGGGGCCCAGCGCACTTCCTTGCCGCAGGATGGGCATTTCACGACGGTAGTCATACGGGATCGAATCGGCTCGGGGCCGTTACAGATTGCAGAGCGTGAGATGGAACGGCACGTCGGTATCGACCGCGCGCGGCCGCACGTCGCCGTCCTGCATCGTGAAGCGTACCCACAGCATGTACTTGTTCGCGCTCGCTTCGGGGATCACACGCAGCTCCGGCGCGACGCGCACCTGCATCAGCTGGTACGTGCGGCCGGACAGCATTTGCTGATAGCTGCCCTGCATCGCCATCACCTTCGACGACTGCCCCGATTCGCGCGCGAGCCGCAGCACGATCGCGGCCGCGTCGCGCAGCGGCAGCAGCGGCATGATCCATTTCGCGATGTCCTGGCGCCGCTGCTCGGCGGGCCACTGCTGCCATGCGTAATACGACGGCAGATCGAACTTGCAGGTGCCGCCCGGAATGACCGCGCGGCTGCGGATGCTCGCGAGCCATTCGTTGTCGACCAGATGCTGGCCGGTGCGGCCCTGCATCTGCGCGAGATTCGCGAGCGTCTGCTCGATTTCGCCGAGCACCGCTTCGAGCGCGTTCTGCTCGATGCCAGGATTGCCGCGGAACGGCGCGAGCGTCTGGCGCTGACGCTCGAGCTCCTTCATCAGATCCGATTTCAGATCCGCGCGACCCGTGACCTCGGCGATTTCGAACAGCGTCGTCAGCGCGACGTGATGTTCCCGTGCGTCCTCTTGAGCCAAAAAGAACGTGAAGCGCTCGAACAGGTCTTCGAGACGCAACAGCGTGCGAATTCGCTCATTGAACGGGTACTCGTAAAGAATCAAGCGCGCTCGCCTCTCGCGTGGGGAATGACAGAATGCAGGACATTCTAATGCTCATGGTCTACCCGAGCAACGCGCGATTTTTTGGGGCCCGCCTGGGCGCAAGCAACCGGGCGGCGCTCATTTCGCTGCGGCCGCGTATGCGAGATAGCGCTGGTGCAGCGCATCGACGTGCGCGGCGAGCGCGTCGCGCGGCACGTGATCGTTGACGATCACGTCGTCCGCCGCGGCAAGACGCGCGTCGCGCGACGCCTGCCGCGCGATGATCGCTTCGACTTGCTCGCGCGCGAAGCCGTTGCGGCGCATCACGCGTTCGATCTGCGTGGCGACCGCGCAATCGACGACGAGCACGCGGTTGACGCGTCCTTTCCAGTTGCCTGACTCGACGAGGAGCGGCACGACGTGCATCACGTACGCGCCGCGAGCATCGCGGGTCTCGCGTTCCGTTTCGGCACGGATCAGCGGATGCGTGATCGCTTCGAGGCGCCGCTTCGCGTCGTCGTCGCTGAAGACCAGCACGCGCATCTTCGCGCGATCGAGCGAGCCGTCGGCGGCGACGTAGTCGGGGCCGAACGCCTGTGCGATCGCGGGCATCGCGAGCCCGCCCGGCGCGGTAATTCGGTGGGCGATCAGATCCGTGTCGACGATCGACGCGCCGCGCGCCGCGAACAGATCGGCGACGGTCGTCTTGCCGCTGCCGATCCCGCCGGTGAGTCCTACTGCGAACATGCGAGCCTCCGGCAGGTCGCTTCACTCAGTCGATTCATCTCAGCCTCCGCCGGGCCGCCCCAAGGAGGCTGAGCGCCCCCTCGGGGGGCAGCGAACGTAGTGAGCGTGGGGGTCGTTTCATCTCAGCCTCCGAGCGCGGAATAGAACGGTGTTCCGAAAAACAGCGTCGCGGCGGCGCCCGCCGCGAGAAACGGGCCGAACGGGAGCGGCTCCTCGAATCGCATGCGGCCGCGCCAGGTTGCGACGATCCCGACGATCGCGCCGGTGACGGCCGCGAACAGCACGACCTGCGGCAGCGCGGCCCAGCCGAGCCACGCGCCGATCGCGGCGAGCAGCTTCAGATCGCCGAAGCCGATGCCTTCGATGCCGCGCAGCCACCTGAACAGCCAGTAGATCGACCATAGAAACAGATACCCGGCCATCGCGCCGATCACGGCCGCGCGCAGCGACGCGAACGTGCCGCCGAGATTGAACGCGAGTCCGGCCCAGAGAAGCGGCAGCGTCATCGAATCGGGCAGATAGCCGGTCCGGATGTCGATCGCGCTCATCGCGAGCAGCACCGCGCACAGGCAGAACGCGGCGAGCGCCGGGACGGTCGGCCCGAACGTCGCGAGCGACGCGGCGGCGAGCAGCCCGCTTGCGAGCTCGACGAACGGATAGCGCAGGCCGATCGGATGTCCGCACTGGCCACAGCGCCCGCGCAGCAGCGCGTAGCTGACGAGCGGAATGTTTTCCCACGCGCGCAGCACGTGGCCGCAATGCGGGCATGCGCTGCGCGGACGCCAGAGATCGTAGCGCGGCGGATAGCCGTCGCCGGGCGTTGCATCGGTGCCGGCGGCCTCGGCGATCTCCGCTTCCCACGCGCGCTGCATCATCACCGGCAGACGATGGATCACGACGTTGAGGAAGCTGCCGATGCAGAGCCCGATCGCGATCGCGAACACATATTGCGCGGCCGGCGGCAGCATCGCCAGCACGGGCAACGCGGCTGCGGGCGAGTCGGAGGCGGCATACGGAAAAGCGTGAATCATAGGGACATAGTGGCTACGGGCGGGCTAAAAGGCGACAGATTCGGTTGCGATGCTACACCACGTTGCCGAGCTGGAGGATGGGCAGATACATCGCGACGACGAGGCTGCCGACGAGTGCGCCGAGCACGATCACGATCAGCGGCTCGCCGAGCGCGGCGAGCACGTCGAGCTGCGCGTCGAGCTGGCGTTCGCAGAGCGCGGCGATGTCGGCGAGCATCGTGTCGAGCGCGCCCGTTTCCTCGGCGACGGCGACCGGCTGCACGACATCGTCCGGGAAGCAGCCGGCGGCGCGCATCGCATCGGCGAGCCGTTCGCCGTGCAGCACACGAGCGGCGATGCGTGCGGTGGCCCGTTCGAATACCGGATGGCCGGCGGTGTGCTCGAGTGTCGAGAATGCGTCGGCGAGCGGCACGCCGGATGCGAGCAGCGTCGCGAGCGCCCGGCACCAGCGCGCGGTCGAGAGCCGGCGCAGTGCCGCACCGGCGAGCGGCACGCGCAGCCCGTGCCGCGCGAGCGCGAAGCTCAACGTCGGCGAGCGGCGGATCGCGTGACGCGCGATCGCGCTCGCCCCGACGGCGCACGCGATCGCCGGGCCGCCCCACGCCGATGCGGCCGAAGCCAGCGCGAGCAGCGCGCGTGTCGGCGCAGGCAGCGCCGCGCCGAAGCTGTCGAAGATCTGCCGGAACGTCGGCACGACCCAGATCATCAATGCGAACGTGATCGCGAGCGCGAACAGCACGACCGCCACCGGGTACGCGAGCGCCGCGCGCAGCTTGCGACGCAGCGTCTCCGCGCGCTCGCGCGTTTGCGCGACGCGCGTCAATACCGTCGAGAGCGCACCGGACATCTCGCCGACCTCGACGAGCTGGCCGTAAAGCGAGCCGAACTGCGCCGGATAGCGGGCGACGGCGGTTGCGAAGCTGTGGCCCGCGACGATCTCGCGTGCGAGACCGGCTGCGATGCGGCGCATGCCGTCGTGCTCGTCCGCTTGCGCCAGCATGTCGAGCGACGCCGCGAGCGGCAGGCCGGCCTGCAGCAGGCTCGCGAGCTGTCGCGTGAAGCGGGTGACGTCACGTGCTCGGGCGGCCGGCGGCCGCGCGTGGCCGAGCGGCTCCAGCGCGAGCACGGCGATGCCCGCGCGCTTGAGCGCGGCACGCGCGCCCGCTGTGTCGAACGCGATCGCGACGCCGCGGCGCAGCGCGCCGTCCGCCCGACGGCCGCGCCAGCGAAAGCGGGTTTCGCGCGGTGGCGTGTGCGGTGTCATGCGTCGGGCGTCGCGGCCAGCGCTTCCGCGACGCTCGTCGTGCCGTCGCGCACGCGCGCGAGCGCCGCATCGCGCAGGCTGCCGACGCGTTCACGCTCGGCCTGCCGCGTGAGTTCGCCGACGCTCGCGCGTGCGACGACACGTTCCCGCAGGCTCGGCGAGACCGGCATCGTCTGGTGGATGCCGATGCGTCCGCGATAACCGATCCCGTGGCATACGGCGCAGCCGCGCGCGACGAACGGCCGCCAGCCCGATGCGAGCGCGGCGGGATCGCATCCCGCTTCGCTCAGCACGCGCGCGGGGGCATCCGACGGCATCCTGCACGCGGTGCAGAGGCGCCGCACGAGCCGCTGCGCGGTGACGAGCCGCAGCGCGGCCGCGAGGTTGTACGGCGCGATGCCGATGTCGAGCAGCCGCGCGATCGCGGCGGGCGCGTCGTTCGTGTGCAGCGTCGACAGCACCAGATGGCCGGTCTGCGCGGCCTTGATCGCGACGTCCGCCGTCTCGGCATCGCGAATCTCGCCGACCATGATGATGTCGGGATCCTGCCTCAGCAGCGCACGCAGCGCGGTCGCGAACGTCAGCCCCGCCTTGTCGGAGACGCCGACCTGGTTGATCCCTTCGAGCTGAATCTCGGCCGGATCCTCGACGGTGCAGATGTTGTGCGCATCGCGATCGAGCATCTGCAGCACGCAGTACAGCGACAGCGTCTTGCCGCTGCCTGTCGGGCCCGTGACGAGCACGAGGCCGTGCGGCGCGCGTGTCGCCGATTCGACGATGCGCGCCTGCTCGGCATCGAACCCGAGGCTCGCGAGCGTGAGGTCGGGCGGCAGCGTTTCGAGACGGCGCAGCACGAGCTTTTCGCCGAACAGTGTCGGCAGCGAACTCACGCGGTAGTCCGCGCGTTCGTGCTCGCCGAGCGCGATCCGCAGCCGGCCGTCCTGCGGCACGCGCCGTTCGGCGATGTCCATGCGCGCGAGCACTTTCGTGCGCGTGATCAGCGCGTCGCGCAGATGCGCGGGCGGGCGCGCGTATTCGTGCAGCACACCGTCGATGCGCAACCGGATCCGCCAGCCGGCCTCGAACGGCTCGACGTGGATATCGGATGCCTGGCGCGCACGCGACGCGCGCAGCGTGTCGGTCAACAGCCGCACGGCCGGCGCGTCGTCGAGTTCGGCCGCGTCGAGCGGGCGTTTCGGATCGGGAATCGCGGGTGCGCCCGCGGGAGGAGTGAACAGCATGCGTGCCGGCTCGCGGGCCGCCTTCGAACGTGACGACCCGATGATCGCCCGGACGCGGCGGCGCCGGCAGTCGGCCGTTCGGCTAACGCGAACCGCCGCGCGCGGCGCGCGGCTTGAAGACCTTCACGGTGCGCACCGCCTGATCGTCGCTGCGCATCACTTCGAGCATCACGCCCGCGATCTTCACGCAGACGTCGCCTTCCGGAATTTCCTCGAGCTCTTCGAGGATCAGGCCATTGAGCGTTTTTGGCCCGTCGGTCGGCAGTTTCAGGTGCAGCCAGCGATTCAGCTCGCGCAGCGGCATGCTGCCCGCGACGATGCGTTCGCCGTCCGCGTTCCAGCCGCCCGTGTGCTCGCTGCGCGGCATCGACGTCGTGAATTCGCCGATCAGTTCCTCGATGATGTCCTCGGGCGTCACGAGGCCTTCGAGTTCGCCGTACTCGTTGACGATGAGCGCGGTGCGCTGCCGGCTCTCCTGGAAATACTGGAGCTGCTGGACCACCGGCGTGCCGGACGGCACGTAATACGGCTCGGCGAGCAGCGTGCGCAGCGTGTCGCGATCGAAGTCCTGGTTGTGCAGCCCGGTCAGCGTCTTGCGCACGTGCAAAATGCCGAGCACGTTGTCGATGTCGCCTTCGTAGACGACGAGCCGGTTGTGATAGCAGGTCTCGAGCTGATGCAGGATGTCGTCGAGCGGCGAAACGAGATTCAGCGATTCGATCTGGCGGCGCGGCACCATCACATCGTCAACGCTGATGTTCTCGAGGTCGAACAGGTTCAGCAGGATGCTGCGGTGCTTGGTTGGCATGAAGCTGGCCGACTCGACGACGATCGTGCGCAGTTCCTCGGCCGTCAGCCGCTGGTCGCGGCCGTTCTTCGTATTGATCCGCAGCATCCGGAGCACGCCGCCCGCGAGCGTGTTCACGAACCAGACGACCGGCCTGAGTGCGCGCATCAACGGTGCGATCAGCAGACTCGCGGGCAGCGCGATCCGCTCGGGGAACGTCGCGCCGACGATCTTCGGCGTGATCTCGGCGAACACGATGATCAGGAACGCGACGATGCCGGTCGCGATCGACAGCACGAAGTTGTCGTGGCCGAACGTGCGCAGCGCGATCGACGTCGTGAGCACCGGGATGATCGTGTTGAACAGGTTGTTGCCGATCAGGATCACGCTGAGGAGTTGATCGGTGCGTGCGAGGAGGCCCTGCGTCGTCTTCGCGCCGAGCGAGCCCTGGCCGACGAGATGTTTCAGCCGATGGCGGTTGAGCGCCATCATCGCGGTTTCAGAGATCGAAAAAAAGCTGGAGCAGAGGAGAAGCAGAAAGATGGCGGCGATCTGCGCCCAAAGCGGAAGGTGGTCCACGCGTCGGAAGGAGCTGTGAGGGACAGGGATGGGGGGACTATAGCAGAGGGCGGTGGCCGGACCGTCGCGTGCATGCGTCGGCCGAACGGGCAACGTTGGCTGCGGGCGAAAAAAAACCGTGCACGGAGTGCACGGTTTTTTCAAATCTGGTCGGGGTGAGAGGATTCGAACCTCCGGCCTCTACGTCCCGAACGTAGCGCTCTACCAGGCTAAGCTACACCCCGATTTGGACTCTTCCGATGCTTCAGTCTCTTTCAAGACTGCCTGCATCGTCGAGCAAGAACATAACTATAACAGCGATTTTTCCGAATTGGAAGCCCGGAACGAAGAAATTTGTCGCGGCGCGTATTCGGCAATTGCTGCGCGGCAATTGCTGCGGCATCGCTGTTGCCGCTCACGACTGCCGCGACGTCGAGTACGAGCACAGCTCGATCAGACTCTCCTTGAACACGGAGTCGGGGAACGACGCGATCGCGGCTGCGGCGGCCATCGCTTCCTGGCGCGCGCATTCGAGCGTGTGGTCGAGCGCGCCCGAGCGCGTGATCGCGTCGAAAATCGTGTCGAAGCGGTCGGTGCCGCCCTGTTCGATCGCCTCGCGCGCGAGCGCGGCCTGCTCGGGCGTGCCGTTCTCGATCAGATGGATCAGCGGCAGCGTCGGCTTGCCCTCGCGCAGGTCGTCGCCGGCGTTCTTGCCCATCGCCTCCGCAGTGCCCGCGTAGTCGAGCCAGTCGTCCATGATCTGGAACGCGGTGCCGATGCGCCGCCCATACTCGGCCGCGGCGGCCTCGGTCGGCGCGTCGGCGCCCGCGAGCACCGCACCCAGGCGCGCGGACGCCTCGAACAGCTTCGCGGTCTTGTAGCGGATCACGCGCATGTAGCGCGCTTCGTCGACGTCCGGGTCGTGCATGTTCAGCAGTTGCAGCACTTCGCCTTCGGAGATGATCGTCGTCGCTTCGGACAGAATCTCCATCACGCGCATCTTGCCGACACCGACCATCATCTCGAACGAGCGCGAATACAGGTAGTCGCCGACCAGCACGCTCGCCGCGTTGCCGAACAGCGCATTCGCGGTTTGCCGGCCGCGGCGCAGCTCGGATTCATCGACGACGTCGTCGTGCAGCAGCGTCGCCGTATGGATAAACTCGACGACGGCCGCGAGCACGTGCCGCTGGTTCGACGGATCGCCGAGCGCGCCCGCGACGAGCAACAGCAACGCCGGACGCAGCCGCTTGCCGCCCGCGCCGATGATGTACTCGGCGATCTGGTTGATCAGCAGCACGTCGGACGCGAGGCTTTGCCGGATGACGCGGTTCACCTGCTCCATATCGCTGGCGATCGGAGCAAGCAGCTGGGCGGCGCTGAGGGAGGGGGAGGCGGTCGACGACATGATCATGACATTGGGTGATGCGGCGGATTATAAGGCGAATCCGCCGCGCACCGGGCCGCCGCGCGCGCCGAGGGCGCGTTTTTTGGCCATCCGGACGACCCCGGCGGGCGGCAATCGTCAATCGGCTTTGACTGCGGAGCTAACTCTCTGTATAATCACGCCTTTTCCGTGCGTGGTGCGCGGGGAAATAGATCCAGAGTGAGGTTTTCAATGTACGCGGTCATAAAAACCGGCGGCAAGCAGTACAAGGTTGCCGTTGGCGAAAAACTGAAAGTAGAACAGATACCGGCTGACATTGACGCTGAAATCACGCTCGACCAGGTTCTCGCAGTGGGCGAAGGCGAATCGATTCAGTTCGGTACGCCGCTGGTCAGTGGGGCTTCCGTCAAGGCAACCGTCGTTTCCCACGGTCGTCATGCCAAGGTCACCATCTTCAAGATGCGTCGCCGGAAGCACTACCAAAAGCACGGCGGCCACCGCCAGAACTACACTGAGCTGCGCATCGACGCGATCAACGCGTAAGCGCCTCGGTAAAGGAGCAATCAGATGGCACACAAAAAGGCAGGCGGATCGTCCCGGAACGGCCGCGACTCCGAGTCGAAACGCCTCGGCGTGAAGGTGTACGGCGGCCAGGCGATCAACGCCGGCGGCATCATCGTGCGTCAGCGCGGCACCCGCATGCATGCTGGCGACAACGTCGGCATGGGCAAGGACCACACGCTGTTCGCGCTGGTCGACGGCCACGTGAAGTTCGCAACGAAGGGCGCGGACAAGAAGCATATGGTCATCGTCGTTCCGGCGGCTGCCTGAGTTCAGGCACCACGGGCTTCGTAGCCGAAAGGCCCCGCGGCAGCCGCGGGGCCTTTTTTATTTGTCGCCTCATGGGCGGCGTTGGCCGAACGGCCGATTGTTCAAGCGCGATGGCGCGCGGCACAATAGCGGGAAATACTGGGCGGAGTAACGAATGAAGTTCATTGACGAAGCGCGAATCGAAGTCATCGCCGGCGACGGAGGCGATGGCAGCGCGTCGATGCGCCGCGAGAAATTCGTTCCGTTCGGCGGGCCGGACGGCGGCGACGGCGGCCGTGGCGGCAGCGTCTATGCGGTCGCCGACCGCAACATCAACACGCTGATCGACTACCGCTACGCGAAGAAGCACCTGGCGCGCAACGGCGAGAACGGCCGCGGCGCCGACTGCTACGGCAAGGGCGGCGACGACATCACGCTGCGCATGCCGGTCGGCACGGTCATCAACGACATGGATACCGGCGAGCTGATCGCCGATCTGACCGAGCACGACCAGAAGGTGATGCTCGCGGCGGGCGGCACGGGCGGCCTCGGTAACCTGCATTTCAAGTCGAGCACGAACCGCGCGCCGCGCCAGAAGACGGAAGGCAAGCCCGGCGAGCGCCGGATGCTGCGCCTCGAGCTGAAGGTGCTCGCCGACGTCGGTCTGCTCGGGATGCCGAACGCGGGCAAGTCGACGTTCATCTCGTCGGTGTCGAACGCGAGGCCGAAGATCGCCGACTATCCGTTCACGACGCTCGCGCCGAACCTTGGCGTCGTGCGCGTCGGGCCGAGCAAGAGTTTCGTGATCGCGGACATTCCGGGGTTGATCGAAGGCGCGGCCGAAGGCGCGGGTCTCGGTCATCAGTTCCTTCGGCATCTGCAGCGCACTGGCCTGCTGCTGCATCTCGTCGATCTGGCGCCGTTCGACGAGAACGTCGATCCGGTTGCGGAAGCGAAGGCGATCGTCGGCGAGCTGCGCAAGTACGACGAGGCGCTGTTCGAGAAGCCGCGCTGGCTCGTGCTGAACAAGCTCGACATGGTGCCGGACGACGAGCGCGAAGCGCGTGTCGCCGATTTTCTCGCGCGCTTCGAGTGGGGCGGGCCGGTGTTCGAGATCTCGGCGCTGACCGGCCAGGGCTGCGAGGCGCTCTGCTACGCGATCTACGACTATCTCGCCGCGCATTCGGACGCCCATCGCGCGGCCGAGGCGGAAGATCTGGCCGCTGACGTGCGGTTCCGCGATGCGCCGCCGGGCGAGCAGCCGGCGCCGGACGCCTGACGGGTTCGGATTGCGCCGCGCGCTTCGCCGCGCGGCACGGCATTCAATCGCGCCCGGCCAGATCAGGCCAGGTTAGGCCCGGCCAGGCCAGGCATCACATACAGGAGAGGACGCACGATGCGTTCGGTCATCGCGGATTCGAAGCGATTGGTGGTGAAGGTGGGATCCAGCCTCGTGACGAACGACGGCAAGGGCCTCGATCACACCGCAATTGGCCGCTGGGTCACCCAGATCGCCGCGCTGCGCGATCAGGGCAAGGAAGTGGTGCTCGTGAGCTCGGGCGCGATCGCCGAAGGGATGCAGCGGCTCGGCTGGAGCAAGCGGCCGCGCGAGATCGACGAGCTGCAGGCCGCCGCGGCGGTCGGGCAGATGGGGCTCGCGCAGGTATACGAGAGCCGCTTCTCCGAGCACGGCATCCAGACCGCGCAGATCCTGCTCACGCATGCGGACCTCGCGGACCGCGAGCGCTACCTGAACGCGCGCTCGACGCTGCTCACGCTGCTGCGGCTCGGCGTCGTGCCGATCATCAACGAGAACGACACGGTCGTCACCGACGAAATCAAGTTCGGCGACAACGACACGCTCGGCGCGCTCGTCGCGAACCTGATCGAAGGCGACGCGCTGATCATCCTCACCGACCAGATGGGCCTCTTCACCGCCGATCCGCGCAAGGATCCGTCCGCGACGCTCGTTGCGGAAGCGAACGCGGGCGCGCCGGAGCTCGAGGCAATGGCGGGCGGCGCGGGCTCGAGCCTCGGCCGCGGCGGCATGCTGACGAAGATTCTCGCGGCGAAGCGCGCGGCGCACAGCGGCGCGAACACCGTGATCGCGAGCGGCCGCGAGCCCGACGTGCTCGTGCGGCTCTCGAGTGGCGAGGCGATCGGCACGCAACTGATCGCGCGCACCGCGCGGATGGCGGCGCGCAAGCAGTGGATGGCCGATCACCTGCAGGTGCGTGGCCACGTCGTGATCGATGCGGGCGCGGTCGAGAAGCTGACGGGCGGCGGGAAGAGCCTGCTGCCGATCGGCGTCGTCGGCGTGCAGGGCGTGTTCGCGCGCGGCGAGGTGATCGCGTGCGTCGGTCCGGACGGACGCGAAGTGGCGCGCGGCCTCACCAATTACAGCAGCGCGGAAACGAAGCTGATTCAGCGCAAGCCGAGCGGCGAGATCGAGAACGTGCTCGGCTACATGCTCGAGCCGGAACTGATTCATCGCGACAACCTGGTGCTCGTCTGAGCGGCGGGTCGTTCGACGTGCGTTCATGAAAAACGCCCGCGCGGAGTCAACTCCGCGCGGGCGTTTTCCATCGCCGCTCGAAAGCGCGCGGCGCGAGATCAGTGGATCTGGTTCAGCGCGGTGCGGTGATGCATGAGGTTGTCGACGATCGCCTTCGCGGTGCCGACCGGAAGCTTGTTCTCGCAGAAGTAGTCCTGATAGAGCGCCGCGTGATACGCGTTCAGCTCGCCGTTCTCGATGCGTCGCCAGTCGCTTTCGACGGTGCGGTCCCAACCGTCGTGATCGGCGTTGAGGCCCGCGTACTGTCGCCATTCGTACGTATCGCAGCGAACACCTTCGTAGTTCATGTTGCGCGCGCCGGCCGGGCTCGTGATGACGACCGTGTAGCGCACGATGCCGTCCGTGCCGACCGACAGCGATTTCGCGTCGACGAAGAACTTGAGCGGCGTGTTCTGCGACACGTCGAACGGCACCAGCGTGTCGGACTGCGGCAGCGGCGGGAGCGTGTCGACCGCGTTCTCTTTCCAGTTCGGCTTGCGGTCGAGCAGATAGACGAACGCGCTGTCATCCTTGTTGGATGGCGTGTTCGAATGCGCGCAGCCGGCCAGCACGGCGGCCGCGGCCATCGACGTCATCGCGAGAGCAATCGCTTTCAATATGCATTCCTCGTAAAAAAAGGGCGCGACACCGAGGTCGCGCCCGTCATGCAGTAGAACTCGTCAATCGCCGAGGACCAGACGAGGCGTCGTTTCGTCGAGCGTACTCGCTCCCGTCTCGACCTCGGAACACACCACCGATGTGTCGACAATCGTCAGCGTCTGATGAACCTGCATGCCCACTGCAATGCGCGGATAGCGCATCGTGCGCGGGCTGCGCGGTTTGTCGGGCCGCTGCGCCGGGCGGCGCAGAAAACGCGACAGTTCCGTCAGCGCCAACTGATAAACATCCCGCTTGAACTCGATGACCGCATCGAGCGGCACCCAGTACTCGTTCCAGCGCCATGCATCGAACTCCGGGTGATCGGTCGCGCGCAGGCAAATGTCGCAATCGCGTCCGACCATCCGTAGCAGGAACCAGATTTGTTTCTGGCCGCGGTAATGACCGCGTACTTCTCGCTTGATGAACTTGTCTGGCACCTCGTAACGCAACCAGTCGCGCGTGCGACCGACCACCTTGACGTGTTCCGGCCGCAGGCCGGTTTCTTCGTGCAATTCCCGGTACATCGCCTGCACGGGGGTCTCACCGTATTTGATGCCCCCTTGAGGAAACTGCCAAGAATGCTCGCGAAGCCGCTTGCCCCAAAACACCTCGTTGCGCGCGTTCAAGAGGATGATGCCGACGTTCGGGCGAAAGCCTTCACGATCCAGCATACAACCACCTTCGAATCCTTTAAAATTGCTTTGATTATAAACAGATAACGGGCGCCGCGCACCGTGACGGAGCGAATCCCGGCCACGCGCGCGAGCGGAACTGTCCCTGAATTGTCTGCTACGTCATCAGCGCCATCGACGTTCGCGGCGCGCCGCCTTTATCACCTTGAACCTTTTTCGGGCCGCCCGCGTTGGGTGGCCGTTTTTGGAACCGTCCGCATGAAAGCTTCCCGTTTCTTTATCGGCACTCTGAAAGAAGCACCCGCCGACGCCGAGATCGTCAGCCACAAGCTGATGGTGCGCGCCGGCATGATCCGCCGCGTCGCCGGCGGCATCTACAACTATCTGCCGATCGGCCTGCGCTCGATTCGCAAGGTCGAAGCGATCGTGCGCGAGGAAATGAACCGGGCGGGCGCGATCGAGCTGCTGATGCCGGCCGTGCAGCCGGCCGAGCTGTGGCAGGAGTCGGGCCGCTGGGAGCAGTACGGCCCCGAGCTGCTGCGCTTCAAGGATCGCAAGGACAACGACTTCGTGATCGGGCCGACGCACGAGGAAGTCGTCACCGACATCGCGCGCGCGCAGATCAAGAGCTACCGGCAGATGCCGGTGAATTTCTACCAGATCCAGACGAAGTTCCGCGACGAAATCCGTCCGCGCTTCGGCGTGATGCGCGGCCGCGAATTCATCATGAAGGACGCGTACTCGTTCGACAAGGACGCCGAAGGCCTGCACGAGTCGTATCGCAAGATGTACGCCGCGTACGTGCGCATCTTCACGCGCCTCGGCCTCGAGTTCCGCGCGGTGGCGGCCGATAGCGGTTCGATCGGCGGCAACTTCTCGCACGAGTTCCACGTGATCGCCGACACCGGCGAGGACGCGATCGCCTACTGCCCGACGTCCGAGTTCGCGGCGAACGTCGAGGCGGCCGAGGCGCTGCCGCTCGTCGCCGAGCGCGCGGCGCCGGCCGAGCCGATGGAAAAGGTCGCGACGCCGGGCAAGGCGAAGTGCGAGGCCGTCGCCGAGCTGATGAACATCCCGCTCCAGCGCACGATCAAGTCGATCGTGCTCGCCACCGACAACGAAGGCGCCGAGCCGACGATCTGGCTGCTGATGCTGCGCGGCGACCACGACCTGAACGAGATCAAGGCGTCGAAGCTGCCCGGCCTCAAGAACCATCGCTTCGCGACCGAGCAGGAAATCGTCGAGTGGTTCGGCACGCCGCCGGGGTATCTCGGCCCGGTCGGCACGAAGAAGCCGGTCAAGGTGATCGCCGATCGCACGGTGGCGAACATGAGCGATTTCGTCGTCGGCGCGAACGAGGTCGATTACCACATCGCCGGCGTGAACTGGGGCCGCGATCTGCCGGAGCCGGAAGTCGCCGATCTGCGCAACGTGCAGAAGGGCGATCCGTCGCCGGACGGCAACGGCGTGATCGACATCTGCCGCGGGATCGAAGTCGGCCACGTCTTCCAGCTCGGCACCAAGTACTCGGAAGCGATGGGCGCGACGTTCCTCGACGAGTCGGGCAAGCCGCAGCCGATGCTGATGGGCTGCTACGGGGTCGGCGTCACGCGCATTCTCGGCGCCGCGATCGAGCAGAACTTCGACGACAAGGGGATCATCTGGCCGGAGTCGATCGCGCCGTTCCAGGTCGTGCTGTGCCCGATGGGCTATGACCGCAGCGACGCGGTGCGCGCGGCGGCCGACAAGCTGTACGACGAGCTCGTCGCGGCCGGCATCGACGTGATCCTCGACGATCGCGGCGAGCGCCCGGGCGTGATGTTCGCGGACTGGGAGCTGATCGGCGTGCCGCACCGGCTCGTGATCGGCGAGCGCGGGCTGAAGGACGGCAAGATCGAGTACCAGGGCCGCCGCGACACCGAAGCGACGCTGCTGCCGGCCGAGGCCGCCGCGTCGACGGTCGCGGAGAAGATCCGCGCGGCGCTCGCGCACTGAGCGGCGTCCGAACGTGCAATACACGTTTCTGTCGGCAACGATCCTGCTCATCCTGATCACGGATCCGCTCGGCAACATCCCGCTGTTCATCTCGGCGCTGCGGGATGTGCCGCGCGAGCGGCGCGTGCGGCTGATTCTGCGCGAGGTCGCGATCGCGTTCGTGATCCTGCTGTTCTTCATGGCGGTCGGCGACCGCTTCCTGCGGATGATGAACCTGACCGACCTGTCGCTGCGGATCGGCGGCGGAATCGTGCTGTTCCTGATCGCGCTGCGGATGATCTTCCCGCATCCGGACGGCGCGCTCGGCAACGATCCGCGCGCGGGCGGCGAGCCGTTCATCGTGCCGCTCGCGATCCCGGCGCTCGCCGGGCCGTCCGCGCTCGCGACCGTGATGCTGCTGACGTCGCAGGCGCCCGGCAGGATGCTCGAGTGGGCGGGTGCGCTGACCGTCACGATGATCGTCTGCGCGGTCGCGCTCGTGCTCGCGGAGCGGATCCAGCAGTGGCTCGGCGAGCGGACGGTCGCGGCGTTCGAGCGGCTGATGGGGCTCGTGCTCGTCGCGATCTCGGTCGAAATGATGCTCGGCGGCATTCGCGCGTTCGTGCATCAGCTCTAGCGCGGTTTTCTCCGAGACGAAAAAAAGCCCGCGCCTGAAAGTGACGCGGGCTTTTTCTTGGGTGCGACGCGGGGACGCGGGGACGCGGGGACGCGGGGACGCGAAGGCGCGCGGCGCGCCCGCGACGCGCGTCAGACCTGCGCGGTCAGCGCGCGGATCGTCGGCAGGTTGCGCCAGTAACCCTTCGCGTCCATCCCGCAGCCGAACACGTAGCGGTCCGGCACGGTGAAGCCGCAGAAGTCCGGATGCAGCGGCTTCGCCTTCGCGAGCGTCTTCTCGCAGAGCACCGCCGACAGGAAGCGCTTCGCGCCCATGTCGAGGATCCGGTCGCGGATCGCGGCCATCGTCTCGCCTTCGTCGAGGATGTCGTCGAGCACGAGCACGATCCGGTCCTTCACCGACTCGCGCGGCGCGACGCGCCAGTGCATCTCCGGGCTGCCCTGCGTCGAGTTGCGGTAGCGGGTCAGGTGGATGTAGTCGAACTCGAGCGGGAAGTCGAGGTGCGGCAGCAGCATCCCGGTGAACACCGCGGCGCCGCCCATCACCGACAGGACGAGCGGGAACGCGTCGCCGATCTCGGCGCGGATCGCTTCGGCCATGCTGCCGATCGACGAGGTGACGGCATCCGCCGAAACGATCTCTTCCGAGTGCTGGAAAATGTGGAGGGCTTCTTCGCGGTTCATGAGTTCTGGCGAGCGGTCGTCTGTATACAAATAGAGGATGAAGCAGAAGGCCGGCGCGCGCTACGGCAAAAACCCGCGCGCCGGGCGCGGGATCAGCGCATGCCCGGCATCATGCCCTTCAGGCCGCGCATCATCTTCTGCATGTTGCCGCCCTTCAGCTTCTTCATCATCGTACGCATCTGGTCGTACTGGTTCAGCATCCGGTTGACTTCCTGCACCGGCACGCCCGCGCCGGCCGCGATGCGGCGCTTGCGCGTCGCCTTGATGATGTCGGGCTTCGCGCGCTCGGCGGGCGTCATCGAGCTGATGATCCCTTCCATCCGTCGGATCTGCTTCTCGGCCTGGCCCATGTCGGCGCCGGCGGCCGCCTGCTGGAACTGCGCGGGCAGCTTGTCCATCAGCGACGACAGCCCGCCCATGTTCTTCATCTGCGAGATCTGCGCGCGGAAATCGTTGAGATCGAAGTCGCCGCCTTTCTTCACCTTGTCGGCGAGCTTCTGCGCGGCCTTCACGTCGACGCCGCGCTGCGCCTCCTCGACGAGCGCGAGGATGTCGCCCATCCCGAGGATCCGGTTCGCCATCCGGTCCGGATGGAACACTTCGAGGCCGTCGAGCTTTTCGGCGACGCCGACGAACTTGATCGGCTTGCCGGTGATGTGCCGCACCGACAGCGCGGCGCCGCCGCGCGAGTCGCCGTCGAGCTTCGTCAGCACGACGCCGGTCAGCGGCAGCGCGTCGTTGAACGCCTTCGCGGTGTTCACCGCGTCCTGGCCGAGCATCGCGTCGACGACGAACAGCGTCTCGGCCGGCTTCAGCACGCCGTGCAGCGCGGTGATCTCGTTCATCATCGCCTCGTCGATGCCGAGGCGGCCGGCCGTGTCGACGAGCAGCACGTCGTGATAGTGGCGCTTCGCCCAGTCGACCGCGGCGAGCGCGATGTCGACCGGCTTCTGGTCGGGCGTCGACGGGAAGAAGTCCGCGCCGACCTGCTCGCTGACCGTCTTCAACTGCATGATCGCGGCCGGGCGATACACGTCGCACGACACCGTCAGCACCTTCTTCTTGTACTTCTCGCGCAACAGCTTCGCGAGCTTGCCGACGGTCGTCGTCTTGCCGGCGCCCTGCAGGCCGGCCATCAGGATCACCGCGGGCGGCGCGACCGCGAGGTTCAGCTCGGCGGCCTTGCCTTCGTAGTCGCCGCCGATCACGGCGGTCAGCTCCTTCTGGACGACGCCGACGAGTGCCTGCCCCGGCGACAGGCTGCCGACCACGTCCTCGCCGAGCGCCTTTTCCTTGACCTTCGAGATGAAATCGCGGACGACGGGCAGCGCGACGTCGGCCTCGAGCAGCGCGAGACGCACCTCGCGAAGCATCTCCTGGGTGTTCGCCTCGGTGAGGCGGGCCTCGCCGCGCAGCGTCTTGACGACGCGCGCCATCCGTTGAGTGAGATTGTCGAGCATGGGGAGCGATGGACAGTGGGGCCCGAAGGCGCGACCGGGCAAAAACGGCATCGGTCGCGAGGAGGGGGCCTAGTGTAAACTTCGAACATGGATATTGTACTGTATGCCCTCACCGCGCTCCTTTACGGCGGCCTCGCCGTCGCCGGCTGGCGCGCTCATCGCCAGGACGCGAGTTCGCCGCTCGTCGCGAGCGTGCCGGCCGTGCCCGTGCCGGCGTCCGCTGCGTCGGGCATGAGTGGCGCGGGCGGCGCGGGCCGCGCGCTGCTGTGCGCCGCGCTCGTCGCGCATGGCGTGCTGCTCCACACGACGATCTTCCCGCAGAACGCGATGGTGTTCGGCTTCGCGTTCGCGCTGTCGGCGATGTTCTGGCTCGGTGCGGGCATCTACTGGATCGAGAGCTTCTTCTTCCCGCTCGACGGGCTGCGGCTGCTCGTGCTGCCGCTCGCGTGCGTCGCGTCACTGATGCCGCTCGTGTTCGGCGGCGTGCGCGTGCTGCCGTACGCGGCCGCGCCGCTGTTCAAGCTGCACTTCCTGATCGCGAACGTCGCGTACGGGCTCTTCGCGATCGCGGCGCTGCATGCGGTGCTGATGCTGATGGTCGAGCGGCGGTTGCAGTCGCTGAGGAACGGCGGCCGGGGTGGCTCGAGCGGCTCAAGCGGCTCAAGCGGCTGGATCGCACGCTGGCTCGAAACGCTGCCGCCGCTGCTCACGCTCGAGAAGCTGCTGTTCCGGCTGATCGGCGCGGGCTTCGTGCTGCTCACGCTGACGCTCGCGTCGGGCATCCTGTTCAGCGAGCAGATCGATGCGCGCGCGCTGCGGCTCGATCACAAGACCGTGTTCGCGATCCTGTCGTGGCTGATGTTCGGCGGCCTGCTGATCGCGCGCAGGGCGTCGGGCTGGCGCGGCCGCGGCGCCGCGCGCTGGGTGCTCGCGTCATTCGGCGCGCTGCTGCTCGCTTACGTCGGCAGCCGGTTCGTTTTCGAGGTGCTGCTGCACCGTTCCGTGGTTTGATTGTCCGATTCCGATGCGACAGATTCTTCTCCTGATCCTGATCTTCTTCGCGAGCTCGTGGATCGCGCGCAAGCTGCGCCAGATGCAGTCCGGCCCGCGCGCGCCGCGCGACGGCGCGACGGGCGGCGTACCCGGCAGCGGCGGCCGCGGCGGCCCCGCGCGCGGCGGCATGCAGTCGCTGCCCGAGCCGATGGTGCGCTGCGCGGAGTGCGGCGTGCATGCGCCGAAGGGCGACGCGGTCATCGTCGGCGGCGAATACTTCTGCAGCGCCGAGCATGCGGCGCGGCACGCCGCGCACGCGGCCGACCGCGACCCGCGATGAGCGGCCCGACGCTGACGCTCGACGCCGACGGCTGGGTGCGCGGCGCACGCCGCGCGCTGTCGCCGAACTACGAGGCGCGGCCCGCTGGCGCGGTGCCGACGCTCGTCGTCGTGCACAACATCAGCCTGCCGCCCGGCGAGTTCGGTGGCGATGCGATCGAGGCGCTGTTCCAGAACCGTCTCGACTGCGACGCGCATCCCTATTACGACGCGCACCTGCGCGGCGTGCGCGTGTCCGCGCACTTCCTGATCCGCCGCGACGGCGAGCTCGTGCAGTTCGTGTCGTGCGACGCGCGCGCGTGGCACGCGGGCGCGTCCGAGTTCTTCGGCCGGCCGCGCTGCAACGACTTCTCGATCGGCATCGAGCTCGAAGGCGCCGACGACGTGCCGTTCGAGTCCGCGCAGTACGCGACGCTCGCCGCGCTCTCGCGCGCGCTCGCGAACCGCTATCCGGTCGACGCGTTCGCCGGCCATTCGGACATCGCGCCCGGCCGCAAGACCGACCCCGGTCCGCACTTCGATTGGCAACGCCTTGCATGCGATGCTGGTTTTTCCGCCGGATACTTTCCGTACCGGCAGCACTGAACGAGAGGGCTATTCGGCCCGCAAAAAATTTTTATCCGACCAATGCCTTGTCGCGTCTGAGCGTGCGCGATGTCAAGAGCGTGACGGCAAATTTTTTTGTTGGACACGTGGAGGCGCTCCACTATACTTGGTGCCGATTCAGCAGTTTTGCACTAGATATAGTGTGCCGCCGGGAAAACCGAGCGGCGCCAGGTCCGGCGGGCGACGCCGGGCACACGGGGTTCCCAGTGCGACGCATCCGGCAGAGCGGTCCGGGGCGTCACGATCAGCGCAGCCAATCTGCCGGGGCGCGGTACACATGACGAAGATCGATATCGAATCGGGTGTGTCGCAAGGGTCGAGCCGACCTGTCCGGCGTGCAGCTCGCGTCTTACCGCTCGCGCCCCGCGCGGCGCGGCGTTCGTCTTAATCCGCGGTTCTCTCCGCACCATCCACACCCAGGAGCTTTGCACATGCAAACCACCGACAACGTGACGTCCCAATTCGAGAGCGCATCCGGCCGCCCTCTCGGCGGGGCCGCACAAGGCTCGCAGGCGCTCGCGCCGCAGGCGACGTTCGCTGACTACAAGGTGATCCGCCGCAACGGCAGCGTCGTGTCGTTCGAGCCGTCGAAGATCGCGATTGCAGTGACGAAGGCGTTCCTGGCCGTCAACGGCGGGCAGGGCGCGGCGTCGGCGCGCGTGCGCGAACTCGTCGAGCAGCTCACGCAGAGCGTCGTGCGCGCGCTCGTGCGCAGCCGCCCGAACGGCGGCACGTTCCACATCGAAGACATCCAGGATCAGGTCGAACTCGCGCTGATGCGCGGCGGCGAGCACAACGTCGCGCGCGCGTACGTGCTCTATCGCGAGAAGCGTCACCTCGAGCGTCAGACCACGGGCGAAGCGGCGGCTGCCGGCACGGCCGGCGGCATCAACGTCGTCGACGGCGGCGTCACCCGTCCGCTCGACCTGAACGCGCTGCGCGGGCTGATCGTGTCCGCGTGCGACGGCCTCGGCGCTGCGGTTAACCCTGAGCCGATCGTCGCCGAGACGGTGAAGAACCTGTACGACGGCGTGCCGATGAGCCAGGTGTACGACTCGTCGATCCTCGCCGCGCGCACGATGATCGAGAAGGATCCGGCGTACAGCCAGGTCACCGCCCGCATCCTGCTGCACACGATCCGCCGCGAGATCCTCGGCGAGGAAGTCACGCAGACGGAAATGTCGGCGCGCTACGCGGAATACTTCCCGCAGTTCCTGAAGCGCGGCGTCGAAGCCGAGTTGCTCGACGACAAGCTGCTGCAGTTCGACCTGAAGCGCCTCGGCGACGCGCTCGACGCGAGCCGCGACCTGCAGTTCGGCTACCTCGGCCTGCAGACGCTGTACGACCGCTACTTCCTGCACATCGGCGGCGCCCGGATCGAGATGCCGCAGGCGTTCTTCATGCGCGTCGCGATGGGCCTCGCGCTGAACGAGATCGACCGCGAAGCGCGCGCGATCGAGTTCTACCAGGTGCTGTCGAGCTTCGACTTCATGAGCTCGACGCCGACGCTGTTCAACTCCGGCACCCGCCGTTCGCAGCTGTCGTCGTGCTACCTGACGACGGTCGCCGACGATCTCGACGGCATCTATGAAGCGCTGAAGGAAAACGCGCTGCTGTCGAAGTTCGCGGGCGGCCTCGGTAACGACTGGACCCGCGTGCGTGCGCTCGGCTCGCACATCAAGGGCACGAACGGCAAGTCGCAGGGCGTCGTGCCGTTCCTGAAGGTCGTCAACGACACCGCGGTCGCGGTGAACCAGGGCGGCAAGCGCAAGGGCGCGGTCTGCGCGTACCTGGAGTCGTGGCACCTCGACATCGAGGAATTCCTCGAGCTGCGCAAGAACACCGGCGACGACCGCCGCCGCACGCACGACATGAACACCGCGAACTGGATTCCCGATCTGTTCATGAAGCGCGTGATGGAAGGCGCCGACTGGACGCTGTTCTCGCCGTCGACCTGCCCGGACCTGCACGACAAGTTCGGCGCCGAGTTCGAGGCCGCGTACGTCGGCTACGAGGAGAAGGTCGCGCGCGGCGAGCTGAAGCTGTTCAAGAAGATTCCGGCGCAGCAGCTCTGGCGCAAGATGCTCGGGATGCTGTTCGAGACCGGCCACCCGTGGATCACGTTCAAGGATCCGTGCAACGTGCGCTCGCCGCAGCAGCACGTCGGCGTCGTCCACTCGTCGAACCTGTGCACCGAAATCACGCTGAACACGAGCGACACCGAGATCGCCGTCTGCAACCTCGGCTCGGTGAACCTCGTCGCGCACCTCGCGAAGCAGGCCGACGGCAGCTACGCGCTCGACCACGACAAGCTGAAGCGCACGATCAGCGTCGCGATGCGGATGCTCGACAACGTGATCGACATCAACTACTACGCGGTGCCGAAGGCGCGTAACTCGAACCTGAAGCACCGCCCGGTCGGCATGGGCATCATGGGCTTCCAGGACTGCCTGCACCTGTTGCGCACGCCGTACGCGTCCGAAGGCGCGGTCGAGTTCGCCGATCGCTCGATGGAAGCGGTCTGCTACTACGCGTACTACGCGTCGACCGAGCTTGCCGAGGAGCGCGGCCGCTACTCGAGCTACCGCGGCTCGCTGTGGGATCGCGGCATCCTTCCGCAGGACACGCTGAAGCTGCTCGCCGACGCCCGCGGCGGCTATGTCGAAGTCGATTCGAGCGAGTCGCTCGACTGGACGTCGCTGCGCGCGCGGATCGGCACGCACGGGATGCGCAACTCGAACTGCGTCGCGATCGCGCCGACCGCGACGATCTCGAACATCATCGGCGTGTCCGCGTGCATCGAGCCGACGTTCCAGAACCTGTACGTGAAGTCGAACCTGTCGGGCGAGTTCACGGTCGTCAACGAGTTCCTGGTGCGCGACCTGAAGGAGCGCGGCCTGTGGGACGAAGTGATGGTCGCCGACCTGAAGTACTTCGACGGGATGCTGTCGCGCATCGACCGGATCCCGGCCGATCTGCGCGCGATCTACGCGACCGCGTTCGAAGTCGATCCGACGTGGCTCGTCGAGGCTGCGTCGCGCCGCCAGAAGTGGATCGATCAGGCGCAGTCGCTGAACATCTACATGGGCGGCGCGTCGGGCAAGAAGCTCGACGAGGTGTACAAGCTCGCGTGGCTGCGCGGCCTGAAGACGACGTATTACCTGCGCACGATGGCGGCGACGCACGTCGAGAAGTCGACGGTTGCGCACGGTGCGCTGAACGCGGTGCCGACGGGCGGCGCGGGCAGCGGCGGCGCGCAGGGCGCGGCGGGCGGTTTCGGCGCGGCGGGCGGCGAAGCATCGTCGTCGGGCGCGATGAGCGCGGCGCCGATCGAGGCGGACGGCCCGGTGTGCACGATGCGTCCGGGCGATCCGGGCTTCGACGAGTGCGAAGCGTGCCAGTAAGCGGGCGCGTCTGAGTTCGCGAGACTCGAACGCGGCGCGCATGAAGACCGATAAAGGTTGAAGTGCGCGCCGCTCTCTACTAAAAAAATGATAAGGAATCTGTAACGCCGCATGCGCGTTGCAGGCAGTGACGAAGCGATCGAAACATCCGCGACGACGTCGCGTTTCGATCGGCGTTCGATGCGTCGAGCGCACCTCGCGATACACGCGCGACACACGTCGCGCACGGCATGAACGACGATGCGTTGCTCAAAGTGTTGTATCGAGGTCGCAGCGCGAATCGAAAACAGGAATTTTCGTGAGCGGACCCTTTTATCGCTCATGAAAAGATGGTACAAACCGATCTAAATTGATGGTGAGAATTTATGCTCAACTGGGATGACGAGATGACCGCCGTAACTCCCGCGAGCGGAGCGCAGCAGAACGCGATGCGCCCCTCCGCAGGAACGGTTGTCGGAATGCAGGCCGCAGCGCCTGTCTCTCATCAGGCGCGCGACATTTTCGAAGGCGATCTTGCGGTGGCACCGCAGGCATCGATCGCGCCCGCCGCTTCGGAAGCGCGGGTCAACGTCGCCGACAAACGCATCATCAACGGCCAGACTGACGTCAATCAGCTCGTGCCGTTCAAGTACAAGTGGGCGTGGGAGAAGTATCTGGCCGGTTGCGCGAACCACTGGATGCCGCAGGAAATCAACATGTCCCGCGACATCGCGCTGTGGAAGGATCCGAACGGGCTGACCGAAGACGAGCGGCGCATCGTGAAGCGCAACCTCGGCTTCTTCGTGACGGCCGACTCGCTCGCCGCGAACAACATCGTGCTCGGCACGTACCGCCACATCACGGCGCCCGAGTGTCGGCAGTTCCTGCTGCGCCAGGCGTTCGAAGAGGCGATCCACACGCACGCGTATCAATACATCGTCGAATCGCTCGGCCTCGACGAAGGCGAGATCTTCAACGCGTACCACGAGGTGGCGTCGATCCGCGCGAAGGACGAATTCCTGATCCCGTTCATCCACACGCTGACCGATCCGGCGTTCAAGACCGGCACGCTCGAAGCGGACCAGAAGCTGCTGAAGTCGCTGATCGTGTTCGCATGCGTGATGGAAGGCCTGTTCTTCTACGTCGGCTTCACGCAGATTCTCGCGCTCGGCCGGCAGAACAAGATGACGGGTGCTGCGGAGCAATATCAGTACATCCTGCGCGACGAGTCGATGCACTGCAACTTCGGCATCGACCTGATCAACCAGATCAAGCTCGAGAATCCGCACCTGTGGACCGCCGAGTTCCGCGCGGAGATTCGCGAGCTGTTCAAGCAGGCTGTCGATCTCGAATACCGCTACGCGGAGGACACGATGCCGCGCGGTGTGCTGGGTTTGAACGCGTCGATGTTCAAGAGCTATCTGCGCTTCATCTGCAACCGCCGTTGCCAGCAGATCGGCCTCGATCCGCTGTTCCCGAACGAGGAAAACCCGTTCCCGTGGATGAGCGAGATGATCGACCTGAAGAAGGAACGCAACTTCTTCGAGACGCGAGTGATCGAGTATCAGACGGGTGGCGCGCTGTCCTGGGAATGACCGGGGGCGCGTAGCCCGGGGTGCGTAGCCTGCGGCTGCGCCCCGTGAAGAAGATGGAGAAGCCGGCGGCCGGGAGGCCCCGGCACATGGTTTAGGAGCAAGAACGCCTGATGCAAAGCATGCCCGGCGCCGTGGCGGCGCAACACTATGACAGGCACTTTGCGAACCCTTCAGTGGGATGGGCAAACTTCCCTCCGGAAAAAGCGCGCGCTCATGTGAGCGTGCGCTTGGTCAAGCGTTGGGTGGCGGCGGCGCGATGCGCGCCGGCTGCCGACTTGATTTGGCGTGCGAGGCCCGATGGCCACGCGCGCCATACCGTATTCATTAGCGTAAGCGCGCGGTATCCGCGTACGCCGATGAATAGCCCGCTTCGAAGCGCGCGTCCTGACGGGCGTCAGCGGGAAGCGGGTTTTGACGAAGGGGTAGTTTGAACTGACTCCCATCTGAACCTGAAGGAGAACGACATGGCACTTGCCAAGAAGAAACCGGCTGCGAAGAAGGCCGCCGCGAAGAAAGCCGCTGCTCCGGCGAAGAAGGTCGCTGCGAAGAAGGTTGCCGCGAAGAAAGTCGCGGTGAAGAAGGTCGCCGCGAAGAAGGCCGCACCGGCCAAGAAGGTTGCCGCGAAGAAGGTTGCTGCCAAGAAGGTCGCCGCGAAGAAGGTTGCCGCGAAGAAAGTCGCGGTGAAGAAGGTCGCCGCGAAGAAGGCTGCACCGGCGAAGAAGGCCGCTGCGAAGAAGGTCGCCGCGAAGAAGGCGGCACCGGCGAAGAAGGCTGCTGCGAAGAAGGTCGCCGCGAAGAAGGCGGCACCGGCGAAGAAGGCCGCCGCGAAGAAGGCGGCGCCCGCGAAGAAGGCGGCTGCCAAGAAGGCGGCTGCGCCGAAGGCTGCCGCGACGAAGGCGGCTGCGCCGAAGGCTGCTGCGACGAAGGCCGCGCCCGCGAAGAAGGCGGCGGCGAAGAAGGCTGCGCCCGAGAAGAAGGCGGCTGCGCCGAAGAAGGCCGCCGCGAAGAAGGCTGCGCCCGCGACCACCGCATCGACGTCGACCGCATCGGTTGCGCCCGCATCGGGCGTGAAGACCGCGCTCAACCCGGCAGCGGCCTGGCCGTTCCCGACCGGCAGCCGTCCGTAATCCAGGACGGACGCTCGACCCGGACACGCACGCGCGTGTCCGAGGTTCGCTGCATCGCTCGCTCGATCCCGTCGCCATTGGCTGGTGACGGGATTTTTTTATGCGCGCGCTGCCGCGATGAACAAAAAAAACGCATGTGCAGCTTCGCACATGCGTTCGACCGCGGCTTGCGCCGCGCGCTGAGGATACCGGATCAGTGCGTGACGCGCGTGACGCCACCGCTCGACAGCAGACGGACGCGATCGCCGGCGCGGAACATTTCGCCGGACGCGGCCTGCGTGATCGAGCGCAGATCGCCGTTGTCGAGGCGCACGGTGATTTCGACGCCGTTCGCGTTGCTCAGGTTCTGGCCGACCGCGTTGCCCGCGACTGCGCCGACGAGGCCGCCCGCGATCGCCGTGAGCACCGAGCCCCGGCCGCCGCCGATCGCGCTGCCAGCGACCGCGCCGAGTGCGCCGCCGCCGAGCGTGCCGAGCGCGCTGCCGCCGCCGTCGGACTGGATCATGACCGCGCGGACGCTCTCGACCGTGCCCATCCGCACCGTTTGTTCGCGCTGCACCTGGCCGACGCCATAGACGTCCGCCGCGCCGGGCGGCGTGAAGCAGCCCGCGAGCGACAGCGTGGCGGTGAGCATCGCGCCGAGCGTGAGGGTCTTTTTAGTCAACATGTGTGCTCTCCAGCAAATATTTATTTGAGACTGTAGCCGAATGCAGCCTCGAAGCGCGCGTCGATGTCGGCGCGGGTCAGCGAGTAGGTTTGCGGACCCTGGTGGGCGATCTTGATCGAGCCCATCAGGCTCGCCAGGCGCCCCGTGGTGGCCCAGTCCAGGCCGTGCTCGATGCCGTACAGCAGGCCGCCGCGGAATGCGTCGCCGCAGCCGGTCGGATCGACGATGCGCTCCGCCGGGACGGCCGGAATCCGTTCTTCGCCGTTTCTATGAAGAATAGTCGCACCGTGCTCGCCGCGCGTGATGATGAACGCCTGAACCCGGCCGGCGATGTCCTGTTCGGTCCAGCCCGTCTTGTCGCTGACGAGCTTGCCTTCGTAGTCGTTGACCGCCACGTAGGTGGCAAGTTCAATGATGCGACGCAGCGTCGCGCCGTCGAACAGCGGCAGCCCCTGGCCCGGATCGAACACGAACGGCACGCCCGCGTGCGCGAACTGCTCCGCGTGCTGCACCATCCCGTCGAAGCCGTCCGGTGCGACGATGCCGAGTTTCACGCCCGGCACCGCGTCCGCGCGGTTCAGGTGCGACTGCATCATCGCGCCCGGGTGGAACGCGGTGATCTGGTTGTTGTCGAGATCGGTCGTGATCATCGCCTGCGCGCTGTGCGTATCGGGCAGTACGCGGATGCATTCCTTCGAAATCCCGAGGCTGTCGAGGCGCTCGAGGTAGCGGTCCGCGTCGAGCGCGCCGAGCGTCGCCATGATGCGCGCATCGCCGCCGAGCAGATGCAGCGCGTAGGCGATGTTGCCCGCGCAGCCGCCGAATTCGCGACGCATCGTCGGCACGAGGAAGCTCAGGTTGATCATGTGGACCTGGTCGGGCAGGATGTGCTCGCGAAAGCGGCCCTCGAAGGTCATGATGTTGTCGTAGGCGAGCGAGCCGCAGATCAGCGTAGCCAAGGCGTGCGTTCCTGTAGAGAGCGTGAAGGGGGGCCCCGAAGTGCGCGCGCCGCGCTCGAGGCGCGGCGCGTGGCACGTCGGGCGGCCGGAAATTACTTGAGGGCGGCCAGCGCGGCGTCGTAGTTCGGCTCGTCCTTGATCTCGCCGACCAGCTGCGCGTGCACGACCTTGTTCTGCTCGTCGAGCACGACGACCGCGCGCGCGGTCAGGCCGTCGAGCGGGCCGCTCGTCACGTCGACACCGTACGCGTTCGCGAACGCGCGGCCGCTGCGGAACGTCGACACGGTGACGACGTTCTCGAGGCCCTCGGTCGTGCAGAAGCGCGTCGCCGCGAACGGCAGGTCGGCCGACACGACGACCACGACGGTGTTCGCGAGCGACGATGCCGATTCGTTGAACTTGCGGGTCGACGTCGCGCACGTCGGCGTGTCGAGGCTCGGCACGATGTTCAGCACCTTGCGCTTGCCGGCGAAGCTGGCGAGCGTGACGTCGGCGAGATCCTTGCCGACCAGCGTGAAGTCGGGCGCTTGCGCGCCGACGGCCGGGAACGTGCCGGCGATGTCGATCGGGTTGCCACCCAGCGTAACTTTGCTCATGTTCGTGCTCCGAAGAGGCGCGCCGGAAGGGCGCGCGGTTGGTGACGGACGCGCGGCTCGCGCGTCACGGATAAAAAATCCTGACCAGAAAATGCGACGCGGGCTCGCCGCGCTTGTCGATGCGAACGCGCATCGTCTGCGTCTGGCCGGCGGGCAGGCCGGCGCCGATCGGCGTGCCGGGCGGCACGTAGTCGCTCGGCGCGAGCGCGCGTTTCACCATGATGTGATTCGTCGCGTCGTACAGCGTCAGCTCGATCCACGGATACGCGAGCGCGACGCCGTAGCGGTTCGATAGCGGCACCCTCAGCTCGAGCACGTGCGGGCCGTCGATCTGAAGCAGCGAAGCCGGCTCGACGCGCAGCCCGTCGATCGCGCGCGGCGGCGCGACCGTGCAGCCGAGCGGCGCGCACGCGAGCTCGAACCAGCGCTGCGTGACCGGGTAGTAGATCATCAGCGTCTCGCGCTGCCACCACGCGAGTTGCGCGACGAGCAGGATCGCGAGCGCCGCGGCGACCAGCGCGCCGACGAAGCTGCCGAGCAAGCTGCCCAGTCGCGAGCTCGGCGGCATGCGCGTTTCGCGCGTCACCGCGAACGGCGCGCTGTCGTTGGACGGTGCACGAACATCGGGCGGTGTGGCTGCGAGCGGTTCGGCGCCGGCGGAGAAGCGCGGTTCGCGGGCGTCGTCGGCGTCATGGGCGGGCGTGGCGGCTGCGGAGCGGGGCAGCGTGGGCTCCCGAGCGTCGAGCGTCGGCAATCTTGGGACGGCCGGCACGAAGAAGGTCGCGGGCGCCGTCTTCCTGGCGGATCCGGCCGGTTCCGGCTGCCGTGGCGCCGGATCGTGCTCGCCGCGCGCCGGCTGCCATGCCTCCCAGTCGCCGGCCCCGAAGTTCGCGTGCGCCGGGCTTCCGGCGGGCGGCTCGCCGACGAACACGCTCGCCGCCTGCGCCGGCCGGCTGGTGCCTTCGTCGGGGGCCGGGTCGGATCCCGCATTCCCGGTCGACTCCGGCTCGCCGATGCGCGACTCGGCCGCATTGAATACCTGCTGGCAGTGCCCGCACCGCACGAGCCCGCCGTGCGCCTCGAGCTGCGCCTGCTGCAGTCGGAACACGGTTTTGCAATGGGGGCAGCGCGTCGCGAGGAGCATGGTAGCCGGACAGCCAGCGGGCCTGAGTGATGGACAGCGCTATTCTAAAGGCTTTCGCGCCGGGTACCCGCGAGGCAGACCCAGCCTTCGTGCTCGCGCCAGACCGAGATGTCGACGTACTGCGCATAGACGGCCGCGACTTCGTCCGCCTGCCGCGCGAGCACGCCCGACAGCGCGATGCGCCCGCCCGGTTTCACCTTCGACGCGAGCATCGAAGCCATCAGCTTCAGCGGGTTCGACAGGATGTTCGCGACGACGATGTCGAATTCGCGGTCCGGGCAATCGTCCGGCAGGCCGTAGGTGACGTCGGCGTGGTTGCGCGCGCTGTTCTGCCGCGCCGATTCGACCGCCTGCGGATCGATGTCGATGCCGATGACCGGGTTCGCGCCGCACTTCTTCGCGAGGATCGCGAGGATGCCGGAGCCGCAGCCGTAATCGAGCACCGACTGGCCGGGCTTGACCGACTGCTCGAGCCATTCCATGCAGAGGCGCGTCGTCGGGTGGCTGCCGGTGCCGAACGCCAGGCCCGGGTCGAGCTCGAGCACGAGCGCATTCGGATCGGGCGCATCGTGCCACGACGGCACGACCCAGATGCGTTCGCCGATCGGGATCGGTTCGAACTGCGACTGCGTGAGCCGCACCCAATCCTGCTCCTCGACCTCGCGGACGTCGAACGCGGGCGCGTCGGCGAGTCCGATTTCGTTCGCGGCCGCCGCGAGCAGCACCGCGGGCTCCGCGTCCGGCGACAGCAGCGCGATCACGCGCGAATGCTGCCACGCGGTGCGTTCCGGCGTGAGGCCCGGTTCGCCGAAGAGCGGCTGCTCGTCCGGCGTGTCCGCGTCGGCGTCCTCGACGGATACCGACAGCGCGCCCAGCTCGAGCAGTGCGTCGGACAGGCTTTCCGCGTGTTCGCGGGCCAGCTCGACGATGAGTTCGCGATAGCTCATGCGTTACGCTTCTTCCGATGCGACCTGTTTGCGCTGCTCGAGACGGTTCTCGAGATAGTGGATGCTCGTGCCGCCTTCGACGAAATTCGCGTCGATCATCAACTCGCGGTGCAGCGGGATGTTGGTCTGGATTCCTTCGACGACCATCTCCGACAGCGCGATGCGCATCCGGCTGATCGCCTGTTCGCGCGTCGCGCCGTACGTGATCAGCTTGCCGATCATCGAATCATAGTTCGGCGGCACGAAATAGCCGTTGTACGCGTGCGAATCGACGCGCACGCCCGGGCCGCCGGGCGTGTGCCACGACGTGATCCGGCCCGGCGACGGCGTGAACTTGAACGGATCTTCCGCGTTGATCCGGCACTCGATCGCGTGTCCGCGGAACTGGATGTCGCGCTGGCGCAGCGTGATCCGTTCGCCGGCCGCGATGCGGATCTGTTCCTGCACGATGTCGATGCCGGTGATCAGCTCGGACACCGGGTGCTCGACCTGCACGCGCGTGTTCATTTCGATGAAGTAGAACTCGCCGTTCTCGTACAGGAACTCGAACGTGCCCGCGCCGAGATAGCCGAACTTCTTGCACGCGTCCGCGCAACGGTCGCCGATCCGGTCGATCAGGCGGCGCGCGATGCCCGGCGCCGGTGCTTCCTCGATCACCTTCTGGTGGCGGCGCTGCATCGAGCAGTCGCGCTCGCCGAGCCAGATCGCGTTCTTGAACGCGTCCGACAGCACCTGGATCTCGATGTGGCGCGGGTTCTCGAGAAACTTCTCCATGTAGACCTGCGGGTTGCCGAACGCGCGGCCCGCTTCCTCGCGGGTCATGTTGACCGCGTTCACGAGCGCCGCCTCGGTGTGCACGACGCGCATCCCGCGCCCGCCGCCGCCGCCCGCTGCCTTGATGATCACCGGATAGCCGATTGCGCGCGCAATCTTCACGATCTCCTTCGGATCGTCCGGCAACGCACCGTCCGAGCCCGGCACGCACGGCACGCCGGTCTTGATCATCGTCTGCTTCGCTGTGACTTTGTCGCCCATCAGGCGGATCGTCTCCGGGCGCGGGCCGATGAACGTGAAGCCCGATTGCTCGACGCGCTCCGCAAAGTCCGCGTTTTCGGACAGGAAGCCGTAGCCGGGGTGGATCGCCTCGGCGTCGGTGACTTCCGCCGCGCTGATCAGCGCGGGCATGTTCAGGTAGCTGAGGTTCGACGGCGCGGGTCCGATGCAGACCGCTTCGTCCGCGAGCTTCACGTACTTGGCTTCCTTGTCGGCTTCCGAGTAGACGACCACCGTCTTGACGCCGAGCTCGCGGCACGCGCGCTGAATGCGCAGCGCGATTTCACCGCGATTGGCAATGAGGATTTTTTCAAACATAGCGAGTATTCGTCTCTTCGAGGGGCACGCGCGGCGCGCCTGCGGAGAAGCGGCGCGCGGCCGGGGAGCCGAGCGGCGGGCTTTAGCCGATCACGTACAGCGGCTGGCCGTATTCGACGGCCTGGCCGTTCTCGACGAGGATTTCCTTGATCACGCCGGCCTTGTCCGATTCGATCTCGTTCAACAGCTTCATCGCCTCGATGATGCAGAGCGTCTGGCCTTCCTTGACCGTGTCGCCGACCTGGACGAACGGGTCCGCACCCGGCGACGGCGCGCGATAGAACGTGCCGACCATCGGCGACGTGACGACATGGCCTTGCGGCGCGGCCGGTGCGGGTGCTGCGCCGCCTGCCGCCGGCGCGGACGCCGAGGCTTCGGTCGGCAGCGCGACGGTCTGCGCGGGCATGCTCATCTGCGGCGCGTAACCGGGCGCCGACTGAACGTACACGGGCGGCGCGTTCTTGACGATGCGTACCTTGCCTTCGCCTTCCGTGACTTCGAGTTCGGAAATGCCCGATTCGGAGACGAGGTCGATCAGAGTTTTGAGCTTGCGAAGATCCATCGGGAGTTCCCCTTTCAATGCGTGAAGGCGCCGAGCGCCAAATTCTGGACGTGATCAGCCGCGGGACGCGCCCTGCAGCTTGTCGAGCGCGTAATCGAGCGCGTAGAGATAGCCTTTCCAGCCGAGTCCGCAGATGACGCCGTCGGCCTGATCGGAAAAGTAGGAGTGGTGCCTGAACGATTCGCGGCGATGCACGTTCGACAGATGGATTTCGACGAACGGGATGCCGACGCCGGCGAGTGCGTCCCGGATCGCGACACTCGTGTGCGTGTACGCGGCGGGATTGATCAGGACGAAGTCGGTTTTTTCGTCCCGCGCGGCCTGGATGCGATCGACGAGCGCACCTTCATGGTTGCTCTGGAACGACGTCAGCTCGGCGCCCGCTTCCTGCGCGCGCGCGGCGAGCGCCTGATCGATCTGCGCGAGCGTCACGCGGCCGTAGACTTCCGGTTCCCGGGTGCCGAGAAGGTTCAGGTTGGGGCCGTGCAGCACCAGCAATCGTGTCATGGTCGCTTCTATTTCTGCGGAATTGCGCGCACTTTAGCGCTATTTAGAGAATTTTGTCTAGTTTTGCCAAACGGCTAACGTCGCGCGGCCGGTAAGAATTGCATGCCCGTTCGCAAAGTATCCGCGAATTCACGCGAAATTGCGGCGATCGCGGTTCAAGTTACCGGCAACGTGCGGTGTGCGCAACCCGCGTTTCAGAGCGCGTCGAGCGTCTTTTTCAGCTCGGCCGGCTCGATTTCTCCCAATTTTGTCTCGCGAATTTTGCCATTCTCGTCGATCACGACCGTAAAAGGCAGCGCGCCGGCCGTATTTCCGAAATTACGGGCCAGATCCGCGCCCGCGTAGCCGCTGACGAAGATCGGATAGTCGACCTTCACCTTCTGCAGGAACGTCTTCACGTTCTGGTCGGAGTCGACGCCGAGCCCGACGAAGCGGATGCCTTTCTTCGCGTACTCGTGCGACAGCGCGACGAGCTCCGGCATTTCCTTCACGCACGGGCCGCACCACGACGCCCAGAAGTTCACGACGATTTTCTGTCCCTTGAACGACGCGAGTGTCTGCGGCTTGCCGTCGACGTCGGTCACGTCCGCGGACCACAGCGCGTCGACCGCGTCGACGCGGGTGGCGGCGGCGGTTTCGGTGTCGGCGGTCGGCGCGCCGGCATCGCCGTGCATCCAGTGTCCAGTGGCGAGGCCGCCGATCACGGCGGCCGCCGCGACCGCGGCGAACGCCAGCCAATGTTTCGTGTTCATCATTGAATCAGGTCTGTTCGGAAGAGGGGGCCGCCGCCGTCGCCGTGGCCACGAGCGCGCGCAGCGCGGCCGCATCGGCGCGCGCGAGGCGCCCGCGCGCATCGGCCTTCACGGCGCCGCGCAGGTCGTCGCGCGCGTACAGCGCGACGTGGATGCCGACCGGCTCGGCATCTCGCCGGCCGCGCCACAGGAAGCTCAGCGTTTCGACGTCGTCGCGGCCCGCGAAGTGCCGGGTTTCCGACACGTCGTACTGGACGTTCTGGTTCAGCAGATAGATCGCGACGTCCTTCTGATTGTCGGTGAACATCTGCAGATGGACGTCCGAATGCGCGTTCGCGGTGCCGTTCAGCACCGCGCCCGTCACGTACGGATTGAACTCGGCGAGGCGCTCCATCCAGTCGAGCGCGACTTCGCGCAGCCGGCGCAGCTCGGCGGGCTGCGTGTCGCTCTGGAACAGCGCGAGGTATTCGCGCAGTTCTTCTTCGATCTGATCGTTATCCGGCAGCCATTCGCCGGCAACGCGCGTGTCGCCGAGCACCTGGCGCGCCGCCTTGCGCTTCGCGCCGGCGTAGTCCAGGCCGTCCTCGGCGATGAGGCGGGCGGCGGTCAGCGCGATTTCCTCGCGGACGCGCCGCGGATCGAATAAGGGTTTGCGGGACATGGTGCGGCAATCATACTCGATCGGCGCGCGGCGGCTCGCTTCAGCCCCGGCTGCGGCGGGCCGTCAGTTACAATGACGCCTTTGTGCCGCGGCGACGAGCGCCGGCCGCGCGGGTTGCCCGGCGCGCCGCGGACGGGGCCGGGCGCGCGCATGTCCCGCGTCGGCGGCCCCGGGCTTTCCTCCACCCGATTCGACGGCGCCCGGCGGCGCGAAAGCATCTTATGCACATCCACATTCTTGGCATCTGCGGCACCTTCATGGGCGGTCTGGCCGTTCTCGCGCGCGCGGCGGGGCATACGGTCACCGGCTGCGACGCGGGCGTCTATCCGCCGATGAGCACGCAGCTCGAGGCGCAGGGCATCCGGCTGATCGAAGGCTACGGCGCCGAGCAGGTCGACCTGAAGCCGGACCTGTTCGTGATCGGCAACGTCGTGTCGCGCGGCAATCCGCTGATGGAGGCGATCCTCGATCGCGGCCTGCCGTACGTGTCGGGTCCGCAGTGGCTCGGCGAGCACGTGCTCGCCGGCAAGTGGGTGCTCGCGGTCGCGGGCACCCATGGCAAGACGACGACGTCGTCGATGCTCACGTGGCTGCTCGAGGACGCCGACCTGAATCCCGGCTTCCTGATCGGCGGCGTGCCGCTCAATTTCGGCGTGTCCGCGCGGCTCACCGATTCGAGCTTCTTCGTGATCGAGGCCGACGAATACGACACCGCGTTCTTCGACAAGCGCTCGAAGTTCGTCCATTACCGGCCGCGCACCGCGGTGCTGAACAACCTCGAATACGATCACGCGGACATTTTCCCGGATCTTGCCGCGATCGAGACGCAATTCCATCATCTCGTGCGCACCGTGCCCGGCGTCGGGCGGCTCGTGTCGAACGGCCGCGAAGATTCGCTCGAGCGCGTGCTGTCGCGCGGCTGCTGGAGCGAGGTCGAGCGCTTCGGCGTCGACGGCGGCTGGCAGGCGCTGCCCGCCGAGGACGGCGTGCCGGTCGACGAGCGCTTCGCGGTGTACTGGCGCGGCGAGCGCGTCGGCGAAGTCGCGTGGCAGGTGCAGGGCGAGCACAACCGGATGAACGCGCTCGCCGCGATCGCGGCCGCGCGCCACGTCGGCGTGCCGCCCGCGCAGGCGGCCGCGTCGCTCGCATCGTTCCGCAACGTGAAGCGGCGAATGGAAGTGCGCGGCAGCGTGCGCGGCGTGACCGTCTACGACGACTTCGCGCACCATCCGACCGCGATCGAAACCACAATTGCGGGCCTTCGCGCGCGCATCGGCCGTCAAAATACCCGCATCCTCGCAGTTCTCGAGCCGCGCTCGAACACGATGAAGCTCGGCACGATGAAGGCGCAATTGCCCGCCAGCGTCGCGGACGCCGATCTCGTGTTCGGCTACGGCGCGCCTTCGGGCCGCGACGCACTCGGCTGGAGCCTCGCCGATGCGCTCGCGCCGCTCGGCGGCAAGGCGCATGCGTACGACGACCTGCATCTGCTCGTGAAGGCGGTGTCGGCCGCCGCGCGGCCGGGCGACCACGTGCTCGTGATGAGCAACGGTGGCTTCGGCGGCGTGCACCAGAAGCTGCTCGACGCGCTTGGCGCCGACGGCGGGAGCCGCGCGTGATCCTCTATCTGCACGGCTTCCGGTCGTCGCCGCAGTCGTTCAAGTCGCGATTGCTCGCGGCGCGGCTTGCTGAGCTCGGCCGGACCGGCGAATGGCGCTGCCCGACGCTGTCGGTGTCGCCGCTCGACGCGATCGCCGCGGCCGAAGCCATCGTCGGGGGCGCGCGCGACGTGACCGTCGTCGGCAGCTCGCTCGGTGGCTATTACGCGACCTGGCTCGCGGAGAAGCACGGCTGGCGGGCAGTGCTGCTGAATCCGGCGACCGCGCCGCAGCGCGACCTGAAGCAGTATCTCGGCGAGCAGCCGCTGTGGCATGGAGGCGGTTCGATCACCGTCGAGCCGCATCATCTCGACGAGTTGAACGCGTTGCGCGTGCCGGCGATCTCGCGGCCGCAGCGCTACTATCTGCTCGCGGCGACGGGCGACGAAGTGCTCGACTACCGCGAGATGCTCGCGCATTACCCGGGCGCGAGGACGCGCGTGATCGCCGGTAGCGATCACGGCATCAGTGAATTTGCCGACTACATCGACGACGTTCTCGCTTTTTGCGACGAAAAGGCGATGTGAGCCGGTCACGGGAATCATCGAACAACATCAACGCGCGCTGCCGTCCGGCGATGGCGCCGCGCAGCCTGAACGAGAGTATTGAGTGAACGTTTTCTTCGAGGAATCAGGCAGTTTCAAGGCGGGCAGCGTGCTGTCGCGCCAGGGCGACGCGTTCCAGGTCGAGTTGCCCGGCGGGCGGCGCGCGAAGGTGCGCGCGAAGGATGTGCTGATCGAATTCGACTCGCCCGCCGCGGGTGAACTGATGCAGCGGGCCGACGAGGCCGCGCAGCAGATCGATCTCGAATTCCTGTGGGAATGCGCGCCCACCGACGAGTTCGCGTATGCGACGCTCGCCGACGAGTATTTCGGCGCATCGTACGGCCCGGTCGAGCGTGCGGCGCTCGTGCTCCGTCTGCACGGCTCGCCGGTCTACTTCCGCCGGAAGGGCCGCGGGCAGTACCAGCGCGCGCCCGAGGAGCAGCTCAAGATGGCGCTTGCGTCGCTCGAGCGCAAGCGCCAGCAGGCGCTCGTGCAGGCGCAGTACGAAGAGGAGCTGAAGGCGGGCAAGCTGCCCGACGCGTTCGCCGGCAAGGCGCTCGGCCTCCTGACGAAGCCCGACAAGCAATCGATCGAATACAAGGCGCTCGAGGCGGCCGCCGCCGCGCGCGGCGTGTCGCCCGCGCGGCTGATGCTCGACTGCGGCGGCATCGCGTCCGCTCGCGCGCTGCACGAGGCGCGTTTCCTCGCCGAATTTTTCCCGCACGGCACCGGCTTTCCGGCGGTCGAAGTCGGGGCGTTGCCCGATGATCTGCCGCGCGCGGACGTCAATGCGTTCTCGATCGACGACATCACGACGACCGAAATCGACGATGCGTTCTCGGTCGAGCATCTGCCGGACGGCCGTGTGCGGATCGGCATCCACATCGCGGCGCCGGCGCTCGGCATCGTACGCGGCGACGCGGTCGACGCGATCGCGCGCGAGCGGCTGTCGACGGTCTACATGCCCGGCGACAAGATCACGATGCTGCCCGACAACGTCGTCGACGTGTTCACGCTCGGCGAAGGCGATTATCGTCCGGCATTGTCGCTCTACATCATCGTTAATCGCGAAACACAGGAGATCGTCGCGAACGAGACGCGCGCCGAGCACGTGTTCGTGAAGAGCAACCTGCGGCACAACACGCTCGACGAGCTCGTGACCGAGGAAACGCTCGCGAACGGCAGCGGCGACTATCCGCACAAGGCCGACATCGCGGTGCTGTGGCCGCTCGCGCAGGCGCTGTTCGAGAAGCGCCAGCAGGCGCGCGCCGGTTATGGGCTCAGGCGCGAAGTGCAGCGCAACACCGACTTCAATTTCTACGTCGACGGCGAGCACGTGACGATCACGCCGCGCCGGCGCGGCTCGCCGCTCGACCTGATCGTGTCGGAACTCGCGATCCTCGCGAACTCGACGTGGGGCGCGTTCCTGCACGACCACACGGTGCCGGGCATCTACCGCACGCAGCGCGGCTTCGGCGTGCCGAACGGCCCGAAGCGCACGCGGATGCAGACGAGCGCCGCGCCGCACGAGGGCCTGGGCGTTCCGCAGTATGCGTGGAGCACGTCGCCGCTGCGCCGCTACGTCGACCTCGTGAACCAGTGGCAGTTGCTCGCGTGCGTGCAGCACGGCGTGACCGCGAAGCTCGCGGCGCCGTTCAAGCCGAAGGACGCGGATCTGTACGCGGTCGTGCAGGGCTTCGACGATACCTATTCGGCCTATGCGGATCACCAGCGGCGGATGGAATACTTCTGGTGTCTGCGCTGGCTGCGTCAGGAGGGTAGGAAGCAGGTGGCCGCGACGGTCGTGAAGGCCGATCTCGTGCGCCTCGAGGAAGTGCCGCTGCTGCTGCACGTGCCGGCGCTCGGCGTCCATGCGCGCGGCACGCGCGTGCTGCTCGACGTGATGTCGATCGACGAATTGACGGTCGAGGCGTCGGTGCGGCTGCTGCATGTGCTCGATGCGCCGGTCGTGGCTGGCGGCGAAGCGGAAGCCGATGACGACGAAGGCGCCGACGACGTGCTGATCGACGCGGACGACGCATCCGCGGAGTCGGAGGCCGAGGCGCTGGCGGAGGCGCCCGACGAAGCCGCGTCGGGCGACACGACGCCGGGCGGCGAGAGTGGCGAGAGTGGCGATGGGGCCCCCGCCGCGCAGAATAACGAGGACAACGAGGAGGAGCGCGCATCATGACGAACCCGGCCACGCCGGTGCAGGGGCCGGACCGCTACGTCGTGTTCGGCAATCCGATTGCGCACAGCAAGTCGCCGTTCATTCACGCGCGGTTTGCCGCGCAGACGGGCGAGCGGATCGTCTACGACCACCGGCTCGCGCCGCTCGACGGCTTCGCGCCTGCCGTGCGCGCATTCATCGCCGAGGGCGGGCGCGGCGCGAACGTGACGGTGCCGTTCAAGCTCGACGCGCACGCGCTCGCCGACACGCTGTCGCCGCGCGCGGCGGCCGCGGGCGCGGTGAACACGCTGCGCTTCGACGCTGACGGCCGGATCCATGGCGACAACACCGACGGCGTCGGCCTCGTGCGCGACATCGAAACGAATCTCGGCGTGCCGCTCGCGGGCACGCGGATCCTGCTGCTCGGCGCGGGCGGTGCCGCGCGCGGTGTCGTGCTGCCGATTCTCGATCGCGCGCCGCTGTCGATCACGATCGCGAACCGCACCGCGAGCAAGGCCGAGGAACTCGTCGGCCAGTTCATGCAGGCCGCGCACGACGCGGGCTGTGCGCTGGCGGGTGGCGGCGCGGAAGTGGTGCGCGCCGAGCCGTACGACGTGATCGTCAACGCGACCGCCGGCAGCCTCGATGCCGCGCTGCCCGACTGCGATCCGGCCGCGTTCGGCGCGAGCACGCTCGCGTACGACATGATGTACGGCGCGCAGCCGACCGTCTTCATGCAGCACGCGGCATCGCTCGGCGCGCGCGCCGCGGACGGGCTCGGGATGCTCGTCGAGCAGGCGGCCGAGTCGTTCTTCGTATGGCGCGGCGTGCGGCCCGACGGCGCGCCGGTGCTGGCCGCGCTGCGACAGGCGCTGGCGTCGCATTGAGCGTGTCGACGCGCCAGCAGACGGTCGCGGGCGGCGAGCGCCGCGCGCGCGAGGTTGGCGCTGTGCGGTGGATCGTCTATGCGTCGCTCGTGTTCGCGGGCGCGTGGCTCGCGACGCAGCTCTTCTATTTCGTGCAGATCGGCATCTGGTCGGTCGTGAATCCCGGCTCGACCGCGTTCATGCGCGCCGACGCCTGGCGCCTCGCGCGCGAAACGCCGACCGCACCGATTCAGCATCAATGGATGCCGTACGACCAGATCTCGCGCAATCTGAAGCGCGCGATCATCGCGTCGGAAGACGCGAACTTCGTGACGAACAACGGCTACGAAGTCGACGCGATCCTGCAGGCCTGGGAGAAGAACAAGGCGAAAGGGCGCATCGTCGCGGGCGGCTCGACGATCACGCAGCAACTCGCGCGCAACCTGTTCCTGTCGCGCGAGAAGAGCTATATCCGCAAGGGGCAGGAACTGATCATCACGTGGATGCTCGAGACGCTGCTCGACAAGGAACGGATCTTCGAGATTTATCTGAACTCGGTCGAGTGGGGGCGGGGCGTGTACGGTGCCGAGGCCGCCGCGCGTTACTACTACCGGATTCCGGCGAGCCGGCTCGGCGCGTGGCAGTCCGCGCGTCTGGCGGTGATGCTGCCGAAACCCCGCTATTTCGACGCGCATCGCGGCACCGCGTATCAGGCGCAGCGCGCGGCGATCATCGCGCACCGGATGGGCGCGGCGGAGTTGCCGGCGTCGCAGTGATTGGCCGTCCAGTGCGCGTTTTTCATGACAGCCTGATCCGGCACAGCCTGCATTACTTCGATGCCAGCATCACGACCAGGTTTTGCCGCATCGGGTACGTCTGCGCGACGGTGCCGATCGCTCGATCGAGTTTGTCGAAGGCGGCTCGGCCCCGGGCGTAGAGCGCTTGTTCATGCTCGTTGTCGGCGAATGCTGCCCGGACCTCCGGGCTCGCATATTCGTAATCGTCGGATGTCGGCCTGTCGGTGGCTGCGCCGATCATGATCGTGTCGTTCTGAAACAGTGCGATGTCGCGGGCGCCGGTGCCAATGAACAGATCGGGCAGACGGGCGCCAATATCGTGGTCAACGCATTTCTCCCGGCGTAAGTAAGCGTGATAGTGAGACCAGAAGCGGATGACATCGATATGCGATTTGTCGAAACCTAGCCGCGCCATTTCGAATACCTGCGTTCTATTGAGGAGATTGACAGGTTCGACGATCAATAGCGTGCCGCCGGGGCGAACGACACGCACCATTTCGCGGGCGACCGCTGCCGGATCTTCGCAATGCATCAGCAACGTCTGGCAGGTCACTATGTCGATCGAATCGTTCTCCAGCGGAATGGAGGCGGCGTCAGCGCGGATGGGGGTGAAGGTTTTTGCGCCGGGGTGTCGTCGGAAGCGCTGTTCGGCGTCTTCGAGCCAACAAGCTTCCCTGTCGATGCCATACAGCATCGCTGCGTGATCCAGTTGACTGGCAATCGCGTCCAACCAATGACCCTGCCCGGTACCGATGTCCGCAATGGCGCTGGGCCGCGTGGCGCCGGCACGCTCCAGAAGCAGGCGAATGGAGTCGGCGCGCCACCAGCCGTACCGGTTGTCATCGAGATATTGATGTGAATGGGGCGGGGGCGATGTTTCTTTCATTGCCGTACGCATTGCGCTTGCGAGTAGCACGTCACTAGCGACATAACCGAATTCTTAATGGTCATGATTGCGGGCCGGATAGTGCCGAAGCGATCTCGGGAAGGAAGATCTCGAGGATGACAAGGAATATTTGCATCGCAAGAAATGTTGAATTTCTCGATACTCGATGCGGAGATGATGTTGTTTAGTGGCGCGGTCATGCCAGTTCTCCGTTGCAAGAATCGGTGGATATAGCGCGTGCGATTTGACTGAGGAACGGCGTAGTCCAATGTAGAGGGAAATCTTTCAAATTTCTATCAGACTTGTCTGAAAATTGAAGGGCGGTCGACTTCGCCCATGACGCCGTTCCTCGAGTCGACGGCAGCCGGACAGTCATCAAGTTGGAGGTCGGCGATGGCGGGTGGACGCTCACATCCGCAGAGCCTATCCGGAACCTTGTGTGTGAGGCATAAACTGATGGCCAAGGAGCCACTTTATGCCACGCAAACGCAAGGAAGAAGTGACGATTGAACCGGGCAAGGGCTTGAACCTTGACCCGGAGCTGATCAAGCAACTGGTGCCCGGGACGCTGGACCGGGCGACGATCAACGAGCAGCTTGCCGCGCTCAAGAAGGCGATCTTCGAGCGCGCACTGGGCGGCGAGTTGGCCCACCACCTGGGCTACGAGAAGGGCGAAGCCAAGCCGGCTGGCAGTACAAACCACCGCAACGGCACGAGCCGCAAGCGCGTTGCGACCGGCGACGACCTGCTCGACGTCGAGATTCCCCGCGACCGCGAAGGGACGTTCGATCCGGTGCTGATTGCCAAAGGCGAGCGGCGCTTCACCGGGTTCGACGACAAGATCATCGCGATGTACGCGCGCGGCATGAGCGTGCGGG
>NZ_JACBNX010000025.1 GCF_013403875.1 Burkholderia guangdongensis | reverse complement strand
GTCATCGGACCGTTGCCGAACTGTTCAAGCAGTTCGGCCGGAATCGCCGGCAGCTCTGCAGGCTTGGCTTTCGGTTTGCGGGGCATACATTCTCCTTGAGAGGATGATATGCCTTGAACACGAAATTACTGACAGGCCCGTCCGAGGAGTTGGACAGGGCGATCCGCAAACTGAGCGCCGTGCGCGACGGACTACGGCATGCCGCTGCCTGCCCCGCACCGAGCCACATGGAATGCCCCAAGTTCCGCCGCATCCTTCGCGCCGTCGCGTCCGGAGCTACTGGGGCGCGAAGGAAGAGAACCCCACAGCAGCCGTAGAGCTGGTTCCAGGCGCATCAATTGAAAATCATCTAACGGGCCTCCCACCGACGCCCCCGCGACTCCCGTCCCGAGCATCCCCCCGCGCCGCGCCGAACGACAGCGCCGCCGCGCCGCCCGCGTACAATACTGAACTTTCGTCCGTCCCCGCCTGCGCCATGTCCACGCCTTCCCTGTTCGACTTCTTCGTCCCCTGCCCGCGCGGCCTCGAAGCGGCGCTCGCCGCCGAGATCGCCGAGATCGCCGCCGCCCACGTGGGCGGCGCGCCGTTCGTCGCGGGCGCGCAGGTGCCGGGCGGCGTCCACTTCCAGGGCGGCTGGGCCGCCGGGATGGCCGCGAACCTGCATTCGCGGATCGCGAGCCGCGTGCTGCTGAAGATCGCGCAGCGCGCGTACCGCAGCGAGCAGGACGTCTACGCGCTCGCGCTCGAGCAGTCGTGGGAACGCTGGTTCGCGGCGACGCAGACGCTGCGCGTCGACATCACCGCGATCAAGTCGCCGCTGAAGAGCCTCGAATTCACGACGCTGCGTGTGAAGGACGCGATCTGCGACCGGCTGCGCGACAAAACCGGCGCGCGCCCGAGCATCGACACCGCGCAGCCGGACGTGCGCGTGTTCGCGTTCCTGACCGCGACCGAATGCACGCTGTATCTCGACACGTCGGGCGAGCCGCTGTTCAAGCGCGGCTGGCGGCTGGACAAGGGCGCGGCGCCGCTGCGCGAGAACCTCGCGGCGGGAATTCTGCGGCTGACCGGCTGGGCGCCGGGCACGCCGCTGTACGACCCGATGTGCGGCAGCGGCACGTTCCTCGCGGAAGCGGCGCAGATCGCGCTCGGCGTCGCGCCGGGCGCCGAGCGGCGCTTCGGCTTCGAGAAGCTGAAGCAGTACGACATCACCGCGTGGCAGGGGCTGAAGGTCGCCGCGCTGGACGCGAAGCGCGCGGCGCGCACGCGACGCGACGCGCTCGCGATCTACGGCAGCGACATCTCGGGCGACATGTTGGAGAAGGCGCGCGCGAACCTCGAGCGCGCGGGCGTGCCGTCGCTGTGGCTGAAGCAGCTCGACGCGCGCGCGATGACGCCGCCGAGCGACGCGCCGGGCGTGATCATCGCGAATCCGCCGTACGGCGAGCGGATCGAGGTGCGCGGACGCGGGCCGCGCGGCGACACGCGCGAGACCGGCCGCAACCGCGGCAACGACGACGCGTTCCGCCGCACGCACGTCGACGCGCCGGACGGCGAATTCTTCATCGCGCTCGGCGACGCGCTGAAGCAGCGCTTCGCGGGCTGGCACGCGTTCCTGCTGACGTCGGACCGGTCGCTGCCCGGGCAGCTGCGGCTGCGCGAATCGGCGAAGACGCCGCTCTACAACGGCGCGCTCGAATGCCGGCTGTTCCGCTTCGACCTGGTGGCGGGCAGCGTGAAGAGCAAGGCGGGGGCAAGCGCCGAGTGAGCGATGCCGCGCGCGGGCCGACAGGCGCGCCCGCCGCGACATCGACGCGCGCCGCCGGCCACGGCGCCCCCGTCAGGATTTCTCCAGGCCCCCTTCCCACCGCCGCGTCGTCATCGGCAGCGCGCGCCCGGTCTCCAGCAGCGTCTTCAGACTCGACAGCACGATCGGCCATCCGGACCGGATCCCGCTATCCATCGCCGAGCCCGGCACGAGATCCTCGTGCGCGAGCGTCAACTTCACCGTATCGTCGGGCAGCGGCTCGATCGCGTAGGTCACGCGCGACGTCTCGCTGTCGCGCGCCGGCTCGCGCCACGTCACGACGAGACGACGCGGCGCGTCGCACTCGATGACCTCGCCGACCACGTGCACGACCGCCGGATCGTCGTAGTCCTGATGCTCCCAGCGCGAGCCCGGCTTCCAGTCCGGCGACGCATTGCGGTGCCTGACCCAATATTCCTTCGTCAGCTCGGCGTTGGTCAGCGCGTCGAACACGCGCTCGGGCGTCGACGCGATATACGTGACGTAAAGGTATGCGGACTCACTCATCGTCTTCTCCAGCGTTGACCTTTTGCAATCCGATAGTCGCACATCAAGCGCCGATCCCTACTGACAGGACGCTGTCAGTAGCGCCCGATCACACTGCAATTCCGGCGCAATGCCGCGCCGTTTTCCGTCAACGAAGCATGAGCAAGGAGCCCGCCATGACGTCCGCCACGCATGAACGCCCGATCGCCTGGTTCGACATTCCGTCGATCGACTTCGACCGCGCGGTCCGTTTCTACGAGCAAGTGCTGCAAACGACTTTGCAGCGCGAGGTGATGGGCGGTGTGCCGATCGCCGTATTCGGGCATACCGAATCGAACACCGGCGGCGGCATCGTCTACGATCCGCAGCAGAAGAAACCGGGCGCGCAGGGCGTGCTCGTCTATCTGAACGCGGGCGCGTCGGTCGTCTCGGCGCTCGAGCGCGCGAAGCGCGCGGGCGGCGTCGTGCAGGGCTCGGTGATCGAGCTGCCGAACAACTACGGATACATCGGCCACCTGATCGATACCGAAGGCAACCGCGTCGGCCTGCACGCGCTGAAGTGCAACTGAGCGCGCGTATCGTGACGCGGGTGCGGCGGGCGCGGCGCTATCATCGCGTCATGTCCGTATTCGACCGGATCGGGAAACCGAAATGAAACGCCCCCCACGCTCACTTCGTTCGCTGCCTCCCGAGGGGACGGTCGGCACGCTTGGGGCGGCCCGGCGAGTGCCGACATGACCCGTCGCGCCGACCGCCTGTTCCAGATCGCCGAGCTGTTGCGCGGGCGCCGCCTGACGACCGCGCAACAGCTCGCCGACTGGTTGTCGGTATCGCCGCGCACCGTCTATCGCGACGTCCGCGACCTTCAGCTGTCCGGCGTGCCGATCGAGGGCGAGGCCGGGATCGGCTACCGGCTGAACCGCACCGCGAGCCTGCCGCCGCTGACGTTCACCGCGGAGGAACTGGCCGCGCTCGCCGCGGGCGCGCGGATGCTCGAGACCTGGGGCGGTGCGCGCTTCGCGGGCGGCGCGCGGTCGGCGCTCGCGAAGATCGCGTCGGCGATGCCCGCCGACAAGCGCGCGGCGCTCGACCGGCTGCCGGTGTTCGCGCCGTCGTTCCACGTCGACGAGGGGTTTTCCGCGAAGGTCGATGCGATCCATCAGGCGGTCGATACGCGGCACGTCGTCAGTTTCGCGTACTGCGACAAGCTCGGCGCGCACACGCACCGGCGCGTGTGGCCGCTCGGGCTCGTCTATTGGGGCGGACGGTGGACGATCGGCGCGTGGTGCGAACTGCGCGGAGACTTCCGGAATTTCGACGTCGCGCGGATGGGCGACGTGACCGTGCACGAACCGTTTCCGGATCAGGAAGGACGGCGACTCGCGGATTTTCTGAGGATCGCGAACGCGCCGATGAGATGACACGACGCGCGGCGTGCGCTCGCGAACGACACCGGACACGCGCGGGCGCTGCCGCCGCGCGCGTCCGCGTGACGGCTTACTCGACCGACTTCACCATGTCCTCGATGACCTTCTTCGCATCACCGAAGACCATCATCGTCTTGTCCATGTAGAACAGATCGTTGTCGAGGCCTGCGTAACCCGCCGCCATCGACCGCTTGTTGACGATCACCGTGCGCGCCTTGTACGCCTCGATGATCGGCATCCCCGCGATCGGCGACTTCGGATCGTTCTTCGCGGCCGGGTTCACTACGTCGTTCGCGCCAAGCACCAGCACCACGTCCGCCTGGCCCATCTCGCCGTTGATGTCCTCCATCTCGAACACGATGTCGTACGGCACTTCCGCTTCCGCGAGCAGCACGTTCATGTGCCCCGGCATCCGCCCCGCGACCGGGTGGATCGCGTAGCGCACGTCGACGCCCTTCTCGATCAGCTTGTCCGTCAGCTCCTTCAGCGCATGCTGCGCGCGCGCGACCGCCAGACCGTAGCCCGGCACGATCACGACGGATTCCGCGTTGCCGAGCATGAACGACGCGTCCTCGGGCGAGCCCGACTTCACCGGCCGCTGCTCCTGCGTGCCGCTCGCCGCCGCCGCGCCCGGTTCCGCGCCGAAGCCGCCGAGGAGCACGTTGAAGAACGACCGGTTCATCGCGTGGCACATGATGTACGACAGGATCGCGCCCGACGAGCCGACCAGCGACCCGGCGATGATCAGCATCGCGTTGTTCAGCGAGAAGCCGATGCCCGCCGCCGCCCAGCCCGAGTACGAGTTCAGCATCGACACGACCACCGGCATGTCCGCGCCGCCGATCGGGATGATGATCAGCACGCCGAGCACGAACGCGATCAGCGTCATCACGATGAACGGCAGCCACGATTGCGTCAGGAAGAACAGAATCCCGAAGCCGAGCATCGCGATCGCGAGCAGCAGGTTGATCAGGTGCTGGCCCGCATAGACGACCGGCGCGCCCTGGAACAGCCGGAACTTGTACTTGCCCGACAGCTTGCCGAACGCGATCACCGACCCGGAGAACGTGATCGCGCCGACGAACGTGCCGATGAACAGCTCGATCCGGTTGCCGAACGGGATGAAGCCCGCCGTCACCGCATCCGGCGGCACGAGCCCGAACGCTTCGGGCTCCGACACGACCGCATACGCGATACACACCGCCGCGAGACCGATCAGCGAGTGCATCGCCGCGACCAGCTCGGGCATCTTCGTCATCTCGACGCGCGCGGCGACGAACGCACCGACGCCGCCGCCGACGATCAGCGCGAGCAGCACCAGCGACACGCCGAGCGGCAGGCTCGCGCCGAGCGCACCGGCCTCCTTGAAGATCAGCGCGAACGTCGTGAGGATCGCGATCCCCATCCCGACCATCCCGAACAGGTTCCCGCGCCGCGCGCTCTTCGGGTTCGACAGGCCCTTCAGCGCCTGGATGAAGCAGATCGACGCGACCAGATACAGCAGCGTAACGACGTTCATGCTCATCGCGCGCCCTCCTTCGCTGCCTTCGGCTCCTTCTTCCTGAACATCTCGAGCATTCGCCTCGTGACCAGGAACCCGCCGAACACGTTGACGGCCGCGAGCGCGACCGCGAGCGTGCCGAAGAACTTGCCCGCGCCGCCGACCGTCAGTGCCGCGGCGAGCATCGCGCCGACGATCACGATCGCGGAAATCGCGTTCGTGACCGCCATCAGCGGCGTATGCAGCGCCGGCGTCACATTCCAGACGACGTGGTAGCCGACGTACACCGCCAGCACGAAGATGATCACGTCGATCACCGTATGGTTGATGACTTCCATGGTCTCCTCCGTTATTTGCGCGTCACTTCGCCGTCGCGGCACAGCAGCGTCGCGGCGACGATGTCGTCGTTCAGGTCGATGTTGAGCGCGCCGTCCTTCGTGACGATCAGCTTCATGAAGTCGAGCAGGTTGCGCGCGTAGAGCGCCGACGAATCGGCCGGCACCATCGCCGCGAGGTTCGTGTAGCCGGCGATGTTCACGCCGTTGTGCACGGTCACCTGGTCAGCCACCGTCAGCGGACAATTGCCGCCGCGCCGGCCGTCGCTGCCTTCGACTTCCGCGCCGCGCCCGGCCGCGAGATCGACGACCACCGAACCCGGCTTCATCGCCTGCACGGTCTCGGCGGACAGCAGCGTCGGCGCCGCGCGCCCCGGAATCAGCGCGGTCGTGATCACGATGTCGGCCTGCTTCGCGCGCTCGTGCACGAGCGCCGCCTGCCGCGCGAGCCACGACGGCGGCATCGGCCGCGCGTAGCCGCCGACGCCTTCAGCCGCTTCGCGCTCCTCCTGCGTTTCGTACGGGACGTCGAGGAATTTCGCGCCGAGCGATTCGATCTGCTCCTTCACCGCCGGCCGCACGTCGGACGCCTCGATCACCGCGCCGAGGCGCTTCGCGGTCGCGATCGCCTGCAGCCCGGCCACGCCCGCGCCGAGAATCAGCACGCGCGCGGCCTTCACGGTACCGGCGGCCGTCATCAGCATCGGCATGAAGCGCGGATAGATCGCCGACGCGACGAGCACCGCCTTGTAGCCGGCGATGTTCGCCTGCGAGCTCAGCACGTCGAGGCTCTGCGCGCGCGTCGTGCGCGGCGCGGCCTCGAGCGCGAAACCGGTCACGCCCGCGGCCGCGAGCTTCGCGGCCTGCTCCGTGTTGAACGGCTCGAGCATCCCGATCAGCACCGCGCCGCGTTTGAGCGACGACAGTTCGCCGTCGGCCGGTGCCTGAACCTTCAGCACGATGTCGGCGTCGAACGCACTCGCCTGCTCGACCAGTTCGGCGCCGGCCGCCGCGTATGCGTCGTCCGGGAAGCTGGCTGCGACGCCCGCCCCCTTCGCGATGCACACACGGTGGCCGCCGGCCACGTATTTCTTCACAGTCTCCGGCGTCGCGGCCACGCGCGCCTCGTTCGCCCGCGTCTCGGCGGGCACTCCGATATGCATCGTCGGTTCCTCCAGTAACAGTATTTTTTGAATCTTCTGATCTTTCTACTGCACGGCAAGCCGGAAAGGCTGACGAACCGGCTCTACGGCAACGGCGTGAACGCCACTTTAACCGAAAGCTGCCGGCGCGCCAGAGTCCAAATGGACTAACCACACCTTCGATTTTTCCCAATTGACAATCACGCGTTATTTTGCAGTGCAACATTAAATTGGGGCCCGACTATACGCGCGACAGGCCCGGCAACGGCGCGGCGCAACCGGTAAAATGCGGTCCCATGAAACCCGAAATCTGGACTCCGCACGTGACGGTCTCGGCGCTCGTCGAGCGCGCCGGCCGCTTTCTGATGATCGAGGAGGAAACGTCGACCGGGCTGCGCATCAATCAGCCGGCCGGCCACCTCGAGGCGGGCGAGACGCTCGTCGACGCCGTGATCCGCGAGACGCTCGAGGAAACCGCGCGCGCGTTCACGCCCGACGCGCTGATCGGCGTGTATCTCGCGCACTACGCGCGGCCCGGCCGCGCGGGCGCGACGTACCTGCGCTTCGCGTTCTGCGGCACGGCCGGCGACGAGATCGCCGGACGCGGCCTCGACGGCGGCATCGTCCGCACGCTGTGGATGTCGGCCGACGAGTTGCGCGCATGCGTCGACCGCCACCGGTCGCCCGCGGTGATGCGCTGCGTCGAAGACTATCTCGCCGGACGGCGCATCCCGCTCGATTTCGTGCACACGCATTCGGTCGCGCCGCGCCCGGAACTCTTCCTCGGTCAGGCTCAGGCGGACGGCAAATGACGAAGCAACGCGTGGTGGTGGGCATGTCAGGCGGCGTCGATTCGTCGGTGACCGCGTGGCTGCTGAAGGAACAGGGCTACGACGTCGTCGGCCTGTTCATGAAGAACTGGGAAGACGACGACGACGGCGAATACTGCTCGACGCGGCAGGACTGGATCGACGTCGTGTCGGTCGCGGACCTGATCGGCATCGACGTCGAGGCGGTGAACTTCGCGGCCGAATACAAGGATCGCGTGTTCGCCGAATTTCTGCGCGAATACTCGGCGGGCCGCACGCCGAACCCGGACGTGCTGTGCAACGCCGAGATCAAGTTCAAGGCGTTCCTCGATCACGCGATGTCGCTCGGCGCCGAGACGATCGCGACCGGCCACTACGCGCGCGTGCGCGAGCGCGACGGCCGCTTCGAGCTGTTGAAGGCGTTCGATCACACGAAGGATCAGTCGTACTTCCTGCACCGGCTGAACCAGGCGCAGTTGTCGAAGACGATGTTCCCGCTCGGCGAGATCCCGAAGACGCAGGTGCGCGAAATCGCCGCGCAGATCGGCCTGCCGAACGCGAAGAAGAAGGATTCGACCGGGATCTGCTTCATCGGCGAGCGGCCGTTCCGCGATTTCCTGAACCGCTACCTGCCGACGAAGCCCGGCCCGATGAAGACGCCCGACGGCAAGACGGTCGGCGAGCACATCGGCCTCGCGTTCTACACGTTCGGGCAGCGCAAGGGGATCGGCCTCGGCGGCAGCAAGGACGGCAGCGGCGAGCCCTGGTTCGTCGCCGCGAAGGACATGGCGTCGAACACGCTCTACGTCGTGCAGGGCCACGACCATCCGTGGCTGCTGTCGCGCGAACTCGTCGCCGGGAACGTGAGCTGGGTCGCGGGCGAACCACCGGCCGAAGGCTTCGCGTGCGGCGCGAAAACCCGCTACCGGCAGGCCGATGCGGAATGCGTGTTCGGCCACGATGACGGCGAGCGCTTCTCGCTGACGTTCGACGTCGCGCAATGGGCGGTCACGCCCGGCCAGTCGGCGGTGCTGTACGACGGCGAGATCTGTCTCGGTGGCGGGATCATCGAATCCGCTGCGACAGACCAGTCGGACCAGCCGGGCCAGCCTGGCCGCGCGGCACACGCGCCGGCACAAACCCAGGCGCTTGCCGACGCACGCTGAAACACAAACGGTTTAGACTTGCGGCACGCTCCGCCCGGCCGGCCGCGATCCGGCGCCGGGCGAGCGCGCCGCCGCGCGCATCGCATGCGCGGCGGGCCCCCGACATGCTGACGGAGCCCCTCATGTTCTCACGACGCTATCTGGCGATGTGGTGCGCCACCCTGCTGCTCGTCGCGACGTTCGCGCTCGCCGCGCACGGTACGCTGTCCTGGCTGTGGATCGCGATCCCGGCCGCGCTCGTCGCGCTCGGCCTGTACGACCTGCGCCAGGACCATCATGCGATCCTGCGCAACTACCCGCTCTGGGGCCACCTGCGCTTCCTGTTCGAGTTCATCCGGCCCGAGATCCGCCAGTATTTCGTCGAGGACGACACCGACGAGAAGCCGTTCTCGCGCGCGCAGCGCAGCCTCGTGTACCAGCGCGCGAAGAACGTCGGCGACAACCGGCCGTACGGCACCGAGCTGAACGTGAAGGCGGTCGCGCACGAATGGATCAGCCACTCGCTCGCGCCGACGAAGCTCGCGAACCACGACTTCCGGGTTCGCGTCGGCGGCAGCCGCGCGCAGCCGTACGACATCTCGATCTTCAACGTATCGGCGATGAGCTTCGGCTCGCTGTCCGCGAACGCGATCCGCGCGCTGAATCTCGGCGCGAAGAAAGGCGGCTTCGCGCACGACACCGGCGAAGGCTCGCTGTCCAAATATCACCGCGAGAACGGCGGCGACATCATCTGGGAAATCGCGTCCGGCTACTTCGGCTGCCGCAACGAAGACGGCACGTTCAACCCGGACAAGTTCGCGCAGCAGGCCGCGTCGCCGCAGGTGAAGATGATCGAGGTCAAGCTGTCGCAGGGCGCGAAGCCGGGCCACGGCGGCGTGCTGCCGGCCGCGAAGATCACGCCCGAGATCGCCGAGACGCGCGGCGTGCCGATGGGTCGCGACTGCATCTCGCCGGCTACGCATTCGCAGTTCTCGACGCCGCGCGGATTGCTCGAGTTCGTCGACCGGCTGCGCACGCTGTCCGGCGGCAAGCCGACCGGCTTCAAGCTGTGCGTCGGCCATCCGTGGGAATTCTTCGGGATCGCGAAGGCGATGCTGGAGACGGGCATCGTGCCGGACTTCATCGTCGTCGACGGCGCGGAAGGCGGCACCGGCGCCGCGCCGCTCGAATTCACCGACCACGTCGGCGTGCCGCTGCAGGAGGGGCTGCTGCTCGTGCACAACACGCTCGTCGGGATCGGGCTGCGCGAGCGCGTGAAGCTCGGCGCGAGCGGCAAGATCATCACCGCGTTCGACATCGCGCGCACGCTCGCGATCGGCGCGGACTGGGTGAACTCGGCGCGCGGCTTCATGTTCGCGGTCGGCTGCATCCAGGCGCAGACCTGCCACACCGGCCGCTGCCCGACCGGCGTCGCGACGCAGGACCCGGTGCGCCAGCGCGCGCTCGTCGTGCCGGACAAGTCCGAGCGCGTCGCCAATTTCCATCGCAACACGCTGCACGCGCTGCAGGAGCTCGTGCAGGCGACGGGGCTCACGCATCCGGCGGAACTGCGCGCGCATCACATCGTGCAGCGGATCTCGCCGCACGAGGTCCGGCTGATGTCGCAGCTGCTGAAATACCTGAAGCCGGGCGCGCTGCTCGACGGCAGCACCTGCGGCTACTCGCTGTACGACAAATGGTGGCCGCTCGCGCGCAGCGATGCGTTCACGCTCGGCGACGCGGTGTACGAATCGTTCGACTGATCCGCCGCGGCGGCGGTCGCTCAACGGCTCCAAAAAACGCGCCCTCGGCAGGCGCGTTTTTCATTGGCGGATGGGTCCGCCGCTTATTGCTGAACTCAAGGCGGCACTGGGTGGCGCCACTGATCGCGGCACTTACTGCGGCGCGGTATCCGCGAACGACTGCCGCTGCGACAGCTTCGCGAAATGCTTGTCGAGGTTCGGATGGCGGTCGCGCCAGTTCAGCTCGGGCATCCGGAAGTCGAGATAGCCGAGCGCGCAGCCGAGCGCGATGTCGGCGAGCGTGTAATGATTACCGACGCACCAGGTCTTGCCGCCGAGCCCTTGCGACATCGCGACGAGGCCGTCGTCGATCTTGCGCTGCTGACGCTCGATCCAGGTCGCGCTGCGCTGTTCCGGCGTGCGCTGCGTATGCTCGACGCGGATCGTGACCGACGCGTCGAGCACGCCGTCGCCGAGCGCCTCCCAGCAACGCACCTCGACGCGCTCGCGGCCGGACGGCGGAATCAGCTTGCCGACCGGAGACAATGTATCGACGTACTCGCAGATCACGCGCGAATCGAACACCGCGGCGCCATCCTCCATCACGAGACACGGCACCTTGCCGAGCGGATTCGCCGCATGAATGTGGGTATCCGCCGACCAGACGTCCTCGAGCTCCAGCTTGTAGTCGATCTTCTTTTCAGCGAGCACGATCCGCGTCTTGCGAACGTACGGGCTGGTAAGCGAACCGATCAATTTCATCATCTGCCTTCTTTTCGGGAACCGCCGAGAGTATACGTTGTCGTCGATCATAACCGGGCGGTGCCGCGCCGTTGAGCGTCGCCCGTCCGGCCTGTGGATGGTTTGCAACAACCTTGCCGCAACCCTTGCGCGACACGCGGCGCCCGCGTCGTTCACGCAACGGCGCACGGCACTATACAATCGCACGATGAATGCGCCCACCGACTCCGCCATCGCCGTCGACGTCTACCGCCAGCGCCGCGCGCGCGTGCTTGCCGCACTGCGCGCCGCGGGCGGCGGCGTCGCCATCGTCCCCACCGCGCCGGAAGCGCTGCGCAATCGCGACACCGGCTATCCGTACCGGCACGACAGCTATTTCTATTACCTGACCGGCTTCGCCGAGCCGGACGCGGTGCTCGTGCTGAACGCGTCGGCCACGTCGAACGCGCCAGACGCCTCGAACGCGCCGCAATCGATCCTGTTCTGCCGTGCGAAGAACGCCGACCGCGAGATCTGGGAAGGCTTCCACTACGGCCCCGACGCCGCGCGCGACGCGTTCGGCTTCGACGCCGCGTTCCCCGCCGACGCGCTCGACACCGAGATGCCGCGCGTGCTCGCGGACGCCGGCTCGGTCCACTACCTGCTCGGCGCGTCGGCCGATTTCGAACGCCGGCTCGGCGGCTGGCTCGACGCGGTGCGCGCGCAGGCGCGCACCGGCGTCGCGGCGCCGCACGCGCTGCGCGATCTCGCGCCGCTCGTCGACGACATGCGGCTCGTGAAGGACGCGCACGAGCTCGCGATCATGCGCCGCGCCGCGCACATCTCGGCGCTCGCGCACCGGCGCGCGATGCAGACGTGCCGGCCCGGCGTGCGCGAATACGAGCTCGAGGCCGAGCTGCTGTACACGTTCCGCAAGCACGGCGCGCAGGCGCCCGCGTACGGCTCGATCGTCGCCGCGGGCGCGAACGCGTGCGTGCTGCACTACCCGGCCGGCAACGCGATCGCGCAGGACGGCGACCTGATCCTGATCGACGCCGCGTGCGAGCTCGACGGCTACGCGTCCGACATCACGCGCACGTTCCCGGCGAACGGCCGGTTCTCGCCCGCGCAGCGCACGCTGTACGACATCGTGCTCGCCGCGCAGCAGGCGGCGATCGACGCGACGCGCGCGGGCGTGCCGTTCGAGGCGCCGCACGACGCGGCCGTGCGCGTGCTCGCGCAAGGGCTGCTCGACACCGGCATCGTGCCGAAGGCGCGCTTCTCGAACGTCGACGACGTGATCGCCGAGCGCGCGTACGCGCGCTTCTACATGCATCGCACCGGCCACTGGATCGGGATGGACGTGCACGACTGCGGCGACTACCGCGAGCGCGACGCCGCGCGCGACGCGAGCGGCGCGCTGCCGTGGCGCACGCTGCAGCCGGGAATGGCGCTGACGGTCGAGCCGGGCCTGTACGTGCGCGCGGCCGACGACGTGCCGCCCGAATACTGGAACATCGGCATCCGCATCGAGGACGACGCGATCGTGCACGAAGACGGCTGCGAGCTGATCACGCGCGACGTACCGGTCGCGGCGGCCGAGATCGAGGCGCTGATGCGCGCCGCCTGACGGCGCCGCATCGGGCGCCGCCCCACCGTACTTTCCGTCACACGTATGCCGATGACGACCGACTCCTCCCCGGCCACGCCTCCGCCGGCCACGCCCACGCCGCCCACGCCTACGCTCACGCCGGCCGCACCTACGCCGGCCGCGCCGGACTTCGATCTCGCCATCGTCGGCGCCGGCCCGGTCGGGCTCGCGCTCGCCGGCTGGCTCGCGCGGCGCAGCGCGACACAGCACGGGTCGATCGCGCTGATCGACGCGCGCGAGCCGGCCGCGAGCGCGAACGATCCGCGCGCGATCGCGGTGTCGCACGGCAGCCGCGTGCTGCTCGACGCGCTCGCGTGGCCCGCCGACGCGACGCCGATCGAACACATCCACGTGTCGCAGCGCGGCCACTTCGGCCGCACGCTGATCGACCGCGACGAGCACGACCTCGCGGCGCTCGGCTACGTGGTCCGCTACGGATCGCTCGTCGCCGCGCTCGCGGGCGCGGTGCAGCGCACGCGCGTGCAATGGTTCACGTCGACGTCCGCGCATACGTCGCTACAGGACGCGACGGGCGTCACGCTCGCGCTCGACGGCCCGCACGCGCCGCGCACGCTGCGCGCACGCATCGTCGTGAACGCGGAAGGCGGACTGTTCCACGAGCAGACGGCCGCGCACGGCAAGCATCGCCGCGACTACGGGCAGACGGCGATCGTCGGCACCGTGACCGTATCCGCGCCGCGCGCGAACGTCGCATGGGAGCGCTTCACGCGCGAAGGGCCGCTCGCGCTGCTGCCGCTCGGCGGCGCCGCGTATTCGCTTGTCTGGTGCTGCGCGCCCGACGACGCGGCGCGCCGCGCGGCGCTGCCCGACGACGCATTCTTGCGCGAACTCGGCGACGCGTTCGGCAACCGGATGGGCCGCTTCACCGCCGTCGCCGCGCGCGCCTCGTTCCCGCTCGGACTGCACGCGGCGCGCGCGCTGGTCGACCGCCGGATCGCGGCCGTCGGCAACGCCGCGCAGACGCTGCATCCGGTCGCGGGCCAGGGGCTGAACCTCGGGCTGCGCGACGCGCACACGCTCGTCGAGGCGCTGTCCGCGCACGGCGCGGAACCGGCCGCGCTCGCGTCGTTCAACGCGCGACGGGCGCTCGACCGGCGGTTCACGATCGGCGCGACCGATGCGCTCGCGCGCCTGTTCACGATCGACGCGGGCCCGCTCGCGACGCTGCGCGGCGCGGCGCTCACCGCGCTCGAATTCGTGCCGCCGCTGAAGACCGCGCTCGCGCGGCAGATGATGTTCGGCCAGCGCGGCTGACGCGGGCACGACTCACACACGCCGGACACACACCGCCCCTTCCGTCCATTCCGCGCGCGCGGCGCCCCGCGGCGTCCGATATGCGCGACGCCGCGGGGCGCCGACAAACCGGGCCAAATCGGCGAGCGTTGGGAATACGGTAAAATGCGCGTTTTCCCTCCGCCCTTTCCGTGCCCGCGCCCGTCGCGGGCGACGTCATTGCGATGCCCGTTATCGGCCCTCACGTCCTGCGCAACAACCTGTTCGTCGCCCCGATGGCGGGCGTGACGGACCGGCCGTTCCGCCAGCTGTGCAAACGGCTGGGGGCGGGCTATGCGGTGTCCGAGATGGTCGCGTCGAATGCGCAGCTGTGGAAGAGCGAGAAGACGATGCGGCGCGCGAACCACGCGGGCGAGGTCGAGCCGATCGCGGTGCAGATCGCGGGCGCCGACCCGGCGATGATGGCCGAGGCGGCCCGCTACAACGTCGACAACGGCGCGCAGATCATCGACATCAACATGGGCTGCCCGGCGAAAAAGGTCTGCAACGTCGCGGCCGGGTCCGCGCTGCTGCAGAACGAGCCGCTCGTGAAGCAGATCGTCGAGGCCGTCGTCGACGCGGTCGGCATCGGGCCCGACGCGGTGCCCGTCACGCTGAAGATCCGCACCGGCTGGGACCGCGACCACAAGAACGCGGTCACGGTCGCGCGGCTCGCGCAGGCGGCCGGCATCTCGATGCTGACCGTGCACGGCCGCACGCGCGCGGACCTTTACCGCGGCGACGCCGAGTACGACACGATCGCGGCCGTGAAGGCCGCGGTGACGATTCCGGTCGTCGCGAACGGCGACATCACGTCGCCGGAGAAGGCGAAGGCCGTGCTCGACGCAACGGGGGCCGACGCGCTGATGATCGGTCGCGCCGCGCAAGGCCGGCCGTGGCTGTTCCGCGAGATCGATCATTTCCTGCGAACCGGCACGCATCTGCCGCCGCCGCGGATCGACGAGATCCAGCAGGTGATGAACGAGCACCTGGAAGACCACTACGCGTTCTACGGGGAATTCACCGGCGTCCGTACTGCGCGCAAGCACATCGGCTGGTACACTCGCGGCCTTTCCGGCGCAAACGGGTTCCGGCACCGGATGAACACGCTCGATTCCACGCGCGAGCAGCTCGCCGCCGTCAACGCGTTCTTCGACGCGCAGAAGGCACTGTCCGATCGTCTCGTCTACGTCGACGAAGACGACGCACGCGGCCCGGACGAATCGGACGATCCTAACCAATTGGCAGCATGAGCAAGCACAACATCGAACAATGCGTCCGCGACAGCCTGGACGGGTACTTCCGGGATCTGGACGGCTCCAATCCGCACGACGTCTACGACATGGTGATGTCCTGTGTCGAAAAGCCGATGCTCGAGGTGGTGCTCGAACAGGCGGGCGGCAACCAGTCGCTCGCCGCCGAGTACCTCGGCATCAACCGCAACACGCTGCGCAAGAAGCTGCAGCAGCACGGCCTGCTGTAACCGGCCGACACGTCCCCGTTTTCCTGGCTATCGGTGGTTTCAACATGATCAAGCAAGCGCTCATTTCCGTTTCCGACAAAACCGGCATCGTCGACTTCGCGAAGTCGCTGTCCGACCTCGGCGTCAAGCTGCTGTCGACGGGCGGCACCGCGAAACTGCTCGCCGACGCGGGCCTGCCCGTGACCGAGGTCGCCGACTACACCGGCTTCCCGGAGATGCTCGATGGGCGCGTGAAGACGCTGCATCCGAAGGTGCACGGCGGGATCCTCGCGCGCCGCGATCTGCCCGAGCACATGCAGGCGCTCGAGCAGCACGGCATCCCGACGATCGACCTGCTCGTCGTGAACCTGTATCCGTTCGTCGCGACGATCGCGAAGGACGACTGCACGCTCGCCGACGCGATCGAGAACATCGACATCGGCGGCCCGACGATGCTGCGCTCGGCCGCGAAGAACCACCGCGACGTGACCGTGATCGTCGATCCGGCCGACTACGCGGTCGTGCTCGACGAAATGAAGGCGAACGGCAACGCGGTCGGCTACGCGACGAACTTCCGCCTCGCGACGAAGGTGTTCGCGCACACCGCGCAGTACGACGGCGCGATCACGAACTACCTGACGAGCCTGACCGACGAACTGAAGCACCAGTCGCGCAGCGCCTACCCGGCGACGCTGAACCTCGCGTTCGACAAGGTGCAGGATCTGCGCTACGGCGAGAACCCGCACCAGAGCGCCGCGTTCTACCGCGACATCGCGACGCCGGCCGGCGCGCTCGCGAACTATCGCCAGCTGCAGGGCAAGGAGCTGTCGTACAACAACATCGCCGATTCGGACGCCGCGTGGGAATGCGTGAAGACGTTCGACGCGCCCGCATGCGTGATCATCAAGCATGCGAACCCGTGCGGCGTCGCGGTCGGCGCCGATGCGGCCGAAGCATACGCGAAGGCATTCCAGACCGACCCGACGTCGGCATTCGGCGGGATCATCGCGTTCAACCGCGAAGTGGACGAGGCGGCCGCGCAAGCGGTTGCGAAGCAGTTCGTCGAAGTGCTGATCGCGCCGTCGTTCTCCGACGCCGCGAAGCAGGTGTTCGCGGCGAAGCAGAACGTGCGCCTGCTCGAGATCGCGCTGGGCGACGGCCATAACGCGTTCGACCTGAAGCGCGTCGGCGGCGGCCTGCTCGTGCAGTCGCTCGATTCGAAGAACGTGCAGCCGCGCGAGCTGCGCGTCGTCACGAAGCGCCACCCGACGCCGAAGGAAATGGACGACCTGCTGTTCGCGTGGCGCGTCGCGAAATACGTGAAGTCGAACGCGATCGTGTTCTGCGGCAACGGGATGACGCTCGGCGTCGGCGCGGGCCAGATGAGCCGCGTCGATTCGGCGCGCATCGCGAGCATCAAGGCGCAGAACGCGGGCCTCACGCTGAACGGCTCGGCGGTCGCGTCGGACGCGTTCTTCCCGTTCCGCGATGGCCTCGACGTCGTCGTCGCGGCGGGCGCGACCTGCGTGATCCAGCCGGGCGGCTCGATGCGCGACGACGAAGTGATCGCCGCGGCCGACGAGCACAACATCGCGATGGTCGTGACGGGCGTGCGCCACTTCCGTCACTGATCGCGCGCGGCGCGCACTGCGGCCGCACCGGAACCCGGCGGGTCGTGCCGAGCGGCACCCGCCGGGTTTTTTATCGCCCGGCGGCGCCGATCGGGCGTCCCGCCATTCGTTGTAGTATCGCTGCATCACGCACTTCCCTCCTCTCATGCGAATTCTCGGCATCGATCCCGGCCTGCGCGTCACGGGCTTCGGCGTCATCGACGTCAGCGGTCACCAGCTCGCGTACGTCGCGAGCGGCGTGATCCGGACGCCGACCGCCGACCTGCCGACCCGGCTCGGCACGATCTACGACGGCGTGTCGACGCTGATCCGCGAGCACACGCCCGATCAGGCCGCGATCGAAAAAGTGTTCGTCAACGTGAACCCGCAGTCGACGCTGCTGCTCGGCCAGGCGCGCGGCGCCGCGATCTGCGGGCTCGTGTCGGGCGGGCTGCCGGTCGCCGAGTACACGGCGCTGCAGCTCAAGCAGGCGGTCGTCGGCTACGGCCGCGCGACGAAGGAGCAGATGCAGCACATGGTCACGCGGCTGCTGAACCTGTCCGGCCTGCCCGGCACTGACGCCGCCGACGCGCTCGGCATGGCGATCTGCCATGCGCACGGCGGCAACACGCTCGACACGCTCGGCGGCCTCGCACCCGCGCTCGCGAAAAAAGGCATCCGCATGCGGCGCGGCCGGCTTATCGGCTGATTGCCGCTCAGTGCGGCCGACTGCAGTCGATCGCGGCTCGCTACTTTGCGTCGCGCGTGCGCTACACTCGCGCTTTTCCCCTCGTGTCGCCCCTCCCATGATCGGTCGCATCGCCGGCATCCTCGTCGAAAAGAACCCGCCCCACCTCCTCGTCGACTGCAACGGCGTCGGCTACGAAATCGACGTGCCGATGAGCACGTTCTACAACCTGCCGCAGACGGGCGAGCGGGTCGTGCTGCTCACGCAGCTGATCGTCCGCGAGGACGCGCACCTGCTGTACGGCTTCCTGACGCCGCAGGAGCGCTCGACGTTCCGCGAACTGCTGAAAATCAGCGGCATCGGCGCGCGGATGGCGCTCGCGGTGCTGTCCGGCATGAGCGTGCCGGAGCTGTCGCAGGCGGTCACGATGCAGGACACCGCGCGCCTGACCCGCCTGCCCGGCATCGGCAAGAAGACGGCCGAGCGCCTGCTGCTCGAGCTGAAGGGCAAGCTCGGCGCGGATCTCGGCACGCTCGCGAGCGCCGCGTCGCCGTCCGACCACGCGACCGACATCCTCAACGCGCTGCTCGCGCTCGGCTACTCGGAGAAGGAGGCGCTCGCCGCGATCAAGAACGTGCCGGCCGGCACCGGCGTATCCGACGGGATCAAGCTCGCGCTGAAGGCGCTGTCGAAGGCTTGACGACCCAAGGCCCGGCGCCAGGCGCCCGGGCCCCGGCTTTCGACGCAGTGTCGCGCGCTCCGGCGCGCGGCGCCAGTCGGCCGTTCGGCCAGGTTTGCCCGGCGGCCGTGCGCGGTACAATGCCCGCATGATTGAAACCGAAAAACTCGCCACCGAGCGGATCATCGCCGCCACGCCTTCGTCGTCGCACGAGGAGGTGTTCGAACGCGCGCTGCGGCCGCGCCAGCTCGACGAATACGTCGGCCAGGAAAAGGTGCGCGGCCAGCTCGAAATCTTCATCGAAGCCGCGAAGCGCCGCTCCGAGGCGCTCGACCACGTGCTGCTGTTCGGCCCGCCCGGCCTCGGCAAGACGACGCTCGCACACATCATCGCGCGCGAAATGGGTGTGAACCTGAGGCAGACGTCGGGCCCGGTGCTCGAGCGCGCGGGCGACCTCGCCGCGCTGCTGACGAACCTCGAGGCGAACGACGTGCTGTTCATCGACGAGATCCACCGGCTGTCGCCGGTCGTCGAGGAAATCCTGTATCCGGCGCTCGAGGATTACCAGATCGACATCATGATCGGCGAAGGGCCGGCCGCGCGCAGCGTGAAGCTCGACCTCCAGCCGTTCACGCTCGTCGGCGCGACGACGCGCGCGGGCATGCTGACGAACCCGCTGCGCGACCGGTTCGGGATCGTCGCGCGGCTCGAGTTCTACGATGCCGCGCAGCTCGCGCGCATCGTGCAGCGCTCGGCGTCGCTGCTGAACGCGCATATCGATCCGAGCGGCGCGCTCGAGATCGCGAAGCGCTCGCGCGGCACGCCGCGAATCGCGAACCGGCTGCTGCGCCGCGTGCGCGACTTCGCGGAAGTGAAGGCCGACGGCAACATCACGGCCGAGGTCGCCGACGCCGCGCTCGCGATGCTCGACGTCGATCCGGTCGGCTTCGACCTGATGGACCGCAAGCTGCTCGAGGCGATCCTGCACAAGTTCGACGGCGGGCCGGTCGGCATCGACAACCTCGCCGCGGCGATCGGCGAGGAGCGCGACACGATCGAGGACGTGCTCGAGCCGTACCTGATCCAGCAGGGTTTCCTGCAGCGCACGCCGCGCGGACGCGTCGCGACGCTGCTCACCTATCGGCACTTCGGCCTCGCCGCACCGGATGCGGCGAGCCCCGTGCGCGGCCTGTGGGATGCGCCCGACGGCCGATAGCGGCCGCGGATACACAATACGCGCAGCACACGCCATGACGACGCCGCACAGCTCCCACCCCGTCGGCACAGCTTCAGGCTCGCGCTGGATCGAGCGGATCCGCAAGAAACTGGCGGCCGGCGTCACGCATCTGACGACGGGCAGCGGCGGCCCGTCGCTCGACTACTCGTCGCCGCCCGGCGATCCCGGCCTGTTCGGCCCCGACGCGGTCTGCTGGCGCGTGCACGCGGATTTCACCGCGATGATGACGGGCGGCATCGCGGCGCTGCTGCTGCAGGCACTCCATCCGCTCGCGCTCGCGGGCGTCTGGGATCATTCGACGTTCCGCACCGACATCCTCGGCCGTCTGCGCCGCACCGCGACGTTCATTTCCGGCACCACGTTCGGCAGCCGCGCCGACGCACTCGCGCTGATCGAGCGCGTGAAGGCGATCCATTCGCGGATCGCCGGCACCGCGCCCGACGGGCGGCCGTATCGCGCCGACGATCCGGCGCTGCTGACGTGGGTGCACGTCGCGGAGGTGTCGAGCTTTCTCGCCGCGCATCTGCGCTACGTGAATCCCTCGCTGCCGGGCGAACTCCAGGATCGCTACTACGCGGAAACCGCGCGCGTCGCGCAGATGCTCGGCGCCCGCGACGTGCCGTGCTCGCGCGCGGAAGTCGACGCGTATCTGGCGCGCATGCAGCCGGAGCTGGAAGCGAGCCCGCGCACGTTCGAGGTGATGCGGATTCTGCTCGACGTGCCGGTGCCGAAGCCGGCAATGCGGCCCGCGGCCGCGCTGATCATGCAGGCGGGTGTCGATCTGCTGCCGCCGTGGGCGCAACAGATGCTCGGGGTGTCGGCGTTCGCGCCGGTGCGCCGCGCACTGGTACGGCCCAGCGTGCGTGCCGTCGCGCCGGTGCTGCGCTGGGCGCTCGTCAACGGCGTATCGAAGCGCGCGCGCCGTCGCGCGGCGGCGCCGCGCGAGCCGCAAACGAATACGAGCACGGACACGGGCACAAGCACGGACACACGCACGGAAACCGGCAAGCGCAACGCGTGACCGTCCGCCGTGGCTACAGCACCCTGCCGTAGCCGTCGTCGTCGCTGCCATCGGCCAGGTGCGCGACGTCGGCCCAGCTCACGACCTGCGCATGGCCGTCGACGTAATCGACGACGTTGATGCTCGTGTTCAGCAACTGATAGTGACGCGGCTCGGCGAGCGCGAGGCCGTTCGCGAAGCGGTACACGCAATCGAGCACGCCGCCGTGCGCGACGCACGCGATCCGCCCGCCCGGATGCGCGGCGACGATCGGCTCGATCGCATGCAGCACGCGGTGATAGAACGCGCGCTGCGACTCGCCGCCGTCGGGCTCGAAGCCCGGATCGCGCGTCTGCCAGGCCGCATACGCATCCGGAAAGCGCGCTTCGATCTCGGTGCTGTCGTGCCCCTGGAACACGCCGTACGAACGCTCGCGCAGCCCCGCGTTCAGCACGAGCGGCAGGCCGAGCGCGGTCGCGCTCGGCTGCGCGGTCTGCTGCGCGCGTTGCAGGTCGCTGGAATAGATCGCGTCGATCCGCGCGCCGTCCCGCGCGTCGCGCGCGAGGCGCTCGGCGAGCCGCTGCGCCTGCGCGAGCCCGGTCTCGGCAAGCGGAATGTCGATGTGCCCCTGGATGCGCTTGATGCGGTTCCAGGCGGTCTCGCCGTGGCGGATGAAAAGAATCTGCGTGGTGGCCATGCGGCTCCGTCGGAAATGGATCAGGGCCGCACTTGCAGCCAGAACGTCACAGGGCCGTCGTTGACGAGCGACACCTGCATGTCGGCGCCGAACTCGCCCGTCTCGACGATCGGATGACGCGCGCGCGCCGACGCGACGAAATAGTCGAACAGCCGCTTGCCGTCTTCCGGCGGCGCCGCCGGCGTGAAGCTCGGACGCAACCCGCTGTTCGTATCGGCCGCAAGCGTGAACTGCGACACGAGCAACAGCCCGCCCGCGCGCCCGTCGCCGTCGATGTTCGACACCGGCAGGTTCATCTTGCCGGCCGCGTCGCTGAACACGCGATAGCCGAGCAGCTTCGCGAGCAGCTTGTCGGCGGCGGCCTCGTCGTCGCCGCGCTCCGCGCAGACGAGCGCGAGCAGCCCCGCGCCGATCTCGCCCGTCACGCGATCGTCGACGCGCACGTCCGCGCGCCGCACGCGCTGGATCAGCGCGATCATGCGGTCAGCGTGACGCGCGCGAAGCGGCGCTTGCCGACCTGCACGACATACTCGCCCGCTTCGATCTTCAGGCCCTTGTCGGAAATCGTCGCGCCATCGATCTTCACGCCGCTCTGCTCGATGTTGCGCAGCGCCTCGCTCGTCGACGGCACGAGGCCCGCCTGCTTCAACAGCTGGCCGATCGCGAGCGGCGCGCCGGCGATCGTCACCGACGGAATGTCGTCGGGCACGCCGCCCTTCGCGCGATGGTTGAAATCCTCGAGCGCGCGCTCGGCGTCGGCCTGCGAGTGGAAGCGCGCGACGATCTCCTGCGCGAGCAGCACCTTGAAGTCGCGCGGATTGCGGCCTTCCTTCGCTTCGCGGATGAAACCGGCGATCTCGTCCATCGGCCGGAACGACAGCAGCTCGAAGTAACGCCACATCAGCACGTCGGAAATGCTCATCAGCTTGCCGAACATGTCGTTCGGCTTTTCGCTGATGCCGACGTAGTTGCCCTTCGACTTCGACATCTTCTCGACGCCGTCGAGCCCTTCGAGCAGCGGCATCGTCAGGATGCACTGCTGCTCCTGCCCGTACTGTTTCTGCAGCTCGCGCCCGACGAGCAGGTTGAACTTCTGGTCGGTGCCGCCGAGCTCGAGGTCCGCGTTCAGCGCGACCGAGTCGTAGCCCTGCATCAGCGGATACAGGAATTCGTGGATCGAGATCGGCACGCCGCCCTGAAAGCGCTTCGTGAAGTCCTCGCGCTCCAGAATGCGCGCGACCGTGTAGCGCGACGCGAGCTTGATCATCCCGTCCGCGCCGAGCGGCATCGACCATTCGCTGTTGTAGCGGATCTCGGTCTTCGCGCGGTCGAGCACGAGCGCAGCCTGCTCGAAGTAGGTCTTCGCGTTCGACTCGATCTGCTCGCGCGTGAGCGGCGGACGCGTCGCGTTGCGGCCCGACGGATCGCCGATCAGCGACGTGAAGTCGCCGATCAGGAAAATCACGTTATGCCCCAGATCCTGAAGCTGGCGCATCTTGTTCAGCACGACCGTGTGGCCGATGTGGATGTCGGGCGCGGTCGGATCGAGGCCGAGCTTGATGCGAAGCGGCGTGTTCGTCGCCGCGCTCTTCGCGAGCTTCTGCGCGAACTCTTCCTCGATCAGCAGCTCGTCGACGCCGCGCTTCGTGACGGCGAGCGCATGCCGGACTTCGTCAGTGATCGGAAACATGGGCTTGGAGGGTTGATCGGTGCTCATCGGTGCCAGGAGGAATGTCGCAAAAACCGTGATTTTCCCATAACTTGCGCGCGAGCCGCTTAACTGCGGCCGCTATTGCGCGGATAATCGGGCGCAGCGCGCGGCATCGGCCCGCGCGGGACGATTCGAGGGGGAGCGAGTGCCGCAATCACGTCAGCCATCCGGCGATCCGGCCGATGGCGTCTACTTCGGGCTGATGTCGGGAACGAGCATGGACGGCGTCGACGGCGTCGCGGTGCGCTTCGAGGCCGGCAAGCCGCCGGTGGTACTCGCCGAGGCGTTCGTCGGCTTCGCGCAGACGCTGCGCGACGTGCTGGCCGGGCTTCAGCAGCCGGGCCACGACGAGATCGAACGCGAAGCGCTCGCGGGCAACGCGCTCGCGACGCGCTACGCGGTCTGCTGCCATGAACTGCAGCGCTCGGCGGGGCTCGCGCCGGACCGGGTGCGCGCGATCGGCGTGCATGGGCAGACGGTGCGCCACCGGCCGGAACGCGGCTATACGTGGCAGATCAACAATCCGGCGCTGCTCGCGGAGCTCGCGCAGATCGACGTGATCGCCGATTTCCGCAGCCGCGACGTCGCCGCGGGCGGCCAGGGCGCGCCGCTCGTGCCGGCGTTTCACGCGACCGTGTTCGGCGCGCCGGGCGAGACGCGCGTCGTCTGCAATCTCGGCGGCATCAGCAACATCACGATCCTGCCCGGCAACGGCGGCAACGACGGCGACGTGCGCGGTTTCGACTGCGGCCCGGCGAACGCGCTGATCGACGCATGGGCGCACCGCCATCTCGGCAAGCCGTACGACGACGGCGGCAAGTTCGCGGCGCGCGGGAGCGTGCACGCACCGCTGCTCGACGTGCTGCTCGACGAGCCGTACTTCGCGGCGCCGCCGCCGAAAAGCACGGGCCGCGACCTGTTCAACGAGGCGTGGCTCGACGCGAAGCTCAGCGGGTTCGCCCAGCTCGCGCCGGAGGACGTGCAGGCGACGCTGACCGCGCTCACCGCGGTGTCGATCGCGCGCGAGATCGCGCGGCATGCGCCGGACTGCTCGGCGGTGTACGCGTGCGGCGGTGGCGCGCGCAATCCGGCGCTGCTGCGCGCGCTCGCGAGCGCGCTCGCGGATCACGGGGTGCGCGCGGACGTCGCGACGACGCAGGCGCTCGGCGTGCCCCCGCAACAGGTCGAGGCGCTCGCGTTCGCGTGGCTCGCTTACCGCTTCACCGCGCGCGCGCCGGGCAATCTCGCGTCGGTCACCGGCGCGGCCGGCGGCCGCGTGCTCGGCGCGCTGTACCCGCGCTGAGCGGGGCGAGCCAGACGCCCTCTTTCACGCAAGCGGGCATAAAAAACGGGGCACTACCATGCCCCGTTTTTTTCGATACCCAGGCCGCGTCAGACCGAGAACGACGAACCGCACCCGCAGGTCGTGGTCGCGTTCGGGTTCTTGATCACGAATTGCGCGCCGTTCAGATCGTCCTTGTAGTCGATCTCGGCACCGACCAGATACTGATAGCTCATCGAGTCGATCAGCAGCATCACGCCGTGCTTGTCCATCACGGTGTCGTCTTCGTTGACTTCCTCGTCGAACGTGAAGCCATACTGGAAGCCCGAGCAGCCGCCGCCTTGCACGAACACGCGCAGCTTCAGGTCCGGGTTGCCTTCTTCGTCGATCAGTTGCTTGACCTTGTCGGCAGCCGCGTCGGTGAAGACGAACGGGGCCGGCATCTCGGTCGTTGCTGGGGATTCGGTAACAGCGTTCATGCGAACTCTCCAAAAAGCTTTAGCCGCTATTGTAGGGCTGAACGGAAGATCGTGCCGAAGCCCATGAAATCAATAGGTTCTTGCCGGCTTCCGCCCGCCGCGCGGGTAAAAAAAAACCGCCAGCACGAAAACTGGCGGTTTTTTCGGCGGGCGCCGCCGCGAAAGCGGCGCGGCCACGAAGCGGAATTAACGCTTCGAGAACTGCTTGGCGCGGCGTGCCTTACGCAGACCGACCTTCTTACGCTCGACTTCACGGGCGTCACGCGTGACGAAGCCCGCGCTCGACAGCGACGGCTTCAGCGTCGCGTCGTAGTCGATCAGCGCGCGGGTGATGCCGTGACGCACTGCGCCGGCCTGACCCGTTTCGCCGCCGCCCGTCACGTTCACCTTGATGTCGAACGTCTGGCCGTGGTTCGTGAGTTCCAGCGGCTGACGCACGATCATCAGCGACGTTTCGCGCGAGAAGTAGTCGGCGATGGGCTTGCCGTTGACGATGATGTCGCCCTTGCCAGCCTTGATGAAGACACGTGCGACTGCGCTCTTGCGGCGGCCCGTACCGTAGTTCCAGTTACCGATCATGTGGGTCCCCTTAGATCTCGAGCGCCTTCGGCTGTTGAGCCGAATGCGGATGCGTCGCTTCTGCGTAGACCTTCAGCTTCTTGATCATCGCGTAGCCGAGCGGGCCCTTCGGCAGCATGCCCTTGACCGCCTTCTCGAGCGCGCGGCCCGGGAAGCGTTCCTGCATCTTGCCGAACGTCGTTTCATAGATACCGCCCGGGTAGCCCGAGTGACGGTAGTACTTCTTGTCCAGCGTCTTGTTGCCCGTGACCTTCAACTTGCTCGCGTTGATGATGATGATGAAATCACCAGTGTCGACGTGCGGGGTGAACTCAGGCTTGTGCTTGCCGCGCAGACGGCGTGCCACTTCGCTGGCAACACGGCCGAGAACCTTATCCGTCGCGTCAATCACGTACCATTCGCGCGTCACCTCATGGGCTTTTGCGGAAAACGTCTTCATGATCGATCCAAAAAAAATGCTTTGCCCGATGTGTTCTTCCTGCTTGTCTGATGTGCGCTTCGAGGCGCGGTGCAGGCTCTCCCTGTTCTTTTTCCGTGGGCATGAAGGCGGAAAACCCTGAATTATAAAGGAAAAGATACGCACCGGTCAAAGAAAATGCGCAACCGGCGGGCGCGAGCGGCGCGACATTTGCATCGGACGAAAAAAAACCCGAACGCATCGCTCGGGTTTAATCCACCAAAGGAGGAGGGTGGAGGAGACATTCGGAGGTTGCCGCAGCGCGACATCCAATGAGTCGCATTATACGAACGGTCCGCCGACAACACAAGAAAATTTGCATTGCGAAATCTCACACCATAATGCGAAATATTATAGCGAGCCCTCAATAACTCAATTTCTCCTTGAAAATCAATCAGATGAAGTGCGATCGACACCTGTTTTTTGCCCTCACCCTAGAGTAAAACCCCTAAAATCGTCGAGGATTTCCGCCGATCGCGGCACGGCCGGGTCCGTCGGTCCGTCATTCGTCGCCGGGCATCGTGCGACGCACCAGCCAAATGCTGCGTTGCGGGATACAATGCCCTATCGTCATCGAACCAGGCAACGCTGGAGCGCAAGCATGGAATGCAAAGTTAGCTGGATGGGTCAGGACGGCATGGCGTTTTCCGCGCAGACCGGAAGCGGCCACCTCGTCACGATGGACGGCGCCCCCGAAGGCGGCGGCCACAACCTCGCACCGCGTCCGATGGAAATGGTGCTCGCCGGCACCGGCGGCTGCACCGCATACGACGTCGTGCTGATCCTGAAGAAGAGCCGCCAGGAGGTCACCGGCTGCTCCGTCACGCTGCAGGCCGAGCGCGCGAGCGAGGATCCGAAGGTCTTCACGAAGGTCCACTTCCACTTCACCGTCACCGGCCGGAACCTGAACCCGTCGACCGTCGAGCGCGCGATCAACCTGTCGCACGACAAGTACTGCTCCGCGTCGATCATGATCGCGAAGACCGCCGAGCTCACGCATTCGTTCGAGATCGTCCCCGCGTAAACGGACGGCCGCCCGGCCGTTTCTCCGCTTCCCCCCGCGGTTTCCCCGTTTCCGACGGACAAAAAAACAGGGCCGGCGCCCGTGAGGACGCCGGCCCTGTTGCATTCGAACGGCAAAGCAGGCCGATAAGCCGGATTTTGTGCACGCCGCCCGCCCGAAGGCGCACGGCGCGTGGCAGCCATTCCTCTAGGCGCGCCATTGCTGACGCGCTCAAGCTTCCTACCCGCAGACGAGACGGGGGCCCCGTCCTGCATCCGAAGATGCGCGCCTGCCTACTTGGAATTGCTCCGGGTGGAGGTTACCGTGCCGGCGAACGTCGCCGTCGCCGCGGTGCGCTCTTACCGCACCGTTTCACCCTTACCTGATCCCGGCTTGCGCCGGGCCATCGGCGGTTTGCTTTCTGTTGCCCTGTTCCGCGTGTCGCCACGGATGGCCGTTAGCCATCACCCTGCCCTGCGGAGTCCGGACTTTCCTCGCCCCCGCGCGCCCGAAGGCCCGCGAGGCCGCGACTGCCTGGCCTGCTTTGCGAGCCGGATTCTATCACCACGCGCCGCGCGCTACAGCGTCCGCGCGCGGCGGCCGCCGCGGAATACCGCGGGATCGTCGTAGAACGCCGGCGCCGCGTTCGCCGCGCACCATCCGGGTACGCCGAGCACCGGCAGCGGCGCGAAGTCGCGGCTCGTCAGATCGCGCGCGGCGAGCGCCTGCGCGACGTGCGCGTCGACGTGCGCGGCCCGGCGCGCGGCCGGCCAGTCGAAATAGTCGGCCGGCACGTCGACGATCCACGCATGCGCGGTGCACGCCTTGTACGGCGCGACGAGCTTCTCGAGCAGCGCGTGGCCGACGAGCCGCGCCTCGCAGCGCACGCCCCATCCGTCGCGCGCGGCGACGAACAGCGCCGGCCAGTCGAAGTCGCGCAGCGCGTCAGCGAGCGCCGGGGCCGAGGTCACGAACAGCGCGGCGTTCTCGTCGAACAGCGTCAGCGCGTCGCGCAGCGTGCCGCGCACCGGCCCGACGCCGCCAGCCGCGTCGATCGCGGCCGCCTGCCGTGCGTTCAGCGCCGCCTTGATCCGCGGATACGCGAACCAGACGAGCGCGTTGAAGAAATCATGCAGATTGTGACGGGTCGGCACGCCGCCCGTCTCGGCGATGTGGGTCTCGTACGCGACGCCCGCCGGCAGCGCGGCCTGCGGCACGAAACGCAGCGGCCGCCCGCGGCCGTTGACGAGCGGTGCCGCGCCCGCGATGCCCGTGGTGCCCGTGGTGCCCGTCGTGTCCGCAGCGCTCATTGCGCCCATTGCGCGCGTCGCATCGTCGAGCGCGGCGAGCCACTCCGCCTCGCCCGCCTGAGCGGCCGCCTGCCAGATCCGGCCACGCTCGGCGAAGCCGGCGAGCCACGGCGCATGCCAGTCGATCGACGCAAACGCCGCCGCGCCGGCCCCGGCCGCGCGCGACGGCGCAGCGCTCACGCGAGCTTCCAGCCGATCGCTTCGCCGCCGCGCAGCGGCACGACCGGCGTGTCGCCCGCGAAAATCTCGGCCGGCAGCGTCCACGATTCGCGGCGCAGCGTGACCGTCTCGGCACTGCGCGGCAGGCGGTAGAAATCCGGACCGTGGAAGCTCGCGAAACCTTCGAGCTTGTCGAGCGCGCCAGCCTGGTCGAACGCTTCCGCATACAGCTCGAGCGCGTGCAGCGCCGTGTAGCAGCCCGCGCAGCCGCACGCGGTCTCCTTCGCGTCGCGTGCGTGCGGCGCGCTGTCGGTGCCGAGGAAGAAGCGCGGATTGCCCGACGTCGCCGCCGCGACGAGCGCGACGCGGTGCGTCTCGCGCTTCAGCACCGGCAGGCAGTAGTAATGCGGCCGAATCCCGCCGACGAAGAGCGCATTGCGGTTGTACAGCAGGTGATGCGCGGTGATCGTCGCGCCGAGCAGCCCCGGCGCCGCATCGGCGTCGCGCACGTAGTCGGCCGCATCCTTCGTCGTGATGTGCTCGAACACGACCTTCAGCCCGGGGAAATCGCGGCGCAGCGGCGTCATCACGCGGTCGATGAACACCTTCTCGCGGTCGAACAGGTCGATCGACGCGTCCGTCACCTCGCCGTGCACGAGCAGCGGCATGCCGACTTCCTGCATCGTCTCGAGCGTCTTCGCACAATTCGCGAGATCGGTCACGCCGGCGTCCGAGTTCGTCGTCGCACCCGCCGGATACAGCTTCACGCCGTGCACGAAGCCGCTTTCGCGTGCGCGGCGGATCTCGTCGGGCGGCGTGTTGTCGGTCAGGTACAGCGTCATCAGCGGCTCGAACGTCATCCCGGCCGGCAGCGCGGCCAGGATCCGCTCGCGGTACGCGCGCGCATGCTCGGTCGTCGTGACCGGCGGCTTCAGGTTCGGCATGATGATCGCGCGGCCGAACTGGCGCGCGGTGTGCGGCAGCACGGCGGCCAGCATCGCGCCGTCGCGCACGTGCAGGTGCCAGTCGTCGGGGCGGGCGAGCTTCAGCGTCGCCGGGGAGGAAGCGTTCGAGGCAGTCATAGGAAGAAGGCGTCGTGAGGGTCCGGGGAGCCCGGCGAAAAGTCCGCCGAAAAACCCGCCGGCGCCGGTGCGGCGCCAGTGACGGCAAACCGCAACACGAGGCCGCCGGTCGGCGGATTCCGCTTTTTGCCGCTCTGGGCTCGGTGATATGCTAGAAGCGCTCATTGTACCGGGTTCGCCCGGTCGATCACGTCCGATTCCCGCTAGCCAGCCGCCCAGCAATATGTGCCAACTCCTCGGAATGAACTGCGCCGCGCCGACGGACGTCACGTTCTCGTTCACCGGCTTCGCGGCCCGGGGCGGACTCACCGATCACCACGCCGACGGCTGGGGCATCGCGTTCTTCGAGGACAAGGCGTGCCGCCTGTTCATCGACCATCAGGCGTCCGCCACGTCGCCGATCGCCGAGATGGTCAAGCGCTACCCGATCAAGTCGAAGAACACGATCGCGCACATCCGCAAGGCGACGCAGGGCCGCATCCTGCTCGAGAACAGTCACCCGTTCATGCGCGAGCTGTGGGGCCGGCACTGGATCTTCGCGCACAACGGCGACCTGCACGGCTACGCGCCCGATATGGAAGAAAGCGTCTATCAACCGGTCGGCACGACCGACAGCGAGACCGCGTTCTGCGCGCTGATGCAGGGGCTGCGCGAAACGTTCCCGCGCGCGCAGCCGCCGCTGCCCGAGCTGTTCGAGCGCGTCGGCGAGCTCACGCGCGGGATCACCGAGCACGGCGTGTTCAACTTCCTGATGTCGAACGGCCAGGCGCTGTTCGCGCACTGCTCGACGCGCCTGCACTATCTGGTGCGCCGCTGGCCGTTCTCGACCGCCCATCTGATCGACGAGGACCTGTCGATCGACTTCGCGAAATACACGACGCCCGAGGATCGCGTCGCGGTGATCGCGACGCAGCCGCTGACCGACAACGAAACGTGGACCGCGTTCGAGCCGGGCGAGTTGATCATGTTCCAGTGCGGCGACGTCGTCGCGAAGATGCATATCCCGGTGCCGGCCGCGGTGCTCGAGAAGCTGCGCAATCCGGCGCTGGACGCGTCGGCGTCCGCGCCGGTGCGGCCGCTGCCCGAGGATCAGGCGGACATCAGCGAGGACGCGTTCGATTACTGATTCGAACGCGCGCTCAGTGCAGGATCTTCGCGAGAAACTCCTTCGCGCGGTCCGACTTCGGATTCGCGAAGAAGTCTTCCTTGCGGTCGTCCTCGACGATCGCGCCGTGGTCCATGAAGATCACCCGGTTCGCGACCTTCTTCGCGAACCCCATCTCGTGCGTGACGACCATCATCGTCATCCCTTCCTGCGCGAGCTCGACCATCACGTCGAGCACCTCGTTGATCATCTCGGGATCGAGCGCGGACGTCGGTTCGTCGAACAGCATCGCGATCGGGTCCATCGACAACGCGCGCGCGATCGCGACGCGCTGTTGCTGGCCGCCCGACAGTTGCCCCGGAAACTTGTCCGCGTGCGCGCTCAGCCCGACGCGCTCGAGCAGCTTCCGCCCCTTGTCGACCGCTTCGTCCTTGCCGCGGCCGAGCACCTTGATCTGCGCGAGCGTCAGGTTCTCGGTGATCGACAGATGCGGGAACAGCTCGAAATGCTGGAACACCATGCCGACCTTCGAGCGCAGCTTCGACAGATTGGTCTTTTTATCGCCGACCGATTCACCGTTCACGAGGATCTCGCCCTCCTGAAACGGCTCGAGGCCGTTGACGGTCTTGATCAGCGTCGACTTGCCGGAGCCCGACGGCCCGCAGACGACCACCACCTCGCCCTTGCTCACTTCGGTCGTGCAGTTCGCGAGCACCTGGAACTGCCCATACCACTTCGAAACGTTCTTGATCGAGATCATCGTGTGCCCTTATTCCTGAGACCCGCGGCGCGCGCGCCGGAAATACTACCCCACTCGGGCAAGTGGATGCTCGCATTCGCCGCGCCCAAATGCGAGCGGGCGGCATCGGATCCGATGCCGCCCGCCGGAACTCCCGGACGCGACCGGGTCGGTCGCGCCGTCGTTCACCGATCTATCGATCAGAAACGCCCGATCAGGGGTAGAGACCGCGCATTTCGCGCGCCATCAGGATGCGTTTGCACGCGACGATGAACGCGGCGGTACGCACCGACACCTTGTGCTCTTCCGCGATCGCCCACACGCCGGCGAACGCTTCGCGCATCACGCGCTCGAGGCGGTGGTTGATTTCGTCCTCGGTCCAGAAGAAGCTCGAGAAATCCTGCACCCACTCGAAGTACGAGACGGTCACGCCGCCCGCGTTCGCGATCACGTCCGGAATCACGAGCACGCCCTTGTCGGTCAGGATGTCGTCCGCGGCGGTCGTCGTCGGGCCGTTCGCGCCTTCGACGACGATCTTCGTGCGAATCCTGCCTGCATTCTTCTCGGTGATCTGGTTTTCCAGCGCGGCCGGAATCAGGATCTCGGTCTCGACCGTCCAGAACTCGTCGTTCGGCATCGGCTCGGCGCCCGCGAAGCCCGCGACGCCGCCCGTTTGAGCAACGTGGTCGAGCAGCTTCACCGAGTCGAGGCCCGCCGGCTGATAGATCGTGCCGGTGTGATCCTGCACCGCGATGATCTTCGCGCCCGCTTCCTGGAACAGCTTCGCCGCGATCCCGCCGACGTTGCCGAAGCCCTGCACCGCGATGCGCGCGCCGTGAATCTCGACGCCCTTCTTCTTCGCCGCCTCGCAGCCGACGACGAACACGCCGCGGCCGGTCGCTTCCTTGCGGCCGAGCGAGCCGCCGAGCGAGATCGGCTTGCCGGTCACGACGCCGGTCGCCGTCTGGCCCTGGTTCATCGAGTACGTGTCCATCATCCACGCCATCACCTGTTCGTTGGTGTTGACGTCCGGCGCCGGAATGTCGGTGTTCGGGCCGATGATGATGCCGATCTCGCTCGTGTAGCGGCGCGTGACGCGCTCGAGCTCGCCGCGCGACAGCTTGCGCGGATCGACGCGGATGCCGCCCTTCGCACCGCCGTACGGCACGTTCACGGCCGCGTTCTTCACCGACATCCACGCGGACAGCGCCATCACTTCCGACAGCGTCACGTCCTGGTGATAGCGCACGCCGCCCTTGCCCGGACCGCGCGACACGTTGTGCTGCACGCGATAGCCCTCGAAGTGCGCGACGGTGCCGTTGTCGAGCTCGATCGGCACGTCGACGATCAGGATGCGCTTCGGACGCTTCAGCGTTTCGAGCCAGCGCGACAGCGTGCCGAGATACGGCGCGACGCGATCGACTTGCTGAAGGTAGTTACCCCAAGGGCCGAGATCGTCGGCGTGCAGGTAGGACGGGATGGACTGCGGTTGCGAAGACATGGATTCTCCAACGGTCAGCGAATGACGCACATTGTCGAAAAAGCGCTCGTCCAAATCCAATGCCGTTTGCTTATTCGATTATGCGTTTTTTGCATGATCGTGATTTTGCGCAAAAACACGGGGAATTTTTACAAGAACGATCGTTCATTTGCGCGTGTTGGCTGACGCGCTGGCTGACGCGTTGCCGACCTCAGGCCGGCCGCGCGTCACCGCTCAGTTGTCACCGCTCAGTTCGTTGCGCACCGCTTCCCACAGCGTGCGCAGCAACGACTGCCGCGGCTCGTCGCCCTGCAGCGCGACCTTGTCGCAGTAGAGCCGGATGTCCATCGTCAGCGTGAACGGATGCGCGCCGCCGCGCGCCGCGCGGTCGAGCCGGATCAGCTCGCCGTCCGCGACCGCGTCCTCGACCGCGCTGTGCGGCAGGAACGCGACGCCGTGGCCGGCGAGCGTCATCGCCTTCAGCCCTTCGGCCATGTCGGTCTCATAGACCTTGTCGAGAAAGAGCCGCGTCGGCGCGTTCGCGATGATCACCTCGGTCATCCGGCCGAGATACGCGTTCGGCGTGTACGACAGATACGGCACAGGCGCGTCGGCCGCGCCCGGCAGCGTGTAGCGCGCGCGGCCCGCGCGCGCGGGCGCCGAGAACGGGCTGATCGGCTCGCTGCCGAGCGTCAGCATGTCGTAGCGCGCCGGGTCGAGCGCGACCGGGTAGCTCGGATGGTGATAACCCATCACGAGATCGCAGCCGCCCTCGACGAGCGCCAGCACGGCGTCGTGCACGTTCAGCGCGCGCAATCGCGTGTGTACCGGCCCCATTTTCGCCTCGATCCGCTGCAGCCAGCGCGGGAAATAGGTCAGCGACAGCGTGTGCGGCACCGCGAACTCGATCGTCGGCACCGGCGCGCCAACGTGCCCGCGCAGCAGCGTGCGCGCCTCGTGCGCCTGCGACAGCATCGCGAGCGCCTGCTCGTAGAAGATCTGGCCGGCCTGCGTGAGCCGCGTCGGATAGACCGAACGATCGATCAGCTCGGTCGCAAGCCACGCCTCGAGCGCCTGGATCCGGCGCGAGAACGCGGGCTGCGACACGTGCCGCAACTCGGCCGAGCGGCTAAAGCTGCGCGTCTCCGCGAGCGAGACGAAATCTTCGAGCCATTTCAGTTCCATGCGGGCGGTGGCGGCAGCGGCGGCGGCGACGGTCGGGGAGAAGCCCGTATTTTACGGCGCGCCCGTTGTTGGCGCGCCCCCCCGGCGCATCGAGCCGGACGCTTGCGCGCCGATGGTAAAATGCCGGGTTCTCCTCCTCCACGCCCGAACCGGCCGCAAGCCCGCCCGATCATGTCCGACACCCGTCCCGATACGCTTTTCGCCCTCACCGCGCTCTCGCCGCTCGACGGTCGCTACGCCAGCAAGACCGAAGCACTGCGCGACTGGCTCTCCGAAGCCGCCTTCATGCGCCACCGCGTCACCGTCGAGGTGCACTGGCTGATCGCGCTGTCGCGCGCCGGCTTCGCCGAAGTGCCGCGCTTTACCGACGCCGCCGAGCAGTTCCTGCTCGATCTGGTCGCGCGCTTCACGCCGCACGACGCCGCGCGCATCAAGGACATCGAGCGCGTGACGAACCACGACGTGAAAGCCGTCGAATACTGGCTGAAGGAATCGGTGAAGGGCCAGGCCGAGCTCGAGAAGGCGAGCGAGTTCATCCACTTCGCGTGCACGTCGGAAGACATCAACAACACGTCGCACGGGATGATGCTCGCCGGCGCGCGCGAGCACGTGATCCTGCCCGCGCTGCGCACGGTCCATCAGCGCCTCGTCGCGCTCGCGCACGCGCTTGCCGACCAGCCGATGCTGTCGCGCACGCACGGCCAGCCGGCCAGCCCGACGACGCTCGGCAAGGAAATCGCGAACGTCGCCGCGCGTCTCGCGCGTGCGATCGTCCGCATCGAGAAGGTCGAGATCCTCGGCAAGATGAACGGCGCGGTCGGCAACTTCAACGCGCATCTGTCCGCGTATCCGGAGTTCGACTGGGAAGCATTCTCGCGCGACGTGATCGAGAGCCGCCTGAAGCTCACGTTCAACCCGTACACGATCCAGATCGAGCCGCACGACTACATGGCCGAGCTGTTCGACGCGGTCGCGCGCGCGAACACGATCCTGCTCGACCTCGATCGCGACGTGTGGGGCTACATCTCGCTCGGCTACTTCAAGCAGCGGACGAAGGCCGGCGAGATCGGCTCGTCGACGATGCCGCACAAGGTGAACCCGATCGACTTCGAGAACTCGGAAGGCAACCTCGGGCTCGCGAACGCGACGCTGCGCCACCTCGCGGACAAGCTGCCGGTGTCGCGCTGGCAGCGCGACCTGACCGACTCGACGGTGCTGCGCAACATCGGCGTCGCGTTCGGCTACTCGCTGCTCGCGTACGACGCGCTGATCCGCGGCCTCGACAAGCTCGAAGTGAATCCGCAGCGCCTGAACGACGACCTCGACAACTGCTGGGAAGTGCTCGCCGAGCCGGTGCAGACCGTGATGCGCCGCTACGGGATCGAGAATCCGTACGAGCAGCTGAAGGAGCTCACGCGCGGCAAGGGCATCACGCGCGACGCGCTGCAGCAGTTCATCGGCACGCTCGCGATCCCGCAGGACGCGAAGGAGCGCCTGCTCGCGATGACGCCCGCGTCGTACATCGGCAAGGCCGTCGAGCTCGCGAAGCGGATCGCTTAACGGGCCAACGCACTCCGTATGCCCGCTTCGGCGGGCGCCGCCGCACAGCGAAAACGCCCGATGCATCGCTGCATCGGGCGTTTTGCGCTTCTGTCGCCGAACTTCGGCTCAGCCCGCTCAGCCCGCGAGACCGAGCGTCCGCACGACGTGCTCGACGATCTGCTCGGGCGTCAGCTCGATGCCGACCACGATCGCTTCGTCCGGGCCCGGCTCCTCGAGCGTGTCGAGCTGGCTGCGCAGCAGCGACGGATCGAAGAAGTGATCCTTGCGCGTGTTCAGCCGATCACGCAGCATCTCGAACGAGCCTTTCAGATAGACGAATCGCACGTCCGTGTCGGTGCCGCGCAGCACGTCGCGGTACGAGCGCTTCAGCGACGAGCACGTGAAGACCGCGGTCTCCCCCGCGCGCTGCTTCTCCTCGATCGCCGCGCGGATCGTCCCGAGCCACGGCCAGCGATCGTCGTCGGTCAACGGGATCCCGTGGTGCATCTTCTCCTTGTTGGCGACGCTGTGAAACGCGTCGCCGTCGGTATAAGTGCAGCCGAGACGCGCCGCGAGCATCTCGCCGATCAGCGACTTGCCCGCGCCCGACACGCCCATTGCGATCAGGATCATCTGCAACCTCTCATTAGACGACGGTGCTCAGCAGCAGCGTGAACACCAGGCCGAGCACCGAAATCAGCGTTTCGAGCAGCGACCAGGTCTTGAACGTCTGGCCGACCGTCATCCCGAAGTATTCCTTGATCAGCCAGAAGCCGCCGTCGTTCACGTGCGAGAAGATCAGCGAGCCCGAGCCCGTCGCGAGCACGAGCAGCTCCGGCCTCACCGTCGCACCGGACGCGATCGCGATCGGCGCGACGATCCCGCACGCGGTCGTCATCGCGACCGTCGCGGAGCCCGTCGCGAGACGAATCAGCGCCGCGACGAACCAGCCGAGCAGCAGCGGCGACAGGTGCGCATGCATCGCGGTCGTCACGAGCTGCGTCGAGATGCCGCTGTCACGCAGGATACCGCCGAAGCCGCCGCCCGCGCCGACGATCAGCGTGATCCCGGCGATCGGTGCGAGACAGTCGCCGCAGAATTTCTGGATCTGCGCGCGGTTGAAGCCCTGCCGCGCGCCGAACGTCCAGAAGCTGACGAGCACCGCGACGAGCAGCGCGACGTCGGTGTTGCCGAAGAAGCGCAGCAGGTCGTTCGGCAGCGTCTTCGGCTTGAACACGAGGTCGGCCCAGCTGCCGACGAGCATCAGCACGACGGGCAGCAGGATCGTGAACAGCGTGACCGCGAAGCTCGGCAGCTCGCGCTTGCGGCCTTCGACCACGCCCGTTTCGACGAATTGCGCGGCGAGCGGGTTGTACTCGGGCAGCTTCACGGTCTTGTGGATCGCGAGCGCGAACAGCGGGCCGGCGATCAGCGCGATCGGCACGCCGATCATGAGGCCGAACGCGATGGTCTTGCCGATGTCGGCGTGGTACGCCTGCACCGCGAGCAGCGCGGCCGGGTGCGGCGGGATCAGCCCGTGCACGACCGACAGGCCGGCGACCATCGGCAGGCCGACGAGCAGCAGCGACTTGCCGGTGCGCTGCGCGACGTTGAACGCGATTGGAATCAGCAGCACGAAGCCGACTTCGAAGAACACCGGCAGACCGACGATGATCGCGACGAACATCATCGCCCAGTGGATGTTCTTCTCGCCGAACCAGGCGATCAGCGTGGTCGCGATGCGCTCGGCGCCGCCCGATTCCGCCATCATCTTGCCGAGCATCGTGCCGAGGCCGACGACGACCGCGATGTGGCCGAGTGTGCCGCCGTTACCGGCTTCGAACGACTTGACGATCTTGTCCATCGGCATGCCGGCGACGAGGCCCAGGCCGAGCGACACGATGATGAGGACGAGGAAAGGATAGATCCTGTATCGGGCGATCATGACGATCAGCGCCACGATTGCGATCAGGGCATAGACGAGCAGCATGCTGCCTTGAGTCCCCATGTGGTACTCCTCCTTGGGATTTATTCGAGTCGGGCGACTGACGCGATTATGCCCGGGTGCGATGCGCTCCGGAACGGGTGACAGGCCCCCGCCGCCGGGACGCTGAATTGTACTTATCTTTATTCGGCGCGGATAGAACCGGTTCCATGATCACAAACCCGTAGGAAATGATACCTACGTGGAAACCCAGGGGCGCATCGCCATGCGAGACGCGGCTCGCGCCGCTCGACGGCCGCCCGGCAATCCAGACGTCATACGACGATACGTCAGACGAAATAACGCCCTCGCTTGACCCACATCAAGTGAACGGTGGCGTCTTGTCAAATAGACTCGCCGCACATTTCAATAAAATTGCGGGCCAATCATGAGACTTACCTTCAAATTTTCAGAGGCGTGAACAAATTCGAGTGGTTTGCTCTATACGCCAAGGATCGGAAAATCGATGACGAACTGTTCTGCGATCAAGTCAGGCGCGGAAAATTCAGATTGCATCCCAAGGGACCTTTGGGCGTCAGTGAAGGATGCATTACGCTTGAGCACCGACATGATTTCCTGATGCTGCGCAGCGCAATCCTGAGCGCACCGAAATTTCGCATTCCCGGAACCTCGTATGACGCATACGGCATGGTGATCGTCTCATGAAGCCACTCCCCCGGCTCCTGCTCGGACTGCTCTGCATCTACCTGATCGCCAACGCGCTGACGCTGCTCTGGACCGCACACCACGAAGTCTTCCCGACGTTCCCGCAAGCATGGGCAGATCGCCTCGCGACGTTGTATCGCGCCCGCCATGCGGAAGATGTCGCGAACCTCGAAGGGCTGGTCGGCTTCGCGTTGTTCACGCCGGTCGCCACCGCGATTTATCTGGGCATTCGATGGGCAATCGCGAAGATCCGGCATCGGCGTCGACGCTGATCTCCCGTGCGCAATCGCTAAAAACAAAGCGGCCCGCATCGAGCGGGCCGCCTGGCTACCACCGTCACACGGCCGCTTCAATCGGCCGCGCGCATCGAATCACACCACTCAGCGCGGCAACTGGCTCGCGATCTGCGCGAGACGCGTGATCTCCGCCCAGTCCTCGCCGGCGACAGCCGCCTTCGGCGTCAGCCACGAGCCGCCGACGCAGACCACGTTCGGCAGCTTCAGGAAGTTCGGCGCGGTCTCCGCGGTGATCCCGCCCGTCGGACAGAAACGCAGGTTCGGGAACGGGCCGTGGAACGCCTGCAGCATCGGCACGCCGCCCGCCTGCTGCGCCGGGAAGAACTTGACGATCTCGTAGCCGAACTCGATCGCCTGGATCAGGTCGCTCGGCGTCATCACGCCGGGCAACAGCGGCAGGCCCGCGTCGAGCGCCGCGACGTGCAGCTCCTTCGTCAGCCCCGGCGACACGCCGAACTGCGCGCCCGCCTTCTTCGCCTGCGCGCAGTGCTCCGGCCTCGTGATCGTGCCGACGCCGACGACGATGTCGTCCGCGAGCCGGCTCGCGCGCTCGATCGCCGCGAGCCCCGCCTCGGTGCGCAGCGTGATCTCCAGCACCTTCACGCCGCCCGCGTGCAGTGCGCGCGACACGTGCTCGCCCTGCTCGGCCGAGTCGAATGCGAGCACCGGGATCACCGGGCCCAGCTTGACGATTTCGTCGATCGTTTTCATCGATACCACTCCTTGTTGATTACGCGTTGACGCGGACGGCCTCGCCGACCAGCGCGCCGAAAACCGATGCACCCTGCTCCGCCGGCGCGGCCGCCGAACGGAACACGCCGAACAGCTCGCGGCCGAAGCCGACTTCGTTTTCCGCCTGATGAAGCGGCTGCGCGACCGGGCGCGCGTGCCATTCCTGCTCGTCGATCGCGATGTCGAGCACGCCGGCCTCGGCGTCGATCACGATCGTGTCGCCCGTCTGCACCTTGCCGAGCGGGCCGTTCAGCAGCGCTTCCGGCGACACGTGGATCACCGCCGGCACCTTGCCCGACGCACCCGACATGCGGCCGTCGGTCACGAGCGCGACATGAAAACCCTGATCCTGCAATACGCCGAGCAGCGGCGTCAAACGGTGCAGCTCCGGCATCCCGTTCGCGCGCGCGCCCTGGAAACGCACGACCGCGACGAAATCGCGCTTCAGCTCGCCGCGATCGAACGCTTCCTGCACGCCTTCCTGCGAATCGAACACGATCGCGGGCGCGCTCACCTTGCGATGCTCGGGCGCGACCGCCGAGATCTTGATCACGCCGCGGCCGAGCCGGCCCTGCATCAGGCGCAGGCCGCCGTCCGGCTGGAACGGCTCGGCGAGCGGGCGCAGCACCTTCGCATCCTGGCTCTCGGCGACGCCGTCGACCCAGGTCAGCTTGCCGTCGAGCAGCTTCGGCTCCTTCGTGTAGTGCGCGAGGCCGCGGCCGGCGACCGTCGTCACGTCCTCGTGCAGCAGCCCGCCCTCGAGCAGGTTGCGCACGAGGAACGCGACGCCGCCCGCCGCGTGGAAGTGGTTGACGTCCGCCTTGCCGTTCGGATAGATCTTCGCGAGCAGCGGCACCGCGGCGGACAGCTCGTCGAAGTCGTCCCAGTCGATCAGGACGCCGGCCGCGCGCGCGATCGCGACGAGGTGCAACGTATGGTTCGTCGAGCCGCCGGTCGCGAGCAGCGCGACGATCCCGTTCACGATCGCCTTCTCGTCGATCACATGGCCGATCGGCGTGTAGTGGCCACGCTCGACGGTCAGGTCGAGCACGCGGCGCGCGGCCTCGGCCGTCAGCGCGTCGCGCAGCGGCGTGTGCGGATGCACGAACGCGGAGCCGGGCAGATGCAGGCCCATCAGCTCCATCAGCATCTGGTTGCTGTTCGCGGTGCCGTAGAACGTGCAGGTGCCGTGGCCGTGATACGCGGACGATTCGGCTTCGAGCAGCGCGTCGCGGCCGACCTGGCCGGTCGCGAACTGCTGGCGGATCTTCGCCTTGTCGTCGTTCGACAGACCGCTCGTCATCGGGCCGGCCGGCACGAAGATCGTCGGCAGATGGCCGAACTGCAGCGCGCCGATCAGCAGGCCCGGCACGATCTTGTCGCAGATCCCGAGGCACAGCGCCGCGTCGAACATGTTGTGCGTGAGCGCGATCGCGGTGCCCATCGCGATCGCCTCGCGCGAGAACAGCGACAGCTCCATCCCGGCATTGCCCTGCGTGACGCCGTCGCACATCGCCGGCACGCCGCCCGCGAATTGCGCGACGCCACCGTTCTCGCGCGCGGCGACCTTGATGATGTCGGGGAAAGTCTTGTACGGCGCGTGTGCGGACAACATCTCGTTGTACGACGACACGATGCCGATGTTCGGCTCGCGAATCGCCTTGATCTTGAACTTGTCGTCGCCTTCGAGGCCCGCGAAGCCGTGCGCGAGGTTCGCGCACGACAGCGCGCCGCGCGCGGGGAACTTGCCCTGCGCGCCGTCGATGCGCTTCAGGTAGGCGGAACGGGTCGACTGGCTGCGTGCGATCACGCGTTCGGTGACTTTCGCCAGAGTGGGATGCAGCGAGGTCATGCTGGGCGCTCCTGAATGGCCGGCCGACACCGGCAAGTTGGGATCGTGGGGACGGCCGACTGCGTCGACCGAACGGCCAAAGTCTAGTAGAAAAACTACAAGCACGCAATGCCAACTCATGCGCGGGCGCAGCATTTTTTAGCCGAAAGCCCGACAAATACTAGTAATAACCCTAAGATTCATGTCAAAACCGCCGCGAGCACTGAGCAGATCGAGCTAGAAATTTTATGTAGATTTTCTACAATTCTATTGCGATACACTCGCTCATCCGAACCCGATTACGCCGAGCCGTCCCATGCTGCCCCGCATCGAAGCGATCCGCCCCGAGCTGCGCCCGTCCGAACGCAAGCTCGCCGACTACATTCTCGCCGCGCCGCGCGAGGTACTCGACCTCGCGATGACCGAGCTATCGACACGCGCGGGCGTCAGCCAGCCGACGATCGCGCGCTTCTGCCACGCGCTCGGCTGCAGCGGCTTCCGCGAGTTCAAGATCCGGCTCGCGCAGAGTGTCGCGCCGGGCGTGTCGTCGGTGTACCGCGACGTCGAGCCCGACGAGCCGGCGCCCGGCATCATCGGCAAGGTGTTCGACCGCACGATCGGCGCGCTGATCGAGGTCCGCAACAGCCTGTCAGCCGGCAGCGTCGCGGAGGCGATCGACCTGCTCGCACATGCGTCGCGGATCGAGTTCTACGGCGCCGGCGGCTCGGGGATTGCCGCACAGGACATCCAGCACAAGTTCTTCCGGCTCGGCATGCCGAGCGTCGCGTATTCCGATCCGCACACGTTCTCGATGTCGGCCGCGCTGCTCGGCCCGCAGGACGTCGTCGTCGCGATCTCGAACACCGGCCGCACGCGCGACATCGTCGACGCCGCGCGCTCCGCGCTCGCGTGCGACGCAAAAGTGATCGCGATCACGCACAGCCATTCGCCGCTCGCGAAGCTCGCGACCGTGAGCCTCGCGTCGAATATCGCGGAGGAGACCGACGTGTTCTCGCCGATGACGTCGCGAATGTCGCATCTCGCGATCGGCGACATTCTCGCGGTCGGCGTCGCGCTGTCGCGCGGCCCGGCGCTCGTCGACCGGCTCGGCCGCGCGAAGGAGGCGATCACGCGCCGCCGGATCGACGAAGCGGGCGGGGGCGCGGACAAGGCGAAGGCGTGAACGAAAACAAAAACGCAAAACGGCGCCCGCAAGAGGCGCCGTCGGCGGAATCACTTTGCGACGCGGCGCGTCAGAACGGCTTGATCACGACGAGCGCGACGGCCGCGAGCATCCCGAGCACGGGCAATTCGTTGAACACGCGATACCACTTGTCGGAGCGGCGGTTCTCGCCGCGCTCGAACACCTTCAGCAGATATCCGCAGTACGCGTGATAACCGACCAGCAGCGCGACCACGCCGACCTTCGCGTGCACCCAGCCCTGCCCGGCGCCGATGCCGATCACGAGCCACAGCCACAGCCCGCACGCGAGCGCCGGCACCGCGATGAAGCTCATGAAGCGGAACAGCTTGCGCGCCATCACGAGGAGCCGCCGCACTGCGGCCGGCTCGGTTTCGATCGCGAGGTTCACGAAGATGCGCGGCAGGTAGAACAGCCCCGCGAACCACGCCGCGATCAGCACGATATGGAAAGTCTTGACCCAGAGCATCGCCATCGATCAGACCTCCAAACCACGAAACGTCTCAACCACCCGAGCCTCGAATGCCTGAAAAGACGGCAACGGGCGCAAATGCTCAAAATCCGCAGTTAGCTCAGCCACCCTGCTCCTGCAAAGCCCTTCATTAATCGCTCGACGGGGCGGGCGATCCGCTGCTGCATGCAGCAGCGCAAACAACGCCTGCTTAGGATCCGGCAACGCTTCCCAGCGGGACCGAGGCGGAATTGTCAGCGGAACCTTGCCATTCGGATTCTCCGCCGCCCGCCTTATCGCAGGCTCACTACCCAGTAACCAAGCTTCGGTCATACGGACAGGAATGACTGGGATCCAGACGCCTTCCACGTCAGCAAGTTCGTCGGTCAACTGCTGTAATCGCATTTCGTAACCGTCTCGCTCCGCGTCGCGATGCACAAACAAAACATCGAATTCGTAGAGCGCCCGCACTCTAGCGACACGCGTTCGAAGTCCCGTCGATGGCGGTGGTAACCCATCTCGAGCAAACTCTTCTATCGTTGTCAAATCAGGAAAATTTTGATCGATGACCCATCGAATAATGGGCAGCAGCACCGCATCGGAGCTCCCATCAGCAAGGAGCGTGTAACGAATAAAACTCACCCGCTCCCCCGTTCATTGAAAAAGCGCCAATTGCTCACGCAACAGCGCTCTGACCGTCGATGAATCTCGATCTTCGCTCACCTCATCTGCATTGAGATAAGCCAGCAAAGTACTCAACGACGTTGTTTTTTGATCGGGCATTTTTTCAGCGCGCCACGTCTTGGCCAGAAATCCGAACGTACTAAAAGTTGCTGTCTTTTGGCGATATTGCTGACAAACCACGAGATCGTCGGCCTTCAACTCCTGCACAACCAAAGGAGAGTGTGTATTGATAATCACCTGGCGCAATGGATTATGCTCGTCGACTGCCTCATTCGGATCGACTGCCATATCACGCAGCAAGTTTGTCATTGCCCGAACCCGTGAAGGATGAATGCCGTTCTCAGGCTCTTCGAGGCATATTAGCCCTCCCGCCAAAGGATCAGCATGAATGATAGCCAGCGCCAAAAATCGCAATGTGCCGTCAGAGAGCGCCTTTGCAGGATATTTAATGCCATCGCGATTCGTCAGGTACAGGGTCTTTAGCTCCCGTCTTTCGTCAACCTCAACGGATAGTTCCGCGACATCCGGAATTAGCTCCGACAATCGATTTGCAACCGCTGCATCCTTGTTCAGCCATTTGAGCGTCGCAGGCATATGCGCACCCGAAGGTGCAACATGAATGTCGGATGGCGTCGAAAAATCGTCAGGTTGCCGAAGCGCTGATGGCTCAAGCTGGAGCAACGCCCACGATTGCATTTCACGGCGAGCTGCCAATGCAGTCGGCCTGTCGATCGTGTTGATTCCGCTCAACGCGGTGCGCTCCATTCCGAACGCTGGAATGCGCTCCGGCCGCCCCCTGCTCGTTCCAGAATCTTGATGGATGTTGACGATCGCTCGCCCATCGGCTTCTTTCTCGGTCGATATGAAATTCGATGTTTTCGTTCCACCCTTGACCGATTCCCAAAATACATCGGCATGAGGAAACAGATTGCGCCGAAAATCACGCTTCGGAATATATTCGAGTGCCTCGTCGAGCAGCTGAATCCTCTCGCTTCCGGAGGTTTCGTCCAATTTATAACCTAAAGCGATCCGATATCTCAGATGAGTCACGTGAGGCGCACCCTGGCGTCCGAAGTCATCAACCACGACATCGGAAACCAGAAACTCCACCTCCAACTCCATCGTGTCGGCGCTACTGTTCTTGTAACGGGTAAAGATCGAACCCACCGACCCGAATCTCTTACCGTCCCGATCACGGACCCGATTGGCCGCAGCAATGATCGGCATGTCAACCAGATCCCGCAAAAACACGATCACGTCAAATAGATTGGACTTTCCCGCACCATTCACCCCTGCAACGCACGTAAAAGGGCCGAAATCGACGGTGACATCCCCAAGACTTTTGAATCCCTTGACGCGAAGCCTGGTTAGCATGCCGTTTCTCCTGTTGTCGCTTACTGACGCCCTTCGCCGTGCCCGAGCACGACGTACTTCAGCGACGTCAACCCTTCGAGGCCGACCGGCCCGCGCGCATGCAGCTTGTCGTTCGAGATCCCGATCTCCGCGCCGAGGCCGAACTCGAAGCCATCCGCGAAGCGCGTCGACGCGTTGACCATCACGCTCGCCGAATCGACTTCGCGCAGAAAGCGCATCGCGCGGTCGTGATCCTCGGTGACGATCGCATCGGTGTGATGCGAGCCGTATTCGTTGATGTGCTCGATCGCGGCGTCCATCCCGTCGACGATCTTGACCGCCAGCACCGGCGCGAGATATTCGGTGCGCCAGTCTTCTTCGGTCGCGTCGACGAGCGGGCCGACGCCGGCGTCGGCGAGCACCGCGCGCGCGGCGGGATCGACGCGCAGCTCGACGCCCTTGTCGCGATAGAGCCGGCCGAGCGGCGGCAACACCGCGCCTGCGATGCCGGCCGCGACGAGCAGCGTCTCCATCGTGTTGCAGGTGCCGTAGCGGTGCGTCTTCGCGTTGTCGCAGACGGTCAGCGCCTTCGCGAGATCCGCGCGGTCGTCCACGTACACGTGGCAGATCCCGTCGAGATGCTTGATCATCGGCACGCGCGCCTCGGCGATCAGCCGCTCGATCAGGCTCTTGCCGCCGCGCGGCACGATCACGTCGACGTAGTCGGTCATCGTGATCAGCTTGCCGACCGCCGCGCGATCGGCGGTCGCGACCACCTGCACCGCGTCCTGCGGCAGCCCCGCGGCCGCGAGCCCTTCGCCGATCAGCTTCGCGAGCGCGGTATTCGATTCGAGCGCCTCGGAGCCGCCGCGCAGGATCGTCGCGTTGCCGGACTTCAGGCACAGCGCGGCCGCGTCGATCGTCACGTTCGGCCGCGATTCGTAGATGATCCCGATCACGCCGAGCGGCACGCGCATCTGGCCGACCTGGATCCCGCTCGGGCGGTACTTCAGATTGCCGATCTCGCCGATCGGATCCGCGAGCGACGCGACCTGGCGCAGCCCTTCGACCATCGTGTTCAGCGCCTTGTCCGACAGCGTCAGGCGGTCGATGAACGCCGCATCGAGCCCCTTTTCGCGCGCGCGCGCGACGTCACGCGCGTTCGCCTCCTTCAGCTGCTGCGCGTCGCGCTCGATCGCGCGCGCGACCGCGTCGAGCGCCGCGTTCTTCGCGGCCGTGCTGGCGCGCGCCATCGCGCGCGAAGCGTGCCGGGCGCGGCGGCCCAGGTCCGTCATGTACTGATCGATATCCATCGTGTGACTCGAAACGCATGCCGCGCGAAGCGGCGTGAAATCATCGGAAAACGCGATGCGGCCGGCTCGCGCGGCCGCATCGATTCGTGTCGAAGCATTGTAATGCGGGTGCGGATCGCGCGCTGGGCACTGCGGCCAACCGCCGCGAATGCGGACAGCGGCCCGGCGCTCAGCGCCTGGCGCCGCCCGCGGTGCGCGGTCGCTCGCCCTGCGCGAGCGCGACCGTCATCGCGAGCTGGAACAGGCCGTCCCACGGATCGGGCGGCGGCACGTCCTGCGCGCGCCGCACCGGCAGCGCGACCGCGCTCAGCCCCTTGACCTGCCGGTCGAGCCGCGCGGCGAACGCGAGCGCCTTCTCGAGCACGGCCTCGGACACGCGATTGAGCGCCGGCCCGATCAGCCGCTCGCGCGGCCCCCACACACGGTTCTCGCGCAGCAGCGTCGCGAGCGGCTTGCCGGCCGCGACGCCGCGCTTGATCCTGAGCAGCGTGCGCAACTCCTCGACGACCGCCCACATCACGAGCACGATCGCCTCGCCCTCGCCCTTGAGCCCGTCGATCATCCGCGCGAGCCGCGCGGCGTCGCCCACGAGCATCGCCTCGTTCAGCTTGAACACGTCGTAGCGCGCGACGTTCAGCACCGCGTCGTGCACCTGCTCGAACGTCAGCGACCCCTGCGGATACAGCAGCCCGAGCTTCTGGATCTCCTGATGCGCGGCGAGCAGGTTGCCCTCGACGCGCTCCGCGACGAACTGCAGCGCGCGCCGCCCGTCGTCGCCGGCCGCGACGCGCTGCCCCTGCATCGCGAGCCGCTGGCCGATCCAGTTCGGCAGTTGCGCGCGGTCGACCGGATCGATCTTCAGCGCGACGCCGCCGTTCGCGAGCGCGGTAAACCACGCGGATTTCTGCGTCGCCGCGTCGAGGCGCGGCAGCGTGACGAGCAGCAGCACGTCCGGATTGCCGGCGGCCGCGAGCGTCTTCAGCGCGTCGGCGCCGTCCTTGCCGGGCTTGCCCGACGGAATCCGCAACTCGATCAGCTGGCGCTCGCCGAACAGCGACATCGCCTGCGTCGCGCCGATCAGCACGCTCCAGTCGAAGCCGCGCTCGACCGTGTGCACCGAGCGGTCGGTGAAGCCGGCCGCGCGCGCGGCCGCGCGGATGCGGTCGCACGCCTCCTGCGCGAGCAGCGGTTCGTCGCCGTAGACCGTGTAGAGTCCGGCGAGCCCCTTCGCGAGATGCGGCTCCAGCGCGTCGAGACGCAATTGCATCGTCAGCGCCCGATCACAGCGGCGGCGGCGGCAGCGGCGCGCGCGGCGATACGCCGGGCACCACCTGCTCCGGCGACGGATGCAGCGAGTGTACGATCGCGAGGCGCCGCATCAGCTGGTCGACCGCGTCGTTCTGCATGTCCGCGTACAGGATGTCGGCTTCCTGCGCCTTCGCCTGCGTGTACTGATCGCTATACGTCATCGCGCGGTTCAGCGCGATCGTGCTCGGCGGGATCAGCAGCGTGCCGTCCTTCGCGGTCAGCGTATAGTTCAGCGAATAGTTCAGCGAGTATTCCTCGACCGAGCCGTACTGGTTCAGCGTCAGCGTGCTCTGCCCGCGCGACTCGGACATGCGCAGCACCGCATCCGCGGCGTCGATCGACTTCACGATCTTCGTATCGCTGCCGGCCTCGACGAGGCGCGTCAGACGCGCGGCGACGACGGGCGGCGCGCCCGCGAGCATCAGCTGCTTGAACGCGTAGTTCTGCGAGCCGCGCAACTGGAAGCCGCACGCCGACAGCACGAGCGCGCTGCCGGCCACCATCAGAAACGATCTGCGGATCACCTTCGCTCCTTCCTGTTCAGGCCGTTCGTCCCGGCAACCGCGCCGGGCGTCAAACGACGATGTTCACGAGGCGGCCCGGCACGACGACGATCTTCTTCGCCGGCCGGCCTTCGCCGAACTTCGCGAACGTCTCGTCGGCGAGCGCCGCGGCCTCGATCGCGTCGCGGCCCGCGTCCTTCGCGACCTTGATCGCGCCGCGCACCTTGCCGTTCACCTGCAGCACGAGTTCGATCTCGGCCTGTTCGAGCGCGGCCTCGTCGACCTTCGGCCACGGCGCGTCGAGCAGCGTGCCGAAATCGTCCGCGTAGCCGAGCGCCTTCCACAGCTCGAACGTCACGTGCGGCACGACCGGATACAGCACGCGCAGCAGCACGCCGTACGCGTCGCGCAGCACCGCGGGCGTCGCCCCCTTCGCGCCGTCGAGCGCGTTCAGCATCTTCATCGCGGCCGATACGACGGTGTTGTACTGCAGGCGTTGATAGTCGAAATCGGCCTGCTTCAGCACGCCGTAAATCTCGCGGCGCAGCGACTTGTCCGCGTCGCCGAGCTTCGCGGCGTCGAAGCCCGCGCGCTCCGCGAGCGCGGCGCGGTTCGCGTGGCCGAAGCTCCACACGCGGCGCAGGAAGCGGCTCGCGCCCTCGACGCCCGCGCCCGACCACTCGAGCTGCTGCTCGGGCGGCGCCGCGAACATCGTGAACAGGCGCGCGGTGTCCGCGCCGTACTGGTCGATCAGCAACTGCGGATCGACGCCGTTGTTCTTCGACTTCGACATCTTCTCGATGCCGCCGAGCACGACCGGCTGGCCGTCGGTCTTCAGCGTCGCGCCGACCGGGCGGCCCTTGTCGTCGAACGAGACGGTCACGTCGGCCGGGTTGTACCAGGTCTTCTTGCCGGACGCATCCTCGCGGTAAAACGTCTCGTTCAGCACCATCCCCTGCGTGAGCAGGTTCTTCGCCGGCTCGCCGAACTTCACGAGGCCGAGGTCGCGCATCACCTTCGTCCAGAAGCGCGAGTACAGCAGGTGCAGGATCGCGTGCTCGATGCCGCCGATGTACTGGTCCATCGGCATCCAGTAATCGGTGCGAGCGTCGACCATCGTTTCCGCGTCGGGCGCCGTGTAGCGCGAGAAATACCACGACGAATCGACGAACGTGTCCATCGTGTCGGTCTCGCGCTTCGCCGCGCCGCCGCACGTCGGGCACGCGCAGTTCAGGAATGCTTCGGACTTCGCGAGCGGGTTGCCCGAGCCGTCCGGCACGAGATCCTCCGGCAGCACGACCGGCAGATCCTTTTCCGGCACCGGCACGTCGCCGCACGACGGGCAGTGGATGATCGGGATCGGCGTGCCCCAGTAGCGCTGGCGCGAAATGCCCCAGTCGCGCAAGCGCCACGTGACCTGCTTGTCGCCGAAGCCGCCCGCCTTCAGGTCGGCCGCGATCGCGTCGACGGCCGCGCCATACGCGAGCCCGTCGTACTTGCCGCTGTTCACGCAGACCGCGCGCTCCTTGTCGCCGTACCACTCTTGCCACGCGTCGGTCGAATACGTCTCGCCAACAGCCGCAATCACCTGCGTGATCGGCAGCGCGTACTTCTTCGCGAACGCGAAGTCGCGCTCGTCATGCGCGGGCACGCCCATCACCGCGCCTTCGCCGTAGCTCATCAGCACGTAGTTGCCGATCCACACCTCGACCGGCTCGTTCGTCAGCGGGTGCGTGACCTTGAAGCCGGTCGGCACGCCCTTCTTCTCCATCGTCGCGACGTCGGCTTCCGCGACGCCGCCGCGCTTGCATTCGTCGATGAACGCCAGCAGCTCGGGCTTGTCCTGCGCCAGGCGCGTCGCGAGCGGATGCTCGGCCGCGATCGCGCAGAACGTGACGCCCATGATCGTGTCCGCGCGCGTCGTGAACACGCGCAGCAGCTTCTGCTCGCCGTCGAGTTTATACGGGAAGCCGAAGTTCACGCCGAAGCTCTTGCCGATCCAGTTCTGCTGCATGATCTTCACGCGCTCGGGCCAGCCAAGGCCGTCGAGGTCGTTCAGCAGTTCATCGGCGTACTGCGTGATCCGCAGGTAGTACATCGGGATCTCGCGCTTCTCGACGAGCGCGCCCGAGCGCCAGCCGCGGCCGTCGATCACCTGCTCGTTCGCGAGCACGGTCTGGTCGACCGGATCCCAGTTCACGGTGCCCGTCTTCTTGTACGCGATGCCCTGCTCGAGCATCTTCAGGAACAGCCACTGGTTCCACTTGTAGTAGTCGGGCTTGCAGGTCGCGATTTCGCGCGACCAGTCGATCGCGAGCCCCATCGACTGCATCTGACGCTTCATGTAGTCGATGTTGTCGTAGGTCCACTGCGCCGGCGGCACGCCGTTCGCCATCGCGGCGTTCTCGGCCGGCATCCCGAACGCGTCCCAGCCCATCGGCATCAGCGTGTTGTAGCCGTTCATCCGCAGATAGCGGTACATCACGTCGTTGATCGTGTAGTTGCGCACGTGACCCATGTGCAGCTTGCCGGACGGGTACGGCAGCATCGACACGCAGTAGAACTTCGGCTTCTGCGAATCTTCCTGCGTCTTGTAGGCATCGGCTGCGCGCCAGTCGCTCCGGGCGGCGGCTTCGACGTCGGCGGGTACGTATCTCTCGTGCATGGTGTGGTTCGGGCTAGGCTTTGAGCAGCGCGCGCCGACGAGGCGGCCGCGCGGAAATGGACGAAACTCGCGCTTGTCCGGCGAGCGGGCGCATTCGCGGGGCCGGATACGCTCCGGACACCCGGGACAGGGCCTGCCAGCCGGGAAAAACGTCGATTATACCGCCCATACCACCCGCATCGCGCCGTCAGGCCAACGGGCGCGGGCGCAGGTTTCGGAAGCGGGAGCGGGAGCGGATCAGTGCGCGGGCGCCGCGGCCGGCGCACCCGGCACACTGCCGGGCAGCGGCAGATCGGTCACGAAGCCGATCCGCGTGAGGCCCGCGGCCTGCGCGGCGCCCATCACCTGCGCGATCACGTCGTAGCGGGTCGCGCGCGACGCGCGCAGATGCAGGTCCGGCGCCGAACCGCTCGCCGCCGCCTCGCGCAGACGCGCGGGCAGCGCGTCGAGCGGCACCGGCGCGTCGTCCCAGTAGACCTTGCCTGCATCGTCGATCGACAGCGTGACCGTCCGGGGCGTCTCGCGCGCGACGTCGGCCGCGACCTTCGGCAGATCGAGCCGGATCGCGTGCGTCATCAGCGGCGCGGTGATGATGAAGATCACGAGCAGCACGAGCATCACGTCGATCAGCGGCGTCATGTTGATCTCCGCGATCGGCGCGGACGTCTTGTGATGCTCGAGCCCGCCGAATGCCATGCGTCGCTCCTGTCGGGATGGAAGTCAGGCGTCGTCCGCGCAGACGAACACGTGCAGGTCGCGCGCGAAGCCGTCGAGCTCCTCGGCGATCTGGCGCACGAGCCGCCCGAGGATGTTGTACGCGAGCACCGCCGGAATCGCGACGACGAGCCCGAACGCGGTCATGATCAGCGCCTCGCCGACCGGCCCGGCGACGTTCTCGATCTGCGCCTGCCCGCTCGCGGCGATGCTGCCGAGCGCGTGGTAGATGCCCCACACGGTGCCGAGCAGGCCGACGAACGGCGCGGTGCTGCCGATCGACGCAAGCAGCACCTGGCCGAACTCGAGCCGCCGCTGCGAGCGCAGCATCGCGTGGCGCAGCGCGCGCAGCACGCGCTCGCTACGCTCGACGCGCGCCGCGAGCGCGGCCGGATCGTGATCGCCAGCCGCGTCGCGCGCGGCCTCCGCCAGTGGCACGAACACGCGCTCGCGATCGGCGCCGGCGAGCGCGGCGATGCCGGCGTCGAGCGTCGCCGCGCGCCAGAACGCGGCGAGCGCGCCCGGCCCCTGCCACTTCGCTCGCACGAGCAGCCACGCCTTCACGACGAGAAAGCACCAGCTCGCGATCGACATCGCGAGCAGCACATAGGCCACCGCGTGCGTGACCGCGTCGCCGGTTTCGAGATAGTGGAGAACGCCGGTGGGAGCCGCCATCGGGGGTCCGTCTTGCGCGTCAGCGCAGGCCGAGCACGTCCTGCATGTCGAACAGGCCCGCGCCGTGCTGCGACAGGAAGCGCACCGCGCGCAGCGCGCCCTGCGCGTACGACACGCGGCTCGCGGATTTGTGCGTGACCTCGATCCGCTCGCCGATGCCGGCGAACAGCACCGTGTGATCGCCGACGATGTCGCCGCCGCGGATCGCGGAGAAACCGATCGTCGACGGATCGCGCTCGCCCGTCACGCCGTGGCGGCCGTACACCGCGCAGTCGGCGAGCGAGCGGCCGAGCGCGCCCGCGACCGCCTCGCCCATCATCAGCGCGGTGCCCGACGGCGCGTCGACCTTGTGGCGGTGATGCGCCTCGATGATCTCGATGTCGTAGCCCTGCGAGAAATGCTTCGCCGCGAACTCGAGCAGCTTCAGCGTGACGTTCACGCCGACGCTCATGTTCGCGGATAACATGATGCCGATCTGGTCGGCGGCCGCGCGCAGCGTCGCCTTCTGCTCGTCGGTGAAGCCGGTCGTGCCGATCACGAGCTTCACGCCGTGGCGCAGCGCGGCGTCGACGTGCGCGATCGTCCCTTCGGGGCGCGTGAAGTCGATCAGATAGTCGGCCTGCGCGAACACCGCGTCGAGATCGTCGGTCAGCTTGATGCCGGTTTCCTTGCCGAGGAACGCGCCCGCGTCCTGGCCGAGAAACGGCGAGCCGACACGGTCGAGCGCGCCGGCGAGCTGCGCGTCGGGATCGTTGAGAACGGCTTCGATCAGCATCCGGCCCATCCGGCCGGACGCGCCGGCAATCGCAATCTTCATGGCTTTCCGTACGACGAGTGAAAAAGGCGGGGCGGCGTGTGCCGCCCCGTGTGACGCGATGCGCCGGCGTTACTGGGCCGCGCTCGCCGCCGCGGGCGCCGACGGCGCGGTGAGCGGCTGGTTCTGCAGCGAGCCCTGCGGGCCGACGGCCTGCGCGGCTTCGTTCGACCCGGCCGGCGGCGGCGGACGATGGAACTGGAACTGCGGCTGGACCGACGAGTTCACGCCCGGCGACGCACCGCCCGCGACCGGCGCGGCCAGCGACGCGCGCGCGCCGGCGACCTGGCCCGGCACCTGCCCCGTCGCGCGGTTCGCCGCGCGCGCGGCTTCCTCGTTCGCGTCGAGGCCCGCGCCAACTTCCGTGCCGGACGGCGCGGCTGCGGCGGATGCCGACGCTAACGCGCCGCTCGCGGCTGCCGAAGCAGACGCCGCTTCGGACGCCGAAGCGGCCGCGACGGCCGCCTTCTTCGCCTTCCTGCCGGACTTGTCGCCGTCGATCTCGGCGAGCAGGTCGAGCTCGGACGGCAGATCGTCGGCGCCCGTCCAGCCCGCGAGGCGATCGGCCGAGAACGTCAACACGAGATCGCGCTGCTGGACGACGGACGTCGAGCCGCGCTTGAAGTAGAACAGGTAGTCCCAGCGGTCGGCGTGGAACATGTCGGTCAACAGCGGCGAGCCGAGCAACGTGCGGACCTGGTCGCGCGTCATGCCGGTCTGCAACTGCGCAGCCTTCTCGCGCGACACGAAATTGCCCTGGACGACGGTGATCCGGTACGGCGTGATGGACTGCGCGATGCGCTGCGTGACGCTGTCGTAGGAAGAACAACCAGCCAGCGCGGCGACGGCGGCGGCAGCGATGATGGCACTCCGCATGCGGCTCCTTTGAAAGTGCGAAAGAGATTCTGGAATCATTTCCCTCACCGTGCTGGCCCGTCCCGCAGGCCGCGCGTGTATCTGGAACGGCGAAAAGCCGGTAACATTGAACTCTGCATTGTACTCTAGGGATGCCTAGCCATGACCAATCCGACCGATCTCAAAAACATCGGGCTCAAGGCGACCCTACCCCGCCTCAAGATCCTCGAGATTTTCCAGCAGAGCCCCGTCCGCCATCTGACCGCCGAAGACGTATACCGGAACCTGCTGCACGAGGAGCTCGACATCGGCCTAGCGACCGTCTACCGGGTGCTCACGCAGTTCGAGCAGGCGGGCCTTCTCACGCGCAGCAACTTCGAATCCGGCAAGGCGGTGTTCGAGCTGAACGAAGGCCAGCATCACGATCACCTCGTCTGTCTCGACTGCGGCCGCGTCGAGGAGTTCTTCGATCCGGAAATCGAGCGCCGCCAGCAATCGATCGCGAAGGACCGAGGCTTCAGGCTCCAGGAGCATTCGCTCGCGCTCTACGGCTCCTGCACGACGGAAAACTGCCCGCACCGCAAGCACTGAACGGCGCGCGCGCTCACGCCACGCTCAGGCCACGCTCAGGCCGATCTCGTCGTAATCGAGCGCCCACACGTCGTCGAGCGCGATCTCGTCGCAGTTCGGCTGCGTGCCGCCGCGGTCGACGACGACGAAATCGCTGACTGCGTCGAGCGCGAGCAGCGGATGATGCCAGACGCCCTTCGCGTAGTTCACGCCCTGCCATCCCTGCGCGACGAACGCGCGCATCCGCTCGGGCCGGAGCTCGCCCGCCGGCGCGACGACGATCAGATAGCGCGACACCGCCGCGAGCGGAATGAACGCCTGGCTGCCGAGCGGATGCCGCTCCATCATCGCGACCTCGACCGGCAGCGTGCGCGGCTGCGCGCGGAACAGGCTCACGAGCGGCCGGCCGCCGTCGTCGACGACGTCGATCGACGCGAGATCGTGAAACCGCTCGGTCGTGCCGCCGTTGATCGGAAAATGCCGCGCGCCCTCGAGCGCGATCACGTCGCCGAACGGCGCGAACGCATCGCGGGTCAGGCGCTCGACGCGCAACGTGTGACGGGTCGTCATCTGCGTCTCCTTCAGGCCGTCAGGCCAGTTCGCCCCACAGACGCAGGCGCGAGACGCCGCCGTCCGGGAACAGGTTGAAGCGCACGTGCGTGACCGGGCCGAGCGCGGCGAGCTGGTCGAACACGTGCACGTTGTCCATCGACAGCTTCTGCTCGCCGAGCAGCTCGGGCCAGAACATCGCCTGCGTGACGAGCGAATCGTCGGTGCCGCCCGCGACGTGCGCGGCCTGAATCGAGCAGCGATCCGGGAAATTGCCCTTGAAGAACGCGGTGTCGACCTCGACGCGGCGGACGATGCCCGGCCGCGCGAGCGCGATGATCGCCCAGTCGTTGCCCGGCTCGCGACGGCGGCGCGTTTCCCAGCCGTCACCCATGTTCGCGCCGCGGCCCGGCATCAGGATGTTCGCCGCCGCGCCGAAGTGCTGGTTGTTCGCGGTGACCACGTAGCCGCCGTTCTCGGTCGCCGCGAGGTCGATCAGCTCGCCCTGCGGCGCGCGGCTCCAGTCGCGCTGCGGCTGGCCGTACACGCGCAGCCGCGCGAGGCCGCCGTCCGGATACAGATTCACGCGCAGATGCGTGTACGCGCGCGCGTCGTCGATCGCGACGTAGTGATGCTGGTTGCCTTGCAGCGTCGTCGCGGGGACGATCGTGTGCCACTCGGCATCGTCGGACGGTGCGTCGCCGTCGGCCGCGCAGGCCTCGATCGACGCGGCCGGCGGGAAATTGCCGGTGAAGTGGCTCGTGTCGAGATCGACGCCGTGGATCACGCCGGGCCGCGCGAGGCGGATCACGCAGAAATCGTGGCCGGTCGTGCGCTTGCGGCGCGTTTCCCAGCCGTCCATCCACTTGCCGTGATCGTCGTACTTGCCGGGGATGAACACCGCCGGCTCGGGGTTCAGCATGCGCTCCTTCGGCGCGAAGAACTCGTCGCTCGCGTACAGCGCCTGCGCGCCGAGCCGCGGATCGGCAAGGTTCATGTAGCGGCGCGTGAAGGCGGGTGCGTTCGGATCGAGAATCGGGGCGGCCATGTCGTCTCCTGTGTCCTGTGAATGCCGTGTCATTGCGGCTGAAATTCGGGCTGAAATTCGGGATGAAGCGCAAGCGCCGGCGCGCATCGCGCCGGCGGGAATGGGATCCGGGTTCAGATCGCGTGGGCTTCGTCGCTGGCGAGCGTATCGGCGGTGTCCATCTCGGCCGGCACGTACAGCAGCTCCTGGTTCAGCACGCGCTTCGCGCGGGCCTTGTCGATGTCGTTCTCCCACACCGCGACGACGACCGTCGCGACGCAGTTGCCGAGCAGGTTCGTCAGCGCGCGGGCGATCCCGACGAACCAGTCGACCGGCAGGATCAGCACGAGGCCGAGCACGGGAATCGCCGGAATCGCCGACAGCGTCGCCGCGAGAATCACGATCGCCGAGCCGGGAATCCCGTGCGCGCCCTTCGACGTCAGCAGCGACACGAGCAGCACGACGATCAGGTCATGCATCGACAGCGGCGTGTTGGTCGCCTGCGCGATGAACAGCACCGCGAGCGTCAGGTAGATCGAAAAGCCGTCGAGGTTGAACGAGTAGCCGGTCGGGATCACGAGGCCGACGGTCGAATCCTTGATGCCCATGAATTCGAGCTTGCGCATGATCTGCGGCAGCACGGCATCCGACGACGCGGTGCCGAGCACGATCGACAGTTCCTCGCGCAGGTAGCGGATCAGCTTGAACACCGAGAAGCCGGCGAGCCGCATCACGAGGCCGAGCACGACCGCGACGAACACGACGCAGCTCAGGTAGAACACCGCGACCAGATAGCCCATCTGCTTGAGCGACGCGACGCCGTACTGGCCGGTCGTGAACGCGATCGCGCCGAGCACGCCGAGCGGCGCGAGCTTGATGATGAAGCCCATCACGCGGAAGAACACGTGCGACAGTTCGTCGACCAGCGACGTCACGCGCTTGCCCTTCTCGCCGAGCAGCGACAGCGCGGAGCCGAACAGCACCGAGAACACGAGGATCTGCAGGATGTCGCCCTTCGCGAACGCGTCGAACGCGGTCTCCGGGATGATCTTCAGCAGAAAGCCGGCCGTGTCGTGCAGGTTCTTCGCGTTCTTCGCGTAGGACGCGAGCGACGACGGATCGAGCGAGCTCAGGTTCACGTTCATCCCGGCGCCGGGCTGCGTCAGGTACGCGAGCGCGAGGCCGATCGCCAGCGCGACCGTCGTCATCACCTCGAAGTACACGACCGACTTCAGGCCGACCCGGCCGACCTTCTTCAGGTCGCCCGCGTTGGCCATCCCGTGCACGACGACGCAGAACACGATCGGGCCGATCACCATCTTGATCAGCTTCAGGAAGCCGTCGCCAAGCGGCTGCAGCGAAACGGCGAAATGCGGGAAGAATGCGCCGAGCGCGACCCCGATGATCAGGGCGATGACGACTCGGCCAAATAACGAATTCAGGAATTTCGACACGGTTTTCTCCGGTCAGGCGGTTGGTCAGACTTCCGTTCAGACTGGTATGACCAGTTCTGTTATGGCGGATAGTAGAAAGCCGATATGGTCCCGTCAAGCTCAGGTGGAATAGGGATTTCCCGACGTCCTCAGGCGCGGCAGGCGGGGCCGGGCCGCCCGCCCGACTCCTGACTTTCCCTAGGTTCCGGCCACGTGCCGCGCAGATCGCTACAATACTGGTCAGACCAGTTCAACTTGCGATCCGATCCCATGAAGAACGTTCCGCATACCGTGACCGACGCCGCGATCGCGACGATTCGCGACCGAATCGAAGCCGGCGCCTATCCGGTCGGCAGCCTGCTGCCGGCTCAGCGACAACTGTCCGAGGAGCTCGCGATCAGCCGCGCGTCGCTGCGCGAGGCGCTGTCGACGCTCGAGGCGCTCGGCATGCTGCGCATTCGCCCGGGCAAGGGTGTCTACGTCGAGAGCACGCAGGCGACGACCGCGCACGGGTGGCAGTTCGCGTCGCAATCGTCGCCGCCCGACACGTACCAGATGCGCTACGCGCTCGAAGGCTTCGCCGCGCGAATGGCCGCGCGCGCCATCTCCGAAGTCGATCTCGCGTGGTTCGAGGAGAATCTCGCCGCGCTGCACGTCGCGCTGACCGAGAACGCGCTCGACGAGGCATCGCGACTCGACTTCGAGTTCCATATGCGGATCGTCGGACTCGCCGGCAACGCGACGATCGAATCGATCCTGCGCGGCAGCGCCGACATCATGAAGGAGAGCCAGCGGATGCCGTTCTACCGGCGCGAGCTGCTGCTCACGACCTACCAGGAACATCGCGCGATCGTCGACGCGTTCGTCGCGCGCGCGCCGACCACCGCCGGCGCCGCGATCGAGACGCACATCGCGAACGCCGCGCAGCGCGCGGGCGTCTACTTCCCGACGCCCGGCGCCTGATCGCCCCCGCCGCGCGCCGGATTGCGCCCCGGATTGCGCCCCGATTCGCGCGCGCCCCCCTCTGCGTTTGCCTTGCGGCGCGCGAGCGCGCGCGGCGCATCGTACGCGTCGCGATACGCGAGCGCGCTGTCGACGAACGCGCGTGCGGCGACGCTCCGGTACGCGCCACGGCGCGTGAGCAGCGCCGCGGTTCGCGACGGCAGCGCCGGTTCGAGCTGCAGCGCGCACAGATCGCCGCTCGCGCGTGCGATCGCGTCGGGCAGCACCGTCGCGAGCCGCCCGCTGCGCACGAGCTCGAGAATCGCGCTGATCGAATTCACCTCCAATGCGACGCGCGGCGCGGCCCGGTGCTGCGCGAAATACGCGTCGATGCTGTCGCGCGTCTCGAACGCGCGGCTCAGCAGGATCAACGGCTCGTCGTGCAACGCGGCCGGCGTCAGCGGACGCCGGCGCCGCGCGTGCCGGTGCGCGCGGCCGACGACGAGCGCGAGCGTCTCGTCCCAGAGCGGCGTCGCGTCGATCTCCGGCGCGCGCGACGGCGCGAACGCGAAGCCGGCATCGAGTGCGTCGTCGGCGAGCAGCGCTTCGATGCGCTCCTGCGGCATCTCGCTGACCGTCAGCGCGACCTGCGGATAGCGCGCGTTGAACGCATCGACGAGCGAGCCGATCAGGTACGCGGTGAACGTCGGCGTCATCGCGAGCCGCAGCGTGCCGCTCGTCAGGTCCGCGACGTCGTGCAGCGCGCGCTGCCCGGCGTCGAGCTCGTGCAGCGCCGCGCGCGCGTGCCGCGCGTAGGTGTCGCCGAACTCGGTCAGCCGCACCGTGCGGCCCGAGCGGTCGAACAGCGTGACGCCGAGCATGTCCTCGAGCTGGCGGATCTGCTGCGACAGCGTCGGCTGCGACACGTGCAGCGCCTGAGCCGCATGAGTGAAGTTGCGGTGCTCGGCGACCGCGAGGAAATAGCGGATGTGACGAAGCAGCATCGCGGGCTCAACTATTGGTTTGACCAATTGACATTATAGCAAGCCAGTCTTGGACGCTATGGCCAGATTCCCGCATCATTGGCCCGGTCATTCCATCACCCGCGCAGCGCTGCGGCGCGCGCCCTCTCCGTCGATCCATGAAGCCTTCGCAATCCGTCCCTCCGACCCTGACGCGCGGCATGACGCTGCTGTTCGCATGCGCGTGCGGGATCGTCATCGGCAACATCTATTATTCGCAGCCGCTTCTCGCGGCGATCGCGGGCACGTTCGGCCACGCCCCGTCCGATCTCGGCTTTCTCGTCACGCTGACGCAGCTCGGCTACGCGGCGAGCCTGTTCCTGATCGTGCCGCTCGGCGACGTGCTGAACCGCCATACGCTGATCGTGCGGCTGCTCGCGATCAACGTGCTCGCGCTCATCGCGGTCGCGTGCAGCACGAACTATGCGGTGTTCGTCGCCGCGAACATCGGGCTCGGCTTCGTCACGTGCTCCGCGCAGCTGCTCGTGCCGTTCGCCGCGTCGCTCGCCGACGAGCGCACGCGCGGCCGCGCGGTCGGCACCGTGATGAGCGGGCTGCTGCTCGGGATCCTGCTCGCGCGCGTCGTGTCGGGCGTGGTCGCCGACTGGCTCGGCTGGCGCGCGGTCTACGTGCTCGCCGCCGCGATGGTGGCCGTGCTGACCGCCGTGCTTGCCGTGAAGCTGCCGAAGGATCGCCGCGACGCGCGGCTCGACTACCCGGCGCTGATGCGCTCGCTGACGTCGCTCGTGCGCGCGCAGCCGCTGATCGCGCTGCGCTCCGCGTACGGCGCGCTCGTGTTCGCGTGCTTCAGCCTGCTGTGGACCGCGCTGACGTTCCTGCTGAGCCAGCCGCCGTACGGCTTCAGCGAAGGGAAGATCGGCCTGTTCGGCATCGCCGGTGCACTCGGTGCGCTGGCGGCGACCTCGGCGGGCCGGCTCGTCGACCGTGGCCACGGCAACGCGGCGACCGGGCTGTTCGGCGCGGCCGTGCTCGCGTCGTTCGCGCTGCTCGCGGCGGGCGCGCATTCGCTCTTCGCGCTGATCGCCGGCATCCTGCTGCTCGACGTCGGCGTGCAGGGCATGCACATCTCGAACCAGAGCGTGATCTACGCGATCGCCGGCCACGCGCGCAGCCGCGTCACGACGATCTATCTGACGAGCTACTTCATCGGCGGCGCGCTCGGCTCGTGCGCGGCGAGCATCGCGTTCAGCGCCGACGGCTGGCGCGGCGTCTGCACCGCGGGCGCGGTGCTGGCGGGCGGGGTCGTCGCGCTGTGGGCCGCGACGCAGCGCGGCGGCGCGCGGCAAGCCGCGCAGTAACGCAAGCGGTGCGCGAACGCGGGCGGCGCGAGCGGTGCGCAAACGGTGCGCGAACGCGCGCGTCGCGCGCGCCGGCGATGCCCGCCGCCGCGGACAAAAAAACGCCCGGCGCCGACTTCACGTCGGGCCGGGCATTGCGCCAGGGCCGCGCGGCGGCGGCCCTGGTGTGATACGGCGCGTAACTTCCGGAAACTTGCTTCGGAAGACTTACTTCGCGTTCGCGAGCGCGATCGCCGTATCGAGCATGCGGTTCGAGAAGCCCCACTCGTTGTCGTACCAGCTCGACACCTTGACGAGGCGGCCCGACACCTTGGTCAGCGTCGCGTCGAACGTCGACGAAGCCGGGTTGTGGTTGAAGTCGATCGACACGAGCGGCGCGTCGTTGTAGCCGAGGATGCCCTTCAGCGCGCCTTCCGACGCTTCCTTCATGATCGCGTTGACTTCCTCGACCGTCGTGTCGCGCTTCGCGATGAACGACAGGTCGACGACCGACACGTTGATCGTCGGCACGCGGATCGCGTAGCCATCGAGCTTGCCGTTCAGTTCCGGCAGCACGAGGCCGACCGCGGCGGCGGCGCCCGTCTTCGTCGGGATCTGGCTGTGCGTCGCCGAGCGCGCGCGGCGCAGGTCTTCGTGATAGACGTCGGTCAGCACCTGGTCGTTCGTGTACGCGTGAATCGTCGTCATCAGGCCGGTTTCGAGGCCGATCCGGTCGTTCAGCGGCTTGACCATCGGCGCGAGGCAGTTCGTCGTGCACGATGCGTTCGAAATCACCGTGTGCTCGGCCTTCAGCACGTCGTGGTTGACGCCGTAGACGATCGTCGCGTCGACGTCCTTGCCGCCCGGCGCCGAGATGATCACCTTCTTCGCGCCGCCCTTCAGGTGCGCGCTCGCCTTTTCCTTCGTCGTGAAGAAGCCCGTGCACTCCATCACGACGTCGACGCCCAGGTCGCCCCACGGCAGTTCGGCCGGGTTGCGGTTCGCGAGCACGCGGATCTTGTCGCCGTTGACGACCAGGAACTCGCCGTCGACCGACACTTCGCCCGGGAACTTGCCGTGCGCGGTGTCGTACTGGGTCAGGTGGGCGTTCGTCTTCGCGTCGCCGAGATCGTTGATCGCGACGAACTCGAGATCGTGCTTCTTGCCGTTTTCATAGAAGGCGCGCAGCGTGTTGCGGCCGATGCGGCCATACCCGTTGATTGCAACGCGAATCGTCATGTCTATCTCCTGAGGGCTGAAAAAAATTCGTTTCGTGCCTTCACCGCGCGGCGCGCGCGCCGACACGCGCGCCGCCGGCCGGCCCGCCCGGAGGCGAGCCGTGCGGCTTACGCCAGAACGGACTTCGCCGTCTCGACGACCTTGTCGACGGTAAAGCCGAAATGCTTGAACAGCACGCCTGCGGGCGCCGATTCGCCGAACGTGTCGATCCCGACCACGCCGCCGTCGAGGCCGACGTACTTGTGCCAGAAGCTCGTCACGCCCGCCTCGATCGCGACGCGGCGCACGCCGTGCGGCAGCACGTGTTCGCGATACTCGGCGTCCTGACGGTCGAACACCGTCGTCGACGGCATCGACACGACGCGCGCGGCGATCCCCTGCTGCGCGAGCGGCTCGACCGCCTTCATCGCGAGCTCGACCTCGGAGCCGGTCGCGATCAGGATGATCTTGCGCGCGACGATCTCGTCGTCCCAGTCGCGCAGCACGTAGCCGCCCTTCTCGACGTTCGCGAGCTGCGCGTCGGTGCGCGGATTGAACGGCAGGTTCTGGCGGCTGAAGATCAGGCTCGACGGGCCGTGATGCGCGATCGCGTACGTCCACGCGACGGCCGTCTCGACCGTGTCGGCCGGACGCCACACGTCATGGTTCGGGATCAGGCGCAGGCTCGACACGTGCTCGATCGACTGGTGCGTCGGGCCGTCCTCGCCAAGGCCGATCGAATCGTGCGTGAACACGAAGATCGACGGCACCTTCATCAGCGACGCGACGCGCAGCGCGTTTCGGCTGTAATCGGAGAACGTCAGGAACGTGCCGCCGAACGCCTTGTAGCCGCCATGCAGCACGAGGCCGTTGAGCGCGGCGCTCATCCCGAACTCGCGCACGCCGTAGTTGATGTGGTTGCCCCACTGCACGCCAGCGCCGTCCTTGTTCGCGCGGACCGGCTTCGACGCCTTCCAGTTGGTCAGGTTCGAGCCGGTCAGGTCGGCCGAGCCGCCGAGCAGTTCGGGCAGCACCGCGGCGAGGCCTTCGATCGCCTGCTGCGACGCCTTGCGGGTTGCGACCGTCTCGCCACGCTCGTTCGCGCCGGCGACGATCGCCGCGGCCTTCTGCGCCCAGTCAGCCGGCAGCTTGCCCGCCATCCGGCGCTCGAACTCGGCCGCTTCCTGTGCGTATTTCGCGCGATATTCGGCGAATTTCGCGTTCCACTCGCTTTCGCGGCGCGCGCCGTCTTCCTTCGCGTCCCACGCCGCATAGACTTCCTGCGGAATCACGAACGGCTCCCACTTCCAGCCGAGCGCTTCGCGCGTCTTCGCGATTTCTTCCGCGCCGAGCGCCGCGCCGTGCACGTCGTGGCCGCCCGCCTTCGTCGCCGCGCCCTGGCCGATCACCGTCTTGCAGCAGATGATCGTCGGCTTGTCCGACAGCTTCGCCTTCGCGATCGCCGCGTCGACCGCGTCGACGTCATGGCCGTTCACGTTCGGGATCACGTTCCAGCCGTACGCCTCGAAGCGCTTCGGCGTGTCGTCGTGGAACCAGTTGACGACGTCGCCGTCGATCGAGATGCCATTGTCGTCGTACAGCGCGATCAGCTTGTTCAGCTTCAGCGTGCCCGCGAGCGAGCAGGCCTCGTGCGAGATGCCTTCCATCAGGCAGCCGTCGCCGAGGAACACGTACGTGTGGTGATCGACGATCTTCGCGCCGTCGCGGTTGAATTCGTCGGCCATCAGCGCCTCGCCGAGCGCCATCCCGACCGCGTTCGCGAGGCCCTGGCCGAGCGGGCCCGTCGTCGTCTCGGCGCCCGGCGTGATCCCGTATTCCGGATGGCCCGGCGTCTTCGAATGAAGCTGGCGGAAATTCTTCAGCTCGCCGATCGGCAGGTCGTAGCCGGTCAGGTGCAGCAGCGAATACAGCAGCATCGAGCCGTGGCCGTTCGACAGCACGAAGCGGTCGCGATCGGCCCAGTGCGGGTTCGCCGGATTGTGCTTCAGGTGGCGCGACCAGAGCGCGACGCCGATCTCGGCCATGCCCATCGGCATGCCGGGGTGGCCGGAGTTCGCTTGCTGGACGGCATCCATCGCGAGCGCGCGGATCGCGTTGGCCATCAGGGTGGTGGAGGCGGGAGACGAAGTCGTCATGTCGAGTCCGGAGAACGAGTCGAAAAAGGGCACGTGCGATATCCGGAAGCTCGCGCACGCGACTCCCGGCGCGCGAGGCGGCGCCTGCGGGACGCGGAGCGGACGGAGCCGACGGATGAGGCTGCAAAGCCTGTCATTTTAGCAGATGGCCCGGCAAACCCCGCAGCCGCGTCGCGCAAGCCGGGGTTTCCCTGTCCATCTTCGCGCCCCCTATAATTGAGGGATTCGAACTGCCTCCCCCCGCCCGGCTTGCCCGTGAGCACCACGCTTCTGTTCCACCCGACACCCGACGCCGCGTATGGCTTCCCGAACGCGCGGCGGCTTGCGCACGTCGCGTCGCCGCATCAGCGGATCGAGGTCTGGGAGACGCCGCAGCTCGGCCGCCTGTTCACGCTCGACGGCCGGCCGATGACGTCGGTCGGCGACGAATTCATCTATCACGAGTGCATGACGCATCCGGCCGCGCTCGCGCATCCGTCGCCGAAAAAGGCGCTCGTGCTCGGCGGCGGCGACGGCGGCGCCGCGCGGCAGTTGCTGAAGCACGCGTGCATCGAGCGGATCGTCGTCGCGGAACTCGACGGCGACGTGATCGGGATGGCGCGCCGCTATCTCGACGACGTGCACCAGGGCGCGCTCGACGATCCGCGCGTCGAGGTCGTGATCGGCGACGCCGCGCGCTACGTCGACACGACCGTCGAGCACTTCGATCTCGTCGTGTTCGACCTGACGCCGCCCGACTCGCCGGCGGCCGGCCTCTACTCGCGCGACTTCTATCGGCACCTGAAGCGGATTCTGACGCCGTGCGGCGCGATCTCGATGCATCTCGGCTCGCCGCACTTCCACGCGCCGCGCATCGCGACGCTGCTCGCCGATCTGCGCGCGTGCTTCGCGGTCGTCGATCCGCTGTCCGCGCACGTGCCGCTCTATGGCTCGATCTGGCTGATGGCGATCGCGAGCGACACGCTCGAACCGGCGTCGCTGTTCGCGCACGATGTCGAGGAACGGCTCGTCGATCGCGGAATCGAAGGACTACGTTATTACGACGCGCGGCTGCACGCGGCGCTGTTCGCATTGCCTCGCGCGCTGCGCGATACACTCGGCGTGCGTCGCTGAAACGCGGCGCACCGCCTCGCACGGAGAACCGTTTGATGACCGACCCGCGTCCGGCCGACATGCCGTGGTTGACGCCCTATCTGACCGTGCGCAACGCGCGCGCGTCGATCGCCTTCTACCAGGCCGCGTTCGGCTTCGCGTTGCGCGACGTGCACGACGAGGACGGCGCGGTCATGCACGTCGAAATGACCTATCGCGGCCAGATGATCGTGATGTTCGCGCCCGAGGGCGCGTTCGGCTCGACCGCGATGACGCCGAAAAGCGCGGGCGCGACGGCGCCGCAGTCGTTCTATCTGTACGTCGACGACGTCGATGCGACGCACCGGCGCGCGCTCGACGCCGGCGCGAAATCGCTGACCGAGCCGCAGGACCAGTTCTGGGGCGACCGCTTCGCGCAGATCGAGGATCTCGACGGCTATCGCTGGGCGCTCGCGCGCCGTCTTTCCGCATGAGCGCCGCGAGCACGACCGCGGCGGTGCCGCGCTTCTTCGTCGACGCGGCGCTACGCGCGGGCGACGTGCTCGCGCTGCCGCCCGACGTCGCGCGTCACGCGCACGTGTTGCGGCTGCAGCCGGGCGACGCGCTCGCGCTGTTCGACGGCAGCGGCGGCCAGTATCGCGCGGAGCTCGTCGAGATCGACAAGCGCGCGGCGCTCGCGCGGCTCGACGCGTTCGAGCCGGCCGACGCGGAGCCGCCGTATCGCGTGACGCTCGCGCAGGGCATCGCGGGCGGCGACAAGATGGACTGGGTGATCGAGAAGGCGGTCGAACTCGGCGCGGCGGCGATCATGCCGCTGTCGACCGCGCGCGGCGTCGTGCGGCTGTCGGGCGAACGCGCGGAGAAGCGCGTCGCGCACTGGCGCGGGATCGTGCGCGCGTCGTGCGAGCAGTGCGGGCGCAACCGCGTGCCCGACGTCGCGCCGGTGCAAGGCTACGACGCGTGGCTCGCCACCTTGCCGGACGCACCGGCCGACGGCGAGCTGCGACTGCTGCTGTCGCCGCGCGCGAGCATTCCGTTCGCCGCGCTGCCGGCCGCGCCACCGGCCGCGCCCGTCACGCTGCTGATCGGCCCGGAAGGCGGGCTTGCGCCGGCCGAGGAAAACGCGGCGCGCGAACGCGGGTTCACCGCGGTGTCGCTCGGCCCGCGCGTACTGCGCACCGAAACGGCCGGCGCCGCGGTGCTCGCCGCGCTCGCCGCGCGCTGGGGTGGGTGGTAAGCGGTCATAAGCGGCCGTAAGCGGTACCAAGCGCCCCCCCGGCCGGCGAACGCGCGCGAAAAAGCCCGCACGTGCGGGCTTTTCTCACCTCTTTCGCGGACTTCACGCGCCAAATCGCGTGAAAGCGACCAAACGTGCCGCGCGAATGTGCCGCGTGAATGTGCGACTTCGTGGCCGCGCGGGCTTACGCGAACGAATAGAACACGCGGAACGCGACCTTGCGCTCGGCCCAGAACTCGGCGGCCTCGCGGAACACGTCGAGCAGCGTCTCGCGCCCTTCCTTGTCGAATTTCTGCACGATCGGCAGCGCTTCGAGGACGATCACGAAGCCGGGCTGTTCACCCGCCTTGTGGACGAGATCGGTCAGGCAATCGTACAGCGCGTCGTAGTTCTTGCCGAAATGCTTCGGGAACAGGAACGACGTCGAAATCGTCTCGAGCACTTCCTGCTTCGATTGCGCGGCGCCGCAGAACGCGTAAAGAAAATGCTGGCCGAGGCGGCCGGCTTCGTCGGCGAGATCCTGCACGCGGAAAGCACGAATCGACTGCACGAGATTCGGTCGCACGGTCGCGAAAAGGCTCATAGGCTCCTCATTCGATGAAGACCCCTCCGTACCGGCCTGCGCCGGCACGTCGCCGGTCTGGGCCGCCACGCGCAATTGCATGACGCGCTGGAACAGGTTGCCGTCGCCGGCCGCGAACAGTTCCGCCGCCGCCGACGTATCGTGCGCGTAAATCGAGTCGCTCATGCCGTTCATCCCGAAATCATTCAACTATGCGTTTGAAACTGTTGTAGTGGTCGTCGGTGTAATAACAGTTGTCGATCCGACGCAGCGGGCCGCCGCAGACGATCCGGCGGGCGCCGCGATTGCGCGCGCGCGGCGTCGGCACCGTGTACTCGTGGTAAAAGCCGCGCCTCGCCTTCGGCAGCGCACGCTCGTAGTTGCCGAACACGACGCCGTCCTTGTCGTACGGATAGGGACCGCCAGCGGCGATCAGGCCCAGCGTGGTCACGGCCTCGCGCGGGAGCCGGGCGGACGGGATCGTGTCGAGCCCGGCGGTCACGTCGTACGTGACGGGTTCCCTTGCATAGGCGGCGGAAACCAGACTGCCCGTCGGCATGCCGACGTTACCCATCGCGACGATCGCGAAGACGGACGCGAGCGCGCCGTTGCGGAGCCACTTGCGTGCCATGAACCGGGGTTCCCGCTGTTAAATCAAGTAGTTGACGACCAACAAAGGTGTAAGCGTAGCGCTATTGTTCGCGCGAATCAACGCTCGTTTGGGAATTGAAAGCCGAGGGTTCGATCGAAATCAGGAATTTTCGCCCGAAATTGCACCATTTTTATCTCGCACAAGATAAAATGACGGCAGCATCTCTCGTCGGGCAAGTTCCCTGCCTCCTTGCCCCGCTCGCACACCCGAGTGGAGAGATGCTGCTGTTGCTTTGCGGGTGGCGCATGCACGCCTTACCCGACGGCGTGCCCGTTGCGGGCACGCCTCTTTTTTCTGTTTTTTCTATTTTTTACAATTTCGCCTCAGTTTCACCTCAGTTTCACCTCAGTTTCACCTCAGTTTCACCTCAGTTTCACTTAACGCACCGCATTCACGTCGGCCACGAGCAGCGCGGCCATGTTGACGATCCGGCGCACCGTCGCCGATTCGGTCAGCACGTGCACCGGCTTCGCGGCGCCGAGCAGGATCGGCCCGATCGCGATGTTGTTGCCCGCGGCCGTCTTCAGCAGGTTGTACGCGATGTTCGCCGCGTCGATGTTCGGCAGGATCAGCAGGTTCGCGTCGCCCTCGAGCGTCGATTCCGGCAGGATCTCCTTGCGCAACGCCGCGTCGAGCGCGACGTCGCCATGCATCTCGCCGTCCACCTTCAGATCCGGCGCGCGTTCCTGCAGGATCGCGAGCGTATCGCGCATCTTCTGCGCGGAAGGCGCGTTGCTGGTGCCGAAATTCGAGTGCGACAGCAGCGCGACCTTCGGCTCGATGCCGAAGCGACGCACTTCTTCCGCCGCCATGATCGTGATCTCTGCGAGTTGCTCCGGGGTCGGATCGACATTCACGTGCGTGTCGACGAGGAAGATCTGGCGGCCCGGCAGCACGAGGCCGTTCATCGCCGCGTACACGCTGCAGCCTTCGCGCTTGCCGATCACCTGATCGATGAAGTGCAGGTGACGGTGCGTCGTGCTGATCGTGCCGCAGATCATGCCGTCCGCCTCGCCGCGCACCACCATCATCGCGCCGATCAGCGTCGTGCGGCGGCGCATCTCGACGCGCGCGAGCTGCTCGCTGATCCCCTTGCGCGCCATCTTCTTGTGATACGCCTGCCAGAATTCGCGATAGCGCTCGTCGTGCTCCGTGTTGATGACCGTGTAGTCGACGTCCTGCGTCAGACGCAGCCCGTAGCGCTGAATCCGGTGCTCGATCACGGCCGGACGGCCGATCAGGATCGGCGTCGCGAGCTTTTCGTCGACGATGATCTGAACGGCACGCAACACGCGCTCTTCTTCGCCTTCCGCGAACACCACGCGCTTCTTCTCCGCCGCCGCGCTGCGCGCGATCTGGAAGATCGGCTTCATCGTCGTGCCGCTGTGGTAGACGAACTGCTGCAAATGCTGCTTGTACGCGTCCATGTCCTCGATCGGGCGCGTCGCGACGCCGCCGTCCATCGCGGCCTGCGCGACGGCCGGCGCGATCTTCACGATCAGGCGCGGATCGAACGGCTTCGGAATCAGGTAGTCGGGGCCGAACGACAGATCCTGGATCCCGTACGCGGTCGCGACGATGTCGCTCTGCTCCTGCTGCGCGAGCTCGGCGATCGCGTTGACCGCGGCGATCTCCATCTCGCGCGTGATCGTCGTCGCGCCGGCGTCGAGCGCGCCGCGGAAGATGAACGGGAAGCACAGGACGTTGTTGACCTGGTTCGGATAGTCGGTGCGGCCGGTCGCGAGAATCGCGTCCGGGCGAACCTCGAGCGCGGCTTCCGGCAGGATTTCCGGCGTCGGGTTCGCGAGCGCGAGGATCAGCGGGCGCGCGGCCATGTCCTTGACCATCTCCGGCTTCAGCACGCCGGCCGCCGACAGCCCGAGGAAGATGTCCGCGCCGCCGACCACGTCGGCGAGCGAGCGCGCGTCGGTTTCGCGCGCGAAGCGCTCCTTGTCCGGATCCATCAGCTCGGTGCGGCCCTTGTAGACGACGCCCGCGAGGTCGGTCACCGTGATGTTCTCGATCGGCAGGCCGATGTCGACCAGCAGGTCGAGGCACGCGAGCGCCGCGGCGCCGGCGCCCGACGCGACGAGCTTCACCTTCTTGATGTCCTTGCCGACGACCTTCAGGCCGTTCGTGACCGCCGCCGCGACGACGATCGCGGTGCCGTGCTGGTCGTCGTGAAAGACCGGGATCTTCATCCGCTTGCGGCACTCGCGCTCGACGATGAAGCAGTCCGGCGCCTTGATGTCCTCGAGGTTGATCCCGCCGAAGGTCGGCTCGAGCGCGGCGATCACGTCGACGAGCTTGTGCGGATCCGACTCGTTCAGCTCGATGTCGAACACGTCGATGCCGGCGAACTTCTTGAACAGCACCGCCTTGCCTTCCATCACCGGCTTCGACGCGAGCGGGCCGATGTTGCCGAGGCCGAGCACCGCGGTGCCGTTCGTGACGACGCCGACGAGGTTGCTGCGCGCGGTGAAACGCGCGGCGTTCAGCGGATTCTCGACGATCTCCTCGCACGCGTACGCGACGCCCGGCGAGTACGCGAGCGCGAGGTCGCGCTGGTTGATCATCTGCTTGGTCGGTGCGATCGCGACTTTCCCGGGGGTCGGGAATTCGTGGTAGTCGAGAGCGGCTTCGCGGAGTTTGGCTTTGGAGGATTCGGAGGTGGACATGTGTCTCGTCACGGGCGGATTAGAATACCTGGTCGGCGCATTGTAGCGCCAATCGGGGTCGGCCAAAGCTGCGATTCGGGTGCGACTGCCGCGACCAAAACAGACGGAAACGCCCGGCGCTCACCCGTGTGACGCCGTGTTCGCCCCGTACAATGCCGTCAAATCAACCGCTTCGGATTTCATCAGACGTGCCAGCCCTGTCCGAGTTCTCGCTGATCGACCGCTTCTTCGCCCGTCGCGCCGCGCGCGCGGCGAGCCCCGTCGCGCTCGGGATCGGCGACGATTGCGCGCTGATCGCGCCGCGTTCAGGCAAGTTGCTCGCCATTTCGACCGACATGCTCGTCGAAGGCCGCCATTTCTTCGCGGACGTCGCGCCGGGCGCGCTCGGCCACAAGGCGCTTGCGGTCAATCTGTCGGACCTCGCGGCGATGGGTGCCGAGCCGCGCGCGTTCACGCTCGCGTGCGCGTTGCCGCGCGCCGACGAAGCCTGGCTCGCCGCGTTCAGCGACGGCCTGTTCGCGCTCGCCGACCGCTACGGCTGCGCGCTGATCGGCGGCGACACGACGAGCGGCCCGCTCAATCTGTGCATCACCGTGTTCGGCGACGTCGACGCCGGCACGGCGCTGCGCCGCGACGCGGCCCGCGACGGCGACGACGTGTGGGTGTCCGGCACGCTCGGCGATGCGCGGGCCGGCCTCGGCGTCGCGCGCGGCGAATGGGCCGCCGGCGCGCGCGCGGCAGTGGCATTCCGTGCCGCGCTCGAGCGGCCGGAGCCGCGCATCGCGCTCGGCCGCGCGCTTGCGGGCGTCGCGCGCGCGGCGCTCGACATTTCCGACGGCCTCGCCGGCGACCTGCAGCACATCCTCGACCGCTCGAACGTGCGCGCGGAGATCAACGCCGACGCGGTGCCGCGCTCGGCCGCGCTCGCGACGCTCGCGCCCGACGTGCAGCGCCGCTGCACGCTCGCGGGCGGCGACGACTACGAGCTTTGCTTCACCGCGCCCGCCGCCGCACGCGCGGCGGTCGGCGCGGCGGGCGCGGCGGCGGGCGTCGCGGTCACGCGAATCGGTACAATACGCGCGTTGTCCGCGCCATCGGAGCGGCCCGCGATCGCGTGGCGCGACGCCGCCGGCGCGCCGCTCTCGCTGACGCTGCACGGATTCGATCACTTCCATGCCGACTGACACGACGCCTCCGCGCGCCGCGGCCGATGCCGCATCGAGCGCGCCGCAGCGCGCGAACGCGCGCTTCATGCTGTCGCATCCGGTGCACATCGTGTCGCTCGGGTTCGGCAGCGGCCTCGCGCCGTTCATGCCCGGTACGTTCGGCACGCTGTTCGGCTGGCTCACGTTCGTCGTGCTGAACCGCTATCTGACGGTGCCGCAGTGGTGGCTGGTGATCGCGGTCGGCTTCGTCGCCGGCATTGCGATGACGGGCTTCACCGCGAAGAGGATGGGTGCGGCCGGCTTAGGCACGGCCGGCTCAGGCACTGCCGGTATAGGCGCGGCCGGCTCAGGTGCGACCGGCCAAGGCGCGGCCGATCCCGGCGCGGTCGTCTGGGACGAAATCGTCGCGATCTGGCTCGTGATGCTGTTCGTCACGCCGGTGACGTTCTACGGCCAACTCGCCGCGTTCCTGCTGTTTCGCTTCTTCGACATGGTCAAGCCGCCGCCGATCCGCTATTTCGACCGTCACCTGCAAGGCGGTTTCGGCATCATGTTCGACGATCTCGTCGCCGCGTTCGTCACGCTGCTCGTGATCGCGTTCTGGCGCTCGGTCGTCGGCTGACGCCCCTACGATTTTTCCTACGCATGCCTACCGATTCCGTCGTCCATCAGCTTGCGATCCGCGCAGGCAACAAGCTGCGTGACGAGCATCTGATGCTCGCCACCGCCGAATCCTGCACCGGCGGGATGGTCGCCACCGCGATCACCGACATCTCAGGCAGCAGCCAGTGGTTCGAGCGCGGCTTCGTCACCTATTCGAACCAGGCGAAGACCGAGATGATCGGCGTGCCGGCCGAGCTGATCGAGCGGCACGGCGCGGTCAGCGAGCCGGTCGCGCGCGCGATGGCCGAAGGCGCGCTGCGCAACAGCCGCGCGCAGGTCGCGCTGTCGGTGACCGGCATCGCCGGGCCCGGCGGCGGCGGCGAGCACAAGCCGGTCGGCACCGTGTCGTTCGCGTGGAGCAACCGGCTGCATACGGCGGTGGAAACGCTCGTGTTCAAGGGAGATCGCGAGCGGATCCGCACGCAGGCGGCCGCGCATGCGCTGCGCGGCCTCATGAAGCTGCTCGACGAACAGGAGCGCTGACGCGCGAAGGCGCCGTGCTATTCTGCGCCGGCGAGCCGGCGCGCCAGTTGACTCATTCGCGAGGTCGGTTCGCGACGCTCGATCGCGAAGTCCGATCGCGAAGTCCGATCGCGAAGTCCGATCGCGAAGTCCGATCGCGAAGTCCGATCGCGAAGCCCGATCAGCGGTGCACGTTGATCGTGTCGCGGGTTTTCTGCGCGGCGAGCGCCGCGGCTTCCGCGAAATCGTCGCCTTTGCCCGCGTACAGAATCGCGCGCGACGAGTTGATCATCATCCCGGCGCCATCGGCCGTGCGGCCCGCCGAGACAGTCGCCTGCACGTCGCCGCCCTGCGCGCCGATGCCCGGAATCAGCAACGGCATGTCGCCGACGATCCCGCGCACGACCTCGATCTCCTTCGGGAACGTCGCGCCGACGACGAGCGCGAGCTGGCCGGTCTTCGCGTTCCACTTGTTCGCCGCGAGGTCGGCGACGACCTGATACAGCGGCCGGCCACCGGTCTCGAGGAATTGCAGGTCCGATCCGCCCGGATTCGACGTGCGGCACAGCACGATCACGCCTTTATCTTCGTACGCGAGGTACGGCTCGATCGAGTCGTAGCCCATGTACGGATTCACCGTCACCGCGTCCGCGCGATAGCGCTCGAACGCCTCGCGCGCGTATTGCTCGGCGGTGCTGCCGATGTCGCCGCGCTTCGCGTCGAGAATCACCGGCAGGCCCGGATGCTGCAAATGAATGTGCGCGATCAGCCGCTCGAGCTGATCTTCCGCGCGATGCGCGGCGAAGTAGGCGATTTGCGGCTTGAACGCGCTCGCGTACGGCGCGGTCGCGTCGACGATCTGTCGGCAGAACTCGAAGATCGCGTCCGGTTGACCGTCGAACTGCGCGGGAAAGCGTGTCGGCTCGGGATCGAGGCCGACGCAGAGCAACGAATTCGTGCGTTGCCACGCGGCGCGCAGCGATTCGATGAAGGTGAGCGGGGAAGACATGGCGGGTACTCGCGGCAAACCGTGGAAGGATGCGTATTTTACCTGTGTCGCATATGCCCGTTTGAGTACTCGGTCATGCGCGGGTGCGGCACGATGTGCGCCGCTGATGCGTCATGGATGCGATCCCCTCTCACCTCGATGGTCATCCGGCTAAACACTTGGGGGACTGCACGGCCCGTGCGGATGGGAGGTATCCGGAATTTCGTGTGTGAGGCGGGTTGAGACTCAGATGCCGATGTTGAATCGCTCCGGGTAAAGCAGTGCAAACTGCGTCATCGCGCCTTTCCAATCGTGCCGGGAGCCGGTCCACTTGGCAACGACGTTACGCAGGGCCAACCAGATCAGCTTGAGCGCGGCCTCGTCCGACGGGAA
>NZ_JACBNX010000024.1 GCF_013403875.1 Burkholderia guangdongensis | reverse complement strand
CTGTTCATCGTGGATCCTCCGGTTGCCGGGAAATGCGTGCATTTTCCACCTGGGCACTTCGATGCCGTTGGCCCGTGAGGATCCACCCCTTCCTCTGCTCTCACGGTTTCGGGTGGGACGCGTTCATTTCATTCTCCTCAACGCCCGCGCAGCATCGCGAGCAGCGAACGGGGGACGAGCAGCGCCATCGCGACGTGCACGACGAAGAACGCGACGAGCACCGACATCGCCCAGAAATGCACGACGCGCGCGTTGTCGTAGCCACCGAGCAGCGTGCGCAGCAGCGGGAACTGCACCGACTTCCAGATCACGAGCCCCGACAGCACGAGCACGACGAGATCGACGATCGCGGTCAGGTACGCGGCGCGCTGCACCGCGTTGTAGACGCTCAGGTCGTCGTGCGCGAGCGCGCCGCGCAACGCCGCGCGCACGTCGCGCCACACGGCCGCGGGCGTGACCGGCAGCAGCTTCTTCGCGAAGCGCCCGGTCGCGATCGACATCGTCAGGTAGAACAGGCCGTTGCCGACCAGCAGCCACATCGCCGCGAAGTGCCATTGCAGCGCGCCGCCGAGCCAGCCGCCGAGCGTGATGCCGGACGCGAACGTGAACGGCGGATAGATCGGCGACGCGTCGTAGATCCGCCAGCCCGACAGCGCCATCGTGACCGCCGCGAGCGCGTTCAGCCAGTGGTTCACGCGCACCCACAGCGGATGGATCGGACGCGCGGGCGGGGTCGCCGCCGCGTGCTCCGGAACGGGAATCGATTGCATGATGATTCTCCTCGAAAATCAGACGCCGGCCGTGCGTCAGCCGCACGACGGCAGATCGAGCGCCTGCACGACATCGCCGGTGACCATGTCCTCGACGAACGCCGCGATGCCAGTATGCGCTGCCGTCGCGCCGTCCGGCAGCGCGATCCGCTCGGCCACGCGCTGCGGCGCGCCCGCCGGCGTCACCGCTGCCGACACGACGTACGGCCCGCGCCACACGCGGACCACGCGCTCGTGATGCAGCGTCGCGCCGCGGTTCTCGCCGCCCCGCACCTCCGACACCAGCGCGTTCTCGTACAGCGCGACGTACGCGGCGAGCGGATCGGCGGTGGCCGCGCGCCGCGTGACGTCGAGCGCCACGTCGAGCGTGCTCGCTTGCGCGTGCGCGGTGAGCGCGAGGCCGACCGGCGACGGCTCTGCCGCGAGCGCGCGCACGCGCCGACCGAACGCGGCCGCATCGCGCCAGTCGCCGAACTCGCGGCCGCCGACCGCGACTTCCGGCGTATAGACGAAGCGGCCGCCCGCCCGCGCGGCGAGCGTGCGCTGACGCTCCGCGAAGCCGTGCTGCGCGAAGCGATCGGTCCAGCCGGGGCCGTCCCAGTAATCGACGTGCAGCGCGAGCGGCACGATCGGCAACGTCGACGGCGCGGTGGCTTGCCGGGCGAGCCAGTCGTCGGCGACCGGGCAGCTGCTGCAGCCCTCGCTCGTATACAGCTCGACGAGCGCCTGGCGGCCGGCCGGGCTGTGCGCGGCGCAAACGGTCGCGCCGTGCGCGGCGAGCGCCGCGGCGAACGCGGCCGCCGCGGCGGCGAAGCGAAGCAGAACGACGGATGGCATGGCGGTTCTCGCATATCTCGCCGCGCGACGCCGGTGCGGCGCGCGGCCAGGGGTCAGTCAGACACGGCCGGTTCGACACGGCCGGTCAGGCACGGCCGGTCGGGCACGGTCAGTTCAACACGGCCGGTCGGACACGGTCAGTTCGCCGGCGCCATCTTGTCGTCCTTCATCGGCTTGCCCATCGAGTCGTGCGACATCGCGTCCTTCTTCATCGAGTCCTTTTTCATCTTCATCGCGTGCTTGCTCATCCCCTTCTTCATCGCGTCATCCTTCGCCATCGCGTCGTGGCCCATCGCGTCCTTCGCCATTCCGCTGTCCTGCGACATCGGCGACGCTTCCTTCGACATCGAATCGTTCTGCGCATACGCGCCCGTGGCGGCAAATGCGAATGCGGCGGCACAGGCGAAAATCAGTCCGTTTTTCATCTCAGTTCTCCTTTGGGTTGGGTTTGCAGCGCCGAATAGACGGACGACCGCCCCGCAAATGACACCCGCTCGAAAAAAAATTTTGCGGCCCCTCCGACGACCGTTTCGTCACAGCATTCCCCGCCATTTTCGCTCCCGATCTGTCCCCGGTTGAAACTGCCGCGAAGCCGGTGTATCTTGTGCGCTTGCTAACGCGGGGGTCCTGCGGTGTGCCCGGTCACGAACCGGCGGCTGCGGGTGAGAAATACCCTTTGAACCTGATCTGGGTAATGCCAGCGCAGGGAAGCGTCCGGATCTCGCCAGCTTCTCTTCCGACGAAATCCGCCGCCTCGCGACTCTCATCTCCTGCTTAGCGCGCCCCATATCAGGAGATCGCATGAACGCCAACCCGAAGTTTCTGTCCGCCGACGCCCGCGTCGATGCCGCTGCCGTCGAACCGCTGCCGAATTCCCGCAAGGTCTACGTGACGGGCTCGCAGCCGGACATCCGCGTGCCGATGCGCGAAATCACGCAAGCCGACACGCCGACCGCCTTCGGCGGCGAGAAGAATCCCCCGATCTACGTTTACGATACGTCGGGCCCGTACACCGACCCCGAAGCGAAGATCGACATCCGCGCGGGCCTGCCGGCGCTGCGCCAGCGCTGGATCGACGCGCGCGGCGACACCGAGCAGCTCGACGGCCTGTCGAGCCAGTACGGCCGCGAGCGCGCCGCCGACGCGGCAACCGCCGAGCTGCGCTTCCCGGATCTGCACCGCCATCCGCGCCGCGCGAAGGCCGGCAAGAACGTCACGCAGATGCATTACGCGCGCCAGGGGATCATCACGCCGGAAATGGAATTCATCGCGATCCGCGAGAACCAGCGCCGCGCCGAGTACCTCGAGAACCTGAAGACGAGCGGCCCGAACGGCGCGAAGCTCGCCGCGATGATGGGCCGCCAGCATCCGGGCCAGGCGTTCGGCGCCGCGGCCTTCGGCGCGAACGCGCTCGCCGAGATCACGCCCGAGTTCGTCCGCGACGAAATCGCGCGCGGCCGCGCGATCATCCCGGCGAACATCAACCACCCGGAAACCGAGCCGATGATCATCGGCCGCAACTTCCTCGTGAAGATCAACGCGAACATCGGCAACTCGGCCGTCACGTCGTCGATCGGCGAGGAAGTCGACAAGATGACGTGGGCGATCCGCTGGGGCGGCGACACGGTGATGGACCTGTCGACCGGCAAGCACATCCACGAAACCCGTGAATGGATCATCCGCAATAGCCCGGTGCCGATCGGTACGGTACCGATCTATCAGGCGCTCGAGAAGGTCAACGGCAAGGCCGAGGACCTGACCTGGGAAATCTTCCGCGACACGCTGATCGAGCAGGCCGAGCAAGGCGTCGACTACTTCACGATCCACGCGGGTGTGCGCCTGCAGTACGTGCCGCTGACGGCGAACCGGATGACCGGCATCGTGTCGCGCGGCGGCTCGATCATGGCGAAGTGGTGTCTCGCGCATCACAAGGAGAGCTTCCTGTACGAGCACTTCGAAGAGATCTGCGAAATCATGAAGGCCTACGACGTCAGCTTCTCGCTCGGCGACGGCCTGCGCCCCGGCTCGATCTACGACGCGAACGACGAAGCGCAGCTCGGCGAGCTGAAGACGCTCGGCGAGCTCACTCAGATCGCGTGGAAGCACGACGTGCAGGTGATGATCGAAGGCCCGGGCCACGTGCCGATGCAGCTGATCAAGGAGAACATGGATCTGCAGCTCGACTGGTGCAAGGAAGCGCCGTTCTACACGCTCGGGCCGCTGACCACCGACATCGCGCCGGGCTACGACCACATCACGTCGGGCATCGGCGCCGCGATGATCGGCTGGTTCGGCACCGCGATGCTGTGCTACGTGACGCCGAAGGAGCACCTCGGACTGCCGAACAAGGATGACGTGAAGGAAGGGATCATCACGTACAAGCTCGCCGCGCACGCGGCCGACCTCGCGAAGGGCCATCCGGGCGCGCAAGTGCGCGACAATGCGCTGTCGAAGGCACGCTTCGAGTTCCGCTGGGAAGACCAGTTCAACATCGGCCTCGATCCGGACAAGGCACGCGAGTTCCACGACGAGACGCTGCCGAAGGACTCCGCGAAGGTCGCGCACTTCTGCTCGATGTGCGGCCCGCACTTCTGCTCGATGAAGATCACGCAGGACGTGCGCGAATTCGCCGCGCAGCAGGGCGTGTCGGAAACCGAGGCGCTGAAGAAGGGGATGGAGGTGAAGGCCGTCGAGTTCGTGAAGAGCGGCTCGGAGATCTATCACCGGCAGTGAGCGCCGGAACCTGGGCGGCAATTCCGCGCAATGCCGCGGATCGCCGCGCCGGGATGCGCGAAACCGTCGCAAGACGCAGCCCGCTTTCGAGCGGGCTTTTTTGCGTCCGGGTTGCGTCCGGGTTGCGTGAGTTTTGCGCGCGTCGATGGGGACGAAACAATTGATTACGAAAGCGCGCAGGCCCTAACAAGTCTTTACAGTCGCGGCGCACGCGCGCACGTAGAGTGCCGATTGTGCGCGGCACCGGTGCTTTCGCGCAACAATCGTTCACAACATCAAGGACAACGATCATGAAAACGATTCGGCGTATGGGCGTATGCGCAATGCTCGTCGCGGCGGTGGCGAGCCTGTCGGCCTGCGACACGCTGACCACGCAGCAGCGCAACACCGCGATCGGCGCGGGCATCGGCGGCGTCGCCGGCGCGGCGCTCGGCGGCAGCACGCTGTCGACGCTCGGCGGCGCGGCGGCCGGCGGCCTGATCGGCAGCCAGGTCGGCAAGTAAGCGTCGCGCCCGGGCGGGGCCCGACACCACGCAACGGCGTTGTCCGCACCGCGGACGGCGCCGTTTTCACGCCCGGCGCCGAAATGATCCGTTACCGTTTCGCACAACGTTTCATCGACTCGCGGCGTAAGCTGAAACATCGGCGCATTGCCGCCTTGCCCTGCCGGGGAGTTCCATCATGACCAGAACATTCGTCGCGGCCGCGCTCGCGTGCGCGTCGCTCGCCGGCTGCTACTACCCGTATGGCTATTACCCGCCGGCCGCCTACGCGCCGCCGCCGGTGCAAACCGCGCCCGCGTATGTCGAGCCGGCGCCGTACTACTATCCGGCGCCGGTGTACGCGCCGGCGTGGGGCGGCTGGTGGGGACCGTCGCTGTCGCTCGATTTCGGGTTCCGCGGCGGCGGCGGGCATCACCACTGACGGAGGCGTCGGACCGGTTTTTCCCGCTCCTCCCGCTCCTCCCGCTCCTTCCGCTCCTTCCGCTCCTCCCGTTTCTTGCCGTTTCATCCGAAACGTGAAGCATCGGCCCTTAAGCGCGGTGTAAGATTGCACTCGCAATTGCACCCGATTGCACCCGCTTAAGTCCCCCGGCCGACCTGCCCACGTCCATGTCTCCAAGAAACCTCGCGCTGCTGATTACGCTCGCCGCCCTGTGGGGCGCGTCGTTCCTGTTCATCCGCATCGGCGTCACCGAGTTCGGTGTCGCACCGCTGATGGCGCTGCGCGTCGGCATCGGCGCGCTGTTCCTGATCGGCCTGTCACTCACGCGGCTGCCGGCCGCCGAGCTCGCGACGCAGTTACGCCGCCACGCGTGGCCGCTGTTCGTCGTCGGCGCGCTGAACTCCGGCGCGCCGTTCTGCCTGTTCGCGTTCGCCGAGCTGACGCTGTCGGCCGGCGTCACGTCCGTGATCAACGCGACGGCACCGCTATGGGGCGCGCTCGTCGCCTACCTGTGGCTGAAGGACGCGCTGACGCTGCCGCGCGCGATCGGCCTCGCGATCGGCTTCGCGGGCGTCGTCGCACTCGTCTGGGATCAGATCGCACACGCGCACGGCAGCGCATCCGCCGGCGCGACCGCACTCGCGGCGCTCGCCGCGCTCGGCGCAACGCTGCTCTACGGCATCGCCGTGAACTTCGCGAAGCGCCGCCTGACCGGCGTCGATCCGATCGTCAACGCGACCGGCAGCATGATCGGCTCGTCGATCCTGCTGCTGCCGTTCGCGGTCGCGACGTGGCCCGCGGCCGCGGTGTCCGCGCACGCGTGGGGCGCGCTGCTTGCGCTTGGCCTCGCGTGCACCGGCGTCGCCTATTTCATCTACTTCTACCTGATCGCGCACGTCGGGCCGGCGCGCGCCATCACGGTCACGTTCGTGATCCCGGTGTTCGGGCTGCTGTGGGGCGCGCTGTTCCTCGGCGAGCGGGTTACGTTCGCGATGCTCGAAGGCTGCGCGATCATCCTGATCGGCACCGCGCTCGCGACCGGCGCGATCAAGCGCATTCCCGGCATGCGGCCGCGCGGCGACGCCGCCTGCTGACGCGCGGGCGCGGGCGCGGGCAGTATGCGCGCGACGCGCGCGTGACCCGGCGGGCGGGCTGTCGCGCACGAGATAGTCTGCGGACCGACTGTACGAGGACAGGATCTCGCGTTACCCTGATGGGCGAAACGCACCCACCCCGCTCCACTCGCATCCCGTCCGCTCCGCAGGAGGCAGCCCGATGATCGACGCCCCCCGCCTGCCTGAGCAATCGCCCGGCGCCGCCGCGCCGATCACCCGGCCCGGCGAGGACTGACATGTCGCATTCCCACCACGATCTGTCGTTCGACTCGCTGCTCGCGCGTCTGACGGCGACGCCGGGCGGCTGGCGCGCCGACTATCACGGCGCGACGCTCTCGAGCGTGTTCCAGCCGGTGCTGTCGATCACGCACAAGCGCGTGGTCGGCTACGAGGCGCTGCTGCGCGTCGTCGACGCGAACGGCACATCGATCTCGCCGACCGCGCTGTTCGACCGCGCGCGCAGCACCGCCGAGGCGCTGCTGCTCGACCGGCTCGCGCGCTGCCTGCATACGGCCAATTTCGTCGCGCAGGGCATCGGCGACGGCTGGCTGTTCCTGAACGTGACGCCACGCGTGCTCGACTCAGGCCTCGTGCACCAGGATTTCATCGATTCGCTGTGCAGCCACTTCGGGCTGCCGCCGAAACGGATCGTGCTCGAGGTGCTCGAACAGCCGACGCACGACGAAGCGCGGCTCGCGCGCGTGATCGACATGTTCCAGCATCGCGAATTCCTGATCGCGATCGACGATTTCGGCACTGGCTTCTCGAACTTCGACCGCGTGTGGCGCGCGCGGCCCGACATCGTGAAGCTCGATCGCTCGCTCGTCGAGCGCGCGACGCGCTCCGGCGACGACCACCGGATCATCTACCATCTTGTGTCGATGCTGCACCAGGCCGGCTCGATGGTGCTCGCCGAGGGCGTCGAGAGCGAAGACGCGCTGCAGGCGCTGATGGAAGCGGACATCGACTTCGTGCAGGGTTTCCGGTTCGGCCAGCCGCACGCATCGATCGCGCACGCGAGCCTGTCCGCGCCCGCGATGCTCGACGCCGCATGGTCGCGCTTCATCGAGCGACGCCGGACGCAGCCGAACCCGGTGCAGCCCGGCTTCGACGCGATCGAGCGGCTCGTGCTCGCCGGCGCGGCCGCATTCGCGGCGACCGGCAATCTGCAGGAAGCCGCGCAGCGCGTGCTCGTCGTGCCGGCTGCGCGCCGCGTGTTCGTCACGGACGAGATCGGCGAGCAGTTCCTGCCGTCGATCGGCGCGCAGCCGCCCGAGCGCAACCCGGTCGCGACCCGCCTCGCGCCGCTGTTCCCCGAGACGCACAGCAACTGGTCGCGGCGCCCGTACTTCCAGCGCGCGCTGATCGCGCCGGGCCGCGTCGCGCTGATGGGGCCGCACTTCTCGCTGACCGACGGCCGCGACTGCTACACGGCCGCCGTCGCGACGCGCACGCGCGAGCGGCTCGTCGTGTTCTGCGTCGACTTCGTGCTCGACAGCGCGGGAACCGTGATGCGCTGACGCGCCGTGGTGCGTGGTACGCCGTGCATCATGAGCCGTGCGTCACCTCAGTCGACGATCCGCCCTCTCCCCGACTTCACCGCGCCGCGACGGCTCTTTTGTTCGAGCCGCCGCTCCTTCGACGCGCGCGTCGGCCGCGTCGCGATCCGCGCACGCGGCGTGACGGCGACGCTGCGGATCAGCGCATCGAGCCGCGCGAGCGCGGCCTCGCGGTTCTTCTCCTGCGTGCGATGCTCCTGCGACTTGATGACGACGACGCCGTCGCGCGTGATCCGCTGATCCGGCAGCGCGCAAAGACGCGCCTTCAGCGCGTCGGGCAGCGACGACGCGCGAATGTCGAAGCGCAGATGAATCGCGCTCGACACCTTGTTCACGTTCTGCCCGCCCGCGCCTTGTGCGCGCACCGCGGTCCATTCGACGTCGGCCGGATCGAGCGTATAGCGGATCGTCGTCATGCGTCACCGCCGCGCAGGCGCGCGAGCGCCTCGTCGATGCGCGCGGCGAGGCCGGAATCGCGCTGCGTGCGCGTCGCGATCGCCTGCGCGAGCACGCGGCGCGCGCCGACGATCTGCACGCGCTTGCGCGCGCGCGTGACCGCCGTGTATACGAGTTCGCGCGTCAACACGCGCGAGAACGCGGCGGGCAGCACGAGCGCGGCCTCGTCGAACTCAGAACCCTGCGACTTGTGCACCGTCAGCGCGAACGCGGTCTCGTGCGGCGGCAGCGCGGCCGGCGACACCGCACGCGCGGTGCCGTCCGCACGCTTGAACCACACCCGCAGCACGCCGTGCGCATCGGGCAGCGCGATGCCGACGTCGCCGTTGAAAAGGCCGAGCGCATAGTCGTTGCGCGTGACCATCACCGGTCGCCCCGCGAACCAGTGCGCGCCGACCGCGAGCGGCACCCGCGCGGCGCGGCGCACGTGCGATGCGACGAGCGCGTTCACCTGCTCGGCGCCGCGCGCGCCGGTGCGCGTCGCGCACAGGATCCGGAAGCGGTTCAACGCGTCGAACAGCGGCAATGGATCAGGCGTGGCGGCGCCGAGCGCGTGCCGCAACCCGTCGAGATAGGCGGAGAAGCGCCGCGCGAGCCGCTCGACGGTCGGCGCGGCGAGCGCGTCGCCGGCGTCTTCGTGCAGCGACGCAGCGGCCGCGTCGTCGGTCGGCAGCGCGTCGAGCGCCGCGTGCGCGGCGCCGCGACGGATCGCGAGCGACAGTCGGCCGATCGGCGAATCGAGGCCGAAGCGGTAGTTGCGTTCCAGCCACACGACGCAGTCGGTGAGCGGCGCGGGGGCAGCCTTCGTGCTGTCCGGCGCGCCGGACTCGATGGAACCCATTGGGGCGAAATCGCGCGTTTCGTTCGCATCGAGCGGCGGAAAATCGGCCGCGTCGAGCCAGGTCAGTTCGTCCGCTTCGATCCAAGCGGGTGCTTCGAATTGAACTTCGTCGTCGGAAGGCGCGCCGTCCAGGTGATCGTCCGAGTGATCGTCACCAAACAGCGACGCCTGCCGCGACTCGGCGTCACGCGAGGTAACGGTGCGCGCCCGCTCGAACGGCGAAGGCGCCGCGTCATCCGCCGTCGGCAGCGCCGCGACGAACGCCGCGTCGTCGATACCGAGCGCCCGCGCGATCCGCGCGCACGCGGCCGCGCTGAACGACGGACGCGCGCTCAGTTCCGCGAACACGGCGCCCGCCTCGACCGCGGCGAGCTGATCCTTGTCGCCGAGCAGCACGAGGCGCGCACCCGGCGCGAGCGCATCGAGCAGATGCGCGGCGAGCGCGACGTCGATCATCGACGCCTCGTCGACGACGATCAGGTCGTACGGCAGCGGATTGTCGCGATGATGGCGGAACCCCGACGCGCCGCCGCCGCCGAGCAGCCGATGCAGCGTCGACGACGTGCGCGGCAGGCGCGCGGCCAGTTCGGGCGGCAACTCGTGCGCACGCGCGTGCAGTGCCTCCTGCATCCGCTGCGCGGCTTTGCCGGTCGGCGCGGCGAGCGCGATGCGCAAGTCCGGCTGCGCGTCGAGCAGGCACGCGAGCACGCCGACGACCGTCGTCGTCTTACCCGTGCCGGGGCCGCCGCTGACGATCGTCACGCGCCCGGTCAGCGCGACGATCGCCGCGACGCGCTGCCAGTCGACTGCGGCAACGCCGTCGCCGCTCGCCGGCCCGAAGTAGCGTGCGAGCCGCTCGCGTAACGCGTCGGGCGCGAGTGCGCCGTCAACGCCGCTCGCATCGCCCGGCGCGCGCTGCGCGACGAGCGCGTCGGCGAGCCGCCGCTCGTAGTCGAAGTAGCGCGCGAGATACAGGCGGCCGTGCCGATCGACGACGAGCGGCCGCTCGTCGCCGCGTGCGAGCGTGCCGAACGCGACGACGCCGCTCGCCGCGAGCGCCGCGCGCGCGTCGGCGAGCGGCGCGTCGTAGCGTTGCGCGAGCGCGCCGAGCGCGACGCATACATGGCCGCCGGCGGTCGCGCGGCTTGCCGCGAACGCGGCGCGCGCGGCCCAGCGCGCGGCATCGGCGGGCGCGCCGGCCGCCCGCGCGAGCTCGCCGATCCGCCGTGCGAAGCCTTCCGCGAGCGCGATGCCGAAATCGGCCGGCTCCGGCAGCCGCGCCGCGAGGCCGCCCGAAAAAACGAGCGTGTCGTCGGTCGCGCTCATCCGCGGCCTCCTTCCATCATCCGGTCGAGCGCGTCGACGAGCCCCCGCGCCGGCCGCCGCGCATGCACGCCGGCCGGCTGCGCGCCGCGCTTCCAGCCCGGCCGCACGCCGCGCACGAACAGATACAGATAGCCCGCGATATGCGTGTCGTAGTCATAATCGGGCAGCCGGCCGCGCAGATAGCGATGCAGCGCGACGGTGTACAGCAGCGCCTGCAGGTGATAGGCGTGATCGGCCATCGCCGCGTCGAGCGCGCGCGCGCCATAGTCGTCCGGCGCGTTGCCGAGGTGATTCGATTTCCAGTCGACGATCCAGAAGCGGCCGTCATGCTCGACGATCATGTCGATGAATCCCTTGATGAAACCGGCGAGCGTGCCCGCATCGAGCGCGACGTCCGGATAGCCGTGCGCGACGAGCACGCGGCGCAGCGCGGCCAGATCCAGCGACGGCGCCGGAAACAGGAAGCCCATCTCGTTGAGTCGCCTGGCGGGATCGAGATCCGCGAGACGCAGACCCGGCACGAGCTCCGTGCGCACGACGTCGTCGACGAGCCGCGCCATCATCGCCGGCAGCCGCGCGGCGAGCGCCGGCTCGGCCTCGACCGGGCGGTCGTGCAGCGCGCCGAGCGCGGCTCGCTGCCAGGACGACGCATCGCTGAAATCGCTGAGCTCGAACAGCCGGTGCAGGCATTCCCCCGCCGCGGCTCCGCGCGGGAACACGAGGATGTCGTCATCGGGCGGGGGCGCATCCGGTGCCGCACCCGCGTCGCCGTCGGGCGCGAACGCGGCCAGCGCGTCGTGATCGGGACGCAGCGCTTCGTCCGGCGGCGCGGCGACACCCGCCTCCTCACGCGCGATCGACGCGGTCAGCGAACTGAAGCTCGCGATCCGCCACGCATCACGCAGCACGCGCGACGCCTGACGCGCGGCGAACGTCTGCGACGCGTCGTGCCCGGCCGCGAGCGGCGTGCGGCTCGCGGGCACCGGCAGCGGCGCGACGCTGACCGGCCCGCCCGTCAGCGCGCGCCACGCGGCGTCGAGCGCGGCCTCGTCGGGCGGCTCGTCGAGCCACGCGCCGAACGCATGGCCCGCGCCCGCGACGAGCCAGTTCAGCACGCTGCGCCGCGCTTCGCGCGTCGAGCGCGACGACAGGTACGGCCCCGCGACCAGATAGCAGCGATAGACCGCGCGCGTGAGCGCGACGTAGACGAGCCGGGCGCGCTCCGCCCCCTGCTCGCGCCGCGCCTCGTGCGCCGCGTGCTCGGCGGCCTCGCCGTCGCAGCCGTAATGCAGCACCGCGTCGCCGGCCACGTCGTGATATTCGCGCGCATCGGGCAGCGGCGAGGCCGGCGGTTCGCGCAGACTGCCGTCGTTCAGGAACGGGCAGAACACGATCGCGTATTCGAGCCCCTTCGACTTGTGGACCGTCACGATCTGCACCAGATTGCGATCCGATTCGAGCCTGAGTTGCGCGTCCTCGCCGCCGCCGCCGAGCCGCTGCGCGGCAAGCCAGCGCAGCGTCGGCGCGATGCCGGGCTGCGCCGACGCGCGCGCCTGCGTCAGCTCGGCGAGATGATTCACGTCGGTCACGCGGCGCTCGCCGTCGGCGCCCGCCATCAGCCGCTCAGCGATCCGCAGCTCGCGCGTGAACGTCCGCCACATCACCGCGAACCCGCGCTCGCGCCACAGCAGCCGGTAGCGCGAGAAGCGCTCGACCCAGCTCATCGCGTCGGCGTCGTCGGATGCGCTCGCGGCCGATGCGTCGCCGTCGCCCTGCTCCATCCGCCACAGCGCGCCGGCGTCGAGCCCGAACCAGTCGGACGCGAGCGCGGCGCGCAGGCGCCGCAGATCGCCCGGCACGTCGATCGCCGCGAGCACGCGCTCGAGCTGCTCGGCATCGACGGTCGAGAACACCGACGCCTGCGCGAGCTCGACGCTGCCGATCCCCCACGCGGCGAGCACGCGCTTCACGAGGCTGCCCTGCCGGTGCGTCTGCACGAGCACCGCGACGTCGCCCGGCGTCAGCGGCGCGTCGCCGAGCCGCACCCGCGCGTCGCGCGCACCCTGCATCAGCCGCGCGATCTCGGCCGCGCAAGCTTGCGCCGCATGCCATTGCGCGTCGCGCTTCGACCACGCCGCCTCGCCGCCCGGCAGCGTCCAGATCCGGAAATCGCCCGCGTACGGATCGGTCTCGTCGACGAGCGGTGCGCGCGTGCGTGTGCCCGCGCGCACTGGATGATAGTCGAGCCCGTCGAGCACGAACGCACGCGGATTCGACTCGAAGAACCGGTTGCACGCGTCGACGATCGCGGGCGTCGAGCGCTGGTTGACCGCGAGCGTGTAGCGCGCGCTCGCTCGCGCGCGCGCCGCGAGATACGTGTGAAGATCCGCCGCGCGGAAGCTGTAGATCGCCTGCTTCGGGTCGCCGACGAGAAAGAGCGGCCCGCCGGGCGCGAAGATCCGGTCGAAGATCGCGAACTGCAGCGGATCGGTGTCCTGAAACTCGTCGATCAGCGCGGCCGGATAGCGCGCGCGCAGCGTATCGGCGAGCCACGGATGCGCATGCAGCGCGTCGTGCAGATTCGCGAGCAGATCGTCGAACGACACGACGCGACGCACGCGCTTGCGCTCGGCCAGCGCGCGCGGCGCGACGTCGAGCCATTCGGCGACGAGCGCGAGCCAGCGCGCGCGCTGCGCGTCCGCGGCGGCCGCGACCGCGGCCTCGAGCGCATCGGCCGCGTCGAAGAACGGATGCTCGGGCGTCGTACCACCTTTTTTTGTCGCCTTCGCAAGCGCCGTGCGCGTGAGCTTCAGCGCGGCCTTCGGCAGCTGGGCCGCGCAATCGGCCTGCGCGAAATGCTCGACCCATGCGTCGAGCGCTTCGGCCACCGCTTCCGGCTTGTGCGACGTCAGCTTCAGCGCGGGCTGCGCGGCACGCAGCAGCGCGTCGATCGCGTCGCGTTCGGCCGCCCACACGCGCGCCGCTTCCGCGAAGCGTTCGGCCGCCGCCGCTTCCGCCTCATCGTCCGGCGCCGCGACACCATCCCAGCGTAGCGACGCGAGCGGCTTCTTCAACCGGCGCGCGAGCTGCTGATCGAGCGCGGCCGGCCCCGCACCACATTCGACGAGCCACGCGGCGAAGCCGGGCGAGCGCGCGGCGGCGGGCTCGACGCGCGTGCGCCAGAAATCCGCCGCAAGCTCGAAGCGCAGCGACGCATCATCCGTCTCCATCTCGAACGCGAACGGCATCGCGGCCGCGAACGGCGCTTCCTGAAGCGCGCGCTGGCAGAACGCATGAATCGTATGGATCGCCGCCTGATCGAACGCGCGCAATGCGCGGCGGATGCGCTTCGCCGCGGTGTCGGCGTCGAGTGCGCCGTCGCCATCGAGCGTCGTCTCGAACAGGCGCGCGACGAACGGATCGCCGCCGTCGTCGCCGGTTTCGAGCGCGTGCGCGAGCTGCGCGAGCCGGCCGCGGATCCGTTCGTGCAGCTCGGCCGTCGCCGCCTTCGTGAACGTGACGACGAGGATCTGGTCCGCGCCGAGATCCTTTTCGAGGAGCAAGCGCACGTACAGCGCGCAGATGTTCCAGGTCTTGCCGGTGCCCGCCGACGCCTCGATCTGGTTGACGCCGTCGAGCGCGCAACCGAATACGTCGAGCTCGTCGGCTGCGCGCAAGGCCGCCGGGACGCCGCTCATGCTACCTCCCGCAGATGTTCGACGAGCGGCCCGAATACGAGCCGCGCGAGCGTGCCGAACGGCTCGTCGAGCGACGGATTCGCGCCGCGCCACGCGATCGCGAGCGCGGGATCGTCGGATTCGCCGATCACGCGATCGTTGATCCACACGCCCGCCGCCTTTGCTTCACTGTCCTTGACCCAGGCCCACGCGCTGCGCGGAAAAAAGCGCAGCGGCATCCGTCGGCCCGCGCGGAACAGCGCGGCGAGCGGCGCGAGCAGCGCGAGCGGTTGCTCGACGGGCGCGAGCTCGAATGCGCCGCCGCTGCCGAACCAGCGCGTGCGGCGCGGCCCGTCACGCACTGCCGCGCAGTAGACGAGATGCGCGAGCCACGCGGACAGATAGTCGCGCGCACTCGGTCTCGCATAGCGATAGATGATCTGCCCGGCGGCGGTCACGCGATTCAACGTGCCGTACAGCGACAACGGCGCGGCCGCCGCGTCGCGCGAGAGCGCTGCGTCGTCGGCGTCGAACAGCGGCTGCGCGGCATCGGGCCACACGGGCACGACGTCGAGCGCGAACGGCACGCGCGATGCGCCGCCGGCGAGCGCGCCGCGCACATTCGCCGCGAGCTGCGTCAATGCGCCGAGCGCCTGGTCGCGCCAGACCGTGCCCGTCGCGCCGCCCGGCAGTTCCGGGCTCGCGTCGGCGATGCGACGCGCATGATCGCGCGCGGCTGCGTCGCCCGTTTCGATCAACAGCGGCAGCACCCGCTCGGCGAGCGCGTCGCTGCCCGCGTAGTCGAGCGCGAACGGCTCGGTGTCGAGCAACTCCGCCTGCGCATCGGCGAGCACGATGCCGAGCCGGTCGCGCAACAGCGCGCGCGCCGGATGACGCCAGAAACGCTCGAAGTCACCGAACGCGACCGGCTCGACCGGCTCCGGCGGCAGCGGCCGCGCGAAGAACGGCGCCGGCCCGCGCGCGGCGCCCTGCGCGGGCGCGCCCCGGTCGACGCTCGCCGCCCCCGCGAGCAGCGCGGCAAGCGCGGCCCGCTCGCCGTCGTACGAGCAAAGCGGCCCGTCGGGCCGGAAATACTCGGCGGAGAACGGCTGCAGCGGATGCTCGACGACGAACGCGCGGCGCGCGGCGTCGACGTCATCCGGCGCGGCGTCCGGGCCGGACGCGATCCGCGCGAGATGGTCGAGCAGTTCGTCGACGAGCGCGGCCGGCGGCAGCGGCGCGTTGTCGCGGATGCTGCGCCCGGTGTACGCGATCAGCAATCGATCGCGCGCGCCGAGCAGCAGGTCGAGGAACAGGTTGCGCTCGTCGTCGCGCCGCTGCCGGTCGCCGAGCTTCGGCAGCACGGCCATCAGATCGAACTCGTCCGCGCGCGCGAGGCTCGGCAGCACACCGTCGTCCATGCCGAGCAGGCAAATCGCGCGATACGGCAGCCCGCGCAGGCTCGTCAGCGACGAGAACGTGACGCCGCCCCACGGCACGCCGCCGCGCGCCGGATCGTCGAGCGCGGCCGCGAACCCCGCGCGCACGACGGCCGCCGGCAGTTCGTGGTCCGCCGCGCCTTCCGTCATCGCGGCCAGCATCGCGTCGAGCGCGTCGCGCACGCCGGCCAGCGCATCCGCGTACGCGGCGCCCGAATCGAAGAAGCGTGCGAGCGTGTCCGCGAACAGCTCGCTCCACGCGTGCGGCGTGCGCGGCCGCGCGACGCGCCGCACGAACCCGTCGAGATCGTCGGTGAAGCGCGCGAGCCGGCCGAGCAATTCGGCCTCGGCACCTTCGGCCGCGTCGACCGGCAGCCACGCGCCGATCGGCGCCGCGCCGTCCGGCATCGCGTAGCCGAGAAAGAGGCGCGTCAGCGCGTCGGCGAACGTGTGGCGCGGTGCCGGCACGCCGTCTTCGTCCGCGAGCGGGCGCTCACCCCACGGCAATGCGCCACGCTCACCGTGCTCACCGTACGACGTCGGCGCGAGCCCGCGCCGCGCGCCGGCCGCCGCGAGCCACGTCTGCACCGTCTCGAGCGCGGCCGCGTCGATGCCGTAACGCGCGGCCACCGCGTCGACGCGCAGCCATTCGATCAGCTCCGGCGCGCCGACCTGCCGCTCGGGCAGCGCAAGCCAGTCGAGCAGCACGCGCGCGACCGGGTTCGCCTGCGACGGCGGCAGGCCGGTGATCCGATAGGGAATGCGCGTCGCCAACGCGCGCGGCGCATCGCCGAAGACCGGCGCCGACGTGCCGAACACCGCGTCGATCAGCGGCCCCGCCGCCGCGAGGTCCGGCACCGCGACGAGCACGTCGGACGGCCGCAGGCCGTCGTCCGCGTCGAACCACGCGAGCAGCCGGTCGTGCAGCACCTCGAGCTGCCGCGCGAGGCTGTGGCACACGTGCACCTCGATTCCATGCGTATCCGGCGGCGCGCCGAGTTCCGCTTCCGGCTGCAGGTCGAGGATCGCGTTCTGGATCCGCGCGAGCCACGTCGGCGCCGGATTCTCGACGTAGCGCGACGCATCGCTCGACGCCGCGCTCTCGGTCAGCTCGTGCAGCATGTGGAGCTGCGCCTGCGTCTGCCGGCCCCACTCGGCGAGCAGCGGATGGCCGACCTGCTGATAGTCGAGCCGCTCCGCCGCGGCGAGCGCTTCCGCATGCGCTTCGGTCACGATGTCGAACCAGAATTCGCGGCACGGATTCAGCGCGTAGATCCGCACGTCGATCCAGCGCGACAGCTCGCGCAGCAGCGCGATGTGCAGCGGCGGCATCGTCGGCAGCGCGAATACGCTGACCGACTCCGGCCAGCCCGCGCGCGCAACCGTGTCGAGATCGAAATGCCGCGCGTCGCCGAGAAAACGATGCGCGGGCGGCATCCCGCCGGCGCTCAGTTCCGCAAGCAGCGCGCGCCACAGCGCGGCCTGCCAGCGCTCGTCGTCGCGCGCCGCCTCGCCGATCGCGCGCGGCGCGCGCTCGCCCGCGAGGATCGACTCGCCCGCCTGCCACGTGGCGAGCCATTCCGGGCGATAGGTCAGGTAATGATCGAGGACCATCGCAACGCGCTGCGCGAGTTCGTAACGCATCGCGTCGTCCGACGCCGACAGATACGCGGCGAGCCGCGGCGACGCGAGCCACGGCGCGCGCTCCGGTGCGTCGGCGAGCAGCCGGTAGCAGCGCCACACGAGACGGTCCGGCGCGAACGGCGAGCGCGCGGGCACGTCGAGCACGCGGCCGATCTGAGCCCACAGCCACTGCGCGAGGTACGCGAACTCGACGTTCGCGCACACGCCGTGGCGCTCGGCGATGTCGAGCTCGAGCCGGCGCCGCAGCGCGGCGCTCGGCACGATGATCTGCCGGGCCGCCCATGGTCCGCCGCGTGCCGGGAACGCGGCGAGGTCGTCGAGCAGTGCGCCGGCGAGCGTTTCGTGACGATTCGATTGAAAGAGATGGAGCATGAAGCAGGCGTCTGAGCGTCGCGCCGGCTTGGCCGGGCGAATCGGAACGCCAAGCATAGCAAAGGCCCCGCCGCCGCGAATACCTGGCCGAACGGACGAGGTCTTATTCGGCGCGAAATACGATAGACTCGTCGCCAATCCGGGCACCCTCGGGCGCCGCCTCGTCAGTCATTCAGCTCATCGATGCGCTATTCGGTCGAAATCAGGAAATTCTTCTACAGCCAGTACTTTTTCGGTGGCCTGCGGATCGCGATCGGCGTTTCGCTGCCGGCGGTGCTGTGCCTCATCGTGTTCCACAACCAGGAGCTGGGCTTCACGATCTCGACGGGCGCGCTCGGCGCGTGCGTCGTCGACATGCCCGGCCCGCTCAAGTACAAATACAACGAGATGATCGCGTGCAGCGTGATCGGCTGCCTCGCGGCGCTCGCGACCGGGCTCGCGACGCCGAACGTGCTCGCGCTGTGGCTCACGATCGTGCCGCTCACGTTCGTGCTGTCGCTGATCGTCGTGTACGGCAACCGCTGGCCGCAGATCAGCTTCGCGACGCTGTTCATGATGGTGGTGACGCTCGAGGACAAGTTCACGCCGCTGCACGCGCTCGTGAACGCCGCGTGGATCCTCGCCGGCGGGCTCTGGTACACGTACTGGGCGACCTTCGTGTCGCGCTGGCAGGCGCGACGCATCGAGCAGCAGGCGCTCGCGGAGAGCCTTTTCGCGTGCGCGGACTACCTGCTTGCGCGCGCCGCGTTCTACGATCTCGACGCCGATCTCGACGAGTGCTACCGCAACCTCGTCGCGAAGCAGATCACCGCGGTCGGCACGCAGGAGACCGCGCGCGACATCGTGCTGCGCAACCTGCCGAAGCTGCGGCGCGGCAAGCTCGACCCGGGGCGCACCGCGATGTTCAACCTGTTCATCAACAGCGTCGACCTGCACGAGCTGTTCGTCGGCACGCACACCGACTACCCGCTCGTGCGCAACACGTTCGGTGGCTCGGACCTGATCGTGTTCTACCGCGACCTGATCGTCAAAGCCGCGTTCGATCTCGAGGAAATCGGCCTCGCTGTGCTCGAGAACCGCGCGCCGCATCAGCGGATCAGCGTGAAGGCCGAGCTGCGCGCGATCGAATACGAGATCGAGCTGATGCGCAGCAAGCACTTCGAGGATACGCACGCGGAGGCGTACGCGGCCGTGCTCACCACGTTCCGCCGCATCTGGAGCGCGACCCGCCTGATCGAGCGGATGCGGCGCAACCTGTCCGGCGCCGGCACGCAGCACACCGAGCTCAAGCTCGACCGCGCGCTCACGCGCTTCCTGCAACGCCGCCAGGTGTCGCCGCTCTTGATCTTCTCGAACCTGAACATGCGCTCGCCGAGCTTCCGGCACGCGCTGCGCGTGTCGATCGCGGTCGCGGTCGGCTTCTGGCTCGGGCGCCTGCTGCCGCTGACGAACGCGTACTGGATCGTGATGACGAGCATCATCATCCTGAAGCCCGGCTACTCGCTGACGAAGCAGCGCAACGCGCAGCGGATCGTCGGCACGATGATCGGCTGCGCGGCGAGCGTCGCGCTGATCTTCACGGTCAAGAGCACGCCGGTGCTGATCGCGGCCATGTTCGCGTCGATGGTGATGAGCTACAGCCTGCTGCTGTTCAACTACACGGCGAGCGTCGTGTTCACGTCGTCGTACGTGCTGCTGATGTTCCATCTGCTCGCGCCCGGCAGCATGCGGATCATCGGCGAGCGCGCGATCGACACCGTGATCGGCTGCATGATCGCGATCGCCGCGAGCCGGCTGTTCCCGTATTGGGAATACCGGCTGATGGGCAAGCTCGTCGCCAACGTGCTGAGCGCGACCCGCAAGTATTTCGAGGCCGCGTGGCGCGTCGGCCGCGGCGTGCGCGCGCCGGCCGTGCCCGAGGCCGACGGCGCGGCCGCGGTGCCGCTCGTCGCGGCGGCCATCGAGTCGGCGAACGCCGGCCCGCTCGACAACGACTATCCGTACCGGCTCGCGCGCAAGAACGTGCACATCGCGTTCGCGAATCTCGGGCAGGCATTCCAGCGGATGATGATCGAGCCGAAAGCGCATCAGCACTTCGTGCCGGAGCTGAACGACCTGCTCGTGCAGACGCACGCGCTCGGCGCGCAGATCACCGCCGCCGCGCCGCTGATCGGCGGCGCGTGCGGCACCGAGCCGCAGTCGCAGCACGACGACGCGCTGCGACGCGCGCTCGCGGCGGTGCTCGAGCATCTCGAGAAAGCCGAGGCCGGCGAGCCGCCGCCCGCCGATCAGCTCGACAGAACGAAGCAGATCACGCGCGAACTCGACGAGATGGTCGTCGCCGCCGAGCGGCCGGGCTCGGGCGCGGAGCGCGCGCACGACCTGAAGGCGCTCGCGCACCAGTGCAAGCAGATGCTCGCGTCGTCGCTGCTGATCCGCAAGGATGCGAGCGTGATCCGGCTGCCGGCCTGACGTCGGCGGGCGTCGCCCGCCAATCTCATTCACGTATTTTTCTTCAGCGCATCAGGGATTCCCTGAATTCAAGTCACGCGCCGAGATTGGTATCATGCGGCCGCCATAAGTTGTATATACAACTCGTTCATCCGGCGAGCTGCCCTCCCCGGCTCGCCGCACTAAGCAATCGGAGACTTGATGAAGAATCTGCAGCGCCACCTGAGCGCCCGGCACATCCGCTTTCTCGCGCTCGGCTCGGCGATCGGCACCGGCCTGTTCTACGGCTCGGCATCCGCGATCCAGCTCGCCGGCCCGGCCGTGATCCTCGCGTACCTGCTCGGCGGCGCGGCCGTCTACATGGTGATGCGCGCGCTCGGCGAGATGGCGGTGCGCGAGCCCGTCGCCGGCTCGTTCGGCCACTACGCGACCGAAAACCTCGGCCCGTTCGCCGGTTTCGTGACCGGCTGGACCTACACGCTCGAGATGGTGATCGTCGCGATCGCCGACATCACCGCGTTCGGCATCTACATGGGCTTCTGGTTTCCGGGGGTGCCGCAGTGGATCTGGGTGCTCGCGGTCGTCACGATCATCTGCGGGCTGAACCTGTGCCATGTGAAGGTGTTCGGTGAGCTCGAGTTCTGGCTGTCGCTCGTGAAGGTCGGCGCGATCGTCGCGATGATCGGCGGCGGCGTCGCGATCCTCGTCGCCGGGATGAAGTTCGGCGGCAGCGGCGCCGACGCGCCGTCGTTCGCGAACCTGTGGCGTCATGGCGGCTTCCTGCCGAACGGGATCGGCGGGCTCGTCGCGTCGCTGTCGGTCGTGATCTTCGCGTACGGCGGGATCGAGGTGATCGGGATGAGCGCCGGCGAGGCGAAGGATCCGGCCCGCGTGATTCCGCGCGCGATCAACGCGGTGCCCGCGCGGATCCTGCTGTTCTACGTGCTGACGATGGTCGTGCTGATGTCGATCAGCCCGTGGACGCGCGTCGGCGGCAACGGCAGCCCGTTCGTGCAGATCTTCTCGACGCTCGGCGTGAAATCGGCCGCGACGATCCTCAATCTCGTCGTGATCAGCGCGGCGATCTCGGCGATCAACAGCGACATCTTCGGCGCCGGCCGGATGATGTTCGGGATGGCGCGTCAGGGCCAGGCGCCGCGCGTGCTGATGAAAACGTCGCGCCACGGCGTGCCGTGGGTCACGGTGCTCGCGATGGCGGGCGCGCTGTTCGTCGGCGTGGTGCTCAACTACGTGATGCCGAAGGACGTGTTCATGATGGTCGCGGCGATCGCGACGTTCGCGACGGTCTGGGTCTGGCTGATGATCCTGCTGTCGCAGGTTGCGATGCGGCGGCGGCTGCCCGCGGCCGAGGTCGCCGCGCTGAAGTTCAAGGTGCCGCTCTGGCCGGTCGCGCCGGCGCTGACGATCGCGTTCATGTGCTTCGTGATCGCGATGCTCGGCTACTTCGACGACACGCGCGTCGCGCTGTATGTCGGCGCCGCGTGGCTCGCGCTGCTCGCCGCGGTGTTTTACGGGCGGCTGCGTCCAAAGCTTGCCGCCGTATCACGCTGATGCGCTGGCGCCGCGCGCCGTTCGCGCGCGCGGCCGGGGCATCGGCCCGGGTATTCTGCCCGAACCACCGCCGCCCCTCTTTTGCCCCTTCGCGCGGCGCGCGGTCAGTGCGCCGCCGACGCCGCGCTCGCGGCCTCGACCGGATGCGCTTCGTCGTACGCGCGCTTCTCGGTGATCGCGTTGTACAGAATCGTCGCGATCACGGCCAGCACGACCACCACGATCATGATGGACACGTTGCGTACTGAATTATTCTTGCGCTGATCGTTCATGGTCGAGCCGGGCTCCGTCTGTCTGAATTCGTCGAAGCGGGCATTCTACGCGCTTGCGCGCCGTGCCGCGGCAACGTAACCCGGAAGAAAGCCCGCGCGCTCAATCCGCGTCGGCGGCATCCCGCACCGGCAGCGCGGTCGAATACTTGATCTGCTCCATCGCGAACGACGAACTGACGTCGAACAGCGGCACCGCGCGGATCAACTGTTTGTATACGCGGTCGTAGTCGTCGATCCCGGCGACGACGATGCGCAGCAGATAGTCGGTTTCGCCGCTCATCCGGTAGGCCTCGACGACTTCGGGCATGTCGCGAACCGCTTCGGTGAAACGCCGCGCCCACTCCTCGGTGTGCTGGTTCGTGCGCACCGCGACGAACACGGTCGTGCCGACGCCGAGCTTGCGCGCATCGCAGAGCGCGACCTGCGCGCGGATCGCGCCCGTCTCCTTGAGCCGCTGCACGCGCTTCCAGCATGGCGTCTGCGACAGGTTCACGCGCTGCGCGAGCTCCGCGACCGGCAGCGTCGCATCCACCTGCAGCAGCTCGAGCAGCTTCCGATCGATGGCATCCATTTCCCCGGCCTCTATTGAGTAGAAATTTATTCTCTTTATATACGCCGAAGGGGAACAATATGGAATCTCTTTCTCCACGTCGACGGGTATAAATAATGACATGCGTCGCATCCGCGACGGTCACGACAACGAGCCCGCCATGCAACCGTCCGCTACCCTGTCCGCCTACGCGCCGCTCGCTTCCAGTCTGGCTTCCCGCCCGGTTTCCGGCCTGGTTTCCAGCCCGGTTCCCTGTCCGATGTCCGGCCCGTCCGCCGCCGACGCGCGCCGGCCCGAGCTCGCGCGCCTGCGCCGGCGCATCGACGATGCATTCGACGCGTTCGCCGCGTGGCCCGATCCGTCGCAGCAGGCTGAATTCGCGCGGCGCATCCACGCGGCGCTCGCCGCCGCGAGCGCCGCGCGCCCGTGGCTCACCGATGCGGAACGCGCGGGCGATCCGCAGCGCTACCGGCGCCATCTGCTCGCGGCCGATCCGCTCGGCCGCTACGCGATCGTGTCGCTCGTGTGGCAGCCCGGCCAGTGGAGCCCGGTGCACGGCCATCAGACGTGGTGCGGCTACACGGTGCTCGACGGCACGCTGACCGAAACGCTGTACGACTGGGATGCGTCCGCCGGCCTCGCGATCGAGAAGCGCAGCCATCCGCGCGCGCCGGGCGCGGTGTCGTTCGTGCGGGCGGGCCACGGCATCCACCGGCTCGGCCACGGCGGCCAAGGCGACCACGGTGACAACCTGTACGCGCGGCCCGCAGTGTCACTGCACGTGTACGGCGTGCCGGGCGAGCGGATCGCGACCGACGTGAACGACGTGGTTCGCGTCGCCGAAACCGCGCACGCGTAAGCGCCGCGGCCGGGGGCGGCGCTAGGCCTGCGCCGCCGGCCCGCGCCCGCCGGCCTGCGCAACCGGCTCCTGTTCGCCCGCCGCCGCGACCGGCTCGCCGGCCGCGGCCTGCGCCGGCGTCACCATCTGCATCTGCGGGATCGGAATGCCGATCCCGGCCGCCTCCATCCGCGCCTTCACGCGCACGTTGAACGCGCGCAGCACGGTCGACTGCTGCTGCGGCTGCGTGCGGATCTGCCCCTTCACGATCAGCCAGTTCGGCTCGAAGCGGTCGAGCCCCCATACGTCGACGCCGCCGAGCATCAGCCGCCGCACCGCACCGTCGCGCTGCAGGTCCGCGCCCGCCTCGCGCAGCAGCCGCGCAAGCGCGTCGATGTCCGCGTCGAGCGGCGCGCGCACCTCGAACACCGCGCAGCCGAAGTCGCGCGACAGATTCTTCACGATCTTGATTTGCGAGAACGGAATCGCGTGCAGCGCGCCCTGCCCGTCGCGCAGCCGCACCGAGCGGATCGACAGATGCTCGACCGTGCCCGCGTGGCCACCGTCGATGTCGATCCAGTCGCCGACCGAGATCGTGTCCTCGATGATGATGAAAAGCCCGGTGATCAGATCCGACACCAGCGACTGCGCGCCGAAGCCGACCGCGAGGCCGATCACGCCGGCGCCGGCGAGCAGCGGCGTCACGTTGATGCCGAGATTCGCGGCCGTGACGATCCCGGCGACCGTGATGATCGTCACGAACACGACGTTGCGCACGAGCGGCAGCATCGTGCGCGCGCGCACGCTCGGATTGCGGCCACGGCGCGTGGTCGACGCGCCGCCGAGCGCCTCGAGGATCGCGGTATCGGTGACGATCCACGCGAGCCACGACACGAACAGCGTGATCACGATCGCGGTCACCGCCTGCGCGATCCCGCGCGCGGCGACGCTGTGCTCGATGATCCGCGCGATCGACACGCCCCACAGCCTCGACGTCAGCTCCGCATAGCCGAGCCAGACGAACAGCGTGACGAGCGAGCCCGCGAAGCGCACGAGGCGCGCCACGTACGCGGAGCGGTTGCGGCGCGCGCGGCGATGCGCGGCGTTCGGGCGCGTGACGCGCAGCACGATCGCCGACAGGAAGAACGCCAGCACGAGCAGCAGCGCGGTGACGACCGACGTCTGCAGCAGGTTCGACGACGCGCGGCTGTCCGCGAGCGTGCCGAACACCGCGGCGAACGCGAGCAGTAGCACCGGCACCGGCCAGATCGCGGCCGCGAAGTCGGCCATCTCGGTCGCCGCGCGATGGCCGGTGCGCTGCGCATAACTGCGGTTGCGGATCAGGTGCGCGACCGGCCGCCGGTATGCGAACGCGAAATACGCGCAGAGTGTCGCGGCCGTCATGTTCGCGGCGGTCGCGATCAGCCCGGACAGTCCGAAACCGAGCTGGCGCGCGACGTCATAATTGAGCGCGGCGTCGCCGAGCGCGCCGAACGCGCCGATCACGCGCAGCAGCCGCCACGATTTCTCGATCAGCACCCGCCCGGCCGCGCGCCGGTGCCCGGCACCGAACAGCGCGAACATGATCAGGCAGAGCGCCGCGAACACCGAGCCGGACACGATCGCATATGCGATCACGAGCGCGACGGTCCGGCCGACCGATTCGGGCAGATCGCGCGCGACGAGCAGCACCGCGACGAACGCGACGATCCACGGGCCGACGCGGCGCAGCGCGAACCGCAGCATCTCGCGCGCGCTCGGGTTCGGATCGAGCCGCACCGCCACGCCGAGCCGCGTCGCGAGCCGGCGCTCCGCCCACAGCAGCGCGAGCGCGATCGCGCCCCAGCCGGCGAGCATCGTCGCGAGATCGAGCAGGATTCGGCCGGGCGGCTGCGGCCCGTTGCCGCTCGCGAGCGTATACAGTTCGCTGCCGGCCGAGTAGAAGCGGTCGGCCCAGTAGCGCAGCGGCGAATCGCCCTGCCGCAGCCGCGCTTCGACGGATTCGACGCCGGATGCGATCGCGCCCCACAGGCCCGCGTTCGCGGCGGCGGACGCGGCCGACGCGGCGGACGCCGTCTGCGCGGCCTGCGCGACGTCGCGCAACGCCTTCAGCTGGGCGACGAGCGCGTTGCGCTGCCGGTCGTTGTCGAGCATCCGGATCACGGTGTTGAACGACTGCGCGATCTCGGCGGCGCTCGCCGGCGACGGCGCGGCGGCGGCCGATGCACCGGATGCGGCGGCGGCCGACGCGGCCGACGCAGCCGACGATGCGTCGGCCGCCGCCGGCGCAATCAGCTTCTGGAACGCCGCGAGGCCCGGCGGCGTCGCCGCGAGGGCCGGCTGCACGAGCGCCACGAAGAGCACCACGAAGAGCGCCACGAAGAGCGCGAATGACGCGAACATCAGCGTCAGCGCGCGCGCCGTCACGCGGTGCGCGCCGACGCGCCGGGCCCTCGGGCGCCGGCAGGTAAAGCGAAAGCAAAACGAAAGCGACATGCGGTCGTGTCTTTGGAAAGCACGGTCCGTCAGTTTAGCCGCAACTCGCGACGCGCCCCCGGCGCCCCGACGCGCAGGTCAGTACGCGACCGTCGCAATCTCGCGCACGAAGCGGTTCTGCTCGAGCTCGTCGACGAATGCGATCGCATAGTCCTCGGCCGAGATCCGGCTGTTGCCCTGCGCGTCGGCGATCAGCGTGCGGGCGCCGGTGCGGAACGTGCCAGTGCGCTCGCCCGGCGCGATCAGCGCGGCCGGCGCGAAGAACGTCCAGTCGACGTCGTCGACGGTGCGCAAATAGTCGAACGCGTCGCGGTGCGCGAGCGCGACCGGCTTGTACGCGTCCGGGAAGCCATCGGTGTCGACGAGCTGCTTGCCCGGCGCGACTTCGAGCGAACCCGCGCCGCCCACGACGACGAGCCGCTTCAGGCCCGCGCGGCGCACGCCGTCGACGAGCGCGCGGGTGGCCGCGACCACCTTCGCGACGTCGTCCTGCTTCGGCCCGTACGCGCTCGCGACGACGTCATGCCCGGGCAGCGCGGCCGCGATGCTGGCCGGATCGAACAGGTCGGCCGCGCGAGCGGCGATGCCGTCGGCGTCCGCGCCCGGACGGCGCGACAGCGCGGTCACCCGATGTCCGCGCCGCGCGGCTTCCGCCGCGATCCGCGACCCGATCGTGCCCGTGGCACCGAAAAGCGCGATGTTCAAAGTACGTTGCGTCATGTCGATTCTCCAGTCGATATGATATGTAACTTTATCGATTACATATAAACCCGAAAAAAATGGCGGCGATATTTCGCTACCCCGTCCTGCCGCCAGCCGGCCACGTCAGCCGGTAGCATGCTGCTCCTGCTGCCGCAACTGCTCGGCGTCCAGCATGTCGGCGGTCACGTCGGCGAGCGTGCGCGTCGCGAGCGACGCTTCCATCGCGCGCTGCGCGTCGTCGATGTAACCGGTCAGCACGTGCTGGATGTGCCGCCCGACGAGACACGCCGGATTCGGCGCCTCGCGGTGCAGCGCGAACAACTGCGCGTCGTCGACCGCCCGATAGACATCGAGCAGCGTGATGCGCGCCGGCTCGCGGGCCAGCAGCGCGCCGCCGCCCGCGCCGAGCTGCGACGTCGTCATGCCGGCGGCCGCGAGCATCGACAGCAGCCGGCGAATCAGCACCGGATTCGTGTTCACGCTGCCCGCGATGATGTCGGACGACAGCGGCACCCCCTCCTGCATCGACAGCAACGCAAGCACGTGGACGGCGAATGCGAACCGGCTGCTGGTATTCATTCCTGACTCATTCGGCAACAAATTCGTCGACGACACCTTCATCGACAGCACAATCAGCGGCGCCGGCCGCGTCACCACGCCCGGCGCCAAAAGTGTAACCATGATAATTACATTTAGACGGTCACGCAAGCACAGCGTCAATCATCGCCGTCGCCCCCTTTCGCGGCGGCGCCCGATGCGTGCTGCGGCTTGCTCCACTGCTGGAGCTTGCGGCCCGCGGCCTCGAGATTCGCACCGGCCTCGGACGCGGCCTGCCCGATCACCGCGGACGCGGCCGAGCTGATCTGCGCCTGCGCGGCGGCGGCGAGCCCGCTCGCGGACAGCGGCGGCACCGCGGACGCCGCGGATGCGACGCCGGCCTTCGCCGCGCCGACCTGCGCGTTGACGAAGCTCGCCATCTGGTCGAGCTTCTGCGTCGCCTGGTTCGCGACGTCGGCGGCCGCGCTCGCGGCGGTGTCCGGCGTCGGCGGGGCCGGCTTCTTCTCGCAGCCGGCGAGCAGCGCGGCGGCGCAAACGGCCGCCGCCAGCGCGACGGCCCCACTTCGATTCAGACTGTTCGTCATGCTCATCTGGGTCCTCGAGCCGCGCGACGGGCGGCTTCGCTATTCATCATAGCAACGATGATACGCCGCCGAACGGCGCGCATCGCTCGCGCGCCATCTGCGTGCAATCGTGCGCACCATATGGGAGCGTTGCGGCACCACAAACGTGCCATCAGCACCGCCCGCGCGTCGCACGCTTGCGGCCCGCTCTCCGCGCCCCTCGCGCGAAGCCCCGTCACGACGCATGTCGCACCATTTCCACGCGTCGATTCACCGAGTTGGCCCGATTTTTGCATTTCATGCCCATTTTTTGAGCGAGGAAGCATCGGATGAATGATCTGAAATCGGGCATGGACACGCTGTTCCTGTTGATCGGCGCCGTGATGGTGCTGGCGATGCACGCAGGCTTCGCGTTCCTCGAACTCGGCACCGTGCGCAAGAAGAACCAGGTCAACGCGCTCGTGAAGATCCTGGTCGACTTCTCGGTGTCGACGATCGCGTATTTCTTCATCGGCTATACGATCGCGTACGGCGTCGAGTTCTTCGACGACATCGGCACGCTGTCGCAGCACAGCGGCTATGCGCTCGTGCGCTTCTTCTTCCTGCTGACGTTCGCGGCCGCGATCCCGGCGATCATCTCGGGCGGCATCGCGGAGCGCGCGAAGTTCAATCCGCAACTCGTCGCGACGCTCGTGATCGTCGGCTTCGTGTATCCGTTCTTCGAAGGCATCGCGTGGAACGGCAGGTTCGGCGTGCAGGCGTGGCTCACGCACGCGTTCGGCGCGCCGTTCCACGATTTCGCGGGCTCGGTCGTCGTGCACGCGTTCGGCGGCTGGATCGCGCTGCCCGCGGTGCTGCTGCTCGGCGCGCGCCATGGGCGCTACGGCAAGGACGGCCGCATCGCCGCGCATCCGCCGTCGAACATCCCGTTCCTCGCGCTCGGCGGCTGGGTGCTCGCGGTCGGCTGGTTCGGCTTCAACGTGATGAGCGCGCAGACGCTCGACAAGATCAGCGGCCTCGTCGCGGTGAACTCGCTGATGGCCATGGTCGGCGGCACGCTCGCCGCGTGGCTCGCGGGCCGCAACGACCCGGGCTTCACCTACAACGGGCCGCTCGCGGGGCTCGTCGCGGTCTGCGCGGGCTCCGACGTGATGCACCCGCTCGGTGCGCTGGTGACGGGCGCGATCGCCGGCGCGCTGTTCGTCGCGATGTTCACGTGCGTGCAGAACAAATGGCGGATCGACGACGTGCTCGGCGTGTGGCCGCTGCACGGGATGTGCGGCGCGCTCGGCGGCATCGCGGCCGGCGTGTTCGGGCTGCCCGCGCTCGGCGGGCTCGGCGGCGTGTCGTTCGCGTCGCAGTTGATCGGCACGCTCGGCGGGATCGCGATCGCACTTGCGGGCGGCACGGCCGTCTACGGTGCACTGAAGGCGACCGTCGGGCTGCGGCTCGACCAGGAAGCGGAATTCGACGGCGCGGACCTGTCGATCCACCGGATTTCGGCCACCCCCGAACGCGACTGACCCGCACGCGGCGCGCCCGGTGGCGCGCCGCGCCGCCGGGCCGAACCCGCGCACCTCACGCGCACCTCGTGCGCCCTCGCACCCACCTCGCACAAGCCACGACGCCGCAGGGATTTCGAAACAATGTTGCAAATCCCGCAATTTCGCGTTCCCGGCGCGCGGCGCAGGCGATAATACGCAGTTGGCACGCTCCGGCGGCGGAACAAAAAAAAGCGCCACGGAGAACCGTGGCGCTAAAAAAGTTCTAGCCATTCCGAGGGCCGTGCTAGAACCTGAGAGACTGCGCGAAGCACCGTTGTACCGAGACCGTTATAACCTGTGGCACGAAACGATGTTTCGAAAACATGAGACATTGTTTCTGTTTCCATCCGACAAGTCAAGCGGAAATTGTACGAGCAGGCATCGGTTGTAGCAGCGCAACGCCAGAGTTTTCCTAATAAATCTAATGAGTGGCCGGCAAATTTCATCGCGTGCCCACATGGGCCGAACACCGTGCATGCGTTGGCAACAGCCGTACAATTCTGACGAAATTGAAATAGAGTTTCGAAAAACGAGAGTTCCTGTGTCGACATCAGTCAATTTTCCTCAGCCGCGCGACCGTGGCGATCGCGATTCGTCGACCGACGAAATCGCGGCGCTGTCGCGCGGCCTCGCCGTGCTGCGGCGCATCGCCGCCGCGGACGCTCCCGTCAGCAACCGCGAGCTGACCGAACAGACCGGCATCCCGAAGCCGACGATCTCGCGGATCACGTCGACGCTCGTCAGCGCCGGCTTCCTGTTCCGCCTGCCCGACAGCGAACGCTTCGTGCTCACCGCGTCGGTGCTCGAGCTGAGCCACGGCTTCCTGCGCAACTTCGACGTCCGCGCCCGCTCGCGGCCGTTTCTCGTCGAGCTCGCGGAGCGCACGTCGCTGTCCGTCCACCTCGCGGTCCGCGACCGGCTCGACATGGTCGCGATCGAAGTGATCCGGCCCCGCTCGGCGGTGCTCGTCACGCGTCTCGAGATCGGCTCGCGGATGGACATCGCGCGCACGGCGGTCGGGCGCGCGTACCTCGCGGCGCTCGACGACGCGGATCGCCAGGAGCTGCTCGGCGCGCTGCAGATCTCGGCCGGCAACGACTGGCCGCACATCGTCGCGCGGCTCAACCCGTCGCTCGACGAAGCGGCGCGCTTCGGGCACACCATCGCGCTCGGCGAGTGGTACGAAGGGCTGAACGCGATCGCCGGCGGCTTCGTCGGTCCGTCCGGGCAGCGCTACGCGGTCAATTGCGGCGGCGCGTCGAGCCAATGCACCGAAACGTGGCTGCGCGATCACGGCGTGCCGGCGCTGCACGAATGCATCGCGAAGATCACGCGCGAGATCGGCGGCACGCCCGCGCGGCGCAACGGCATCTGACACCGCGCGCGCGTGCATTCTGTAACGACAGTAACTGGTTGAAAGATAGATCGCTGGACTATAACGGGGACGGGACGTAGGATCATGCCCATCGTTACGCCGTCGAGAGCGGCGCACGCCGTTCTTTTCCCGCGCGGGTCGGCGGCCCTGGCCGCCCGGCCGCTTCAGGCACAAGCAGCCCGCCGCCCCTCGTGGCGCGCCGCGCCGTCATCCAGACCGATACGATGGACAACCAGCACAAGCCCACGCCCCCCTCGCAGGATCCTGCGCCCCCCCACTCCGCCGAGCCGCGCCCGCGCCGCAAGCTGGTCGCCGGTGCGATCGCGATCATCGTGATCGGCGGGCTGCTCTGGTGGCATCCGTGGAAGAGCAGCACGCCCGGCGGCGCATCGGGCGCCACCGGCGCCTCCGGCGCGAGCGCAGCGAGCGGCGGCCGTCGCCACGGCGGCCCGGCCGCGATGGCGAACGTGCCGCAGCCGGTCCAGGTCGCGGCCGCGGCGCAGGGCGACATGCCGATCGTGCTGTCCGCGCTCGGCACCGTGACCCCGCTCGCGAACGTCACCGTGAAGACGCAGCTCTCCGGCTACCTGCAGTCGGTCGATTTCCAGGAAGGCCAGTTCGTCAAGAAAGGCGACGTGCTCGCGCAGATCGACCCGCGCCCGTACCAGAACGCGCTCGAGAATGCGCAGGGCACGCTCGCGCGCGACCAGGCGCTGCTCGCGACCGCGCGGCTCGACCTGAAACGCTACCAGACGCTGCTCGCGCAGGATTCGATCGCGCGCCAGACCGCCGACACGCAGGCGTCGCTCGTCAAGCAGTACGAAGGCACGGTGCAGACCGACGACGCGGCCGTCGCCTCCGCGAAGCTGAACCTCGTGTACGCGCGGATCACCGCGCCGGTGTCGGGCCGCGTCGGCCTGCGCCAGGTCGATCCGGGCAACTATGTGACGCCGGGCGACACGAACGGCCTCGTCGTGATCACGCAGCTTCAGCCGATGAGCGTGATCTTCACGACGTCGGAAGACAATCTCCCGCAGATCCTGACGCAGATGAACGGGGACCGGAAGCTGTCGGTCACCGCGTACAACCGCGACAACTCGGCGCCGCTCGAAACCGGCTCGCTCGAGACCGTCGACAACCAGATCGACACGTCGACCGGCACGGTCAAGCTGCGCGCGACGTTCAACAACAAGGGCGGGCTGCTGTTCCCGAATCAGTTCGTGAACACGCGCCTGCTCGTCGACACGATCCACGACGCGACGATCGTGCCGACCGCCGCGGTGCTGACCGGCTCGATCGGCACGTTCGTCTACGTCGTGAAGCCCGACAACACGGTCACGGTGCGCAAGGTCAAGGTCGGCCCGGTCGACGGCGAGCGCACGAGCATCGCGAGCGGGCTCGCGATCGGCGAGCGCGTCGTCACCGACGGCTCCGACCGCCTGCGCGAAGGCTCGAAAATCACGATTCCGGCCGACAAGCCTAAAGGTGCGTCCGGCGCGCGGGGCGCATCCGGCGCATCCGGCGCATCCGGCGCGGGCGCCGCATCGGGCGCATCGGGCGTGAAAGGCGGCCATCACGGCCAGCACCGCTCGGGTGCGTCGCAAGCAAGCGGCCAATAACGTGCGGGCCACCCGATGAATCCGTCCCGCCTGTTCATTCTCCGGCCGGTCGGCACGGCGCTGCTGATGGCGGCGATCATGCTGGCCGGCTTCGTCGCGCTGCGGTTCCTGCCGCTCGCGGCGCTGCCCGAGGTCGACTATCCGACGATCCAGGTGCAGACCTTCTATCCCGGCGCGAGCCCCGAGGTGATGACGTCGTCGGTGACGGCGCCGCTCGAGCGGCAGTTCGGCGAGATGCCGTCGCTGAACCAGATGTCGTCGCAGAGCTCGGCGGGCGCGTCGGTGATCACGCTGCAGTTCAGCCTCGACCTGCCGCTCGACATCGCCGAGCAGGAAGTGCAGGCCGCGATCAACGCGGCCGGCAATCTGCTGCCGTCCGACCTGCCTGCGCCGCCGATCTACGCGAAGGTGAACCCGGCCGACGCGCCGGTGCTGACGCTCGCGGTCACGTCGAAGACGCTGCCGCTCACGCAGGTGCAGGATCTCGCGGACACGCGGCTCGCGATGAAGATCTCGCAGGTCGCGGGCGTCGGCCTCGTGAGCCTGTCGGGCGGCAACCGCCCGGCCGTGCGGATCCAGGCGAACCCGACCGCGCTCGCGCAGTACGGGCTGAACCTCGACGACCTGCGCACGACGATCTCGAACCTGAACGTGAACACGCCGAAGGGCAACTTCGACGGCCCGACGCGCGCGTACACGATCAACGCGAACGACCAGCTGACGAGCGCGGACCAGTACCAGAGCGCGGTCGTCGCGTACAAGAACGGGCGCCCGGTGATGCTGACCGACGTCGCGAAGATCGTCGACGGCTCGGAGAACACGAAGCTCGGCGCATGGGTCGATTCGGAGCCGGCGATCATCCTGAACGTGCAGCGCCAGCCGGGCGCGAACGTGATCCAGACCGTCGACGCGATCAAGGCGCTGCTGCCGCAGTTGCAGCAGGCGCTGCCGAGCGCGCTCGACGTGCAGATCGTCACCGACCGCACGACGATGATCCGCGCGGCCGTGCAGGACGTGCAGCTCGAGCTCGGGCTCGCGGTCGCGCTCGTCGTGCTCGTGATGTACCTGTTCCTCGCGAACGTCTACGCGACGATCATCCCGAGCCTGTCCGTGCCGCTGTCGCTGATCGGCACGCTCGCGGTCATGTATCTGTGCGGCTTCTCGCTGAACAACCTGTCGCTGATGGCGCTGACGATCGCGACCGGCTTCGTCGTCGACGACGCGATCGTGATGATCGAGAACATCTCGCGCTACGTCGAGGCGGGCGACTCCGCGCTCGAGGCTGCGTTGAAGGGCTCGAAGCAGATCGGCTTCACGATCATCTCGCTGACGGTATCGCTGATCGCGGTGCTGATTCCGCTGCTGTTCATGGGCGACGTCGTCGGGCGCCTGTTCCACGAGTTCGCGATCACGCTCGCGGTGACGATCGTGATCTCGGCCGTCGTGTCGCTGACGCTCGTGCCGATGATGTGCGCGAAGCTGTTGCGCCACACGCCGCCGCCCGAGAGCCACCGCTTCGAGGCGCGCGTACACCAGGTGATCGACCGCGTGATCGCGAAGTACGCGGTCGCGCTCGAGTGGGTGCTGAACCGGCAGCGCGCGACGCTCGTCGTCGCGGTGCTGACGCTCGTCCTCACCGGCGTGCTGTACGTCGAGATTCCGAAGGGCTTCTTCCCGTCGCAGGACACCGGGCTGATCCAGGCGATCACGCAGGCGCCGCAGTCGATCTCGTACGGCGCGATGGCCGAGCGGCAGCAGCAGCTCGCGACCGAGATCCTGAAGGATCCGAACGTCGACAGCCTGACGTCGTTCATCGGCGTCGACGGCACGAACATCACGCTGAACAGCGGCCGGATGCTGATCAACCTGAAGGCACGCGACGAACGCAGCGAGACCGCGACCGACATCATCCGCGACCTGCAGCAGCGCGTCGCGAACGTGCCGGGCATCTCGCTCTACATGCAGCCGGTGCAGGATCTGACGATCGATTCGACGGTGAGCCCGACGCAGTACCAGTTCATGCTGACGAGCCCGAACGTGACGGAATTCTCGACGTGGGTGCCGAAGCTCGTGTCGCGGCTGAAGCAGGAATCGTCGCTCGCCGACGTCGCGACCGACCTGCAGGACAGCGGCCAGTCGGTCTACATCGAGATCGACCGCGCGAGCGCCGCGCGCTTCGGGATCACGCCCGCGACCGTCGACAACGCGCTGTACGATGCGTTCGGCCAGCGTATCGTGTCGACGATTTTCACGCAGTCGAACCAGTACCGCGTGATCCTCGAATCCGAGCCGAAGCTGGAACACTACGCGCAATCGCTGAACAGCCTGTACCTGCCGTCCGCGGGCGGCGGCCAGGTGCCGCTGTCGGCGATCGCGACGTTCCGCGAGCAGGCGTCGCCGCTGCTCGTGTCGCACCTGTCGCAGTTCCCGTCGACGACGATCTCGTTCAACCTCGCGCCGGGCGCATCGCTCGGCGAGGCGGTGAAGGCGATCGACGCGGCCGAGAAGGACATCGGCCTGCCCGCGTCGTTCCAGACCCGCTTCCAGGGCGCGGCGCTCGCGTTCCAGGCATCGCTGTCGAACCAGCTGTTCCTGCTGCTCGCGGCGATCGTCACGATGTACATCGTGCTCGGCGTGCTGTACGAGAGCTACATCCACCCGGTGACGATCCTGTCGACGCTGCCGTCGGCCGGCATCGGCGCGCTGCTCGCGCTGATGGTGACCGGCCACGATCTCGACATCATCGGGATCATCGGGATCGTGCTGCTGATCGGCATCGTGAAGAAGAACGCGATCATGATGATCGACTTCGCGCTCGAGGCCGAGCGCTCGGAAGGCAAGCCGCCGCGCGAGGCGATCTATCAGGCGTGCCTGTTGCGCTTCCGGCCGATCCTGATGACGACGCTGGCCGCTCTGCTCGGCGCGGTGCCGCTGATCGTCGGCTCCGGCGCGGGCTCCGAGCTGCGCAAGCCGCTCGGCCTCGCGATCGCCGGCGGGCTGATCGTGTCGCAGGTGCTGACGCTGTTTACGACGCCCGTGATCTATCTCGCTTTCGACGCGCTCGCGCGCCGCGTGCGCGGCTGGTTCGAGCGCAGCGGCTCCGCGGCCGGTCCGAGCACGGATGCCTGATCGATGAACCTCTCCCGCCCATTCATCACCCGCCCCGTCGCGACGACGCTGCTCGCGCTCGGCGTCGCGCTCGCGGGGATCTTCGCGTTCATCAAGCTGCCGGTGTCGCCGCTGCCGCAGGTCGACTTTCCGACGATCTCGGTGCAGGCGTCGCTGCCGGGCGCGAGCCCCGACACGGTTGCGACCAGCGTGACGAGCCCGCTCGAGCGACACCTCGGCACGATCGCCGACGTGACCGAAATGACGTCGTCGAGCACGGTCGGCAATTCACGGATCACGCTGCAGTTCGACCTGAGCCGCGACATCGACGGCGCCGCGCGCGACGTGCAGGCCGCGATCAACGCGGCGCGCGCCGACCTGCCCGCGAGCCTGAAGAGCAACCCGACCTACCACAAGGTCAACCCGTCCGACTCGCCGATCATGATCCTGTCGCTGACGTCGGAAACCGAGCCGCCCGCGCGGCTCTACGACGCGGCGTCCACGGTGCTCGAGCAGTCGCTGTCGCAAGTCGACGGGATCGGCCAGGTGAACGTCAGCGGCTCCGCGAACCCCGCGGTGCGCATCGAACTGCAGCCGCACGCGCTGTTCCACTACGGGATCGGGCTCGAGGACGTGCGCGCGGCGCTCGCATCCGCGAACGCGAACAGCCCGAAGGGCGCGATCGAGTTCGGCCCGCAGCACTTCCAGCTGTATACGAACGACCAGGCGTCGCAGGCGTCGCAATACCGCGACCTCGTCGTCGCGTATCGCAACAACGCGGCGGTCAAACTGTCGGACGTCGGTGACATCGTCGACTCGGTCGAGGATCTGCGCAACCTCGGCCTGTCGAACGGCCAGCGTGCGGTGCTGCTGATCCTGTACCGCTCGCCCGGCGCGAACATCATCGAGACGATCGATCGCGTCCGCGCGGCGCTGCCGCAGCTCACCGCCGCGCTGCCCGCCGACATCGTCGTGACGCCGGTGCTCGACCGCTCGACGACGATCCGCGCGTCGCTGCGCGACACCGAGCGCACGCTGCTGATCGCGATCTCGCTCGTCGTGATGGTCGTGTTCCTGTTCTTGCGCAACGCCCGCGCGACACTGATTCCGTCGGTCGCGGTGCCGATCTCGATCATCGGCACGTTCGGCGCGATGTATCTGCTCAACTACTCGATCGACAACCTGTCGCTGATGGCGTTGATCGTCGCGACGGGCTTCGTCGTCGACGATGCGATCGTCGTGCTCGAGAACATCTCGCGCCATATCGAGAACGGCACGCCGAGGCTGCAGGCCGCGTTCGACGGCGCGCGCGAGGTCGGCTTCACGGTGCTGTCGATGAGCCTGTCGCTCGTCGCGGTGTTCCTGCCGATCCTGCTGATGGGCGGGATCGTCGGGCGGCTGTTCCGCGAGTTCGCGCTGACGCTGTCGCTCGCGATCACGGTGTCGCTCGCGGTGTCGCTGACCGTCACGCCGATGATGTGCGCGCGCCTGCTGGCCGACGTGCACAATCCGCAAGAGGAAGGCCGCTTCGCGCGCTGGCTCGAGCGCGCGTTCACGCGGATGCAGCACGGCTACGAGCGCGCGCTGTCATGGGCGCTGCGCCATTCGCTGTTCGTGCTGATGATCCTGATCGCGACGATCGGACTGAACGTGTATCTGTATATCGTCGTGCCGAAGGGCTTTTTCCCGCAGCAGGACACGGGCCTGATGATCGGCGGGATCCGCGCCGACCAGAGCACGTCGTTCCAGGCGATGAAGCTCAAGTTCTCCGAGATGATGCGGATCGTGCAGCAGAACCGGAACGTGAAGAGCGTCGCGGGCTTCACCGGCGGCTCGCAGACGAACTCGGGCTTCATGTTCGTCACGCTGAACGACCGCAGCGTGCGCAAGCTGACCGCCGACCAGGTGATCCAGCAGCTTCGCGGGCCGCTGTCGAACGTCGCGGGCGCGTCGACCTTCCTGCAGGCCGCGCAGGACATCCGCGTCGGCGGCCGCGTCAGCAACGCGCAGTACCAGTTCACGCTGCTCGGCGATTCGAGCGCCGACCTGTACAAGTGGGGGCCGATCCTGACCGAGGCGCTGCAGAAGCGCACCGAGCTCGCGGACGTGAACTCCGACCAGCAGCAAGGCGGCCTCGAGTCGATGGTGACGATCGACCGCTCGACCGCGTCGCGGCTCGGCATCAAGCCCGCGCAGATCGACAATACGCTATACGACGCGTTCGGCCAGCGCCAGGTCTCGACGATCTATAACCCACTGAACCAGTATCACGTGGTGATGGAAGTCGCGCCGCAGTACTGGCAAAGCCCCGAGATGTTGAACGAGATCTGGATCAGCACGGCGGGCGGCAGCGCGAGCGGCGCGCAGACGACGAACGCGGCCGCCGGCACGTTCGTGTCGACGTCGGCGGGCACGTCGACGGCCGGCACGGCCGCGCAGAGCGCCGCCGCGATCGCGGCCGACTCCGCGCGCAACCAGGCGATGAACGCGATCGCGGCGAGCGGGAAGTCGAGCGCGTCGTCGGGCGCGGCGGTGTCGACGTCGCAGGAGTCGATGGTGCCGCTATCGGCGATCGCGACGTTCGGCCCGAGCACGACGCCGCTCGCGGTCAACCACCAGGGCCTGTTCGTCGCGACGACGATCTCGTTCAACCTGCCGCCGGGCGTGTCGCTGTCGAAGGCGACCCAGGTGATCTATCAGACGATGGCCGAGATCGGCATGCCGCCGACGATCCAGGGCAGCTTCCAGGGCACCGCGCAGGCGTTCCAGCAATCGCTGAAGGATCAGCCGGTGCTGATCCTCGCGGCGCTCGCGGCCGTCTACATCGTGCTCGGGATCCTGTACGAGAGCTACATCCACCCGATCACGATCCTGTCGACGCTGCCGTCGGCGGGCGTCGGCGCGCTGCTCGCGCTGCTGCTGTTCAAGACCGAGTTCAGCATCATCGCGCTGATCGGCGTGATTCTGCTGATCGGCATCGTGAAGAAGAACGCGATCATGATGGTCGACTTCGCGATCGACGCGACGCGGCGCGGCCGCTCGCCGTTCGACGCGATCCACGAGGCGTGCCTGCTGCGCTTCCGGCCGATCATGATGACGACGATGGCGGCGCTGCTCGGCGCGCTGCCGCTCGCGTTCGGGCACAGCGACGGCTCCGAGCTGCGCGCGCCGCTCGGGATCGCGATCGCCGGCGGCCTGATCGTGTCGCAGATGCTGACGCTCTTCACGACGCCGGTCGTGTATCTGTACATGGACCGGCTGCGGGTGCGGGTCGAGAAGCGCCGCGAGCGCCGCGCGTCGGGCGGCGCGGCGATGACCGGGGAATGACGGCGATCGCCGGCGCGTAGACCGCGCCGGGCGCGGGCGACGATGAAACGGGAGGCGAGCCGGGTGGAAGCCCGGCTCGCGTCGTTGACGTGTCCGTTATGCGTCCGCGGGCGCGGCCTTGCGCGGACGCCGGGCGCGCGGCGCCGATTTGCGCGCGGGCTTGGCGGGTGCGGTGTCGGCCGGTGCGGCTTCCGCGGGGGCAGCGCCGGCAGCGGGCGCCGGCTCGGCGGCCGCATCGGTATGGGTCGCCTCGGCGTCTTTCGGGCCCGCATGCTTCGCGCCGGCCTTCTTCCCGTCGCCTTTCTTCACGCCGGCCTTCTTCGCCGGGCTCTTGCGCGCGCGCTTGCGGTCGTCCTTCTTCTCTTCGTGCAGCACGTGCTGTGCGTGCTGCGGCTCGTGCGCGTCGGCGTGGTCCGCCTCGCGTTGCGCGACCGGCGCCGGCGCGGCGGCCGGATGCGCGGACTCGACCTCGCCCGCCGCTTCGGCCACCGCCGTCACCGCCGTCACCGCCTCCACCGCCACCGCAGGCTCATCGCGACGCGGCGCGTGATGCCGCCCATGACGACGCCCGTGCTCGGCCGGCCCGTGCTCGGCCACCCCGCCCGTCGCATCGGCCTCGATGCCCGCCTCGGCCGCCGCCTGCCGCGCACGCGACACGAACGCGCCGGACTTGTCGTCGCGGCCGACTTCGAGCAGGCCACGCGCCTGCGCCTCGTCGAGCAGGTTGCCGAACGCGCGGAATCCGTAATACGACTCGTTGAAATCCGGCTTGCGGCGCTTGATCGCGCTCTTCAGCACCGACGCCCAGATCTTGCCGACGTCGTCGCGCTCCGACGCAAGCGCATCGAACGTCTCGACCGCGAGCGCGATCGCCTCGGCCCGGCGCGCTTCCATCTCGGGCTTGCGGCCGTGCTCGTCCGCGGGCCGCTTCGCGCCGTTGCCCACGCGCGCCTCGCGCTTCGCGAGCGCGCGCTGCTGCTCGCGCACGAGGTCGTCGTAGAAAATGAACTCGTCGCAGTTCGCGACCAGCAGGTCCGACGTCGACTGCTTCACGCCGACGCCGATCACCTTCTTCGCGTTCTCGCGCAGCTTCGACACGAGCGGCGAGAAGTCCGAGTCGCCGCTGATGATCACGAACGTGTCGACGTGCGACTTCGTGTAGCACAGGTCGAGCGCGTCGACGACGAGCCGGATGTCGGCCGAATTCTTGCCCGACTGGCGCACGTGCGGAATCTCGATCAGCTCGAAGCTCGCCTCGTGCATCGCGGCCTTGAAGCCCTTGTAGCGCTCCCAGTCGCAATACGCCTTCTTCACGACGATGCTGCCCTTCAGCAGCAGCCTTTCCAGCACCGGCTGGATATCGAACTTCTCGTACTTCGCGTCGCGCACGCCGAGCGCGACGTTCTCGAAGTCGCAGAACACCGCCATGCTGACGTTATCTAACGGTAATGCCATGAATGCTCCAGCCGGTTGGCCGCTGCGTCACCGAACGCGCGGCGTCTCTGTGATGAATTGCGCACATGATAGCCGGTTGCCGCGCATTCCCGGCGGCGGCGCGTGCCCGACCCCCTCCCTATTTCCCCTGACTGCCGCGCCGCCGATTCGACATACACTTGAGTAACAGTCGTCCGTCCCCATCTGGGTAGGCGACGCATCGAGCAAGGAGTGGTTTCATGACGATGAAGGTACTGGTGATTGGCGCGGCGGGCCGCACCGGCCAGGCGGTGGCGGATCTGCTGCTCAAACAGCCCGATTTCGAAGTGACCGCGCTCGTGCGCCGGCCGGACTACACGCTGCCCGGCGCGAAGGTGATCGTGGCCGACCTGACGGGCGACTTCTCCGGCGCGTTCCAGGGCATCACGCACGCGATCTACGCGGCCGGCTCCGCGGAATCCGACGGCGCGGCCGAGGAGGAGCAGATCGACCGCGACGCGGTCGCGCGCGCCGCCGGGTACGCGCTCGCCTGCAACGTGCAGAAGCTGGTCGTGATCAGCTCGCTCACCGCGTACTGGCCCGAGCGCAGCCCGGAGATCCTGCGCCACTATTCGGAGATGAAGCGCGAGGGCGACGACTGCGTGATCGCGTCGGGCGTCGACTACGTGATCCTGCGCCCCGGCCCGCTGTCGGACAGCCCCGGCGTCGGGATGATCGCGCTCGCCGAGGACCGGCTCGACAACCTGCCGCCCGTGTCCCGCCAGGACGTCGCGTGGGCCGCGATCGAGACGATCAAGCTCGGCGTGTCGAGAAAGACGATCGGCTTCGTCGGCGGCACCATGGCGATCGAGCAGGCGCTGCGCGCATAGCCGCCCGCCCTCGCCTTCGTTTCGACGGCCCGACCTCGCCTTCGTTTCGGCGGCCCGCGCGCCGGGCCGCCCATTCCCGCTACTGGGGCTGCGCCTGCGTCTGATGCGTCGCCGCCCACGCCTTCACGGCCTCGAGCGTGTTCTCGACGTGCTTGTCCGGCGACAGGCTCGTGTATTCATACAAAATCTTCCCTTCCGGCGAGATCACGTACGACACGCGGTTCGCGCGCTCGATCGCCGGCAGCTTCGCATCGTATTCGCGGATGATCTTCGTATCCGGATCGGCCGCGACCGGGAACTTGCTGCGGCACTCGCTGACGGAAAACTTCGTCAGCGTGCCGATGTCGTCGGCGGACACGCCGATCACCGTCGCGCCGTACGCTTTGTAGCGATCGACCGCCTCCGCGAATTCGTGCGCCTCGATCGTGCAGCCCTTCGTGAACGCGGCCGGGTAGAAATAGAGCACGACCGGGCCGCGCTTCAGCGCGTCCGCGAGCGAATACGAATACGTCTTGCCGCCCAGCGACGCCTGCGTCGTGAAATCCGGGGCGGGATCGCCGGGCTTCAGCACCGCGTGCGCGGTGAGCGCATACCCGGCGACGAGCGCCGCCGCCACACATCCGATCAGTTTTCGCTTCATCTACGTCCTCGTCTCGTATAAAGTCAGCCTCGATGCACGCCGCGCCGGGGGTTCGACGCCGGAACCCTCGCAAGGCCATCCGGCCACTCGCGGGCCGCCAGTGCTTGAACCGGTTCGAGCACCCACTCACGCGCCAGTTCAAGAATACGCGCGCCGCGCCGTTATTGAATCCATCGACCGATTTCAGCCCAACACGTTCGCCGACATGCAAGCCATCCGGAAACAGACGCCGCTTCAGGGCGCCTGGCGCAATGCCCTTGACCGGCTGCGCCGCTTCGCCTGGTCGGGCGGCGCGTTGATGCCCGCTCGCGCCGGCGCGCCCCGTCAGGACGACACCGTCCGTCAGTGGCTCGAGCAGACGGTCGGCGGCGTCGATTTCCTCGCGCACGTCGATCGCGACCTGCGCTTCCTGTACGTGTCCGATGCGAGCCTGCGCTTCATCGGCTACCACCGCGACTACCTGCATACGCTGACGCTGCGCGACCTCATCGCCGAACAGGATAACGCCGCGCTCGACGGTCTGCTCGCGCGCGCCGCGCTGTCCGGCCAGGTCGAGAAGGCGGCGATGTGCATCGTCAAGTCGCTGACCTATCCGCTCGACGTCGAGCTGCGCGTGGTCAAGAGCCGCCACGGCGGCGTCGACGGCTACGCGATCGCCGCGTTCGACGTGTCGTCGTGGCGCGCGCTCGAAGCGCGCCTCACATACGAGATGCATCACGACCCGATGACCGGGCTCGACAACCTGTCCGCGCTCGTGCCCGCGCTGATGCGCGCGCAGCAACTGGCCGACGAGGCCGGCGCGAGCGCCGCGCTGCTGCTGCTCGACCTCGACGACTATCAGCGGATCAACCGCGCGCTCGGCTACGACGCCGGCGACGCGCTGCTGCGCGAGACCGCACAGCGGCTGCAGGCGCAGATCGGGCCGGGCGAGCAGCTCGCGCGCGTCGCGAGCGACAAGTTCGCGGTCGTGTTCAGCGCGCCGACGCGCACGCACGCGGCCGACGCCGCGGGCGCGCTCGGCCGCCGGCTGCAGGCCGCGGTGCGCAGCCCGTACGTGTATGCGGGACAGCCGGTGCACCTGTCCGCGAGCGTCGGTGTCGCGCTGTATCCGCCGGACGAGCGCCACGCGCCGAAGCGCGCGCAGCACCACAGCCCGCTGCTGCGCCGCGCCGACCAGGCGCTCGCGCAGGCGAAGGCGTCGGGCGGCAACGCGCTCGCGTTCCACGTGCCGAACGACGATTCGACCGACGCCGAGCGCCTGAAGCTCGAAGCCGACCTGTACGACGGCGTGCGCAACGGCGAATTCTCGCTGCACTTCCAGCCGATCACGCACAGCCAGTCGGGCGCGGTGGCCGGCGTCGAGGCGCTGATCCGCTGGCGCCACCCGGTGCACGGGCTCGTGCCGCCCGCGACGTTCATCCCGCTCGCCGAATCGACCGGGCTCATCAACTATCTCGGCAACTGGGTGCTGAAGGCCGCGTGCATGCAGCTCGTCGCGTGGGACCGCCAGGGCCTCGCGCTGCAGTACGTCGCGGTCAACGTGTCGCCGCAGCAGTTCCGCGATCCGCGCTTCACGCAGAGCGTGCGCGAGGCGATCGCGCTGACCGGCGTCGATCCGCACCGGATCGTGCTCGAGATCACCGAAAGCCTGCTGATCCACGATCCGGCCCACGCGAAGCTGCTGCTCGAGGAGCTCACCGATCTCGGGCTGCGCTTCGCGGTCGACGACTTCGGCACCGGCTATTCGAGCCTCGCGTACCTGCAGCGCTTCCCGCTCGCGAAGCTGAAGATCGACCGCAGCTTCGTCGAGAACCTGCTGACGTCGCGCAACGACCGCGCGATCGTGTCGGCCGTCGTCGGCATCGCGCGCACGCTCGAGCTCGAGCTCGTCGCCGAGGGCGTCGAGACGGAGGCGCAGCGCGAGCTGCTGACCGAGATGGGGTGCGACCACATCCAGGGCTGGCTCGTGTGCCGCGCGCTGCCGTCGGACGAACTCGCGCAGCGCTTCGAGGCGCGGCAACTGCATCTGCAGTGAGCCCACGCCCGCGGAATTCCGTATGTCGACGCTGACCTCCCCCGCTCCGACGACCCTCGACCGACTCTGGTCGCGCATGAGCGAGCGCGGCGACTTCCCGCTGCTGTCCGAATCGTTGCGCGCGACGATGACCGCGATGCACGACGACGACCTCGACCTCGCCGGGCTCGCGCGCGTCGTGCTGTCGGACTTCGCGCTGACGCAGAAGGTGCTGAAGCTCGCGAACTCGGCGATGTACATGGCGTTCGGCGGCAACATCACGACCGTGACCCGCGCGCTGATGGTGCTCGGGATGGACGCGGTCGGCCATCTCGTCGTCGGGCTGAAAATCGTCGACCATTTTCATCAAAGCGCCGCGCGGCGCATCGACGCCAAGCTCGAGCTGAACCGCGTGCTGCTGTCCGGCCGCGTCGCGCGCAACCTGACCACGCGCGCGGACCTGCGCTCCGGCGAGGAGGCGGTCGTCTGCACGCTGATGCGTCAGGTCGGGCGTCTGCTCGTCGTCTGCTATCTCGACGGCGAATGGAGCCGGATCGTCCAGCGCGCGGCCGAGCTCGACGGCGACGACGAAACGGCGAGCGTCGACGTGCTCGGCGTCAGCTTCGAGGAGATCGGGCGCGAGGCCGCGTCGCGCTGGCGGCTGCCGGACGCGATCCGCGCGGGGATGACGCGCGGCGACGTGCACGAGACCGGCGACGACGAAGCGGACCGGCACGCGCGCTGGCTGCGCTCGGTGAGCCAGTGCGCGATGGCGCTCGCCGACGTGCTGACCGTGCCGCCGGACCCGGAGCGCGACGCGCGGATCGACGCGCTCGCCCGGCAGTACGGCCCGACGCTCGGGATCGATCGCGACGCGTTCGTCGAGATCACCGACCGGCTCGCGCGCGACGAGACGAGCGACACGATGCTGCGCGAGATCGTCGAGCTGCGCGCGAACGCCGACGCGATCGCGCGCGCGCGGGCCGAGCCCGACGCCGCGCTCGAGGCGGGTCTCGCGGATCTGCGCTCGCTGCCGTCCGAGCACATGCTCGGCCCGGTGCTCGCGCTCGCGTCGGAAAGCCTGCTCGCGGGCCTCGGGCTCACGCGCACCGTGATGTTCGTGCGGCACGACGACCACACGTTCGCCGCGCGCGTCGGCTTCGGCCCGGGCGTCGAGGCCGCGCTGCCGCGGCTGCGCTTCGACGAGCGCTTCGAGCCGGACGTGTTCCACCTCGCGATCGGCAACTCGGTCGGCATCTACATCGAGCAGGCGCGCGAGCCGAAGATGCTGCGGCGCCTGCCCGCGTGGTATCGCGACGCGTTCGACGACGCGCACGCATTCGTGCTGCTGCCGGTGCGCGCCGGCGCGTCGACGGTCGCGCTGCTGTACGGCGACTGGGCGGGCGCGGCGCCGCCGCGCAAGATCGAACCGCACGAGATGGCGCTGCTGAATGCGCTCGCGCGCGAACTCGGCCGATTTTTCCCGGCGTAGGCGACGCGGCCGCTCGCCGCCCCGCTCCGCGCGCATCGCTTCCTCAAATGCAAACCGGCCGCATCAGCGGCCGGTTTGTGCTGCGGCGGAATCGATCCGCGCTTATTCCATCATGCTTACTTCAGCGTAACGGACACGCTGAAATACTTCTTCGCGAGGTTGTCGATCGTGCCGTCGGCCTTCAGCGCCTTCAGCGCCTGATCGATCGCGGTCTTCAGTTGCGCGTCGTTCTTGCGCAGACCGAAGCCGACACCCGAGCCGAGGATCTCGGCGTCGCTGACCGTGCCGCCCGCGAACGCGAAGCCCGCGCCCTGCGGCTTCGACAGGAAGCCCTTCGCGGCCGCCTCCGAATCCTGGAACGTCGCGTCCAGGCGACCCGACTGCAGATCGGCATACGCGAGATCCTGCGTCTGGTACGGCACGACTTCGACGCCGACCGGCGCCCAGCGCTTCTTCGCGTAGGTTTCCTGGATCGTGCCCTGCAGCACGCCGACGCGCTTGCCCTTCAGCGATTGCGGCGTCGGCAGCAGGCCGCTGCCCTTCTTCGCGATCAGCTGGTTCGGGATCGTGTAGATCGGATCGGTGAAGTCGATCGCGTGCTCGCGCTGCGCGGTGATCGTCATGTCGGAGTTGATCGCGTCGAACTTGCGCGCCTCCAGCGCCGGGATCAGCCCGTCGAAATCGTTCTCGACCCACACGCACTTCGTCTTCAGCTTCGCGCACACCGCGTTGCCGATGTCGATGTCGAAACCGGTCAGCTTGCCGTCCGGCGTCTTGTATTCGAACGGCGCATACGACGCCTCGACGCCGAAGCGGATCTCCTTCAGATCCGCCGCGTGCGCGACGCCCGATGCGGCCGCCGCCGCCACTACCGCATGCGCGGCCACTTTTCGCCAGTTCAACTTCATCTAGGTTCTCCTCGGTACGAACGGATCAATCACAACGACTGATGTGCGGCGATCATTGCAGCGCCAGAATTCCCGGACAAACCGGGTTCGCCGCGTTGATGCGGCGCAACAGCCGCAGGGGCGCGATTGTACCAACCCGCGCGCACCGGTGCGGCAAAGCGCCCGACGGGCCGCGATGCTGCACTGCGCATCGCGCGCCGGATCGAACTTGAAAAACGATGTCGCAAATACGCAATCAGACGAGCGCGCCGAGCGTCTCGCGCGTCGTGTCGACGACGAGCAGGCCCGCACGCAGGCCCGGCTTCACCTTCGGGTTCGGGAACACGATCCGTTCCTCGTCGTGACGCACGATGTAGCGGTAGTCGCCGTCCTCGGCGAGCAGTGTGCCGCGCACGAACGGCGTGAAGTTCGCGACGTCCGCGGCGACGTGCAGCGCGAGCGCGTCGCTGCGCTTGGTGATCTGGTCGATCACGGTGAACACGCGCGGCATCGGCGGATGGCCGCCGGGTGCGTCGACATCGGCATCGGCATCGACACCGGCGCCGGCGCCGCGCGGCTCACCGGCGACGAGGTGGCGCACCGCGCGGTCGGCGCCCGCGAAGCGCGTCAGGTCGTTCTGGCCGAACGGCCGGACCTTGCCGAGCTCCAGCGTGCACGCGAGCGTGCCGCAATGCTCGGCCGTGTAATGCGAGTACGTGTTGCCCTTCGCGGTATGCAGCAGCACCGCGGCGATGCGCGCGTCGCCGAGCCATTCGAACATCGCGCGCGCGGGCGGCGTGCCCGTGTGCGGCAGCAGCGCGAACTGCTCGAACACCGACGCGCGAATCGCCGTATGCATGTCGACGTGCCAGCGCGCGCCGAACGCGTCGTCGAAGAACCCGTCGGCGACCGCTTCGAGCTGCGCGGCGCGCGGCGCCTCGCGGCTGTCGGCGAACTGCGCATGGCGGCCGCTGAACAGGCGATTCAGGTCGTCGTCGAGATAGCGGTCGCCCGCGCGCATCGCCGGCGGATTGCCGAGCACGATGCACAGCCGGCACGCGAGCCGCAACGCCCCCGCCGCGATGTCGCGCACGATGAACGACAGCAGCTCGATCGGCGCGGTCTCGTCGCCGTGCACGCCAGCCGACACGAGCACGCTCGCCCGTCGTGCATCCGGTGCATCCAGTGCGTTCGATGCGTCCGCCTCGGCGGGCTCGAGCACGAGCACGCCGTCTCCGAGCCACCGCCAGCGCACCGCGCCATCCGCGCAGATGCCGTCACGCACGGCCGGCGCATCGCCGGCCAGCGTGAACGCGAGAAAATCGCCGAGCATCGCGGAATCAGCGCTGGAAGTCATACAGCGAACCGACGCGCAGAATCTGCGTGAGCGCGTCGAGCGCGGTACGCGACTCGTCGAGCAGCGCCGGATCGGCGAGGTCTTCCGGCGCGATGCGATCGCGGTAGTGCTTGTCGATCCAGTTGTCGAGCGACGCGAACAGCGCGTCGTCGATCCACACGTTCGCGCCGACCGCCGCGCGCTCCGCGTCGCTCAGCACGACGCGCAGGCGCAGGCACGCCGGGCCGCCGCCGTTCTTCATGCTCTCGCGCAGGTCGAACACCAGCACTTCGTCGATCGGGCCGTTGCCGGCGGCGAGCGAGTCGAGGTAGCGCGCGACGTTCGCGTTCTCGCGGCATTCCTGCGGCACGACGAGCACCTGCGAGCCGTCGGCGCGCGACAGAAGCTGGCTGTTGAACAGATACGAGCCGACCGCGTCCGCGACGCTGACCGCCGCATCCGGCACCTCGATCACGTTCATCCGCGCGCCGTGCGCGTCGAGCGACGCCGTCAGCGTGTCGTAGACCGCCTGCTTGTCGAGGAACGCGCGCTCGTGGCAGAACAGCGTGTCGCGGTTGCCGACCGCGATCACGTCGTTGTGGAACACGCCCGCGTCGATCACGTCCGGATCCTGCTGCGCATAGACGACCCCTTCCTCGCGCAGCCCGTGACGATGCGCGACCGCGCGGCTCGCCTCGAACGTCTGGCGCGCCGGGAAGCGCTTCGGCTCCGGCCCGCGCCGGTATTCGGCGCGGCCGTACACGAAGAACTCGATGCCCGGCTTGCCGTACTCCGCGCAGAAGCGCGTGTGGTTCGCCGCGCCTTCGTCGCCGAGCGCCGGCGTGCCCGGCAGCGCGTCGTGCACCGCGAAGCGCGACTCGTCGGCGAAGATCGTCGCGAGCGTGCGGCGCGTCGCGCCGTGCTCGATCGCGCGATGCAGCTTGCTGCACAGGTTCGCCGGCGTGAAGTGAACGCGGCCGTCGCTCGTGTCGGCCGACGGGCTCACCGTCGCCGCGTTGGCCGTCCACATCGCGGACGCCGAGCTCGCGGCGGCCAGCATTTCCGGCGCCTGCTTCGCGGCCTTCGCGATCACGTCCGCATCCTTGCCGCTGAAACCGAGGTCGCGCAGCAGGCGCAGCGACGGCCGTTCCTGCGGCGGCAGCACGCCCTGCGCGAAGCCGAGATCGGCGAGCTGCTTCATCTTGCGCAGCCCCTGCTTCGCGGCGGCCTTCGGGTTCGCGGCCGACTTTTCGTTGTTCAGCGACGCGACGTTGCCGAACGACAGCCCGGCGTAGTTGTGCGTCGGGCCGACGAGTCCATCGAAATTGGCTTCTTTTGCGTTCATCGTCGTTCCCCTGGGTCAGAAATGGAGGCCCGGCGACAGGCTCGCGGGCATGCTCAGTTGCGCGCTTTCGACCGACGCCATCGGGTACGCGCAGTAGTCGGCCGCGTAATACGCGCTCGGCCGGTGGTTGCCGGAGCGGCCGGTGCCGCCGAACGGCGCCGCCGACGACGCGCCGTTCGTCGGCCGGTTCCAGTTCACGATGCCGGCGCGGATCGTGCGCTGGAAGTGCGTCCATACGCGCTCGTCGTCGGCGAGCAGGCCCGCCGACAGCCCGAACGCGGTGTCATTCGCCTGCGCGATCGCGTCGTCGAACGTCGCGTAGCGGACGATCTGCGCGAGCGGGCCGAAGTGCTCCTCGTCCGGCAGCGACGCGACGTCGGTCACGTCGAGGATCGACGCGTTCACGAAGCCCAGGCGCGCATCGCGCTGCGTCATCTCGATGATCGGCTTCGCGCCCTGCTCGACGAGGCGCGCCTGCGCGTCGACGAGCTTCGCGGCCGCGCGCGCCGAGATCACCGCGCCCATGAACGGCTGCGGATCGGCGTCGAACACGTCGGCGGTGATCTTCGACGTGACGTCGGCCAGGCGCGCGACGAAGCGGTCGCCGTACGCGCCCTTCGGCACGAAGATCCGGCGCGCGCACGTGCAGCGCTGGCCCGCCGACAGGAATGCCGACTGGATCGTGTGATGGACGGCCGCGTCGATGTCCTCGACCTCGCCGATCACGAGCGGGTTGTTGCCGCCCATCTCGAGCGCGAGCACGATCTCCGGACGGCCGCCGAACTGCCGGTGCAGCAGCGTGCCGGTGTCCGAGCTGCCGGTGAAGAACAGCCCGTCGATCTGCCGATGGTTCGCGAGCGCGACGCCGGTGTCCTTCTCGCCCTGCACGAGGTTCAGCACGCCTTCGGGCAGCCCCGCCGCCTGCCACACTTCGACGGTCGCGCGCGCGACGCCCGGCGCGAGCTCGGACGGCTTGAACACGACCGCGTTGCCGGCGATCAGCGCGGGCACGATATGGCCGTTCGGCAGATGGCCCGGGAAGTTGTACGGACCGAACACCGCGACGACGCCGTGCGGACGGTGGCGCAGCACCGCGGTGCCGTCGGCCATCGCCTGGCGTTTCTCGCCGGTGCGCTCCTGATACGCCTGGATCGAGATGCCGACCTTCGCGGCCATCGACGCGACTTCGGTGCGCGCTTCCCACAGCGGCTTGCCCGTCTCGCGGCCGATCGCGGTCGCGATCGCTTCCTTGCGCTCGGTCAGCAGTTCGGCGAAGCGCTTGACGATCGCGACGCGCGCGTCGAAATGAAGCGCGGACCAGCCGGCGAACGCACGGCGCGCGCTCGCGACCGCACGATCGACGTCCGCCGCCGACGCGCTCGCGCCCTGCCAGGCGATCTCGTCGGTGCCGGGGTTGCGCGAAGCGAAAACCGGGCCTGTGCCTGCGATCCAGGCGCCGTCGATGAAGAGTTCCGTCATGATTCCTGTTATCCCTGTTTGACTTTGAGCGGCAGCACGCGCACCGGATCGCCCGCTTTCACGTTCAGCGCGGCCGCGTCGTCGGCGGACAGCACGAACGTGCCGTTGCCGACCACGCCCGGCGCGACGCCGACGCGGAAATCGCCGAGCGACGTATTCGACACGAGCGACTTCGGCATGGCGGCGCCCGACGCATCATCGCGCGCCGCATCGAACGGCCCCGGCACGCCGATCGACACCGGCACGACGACGCTCTCGCGCACCGTGCGCAAGTCGTCGACGTGGCATTCGAGCGACGGGCCCGCGTCGAAGATGTCGACGTGGTTCTGATAGCGCATCCCCTCGGCCTCGAGCATCTTCCGCGCGGGCACCGTGTCGCGATGCGTGAGGCCGACGACGCGCTGCGCCTCTTCCGGCAACAGGTCGACGTACACCGGAAAGCGCGGCATCAGCTCCGCGAGGAACGACTTGCGGCCGTGCGCGGTCAGGTAGTCGGCCGCGTTGAAATCGATCTGATAGAAGTGCGAACCGAGCGCGCGCCAGAACGGCGACGTGCCGTCCTCGTCGAAATACCCGCGCATTTCCGCGCAGATGCGCTCCGGAAAGCGCTCGCGGAACTGCGCGATGAACATGAAGCGCGAGCGCGACAGCAGGCCGCCGACGCCGCCCGTCCGGTAACGCGGGCTCAGGAACAGCGAGCACACTTCCGCATAGCCGGTCAGATCGTGCGAGATGTTCAAGAGCGACATCTTCGTCCACACGCCGAGCTCCTGGCTCGCATGCACGACGGTGCTGACGCGGTAGTTGTAGAACGGCTGCTCGAGGCCGACCTCGGTCTCGATCCCGCACACGCCCGCGATGTCGCCCGTCTTCGCGTCTTCCATCACGAAGAAGTAGCCGGCTTCGGCCGGCGTCGCGCGGCCTTCGATCGTGCGGCGCGTGCGCTCGATGCGCGCGGCGAGCGCGTCGCGATCGGGCTTGAACGACGTCATCCCCGGACCGGTTTCCTGCGCGAGCGACACGAGCGCATCCACGTCGCCCGTTTGTACGACCCGAACGACGATCATGCTGCGTCTCCCTTCGAATCCTCGGCGCGCCGGTGCAGCGGCACGCACCGCACGACGTCGCCATCCTTCACGTCGAGCGCCGCGCGCGCGTCGCCCGCAAGCGGCGCGCCGGCCGCCACGTCACCCGGCAGATCCGCGAGCACGCAGCGAAACGACTCGCCGTTGCCGCTCGACACCAGATACGTGACGTCGCCCTGCTGGCGCGCGCTCTCGTGCACCGTGCGCTCCACACCCTGCTTCACGCACGCGGTGCGGTCGATCTGCGCGGTCAGCACCGGGCCCGCGTCGAAAATGTCGACGTAGCGGTCCGGCTCGAACCCCTCTTCGAGGTGAATGTCGTACGCGAGTTCGGCGGTCGCATTCGGCTCGCCGAGCACGCGCTGCGCGGCTTCCGGCAGCAGCGGCACGTACAGCGGATAGTTCGGCATCACTTCGGCGATGAACGTGCGGCTGCGGCCGCCCGACGCGATGTCGATCGCCGTGAAGTCGCGGCCGAAGAACTTGCGGCCCACCGCTTCCCAGAACGGCGATGCGCCGTCGTCGTCCGTCACGCCGAGCAGCAGCGTGAACACTTCCGGCGTGAACCGGCGCCGATGCGCGGCGATATACATCATCCGCGCGCGCGAGATCAGATGCGCGGCCGCGTCGCCGCGCAGCGACGGATCGACGTAGAAGCCGGCGAGGCGGCTCTTGCCGGTCAGCTCGTGCGACATCGTCAGCGCGTGGATCTTGCGGTTCACGTGCAGCTCGCGCGACGCATGGATCAGCGCGTCGTTGCGGAACGCATAGAACGGCTCCGAGTAGCCGGCCGCCGCCACGATGCTCGCGGTGCCGAGCAGCCTGCCGGACGCGCCGTCCTCCAGCACGAACAGATAGAACTCCTCGCCGGGGAAGTCGACGTCCGCGCGAAACGAATCCTCGGAGAGCGCGACGCGCGCTTCGAGCGCCGCGCGGTCGTGCGGCAGCGAGTGCAGGACCGGCTGCGCGGTGCGCGCCATCTGCGCGAGCGCATCGAGATCCGTGAGTTTGCCGGGGCGAACAAATAGCATCGTCGTTCCTGTCTGCGATGGGCGCGGGCTCAGGCGGCCTGCGCGGCCAGCACCTGCTCGACCGCCTTCTCGAAGCGCGCGAGGCCTTCGTCGAGCACGTCGAACGGAATCACGAGCGACGGCGCGAAGCGCAGCACGTTCGGGCCGGCGATCAGCATGATCACGCCGTGCTCGGCCGCCGCGTTCACGAAGTCCTTCGCGCGGCCGTCGAGCGACGCGACGAGTTCCGCGCCGATCAGCAGGCCCTTGCCGCGGATCTCCTTGAAGATCCCGTGACGCGCGTTGATGCGCGCGAGCGCGTTCTTCACGCGAACGCTGCGCTCGCGCACGCCTTCGAGAACCGCCGGATCGCCGATCAGCTCGACGACCTTGTCCGCAATCGCCGACGCGAGCGGGTTGCCGCCGTACGTCGTGCCGTGCACGCCGACCTTGAAGTGCGCGGCCAGTTCCTTCGTCGTCAGCATCGCGCCGATCGGGAAGCCGTTGCCGAGCGCCTTCGCGGTCGTCAGGATGTCCGGCGTCACGCCCGTGTCCATGTACGCGTAGAAGTGGCCGGTGCGGCCGACGCCCGTCTGCACTTCGTCGAAGATCAGCACGGCGTTGTTCGCGTCGCACGCTTCGCGCAGCGCCTTCAGGAAGGCCGGATCCGCCGGGATCACACCGCCTTCGCCCTGCACCGGCTCGACGATCACCGCGCACGTCTGCGGGCCGATCGCCGCCTTCGCCGCTTCGATGTCGTTGTACGGCAGGTGCGTGATGCCTTCCGGGCGCGGGCCGAAGCCGTCCGAATACTTCGGCTGGCCGCCGACACTCACCGTGAAGAACGTGCGGCCGTGGAACGACTGCACGAACGAGATGATTTCGTATTTGTCCGCGCCGTGGCGGTCGAACGCGACGCGGCGCGCGAGCTTCAGCGCGGCTTCGTTCGCTTCCGCGCCGGAGTTCGCGAAGAATGCGCGGTCCGCGAAGGTCAGGGATTCGAGGCGCTTCGCGAGGCGCAGGACCGGCTCGTTCGTGTAGCCGTTGCCGATGTGCCAGAGCTTGCGGCTCTGTTCGTCCAGCACCTTCAGCAGTTCCGGATGGTTGTGGCCCAGCGACGTCACCGCGATGCCGCACGCGAAATCCACGTAGTCACGGCCCGCCGTGTCCCAGATGCGCGAGCCTTCCGCGCGGTCCGGCACGAACGGCGCCGGAGAAAATACCGGCACCATCACTTCGTCGAAAGTTTCGCGGGTCACGGTCAGATCGGTCATGGTCGTTCCTTTCAGGTACGTCAGTCGTAATAGGTTCAAGTTTAGGGATGCAGCGATCGCCAGTCTTGCGGAATTGCGACGGGTTTTATCGGGATGCCCGGGGGGATGCCCGGGTCAGCGCCGAAACTGGAGGGGTTGTCCCGCGCGGCAGTCACGCGTTCATGCTATCTCCAGCCGAATTCGATAGTCTGCACCGCTCCGTCAAGTTAATCGGGCCTCGATGACAGTCCGGTGACGGCGTCCGCCGTCATTCCTCGGGTCTTTCCACCAGCGCGCCGCCGCGCGGCTCGCCGCCACCGCCGTGCTGCTTCTCCAGCCATGCGCGGCGATCCTCGCGCGGCGTCACGCCGAAGCGCTCGCGGTATGCGTTCGAAAAGTGCGCGGCCGACGAGAAGCCGCACGCCAGGCTCACCTGCACCACCGACTTGCTCGTGCGCTGCAGCTGCGTGCGCGCCTTCAGCAAGCGCAGATTCAGGTAATACTTCGACGGCATCGCGCCCAGATACTGGCGGAACAGCCGCTCCAGCTGCCGCCGCGACACGCCGACCAGCCCCGCGATCTCGTCCGTCGTCAGCGGGTCCTCGACGTTCGCTTCCATCAGCAGCAACGCATCGTTCAGGCGCGGGTGACGCTCGCCCGGCGCCGTCACGAACGGAATCCGCTGGCGCTCCTCGCCGCTGCGCAACGTGCCCGCGCCCACCGCATCCGCGATCCGCTCGGCCAGTTCCGGCCCGTGCTCGCGGCCGATCATCGCGAGCATGAAATCGACCGTCGTCTGCCCGCCCGCGCACGTCGCACGGTCGCGGTCGATCTCGAAAATCTGCTGCGTGACGATCGAACGCTCGAACTGCTCGGCGAACTGCTGGTACGCCTCCCAGTTCACGCTCACCCGGTAGCCCGACAGCTGCCCCGCCATCGCGAGCCACCAGACGCCATGATGAATCCCCGTCACGAGCGGCGTGCGCTGGCCGACCCGCGCGAGGCTCGCGAGGAACAGCCGGTAGTCGGCGAACTGCTGGAACCGCTCGCTGACGACGATCAGCCAGTCGCACGCGATCGCGTCGTTGAATGCGGCATCCGCGTGCCATTGCGCGCCGCCCGCGAGCGGCACCGCGCGCCCGTCCCACGAGCACACCTGCCAGCGGTACAGCGACCGCCCGTCGATCTCGTTCGCCAGATTCAGCGCGTCGACGATCGGGCCGACGCCCGACATCGACACCGGCGGCAACGCGACGATCGCCACCTGCGTCGTGCGGGCCGATCCTGCCGGACGTGTCACCGGAACCACGCGCAGCCCGCCCGGCGTTACTTCAGGCTGCCGGACAGGAACTGCTTGAGCCGCTCGCTCTGCGGCCGCACGAGCACCTCGGACGGATTGCCCTCTTCCTCGGTCCGCCCCTGGTGCAGGAACATCACGTGGTTCGACACGTTGCGCGCGAAGCCCATCTCGTGCGTGACGACGACCATCGTCCGGCCTTCCTCGGCCAGTTTCTGCATCACCTTCAGCACTTCGCCGACGAGCTCCGGATCGAGCGCCGACGTCGGCTCGTCGAACAGCATCACGTCCGGATGCATCGCCAGCGCGCGCGCGATCGCGACGCGCTGCTGCTGCCCGCCCGACAGATGCGACGGATACTGCTTCTCGACGCGCGGCGCCAGGCCGACCTTCTCGAGATACGTGCGCGCGCGATCCTCGGCTTCCTTCTTCGAAATGCCGAGCACGTGCACCGGCGCTTCCATCACGTTCTCGAGCACGTTCATGTGCGCCCACAGATTGAAGTGCTGGAACACCATCGCGAGCTTCGTGCGCACGCGCTGCAGTTGCTTATGATCGGCGACCTCGAGCCCACCGGCCTTGCCGACCTTCGTGCGAACGGCCTCGCCGTCGACGATGATCTGGCCCGCGTTCGGACGCTCGAGGAAATTGATGCAGCGCAGAAACGTGCTCTTGCCCGACCCCGACGAGCCGATGATGCTGATCACGTCGCCGGCCTTCGCGTTCAGCGACACGCCCTTCAGCACCTCGTTGTCGCCGAATCGCTTGTGGATATCGAGCGCCGCAAGCTTGCTGGCGGGGCTCGTTTGCTGGATGTCTGCCACCTGGCTCTCCTGGATGAAATGTGCCCCCACGCTCACTTCGTTCGCTGCCCCCCGAGGGGGCGTTCAGCCTCCTTGGGGCGGCCCGGCGGAGGCTGAATTGAATCAATGACGGCCGGCCGCGAGGTACGCGAGCCAGTGGCGCTCGGCACGGCGAAACGCCGCGACGAGTGCGAACGATACCGCAAGATAGATCAGCGCGGCGAGCCCGAACGACTGGAACGCCATGTACGTCGCCGAGTTCGCGTCGCGCGCGACCTTCAGGATGTCCGGCACCGTCGCGGTGAACGCGACCGTCGTCGCGTGCAGCATCAGGATCACCTCGTTGCTGTACAGCGGCAGCGCGCGGCGCAATGCGGACGGCAGGATCACGCGGCGGTACATCGCGAACGTCGACATCCCGTATGCGCGGGCGGCCTCGACCTCGCCGTGCGACGTCGCCTTGATCGCGCCCGCGAAGATCTCGGTCGTGTACGCGCACGTGTTCAGCGCGAACGCGAGGATCGTGCAGTTGAAGCCGCTCTTGAAGAACGCGTCGAGCAGCGAATGCGAACGCACGAACTCGAGGCTGTACATCCCGGTGTAGATCAGCAGCAGCTGCACGTACAGCGGCGTGCCGCGGAACACGTACGTGTACAGCCGCACCGGCGTGGACAGCCAGCGGTTCTTCGATACCCGCGCGACCGCGAGCGGCACCGAGCAGCAAAAGCCGATCGAGATCGACGCGACGAGCAGCCACAGCGTGACCGCGAGGCCGGACAGGCGCTGGCCGTCCCAGTAGAGGAACGCCTGGCCGAATTGGTTGAGGATCTCGATCATAGTTCTGCGTGGCGCACGCCGATGGAATAGCGCTTCTCGAGCTGGATCAGCACGAAGTTGGAGACCGTCGTGATCGCGAGGTAGATCAGCGCGGCGACGAGGATGAAGAAGAACATGTTGAACGTGCTCTTGCCGGCGTCCTGCGCGGCCTTCACGACGTCGGCGAGGCCGATGATCGACACGAGCGCGGTCGCCTTCACGAGCACCTGCCAGTTGTTGCCGATGCCCGGCAGCGCGAAGCGCATCATCTGCGGGAACAGGATCCGCAGGAAGATCCGCGGCCCGCTCATCCCGTACGCGGCCCCCGCCTCGAGCTGCCCGCGCGGCACCGACATGAACGCGCCGCGGAACGTCTCGGTGAAATACGCGCCGTAGATGAAGCCGAGCGTCAACACGCCCGCGACGAAAGGATCGATGTCGATCTGATCCCAGTTCATCAGGTCGGTGAAGTCGTTGAGCCAGATCTGGATGCTGTAGAACAGCAGCAGCATCAGCACGAGATCGGGCACCGAGCGGATCAGCGTCGTATAGCCGGTCGCGATCGAACGCAGCACCCGGTTATGCGACAGCTTCGCCACCGCGCCGATCAGCCCGAGCGCCACCGCCGCGGCGAGCGACAGCACCGACAGCTCGATCGTCTGCACGGTGCCCGCCCAGATGACGGGACCAAAGCCGTAAAGGAACACGCGCGTCTCCAAGTTTGGAATGGATGCCGGCGAGAAACTCCCCCTCCCCGCCGGGCTGACGCGGATAGTCGCAAGCGAAAATGATTGGCTCAAATCACCGCGGGTGGATTTGCTGCATCGCAACACATCGTCACATCCATGTCGGCGGACGGTTACGTAACTGTTTTTAAAGAAAAAAACAGGCTGCCTGACACCTCCCTAACACGCCGGTCGGCAGACTTTTTGCAATTTTCCGGTCGCTTTTGCGATAGCGCGGCGTCGGCCGTCCGGCCGAATGGGCGGGCGTCGGCCCGCGCCGCACAATCGGTTGTCCGTCGTACGAAAAGGTGCGTGCGCCAGCCGCCGCGCCATGAACCGCGACATTTTGCAGCCGCGAAGATTCTTGCCCGCCTATGTTTTCGTCACCACACTGGATCGGTCCGCCGTTTGTCTTCGACGCAGCCAAGGAGGCAGCGAACCAGCTCAAGCACGGTATCTCGTTAAAGCTGGCGGAACTTGCCGACTGGCATGCCGCGCACGTGAAGCCCGACACGCGCCGTGAATACGGCGAAGTGCGCCTGACCTGCCGCGTGCCGATCCGTACTCGTATTCACGTAGCGATCGTCGTGCCCCGCGAACGCACATTTCGCATCATCAGCCTGCGTAAGGCCAATAACCGAGAGGTTCAAGACTATGAGCAAGCCCGTTAAGTTCGTCCGCAACACCCCGGAAGAAGAAGAGGCCATCGCGCGCGGTATCGCCGCCGACCCGGACACTCACGAGCTGACCGATGAGGAGATGGCCCGGATGGTGCCATTTCCCGAATGGATCGAGAAAACGTACGGGCGCCCGATGTTCGTCCGCCCGAAGGCAGTCAATGCCCTCTCTGGAGATCCGAGCGCGACGTCGTATACACGAGCCCGTCCGGGCCGAAATGCACGTTGAAGAACGCGTCCTGGTTCACGCCGTCCTCGAGCCAGCGCCAGCTCCACACGGTCTCCGGCTTCAGCGGATAGCGCGCGACCTGCCCCGGCTTGCCGAGCAGGCGGCGCACCTCGTCCTCGGTCATGCCCGGGCGCACCTTCGCGAAATTCGCGGCGATCAGCACCTGGGTCGCGCCGGCGTAGCGTCCATTGCCGTCGATATCGACGAACCACGTCTGGTTGCCCATCGGCCCGCGCGGATACTCGAAGCGCTTCGAGCCGTCGGTGAACACGCGCTCGGTCTCCGGCGTGCCCATCTGGTGGCGGACGTCGGCCTCGGTCGACTCGCCGGGCTTCAGCCCCTTCAGCAGCAACTGTGCCGGCTTGATCGCGGTGAAGAACTCCCTGAGACGGTGCAGCACGGCGCGCTCGCTTTGCTGGTCGTCGCATCCGGCCAGCGCCAGCGTGGCGGCCAGCAATGCGACGGTGAACAGCCGGGGACGAAGAATCATATGAGGAAGACGGTCGGAAACACGCGGCAAGCATACCCGCGCTCCGAAAAAAGCGCGAGACGACGCGCACCGCTCGGTGCAGTCGTTCGGTGCAGTCGTTCGGCCGGTGCAGCCGCTCAGTGCAGCCGCTCGGTCTCGCGCCCGGCCTCGGCATCGTGAGCGGCCTGCGGCGCCGCGTGCGCGCGAATCCGGCTGCGCGTGCGCACGAGCTCCGCGAGCTGCCACGAGCCGAGCGCGAGGCAGCCGAACACGACCTCGCGGCCGCGCTTCACGAGCGCGAGCGACAGCGCGGCCTCGCGATCGACGCCGAAGGTCTGCGCGAGCAGCACGACGGTCGCCTCCTGCACACCGAGCCCGCCCGGCACCATGAACGCCGCGTGGCGCACGGCCTGCGTCATTGCCTCGATCGCGAGCGCGCCGCCGATCGACACCGGATGGCCGAGCAGCTTCAGCGCCCAGTAGTTCTCGAGCGCGCCGCTCGCATAGCCGAGGAACTGCCAGAAGAACGCGCGAAACAGCAGGCCCGCGCGCGACATCAGCGCGTCGATGTCCGCGTCGAGCCGCTTGCCGTCGACGCCCTGCAGCAGCGTATGCGAATCGCCGAGCAGCCGGCCCGCGAAACGCTCGATCGCATGAAAGATTCCGCCGCGCCGCACGAGCACGATCGCGAGCAGCGGCAACGGGATCGACAGCAGCATCGCGAGGCCGATCGTCTTCGCGCCGACGTCGTGCGTCATCGCGATCACCAGCACGAGGCCGAGCGACGCGAACGCATACTGGACGACGATCGTAACGAGCACCTCGACGATCACCGACGCGGTAACCGCGCTCGCATCGGGCACGCGCCAGCGCGCGAGCCGGATGCCGACGATCTCGCCGCCGACGCCGACGACCGGCAGCAGCCGGTTCACCGCCTCGCGCACGGTCGCGATCCACCACAGGAACGGCAGCGACGCGCGACGCGCGAGCAGCAGGCGCCACGCGTGCGCGTCGAGCAGCAGCGGCAGCGCGTGGAACGGCACGAGCCACAGCAGCGCGCAGCCCGCGCGCCCGAGCATGTGGACGACGTCGCCGACGCCGTCGCGCAGCCCGAGCACGATCAGGATCGCGATCCCGATCGGCCAGCCGAGCCATTTGATCCACTTGCTCACGACGGCTGCGCTCCCGGCTCGTGCGCCGCGCACGCGGTGCGCGAGCCCGCGGCGCTCAGGCCGAACACGTCGGCGAAGCCACCGCTCGCGGCGCCCGACGCCTTCACGGCCGCGGCGACGCGCGGCGACAGCAGCGCGCGCATCTCGTCGACCGGGCGATAGTCGCGCATGCTCGGCGTGATCGGGCCGTCGCCCGCCTCGGCCGGATGGCAGTAGATCTCGCCGACGCCGTCCGGCAGATCGGCGAGCGCGGCGAGCAGCACCGCCTCGTCCATCGCGCCGGTATGTTCGATCCCGACCACGTAGTCGTTGTGCGCGAGCCCCGCGCGATCGAGCCGCGCGCGCACGAGCGCGATCCACGGCTTGAGCCACGCGCTCGCCGAGCGCTCGTACGGCAGCCGCACCGCGCGCAGGCCGTAGTCGCGCCCGATCTCGACGATCAGCGACAGCACGGTCGGATGCAGATGGAAATGCTTGTGCGCATTCACGTGATCGAGCGGCAGCCCGGTCGACGCGAACGCGTCGAACTGCGCGCGGATCTCGCGGCGCAGTTGTGCGCGCACGTGCGGCAGGAAAAAGAAGCGACAGCCGTCCTTCGCCATCGCGTCGCCGAAGCGGCCGTCCGGCCCGACGAGCGCGGGAATCTCATGCGCGGGCAGCGTCGCGGGCCCGTCGGCGAGCACGAGATGCAGGCCGACCGCGAGCGACGGCAGCCGCCGCGCGCGCTCGACCGCGTCCTGCGCGGCCGGCGCGCCGACCATCAGGCTCGCGGCATTCAGCACGCCGTCGCGATGCGCGCGCTCGACCGCCGCGTTCACGCGCGGATGCAGCCCGAAGTCGTCGGCGGTGAAGATCACCGCCCGCGCCGCTCGCTGCCCCGCCACGAATTACGCCTCGTGCGCGCGCAGGAAGCGGAAGAACTCGACGCCCTCGCGCAGACGGCGCTTCATCATGTCCCAGCTCGTCAGCATCTCGCGGACGATCTCCCAGATCTTCGACGGCCGGAAGTAGAACTCGCGGTAGAAGTGCTCGAGATGGTGATAGATCTCTTCCTTCGGCAGGTGCGGATAGCCGATCGCGGCGAGCTGCACGCCTTCCTTGCTGACGAGGTTGATCGTCTTGTTCTCTTCCATCCAGCCGTTCTCGACCGCCTGGTCGTACAGGCGCGTGCCCGGATAAGGCGCGGCGAGCGACACCTGGATCGTGTGCGGATTGATTTCCTTCGCGTACTCGATCGTCTTCTTGATCGTGTCCTGCGTCTCGCCCGGCAGGCCGAGGATGAACGTGCCGTGGACCTTGATCCCGAGCTTCTTGCAATCGTCGCTGAAGCGGCGCGCGATATCGGTGCGCAGGCCCTTCTTGATGTTCAGCAGGATCTGGTCGTCGCCCGACTCGTAGCCGACGAGCAGCAGGCGCAGCCCGTTCTCCTTCATGATCTTCAGCGTCGAATACGGGACGTTCGCCTTCGCGTTGCACGACCACGTGACGCCGAGCTTGCCGAGCCCGCGCGCGATCTCCTCGACGCGCGGCTTGAAGTCGGTGAACGTGTCGTCGTCGAACATGATCTCCTTCACTTCCGGCATGTTGTCGCGGATCCACTTCACTTCCGCGAGCACGTTCTCGACCGAGCGCACGCGGTAGCGGTGGCCGCCGACCGTCTGCGGCCACAGGCAGAACGTGCACTTCGAGCGGCAGCCGCGGCCCGTGTAGATCGACACGTACGGATAGTTCAGGTAGCCGATGAAGTAGTTGTCGATCTTCAGGTCGCGCTTGTAGACGGGCGCGACGAACGGCAGCTCGTCCATGTTCTCGATCATCGGACGCGGGCCGTTGTGCTCGATCGAGCCGTCCTTCGCGCGATAGCTGAGGCCTGCGATGTCCGCGAACGGCTTGCCTTCGGCGACGTCGCGGCACGTGTAGTCGAATTCCTCGCGGCACACGAAGTCGATCGCGTCGGTGGCCGTCAGCGAGTTGTGCGGATCGACCGCGACCTTCGCGCCGACCATGCCGACGAGCATCGACGGCTTCATCTTCTTCAGGTCGTTCGCGAACATCGCGTCGGTCGGGAACGACGGCGTGCTCGTGTGGATGACCACGAGGTCGAAATCCTTCGCGATCGCGAGCGTCTCGTCGACCGACAGGCCGTCGGCCGGCGCGTCGACGACGCGGCTGCCCGGCACCAGCGCGGCCGGCTGCGCGAGCCAGGTCGGATACCAGAAGGAACGGATTTCGCGTTTCGCCTGATAACGCGAGCCGGCGCCGCCGTCGAAGCCGTCGTACGAAGGGGCCTGCAAGAACAGCGTTTTCAGGTAAGTCGTTGCGGGTGCCTGCATGGTTCGAGCTCGTTCAAGAATTCAGTGAGTCAAAAATCGCGGGCCGCTGCCCGCCTCTCGGTTCGTCTGTCGTGCCGCATAAGTGCCGCGCATCAGTGCCGCATTCGTGCCGCGCATTTGCGCCATATTCGTGCCGCCTTCGCGTTCGCCGCTCAACGGCTATCGCCGATCTCCACGGCCGCCGCGCGTTCGCCGCCGACGACCGTCATCCGCGCGCCGCGCCACACGACCTGCGTGCCGAACGCGGCGGCGAGCCATTCGAGCGCGAGCAGCGTGTCGCGCACCGCGACGAGCGGCAGGTCGCGCCAGAACGCGCGCCAGCCGTCCTCGCCGCGCGCGTGCAGCACGAGCCGCGCGATCGCGCCGATCACCGCGCCCGCGCCCGCGAGCGTGCCGGCGAACGTGCCGGGCAGATACAGCGCGAGCGCCGCGCCGACCGCGAGCCACGGCGCGGTGAACGTGATGAACAAGAACGCGAAGCCGCCCGGGTTCAGCGAGCGGATCGTGCGCAGCCAGCGCGTCTCGCGGTGCCACAGCGGGCCGAACGACGACTCGATCACGTCGGTCGCGACCTCGACCTCGGACAGCACCGTGCGCCGGCCGAGCCGGCGCGGCAGCTCGGCGAGCCAGAAATCGTCGGCGAGCTCGTCCTTCAGCGCGATGAGCCCGCCGATCCGCTCGAGCGTGTCGCGCGTGAGCGCGAGCGTCGCGCCGAAGCCGAAGCGGCTCGAGCCGCCGAGATGCGCGATCCGCACCGACGGCGCGAACCACGCGTCGACGAACTGCGCGCCGATCCGCGTCCAGAACCCGCCGACGCTACGCGCATGATACAGGCACGTGACGACGCCGACATCGCGGTCCGCGAGCGGCGCGGTGACGCGCACCAGATAATCGGGCGCGACCGCGATATCGCTGTCGGCGATCACGATGCGGCCGTACTTCGCGCGCCCGGCGAGGTTGATCAGGTTGCTGACCTTCAGGTTCTTGCCGTACACGCGCGCGTCGATCACGAGCGTGATGTCGCATTCGGGATACGCGGCCTTCAGCCGCTCGACGACCGCGACGGCCGGATCGTGCGCCGACGCGACGCCGAACAGCAGCTCATAGCGCGGGTGGCGCTGCTCGCAGAACGACGCGAGATTCTCGTACAGATGCGGCTCGATCCCGCACAGCGGCTTCAGCACGCTGACCGGGTCGAAGCCATCACGCGCGGCCGTGCGCGGCGTGCGCGGACGCGGCGCGCACGCCGCGACGAGCGCGTAGCCGGCGGCAACGAGCGTGAACGCAATCAGCAGCCATTCGGTGAACGATACGCTTGGCGTCATGCGCGCCGTCCTCCGGCAGTTCGGCCGAAGCGGCGATCGAGTGGGCAATGGATGGATGATCCGACTGAGACGAACGCGGGCACGACCCGACTCCTTGTTCCGGCAGCGTCTGAACGGGGGCGCTGATGCCCGAACCGGGCAATGCCCCGCTCCCGGAGCGATCCCCGCGCCGCCTGTTCGCGACGCGCGGAAAGATTGAACGAAAACCGTCAGCGCAACTTGGGTAAGCCGTGGATTTTAACAGCGTGTTTCATCGCGCGCTCGGTGAGCCGTTGAAACAGATCCTTGCAAAACCGGACCACCCGATTCTCCGCGCGCGTTTCCCGGCGGGCATCGACACCCAAACGCAAGCCTGCTGAATGGCATTCGAAGGGCCCGTCGGCGCGGCTTTTTCGCGCGTCGTCGCACCACCGTGGGGATTCGAATCCAATCGCCGTAAAAATTCGTAATTTGAAGACGATTGCCATCGTTTCCAAAACAATCGCCGGATCGGATCGTCTGCCGCGCGGTCGCCCCTGCCGGCTTCAGGGGTATCCGCGCGCCGCCAGCGGGATCCGGAACCCTTTGGCACAATCGCTCGCATCTGTTGCGTCCGCGCATCATCGCGCGGCCCCTTTCGAAGGTCCCTCGACATGACGCCATTTTCCGTTCTCGATCTTGCCCCGATTCCCGCCGGCGCCGACGCCGCGCAGGCATTTCGCAACACCGTCGACCTCGCGCAGCACGCGGAGCGCTGGGGCTACCGGCGCTACTGGCTCGCCGAGCACCACAACATGCCGGGCATCGCGAGCGCGGCGACGGCCGTCGTGATCGGCCACGTCGCGGGCAGCACGAAAACGATCCGCGTCGGCTCCGGCGGCATCATGCTGCCGAACCACGCGCCGCTCGTGATCGCCGAGCAGTTCGGCACGCTCGCGTCGCTGTACCCGGGCCGGATCGATCTCGGCCTCGGCCGCGCGCCCGGCACCGACCAGACGACGTCGCGCGCGCTGCGCCGCGATCTGCTCGGCAGCGCGGACGCGTTCCCCGACGACGTCGCCGAGTTGCTCCGCTACTTCGCGGAGCCCGCGCCGGGCCAGCGCGTGCGCGCGGTGCCGGGCGCGGGGCTCGACGTGCCGGTCTGGCTGCTCGGCTCGAGCCTGTTCAGCGCGCAGCTCGCGGCGATGCTCGGTCTGCCGTTCGCGTTCGCGTCGCACTTCGCGCCCGACTACCTGCTGCGCGCGCTCGAGCTGTACCGCGCGCAATACCGGCCGTCGGCCGCGTGGCCGAAGCCGTACGCGATGGTCGGCGTCAACGTGTTTGCGGCCGACACCGACGACGAAGCGCGGCGCCTGTTCACGTCGCTGCAGCAGCAGTTCATCAACCTGCGCCGCGGCATGCCGGGCAAGCTGCCGCCGCCCATCGACACGCTCGACGCGTTCGACGCAAGCGAGTTCGAACTCGCGAACGTCGCGCACGCGCTGTCGTTCGCGGCGGTCGGCTCGCGCGACACGGTGCGCGAGCAGCTTCGCGAGCGGATCGCGCGCACGGGCGCCGACGAGCTGATCGTCACCGCGCAGATCCACGACCACGCGGCGCGGCTGCGCTCGTTCGAGCTCGCCGCGCAGATCCGCGACGAGCTCGCGGGCGACGCGCAGCCCACCGCGCGATGACGGCAACGCGACACGCGGAGGCGAACCCGCGTTCTCGGCCGCGCGGAACTCGGGTATCGTGTGAAGCGACCCTGAACCGCCGCAGGCCGCTCCCATGAAAAACGTCCTCAGCATTCAGTCGCACGTCATCTACGGCCACGCCGGCAACAGCGCGGCCGTGTTCCCGATGCAGCGCCTCGGCATCAACGTCTGGCCGCTCAACACGGTCCAGCTGTCGAATCACATGCAGTACGGCCACTGGGCCGGCAGCGCGATCGACGCCGCGAAGATGGAGCAGCTCGTCGACGGCATCGCGGCGATCGGCGCGCTCAAGCGCTGCGACGCGATCCTGTCCGGCTTCCTCGGCTCGCCGCCGCAGGCGCAGGCGGCCGTCGAGATCGTGCGCACCGTGAAGGCGATGAATCCGAACGCGTGGTATTTCTGTGATCCGGCGATGGGCCAGACGGGCGGCGTGCGCCCCGAGCCGGGTGTCGAGGAATTCATCGTCAACACGATGCCCGCGATCGCCGACGGCATGGCGCCGAACCACACCGAGCTGCAGAAGCTCGCGGGCCGGCGCATCGAAACGGTCGCGGATGCCGTGGAAGCGTGCCGCGCGCTGATCCACCGCGGGCCGAAGCTGATCCTCGTCAAGCATCTGCACGACCGCAACAGCCCTGCCGATCGCTTCAACATGCTCGCGGTCACCGAGACCGAGGCGTGGATCGGCCAGCGCCCGCTCTATGCGTTCCCGCGCCATCCGGTCGGCGTCGGTGACCTGACGAGCGCGATCTTCGTCGCGCGGCGCCTGCGCGGCGACTCGGTGCGCGCCGCGTTCGAGCACACGCTCGCGGCCGTGCACGCGGTCGTCAAGGCGACCTACGACGCGCGACGCTACGAGCTCGAACTCATTGCCGCGCAGGACGAAATCGCGAACCCGAGCGAGTGGTTCGGCGCGTGGGTGTCGGACGCGATCTAACGCGATCTAATCAGTCGACCAACCGGAGCGCGTCGTCGAGCGCATGCGCGGCGACGCGGTCGCGCTCGGTCGCGAGCGGCGCGCGCATCACGATCTGCCGGTTGTGGCCGACCGCGGCCGGCGAATCCCACAGCAGCTCGACTTTCGGCCGCCGGAACGGGTCGGCGCGGCGCGGCGGCGCGGCGCTCGCCTCGTTCGCCTCGCTCACCTCATTCGGCCAGCGCACCGACAGCTCGCGCGCGTCGTACTGGCCCACCTTGCGGCTTTCCATCCAGACGATCGCGGTGCGGGTCGGCAGGTCGAGCGAGATCGCGAAGCGACCGACCGCGAAGCGCCGCGCGGCGACGTTCGTGCCCCACAACGGCCGCGGCCGGCAGATCCAGACGATTGCCACGTACAACGCGGGGGCGGCGACGAGCCAGCCGTTGGTCTCGGCCACCGCGTGAACCGTGCCGCGCCAGCCGGCCGCCCACGCGAACACGCCGACCGACCACACCGCGAACACGAGGCCGGCCAGCGCGAAGACCCGCAGCGCCTGCCGCAGCCACTGCGGCAGCGGATGGAACGGGCGCTCGTCGCGCGCGACGGCGCCGGGCAGCACGAGCAGCAGGAACATCTGCACCAGATACACGCACGCCCACGGCGACGACGCCATCGCGGACAGCGACGCGTGATACCCCATCTGCGACATCGAGAAGAGCCACCGGGCGAGCAGCACGAGACCGATCGCGCGCAGCGCGAAAATCACGCCAGCGCCGGGGGCCGGGGTCGCGCGCGTGGGTTTCGTTCTCGCCAAGACTGCTCTCCTCTCGATGATCGTGCGTGGGCCGAATTGACGGCACGGCCATTATAGGGACATTACGGGCTTGCCAGATGAACGACTCGCGTGATTCGCCGCTTTCGCGGGCGTCGCCGGCGGCCGGCGCGGCGCGGATACAACAGATCCGCGCCACGACCGACGAACGGGCCGATCGGTTGTATCCGCGCCGGATACAGCGGATACGGTGGATGCGGCGACGCCCCGCCGGTTGCCCGGGCGGGGCGTCGGATGAAGCGACAGCGTGGCCGCGCAATACGGCTATGCGATCATGCGGCCACGCGGGCCGGGGCTCAGCCCGCGTTGACTTCGCGCAGCACGGTGCGGCGCTTCTGGCGCAGCAGTTCTTCGTAGCCCTTCACGTAATTGCGCGCCATCACCTTCGACGAGAAACGCTTCTCGAACGCGGCGCGGACCTGCTCGCGCGGCAGCGTGTTCAGGCGCTTGACCGCGGCGACGGCCGACAGCTCGTCCTCGACGACGAAGCCCGACACGCCGTTCTCGATCACTTCCGGCACCGAGCCGCGCTTGAACGCGATCACCGGCGTGCCGCACGCCATCGCCTCGATCATCACGAGGCCGAACGGCTCCGGCCAGTCGATCGGGAACAGCAGCGCATGCGCGTTGCCGAGGAATTCCGACTTCTCGGCCTCGCTGATCTCGCCGATGTATTCGACGTGCGGCAGCGAGAACAGCGGCTTGATCTTCTCTTCGTAGTACGCGCGGTCAGCCTTGTCGAGCTTCGCGGCGATCTTGATCGGCATGCCGGCCTGCTCGGCGATGCGAATCGCGGTGTCGACGCGCTTCTCCGGCGAGATGCGGCCGAGGAACGCGAGGTAGCTCGGCTTCACGTCCGGGATCGGCTTCAGCAGGTTCTCCGGCAGGCCGTGGTAGACGGTCTGCAGCCAGCTCGCCTGCGGCAGCGGATTGCGCTGGTTGTCCGAGATCGACACGACCGGCACGTCGTTGAACGTGTTGAAGATCGGCTGCAGCTCCGGTAGGTCCAGGCGGCCGTGCAGCGTCGTCAGATGCGGCACCGGCTGGCGCGAGAACAGCGGGAACGGATAGTAGTCGATGTGGAAATGCAGCACGTCGAACTCGTCCGCGCGGCGGCGCACTTCCTCGAGCAGCAGCATGTGCGGGGCCATCGTGTCGCGGATCGTCGGGTCGAGGCGCAGCGCCTGCGGCCAGACGGCTTCGAGCTTCGCCGAGGTCTGCGAATCGCCGCTCGCGAAGAGCGTCACGTCATGCCCCATCTCGACGAGCGCCTCGGTCAGATAGGACACCACCCGTTCGGTACCGCCGTACAGTTTCGGGGGAACCGCTTCGTGCAACGGAGCGATTTGAGCGATTCGCATCTGCGTAACTCCTAAAAAATCGGCTAAAAACCGGAAAGCGTTGGCCAGCTAGCCCCGCCTTACGGCTCTTGCTGGATAGGTTTCATCCGACGATCGGATCAATCGGTCGGCAGAAGGCGTCGGACCTGCGCACGGTGGCAGGCGGCGGCGACGCGACAGGCTTAGAACGTTCTAAACGAAAACCCGTTGACAGGGGTTCGTAAAATCCCCGGCGTGAACCCGGAAGCGATTATCTAGGGTTAGTACCGACACGGCGCGCGACATTTCAAACTCTTTACGTTGTTACAAAGCGTTAACACTTTGCAACCCTCGGACCCCCGGGTCCGATCTAGAGTGAAAAGCCGCTCCACGGGGCAGCCCGAGCTGCCGCCTGATGTCACCCTATATCGCCCTGCTCCGCCGTGCCGCGGACGCGGCGCGCGCAGCAGGCGCAAGACGTGGAATTTTATCTCAAATCGGGCTCGCGCCCTAGCTGGCGTCAATATTGGGGCGGCACGGCGCGCAGCCTTGTTTACAATTACGGGATCACGTCCCGCGTCCGGGCGAAGGCCGGCTCGCAATCCGGCCGGGACACCCCCTTCACCGATTCACCACACGCCTATTTTGGAAGCTCTCACCCCCGCCCAGCGCAACGCCTACAACGCGAAGCTGTCGAGCTACGCGGACCGGCCGCTCGCGTTCCTGCTCCGCTACATCCGCCTGCATCCGGTCGCGCACCTGATCGTGCTGACGAGCGTGCTCGCCGCCGTCGGCTGCGCGCTCGGCTCGCAATACGCGATCAAGCACCTGATCGACGTGCTCGCCGGCGGCCGCCATCATCCGGGGCCGCTGTGGAGCGCGTTCGCGCTGCTCGTCGGGCTGATCGCCGCCGACAATCTGTCGTGGCGCATCGGCGGCTGGGTCGCCGCGCATACGTTCGTCACGGTCACGGGCGACTTGCGGCGCGACCTGTTCCAGTACCTGAGCGGCCATTCGCCGACCTACTACGCGGAAAAGCAGCCCGGCACGCTCGCGAGCCGGATCACCGCGACGTCGAACGCGATCTTCACGACCGAGAACATGATGTCGTGGAACGTGCTGCCGCCGTGCATCGCGGTGTCGGGCGCGATCCTGATGATCATCGTCGTCAATCCGCTGATGGCCGCCGCGCTGCTCAGCTGCTCGGCGGTGCTCGCGGTCGTGCTGTTCCGGCTCGCCGCGCGCGGCTCCGCGCGGCATCACCATTTCGCCGCGAAGGCCGCGGCGGTCGACGGCGAGCTCGTCGACGTGATCGGCAACATGGGCCTCGTGCGCGCGTTCGGCATGACGCTGCGCGAGCAGAAGCGCTTCGGCGCGACGGTCAAGGCCGAGATGGTCGCGCGCGAGCAGAGCCTGCTGTATCTCGAGAAGCTGCGCCTGTTGCACGCGGTGCTGACCGCGATGCTGTCCGCCGGGCTGCTCGGCTGGGCGCTGTGGCTGTGGGACCGTGGCCAGGCGACGTCCGGCGACATCGTGCTCGTCAGCTCGCTCGGCTTCACGATCCTGCACGGCACGCGCGATCTCGCGGTCGCGCTCGTCGACGTCACGCAGCACGTCGCGCGTCTGTCCGAAGCGGTGAAGACGCTGCTCGAGCCGCACGGGATGCCCGACCGCTCCGACGCGGCGCCGTTCACCGCGCGCGGCGGGCGCGTCGACTTCGAGCGCGTGACGTTCGCGTATCCGCGTCGCCGCGCGATCCTCGACCATTTCGACCTGAGCATCGAACCGGGTCAGCGCGTCGGGCTGATCGGCAAGTCGGGCGCCGGCAAGTCGACCGTGCTCGCGCTGCTGCAGCGCTTCTACGACACGCAGGGCGGCGCCGTGAAAGTCGACGGCCAGGACGTGAAGGTGATCACGCAGGACAGCCTGCGTCACGCGATCTCGCTGGTGCCGCAGGACATCTCGCTGCTGCACCGCTCGGTCTACGAGAACATCGCGTACGGCCGCCCCGACGCGACACGCGACGAAGTGCTCGCGGCCGCGCGCGACGCGCGCTGCATCGATTTCATCGAAGCGATGCCGGAAGGCTTCGACACGATCGTCGGCGACCGCGGTGTGAAGCTGTCGGGCGGTCAGCGGCAGCGGATCGCGATCGCGCGCGCGATCCTGAAGGACGCGCCGATCCTGCTGCTCGACGAGGCGACGTCCGCGCTCGACAGCGCGTCCGAGGAAGCGATTCAGAGCGCGCTCGACCGGCTGATGGTCGGCCGCACGGTGATCGCGATCGCGCACCGGCTGTCGACGCTGCGCAACTTCGACCGGATCATCGTGATGAGCGGCGGCAAGGTGATCGACGACGGCAGCCCGGAAGTGCTGCGCAATCGTCCGGGGCTCTATCGCGACCTGCTCGCGAAGCAGCATGGGCGGCATCACACGCCGCCACCGGCCCCGTCCGCTCCGCCGCCTCCACCGTCACCGCCGGCGGCCGGCGAGCGCGTCGCCTGACGCGCGCCGGCGGTCCGCCGATGAAAAGCCGCCGTGCATCGCGCACCGCGGCTTTTTTTCCGTCCGGCCGGGAATGCGCTATTCGCGCTTCAGTGGCGCTTCAGTGGCGCTTCAGATCGAGCAGGAAGTTGTCGCGCCACACCGACACGTTGTTCTCGCGAAGCTGCGCGATCATGTCGTCGTAGCGCGCGCGCCGCTCCGCGAGCGGCATCGACAGCGCCCGCGACAGCGCATCGGCCATCCCGCCGATGTCGATCGGATTGACGATCAGCGCGCCCGTCAGCTCGCGCGCGGCGCCCGCGAAGCGCGACAGCACGAGCACGCCCGGATCGTCCGGATTCTGCGCGGACACGTATTCCTTCGCGACCAGATTCATCCCGTCGCGCAGCGGCGTCACGAAGCCGACCCGCGCGAGCCGGTACAGCGCCGCGAGCAGTTGCCGGTCGTACTGCCGATGGATGTACAGGATCGGCGTCCAGTCGAGCTCCGCGAAGCGGCCGTTGATGCGGCCCGACTCCGATTCGAGCTGCCGGCGCATGTCCTGATACGCGCGCAGGTCCGCGCGCGTCGATGGTGCGATCTGCAGGAACGACACGCGATTGCGCCGCGACGCCTCGTGCTCGAGCAATTTCTCGAACGCGCGGAAGCGCTCGACGAGCCCCTTCGAGTAATCGAGCCGGTCGACGCTCATGATCAGTTGCCGCCCGTGCAGCGACGCGGCGAGCGTGCGCACCGCCTTGCCGTGCTGGCCCGCGTGCGCGAGCGACGCGATCTCGTCCGGATAGATGCCGATCGGATACGCGGCCGCGCGGAGCGTCTCGCCGAACGCGCGCACGACGGCCATCCGCGCACCGCGCTCGACCGTGCCGTCGGCCTCGGATTCGATGTAGTCGCAAAATGCGCGCAAATCGGTTTCGGTCTGGAAGCCGAGCAGATCGTACGCGCACAGCGCGCCGACGAGGTCGCGATGCGGCGGCACGTTGACGAGCACCTGCGCGGCCGGAAACGGAATGTGCAGGAAGAAGCCGATGCGGTTCTTCACGCCCGCGGCGCGCAGCGCGCGCGCGAACGGGATCAGGTGATAGTCGTGCACCCAGATCACGTCGTCGTCCTGCAGCAGCGGCACGAGCTGCTGCGCGAGCCACACGTTCACGCGCCGGTAGCCGTCGAATTCGTTGCGCTCGTACTGGATCAGGTCGGTGCGGTAGTGGAACGCGGGCCACAGCGTCGCGTTCGAGAAGCCGCGGTAATACTGGTCGTAATCGCGCCGCGACAGGCCGATCGTCGCGAACGTGACCGGGCCGCGCTCCTCGACGCTGATGCGCGGCGCGCCCGACGCGACGACCTCGCCGCTCCAGCCGAACCACATGCCGCCGGTTTCCTTCAGCGCGTCGTAGACGCCGATCGCGAGCCCGCCCGCCGCCGGTTCGCCTTCGGAAATCGGCGCGACCCGGTTCGACACGATGATCAGACGACTCATGCGACGGGCTGCCCGTCTGCGAGCCAGCGCGCGATCTGTTCGCGCAGTGCGTCGACCGAGTCGAGCCGCACGCGCGCGGACGTCTCGCCGGCGCCGACCTTGATCGACACGCCGCCGCGCGCATTGACGACCGCGAAGCCCTTCTCGTCGGTCAGGTCATCGCCGGCGAACAGCGGCATGCGGCCCGCGAACGGCGGCTCGCCGAGGAACGCGGCGAGCGCGCGCCCCTTGTCGACACCCTTCGGCTTGATCTCGACGACCATCTTGCCGGGCTGCAGCACGTACGCGTCCGGATAGTCGGCGACGAGCCGCTCGGCCGCCGCGCGCGCGACCGCCTCGCGCTCCGGCGCGTTGCGATAGTGGAGCGCGACCGCCGCGCCCTTGATCTCGAGCAGCATCCCCGGATGACGATCGACGACGGCCGCGAGCTCGCGCTCGATGCGCAGCAGGCGCGTGTCGTTGAAGCCGATCCGCTGCGTGTCGCCGTTCGCGTCGCGGCGCTCCGCGCCGTGCAGGCCCGCGATCGGCAGATCGGGCATGTTCAGGAACGCATCGATGCTGTCGATTCCGCGCCCGGACAAAATCGCGACCGCGCCGTGCGAGCGGCGGCGCAGCTCGTCGATGAGCGCGATCAGCGACGGCGGCACGTCGATGCTGTCGGGCGTCGGCGCCAGTTCGACGAGCGTGCCGTCGAAATCGAAGAAGAACGCGGTATCGGTCAGGGACACGGAAGCCGGGACGGATTGCATCGATAAAGTGCTCGAATGGCGGCGTCGCGCGCCGCCGCGGTCGGAATTCTGCGCATCTTACCGCGACCGCGCCCCTTCATGGTGCGAAACCGGCCCGACCGGCGCGGCATGCCGCGCGGCATACGCGTCTGCGACATATTGCCCCGCCGGCCGGCGCTGAACGACATCCCCGAGGAGCCCGCGCGCAAAGTGCGCTACAGTCGCATTCTCGCGCGGCGTGGCGCCGGATGCTCGTGGCCGCTCCCCGCGCGATCGTTTTCGTCCGACCGAGCTTCTGAATGCCGTTCCCGTTCTTCACGCCCGGCGCGCCACGCCGGCGCCCTCTGCGCACCGCCTGCGCGGCGCTCGCCGCCGCCGTCGCGCTCGCCGCGTGCTCCCGCGCCGAGCCGCCGTGGCACCTGACCGACGTCACCGGCCACCTGCCCGACCTGTCGTTCTCGCTGACGGGCGGCGACGGCCGCCCCGTCGACGCGGCCGCGTTCAGGGGCCGCGTCGCGCTCGTTTATTTCGGCTACACGCACTGCCCGGACGTCTGCCCGGAAACGATGGCGCGGCTGATGGAAGTGCTCGCGAAGCTCGGCCCGCAGGCACGCGACGTGCGGATCCTGTTCGTGTCGGTCGACCCGGCGCGCGACACGCCGCGGGCGCTGCAGTCGTACGTCGCCGCGTTCGACGCCGAGCATGCGCGCGGCCTCACCGGCACCGACGGCCAGATCGAAGCGCTCGCGAAACGCTACCGCGTCGCGTACCAGATGGAAAAGCGCGACCCGTCCGGCAACTACGAGGTCACGCACAGCTCGGCCGTCTACGTGTTCGACGCACACGGCCGCGCGCGCCTGCTCGCGACCGACCGCGACTCGCCGGACGCGATCGCCGCCGACGTGCGCCGGATCCTCGGCCCCGATTCCTCCACCTGATCCACCTGACCCAGCGTTCCACCATGACGATGAAACTCAAGACGCTCGCCTGCCTCGCCGCGCTGACGCTCGGCGCTCCCGCTCCCGCTCTCGCGTTCGCCGCCGGCACGATCACCGCCCGGCACGCGTGGGTGCGCTGGCTGCCGAACAAGCTGCCCGCGGCCGGCTACGTGACGCTCGTGAACACGGGCGACAAGCCGGTCGACCTCGTCGACACCGACAGCCCCGACTACGGGATGGCGATGCTGCACCAGAGCGTGTCGAACGGCTCGACGCAGACGATGGTGATGGTCGACAAGCTGACGATTCCCGCGCACGGCCAGGTCGCGATCGCGCCGGGCGGCTATCACTTCATGCTCGAGCAGCCGCAGCGCACGATTCAGCCCGGCGACACGGTGCATCTGCGCCTGAAGTTCTCCGACGGCGAGACGCTCGACACGCCGTTCGCGGTGAAGCGGCCGAGCGCGACGAACTGACGCGCGCGATGAACGTCCTGTACTGGCTCGAGCCGTGGGAGCCGTCGCCGACCGTCGTCGTCGCGGTGCTCGCGGCGGCCGTGCTGTTCGCGCGCGGCGCGCGCAAGGCGAAGGTGACGCCGCTGCGGCGGGTCTCGTTCTGGTTCGGGCTGACCGCGCTGTACGTCGCGCTGCATACGCGGCTCGACTACTTCTTCGAGCACGAATTCTTCATGCACCGCGCGCAGCATCTGGTGCTGCATCATCTCGGGCCGTTCTTCATCGCGCTGTCGTATCCGGGCGCGGCGATCCGCGCCGGCATCCCGTTTCGCTGGCGGCAGCGCTTCGTGCGCCCCGCGCTCGCGTGGCCGCTGGTGCGCGCGGCGCTCGACTTCGTGTTCCATCCGGTCGTCGCGGTCGTGCTGTTCGTCGGGCTGATCTACTTCTGGCTGCTGTCGCCGATCCACTTCGTCGCGATGCTCGACTGGCGGCTGTATCGCGTGATGAACTGGAGCATGGTGATCGACGGGCTGCTGTTCTGGTGCCTCGTCGTCGACCCGCGTCCGGCGCCGCCCGCGCGGCTGTCGCCGGGCCGGCGGATCCTGATCGTGGTGGCCGCGATCCCGCCGCAGATCGCGCTCGGCGCGCTGATCTTCTTCACGCCGCACGAGCTCTATCCGGTCTATTCGATCTGCGGACGCGCGTTCACGTGGCTGAGCCCGCTGCGCGACCAGCAGATCGGCGGGCTGCTGCTGTGGATTCCGGGCTCGATGATGAGCGTGATCGGCGCGCTGATCGCGCTGCGTCACTGGATGCGGCTGTCCGCGCGCGGACGGCTGCTCGACGAGCGCGTGGCCGCGCCGCCCGGCATCGGCACGCGGCCCGTGCAAACGGCGCCGTGATGCGTGCGTCGATGCACGTCGCCGCGCGGGCGCGCGGTGTGTCGCGTGTGCCGCGGCGTGTGCCGCCGCGTGTGCGTTCGGAGCGTGTGCTCAGACCTTCTCGGCACGCATCCACACGTGCGGAATGCCGTCTTCGTCGTGCACGTCGGAACTCGGCGTGAAGCCGAACGCGCCGTAGAAGCGCTGCAGATGCGCCTGCGCGTGCAGGCTGACCGGCGTGCCGGGCCACTGCGCGCGGATGTGCTCGATTGCGTTCGCGAGCAGCGCGTTGCCGAGCTTGATCCCGCGGAACGCGTCGGTCGTCAGCACGCGGCCGATCCGGACGTCGGATTCGCGCGCGTCCGGCAACAGCACACGCAGATAGCCGGCGAGACGGCCGTCGGCGCCGTACGCGGCCAGATGCCACGCGGCCTGGTCGGCGTTGTCGATGTCGCGATACACGCACTGCTGCTCGACGACGAACACTGCGCTGCGCGCGTCGAGGATCGCGTAGACCTCGCGTGCGGACAGCGCGTCGAACGGCTTCCAGCGCCATTCGAGCGCATCGACGGCGGACGAGGGGGTGAACTGAGCAGAGGCCTGCGCTGAGGCCTGAGAAGCGGTCTGAGAAGCGGTCTTAGAAGCGGCCTCAGAAGCGGCAGTAGCGGATACGGTCATAAGCGGTCCTGAAACGGCGGCGCCGGGCGGCGCGCGATCGACGATTATGCCTCGAAGCGCGCCACCCGGCTCTGTGCAGCGACCATCCGGCCACGGTCGTGGCGCCGCGGACCGCGACGGGCGCCGCGTCGCGCGATGCCCGTCGATGCCACCGACTACGCGGGCATCGCGCCGAAGCGCCCGCTGTTGAAGTCGTCGATCGCGTCGCGGATTTCCGCCTGCGAGTTCATCACGAACGGGCCATAACCGACGACCGGCTCATCGATCGGCTCGCCGCTCAGCACGAGCAGCGTCGCGTCGCCGTTCGCCTCGATCTCGACGTCGCTGCCGTCGCGGCTCAGACGCACGAGCTGCGCTTCGCGCGCGACCGTCTCGCCGTTCACGAGCACCGTGCCGTGCAGCACGACGATCGCGAGCATGCGCCCCTCCGCGATCGGCAGATGCGCGCGACCGCCCGGCACGAGACGCAGATCCCACACGTCGATCGGCGTATGCGTGCGCGCGGGGCCGCGCCGGCCGTCGAGCTCGCCCGCGATGATCCGCGCGCGGCCCGCGCCGTCCGGCAACTCGACGACCGGAATGTCCGCGTTCAGCAGCGTCTGATAGGCGGGCGCGCCCATCTTGTCGCGCGCCGGCAGGTTCACCCACAGCTGCACCATCTCGAGCGCCCCGCCGCACCGCGTGAACGCTTCGGAATGAAACTCCTCGTGCAGCACGCCGCCCGCGGCCGTCATCCACTGCACGTCGCCGGGGCCGATCACGCCGCCCGCGCCGGTCGAATCGCGATGCGCCACCTCACCGTCGTAGACGATCGTGACCGTCTCGAAACCGCGGTGCGGATGCTGGCCGACGCCACGCGGCCGCTCGGCCGGCTCGAACTGCGCGGGGCCCGCGTAGTCGAGCAGCAGAAACGGGCTCAGCAGCGCACCATGCCCCTGGTAGCTGAACAGCGAGCGCACCGGAAAACCGTCGCCGACCCAATGCTGGCGCGGCGCGCTAAGGACACCTTGAATCCTCTTCATCTTCGCCTCCGAATTTCGGCAAAGCCCATGCTTCGCTCATCAGATAGAAATATATAATCAGAACCGCCGATTCGGTAGACGAAGAAAATCGCACTCAGTGTTCCATTCCGGCAACGATCGATTGCGCGTTGCGCAAAGCGGTCGGCGGCAGCGCCGGCCGCCCGGCGCACGGGCTGGCCGGTGTCACCGCGGCGCCTGCAGCGGCCACTCGTCGCTGCCCTTTTCGCCGCCGGCAGGCGACGCGGCGCCCGGCATCGTCTGCCGATTCAGCGCGCGGCTGCGGCGGAAGTATTTCTCGAGCAGCGCATCGAGGATCGCGACGGTTTCGACGTCCGGCATCCCGTCGTAGCGCGCCGCGCGGAAATGCATCTGGAACGCCGATACGACGTCGACCGTCCGCGCGTCGAGCACGCCGGTCTGCGGTGCGTCGTAGCCGTACGCGAGCAGCTTCGACTGCAGCTCGGCGACGTCGCCGCGATACGGCCGGCTCGCGCGGTAATAAGCAAGCGCGTCGGCGTCGGGCCACGCGCCGACCCGATAACGCTCGTAGAGCGTCTGCCACGGAAACAGCGGGCCCGGATCGAACTTGCGGCCCGGCGCGACGTCCGAGTGCCCGACCACCTTGTGCGGCGGGATCTGATGGCGCGCGATCACGTCGGCGGCGAGCGCGCCGAACACCGCGACCTGCGCGTCCGGATACGGCACCCAGCGGCGGCTCATCACCGGCAGCGCATCGTCGGCGGCCGGAAAGCCCGGATTGACGATCTCGATGCCGATCGAGCCCGCGTTCAGCATCCGGTCGCCCTGCCAGTAGCTGACGCCCGCATGCCACGCGCGCTGCGGCTCCGGCACGAGCTCGAACACGCGGAACGCGGCGCCGGCGTCGGCGGCATCGGGCACCAGATAGTGCGCGCTGACCTGCCGCTGCGGATCGGTCAGCGACGCGATCGACTCCGCGAGCGACTGCGCGGTGTAGTGCATCACGAGCGTGCGCACGCGCGAATCCTGGTTCGGCGAGCGGATCGACGTGTCGATCGCGTAGCGCGCGTTGCCGCCCGCGATGTCGTCGATTTTCTCGGCCGCCTGCGCGTCGGTCACGACGCCGTCGCCGCACGCGGCGAGCGGCAGCGCGAGCACCCCGATCGACACCGCGGACGAGCGCGCGAGGAAGTGCCGTCGTCGGGCGTCGATGTCATGCGTGTCGTGTTCCATCCTGACCTCCGTGATTGGTTGATCCATCGCCTCCGTTGCGCCCGCAACGATTGCGGTCGCCGCGTGGCGAGCGCGTACTGTTGCATCGCAGCGCGACCCGCACAACGCGCGACGCCGCCCCCCTTGATCTCCATCAACGACATTGGCGACATCCGGTATCAAGCGTTTCGCAATATTTATCGATTAATTTTCGAATTTGGACGTGATATTCGTACGCGTCATGTTAAAAAAACACATTCATCGCGCATGCATCGGCGCACTCTTCACCACGTTCGCGTCGCTTACGTCGCTTACGTCGGTCGCGCACGCGCAATACACGACCGACTGGCTCGCGAACACGTACGGGACGATCGCGTCGCACGTCGGCAACGACGCGCGCTCGATGTGGGTCGCGCCCGAAGGCACGATCTACACCGCGTCGTTCTGGGACGAGAACGAAGGCGGCGTCGCGATCTATCAGAACGGCAAGAGCGCCGGCTCGATCGGCACGCACGCCGAGTTCCAGGGAGGCGCGATCACCGGCAACGCAACGTCGATCTTCGCGGCGCTGCAGTACAGCACGCGGCCGGGCAGCGGCGCGGTCGGCCGCTACGACCGCGCGACCGGCGCGCGTGATCTCGTGATTCCGGTCAGCTCGTGGAACAAGCTCAGCAAGGCCGACGCGATCACCGGCCTCGCGACCGCCGGCACGCTGCTGTACGCGAGCGACTACTTCGGCAATCGCGTGAGGGTCTTCACGACCGGCGGCGTCTGGCAGCGCGACATCGCGATCGCAAGCCCCGGCGCGCTCGCGATCGACGGCGCGGGCAACGTCTGGGTCGCGCAGAAGCACGCGAGCACGATCGTCGAGTTCGACCCGGCCGGCACGCCGATCAACACGATCCGGATGGCGGCCGGCGCGCGGCCGTCCGCGCTGTACTACGACGCATCTTCAGGACAACTGCTGGTCGGCGACGAAGGGCCGGACATGAACATCAAACGCTACGCGACGCTGCCCGGCATGCCGCTCCTCGTCGGCACGTTCGGCGTGACGGGCGGCTACCTGGACACGACGACCGGCATCCGCGGCCAGGTCGGCGACAAGCGCTTCACGCGCGTAGTCGGCATCGGCAAGGACGCGGCCGGCAACCTCTACGTGCTCAACAATCCGTGGGGCGGCGGCTGGGATCTCGGCCGCAATGGCGCGACCGACCTGCACGCGTACAACGGCGCCGGCATGCTGATGTGGACGCTGCAGGCGCTGAACTTCGAGGCGGTCGCGGCACCCGACCCGAACACCGACGCCGCGACGTTCTACAGCGGAATGAACATCTACAGCGGCACCGAGGGCGGCACGTTCGTCGCGAACACGGTGGATCCGTTCACGTATCCGTCCGATCCGCGCATCGCGATGAACGACTACCAGCGCGGCCAGCATTTCGGCGAACTCGTCAGCGTCGGCGGCAACCGGATCCTCGTCGCGTCCGGCCAGAATCCGGGGAACTTCAACTTCTATCACTTCAACGCGGCGAACGGCTATGTCGCGATTCCGGACGGCTCGCTTCCGGGGCGCCCGTTCGGCACGTCGCTGCAGGTTCAGAACGGCTTCTGCATCGACGACAACGGCGACGTGTGGGCCGGGCTCGCCGGATCGAACCAGATCTACCACTACCCGATGACCGGCTTCGACGCGACCGGCAAGCCGTCATGGGGCGCGCCGGCCACCACGCCCGTGCCGGCGAGCGTGCAGCCGTCGGCGCGCATCGTGTATCTGTCGGGCAGCGATACGATGATCGTCGCGCAGGGCATCGCCGGAAGCTGGGACTGGACCGCGATGAACGGCCGGATCGAGGTGTATCACGGCTGGCAGGCAAGCAACTCGGGCAACTCGGGCAACGCGAGCCAGCCGAACCCGGTGATCACGCTGTCGAGCCCGAATCCGAAATCGATCGCGGCCGCCGGCCATTACCTGTTCGTCGGGTACGTGCACACGGTGCCGAACGTCGACGTGTTCGACCTGAACACCGGCAGCCTCGTCACCACGCTGATCAACTCGAATCCCGGCGCGATGGACGTCGGCAACGACGTCGATTCGATGTACGGGCTGCGCGCGTATCTGCGGTCGAACGGCCAATACGTGATCACGAAGGACAACTACAACGGATCGAGCGTCGTCGTGTATCGGTGGACGCCGTGACGAGCGGCGCCGCGAAGATTCGCGCGTTCAGTTGCGATCACAACCGGTTGTCGAGCCGCATGATGTCCGCCGGCAGCGGCGCATGCGGCGCACCCGGGCGCCAGCCGACCTGTTCGAGCGCGCTCAGCAGCCGGCTGGCGCCGAGCGCGCTGACGTGAACGCCCTGCCCTTCGGCGTCGGTCGCGGCGACGAGCGCGTTGAGAATCGCCTCTTCGACCGCATCGGCGGCGGCGGCGAACAGCGGCGTCATGAAGTCCTGGTTCACGGTTCGCACGGTCGTCAGCGGCGCGCTGCGGGTGCCGTAGTCGGCCGGCGGAATGCCGTCGTTGCCGACCGAGAACGCGACGAAGATGTCGCCGCTCGAATACTCGGTGCCGCCGCCGACCCGCGCGAGGCCAACACCGGCGCGATGTGCGATCTGCGTGCATTGGTGCGGCAGCAGCGGCGCGTCGGTGGCGAGCGCGACGACGATCGAGCCCATGCCCGGCACGCCGGCATCGCGCGGACCGAACGGCGACGGTACGTCGCCGAGCACTTCGCCGACCGGATAGCCCGCGACGCGCAGCGCGTCGCGGCGGCCGTAGTTGGCCTGGACGAGCGCGCCGACCGTCCAGCCGCCGTCGTCGGCGGCGAGCCGCCGCGACGCCGTGCCGATGCCGCCCTTGAACTCGTGGCAGATCATGCCGGTGCCGCCGCCCACGCAGCCTTCGGCGACAGGGCCGCCGCGCGCCGCGGCCAGCGCGTCGTGCACGTGCGCGGCCGTCACGTGCTGGCCCCAGATGTCGTTGAGCAGGCCGTCGAAAGTCTCGAGCACCACCGGCATGCACCAGTACCGATGCGCGCCCGTCGACGCGCGCTCGGCCTGCACGAGTGCGTCGCGCACGACGCCGACGCTGTGCGTATTGGTGAACGCGATCGGCGTGGTCAGCAGCCCGGCTTCGCGGATCCACTCGAGCCCGGTCGCGTCGCCGTTGCCGTTCAGCACATGGCAGCCCGCGAAGCACGGATCGAGCCGCGCAAGGCCGGCGCGCGGCTCGATCACGGTCACGCCGGTCTGGATCGACACGGTGCCTTTCTTTTCGATCACGGTACGATGGCCGACCCGGACGCCGGGTACGTCGGTGATACTGTTCAGCGGGCCCGGCGTGCCACGCCCGATCCGGATGCCGATGTCTCTGATACGCATGCCTGTTTCTCCCGGGCGCCGCTTAGGCGCCCTGTCGTGGTGTGCGACGATTACGCGTCGAGGTACGGTGATGATAGGCAGCGCGACGCGGCGCGAACATCGGGCCGGCGGGCTAGGCGCGCCGGCGCGGAACTACACCTTTGGGATTAGAAAGAAGGAAGCAGTGTGAAGCTCGACCTTGCGGACGTGGCATTCCATCAACGGCTAGGACGCCTGATCGAACGCCTGGACGACCGGCAGTTCTGGAACGCGTTGATCGACCTGCTGCGCGGCGCGGTGCCGTTCGACAACTGGGTGGCGATGGTCTTCAGCCCGACGCGCAAGCCTCGGCTGATCGGAGAAAGCACGCCCGGCGCGCCGCACGACGCGCTGTTCGGCGGCTACCTGAGCAGCGTGTATCTGCTCGATCCGTTCTATCAGTTCAGCCTTGGGCAGATCAGCCCGGGGGTGTACAGGCTCGACGAGGTCGCGCCCGATCACTTTCGCGAGACCGAGTATTTCCGGCGTTATTTCTCGGTGAACGTGATGGAGGACGAGGTGCAGTTTCTCGCGCCGCTGCCGGGCGGCGAGACCGTTTCGCTTTCGATGGGCAGTGGGCAGCGCTTCAGTCCCGCGGACATCGGCACGCTATGCCTTTACGGTGCGTGGATCCTGCCGCTGATGCGGCGCGTCGCGCCGGCGCTGTCCGGCGATCTTTCCGACGAGCCGCCCGCGCTCGATCGCGCGAGCGTCGAAAGCGAACGGCGCGTGCACTTCGAGCAGGCGCTGCACCGACGTGCGAATGCGCGGTTGACTGCACGGGAGATCGAGGTGGCGTTGATGATCCTTGCGGGGCACTCCAGCAAGAACATCGCGCGGCTGCTCGGCATTTCGCCGGCCACGGCGAAGGTTCATCGCAGCAATCTTTACCGGAAGCTGGATATTTCGTCGCAGGCGACGTTGTTTCGGTTGTACATGGGTGAGGATTTGCAGGGCTAGCCAATTGGCGAGCCCAAAGCAAAAAACCCCCGCCGGTTGGGCGGGGGTTTTTCAGTAAGGGGAGCCTGACGATTACCTACTTTCACACGGGCAATCCGCACTATCATCGGCGTAGAGTCGTTTCACGGTCCTGTTCGGGATGGGAAGGGGTG
>NZ_JACBNX010000023.1 GCF_013403875.1 Burkholderia guangdongensis | reverse complement strand
TACTACTTCGGCGCGAAGTACACGTTCAGCGGCTTGTCGGTATCGGCATCGTACGGGCTCGGCAAGAGCCCGGCCAACTCGAACAAAGTGGACTACGAAATGATCTCGGGCGGGCTCGGCTATCAGTTCAGCCCGTTCCTCCGGGTCACGTCCGGCTACTACTTCCTGAAGGACCGCAACAACGGCGCGAACCATTCGAGCGAGTATGCGATGGGCGCCGAATACAGCCTGTCGAAGCGGACGATGGTCTATGCGCAGGTCGGCTACGTCGCGAACCGCGGCACGATGAACCAGACGATCACGTATGGCGAGCCGGTCGCGCCGGGCGTGTCGACGACGGCCGCGATGATCGGCATGCGGCACACTTTCTGATGATTCGATATTCAAACGGAGATAAACGATGAAAAAGATGAAGGCACTCGGGGTGGCTCTCGCCGTCGCGATCGCGACGGCGACGGCGACGGGCGGCGCGTGGGCACAGGCGAGCGCATCGGCCGTCGCATCGGTCGGCGCATCGGCAGGCGTCGCGACCGCAGCGCCGGGCGCGACGAGCAAGAAGGCGATCCGGCAGGCGAACCGCGCGCTGAAGCGCAAGGTGTATGCAGCGCTCGCGAAGCACAAGGAGATCGACGCGGGCAGCATCAGCATCATCGCGAAAGGCGGCGCGGTGACGCTGAACGGCACCGTGACCGATGCGTCGCAGATCGACACGGTCGCGAGCGTCGCGAAGGGCGTCGCCGGCGTGAGCTCGGTGACGAACAAGCTGACCGTGCAGCGGCCGCTCGGCCAGTAGCGCGGCGTTCACGACGAGAGCAGGGGAGGACACCGTGCAGATTTCCGCCACCGATACAGCGGTCGATCGCGAACCCGTCGCGCGAGCCGCGCCGCGTCCTTATGCGTGGCTCGTGTTCGCGCTGACGATCGGGCTGATGCTGTCCGACTACATGTCGCGACAGGTGCTGAACGCGGTCTTCCCCGCGTTGAAGGCGGCGTGGCATCTGTCGGACGCGCAGCTCGGCTCGTTCAACAGCGTCGTCGCGTTGATGGTCGGCGTGCTGACGTTCCCGCTGTCGGTGCTCGCCGACCGCTGGGGGCGCGTGCGCAGCATCGTGCTGATGGCCGCGCTGTGGAGCGTCGCGACGCTCGGCTGCGCGCTGTCGACGCGCTACGGCGACATGCTCGCCGCGCGCGCGCTGGTCGGGCTCGGCGAGGCGTCGTATGGCGCGGTCGGGCCCGCGCTGATCATCAGCATCTTTCCGGCGTCGCTGCGCTCGACGCTGACCGCCGGCTTCATGGCGGGCGCCGCGTTCGGCTCGGTGATCGGCATGGCCGCGGGCGGCGTGATCGCCGCGCATTTCGGCTGGCGCTGGTCGTTCGGGACGATGGCGGGCGTCGGCATCGTGCTGATCGTGCTCTACCGGTTCGTCGTGACGGAGGCGCGGCTCGCGCGGCACCGGAGCGTCGACGTGACCGCCGCGTCGGGTGCGTCAGGCGCGTCGGGTGCGCGCGCTGCGCCCGGCGCGACGGACGTGCGCGCGAGCATCCGGGCGGTCGTCGCCGGGCTGTTCGCGTCGGCGTCCGCGCGTTGCGCGTACGTCGGCAGCGGGATGCAGGTGTTCGTCGGCGGCGCGCTGTATGCGTGGCTGCCGAGCTATCTGAACCGCTACTATGCGATGCCGCCCGCGCGCGCGGGCGTGACCGCCGCGGGCTTCGTGCTGATCAACGGGCTCGGGATGGTGCTCGGCGGCATGCTCGCGGATCGCGTGAGCCGCCGCGTCGCGACGCGCAAGTGGAGCGTGTCGATCGCGTACTGCGCGGTGTCGTTCGCGCTGCTGTCGGTCGCGTTCCGGCTGCCGGCCGGGATGCCGCAGCTCGTGCTGATCGCGCTCGGCATGTTCGTCGTGTCGGGCACGAACGGCCCGTCCGGCGCGATGGTCACGAACGTGACGCCCGCCACGATTCACGCGTCGGTGTTCGCGACGCTGACGCTCGCGAACAGCCTGCTCGGGATGGCGCCGGGGCCGTTCGTCACCGGCCTCGTCGCGGACCGGATCGGTCTGCTCGGCGCGTTGCAGGCGCTGCCGTGCATGTCGCTCGTCGCGATCCTCGCGTTCGTGCTCGGCCGGCGACGCTATCGTGCCGACCGCGAGCGGATCGGGCGCGCGGCCGGCTGATACGCGCACGCGAAGCGCGCGGCATCCGACCCCGATGCGGGTGCGGTGCCGCGCGTCAGTAATTTCCCGGAATTTTTTCGAATTTTCTTCGAAATTCAGGATGACATACTGGCGCCCCGAATTGCTCGACGGACGAGCAAGACTTACCTGTCGCGAGCCGGCACCCTTCACGCGCCCGGCTCGTGTGGGAGCCATGAAATGAATAATTTCGACACGGTCATTCAGACTTTCCTCACACAAATCACGTTTCCGCCGCTGGTCGATCATGCGATCCGCGTCATCGCCGGGCTCTATACGTTCAAGGGCTTTCTGCTGGTTCCGATGCTGTGGTGGTTCTGGTTTCAGCCGAACGAGCGCAGCGAATGGCAGCGCGAGATGGTGATCGCGACGGTCGCGAGCGGATTGCTTGCGCTCGCGCTCGGACGCGGGCTCGCGATGTCGCTGCCGTTCCGCGTGCGGCCGATCTACAACCCGGCGCTGCACCTGCACTTTCCGGCGTCGTTGCGCGCGGCGACGCTGCAGGCGTGGAGCTCGTTTCCGAGCGATCACGCGATGCTGTGGTCGGCGGTCGCGACCGGCATCTTCCTGATTTCGCGGCGCGTGGGCGTCGTCGCGCTGCTGTACGTGTTCGTCTTCATCTGTTTGCCGCGCGCGTATCTGGGTTATCACTACCCGACCGATCTGCTCGCGGGCGCCGCGATCGGCATCGCGATCACGTGGCTGATGACGCGCGACGCGATCCGCACGCGCTACGCGGTGCCGATCATGCGCGGCGTGCAGCGCTTTCCCGGCGCCGCGTACACGTTCGCGTTCCTGCTCTGCTTCGAGCTGATCACGCAATTCGACGAGCTGCTGCTGCTCGCGCACTCGGCGCGGCACACGCTGTGACGCGCTGACGCTCCCTATCGGCGCGCGTGGCGGGCGCTGAAAGGGGGAAAGAGCGGGGGTAAAAAACGGGTAAAGAAAAGCGGGTAAAATACGCCGCCCTCGGTCGCACCGTTCCCGCACCGCCCGACGCCGTTCCCGCGCACGCGGAACCGGCGTCTCCCGGCGATCCTGGAATCCGGACATCCGGCGCGAGCGCGGGCACCGGATTCCCGCCTGCGCGGGGCGATGGCGGCGCCGTTTTTTTTCGCGACCGGCCGTCGTGTCCGTCCGCGCTTTTCTCCGAGATCCGCGATCGTTATTCGAACGGAAAAAGAAAAAAAAGCGCGCGGAAATCCGTGGACACGACTCCCGAGCCCACGAGAAAAACGCCGCATGGAAGCACAGACCAATACGACGATGTCGAACACGGGCGCACTCGACGCCCGCCCGGGGCACGCCGCCGCATGGAAGACGCTGGCCGGCTCGGCGATCGGCTATGCGATGGACGGCTTCGACCTGCTGATCCTCGGCTTCATGCTGCCCGCGATCGGCGCCGCGCTCGCGCTGACGCCCGCGCAATCGGGTGCGCTCGTGACCTGGACGCTCGTCGGCGCGGTCGCCGGCGGCATCGTGTTCGGCGCGCTGAGCGACCGCTACGGCCGCGTGCGCGTGCTGACCTGGACCATCGTGCTGTTCGCGGTATTCACCGGCCTCTGCGCGTTCGCGCGCGGCTTCACCGATCTGTTGATCTACCGGACCATCGCGGGCATCGGCCTCGGCGGCGAGTTCGGGATCGGGATGGCGCTCGCGACCGAAGCGTGGCCCGCGCGCCAGCGCGCGCGCGTGTCGTCGTACGTCGCGCTCGGCTGGCAGGCCGGCGTGCTGCTGGCCGCGCTGCTGACGCCGGTGCTGCTGCCGCGCATCGGCTGGCGCGGGATGTTCCTGCTTGGCGTCGCGCCGGCGCTGGTCGCGTGGTTCGTCCGCAGCTCGCTGCACGAGCCGGAGGTTTTCGTGCGCCATGCCCGCGCGCGGCACGGTCGCGCGAACGCGTTCCGGCTGCTCGTCGCCGACGCGCGCACGACGCGCACCAGCATCGGCATCGTCGTGCTGTGCTCGGTGCAGAACTTCGGCTACTACGGCATCATGATCTGGCTGCCGACCTACCTGAGCAAGACGCTCGGCTTCTCGCTGACGAAGTCCGCGATGTGGACGTCCGTCAGCGTGCTCGGGATGATGGCTGGCGTCGCCGTGTTCGGCCAGCTCGCGGACCGCATCGGCCGCAAGCCGACGTTCCTGATTTTCCAGGCGGGCTCGGTCGCGATGGTGCTCGCGTACGCGCGGCTGACCGATCCGGTCGCGATGCTGTGGGCCGGCGCGTTGATGGGCCTGTTCGTGAACGGGATGATCGGCGGCTACGGCGCGCTGATCTCCGAGGCGTATCCGACGCCCGCGCGCGCGACCGCGCAGAACGTGCTGTTCAACATCGGCCGCGCGGTCGGCGGCTTCGGGCCGATCGTGATCGGCAGCCTGGCGACCGCGTATTCGTTCCGCGTGGCGATCGCGCTGCTCGCCGGCATCTACGTGCTCGACATGCTCGCGACGTTCTTCCTCGTGCCGGAGCTGAAGGGCGTCGAGCTCGACTGACGCGCGGCGTCAGCTCGTCCGCGCGCGGCGCTTCGTCGGACCCGATGATTCTGTCGCAAAAAAATCATCGTTTCCGACGACGAGAATGCGCGCGCGGCCGGTCACAATCGTCCGACGGCGTGAAGGCAACGGCGGAAGGCAACGGCGGAAGACAACGGCGGGAGACAACGATGATGGAACGTCTGATATTCGAACCGGAACACGAGAGCTTTCGCGAATCCGCCCGGCGCTTCTTCCAGCGCGAGGTCGGCCCGCACGTCGAGCGCTGGCGCGAAGCCGGCTGCGTCGATCGCGACGCGTACCTGAAGGCCGGCGCGCAGGGCTACCTGCTGATGTGGGCGGACGAGGCATACGGCGGCGCGGGCGTCGACGACTTCCGCTACGACCAGATCCTGATCGAGGAAAACGCAAGCCACGGCGATTCGGGTTTCTTCTTTCCGCTGCATTCGCGCCTCGTCGGCCCGTACATCGGCCGCATCGGCAACGACGAGCAGCGCGCGCGGATCCTGCCGAAGGCGATCACCGGCCACGCGATCCTCGCGGTCGCGATGACCGAGCCGCAGACGGGCTCCGATCTCGCCGGCATCCGCACCCGCGCGGAGGACAAGGGCGATCACTGGCTGCTGAACGGCGCGAAGACGTTCATCTCGAACGGCATTCTCGCGGATTACGTGGTCGTCGCCGCGCGCACGTCGGCGGACCGGCCGCACGGGATTGGCCTCTTCATCGTCGAGCGAGGCATGGAAGGTTTCGAGCGTGGCCGCAAGCTGAAGAAGATGGGGCTGCAGTCGCAGGACACCGCCGAGCTGTTCTTCGACAACGTGAAGGTGCCGAAGGCGAACGTGCTCGGCGATCCGTCCGAGGGTTTCCGCTACCTGACGCGGCATCTGGCCGAGGAGCGCCTGACCGGGATGTGCGGCTACATCGCGAGCGCGCAGGCCGCGTTCGACGTGACGCTCGACTACGTGAAAACGCGCACCGCGTTCGGCCGGCCGGTCGGCACGTTCCAGAACTCGCGCTTCATGCTCGCGCAGATGCGCGCGGAGCTCGACGCGCTGCAGACGTTCGTCGACCAGTGCGTGCTGCTGCACAATGCGGGCAGGCTGACCGTCGAGACCGCGGCGACCGGCAAGCTGCTGACGTCGGAGCTCGAAGGGCGGATGACCGACGTCGGCGTGCAGCTGCACGGCGGCGCCGGCTACATGGACGAATACCGGATCAGCCGGATGTATACGGACGCGCGGATCTCGCGGATCTATGCGGGCACGAGCGAGATCATGAAGGAGATCATCGGGCGCAGCCTCGGGCTCGACGAGCGCAAGCTTCGCTGAGCGCGCTGGCGTGGCCCTTGCGTGACTCTTGCGTGGCTCTTGCGTGACGACAGCAACGGATCAACGGACATGACAGGACCTCTGAAGGGCATCCGCGTGGTGGAGATGGTCGGGATCGGCCCGGGCCCGTTCTGCGGGATGATGCTGGCCGACATGGGCGCGGACGTGATCCGCGTCGATCGGCCGGCGGACCGGCGCGTCGGCCTCGACGGCAAGCCGCTGCCCGCCGATGCGCGGCGCTTCGACGTGACCGCGCGCGGCAAGCGCACGGTCGCACTCGACCTGAAGTCGGCGGACGGCGTGGCGCAGGCGCTCGCGCTCGTCGAGCACGCTCACGTACTGATCGAAGGGTTCCGCCCCGGCGTGATGGAGCGGCTCGGGCTCGGGCCGGACGTCTGCCTCGTGCGCAATCCGGCGCTCGTGTACGGCCGGATGACCGGCTGGGGGCAGCACGGGCCGCTCGCGCACGCGGCCGGGCACGACCTGAACTACATCGCAATCTCCGGGATGCTCGGCGCGATGGGGCGGGCCGGCGAGCCGCCGGCGCCGCCGCTGAACCTCGTCGGCGACTACGGCGGCGGCGCGATGATGCTTGCGTTCGGCGTTGCGTGCGCGCTCGTCGAAGCGCGCGCGAGCGGCAAAGGGCAGGTGATCGACGCGGCGATGAGCGACGGCGCCGCGCTGCTCGGCGCGATGTTCTACGGGATGCGCGCGGCCGGCCACTGGAGTGTGCAGCGCGGCGCGAATCTGCTCGACGGCGCGGCGCCGTTCTACGACACGTATGCGTGCGCGGACGGCAAGCTCGTGTCGATCGGCTCGCTCGAGCCGGCGTTCTACGCGGAATTGCTCGCGCGGCTCGAGCTCGACGGCGACGCGGATTTCCGCGAGCAGATGAATGCGCGCAACTGGCCGGTGCTGAAGCGGCGGATCGCCGCGAAGATCGCGACGCGCACGCGCGCGGAGTGGGTCGAGCGGCTCGAAGGGACGGACGTGTGCTTCGCGCCGGTGCTCGATCTCGACGAAGCGAGCGCGCATCCGCACAACGTCGCGCGCCGCGCGTTCGTCGAGCTCGGCGGGGTCACGCAGCCGGCGCCCGCGCCGCGCTTCAGCCGGACCGTGCCGGAGGCGCGCGAGGCGGATCGGGAGGACAGCAGCGTCGACGACGTGCTGGCGGCGTGGCGCGGCGACGGGCGGCGATGACCGGCTGCGATGACCGCGCTCGCGCATCTTTGCCGCCGTCATCGCGGCAATCGTATGGCTCTTGCAAGCGCGGCGCGGCAGAATGTCGGTTCGACCAGTGGAAAACCGCCAGAACACAGCGAGAAGAGGAAGCCGATGACGACAGCCGAACAGGGGCGCGCCGCGAAGCGGGACGCGCTCGACTATCCGTTTGACGGGCCGCCCGCGCGCGGGCAGACGATCGAGGTCGCGCCGGGCGTGTACTGGTTCCGGATGCCGCTGCCGTACGCGCTCGACCACATCAACCTGTGGGCGCTCGACGACGGGGACGGCTGGGCGATCGTCGACACCGGCGCGCGCACCGACGACGCGATTCACGTCTGGCGCGAGCTGTTCGCGAACGACACCACCGGGCGGCGGATGACGCGCGTGTTCGTTACGCACCTGCATCCCGATCACGCCGGGCTCGCGGGGTGGCTCACGCGCAAGTTCGGGATCCGGCTGTGGATGACGCGCCTCGAATACCTGACCTGCCGCGTGATGACGTCCGACAGCGGCCGCGAAGCGCCGCCCGACGCGATCGAATTCTTTCACCGCGCGGGCTGGAGCGACGCCGCGCTCGAAACCTACCGCGCGCGCTTCGGCAACTTCGGCAAGCACATCCACGCGCTGCCCGACAGCTATCGCCGGCTACGCGACGGCGAGACGGTGAAGATCGGTGCGCACGACTGGCAGGTGATCGTCGGCAGCGGGCATTCGCCCGAGCACGCGTGCCTGTACTGTCCGGCGCTGCGCGTGCTGATCTCCGGCGATCAGGTGCTGCCGAAAATCTCGTCGAACGTGTCGGTGCTGCCGATCGAGCCGGACGCCGATCCGATGAGCGAATGGCTCGACTCGCTTGCGAAGGTGAAGCGCGTCGTGCCCGACGACGTGCTCGTGCTGCCCGCGCACGGCGAATGCTTCCGCGGGCTGCATGCGCGGATCGACGCGCTCGCGGCGAGCCAGCAGCGCGCGCTCGACCGGCTCGTCGGCGCGCTCGCGACGCCGAAGCGCGCGGTCGACGTGTTCGAGGCGCTGTTCTCGCGGCCGATCGGCGAATCGGCGACCGCATTGCTCGGGATGGCGACCGGCGAAAGCCTCGCGTGCCTGAACCATCTGCTGCATCAGGGGCGGGCCGAGCGCAGTATCGATGCCGATGGCGTCGCGTGGTATCGCGCGACAGACGGCGCCACGGCCACCGCCGCCACCGCCGCCACGTAAGTGCGAACGGCATGAGCGGCACGCGTGCCGCTCATGCCGTCGACCCGCATCGTCGTTTCGCGCTTCAATCCGTGAGCCGACCCGCGCGAGTCAGCCCGCGCGAATCACTGCACGAATCACAGCGCGAATCACCCCGGATAAGGCCGTCCGTCGAGCCCGCCGCGATACGTCTCGCGCGCGCCGATCGCCGCGTACCGCTGGCCGATTTCCGCACGATACGCGGTCACCGGATTGAGCAGCAGCGAGCCCGCGAGCGCGGCCGCCCAGCCGGAGCCGGGCAGCACGCGGCGCATCATCGCGGCGCGCCAGCTCTCGAGCCGCTCGCCGACCATCAGCCCCGCAATCAGCATCTCGCGGCCGAGCCGCAGCGTCGGGAACGCAACCGACTCGCGCGTGCAGGCGGCGATTTCGACCGTGCGGTCGACCGCGGCCGTCGGCGTATCCGCGAGCGCGCGCCGCAGCGCGGCGCCGATCCGGTCGAGTGCGTCGCGCGCGGTGCGCAGCACGCCGTCGAAGTTCAGGAATCCGTGGAATTGGCCCGCGTAATGCAGCAGCTCGACCGGCACGCCGGCGTCGCGCAGCTTGCCCACGTACGCGAGACCGTCGTCGCGGATCGGATCGTAGCCCGCGGTCAGGATCAGCGCCGGCGGCAGCCCGTCGAGCGCGGGGCTGAACGCCGGGGAAATCCACGGATCGGTCAGGTCGGCCGGCTCGCGCGTGATCAGCGACAGGATCGCGTCGATCCGCTCCGTGGTCAGCATGTAGCCGCGTGCATTCTCCGACATCGACGCGAACTCGTCGTGCAGGTTCGTCGCCGGATATGCGAGCACCTGCATCCGCAGCGCCGGCCCGCCCCGCGCCGTGTGGCGTTGCGCGACGGCCGCCGCGAGATTGCCGCCGGCCGAGTCGCCGCCGATCGCGATCCGCGTCGCGTCGATGCCGACCGTGTGGCCTTCGTTGACGAGCCAGTCGAGCGCCGCGAGGCAGTCCGCGCGGCCCGCGTACAGATCGTGCTCCGGCGCGAGCCGGTAGCGCGCGGCGACGACGATCGCGCCGCTCGCCTTCGCGATGTGGCGGCACAGCGTGTCCGCGGTCGCGATGCCGCCCATCAGGAAACCGCCGCCGTGGAACCACAGGAACGCGGGCGCGGGCTCGGCGCTGGCCGACGGCCGGTACAGCCGCAGCTCGAGCGGCGCGTCCGGGCCGGGCACGGTCAGCGTCTCGACCTGCGCGACCGCGTCCGCGCGGCCGAGCGCGAGCGCGGACAGCCGCCACGCGAGCCGGTGCCGCGCGAGACTCTTGTCGCTGAGCGCGCCGCGATCCGCGAGATTCAGCATCGACAGCAGCGTCGCGGCTTCGGGGTCGAGGCGGTCGGCGCGCGTGTTGTGCGGCCGGCCGAGATCCGGCTGGGGCGCCGCGGCGGGGCGCGTGCGGCGGCGGGAGGGGGGCGATTTTTTCGTCGGGTTCAAGCGTTGTCTCCATCGCTGTATGCGCGATTGTTGGCGGCCGGCATGCGGCGCTCAGCAATCGGCTGCGCCGCACCGTGCCGTGCGCGGCGGGATCGCCGAAATCGGCGATGTGCACTGTCCCGCCGGCACCCGGCCGACACAGCACGATCCTCCGGAATGCGCGCGCGCGCACGACAGGGAATTCCCGAGGGCCGAATCGGCGGTGTTTTGCTAATATCGAACGTTCGTTCGCCCCGTGGTTGTCCCGCGGTTCGTCCTATCATTCGCCCAGTGGTGTTCGCCCCGTCGTTCGCTCCGCCTGCCCGCAGATGACTTCGTCGTCGAGCCTGACCCGCCACGTGCCGAGCATGAAGCTCAGCCCGCCCGTCTCCGCCGCCACCCACGTGATCCGGCAGCGCGTCCGGGATCTGCTGCAGGCGGCGGCGTCCGCGCGGCTCGTGATCGTGCGCGCGCCGGCCGGGTTCGGCAAGACGACCGCGATGCTGCAGCACCGGGCGCGGCTCGAGCACGCGTCGGTCGCGACGACGTGGCTCACGCTCGACAGCGCCGACAACGATCCGGTGCGCTTTCTGTCCGGCTTCGACGCGGCGGTGTCCGCGATCGTCGGCGACGACGTGCTGCCCGAGCCCGCGCGGCCGGTGCCGCACACGATCGGCGAGGTCGCGCTGCAGGCGATGGACCGGCTCGCGAGCCATCGCGAGCCGTTCGCGTTCTTTCTCGACGATTTCGAGGTGCTGCAGGAGCCGGGCGTGCTCGCCTGGGTGCGCGAGATCGTCGATCATCTGCCGTACAACGGCCAGCTCGTGATCGGCACGCGCTGCACGCCGGATCTGCGGCTCGGCCGCCTGCGCGCGCGTGGGCACTTGCTCGAGATCGACGCGGCCGCGCTGCGCTTCTCGATCGACGAGACCGAGCAGTTCTTCCGCACGGTGCGGCCGATGTCGCTCGCGGCCGACGACCTGCTGCGCCTGCATCGCAAGACCGAAGGCTGGGCCGCCGCGCTGTGGCTCGCGTCGGCGTCGCTCGAGCGCAGCGATGCGCGCACCGAATTCATCGACCGCTTCTCCGGCACGAGCCGCTCGATCGCCGACTATCTGGCCGAGGACGTCGTCGCGCGCCAGCCGGAGCCGGTGCGCCGGTTCCTGTTGCGCACGAGTCTGCTGCGCTATCTGAGCGAGCCGCTGTGCCGCGCGCTGATGCCCGACGCCGACTGCGGGACGATCCTGCGCCAGCTCGAGGCCGCGAGCCTGATCGTGCCGATCGACAGTGACGGCAGCGACGACCGCGCGTGGCGCTATCACAGCCTGATCGCCGATTTCCTGAAGGCGCAGCTGCTGCGCGACGCGCCCGACGAGATCGCGGGCCTGCATCGCGCGGCCGCCGACTGGTACCTGTCGCGGCAGCGTCCGGTGGCCGCGATCGACCATGCGCTCGACGGCGGCGATTTCGCGCACGCGGTCGCGCTGCTCGCGCAGCATGCGCCGTCGCTGCTCGGCGAGGGGCGGATGCGGCTCCTGATGCGCTGGTTCGACGCGCTGCCCGACGCCGTGCTGCGCGATCATCTGCCGCTGCAGGCGATTCGCGCGTGGGCGCTGACGTTCACGCGCGGGCCGTGGGAGGCGATGGAACTGCTCGACCGCAGCGGGCTGCGCGACACCGCGGACCTGGCGGTGCGTCCGCACGTGCTCGCGCTGCAGCCGACGCTGCTTGCGATGATGGACCGTTTCGAGGAGGCGCTCGACGTCGGCCGCGCGTGCCTCGCGCACTGGCCGACCGGCCATGCGCTCGCGGACATGCTGCTTGCGAACGCGATGGCGAACCTGTTCGCGGTGATCGGCGAGCACGCGCAATCGCGCCGGCTGATAGAGACCGCGCGCCGCACGCAGAGCGCGGACGGCAGCGCGTTCAACCTGATGTATTCGGAGACGGTCGAGGCGATCTGCGATCTGCAGGAAGGGCGGCTGCGCGAGGCGAGCGCGCGCTTGCGGATCGCGGTCGGCGCCGGCAGTGCGCATCACTACGGGCACACCGGCGGCAACGCGTGGGCGGGCGTGATGTACGCGGCGACCGTCTACGAGGCGAACGATCTCGCGCAGGCCGCGCATCTGCTGCAGGTATACGTGCCGCTCGCGCGCGACGTGCTGCTCGCCGATCACGTGACGATCGGGCACGTGCTGCTGTCGCGGATCGCATTCGCGCGCGGCGACGTCGACGACGCGTTCGAGACGCTGAGCCGGCTCGAACACCTGGGCCATGCGCGGCGCCTCGCGCGGATGGTCGCCGGCGCGAAGCTCGAGCGCGCGCGTGTGCTGCTGATGCAGGGGCATGCGCGCGCCGCGCACGACGAGATCGCGCGCGCCGACGAGCCGGGGCTGTGGGCGCGCGTCGCGCCGCTGCATCTGATCGGCAACGATCTCGACTATCTGGCGCTCGCGCAGCTTCGCTGGGAAGCGCTCGCCGGCGACGCGAAAGCCACCGCGCCGCGCTTGGTCGACGCGGCCGCGCGCGCGGATGCGCACGCGCGCCACCGGCGCGCGATGAAGCTGCGGCTGCTCGCGGCGCTCGCGCATCAGCGCGCGGACGAGCCGGCCGCCGCGCAGGCGCTGCTCGGGCCGTTGCTGAAGGCGGCGTGCGCGGAAGGTTACGCGCGGCTCCTGCTCGACGAAGGCGGCGGCCATGTCGGGCCGCTGCTGCGGCAGTTCTCGCGGACGCTCGGCGCGAGCGGCGGCGCGTCGCGCGATCCGGTGCTGGCCGAGTACGTGCTGCGTCTCGTCGCCGCGTGCGGGCTCGCCGATGGGCCCGCGGATGGGTTCGCCGGTGGGCTCGCGGATGTGCCCGCCGATGTGCCCGCCGATGTGCTCGCCGATGTGCCTGCCAACGCGCCTGCCAACGCGCTGGCCACGGACAAGCCGGCGCTACATGATCCGCTGACGCGCAAGGAGATCCGCGTGCTGCAACTGCTCGCCGAGGGCTACTCGAACAACGCGATCGCGGAGAAGCTGTTCGTGTCCGACAGCACGGTGCGCACGCATCTGCGCAACATCAACAACAAGGTCGATGCGCGCAGCCGCACGCAGGCGGTCGCGATCGCGCGCCGGCTCGGCGTGATCGGTTGAGCGGCGGCGCGCGCGTCGTGCCCGCCGATGCGCGCGCTGTCGCGAATCGGCCGCGGTTTTCAGTGGCCGTCGGCGACGGTCGAAAAGCACCCGTGCACGGCCGATGGGGTTCGGGTAAGGTGCGTTGACGAGAACACTAGACAGGAGACACGAGACCCATGAGCGCGTATGACTTCCCGCTGCTGATCAAACAGATGCTGGTCACGCCGATCGCCCAGCGTTCGCGCAAGGAAATCGTCTATCGGGATCAGCTGCGCTTCGACTATCCGACGCTGGTCGCGCGCATCGGCCGGCTCGGCAGCGCGCTGTCGACGCTCGGGGTCGCACCCGGCGACACGGTGGCCGTGCTCGACTGGGATTCGCATCGCTACCTCGAAGCGTATTTCGCTGTGCCGATGCTCGGCGCGACGCTGATGAAGACGAACGTGCGGTTGTCGCCGGAGCAGATCGCGTACACGCTCGACCACGCGGAAGCCGAGACGCTGCTGGTGAACGCCGACTTCGTGCCGCTGATCGAGTCGATCCGCGCGCAGTTGCCGCGCGTGAAGCGCTTCATTTTCCTGACGGACGAACGCGGCGACGCGCCGCCGCTCGGGCTCGACTGGGCCGGCGAGTACGAGGCGCTGCTCGCGGGCGGCGATCCGGACCACGCGTTCCCCGAATTCGACGAGAACACGCGCGCGACGCTGTTCTATACGACCGGCACGACCGGGCAGCCGAAGGGCGTCTACTTCAGCCACCGGCAGATCGTGCTGCATTCGCTGTCGGTGCTCGCAACGATCTCGCAGGCGGCCGAGAACGGCCGCTTCACGCGCAACGACGTGTACATGCCGCTGACGCCGATGTTCCACGCGCACGCGTGGGGCTATCCGTACATCGCGACGATGTGCGGCTGGCAGCAGGTCTATCCGGGCCGCTACGAGCCGTCGATGCTGGTGAATCTGGTGAAGAACGAGCGCGTGACCTACTCGCACTGCGTGCCGACCGTGCTGCACATGGTGCTGTCCGCGCCCGACGCGCAGGGTGTCGATTTCAGCGGCTGGAAGGTCGTGATCGGCGGCAGCGGGCTGCCGCGCGCGCTGTGCAAGGACGCGCTGGCGCGCGGGATCGACGTGTACGCCGGCTACGGGATGTCGGAGAGCTGCCCGCTACTGACGCTCGCGCAGATCAAGACCGACGTCGTCGAAGCCATCGACGATCCGCACGCGCGGCGCGAGCGCGAGATCGACATCCGCACGAGCCCCGGCATGCCGGGCGTATTCATGCAGGTGCAGGTGGTCGACGAGCAGATGCGGCCGGTGCCGGTCGACGGCGTGTCGGTCGGCGAGGTCGTCGCGCGCGCGCCGCATCTGACGCAGGGCTACCTGAAGAACCCGGAAGCGGGCGCGAAGCTGTGGGAAGGCGGCTGGATGCATACCGGCGACATCGGCCGCTTCGACGACGACGGCTATCTGTATCTCGTCGACCGCGCGAAGGACGTGATCAAGAGCGGCGGCGAATGGATCTCGTCGATTGCGCTCGAGAGCGCGATCGGCCAGCATCCCGGTGTGGTCGAGGTCGCGGTGATCGGCGTCGCGGATCCGAAATGGGGCGAGCGGCCGCTCGCGCTCGTCGTGCCGCGGCCGGGCGTCGCGGTGACCGACGGCGATCTGCGCGCGCATCTGGGCGCGATGGCGGACACGGGCGCGATCTCGAAGTATGCGATTCCGGAGCGCTTTCTGTTCGTCGAGCAGATCGAGAAGACGAGCGTCGGCAAGCTCGACAAGAAGCGGCTGCGGGAGCGGTACGGCACGCCGGCGGCGTAGTATCGGGCAGCGGAGCGTGGTGCGTGCGATGCGTGCGATGTGCGTGCGCGCGATGACGGATTTTTTCGGCCGCCCGGAACGGGCCGGCCTCGAACGGGAGAGTGAACGATGGATCTGGGAGCGAAGCTGAAGGGGCTGCGGGTGCTGGTCACGGGTGCGTCGTCGGGGTTCGGCGCGCACTTCGCGCAACTGGCCGCGCGGTGCGGTGCCGAGGTGGTGATCGGCGCGCGGCGCAAATCGCGGCTCGACGCGCTCGCGGCCGAGCTGCCGTCGCTCGGCGCGGCCGGGGTGACGGTGGTCGAGCTCGACGTGACGAGCGCCGAGTCGGTCGCGCAGGCGTTCGAGACGATCTCGGCGACTGGCAAGCTGCTCGACGTCGTCGTCAACAACGCGGGGATTTCGGGCGACGGCCTCGCGATGGAGCAGCCGATCGAGCAGTACGACGCGGTGATGGCGACCAACCTGCGCGGCGTGTGGCTCGTCGCGACCGAGGCCGCGCGGCGCTGGAAGGCCGCCGGGCGCGGCGGGTCGATCGTGAACATCGCGTCGATCCAGGGCGAGCGCGTCGCGCCGGGGATCGCCGCGTACTCGACGTCGAAGGCGGGCGTCGTGCACATGACGAAGAGCCTCGCGCTCGAATGGGCGCGCTACGGCATTCGCGTGAACGCGATCGAGCCCGGCTACGTGCGCACCGAGATGACCGACGAGATGTGGGAGACCGACTACGGGCGCGCGTTGATCAAGCGCATCCCGATGCGCCGGCTCGGCCTGCCCGAGGAACTCGACGGCGCGCTGCTGCTGCTCGCGACCGACGCGGGCTCGTGGATGACCGGCGCGGCGATCGCGGTCGACGGCGGGCATCTGGTGTCGTCGCTGTAGCGTCGCCGGCGCGCGGGCGGGCCGCTTTCGTCGGGCTCGTCGATATCGTCGAATTTGTGATGTCGTCGCTTTCGTCGATTTCGTCGATTTCGTCGCTTTCGTCGAGTCTGTCGAGTCTGTCGATTTCGTCGCTTCCGACGATGACCGCGCGCGGCCGCGCGCCTAAACTGCATCGGACCGTTCATTCAGACAGAGGACTTCCGATGCAGCTCGATTCCAGCATTGCCGCCGTCGTCACCGGCGGCGCATCCGGCCTCGGCGCGGCGACCGCGCGGCGGCTCGCGGGCCGTGGCGTCAGGGTCGCGCTGTTCGACCTGAACGCGGAGCAGGGCGAGGCGCTCGCGCGCGAGCTCGGCGGCGTGTTCTGCCAGGTCGACGTGACGTCCGACGAGCAGGTCGACGCCGGATTCGCGCGCGCGCGCGCCGCGCACGGCCAGGAGCGCGTGCTGATCAACTGCGCGGGCACGGGCCTCGCGGTGAAGACCGCGAGCCGCGACAAGGCCACCGGCGAGGTCCGTCATTTCCCGGTCGCGAATTTCGATCGGATCGTCCAGATCAACCTGATCGGCACATTCCGCTGCATCGCGAAGTCGGCGGCCGGGATGCTGACGCTCGATCCGCTCGGCGACGGCGAGCGCGGCGCGATCGTCAACACCGCATCGGTGGCCGCGGAGGACGGGCAGATCGGGCAGGCGGCCTACAGCGCGTCGAAGGCGGCGATCACGGGCATGACGCTGCCGATCGCGCGCGACCTGATGGGCGAAGGCATCCGCGTGAACACGATCATGCCCGGCCTGTTCGACACGCCGCTGATGCAGGGGCTGCCCGAGAACGTGAAGGCCGCGCTGGCCGCGTCGGTGCCGTTCCCGAAGCGGCTCGGCCTGCCGGACGAGTTCGCGCAGCTCGCCGAGACGATGATCGTGAACGGGTATTTCAACGGCGAGAGCGTGCGGCTCGACGGCGCGATCCGGATGGCGCCGCGTTGATGGTGCCGCGTTAATGGTGCCGAGTTAACGGCACCGCGTTAATCACCCCTGGAGCAATCTCATGCCCGAAGCCTTCATCGTCGCCGCCGCGCGCACCGCCGGCGGCCGCCGCAATGGCCGCCTGTCCGGCTGGCATCCGGCGGATCTCGCCGCGCAGGTGCTCGACGCGCTGATCGAGCGCACCGGCGCCGACCCGGCGCTCGTCGACGACGTGATCATGGGCTGCGTCGGCCAGGTCGGCGAGCAGGCGATGAACGTCGCGCGCGGCGCGGTGCTCGCGTCGACGCTGCCCGAATCGGTGCCGGCGACGTCGATCGACCGCCAGTGCGGCTCGTCGCAACAGGCGCTGCATTTTGCCGCGCAGGCTGTGATGTCCGGCACGATGGACGTCGTGATCGCGGCCGGCGTCGAGAGCATGAGCCGCGTGCCGATGGGCACGCCGAGCACGCTGCCGCTGAAGAACGGGCTCGGCTTTTACGTGAGCCCGCTGATGCAGCGGCGCTATCCGGGCATCGAGTTCAGCCAGTTCACCGGCGCCGAGATGATGGCGAAGAAGTACGGCCTCGACAAGGCGGCGCTCGACGCGTACGCGCTCGCGAGCCACCGTCTCGCGGCCGATGCGACGCGCGCGGGCCGTTTTGCGCGGGAGATCGTGCCGGTCGCCGCGCGGATGAATGACCGGACGAACGCGGGCAGCGAGCCTGGCGACATGCACGCGACCGATGAAGGGATCCGCTTCGACGCGACGCTCGAAGGCATCGCGGCCGTGAAGCTGATCGCCGAAGGCGGGTGCGTGAGCGCGGCGACCGCGAGCCAGATCTGCGACGGCGCGAGCGGCGTGATGGTCGTCAACGAACGCGGCCTGAAGGCGCTCGGTGTCGCACCGCTCGCGCGGATCCATCACATGAGCGTGCTCGGCCACGACCCGGTGATCATGCTCGAGGCGCCGCTGCCGGCGACGCAGCGCGCGCTGAAGCGGGCCGGGATGACGATCGGCGACATCGATCTGTACGAAGTCAACGAGGCGTTCGCGCCGGTGCCGCTCGCGTGGCTGCAGGCGCTGGACGCGGATCCGGCGCGGCTGAACGTAAACGGCGGCGCGATCGCGCTCGGTCATCCGCTCGGCGGCTCGGGCACGAAGCTGATGACGACGCTCGTGCACGCGCTGCATCAGCGCGGCAAACGCTATGGACTGCAGACGATGTGCGAGGGTGGCGGGATGGCCAACGTGACGATCGTCGAGCGGCTCTGACCTGACTGCGCCGACTTTACGGCTGCGACTTTACTGCCGCGACTTCACTGCCGCGACTTCACTGCCGCGACTTCACTGATAAGTCAGCAGATACTGCACGCTGCCCTTCACGGAGCCGCGCGTCGCGCCGCCGGTTTCCGACACGTACCGGACCGCGAAGTCGTACGAAGCCGCCGTTTCTCCGGCGCGCAGGTTCAGGCCCGGCGCCGCGTGGCCGTCCGGGCCGCTCAGGTTGAACGGCTGGTTCGGCGCCGCCGGGTCGACGAGCTGCAGCGACACGTTTTCGGCGGTGCCCGAGTTGTCCAGGTTGCCGGACGCGGTCACCCGGTTGCCGACGAACACCGTCCTGATCGCTTGCGCGGTTTCGATCGGCGCCGTGCACCCGCTGATGCCGATCCTGAACGTCGTCTGGCCGGCGGTGCTGCCGCCCGTGGCGAGCGTGGATGCCGACACGGCCGGCAGGACCACGGCCGGATTCGACGTGACGCCGTTGACCGCGACTTCGCAGGTCTGGTCGGCGATTTCGCCGAGGAAGGTGAGGGTGTTCGCGCTGCTCGCGAAGGCGACGGAAACGTTTGCGAAGACAAGCGCCATGGCGGCGAGAGGATATTTCATAAGACGATCCTGGGGCGAGAAGCGGACGGAACGCCGCCTTTAAATGAACGGCATTCGCGATTCCTGGGGTTGAATGGACGAATGAATGGGATGGGCGAATCTCCGTTGGTTCAAAGTGGTTGTCAATCGGCCTGCTTTCAAAAGAATAGCACCGGGCGCCGGGCGGTTATCCATCGAATCGACGTCTTTTGAGATATGGCAAGGGTATCGCCAATCCTTTAAAGATTCTTTGTTTATTGCCGAAATAACAGGGTTTCATAGGTAATTATTAGATAAAGGCAATGTGATTTAGTGTCGCAGCGAGTGGCGATTAATGGGTTGATCCACAGCGAGTTTTATTTAAATGATGCGTGGCATCGCGCCGATTCAGCGCGCGCAAGCCCATTAAGTGTGAGAAATGCGCGACAGAGGCGGCGTGCAGTCCCGCGTTGCATGCGAGTATCAATTTCCACCACTCATACGACCCCGCGGCCCGCTGCCGCCGAGTGGCGAGGTCGCCGCGGCATTCGATCGTTTCGTTTGGTTACAAGCGCGAAGCCGCGACCGACGCGATGCGGCGGCGTGTCGGTCGCGCCGGGTTGCGCCCGATCGCGCCGCGACATACCCGTCCGATCGGCGTCCCGTCCGTGTCCGATGCGCGTCCCGCCGGGTCGCCTGCCGCGTCCGGCACGCGACGTAACGCAACTGTAACGTTTTTCGGCCGATTTTCCGCCCCGGCGCGCCGCGCTCCCGCGCCGCGTTCCGCGCGGCGCGCGCGCACCTTGCTTGGCACGTTGTTAGCTCTGTATGGATCGCCGCGGACGACGCATTCGATCCGCGTTCGCGACGAGCTACGCGCATCGGCGCCCCCCGCGCAAGCGGGGCGACGCCGAAGGCGTTTCGTCGTCGCGAATGCGCCGCGCGCAGTTTGCCGGCCTGTCCCGCCGCGCCGGCTCCGCCGACGGTCGTCCGGGCGGTGCAGGCGTCGACAGTGTTGGGCATCACGAATCGTCCCATCCGAGGGAGAGCGCTATGTTGGCCAAGTCATGTAGGTTCTTCAGGTTATTCCTGATCGTCCTGTCCATCTGCGTGACGTTGACGCCGGGGCGGGCGAACGCCGTGTCGAGCCAGTTGCTGCTGCTGGTGCCCGACACGCTCACGCTGCCCGATCCGCGCGTGTCCGCGTGGTCCGACGCGGCCTCGGAAGAGGGCTTGCACATCGTCACGATGACCGACAGCCAGTTCCTGGCCGCCGGCACGACGCTGCAGCAATACCAGGGGCTGATTCTGCCCGATCAGGTGCACACGGAAGCGTCCACCGCGCTCGTGACGGCGATCCAGAACTACGCGCTGAACGGCGGCAAGGTGATGCTCGTGTATGACTTCGGCGCGCTGTCGGATACGGGCTTCTATCCGCTCACGGTATCGCCGTTCAGCTCGATGGTCGGCGTCAACTACGTGCTGTATACGCAGCTCGGCGGCAACATGATCGGCCTCGGCCCGGTGATCGGGATGGGCAACACGTTGCGCACGCTGGGCATCCCCCCCGGCAAGTCGATGACGTGGACCGGCACGGCGACCTCGACGACCCCGACGACGGCGCCGGACGTGATGACGTCGGCGAAGGTGTCGGTGTCCGCGTCGCCGTCGCAGGCGCTGTACCTGCCGGCGAGCCCGTCGAATCCGGGCGGCCTCGCGGGCTACAACCACCAGGCCTATTTCAATTACAAGACGGAGAACGGCCTCGCGACGAACATCAGCCTGAATCTCGGCAAGGGCGTCGTGAAGGGCGCGAAGATCAAGGCCGGCTCGTATACGCCGGCGACGGTGACGGGCGCGGTCAGCGGCGCGGTGAAGGCCGCGACCGGCGTGGTCGCGGGCGCGCTCGCGACCACGGGCGCGACGACGAACGCCTTGTTGACGACGCCCAACGTGCTCGAAGGGATCTCCGGCTACGTGTATGGCTTCCTCACGTATCCGAGCTTCGTCACGCAGGGCACGTATAGCGGCACGACGCTGCTGACGTCGCCGAACTTCGGCCTCGTCGCCGGCTACAACACGTACGGCACCGGCGGCGTGCTGTTCGTGAACCTGCCGCTGTCGTACCTGAAGGGGCAGACCGACGGGATGCCGCTGCAAGGCTTCCTGCACTACTTCACGACGAACATTCTGTCGATGGCGCGCCTGTCGCTCGAGCCGGATGCGCAGGCGGGGATGGTGCTGAACTGGCACTTCTGCGCGGAAGAGATGATTCAGCCGGCGCAGTACCTGAAGAGCCTCGGCGTGTGGAACTACGGCCCGTTCTCGATCGTCGTGACGGCCGGCCCTGACGACGTGACGATCGGCGACGGTCTCGGCATCAACCTGACGAACAACTCGCAGGCGAAGAATCTGATGACGTACCTGCTCGCGCGAGGGCACGCCATCGGCAGCCACGGTGGATGGGATCACGACTACTGGGGCGCCAACGCGAGCGAGACGAATCAGAGCACGTTCCAGCAGTACCTGGTGCTGAACACGCAGTCGGTGCAGGGGGTGACCGGCAAGCCGAACACCGAATGGGCGGCGCCGGAAGGCAACACGCCGACGTGGGCGGTGAACTGGCTCGAGAGCAACGGTTATTCGGGCTACTACTTCGTCGGCCACACCGGGATGGCGCAGACCCGCTCGTATCGCAACGGCGCGCTGTCGAACCAGAACATCTGGGCGTTCCCGGTGATGCCGTTCGGCCAGTGGGCGACGTTCGAGGAGTTCCAGGAGTACGGCATCTCGACGACGGACGTGACGAACTGGTACGAGTCGCTGATGAACTGGGTCGTCGCGAACCGCACGACGCGGCTGATCTACATGCACCCGCTCGGCGCGTCGTGGTATCCGGGCGTCGTGACGACGATCCTGAACTACGCGAAGACGTTGAGCCTGACCGGCCAGTTCAAGTGGTTCACGATGGATCAGCTCACGCAGTTCGATCGTCGGCGTCTGCTCGTCACGTGGAACGCGACCGATACCGGTACCGGCTGGTCGTTCACCGCCTCGCAGCCGACGAGCCTGCAGGACATGACGTGGCTGCTGCCGAAGAACGCATACCAGCTGCCGGTCATCACGGGCGGCAGTGCGAAAGTCGTGATTACGGACCCGACCAACTGGCTCGTGATCGCGGGCGCGGGCACCTCGCTGACGTTCACGAGCGCGAAGGTGCAGTGACCTGAACCACGCTTCGCGCGCCGACGACACGCAAGGTCGCCGGCGCGCGTTTGTTCAACGGGGGGTGAACATGAAGCGCCATTCGCTTGCGCATGCATTGGGCATGCTGGCCGCGTCGGCGGCCGTCGCGCTTGGCGCGCTCGGCGCCGCCGTGTCGTTCGCGCAGCAGGCCGCGACCCGGCCGCCGGCCGGCTTCACGCGGCCGCCGTTCCATGTGCGCGGGCATGCGAAGACGTTGCCGGCCGGACTGTCGCCGCAGCAGATTCGCAACTTCTACGGCTTCGGCCAGTTGCCGCGCGGGTACACGGGCGCCGGCCAGACGATCGCGATCGTCGACGCCTACGACAATCCGACCGCCGAATCCGACCTGAAAACGTTCAGCCAGACGTTCGGTCTGCCGCCGTGCGCGTCGCCGACCCGGTGCTTCACGAAGGTCTATGTGACCGCCGACAAGCGTCCGCCGCCGCCGGACGCGGGCTGGGCGATCGAGAGCTCGCTCGACGTGCAATGGGCGCACGCGATCGCGCCCGACGCGCGGATCGTGCTCGTCGAGGCGGCGTCGAGTTCGCTCGCGGACTTGCTGACCGCGATCGCGTACGCGAGCGCCTCACCGCCGAACGGCGTCGGCGCGAAGATCGTGTCGATCAGCTGGGGCAGCGTCGAATTTCTGGGCGAGACGGGGCTCGACGGGCTGTTCTCGAGCCCGAGCGGCGTGTCGTACGTCGCCGCGTCCGGCGACGCCGGCAGCGGGGTCGACTATCCGGCCGCGTCGCCGTACGTGCTGAGCGTCGGCGGGACGACGCTCGCGACCGACGCGAACGGCCACTACGCCGGCGAGACCGCGTGGGCCGGCAGCGGCGGCGGGCAGAGCGTGTACGAGTCCGAGCCCGCGTACCAGACGAGCTACGGCATTCCGTTCGACGCGATCGGCGCGCGCGGCGTGCCGGACGTCGCGTACGACGCCGATCCGGCGACGGGCTTTGCGGTGCTGGATTCGTACGGCTATCTGGGCGAGCGCGGCTGGTTCGTCGTCGGCGGCACGAGCGCGGGCGCGCCGCAATGGTCCGGACTACTGGCGATCGCGAACGGCGTGCGCATCACACGCGGCAAGATGACGCTGAATGCGGTCGGCGCGGCCCAGGCGGTGCTGTACGGGCTCGCGTCGTCGCCCGCGTACGCTGCGAATTTCTACGACGTCACGGCCGGCTCGAACGGCGCATGCGGCGCGCTCTGCAATGCGGCCGTCGGCTACGACTACGTGACCGGTCTCGGACGCCCAATCGTCAGTCACTTGATACAAGCATTGATCGATGCACCGTAATACGCATGCGCCCGCGCGGGCGCCGGCGCGTTGCGCCGGGCCCGCCGGAGCGTCGGTTCGCGCCGGGGGGCGCCGATGGACGGACCGCGCGACGAACGCCGCGGCGGTCGCTGTCGCTTTCATTTTCGCGTGCGCGTCGCGCGTGCCGGCGCTCGCGTGCGCGATCGCATGCGCGATCGTGTTCGCGCTCGCGCTCGCGCTCGCGTGCGTGCCCGGCCGCGCGGCCGCCGGCCAAGCGGGCCAAGCGGGCCAAGCGGGCCAAGCGGGCCAAGCGGGCCAGGTGGGCCAGGTGGGCAATCCGGTTAATGTGGGCAATCCAGACAGTCCGGGCGAAGCGATCTACCGGCAGGGCATGCTGCCGTCCGGCGCGCTGCTCGAAGCACAGCGCGAAGGCGGGCTGCGGATGTCCGGCAGCCTCGTCGCGTGCGTGAACTGTCACCGGCGCAGCGGGCTCGGCGCGCGCTCGGGCCTCACGATCGTGCCGCCGATCGCCGGCACGTATCTGTTCAACACGTATTCGCAGGCGAGCGACGCGCTCGGCGTGCCGTACGTCGAAAGCATGCGCAACGACCGGCCGGTCGCGTACACCGACGCGACGCTCGTGCGCGCGATCCGCGAAGGCATCGACGCGCAGGGTCATCCGCTCAGCTATCTGATGCCGCGCTTCGCGCTGAGCGACGCCGACGCCGCGCTGCTGATCCGCTACCTGAAGCGGCTCGATCCGCGCCCCGCGCCGGGCGTGACCGACACGACGCTGAACTTCGCGACGATCGTCACGCCGGATGCCGATCCGGCAAAAAGCCGCGCGATGCTCGACGTGTTGCGCCATTACTTCGCGGACCGCGACGCGGCGCCGGCGAACCCGACCGACCGTCGCTGGCAGCTTCACGTGTGGACGTTGTCCGGCGCGCCGTCGACGTGGGAGAAGCAGCTCGACGCGGATCTCGCCGCCGAGCCGGTGTTCGCGGTCATCTCCGGGATCGGCGGCAGCGACTGGTCGCCGGTGCGCGCGTTCTGCGAGCGGGCCGAGGTGCCGTGCCTGTTTCCGAACGTCGAGGTGCCCGACAGCCGCGACGGCGACATCTATCCGATCTACTTCTCGGACGGCGTGCTGCTGGAGGCGGGGCTGATCGCGTCGTCGATCACGTCGGCCGAGCCCGATCGACGGCCGCGCACGGTGCGCGAGGTGTACCGGGACGGCGACAGCGGCGCGGCCGGCGCGCACGCGCTCGCCCGCGCGCTGCGCCGCGCGGGGATCGACGTATCGCAGCGGCCGCTGGCGCCGGGCGAACGCGCGAGCGCGGCGCTCGGCGGGCTCGCCGCGCACGACGCGCTCGTGCTGTGGCTGCGGCCGGCCGACGTCGCGTCGCTCGGCCGCGCGGCGCCGCCGACGCAGGCGGTGTACCTGTCCGGGCTGATGGGCGGACTCGACCGGATGCCGCTGCCGGACGGCTGGCGCGCGGTCGCGCACGTCGCGTATCCGTTCGACCTGCCGGAGCGCGTGCACCGGCATCTCGACTATCTGACCCAGTGGGCGGCGGCGCGGCACGTCGCGATCGTCGAGCCGCAGATCCAGTCGGACACGTTTCTCGCGTGCGTGCTGCTCGAGGAGGCGCTCGGCCACGTGACCGGCACCTACGTGCGCGACTACCTGATCGAGCGGATCGAGGACACGATCGAGCAACGCCTGATCGCCGGCTACTACCCGCGGCTGACGCTTGCGCCCGGGCAGCGGATCGCGTCGAAGGGCGGCTACGTCGTGCATTTCGCGGACGCGGGCGACGGTGCGCGGATCGTCGCGGACGGCCCGTGGATCGTGCCGTAGGCGAGCAGTGCAATGCAATGCAGTGACGCGGGCCGCGTGGGCGGCTCGCACAACGGGAGACCGACATGAACCCGATCCTGAAGCGTTTGATGTGCTTCGCCGCGCTCGCGCTCGTCGCGCCGCTCGCGCCCGCGCAGGAGGACGCCGATCCTCACGCGCATCACATGATGATGATGAATCATCAGATGATGTCCGGCATCCAGGTGTCGACGGTCGCGTACGCGGAGCCGGCCGTCACGCTCGTGCGCGACGACGGTCAGCCGGTCGCGCTGAAGGACGCGCTCGACGACGGCCGGCCGGTCGTGCTCACGTTCATCTACACGACGTGCACGACGATCTGCCCGGTGATCAGCCAGACGCTGTCCGCGCTGCAGCAGAAGCTCGGCCCGGACCGCGACAAGGTGCACATCGTGTCGATCTCGATCGATCCGGAGAACGACACGCCCGCGCGGCTGCGCGAATACGCGGCGAAATTCGGCGCGGGGCCGGAATGGCAGCACTACACGGGAACGGTTGCCGCGAGCGTCGCCGCGCAGAAGGCGTTCAACGTGTACCGGCAGGACAAGATGGACCACAACCCGGTGATCCTGCTGCGCGCGTCGCCGGGCAAGCCGTGGCTGCGCATCGACGGCTTCGCGACCGTCGACGATCTGATGCACTACTACCGGACGCTCGGCGCGGCAAGTTGACGTTGCGCGCCGATAGTTTCGTAGAGTGAAACTCTCCGCGCGTGCATGAGATCCCCATCCGACACGCATGACGATCCGGGGGAATCGCGAGAATTGGCGCGCAAAGCCGAAAATTATCGCGCCGGATCGTCTCGTGTTGCGATTTGCGAACGACAGTGCTAAATTTTCCCGTCATCCAGAACCGTGGTTGAAGTTTCGCCAAGCGAAACTTATTCGGCCGACAGCAGGAGACGAGACGATGAAGCACGCAGCGATCAAGCGCACGCATCCCGCCCGGGATGTGCGCCCCGCCGGACGGACGAGCGGCAGCGACGCGACACGGGAGGGCACGCGATGAGCCTGCTGATGTCGCGCCGGGATCTCGAATTCCTGCTCTACGAATGGCTCGACGCCGAATCGCTCGCGCGCGCGCCGCGCTTCGCGGAGCACACGCGCGAGACGTTCGACGCGGTGCTCGACACGAGCGAGCGGATCGCGGCGGACCTGTTCGCGCCGCATGCCGCGCGCGCCGATCGCGAGGAGCCGCACTTCGACGGCGAGCGCGTGACGATGATTCCGGAAGTGGCGCCCGCGCTGAAGGCGTTCGCCGAAGCGGGGCTGATCGCCGCCGGCCACGACGAGGCGCTCGGCGGCATGCAGTTGCCGAAGCTCGTCGAGGCGGCCGCGTTCACCTACTTCCAGGCCGCGAACGTCGGGTCGGTCGCGTACCCGTTCCTGACGATCGCCAACTCGAACCTGCTGACCGCGCACGGCAGCCCTGCGCAGATCGACGCATTCGTGAAGCCCGAGCTCGAAGGGCGCTTCTTCGGCACGATGTGCCTGTCCGAGCCGCAGGCGGGCTCGTCGCTGTCGGATATCACGACGCGCGCCGACTATGAGCACGACACGCCGCTCGGCGCGCAATACCGGTTGACCGGCAACAAGATGTGGATCTCCGGCGGCGAGCACGAGCTGTCCGAGAACATCGTGCATCTGGTGCTCGCGAAGATCCCGGACGAGCACGGCCGGCTGGTGCCCGGCACGCGCGGCATTTCGCTGTTCATCGTGCCGAAATACCTGGTCGGCGAGGACGGCGCGCTCGGCGAGCATAACGACGTCGCGCTCGCGGGCCTCAATCACAAGATGGGTTATCGCGGCACGACGAACTGCCTGCTGAACTTCGGCGAAGGCACGCGTTATCGTCCGCAGGGGCGCACGGGCGCGATCGGCTATCTGATCGGCAAGCCGGGTCATGGGCTTGCCTACATGTTCCATATGATGAACGAGGCGCGGATCGGCGTCGGCGCGGGCGCGGTCGCGCTCGGCTACACCGGCTATCTGCACGCGCTCGAGTACGCGCGCAACCGGCCGCAGGGCCGGCCGGCCGGCCCCGCGGGCAAGGACCCGGCGGCGCCGCAGGTGCCGATCGTCCAGCACGCGGACGTGCGCCGGATGCTGCTCGCGCAAAAGGCGTACGTCGAGGGCGGGCTCGGGCTGATCCTGTACTGCGCGCGGCTCGTCGACGATCTGCAAGCGACCGGCACCACGACCGGCGATACGACAGGCGGCACGACGGGTGACGCGGCCGCGCACGCGCAGACGCAGCGCCTGCTCGACATCCTGACGCCGATCGCGAAGAGCTGGCCGTCGCAGTGGTGTCTGGTCGCGAACGATCTCGCGATCCAGGTGCACGGCGGGTATGGCTATACGCGCGACTATCCGGTCGAGCGCTTCTACCGCGACAACCGGCTGAATCCGATTCACGAAGGCACGCACGGGATTCAGGCGCAGGATCTGCTTGGCCGCAAGGTCGTGCAGGACGACGGCGCGGCGCTGCGCGCGCTCGATGAGCGGATCGTCGAGACGATCGAGCGTGCGGTGCGCGCGGGCGGCGACGCGCGCGTGGCCGCCGATGCGCTCGCCCAGCGCTGGGCGCGGGTCGGCGACGTCACGCATCGTCTGTGGTCGGCCGGCGACCCGCGCGTGACGCTCGCGAACGCGAGCGTGTATCTCGAGGCGTTCGGGCACGTCGTCGTCGCGTGGCTGTGGCTCGAGCAGATGCTCGCCGCGCACGGCCGCACCGGCGATTTCTACGACGGCAAGCGGGCCGCCGCGGGCTTCTTCTTCCGCTGGGAGCTGCCGAAGGTCGATGCGCAGTTCGATCTGCTCGCGAGCCTCGACGCGACGACGCTCGACATGCGCGATGCGTGGTTCTGAGTGTGCGAGGGCGTATTCAGAAAGAGCCGCCGACGCGATCGAGCACCTGGTCGCGCATCGCGACGAGCCGCGGGCCGAAGTCGTCGAGCAGTTGCTCGCGCGTGACCGTCGACACGCGGCCGCTGCAGTTGAACGCGAGGATGCGCGAGCGGTCCGCCGAGATCATCGGCACGCCGACCGCGAACATGTCGGGCGCCCAGTCGCCGAGCGATAGGCAGAAGCCGTAGCGTTCGTAGTCGTCGCGCGCCGAGACGATGCCGGCCTCGATTTCCGGCCACTGGTCGGGCGGGCAGCCGGCGCGGGTCGTGTCGAGGTAGCGCGCGAACAGGTCGGCCGGCAGCGCGGCGAGATGCGCGCGGCCGAGCGCGGTCGAGCCGTGCGCGACGCGCGCGCCCGGCTCGAGCCGAAGCTGGAACAGCGGATCGCCCTGACAGATGTCGAGCAGGATCATCTGCTTGCCGTCGAACTCGCCGAGCATCACCGCGGCCTGCGTGTATTCCGCGTAGGCCTGCAGGAACGGGCGCGCGACGTCGACGACCGCGTAGCTCTGCAGGAACGCGTGCCCGAGGTTCAGCACGCCGACGCCGAGCGAGTACTTCTCGAATTCGACCGAGTAGTGCAGATAGCCGAGCTGCATCAGCGTGAACGTGAGGCGCGACACGGTCGGCTTCGGCAGGTGCGTGCGTTGCGCGATCTCCTGATTGCCGAGGTAGCGCTCGCCACGCGTGAAGCAGCGCAGCACCGCCATGCCGCGCGCGAGCGCGGTGACGAACTGCGGATGATCTTCGATCGGAGTCGGCAGCAGCGAGAGGGTGTTGCGCTTCGGATTGCCCATGAGCGTCGAGTGCGGGTGGCGCGCGCCGCACGCGGCGCGGGAAAGCCGATGCGGTGATTCTACCAACGGTGTCGCGCCGCCGCGCCACCAACGAATGGAGCCGAACATGAATTTCGCCAGGTCGCCTTTCTGGCCGGCGCGGTTGCCCGCGCATCTGACGCTGCCGGCAACGAACCTGTTCTACAACGCGGAAGTCGCGGCGACGCGCTATCCGGACAAGCCGTTCATCGTGTTCTACGATACGCCGGTCACGTTCGCGCGGTTCAAGGACGAGGCCGAGCGCGTCGCGGGCTATCTGCAGCAGCGCTGCGGCGTGAAAGCGGGCGACCGCGTGCTGCTGGACATGCAGAACAGCCCGCAGTGGATGATCGCGTACTACGGGATCCTGCGCGCGAACGCGGTCGTCGTGCCGATCAATCCGATGAACATGACGGACGAGCTGCGCCACTATGTCGAGGACGCCGGCGCGCGCACGGCGATCGTCGCGCAGGATCTGTATCCGCGCATCGCGCCGCTCGTCGGCAAAACGAACGGCACAGCGGACGGCAAAGCAGACGGCAAAGCAGACGGCACAGCGGACGGCATCGAGCACGTGATCGTCGCGACATACAGCGACTATCTGACGACGCGTCCCGACATAGCGCTCCCCGAGTTCATCACCGCGCCGCGTCAGGCGGAAGGCCCGGGCGTCGCGCACTGGGCCGACGTGCTCGCCGCGCATCTCGCACCGGGCCCGCTGACGGCCGGCCCCGACGATCTGTGCGTGATGCCGTACACATCGGGCACGACGGGCAAGCCGAAGGGCTGCATGCACACGCATCGCAGCGTGATGTGCACCGCGATCGGCAGCGCGCAGTGGGTCGGTGCGAGCCAGGATTCGATCCAGTTGTCGGTGTTGCCGCTGTTCCATGTGACCGGCATGCAGGGCGGGATGAACGGCGCGCTTTATTGCGCGTCGACGGTCGTGCTGCTGCCGCGCTGGGACCGCGACGTCGCCGCCTGGGCGATCCAGCGCTACCGCGTGTCGAGCTGGACGTCGATTTCGACGATGGTCGTCGATTTCCTGTCGAACCCGAAGCTCGGCGACTACGATCTGTCGAGCCTGCGCTCGCTGAGCGGCGGCGGCGCGGCGATGCCGGACGCGGTCGTGAAGAAGCTGAAGGACAGGTTCGCCCTCGATTTCGTCGAAGGCTACGGGATGTCGGAGACGATCGCCGCGACGCACATCAATCCGCCGCAGCACGCGAAGGCGCAATGCCTCGGCATTCCGGTGTTCGACGTCGATGCGCGGATCGTCGATCCGGTGACGCTCGAGCCGGTGCCGCGCGGCGAGCCGGGGGAGATCGTCGTGAGCGGCCCGCAGGTGATGCAGGGCTACTGGCGCAAGCCGGACGCGACGCGCGACGCGTTCGTCGAGATCGACGGCAAGCGCTTTCTGCGCACCGGCGATCTCGCGCGGATGGACGAGGACGGTTACTTCTTCATGGTCGACCGGCTGAAGCGGATGATCAACGCATCGGGCTACAAGGTCTGGCCGGCCGAGGTCGAGGCGATGATGTACCACCATCCGGCGATTCTCGAAGTCTGCGTGATCGGCGCGCGCGACGCGCATCGCGGCGAGACGGTGAAGGCGATGGTCGTCCGGAATCCGAAGTACCAGGATCCGGTGACCGAGGACGACATCGTCGCGTGGGCGCGCGAGCGGATGGCGGCGTACAAGGCGCCGCGCGTCGTCGAGTTCGTCGCGTCGCTGCCGAAGTCGGGCAGCGGCAAGATCATGTGGCGAGAACTTCAGGAACAGGAGGCGGCGAAGGCCGCCGCACAAGGAGACACGAAAGCATGAAAGCACTGCTCTGCACGGCCTTCGGGCCGATCGACCAGTTGACGCTCGACGACGTGCCGTCGCCCGAGCCGGGCGCGGGCCAGGTCCGTGTGCGCGTGAAGGCCGCGTCGCTGAATTTTCCGGACGCGCTGATCGTCCAGGGGCTGTATCAGGTGAAGCCCGCGCTGCCGTTCTCGCCGGGCGCCGAGCTGGCCGGCGTGATCGACGCGCTTGGCGACGGCGTGACCGGCTGGAAGGTCGGCGACGCGGTGATCGCGTCGACGGGCCACGGCGCGTTCGCGCAGCAGTGCCTCGCTGACGCGAACAAGCTGACCGCGCTGCCGGCCGGGATGGACTACGACGCGGGCGCCGCGTTCGTGCTGACCTACGGCACGTCGCTGCACGCGCTCGAGCAGCGCGCGAAGCTGAAGGCCGGCGAGACGCTGCTCGTGATGGGCGCGGCGGGCGGCGTCGGGCTGGCGGCGATCGAGATCGCGAAGGCGATCGGCGCGCGCGTGATCGCGGCGGCGTCGACCGACGACAAGCTCGCGCTGTGCCGCGAAGCGGGCGCCGACGAGACGATCAATTATTCGACCGAGGATCTGCGCCGCCGCGTGGACGAGCTGACCGGCGGGCGCGGCGCGGACGTCGTGTACGACCCGGTCGGCGGCAAGTACACGGAAAGCGCGCTGCGCGCGACCGCGTGGCGTGGGCGCTTCCTCGTGGTCGGCTTCGCGGCCGGCGAGATTCCGAAGATCGCGCTGAACCTCGCGCTGCTGAAAGAGCGCGATATCCTCGGCGTGTTCTGGGGCGACGCGATGCGGCGCGACCCGGCGCAGCACATGGAGAACATGCGCCTGCTCGGCGAGTGGTTCGCGGCGGGGAAGGTGAAGCCGGCGATCACGGAGCGCGTGCCGCTCGCGCGCGCGGCGGACGCGATCGCGCGGATGGCGAACCGGCAGGTGAAGGGCAAGGTTGTCGTGCATCCGGAGGCGTGAGCCGCGCATCGGGGCAATTAGAAGCGCGGAGGCCGGTGACGCCTCCGCGCTTTTCATTTGACGCGTTGCGCGCCGGTGCGATCAGTGCTTCGCGAGCTCCATCGACGGGCTCGCGTCCGTATCCACGTCCACATCCGCCTCCACGTCGCGCTGCGCGTGCGGATCGCTGCGCGCGAGGCCATTGAACAGCAGGTTCAGCCCGACCGACGTCACGCACGCGAGCAGGATGCTGCTGTGCAGGATCGGCTGGATCCACGCGGGCAGTTTCTGGAACAGCGCCGGCGCGAACGTCGGCAGCAGCGAGATCGCGAGCGTCGACGCGATGATGTACAGATTGCGCCGCCCGCTTTCGAAGTCGACACGCGCGAGCGTCTTCACGCCGGTCGCGGTGACGACGCCGAACATGAACAGCGCGGCGCCGCCGAGCGCGGGCAGCGGCACCGACGCGACGATCGTCGCGAGCTTCGGCAGCAGCCCGAGCAGGCACAGGATCACGCCGGCCGCGACCGCGACCCAGCGGCTCTTCACGCCGGTGACGACGAGCAGGCCGATGTTCTGGCTGTAGATCGTGTACGGGAAGCCATTGAAGATGCCGCCGACGATGCTCGCGAGCCCGTTCGCGCGCAGCCCGTTCGTCATCTCGCGCGCCGACAGCGTCTTGCCGACGACGTCGCCGGTCGCGATGAACAGCCCCATCGACTCGATCATGATGATGACCATCACGACGACGATCGTGCCGACCGCGATCGGATCGAACACCGGCATCCCGAAGTAGAACGGCTTGATCATGTCGAGCATCGGCGCCTGCGCGACGCCGCGGAAGTTGACCATCCCGAACGGGATCGCGACGATCATCCCGATCGCGAGCGCGAGCAGCACCGACACGTTCGACCAGAAGCCCTTCAGCCAGCGGTTGATCGCGATGATCATCACGAACACGAACGCGGCGAGCGCGAGATTGTGCGGCGCGCCGAAGTCGGGCGCGCCCTTGCCGCCGCCGATCCAGTTCACGCCGACCGGGAACAGCGACAGCCCGACCACCATCACGATCGAGCCGCCGACGATCGGCGGAAAGAACCTCACGAGCCGGCCGAACACCGGCGACAGCAGCATCGTCAGCACGCCGCCCGCGATCACCGCCCCGATCACCGCGGTCAGCCCGAGCCCCGGCGACGTCGCGATCACGAGGATCGGCGGCACCGCGCTGAACGCGACGCCCTGCATCACCGGCATCCGCACGCCGAACCGCCAGAAGCCGCCCGACTGCAGGATCGTCGCGATCCCGCATGTGAACAGATCCGCGTTGATCAGCACAGCGATCGATTCCTTCGGCAGTTTCAGCGCGCTCGCGATGATCATCGGCACCGCGATCGCGCCGATGTACATCACGAGCACGTGCTGCAGCCCGAGCATGAACAGCATCGGCGGCGTCGGCACGCGGTCGACGGGAGCGGTTTCATCGCGTGCCTGAACGATTTGAGCGGACATCTGTACGTCTCCTTGCTGTCTGGCAGGTTGCCTGTTCTGTTGAGGATCGTTACAGCGGCGCCGGCGTCTGTCGACACGCAACCGGCGTGTGTCCGGCGCGTGTCGCCACGCGCCGGCGCACGTTCATGCGAGCGTGAACGGCGTCGCGCGCAAGCGCTGGCCGGTCGCCGCGAAGATCGCGTTGCCGATCGCCGGCACGACGGGCGGATTCGACAGCTCGCCGATGCCGCCCGGCTGCCGATCCGTCGGCGGCATCAGCGCGATCTCGACGACGGGCGCCTCGTGGATGCGCAGCACCGGGTAGTCGTGGAAGTTGCTTTCGCGCACCTGCCCGCGCTCGATGTGCACCGCGTTCATCAGCGCGGTCGACACGCCCCAGTGAATGCCGCCCGCGAGCTGCTGGTGCACCGAGCCCGGATCGACCGCGATCCCGCAGTCGACGACGCACGTGACCTTGCGCACCGCGATCTCGCGATCCTTCACCGCGACCTCCGCGACGATCGCGATGAAGCTCTGGTAGCCGTTGTAGATCGCGACGCCCATCCCGCGCTGCGTGCCGTCCGCGTCGCGTGTGCCCTGCGTGCCATGCGGCGTCCAGCCGGCGAGCGTCGCCGCGCGGTCGAGCACCGCGGCGAGCGCGGGGCGGCTCGACAGCATCGCGCGGCGATACGCGACCGGATCCTGGCCGGCCGCATGCGCGGCCTCGTCGACCACGCTCTCGATCGCGAACACGTTCGGCACGAAGCTGACCGCGCGCCACCACCAGATCGGAAAGCCCGGCTCGTGACGCACCCACGCGAGATCGAGCGCGGGAATGTCGTAGTGAAAATCCGCGCGCATGCTTTCGGTGCAGCTCGGGTCGACCGGGAATTTCACGAGGAAGCCGGGATCGTCGGGCTCCTTGATCGACGGCACCACCGCGCGCAGGCTGAAGCCGGTGACGTGGCCCGACGCGTCGAGCGCCGCGCGCGCCTTGTGCACGCTCGCGCTCTGGTAGTACAGGCCGCGGATGTCGTCCTCGCGGCTGTACAGCAGCTTGATGGGCCTGCCGACGCGCTTCGAGATGTAGGTGACTTCGAGCACCTGATGCAGCCCTTCGCGCGAGCCGAAGCTGCCGCCGGCCTCGGTCAGATGAATGCGGATCTTGTCGCGCGGCACGCCGGCGATCGTCTCGGACGCCTGCGCGCAGCGCGACGGCACCTGAATGCCGCCCCAGTACTCGACCGTGTCCGGCTTCACCCATGCGACGATGCTTTGCGGCTCCATCTGAGCGTGCGCCTTGTACGGCATCGTGTACACCGCCTCGACCACCTTCGCGGCCTGCGCGAACGCGCCGTTCGCGTCGCCTTTCTCGCTGGATTTCTTGCCGGGCTCGTCGACGCGCCGGCTCATCTCGCGCACGACGTCGTCGGAATCGAAGTGCGCGAAGTCGCTGTCCGCCCATTCGACCTTCAGCACCTTGCGCGCGCGCTGCGCGGCCCAGAAGTGATCGGCGACGATCGCGACGCCGGGCTGGCACGCGCCGTTCGCGACGGCCGCCGGCGCATGGTCGGGACGGAAATGCGCGATCACGTCGGGGATGTCGAGCGCGAACACGTCGTGCACGCCGGGCAAGGCCTTCACCTCGGCCGCGTTGAACGACTTCACGCGCGCGTTGACGACGGGGGGATGAACCACGATCGCGGTCAGCATCCCCGGCAGGTTCACGTCGATCGCGTACTGCGCGCGGCCGGTGAGCTTGTCGACGACGCGATAGCTGCGGCGCGGCTTGCCGATCAGCGTGAACTGGTCGGGGCGCTTCAGCGTCACCTGCGCGGGCACCGGCTGCGTCGCGGCGCCGGTCGCGAGTTCGCCGTACGTGAAGCGCCGTCCGCTCGCGGGATCGATCACTTCGCTGGCCGACGTCTTGAGGCTCGCCGGATCGACGGACCAGCGCTTCGCGGCCTCGGCGACGAGCATCGCGCGCGCGGTCGCGCCCGCGCGGCGCAGCGTCGTCCATTCGAGCGACACGCTCGTGCTGCCGCCCGTCGCGTGCATGCCCCACAGCGGATGGATGTACGCTTTCGCGAGCGGGTCGTCGGGCTGGATTACGCGCACGTGCGACCAGTCCGCGTCGAGTTCGTCGGCGAGCATCATGCCGAGCGCGTTCTTCACGCCGGTGCCGCTGTCGAACTTGTGCACGACGAGCAGCACCTGGTTGTCCGGCGCGATCCGCACCCAGGCGTTCGGCGCGAAGCGGCCGGCGGTGCTGTCGGTGATCGGGGCCGCGTGCGCGCTGCGGATGCCGGCGCCGCCGAGCTCGAGCAGCAGCCCGCCCGCGAGCGCCGCGCCCGTCTGAAGAAAGCGGCGACGGCCGCCCGAGGCCGGCGCGGTGACGGTGAGGGTGTCGTCGCGCTTCATGCCGCAGCCCTTTCGCGCAATGCGCCTGCCGCGCGATGGATCGCGCGGCGGATGCGGTCGTAGGTGCCGCAGCGGCAGATGTTGCCTGCCATCGCCGCATCGATGTCGCCGTCGCTCGGATGAGGCGTCGTCGCGAGCAGCGCGGCCGCCGACATCAACTGGCCGGACTGGCAGTAGCCGCACTGCGGCACGTCCTCGTCGCGCCACGCCTGCTGCACCGCGTGCAGCGCGTCGGGCGTGCCGAGGCCTTCGATCGTCGTGATCCGCTTGCCGGCGACCGCCGCGAGCGGCATCTGGCACGCGCGCACCGCGGCGCCTTCGAGATGCACGGTGCACGCGCCGCACAGGCCCATCCCGCAGCCGAACTTGGTTCCCGTCAGATGGAGGCTGTCGCGCAGTACCCAGAGCAGCGGCGTATCGAGCGGCGCATCGACCGCGAGGTCGGTGCCGTTCACGTTCAACTTTGTCATGTCGTCTCCAGATCGCCGCGTTGCGCGGCGATGCGTGTCGTTCCGCCGGTCGCATCGCAGGCGGCCGGCCACGGCGTTTTTTCGCGGTGTGGGTAAAGCCTATGTGCACAAATTCGATATGTGAAATACGATTTCGGAATCCATTCGATACGAGGTTCATATGGATTTGAGGCAGTTGCGCTACTTCATCGCGGTCGCGGAGGAGGGCAACTTCAGCCGCGCGGCCGAGCGCCTGCACATCTCGCAGCCGCCGCTGAGCCAGCAGATCATGGCGCTGGAGGATTCGCTGCGCGTCACGCTGTTCGTGCGCGGCCGCCACGGTGCGCGGCTCACGCGCGCCGGCGAGGCGCTGCTCGTGCGTGCGCGCAGCATCGTCAGCGACTGCGATTCGGTCGAGAAACTCGTGCGCCGCGTCGCGGACGGGCTCGAGGGCTACATCCGGATCGGGATCATCAACTCGGTGATGTACGGCCCGCTGCCGCGCACGATGCACCTGTTCCAGAAGCGCAATCCGGAAGTCGAATGGACGCTGCACGAGCTGCTGCCGGACCAGCAGCAGGAGGCGCTGCTGAACGGCAAGATCGATGTCGGCTTCGCGTGCAACGCGACGGAGCGCAGCGAGCTGCACTCGATCCGCGTCTATCCGCAGCCGCTGATGGCCGCGCTGCCGGGCGGGCATCCGCTCGCCCGGCGCCGCCGGATCGCGCTGAAGGCGCTCGCGAACGACGCGTTCGTGCTGCTGAACACGCAGAGCCCGATCATCCGCGACGTGCTCGCCGCGTGCGTGCGCGACGGCTTTCAGCCGCGCGTGCTGCACGAATCGATCGATCCGGAGACGGTGCTGAGCCTCGTCGGCGCGGGCGTCGGCGTCAGCATCCTGCCCGAGTCGCTGTCGACGACGCCGCGCGAGAACGTCGTGTTCGTCGGCATGGACGAGCGTTCGATCAACGCCGATCTGTACGCGACCGTGCGCCGCGACGACACGCTGCCCGCGCTCGAGCGCTTCCTCGCGCTGCTCGCCGAAACGACCGACGCATGGCGCCGCGAGGTCGCGGCGAAAGATGCGGATGCCGAATGAATGTGCCGGTACGCGCCATGCGATGCGATGCGGTGCAGCGCAGCGGGATGAGGAACGGAAATTTCGCATCGCGCGCTTGACAAAGGAATTTCGCCCGCTGCATGATTCGGCCGTGGGTAGAAGCGGTCGATTGAACAAGCAGCGGCGCAACGCCGCGAACGTTCATCTGGAGATTGCTCACTGACGGAGTCTCTGTCAGTGGCGCCAATCGAAGCCTTCGCCGCTCTCACAGTGCTCCCGAAACCGAGGCAGTCCGAACGGCACGCGTGTCGCCAATGCGGCAGCGCCAAGCGCCGTGGTCTGCTGCGTTCCACGTCAAGCACTGCGAGGAGAGCCCGCATGATTATCGACACAAGCTGCTACCCGACGAATCTCGTCGATCTCGCGTGGCGGCACGACGGCGACCCGTTCACCGGCGAGCGCCTGATCAAGATGATGGACGGCCCGTTCCTGATCAACGGCAAGCCGCGTCGCGTCGACAAGGCATTCATCCAGCCGCCGCAAGGCAACACGATCTACACGTACACCGACGGCGTGAAGTCGGGCAGCGAATCGATCGACGCGTACATGGCGTACACGGTCGAGATGGTGAAGCGGTATCCGGAGCGCTTCATCGGCTGCTTCGTGTACAACCCGCGCTGCGGCGTCGAGAACGGCGTCAACGCGATCGACCACTACGTGCGCAAGCTCGGCTTCAAGATGGTGCAGTTCCAGGCGAACATGCACGCGTACCGTCCGGACCGCGCGCTCGACTGGCTGCGTCCCGCGCTCGCGAAATGCGCGGAGCTCGGCGTGCTCGTGAAGCTGCACACCGGCGACGGCCCGTACAGCATCCCGACCGAGTGGGTGCCGATGATCAAGGAATTCCCGACCGTCAACTTCATCATGGCGCACTTCGGCGTGCAGACGGGCGGCGTCTACTGCTTCGAGCCGTTCCAGCTCGCGATGGACTTGCCGAACGTGTACTGCGAATCGGGCTGGTGCCTGCAGTCGCGGATCGTCGAGTTCGCGAAGGTGCTGCCGAAGCACAAGATCCTGTTCGGCTCCGACACGCCGCCGAACGAACCGGGGATGTGGCTGCGCCTGCTCGAAGTGCTGTGCTTCGAGCCGCCGCAAGGGCTCAATCTCGACGAGGAGACGCTCGAGGATTATCTGGGCAACAACACCGCCCGGATGATCGGCCTCGAACCGACGCCCGCGCCGAAGACCGTCGAAGAAGCGCACGCGCTGCTCGCGGCCTGAGCGCCCGTCCCGCCACACGAACCCGGAGCACCAGCATGATCATCGATACCCATCTGCACCCGACCAATCTCGTCGACGAGGCGTGGCGCCACACCGGCACGCCGTTTACCGGCGAGCGCCTGCTGAAGATGATGGACGGCCCGTACATCATCAACGGCAAGCCGCGCCGCATCGACATGGGCTTCATCCAGCCGCCGCCCGGCAACACCGGCTATCGCGACGGCAACCGGCGCGGCCGCGAAGGCATCCGCGACTACATGTCGTACATCGCGGAGCTCTGCCAGAAGTATCCGGACCGCTTCATCGGCAACTTCACGTTCAATCCGCGCTGGGGCCCGGAAGAGGGCGCGCTGGAACTCGAATTCCACGTGAAGGAGTACGGCTTCAAGATGCTGAAGCTGCACGCGAACATGCACGGCTACCGTCCGGACCGCGCGCTCGACTGGCTGCGCCCCGCGATGAAGATGTGCGCGAAGTACAACATCGTCGTGCTGATCCACACCGGCGACGGCCCGTACACGATTCCGACGATGTTCTATCCGATCATCCGCGAGTTCCCGATGGTGAACTTCATCATCGGACACTTCGGTATCCAGACGGGCGGCAACTACTCGTTCGAGGCGTTCTGGATGGCGATGGACACGCCGAACGTCGTCTGCGAATCGGGCTGGTGCTTCCAGTCGCGGATCGTCGAGTTCGCGCGCGAGCTGAAGCGCAGCAAGATCGTATTCGGCACCGATTCGCCGCCGAACGAGCCCGGCATGTGGCTGCGCGAGCTCGAGATGCTGTGCGGGCCCGCGCCGCAGGGGATGGATCTCGACGAGGACGGCCTCGAGGACTACATGGGCAACAACATCGCGCGCCTCGTCGGCATCAAGCCGTCGCCGCCGCCGCGCAACCTCGAGGAAGCGAAGCTGCGCCTGACCGACAGCTACGCGTCGCTCGACGACGTCGCCGCGCAGTCGTAGGCCGCGCAGGCCATGCGGCGGGCCGGTGCCTGCAGGATCCCTGTCGATCCCTGCACCGGCCCGCGATCGCAGCCGAGCGCAACGGCGCCACGCCGTTGAAAGGCTGATGACAAGGAACCCGAACCATGACATCGTCCCGTTCGTCCGCGCTCGACTGCGCCAGCGCAGATCCGCAGGACTTCCGCCATTTCCTCGCCGGCTATCGGGCCGCGCATCCCGAAGACGTGCTGACGATCCGCGAGCGCGTGAGCGCGGACCAGGAGCCGACCGCGCTCGTCTGGCAGCTCGCCGCGCAGGGCCGTCATCCGCTGCTCGCGTTCGAGCAGGTCGACGGCTGGCCCACGCCGCTCGTCACCAACGTGTTCGCGTCGAGAAAGCGCATCGCGTGGATGCTCGACGTGAACGTCAGCGCGCTGCACGCTGAATTCCAGGCGCGCAGCCGGCGGATGATGCCGCCGCGCGTCGTGTCCGACGGCCCGGTGCTCGAATCGGTCGAGACCGAGCGCGTCGATCTGACCACGATCCCGACGATCAAGCATTTCGACACGGATCGCGGCCCGTACATCACGAACGCGATCCTGATCGCCGACGACCCGGAGACGGGAATCGGCAACGCCAGCTATCACCGGTCGATGCTGCATTCGCCGACCGAGATCGCGACGAGCCTGCATTCGCGCGGCCATCTGTGGCGGATGCTGCAGCGCGCGCAGGCGCTCGGCAAGCCGCTGCCGGTCGCGATGGTGATCGGCGCGCATCCGCTGTTCATGCTCGCGGGCGCCGCGCGGCTGCCGTACGGCGTCGACGAGCGGCACGTCGCGGGCGGCCTGTTCGGCGCGCCGCTCGACGTCGTGAAGACGCCGCGCCACGGCATCGCGGTGCCCGCGTACGCCGAGTTCGTGCTCGAAGGCGTGATCGATCCGCATGCGCGCGCGGACGAAGGGCCGTTCGGCGAGTTCACCGGCTATTCGTCCGACCGCTCGACGAACAACCTGTTTCGCGTCGAGAGCGTGCTGCGCCGGCGCGATCCGCTGCTGATCGACGTGATGGGCGGCAACTCGGCCGAGCATCTGAACCTCGGCCGCATTCCGCGCGAATCGGAGATGGTCGAGAAGCTGAAGGAGCGCTTCCCGAGCGTGACCGCGGTGCACTATCCGTCGTCGGGCACGCACTTTCACGCGTACGTCGCGCTGAAGCAGTCGCGGCCCGGCGAGGCGCGCCAGGTGATGCTCGGGCTGCTCGGCTGGGATCCGTATCTGAAGAACGTCGTCGCGGTCGACGCGGATGTCGACGTCACGCGCGACGAGGAGGTGCTGTGGGCGATCGCGACGCATCTGCAGCCGCATCTCGACGTCGTGATCGTCGACGGCCTGCCGGGCAGCGCGCTCGATCCGTCCGCGTCGGGCGTCGGCACGACGTCGCGGATGGGGCTCGACGCGACGCGCGGCCCGAACTTCGACGGCGTGCGCGCGAAGATCGGCGCCGACGCGATGACACGCGCCGCACAGATGCTTGCCGCGATGCGGCCGCAGGCGTTGCGGGGCAGCCTATGAAGAAGCGCCTGATCGTCGCGATCACCGGCGCGAGCGGCGCGGTGTACGGCGTGCGGCTGCTGCAGCAGCTCGCACGAGCCGACGGCTGCGTGGCGCCCGTCGAAACGCATCTCGTGATGTCGCCGTCGGGCCTGCTGACCGCCGGCCACGAGCTCGGGATGGGGCGGCGCGACATCGAGGCGCTCGCGCACGTCGTGCACAACGTGCGCGACATCGGCGCGTCGCTCGCGAGCGGATCGTTCCGCTGCGACGGGATGGCGATCGCGCCGTGCTCGATGCGCACGCTCGCGGCGATCGCGACCGGCCTCGCGGACAACCTGATCACGCGCGCGGCCGACGTGATGCTGAAGGAGCGCCGCAAGCTCGTGCTGCTCGCGCGCGAGACGCCGCTCAATCTCGTGCATCTGCGCAACATGACGACCGTGACCGAGGCGGGCGCGATCGTGCTGCCGCCGGTGCCCGCGTTCTACAACCATCCGAAAACGGTCGACGACATCGTCGACCACACGGTCGGGCGCGTGCTCGACCTGTTCGATATCGACCACGAAGGGCTCGTCGGCCGCTGGCAGGGGCTGCGCGCCGATGCCGATGCTGCATGAGCCATTTCCCGAATCTGCTGAAGGAGCACACACGATGAGCCAGTTCAACACGCAAGCGCCGCCGGTGCCGGTCACGATCCTGACCGGTTTTCTCGGCTCGGGCAAGACGACGCTCCTGAATCACATCCTGACCGAGCGGCACGGCTACCGGATCGCGGTGATCGAGAACGAGTTCGGCGAAGTCGACGTCGATTCGGATCTCGTGATGACGTCCGACGAGGAAATCTTCCAGATGACGAACGGCTGCATCTGCTGCACGGTCGACGTGCGCACCGATCTCGTGAAGATCCTGCAGAAGCTGCTCGAACGGCCGGAGAAGTTCGATCACATCCTCGTCGAGACGAGCGGCCTCGCCGATCCGACGCCGGTGGCCGCGACGTTCTTCATGGATCACGACGTCGCGCGGCAGGTCGTGCTTGACGGCGTCGTGACGCTCGTCGACGCGCTGCACATCGAAAGCCATCTCGACGATCCGCAGCTGCGCGGGTTCGACAACCAGGCGGTCGACCAGATCGTCGCGGCCGACCGGATCATCGTGAACAAGACCGACCTCGTGGCGGACGCGGCGATCGGCGCGCTCGAAGCGCGGCTGCACAAGCTGAACGAGGGCGCGCAGATCCTGCGCTCGAATTACGCGCAGGTCGATCTGACGAAGATCCTCGGGATCGGCGGCTTCACGCCGTCGGTCGGCGCGCTCGACGCGCATGCGCATTCGCATGACGAACACGATCACGGCCACGCGCACGGCCACCATGATCACGACCACGTGTGCGACGCCAGCTGTGATCACGACCACGACGGCGATCATGACGGCCACGATCACGCGCACCGCCACGATCCGTCGGTGAGCTCGGTGTCGCTCGTGTTCGACCGGCCGTTCGACCGCGCGCGCCTCGAAGCGGGCCTGCGCGCGTTGCTCGCCGCGCAGGGCGACGACGTGTTCCGGATGAAGGGGATCTTCGACATCGCGGGCGACGACCGGCGCCACGTCGTGCAGGCGGTGCACCGGCAGCTCGACCTGCATCCGGCCGAGTCGTGGGCGGACGACACGCGCGACAGCAAGATCGTGTTCATCGGCCGCCACCTCGATCGCCAGCGGCTGAAGGTGCTGCTCGATCTGTGCGCGTCGCGTGAGCTCGCCGGCGCGGCCGCGTGATGATTCGGAGCCCGATTCAATGAGCAAACGCATCCGTCTCGGCATGCTGACGCCGTCGTCGAACACCGCGCTCGAGCCGTTGACGAGCGCGATGATCGCCGGCCTGAGCGGCGTCAGCGCGCATTTCTCGCGCTTCACGGTCACCGAGATTTCGTTGAGCGCGCAGGCGACCGGCCAGTTCGACCTCGACCCGATTCTCGCCGCCGCGCGCCTGCTCGCGGACGCGCGCGTCGACGTGATCGCGTGGAGCGGCACGTCGTCGGGCTGGCTCGGCTTCGATCGCGACGACGCGCTGTGCCGGCAGATCACGGACGCGACCGGCATCCCGGCGACGACGTCGGTGCTCGCGCTGAACGAGATCCTCGCACGCACGGGCGCGCGCCGCTTCGGCCTCGCGACACCGTACGTCGACGACGTGCAGCACAGGATCGTCGCGAACTACGCGCGGCATGGCTTCGACTGCTCGGCCGAGCGGCATCTCGGGCTGCACGTGAACCACAGCTTCGCGGATGTCGGCGAAGCGCAGCTCCGCGCGATGGTGCGCGAGCTCGCGGCCACCGAGCCGCAAGCGATCACGACGTTCTGCACGAACCTGTACGCCGCGCATCTCGTCGACGCGCTCGAGGCCGAAACCGGTATTCCGATCTACGACACGGTCGCCACCGCCGTCTGGCAATCGCTGCGGATCGCGGGCGTCGACCCGCGCGGCGTGCGCGGCTGGGGGCGGTTATTCAGCGACGTCGATTGAGCGTCGCTTCGGCCTCTACGCTGTACAGCCGCTCGACCCGGTCAGCGCTCGAACATCCGTGAGCGCAGCGCTTGCTGCGTGCCGAGCCAGACGAGCACGGCGGCGCCGGCCAGCGCGCCGCCCGCCGCGCAGACGCCGGGCCACCCGTCGGCCGCATACGCGGCGCCGGCTGCGCTCGACCCGATCGCGCCGCCGACGAAGTAGCTCGCGAGATACGTGGTCGTGATCCGGCTGCGCGCGTTCGCGTCGAGTGCATAGATCACGCTCTGGTTCGAGATGTGCAGCCCCTGCACGCCGACGTCGAGCAGCAGCACGCCCGCGACGAGCAGCGGCAGCGACGCGGCGCCGCCCGCGAGCAGCGCGAACGACAGCAGGATCGCGGCCGCGAACGCGCCGGTCGCCCGGTTCTCGTGCCCGCGATCGACGAGCCGGCCAGCCGACTGCGCGGCGAGCGCGCCGAGCACGCCGACGATTCCGAACAGGCCGATCTTTGCGTCGTCGTACGCGTACGGCGGGCGGCTCAGCACGAACGTGAGCCCGGTCCACACGACGCTGAAACACGCGAACGCGAGCGCGCCATACACGGAGCGCAGCGCGAGCAGCGGCTCGCGCCGCATCAGCCGCGCGAGCGACGCGATCAGCTCGACGTAGCGAAAGCGCGCGGCCGGCTGCGCCTGCCGCGCCTGCGTCGGCAGCACGGCCGCGAGCACCGCGGCGAGCGCGATGCCGGCCACGGCCGCGAGCGCGTAGATCGTGCGCCAGCTCGACCAGTAGGCGACGTAGCCGGCGACGATCCGCGCGAGCAGCACGCCGAGCAGCAGCCCGCTCATCACGATGCCGACCGCGCGGCCGCGCGATGCCGGCTCGGCGAGCGACGCGGCCATCGGGATCAGGATCTGCGTCGAGCACGACGTGACGCCGAGCAGGATGCAGCCGGCGGCGAACGTCGCGTAGTTCGGGCTGAACACGATCGTCAGCAGCGCGACGACGTTCGCGGCGACGAGGCGCAGCACGAGCGCGCGGCGGTCGACGACGTCGCCGAGCGGCACGATCAGCACGAACCCGCCCGCGTAGCCGAGCTGCGTAAGCGTGACGAGATAGCCGAGGTCGGCCACCGGGCGGCCGAACGCGGCCGCGATCGTCGCGAGCAGCGGCTGCGCGTAATACACGTTCGCGACGATCACGCCGCACGCGAGCGCGAACAGCGCGGCCATCCCACGCGTGAGGCGGGTGTTTTCCTGCATCGACGTCTCCGACGGCGTCATTGGTTCAATTCGGTTCAGTTCGGTTCGAATCGGCTCGGTCGGATGGTAGGAAATCCCGTTCGATATGTGAAATATCGAATCGATACCGCATTCATATGAAAAACATATCGATCGGCGCGGCCGGCGCGCGGACCTACGACAGCCGCGCCCGACGGTTTTATCTTCGCGCTTCGACCATTGAAGGCCGCGCACGACGGTTTTACCTCCGTGCTTCGACCTCTGAAGGCCGCGCCCGACGGTTTTACCTCCGCGCCCCCGAGCTCTGACGGCCGCGCCCGGCGGTTTAACCTCCGCGCGTCGACCTCCAACGGCCGAGCTCGACGGATTAACCGCCGCGCGTCGAGCTCCGACGGCCGCGCCCCCCGACCTCCGACGGCCGCGTCCGACGGTTTTACCTCCGCGCTTCGACCTCCGACGGCCGCGCTCGACGGTTTTACCTCCGCGCGTCGATCTCCGACGGTCGCGCCCGGCGGTTTTACCTCCGCGCGTCGACCTCCGACGGTCGCGCCTGACGGTTTAGCCTCCGCGCGTCGACCTCCGACGGTCGCGCCCGGCGGTTTTACCTCCACGCGTCGACCTCCGACGGCCGCGCCCGACGGTTTAACCTCCGCGCTTCGACCTCCGACGGCCGCGCCCGACGGTTTAGCCTCCGCGCCCGGGCCACCGACCGCCGCGCTTGTTTTGCTTACAACCGCCGGCTATCGTCAAGCCGCTTTGGCCAGCAGGAGCCTTCATGCGAAAGTCCTGGGCGGCGGGGTGGCGATGTCGACGGATGCGCTCAAATAGAGTTTCACGAAGCAGGTCGTAACGAGCCAGCATTTGCCAATTAGGGTGATTTCCGGATTTAATGCGACATATCGCGCGCCGCGATCGGCGCGCACAGGTCTGCCAGCGCCCAGTGCCGGGCGCTCGCGGCGGCGGGTGGCGTCGGCGCCCGACCAATACGAGCCAGGATATCGAGGGGGAGCGATTGGAGTTTTATCCGCGGATTTAGCGCTTTCGTATTCGCGTTGCGTGACGTTGTCACCGGAATAGTGAAACGGAGCCGCCCATGAAAAAGCCGGTCGTATCGTTTGCCGTATCCGCCGTTGCCGTTGTTGTCGCGGGCTATGCCGCCTGCCTGTCGGCCGCCACCGGTGCCACTGCGCCAGCACCCGCCATCGCCGCCACGGCACCGGCGTCCGCCATCGCCGCCGCACCGAGCGCGCTCGGCGCCGCGCCGCCCGCATCCGCCATACCCGCGGGGCCGGCCGTCACCGCGCAATTGCCGTTCGCGACGCTCGGCGCGTTCGAGCCGCTGCGGCTGCGCGGCGCCGACGACGCGCGTACCGTCAACGTCGGCGTGCGGCTCGACCGCGTCGTCACCGCCGCGCGGCTGCGGCTGACCTACGCGTATTCGCCGTCGCTCGTGTTCCCGATGTCGCACCTGAAAGTGTCGATCAACGGCGAGGTGGTCGCGACGGTGCCGTTCGACGCCGCGCACGCGGGCCGCCCGGTCACGCAGGACATTCCGATCGACCCGCGCTTCTTCTCCGACTTCAACCAGATCGGGCTGAGGCTGATCGCGCATTACACGCTCGATCACTGCGAGGATCCGTCGAATTCGTCGCTGTGGGCCGACGTGAGCCCGACGAGCGCGCTGATTCTCGACGAATCCGAAGTCAAGCTGCCGAACGATCTCGCGCTGCTGCCCGCGCCGTTCTTCGATCGCCGCGACAACGGGCTCGTGCGCGTGCCGTTCGTGCTGCCCGCGTCGCCGGATACCGCGACGCTGCGCAGCGCGGGCGTGCTCGCGTCGTGGTTCGGCGCGCTCGCCGACTACCGGCACGCGCGCTTCCCGGTGTCGGCGACGTTGCCGGCCGACGATCAGGCGGTCGTGATCGGCACCGCGTCGACGCTGCCGGCCGGACTGTCGCTGCCGGCCATCAACGGCCCGACGCTCGCGATCGCCGACAACCCGGCCGCGCCCGGCCGCAAGCTGCTGCTCGTGACCGGCCGCACGGCGGCCGAGGTCGACGACGCGGTCGACACGCTCGTGCTCGGCCGCGCGGCGCTGTCGGGGCCGTCCGCGACGGTCGCGCACGTCGATCTCGGTGCGCCGCGCAAGCCATACGACGCGCCGCGCTGGCTGCCGACCGATCGCCCGGTGACGTTCCGCGAACTGGTGTCGGATCCGCACGACCTCGAGGTGCGCGGCACGTCGCCGGAGCCGATCCGGCTGAATCTGCGCGTGCCGGCCGACCTGCATTCGTGGAACGGCTCCGGCGTGCCGATCGCGCTGCGCTACCGCTACACGGCGCCCGTCGCGCAGGACGACTCGACGCTCGCGGTCGAGATCAACGAGCAGCTCGTGAAGTCGTACCGGCTCGCGCCGGCGCGCGCGGAGGACGCGCGCGGCCGCCTGCAACTGCCGCTGCTGTCGGTGCCGGACGGGCGCGTGACGAGCGACGTCGACATCCCGGCGTTCCGCGTCGGCAGCGGCAACCAGCTGCAGCTTCGCTTCACGCTCGACTCGCAGCGCACCGGGCTGTGCTCGGCGGGGGCGGTCGAGCCGCAGCAGGCGGCCGTCGATCCCGATTCGACGATCGACTTCTCGCACTTCGTTCACTACGCGCAATTGCCGAACCTCGCGTATTTCGCGAACAGCGGCTTCCCGTTCACGCGCTATGCGGACCTGTCGGAGACCGCGGTCGTGCTCGGCGACAAGCCGTCGCCGCAGGAGCTCGAAGCGTATCTGACGATGCTCGGCCACATGGGCGAATGGACCGGTTTTCCGGCGCTGCGCGTGCAGGTCGTGCGGCCCGGCGACGCAGCCGCGATCGTGAAGAAGGATCTGCTCGTGATCGACGGCACCGCGTCGTTCCCGCTGCTCGAGCGCTGGCGCGCGTCGCTGCCGCTCGTGATCGGCGAGCGGGCGGGCGTGGGTGGCACGCGCGTCGCGTTCTCGATCAACGAGCGCTGGCGCAACGGCGCGGGCATGCCGGATGGCGGCGCGCGGCTCGAGCAGAACGGCGCGCTCGCGGCGCTGCTCGGCTTCGAGCTACCGGGCAGCCGCGGGCGCAGCGTCGTCGCGCTGACGGCGACCGATCGCGCGCATCTCGGCGAATTGCTCGACGCGTTCCAGAAGCCGGGCCTCATCGCGAAATTCCAGGGCGACGTCGCGCTGGTGCACGGTGACGAGATCGACAGTGCACGCGTCGCGGAACCGTACGTCGTCGGCTTCGTGCCGTGGTATGCGCGGTTGTGGACGCATGCGGCGCGGCATCCGGTCGCGCTCGGCGTGATCGGCGTCGCGGCCGGCCTGCTGCTCGCGCTCGGCGTGTTCAGCGTGCTGCAGCGGATCGCCGCGCGCCGCCGGGGGATCTGACGGATGGCGGCGGATACGGGATCGCGGCGCATCGGCGACGGCCTTCAAGTCGGGCTCCGCGCCGGCCTCGTCGCGCTCTCGGTCGTGGCCGCGCAGGCGGCCGGTGCGGCGTCGTCCGGCGCGGCTGCGAGCGCTACCGCCAACGCTGCCGCCAGTGCGTCCGCGAACGGCGGGTCCACGAACGGCGCGCCCACGAACGGCGCGTCGACGAACGGCGCATCGTGCACGGCCGCCTGGCCGCGCTGGGACACCTTCAAGCGCGATTTCGTGTCGCCGGACGGCCGCGTGATCGACGTCGGCTCCGCCGACTCGCGCACGGTGTCGGAAGGGCAGGCGTACGGGCTCTTTTTCGCGCTGGTCGCGAACGATCGGCCGGCGTTCGACGCGATCCTGCGCTGGACCGAGAACAATCTCGCGCAGGGCGACCTGAGCTCCCATCTGCCCGCGTGGCTGTGGGGCCGCGCGCCGGACGGCGCGTGGCGCGTGCTCGACGCGAATGCCGCATCGGACGCCGATCTGTGGATCGCGTACGCGCTCGTCGAGGCGGGCCGTCTGTGGGGCGAGCGCAGCTACACGGCGCGCGGGATCACGCTCGCGAAGCGCGTGCTCGACGACGAGACGGCGGATCTGCCGGGCCTCGGCGTCACGCTGCTGCCGGGGCCGGCGGGGTTCCGGACGGGCTCCGGCCAATGGCGGCTCAATCCGAGCTACGTGCCGCCGCAGGTGATCCGCGCACTCGGCGCGCGCGTGCCCGACGATCCGCGCTGGCGCACGCTCGCCGCGAGCAGCGCGCGCGTGCTGCTCGACACCGCGCCGAAGGGCTTCGCGCCGGACTGGGCCGCGTACCGCGCGGGCACAGGTTTCGCGCCCGATCCGGATACGCATGCGCAAGGCGCGTACGACGCGATCCGCGTCTATCTGTGGGCCGGCATGCTCGATCCGCGCGATCCGCTCGCGGCGCCGCTGCTCGCACGCTTCGCGCCGTTCGCCGACGCCATCGCCGCGCACGGCGCGCCGCCGGAAAAAGTCGACACGACGACGGGCATGGCCGCTCCGAACGACGGTAACGGCGGCTTTTCGGCGGCGGCGGTGCCGTTTCTCGACGCGCGCGGCCAGCGCGCGCTCGCGGACGCACAGGCGGCGCGCGCCGACGCGCTCGCGCGGCAGACGCCGCCCGGCTACTACACGAGCGTGCTGACGCTGTTCGGCCTTGGCTGGCACGACGCGCGCTACCGGTTCGCCGCGGACGGCGCGCTCGACGTGTTCTGGAGGCATCCGTCATGCGCGGCCCGCTGAAGCGCGCCGTCGGGCTCGCGTGGCTCGCGTCGTCGGCCTGCGCGGCCGCGCAGACCGCGCCGGCCGCGCAGACCGCGTCCGTGCCCGCATCCGGCGTGTCCGGCGCGACGCCCGACGTCGCCAACGCGCGGCGCCTGCTCGCGACCGCGCGGATGTGGCAGGACAAGCACCGCGGCGACCTCGCGCGCGACGCGATCCGCAAGGCGCTGCTGATCGCGCCCGGCGATCCGGCGCTGCTCGGCGAGCAGGTACGGATTCTGCTGAGCCTTGGCGACGCGGCCGGCGCGCAGACCGCGCTCGCGCGGCTGAAGGCGGTCGCGCCGAACGCGCCGGCGACGCTGCGCGCCGACGACGAATACCGGGTCGAGACGAGCGGCCGGCAGGAGATGGCGCAGATTCGCTTGCTGTCGCGCAGCGGCCACGACGACGAGGCCGCGCGGCGGCTCGTCACGCTGTTTCCGCACGGCGCGCCGGCGGGCGCGCTCGGCGCGGAGTACTACCAGATCCTGTCGGGCGCGGCGGGCGGGCGCGACCCGGCGATCGCTTCGCTGCGCCGCACGGTCGCCGACGATCCGTCCGACACCGTGGCCGCGCTCGCGCTCGCGCGCCTGCTGAACGAGCGCGACGCGACGCGCGGCGACGCGAACCGGATCGCCGAGGCGCTCGCGCAGCGGCCCGACGTCGATCATGCGGAGGCGATGTCGGTGTGGCGCCGCGTGCTGCAGGCGGCGGGCACGGACCCCGCGTACCTCGATGCGATGCGCGCGTATCTGGCGCGCGTGCCCGACGACAGCGAGTTCCACGACAGGATCGCGGCGATGGAGCAGCGGCGCGACGCGCAAATGCGCGCCGCGCGCGATCCGGGCTATGTCGCCGAGCAGCGCGGGCTGAAGGCGCTCGAGCGCGGCGATCTCGCGGCGGCCGGCCCGCTGCTCGAGCAAGCCGCGCTCGCGCGCGCAAACGATGTCGACGCGATCGGCGCGCTCGGGCTCGTGCGGTTGCGCGAAGGGCGGCACGACGAAGCGCGCGCGTTGTTCGCGCGCGCGGCGGCGCTCGCGCCGGATCAGCGCGGGAAATGGGACAGCCTCGCGCGAACCGCGCAGTTCTGGGGAACGCTCGCGCAGGGCCGCGCGGCTGCATCGGCGGGGCGGCCGCGGGACGCCGAGCGCGCCGCGCGCGCGGCACTCGCGATGCAGCCGGAGAGCGCCGACGCAAAGCTGCTGCTCGCGGACGCGCTGCTCGCCCAGCACGACTGGGCGGGCGCGGAGCCGCTGCTGCGCGGACTGCTGGCCGCACGCACGCCGAACGTGTCGGCCGTGCGCGATGAAACGATCCTCTACGAAAACACTGGCCGCGCGGATCAAATCGGGCCGTTGCTGGACGCGCTGCAGCGCCGCGCGACGGGTCAGGACGACCGGCGCGCGCTCGAAGGCCTGCGTGCGGACCGCCTGACGAAAGAGGCACAGGCGCTCGCGGACAAAGGCGAGCGCGGGCCGGCCGCCGAGCGCTACGAAGCGGCGCTGCGCGCGGCGCCTGACGCACCGTGGACGCGTTTCGCGCTCGCGAGGCTCTACCGCGACATGGGGCTGCCGCAGCTCGGCCGCGCTGTGATGGACGAGGGGCTCGCGCGCACCGACACGCCCGACATGCACTACGCGAGCGCGCTGTATCGCAATTCACTCGACGACGTCGAGGGTGCGCAGGCCGCGCTCGCGCCGGTTGCCGACGCGCAGCGCAGCGACGGGATGCGTGCGCTCGCGCACCGGCTCGACGCGGAGCAAGCGCTCGCCGATGCGCGTCGCGCGTTCGCGAGCGGCGATCGCGCGGCGGCCGACGCGGCGCTGACGCGCGCGCTGACGGCGGCACCGGACGATCCCGACATGCTCGCGGCGGCCGGCGCGCAATGGATCGACGCGGGCGATGCGCCGCGCGGCCTCGCACCGCTGAAGCGCTGGATCGATGCGCATCCGCGCCAGGCCGATGCGGACGCGCAACTGCCGGACGCGCAACTACCGGATGCGCAACTGCGGGACGTGCAACTGCGTGATGCGCAACTACGTTATGGCGATCTGCTCGGCAGCGCGGGGCGGGACGACGAATGGGCCGCGTGGCTCGATGCGCTGCGCGGCACGCCGAACCTGACCGCCGCGCAGACCGCGCGACTGGAGGATCAGTCGCTGCGGCTCGCGCTGCGCGAGACCGACGATGCGCTTGCGCACGGCGATGACGCGCTCGCGCGCAAGCGGCTCGATCGCGTGAGCGCCGCTGGCCGCGCGGACCCGCGCTACGCGCTCGAAGTCGCGGAGCTCGAGCGCGCGCAGGGTCGCTACGCGGCCGCGCGCGCGGCGCTCGCGCCGGTGCTCGCGCGCACGCCGGACGATCCCGCCGCGCGGCTCGCGCTCGCGCGGATCCTCGAAGACAGCGGCGATCGCGCGGGCGCGCGCGCCGAGGTGCACGCGGTGCTCGACCATGCGCCGGCCGACGACGTCGACACGCGGCTGTCGGCGGTCCGGCGGCTCACCGCCTTGCGCGATGCCGACGACGCCGCGCGGATCACCGATGCGCTGCGCGCCGCGTATCCGGCGCGCGCGGACGTGACGGTCGCCGCGGGCCGCGTCGCGCAGACGCAGGGCCGCTACGCCGACGCGGCCGCGCTGTACCGCGCATCGCTCGTGCAGGAGCGCGCGGCGCCGCCCGACGTGAACCGCGACGGCCGCACGCCCGCGCAGGCCGCGCTCGCGGATCTCGAGCAGCGCCGCGACCCGGAGATCGAGACCGGCTGGCTGCCCGCGTACAAGTCCGGCGACCAGGGCATTTCCGCGTACCGCGCGCAGCAGGTGCCGGTCTACGTGCAGGTGCCGTACCGCTACGACGGCCATCTGTTCCTGCATCTCGACGCGGTGCATCTCGACGCGGGCACCGTCGATACCCGCAATCCGGCCGCGTACGCGCTGAACACGTTCGCGACGTATCCGGCGCTCGTGTCGCCGAGCGCGTCGCCACCGGGCTCGCTGCACGAGTCGGCGACGGGCGTCGGGCTCGGCGCCGGCTACCGGTCGGACGCGTGGCGCGTCGACGTCGGCACGTCGCCGCTCGGTTTCCCGGTCCATTACCTGGTCGGCGGCGTGCGCTACCAGTTCGACGCGGGGCCGGCGAGCCTGTCGGTCGACGCGTCGCGCCGGCCGGAGACGAGCAGCGAACTGTCGTACGCGGGGCTGCGCGATCCGTGGACCGGCGCGGTCTGGGGCGGCGTGCGCCGCGACGGTATCGATCTGCACGCGGGTGCCGACATCGGCCCGGTGAACCTGTTCGCCGATCTCGGCGCGGGCGTGCTGACCGGCCGCAACGTCGAGCGCAACGCGGCGGTGACGCTGCGCACCGGCTTCATGGCGCCCGTGTACCGCACCGCGAACATGCGGATCAGCACCGGGCTCGTCGGCAGCGCGTGGCACTACGCGCAGAATCTGCGCTTCTACACGTACGGGCAGGGCGGCTACTACAGCCCGCAGCGCTATCTGTCGCTCGGCGTGCCGATCGAGTGGGCCGGCCATCGCGACGCGCTCGCGTGGGATCTGACCGTGACGGGCGGCATCTCGAACAGCTACGAGAAGAATTCGCCGTACTTCCCCGTCGGGCTGCCGAACGTCGCCGGGCTGCAGTCCGCGCAGGCGCTCGCGGGGCGCGTGTACGGCGGCAGCTCGACGAACGGCGTCGCGTTCTGGTACGGCGTGAACGGGGCCGTCGAGTATCGCGTCGACGCGCATCTGAGCATCGGCGCGCAGCTCAGCATCGACCGCTCGCACGACTACGCGCCGAGCTCCGCGCTGCTGTATCTGCGCTATGCGTTCGACGCGCGCGACAGGCGCGGCGGCTTGTCCCCGCAACCGGTGCGTCTCTATTCGAGTTATTGATGGAGCCAAGCGTGAACACCGATCTCGAAGCCACTCGTCCCGCGCTCGGCATCGCCGGCCTGATCGGCCGGCTGCGCGCGCGGCTGCGGGTCTGGCCGCTCGACGGGCGCCAGACGGTCGTCAGCCGGCTCGCGATCGACGGGCTGCCCGACGAATGGACGGCGCTCGAGCCGGGCGGGCTCTATGCCGTCTACGCGGCCGCGCGCACCGACGCGTGCGACGCGCTCGTCTGGGAAAGCGCGCGGCAGGCGCGCACGCGCGACGTGACGCTCGTGCTCGCGCGCGACGACACGCGCGTCGCGGCCGAGCTACGCGATCGTGGCTTCGGCGGCGCCGCGGTCGCACCCGGCTGGCCGCGCAACCTGAACGTGCTTGCGATGCCGGTGCCGGCCGCCGCCACGCAACCCGACGCTGCGTCCACCGCGTCCACCGCGTCCACCGCGTCTACAGCGACCACTGCGTCCACCGCGTCCACCGCGTCCACCGCGTCCACCGCGTCTACAGCGACCACTGCGTCCACCCCGTCCGTCCCGCCGCGCCGCGCGGGCCCGTTCGCGCGCCTCGCGGGCGGGCTGCGCGCGCTCAAGCGCTACGGCTTTCGTGCGCGTGCGCTGTATTTCGTCGAGGGCGCCGAGCGCTGGTTCGACTGGGACGATCCGGCCACACTCGTCGACGAGGGCCGCGCGCTCGCGGACTGGTGCCGCGCACACCGGATCGCGGTCGTGCTGCTGATGAACCCGGACGCGGTCGAGCGCGATGCGGCGTCGGTCGACGCGGACACCGACGACGCGCCGCTCGTGCGCGACGCACGCCGCACGAAGCGCAGCGGCTTGCACAGTGTGTGCGCGGGCGTCGCGCAACTGCAGCGCACGCACGGCGAGCTGCTGTGGGTCGTCGATTTCTGGCGCGCGGCCGACACACTCGCGGCCGGCGAGACGCGAGCGCTGCGCTTCGCGTCGAGCGGCCGGCTGTCGGCCGCCGTCGACGCCGAGGCGGTCGCGCCCGAGCGACAGATGAAGCTCGCGAGCGACGAGATGCGTGTCGTCGTGAGCCGCGCGGTCGTCGAACGCGACGGCTGGGTGCCGGCCGACTGGGAGATCGTCGACGACAACGCGGCCGTCGTCGCGGCCTGCGCGCACGCGCGCGCGGCGACCGCCGTGCTCGCGTTCCGCTCGCACGCGCAGCTCGAGGCGCTGTGTGCGGACGTGCACACGCTGCGGCGGCGCTGCGGCGGCGCGCTGAAGATCGCGGTCGTCGAGCGCGGCGACGTGCTGCGCCAGCAGTTCGAGATGCTCGTGCTGAGCCTCGGCGCGAACCGCGTCGTCGGCCGCGATCTGCCGGCGTCGCGGCTGCTGGGCGCGGTGCGCGCGCTGCACGGGCAGCTTCATGCGCGCCCGCTCGTGGCCGACTATCACGCGGCGCTCGCGGCCGCGCTCGGCGACGCGGTGGTCGGCTATCTGCCGGTCGGCGCGTTCTGCCTGCGTATTCGCGCGGTGCTCGACCGTGGCGCGGTGCTCGCGCTGCCGCATACGCTCGTGAAGATGACGCTGCTGCCGGGCGTCGCGCACGTGGACGCGCTCCGGCACTGCGTGCCACGCCGCGCGGGCGACGTCGTGACCGCCGACGCCGAGCATCTGTACGTGTTCCTGTTCGCGTGCGAGCCGGCCGATGCGGACGGCGCGCTGTCGCACGTGTTCGACGTGCCGGTCGAGCGGCTGTCGGACCGGATCGTGCACCTCGGGCACGGCGGCATCGACGCGGAGCTCGACGCGCTGAAGATGGAGAACCGGCGCGCGCCGCAGCCCGATTACAGCGATCTGTTCGCGGCGATGCATCCGCCGGTCGCAAGAGGTGCGGCGGGCACGGCAGGCACGACGGGCACGGCAGGCACGACGGGTTTGGCAGGCACGGCAGGCACGGCAGGCACAGCGGGTGTGTCGCCCGTCACGGCGTCGGTGGCCGGCGCGCCTGCCGCGCCGCTCGCCGCGCCGCCGTCCGCCGCATCGGAGACCCGCGACGACTCGCCCGCCACGTCGCGGCCGCGCGCCGCGACCCGCAGCGCGATGCCGCTGCGCACGCCGGAGGCCAAATGATCGAGATCGTCTTCATCGGATTCGTCGTCGGCATCGCGATCGCGGTGCCGGTCTGGATCGTGATCCAGCATCTGGGGCTCGGCCGGGGCTTCCATGCGCCGCGCCGCTTCGACCGCCACGACGCGGTGCCGTGCGAGCTCGTGCCCGTCGCGCTGCGCGGGCGCCTGCTGCCCGGCGCGGGCGAGACCGATCCGGAGGGCACGCGATGAAGACCGTCGCGATCGTGTCGACGACCGGCGGCGCGGGCCGCACGACGCTGTGCGCGGCGCTCGCGGTGCTGCTCGCGCGTCGCGGCCGCGCGGTCGTCGCGGTCGACTTCGATCCGCAGAACCTGCTCGGCGCGCATCTCGGGCTCGACACGCTGGCCGCATCCGGCCTCGCGGCCGCGCTTGCCGGCGGCGGGGAGCCGTGGCACGCGCACACGTGGCGCAGCGCCGACGGCGTGCTGTTCGTCCCGTACGGGCAGGTCGACGCGGCGGGTGTCGCGACGTGCGAGGCGCGCCTCGCGGCCGACCTGCGGTGGCTCGCGCGCGCGCTCGGCGAGATCGCGCTGCCGGGCGGTGAGAACGCCGACGACGATGAAAACACCGACGATAACAACGAGCGCAACGCCGTCGCGCACGGCGTCGCGCTGATCGACGCGGCCCGCTATCCGTCGCAGCACGCGGAGCACGCGATCCGCTGCGCGGACCTCGTGCTGTGCGTCGCGCCGCCGGACCCGGCCGCGTGCGTGACGATCGCCGCGCGCATCGACGCGCTGCGCGCGGCCGGTGTCGAACTGCGGATCGTCGTGAACCGGCTGAACCCGGCGCGCGACATGCAGCGCGACGCGATCGCGATGCTGCGCGCGGCGGCCGGCCCGTCCGCGATTCTCGACGTGCGCGTGCATCACGACGCGGCCGTGCCGGAGTCGTTCGCGCGCGGCGGCTGGATCTTCGACGACGTTCCGCATTCGCAGGCATCGCACGATCTGCACGGCGTCGCGAACTGGCTCGATGCGTGGCTCGGCCCGCGCGCCGGAGACGGCAGATGACGCGCGCGCGCCCGCTCCACACAGCGTCGCGCCGCGTGCGTGACTGGCTCGCGCTCGGCCTCGGCGTGCCGGCCGATCACACGCTGCTCGACTGGATCGTGCGGCTGTTCTTCCAGCCGCCCGCGCCGGGCCGGCCCGACCGCGCGCGGCGCGGAGTCCGCGTCGTGCTGCTGCGCGTCGCGGCCGAGTGGGGCGTGCTGCAGCCGCTCAGCGTCAACGAATGGCTATGGCGCGCGTGGCTGCGGCCGCCGCGCGAGCGGCGCGGCGCGGCGCGCGACGTGTTCGCGCGGCTCGCCGCGCTCATCGCACTCATGGCGCCGCCGTTGCGCGCGCTGCACGCGCTCGAGCGGCGCATCGGCGCGGCGCTCGCGGCGCTGCCGTGGGCGCGCTGGGGTGCGTGGATCGACGCGCGCGCGCACCGCGTCGGCCGCCGGCGCTGGCTCGCGCCGCTGCTGCTGACGGTCGGCGCGGTGATGTGGGCGGCGGCCGGGATGTCGCCGCTGATGCCGGGCGCGCAGTTCGCGTTTTTCGTGATCGTCGCGCTGCTCGCGCTCGCGATCCGCCGGCTGCCCGGCCACATGCCGACGCTCGCGCTCGCGTCGCTCGCGCTGCTCGCGATGGTCCGCTACGTGTGGTGGCGCACCACGCAGACGCTCGATTTCCGCGGGGGGATCGAGACGATCGTCGGGCTGATGCTGTACGCGGCGGAAGCGTATACGTGGCTGATCCTCGTGCTCGGCTTCATCCAGACCGCGTGGCCGCTCGACCGGCCGATCGTGCCGCTGCCCGCCGATCCCGATACGTGGCCGACCGTCGACGTGTACGTCCCGACCTACAACGAGCCGCTGTCGGTCGTGAGGCCGACCGTGCTGGCCGCGCAGAGCATGGATTGGCCCGCGGCCAGGATGCGCGTGTTCCTCCTCGACGACGGCAAGCGTCCCGAGTTCGCGGCGTTCGCGGTGCAAGCGGGCGTCGACTACCTGACGCGCGACGACAACCGGCACGCGAAGGCCGGCAACATCAACGCGGCGCTTGCGAAGACGCACGGCGAATACATCGCGATCTTCGACTGCGATCACGTGCCGACGCGCTCGTTCCTGCAGACGACGATGGGCGAGTTCCTGCGCGACGCGAAATGCGCGCTCGTGCAGACGCCGCATCACTTCTTCTCGCCCGATCCGTTCGAGCGCAACCTCGGCACGTTCCGCGAGGTGCCGAACGAAGGCAACCTGTTCTACGGGCTCGTGCAGTCCGGCAACGACCTGTGGAACGCGACGTTCTTCTGCGGCTCGTGCGCGGTGCTCCGGCGCGGGCCGCTCGAGGAGATCGGCGGCGTGGCGGTCGAGACCGTGACCGAGGACGCGCACACCGCGCTGAAGCTGCATCGCCGCGGCTACACGTCCGCATACCTGCCGACCGTGCAGGCGGCGGGCCTCGCGACCGAGAGCCTCGCGGGCCACGTGAAGCAGCGCACGCGCTGGGCGCGCGGCATGGCGCAGATCTTCCGGATCGACAACCCGTTCCTCGGACGCGGGCTCGGGCTGATCCAGCGGATCTGCTACGGCAACGCGATGCTGCACTTCTTCTACGGAATTCCGCGGCTGATCTTCCTGACGATGCCGCTCGCGTACCTGCTGTTCCACCTGTATTTCATCAACGCATCGGCGGTCGCGCTCGCGAGCTACGTGCTGCCGTACATGGTGCTCGCGAATATCGCGAACGCGCGGATGCAGGGGCGCTTCCGCCATTCGTTCTGGGCGGAGGTGTACGAGTCGGTGCTCGCGTGGTACATCGCGCTGCCGACGACCGTCGCGTTCATCAGCCCGAAGCACGGCAAGTTCAACGTGACCGACAAGGGCGGCAAGATCGACGAGGGCTACACCGACTGGATGACGTCGCGCCCGTACCTGGTGCTGCTCGCGCTGAACCTCGTCGCGATCGCGGCGGGCCTCTGGCGGCTCGTGGTCGAGCAGGCCGACGAGACCTCGACGATTCTGATGACGATGAGCTGGACCCTCTACAACGTGCTGATGCTCGGCGCGGCGCTCGCGGTCGCGCGCGAGGCGAAGCAGGTGCGCGTCACGCACCGGATCGCGATGCGTGTGCCCGCGACCCTGCTGCTCGCCGACGGCACGACGGCCGCGTGTTTCACGAGCGACTACTCGGCGGGCGGGCTCGGGCTCGACGCGGTGCCGGGGCTCGCGCTCGCGATCGGCGACACGCTGACCGTGTGCATGAACCGTGGCGACCGGCCGTATCACTTCCCGGTGCGCGTGTGCCGCGTGAGCGCGACGCACGTCGGCGTGCGCTTCGACGCGCTGTCGCTCGACGCCGAGCGCGAGCTCGTGCAGTGCACGTTCGGCCGCGCGGACGCATGGCTGCACTGGCGCGACGCGCGCGTCGAAGAGCGCGGCAACACGCCGCTCGAGGGATTGAAGGCGGTGCTGCAGGTCGGCGTCGAAGGCTACGCGCACCTGCTGAAGGGCGTGTCGACGCGCGTGCGGGCCGTGCTCGCGCTCGACCGCGCGCGCCGTTGACACCGATCACGATGGAGTCGTCTCGATGACGTTCTGGAATCTGTATTTCATCCTGAAGTTCTACCTGTTCGCGACCGGGCATCTGTCGCCGATCTGGCTCGCGAACCTCGCGCTCGCGGCCGCGCTCGCGGCGAGCGCGCCGATCCGGCGGCGTTCGCTGCGCATCGCGCGGCAGGTCGTCGCGCTCGCGATCGCGGTGCCGCTCGTCCATCGCGAGGCGCATCTGCCGCCGCTCGCGCGGCTCGTCGAGGCGCTGCACGAGGTCGGCACGTTCAGCTTCCGTTACTGGATGGAGATCCTGCCGCGCGTGCTGCCGCCGGCGCTGCTGATCGGCGTCGCGCTCGCGCTCGTCGCGTACTTCGTCGTGAACCGCTGGGTGCGCGTGTCGACGTTCGTGCTGATCGCGCTCGCCGCGATGCCGCTGTGGCAGGCGGGCACCGCGCTGAGCGCGCGCGGCGCGCAGTCGGCGGGCATGCCGTCCGCGCTTGCCGAGCAGGCCGCGCCGAGCGCCGACCGCAACGCGGCGCTCGGCGCGTTCCGCGCGCAGGAATCGCAGCGGCAGGTGTCGTTCGGGCATCTGTCCGGCGATTCGTCCGCGCAGTTCGACGTGATCGTGCTGCATGTGTGCTCGCTCGCGTGGGACGACCTCGACGCCGCGAAGGTCCGCAACCATCCGATGCTGAGCCACTTCGACTATCTGTTCACGAACTTCAGCTCGGCCGCGAGCTACAGCGGGCCGGCCGCGATCCGCGTGCTGCGCGCGAGCTGCGGGCAGGAGGCGCACGACGACCTGTACAAGCGCGCGCCGCAGCAGTGCTACCTGTTCTCGCAGCTCGCGCAGGCGGGCTATACCGTGCAGACGCTGCTGAACCACGATGGCCATTTCGACAATTTCCTGCAGGTCGTGCACGACAACATCGGCGCGCCGGACGCGCCGATGCTGCCGAACACCGACGCGCCGGTCGCGATGCACGCGTTCGACGGCTCCGAGATCCGCGACGACTATGCGACGCTCGCGAACTGGTACGCGCATCGCGCGTCGACGTCCGGGCCGGTCGCGCTGTACTACAACACGATCAGCCTGCACGACGGCAATCGCGTGGTCGGCAGCACGATGTCGAGCATCGATTCGTATCCGCTGCGCGCGACGAGGCTGATGAGCGACGTCGACCGGCTCGCGGACCTGATCGCGGCGTCGGGGCGGCGCGCGGTGATCGTGTTCGTGCCCGAGCACGGCGCGGCGCTGCGCGGCGACAGCAACCAGGTGGCCGGCCTGCGCGAGATTCCGACGCCGCGGATCGTGCACGTGCCGGTCGGCGTGCGGCTCGTCGGCTTCCCGGGCAGCCACGGGCCGACCACGGTGATCGACGCGCCGTCGAGCTTCCTCGCGCTCGCGCAGCTGCTGTCGAACCTCGTGTCGAACAGCCCGTTCAAGCCGGGCGTGACGCTGTCGCAATACGCGGCCGACCTGCCGCGCACGCAGATGGTCGGCGAGAACGAAGGCACCGTGACGATGCTGACCGGCGCCGGTTATGCGGTACGCACTCCGGATGGCGTATGGATCGACGAGAAATGAATGACGGCGACGCGCGCCTCGCGCAGCCGAACGACGTGACCGGGCTCGCGCGCCATGCGCCCGGGTTCGATCCCGCGCGCTACGTCGACGAGCAGGCGCGCCGCGAGTACGTCGACGCGCTCGTCAAGTGGCCGCTGCTCGCGAAGCTGATGGGGCTGCGGGGCTGACGCGCGCGCCGCCTGCGCAACCGACGAGGGCGGCCGAAGCCGCCCCGTCGTGACGCGCCGCGCGGGATCGAACCCGCGCGCGCCGTTACCGGCCGGACAGGTTCAGCGCGCGGGTCAGGTCGCCCATCGGCTGGCCGCCGTTCGCGACGAGCGCGTCGTCGCGCGCCTGGATCCCCGCGAGGCGCGGCAGCCCGAAGCGGCGCGTGATGAAGCGCAGGATCGACGCCGTGTCGTACTGCGTGTGGTCGACGAAGCCGCGCTTCGCGAACGGCGACACGATGATCGCCGGAATCCGCGTGCCCGGGCCCCAGCGGTCGCCCTTCGGCGGTGCGACGTGATCCCAGATGCCGCCGTTCTCGTCGTACGTGACGATCACGACCATGTTGTTCCACTGCGGACTCTTCTGCAGATGCGCGATCAGGTCGGCGATGTGGCGGTCGCCCGATTGCACGTCGGTATAGCCCGAGTGCTCGTTCAGGTTGCCCTGCGGCTTGTAGAACGCGACCTGCGGCAGCTTGCCCGAATCGATCGCCTGGATGAACGCGGCGCCGTCCGTGCCGCCGTCGAGCAGGTGCTCGGCGCGGCTCGCGGTGCCCGGCGCCTGGTTCGCGTAGTAGTTGAACGGCTGGTGGTGCGGCTGGAAGTTCGGCGACGTCAGGTTCGGCCCGTAGATCACGCCCGATTCGCCTTTCTGCGCGGCCCGCAGCGCGTCGCCCCATGCGCCGCCGTACCATGCCCACGACACGCCGGCCTGCGTCAGCAGATCGCCGATCGTCGGCTGCGTCTGCGGCGGCAGCGTGGTCGGCAGCGCCGGATCGGCGAGCGCGTGGTCGCCGTTCGCGGGCGGCTTGTTGCCGCTCGGCTGGTACGCCGGCTGCATCGTGTTGACCGCGTGGAAGTCGGGCGTCAGGTTGCCGGAGTTGACGAACTTCGGCGGGCCGTCGAGCGCCGACGCGGGCGAGTTCGCGGCGACCGCGAGCGACGTGCCGTCCGCGTTGACCGCCGAGATCGAGCCGGCGGCCGGGCTCTTGTCCGCGTTCGGGTAGACCGGCACGCACGCGCAGATCAGATACTGGTGATTCAGGAACGAGCCACCGAAAGCGCCCATGAAGAAGTTGTCGGCGAGCGTGTACTGCTGCGCGATCTTCCACAGCGGCAGCGTCGCCGGATCGGACGTGTAGTGGCCCATCACGAGCCCGCCCGAGTCGGCCCACGCGGCGAACATGTCGTTCCTGCCGCCGTCGATCTGCATCTGGTTCTCGTAGAAGCGGTGATACAGGTCGCGCGTCGTCACGTTCATCGACGTCGCGAAGCCGTTCGGATCGTCGATCGCGAACGGCGCGTTCGGCAGGTTCGCGGTCATGGCCTCGGTGACGGCCGGGCTCACGCCCTTCGCGGTCAGGCCGCCCCAGATCCTCGGCAGCGTCGGCAGCGGCGCGCCGTTGCGGTCCTTCTGCTGCGTGCTCGTGGCCGTCGCGTTCGCGAGGCCGTTCGCGCCGGGGAAGTGACCGTACAGGTTGTCGAAGCTGCGATTCTCCGCATAGATGACGACCACGTTCTTGACGGCCGACAGGTTCTGCTGCGCGATTTCTTCGTTGCCGCAGGCGGACAGCCCGATGGCCGCGGCGATCGCGAGCGGCGTGAAGCGAATCCAGGCGTGTTGCATCGTTGTTCTCTCTTGTCGCGTGGTGATCGAAAATGCGCCGATTCTGCCGGAACGATTTGACAGGGAAATGTAGGCCGACTTTCAATAAGCGGTCGCCGCGTCGTCATCCGTTGTTCACGAGATTGACATAGACTCGCGCCGCCTTTCAATCCTTTCCTGAAGACAACGATCGACGATGCGCGCTTTTTCAATCGAACGTCCCGCCGCCGTCCGGCCGTGGCGGCAAGCCGCGCGGACGCTCGCGCTCGCCGCCGCGCTCGCGGTGCTGGCGCCGCTTTCCGGCTGCGACGTGCATGACGTGCATGAGGTGCATGAGGTGCGCGACTTGCCGGCGGTGCAGGCCGTGCAGGCCGCGCGCGCGGCCGAGCCGCCCGCCGAGCCGCCCGTCGGGTCGATCGTCGAGGTCGACCGGCCGCAGACGCGCGCGCAGGTCTACGATGGCGTGCGCCGGATGACGGCGCTCGGCCGCGCATTGTTCTTCGATCCGTCGCTGTCGGGCTCGGGCCGGCAGGCGTGCGCGACATGCCACAGCCCCGATCACGCGTACGGGCCGCCGAACGCGCTGTCGGCGCAGTTCGGCGGCGACGACCTGCGCCGGCAGGGCTTTCGCGCGGTGCCGTCGTTGAAGTATCTGCAGGGCGTGCCGCCGTTCACCGAGCATTTCCACGATTCGGACGACGAAGGCGACGAGAGCATCGACAACGGTCCGACCGGCGGGCTGACCTGGGACGGGCGCGTCGACCGCGGCGCGCAGCAGGCGCGCATGCCGCTGACGTCGCCGTTCGAGATGAACAGCTCCCCCGCGCGGGTGGCGCGCGCGGTGCGCGCGGCGCCGTACGCGGACGAATTCCGCGCGGTGTTCGGCACGCGCGTGTTCGACGACGACGCGGCGACATTCGACGCGGTGCTACGGGCGCTCGAGACGTTCGAGCAGGCGCCGGACGTGTTCGCGCCGTACACGAGCAAGTACGACGCGTATCTCGCGGGCCGCGCGACGCTGACGCCGGCCGAGCAGCGCGGGCTGAAGCTGTTCGACGACGAGCGCAAGGGCAACTGCGCGAGCTGCCACATCAGCCGGCGCGCGCTCGACGGCACGCCGCCGCAGTTCAGCGATTTCGGGCTGATCGCGATCGGCGTGCCGCGCAACCGCGCGCTGGCGGTCAATCGCGATCCGGATTTTTACGATCTCGGCGCGTGCGGGCCCGAGCGCACCGACCTGAAGGGCCGCGCCGAATACTGCGGGCTGTTCCGCACGCCGTCGCTGCGCAACGTCGCACTGCGCAAGACGTTCTTCCACAACGGGATCTATCACTCGCTCGACGACGTGATGCGCTTCTACGTCGAGCGCGACATTCATCCGGAGAAGTTCTATCCGGTCGTGCACGGCCGGGTGCGCAAGTTCGACGATCTGCCGCGGCGCTACTGGTCGAACGTGAACGACGAGCCGCCGTTCGACCGCAAGCCCGGCGACGCGCCCGCGCTCGACGCGGCCGAGATCCGCGACGTGATCGCGTTCCTGAACACGCTGACCGACGGCTACCGGGCCGATTCCGCGCAGGCGCCGCGCTGAGCGTGCTATGGTTGCTCGCCGGTCGCGCGACGCGACGGCCGGCCGTTCATCAGCAAGGCATCAGCCAAGGAGAATCCGATGGCGGCAGCCGACTTTCCCCATTCCTTTTCGGCCATCCGGGCCGGCGCCGCGTGGTGACCCGCGCCGCCGCGCCGCGCGCCGTGTCATGCGGAATCGTGATGCTCGACGACGCGGGCCGCGTGTTCCTCGCGCATGCGACGGACACGTCGCACTGGGACATTCCGAAGGGGCAGGGCGAGTCCGGCGAGACGCCGCGCGACGCGGCGCTGCGCGAGCTGCTCGAGGAGACGGGCATCACGCTCGCGCCGGAACGGCTCATCGAGCTCGGCCGCTTTTCGTATCGGCCGGACAAGGAACTGCATCTGTTCGCGGTGCGCGTCACCGGGCGGGAGATCGATCTCGCGCGTTGCACGTGCACGTCGATGTTCCCGAGCCGCCGCGACGGCACGATGATCCCCGAGATGGACGCGTTCCGCTGGGCCGCGCCCGACGAGGTCGATGCGTACGCGAGCCGCAGCCTCGCGCGGCTGTTCCAGACGCGCTTGCTGCTGGCGGAGCTGCACCGGCGCCTGCCGCCGGCGGCGTGATCAGGCCGGCTTGCCCCAGCTGTCGCGCAGCCCGACGATCCGGTTGAACACCGGCTTGCCTGGCGTCGAATCGTGGCGATCGGCGACGAAGTAGCCGTGCCGCTCGAACTGGAAGTGCATTTCCGGGGCGACGTCGGTGCCCGGCTCCAGATACGCGTGGACGATCTTCTTCGAATCCGGATTCAGCGCGTCGAGGAAGTTCGCGCCGCCCGCGTCCGGATGCGGCTCCTTGAACAGACGGTCGTAGACCCGCACCTCGGCCGCCTGCGCGTGCTTCGCGCTGACCCAGTGGATGTTGCCCTTGACCTTGTAGTTGTTCGCGCCGTCGGTGCCCGACTTGCTGTCCGGGAAGTAGTTGCAGCGCACCGCGGTGACGTTGCCGTCCGCGTCCTTGTCGAAGCCGGTGCATTCGACGACGTAGCCGTAGCGCAGCCGCACCTTGTTGCCCGGGAACAACCGGAAATAGCCCTTCGGCGGATTTTCGGCGAAGTCCTCGCGCTCGATCCACAGCTCGCGCGAGATCGGGAACGTGCGCACGCCGCGGTCCGGATGATGCGGATGGACGGGCGCGGTGCACGCCTCCTCGAGGTCTTCCGGATAGTTGTCGATCACGAGCTTCAGCGGATCGAGCACCGCGGCCGTGCGCGGCGCCTTCGCGTCGAGATCGTCGCGCAGCGCGCCTTCGAACACGCTCATGTCGATCCACGAATCGACCTTCGTCACGCCGATCCGCTCGCAGAACAGATGGATGCTCTCCGGCGTGAAGCCGCGGCGGCGCACGCCGACGATCGTCGGCATCCGCGGATCGTCCCAGCCGTCGACGTGGCCTTCGGTCACGAGCTGCAGCAGCTTGCGCTTGCTCGTGATCGCATACGTGAGGTTCAGCCGTGAGAATTCGATCTGCTGCGGCAGCGGGCGCGTGAAGATGCCGGCATCGGCGAGCTCGTTCAGCACCCAGTCGTACAGCGGGCGATGATCCTCGAACTCGAGCGTGCACAGCGAATGCGTGATGCCTTCGAGCGCGTCCGAGATGCAGTGCGTGTAGTCGTACATCGGATACACGCACCACGCGTCGCCGGTGCGGTAGTGATGCGCGAAGCGGATCCGGTAGATCACCGGGTCGCGCATGTTCATGTTCGGCGAGCCCATGTCGATCTTCGCGCGCAGCACGTGCTCGCCTTCCTTGAACTCGCCGGCCTTCATCCGGCGGAACAGGTCGAGATTCTCGTCGGGCGTGCGATCGCGGAACGGCGACGGCTTGCCCGCCTCGGTCAGGCCGCCGCGGTTCGCGCGCATCTCCTCGGCGCTCTGGCTGTCGACGTAGGCGCGGCCGCGCTTGATCAGCAGCTCGGCGAATTCGTACAGCTTGTCGTAGTAGTCGCTCGCGAAGTACTGGTGATCGACCGCGTCCTTGCGCCAGTCGAAGCCGAGCCAGCGCACCGCGTCGACGATCGAGTCGACGTATTCGATGCTTTCCTTTTCCGGATTCGTGTCGTCGAAGCGCAGATGGCAGACGCCGCCGTAGTCGCGCGCGACGCTGAAATTCAGGCAGATGCTCTTCGCATGGCCGATATGCAGGTAGCCGTTCGGCTCGGGCGGGAAGCGCGTCTCGACGCGGCTGCCCCATTTGCCGGTGCGATTGTCGTCGTCGATGATGTTGCGGATGAAGTTGGATGCCGGGGCGGCGTCGGTGCGTTCGTGGCTCATGCGGGAATGATCGGGTTGGTCGGCGCACGCCGCGCCGGTCTGATCCGGCCATTCTACCTGAGCGTGATCCGGCCCGGCACGCCCATGCTGCGCTGCCGCGACGGAACGCGCCGCCCGGGTTGTCTCGGGTTTGTGTCTGCTGTAACACGCGGTAAATCGGTTTGCGCATGACCCGCGCCGGTTCGACCATGCGGATATATCGAACGAGGCCGCCGCGCGCGACGCGCCCGGCGGCAGGTAGAGACGATCATGACGATGAAGATCCCCCGATTTCTCGTGCGCACCGCCGCGATCGCGGCGCTGCTGTCGACGCTCGGCGCGTGCGCGATGACGCCGACGGAACGCAACGCCGGCATCGGCGCCGCCGCGGGCGGCGCGCTCGGCTACGTGATCACCGGCGGGCCGCTCGGCACGATCGGCGGCGCGGCGGCGGGCGGCCTGGTCGGCGCGAGCATCAATCACCATTGATGCTCAGATCGCGTGCTTGCTCCGCAACGCCGCGATCTCCTGATCCCCATACCCGAGCATCTCGCGCAGCACCGCATCCGTCTGCTCGCCGAGCAGCGGCGGCGCGCTGCGCGCCTCGGGCGGCGTCCGGCTCATCACGATCGGATTGCGCACGAGCCGCGCATTCGCGCCGCACGGATGCGGCAGATCGACCTGCATCCCGCGCGCGATCACCTGCTCGTTGTCGAACACTTCGTCGAGTTCGTTGATCGGCCCGCACGGCACGCCGGCCGCCTCGAGCGCCGCGATCCACGCGTCCTTGCCGCGCGTCTTCACCATCTCCGCGAGGATCGGCACCAGCGTGTCGCGGTGGCGCACGCGCGCCGGGTTCGTCGCGAACCGCGCGTCGTCCGCGAGCTCGGCCCGCCCGCCCGCGTCGACGAACTTGCGGAACTGCCCGTCGTTGCCGACCGCGACGATGATCCACCCGTCGCTCGTCTGGAACGTCTGGTACGGCACGATGTTCGGATGCGCATTTCCCCAGCGCACCGGCGGCTGGCCGCTCGCGAGGAAGTTCGTGTTCATGTTCGCGAGCAGCGCGACCTGCACGTCGAGCAGCGCCATGTCGACGTACTGGCCTTCGCCCGTGCGCTCGCGGTGCGCGAGCGCGGCGAGCACCGCGATCGTCGAGTAGAGCCCGGTCGCGAGATCCGAGATCGCGACGCCCGCCTTCTGCGGGCCGCCGCCCGGCTGGCTGTCGCGCTCGCCGGTGATGCTCATGAAGCCGCCGATGCCCTGGATGATGAAGTCGTAGCCCGCGCGGTGCGCGTACGGCCCCGTCTGGCCGAAGCCCGTGACCGAGCAGTAGATCAGGTTGGGCTTCACCGCGCGCAGCGATTCGTAGTCGAGCCCGTATTTCTTCAACTGGCCGACCTTGTAGTTCTCGAGCACGACGTCGCTTTGCGCGGCGAGCTCGCGGATGATCCGCTGGCCGTCGGGCGTCGCGATGTCGACCGTGATCGAGCGCTTGTTGCGGTTCGCGGCGAGATAGTACGCGGCCTCGGCCGTGTCGGCGCCGCTCGCGTCCTTCAGGTACGGCGGCCCCCAGTGCCGCGTATCGTCGCCGGCGCCGGGCCGCTCGACCTTGATCACGTCGGCGCCGAAATCGGCGAGCGTCTGCGCGCACCACGGTCCCGCGAGCACGCGGGTCAGGTCCAGCACGCGGATATGGCTCAGGGCACCCATGTTCGATTCGTCTCCTTTCCGGTTTCTGATGTTGACCATTGCGGTTGTGTGGTTCGCACAGCGGAACAATGTTTCGCATTTTAACGCAAATCCAGCCCGCCGGTGGCCCCGCGCGGCCGGCCGAATCGCCGGGCCGCTTTGGCCGGCCGCCCGGTCGCGAGCGGCGATCTATCCCGTATAATCGATCGTTTCAGAACCTGCCGCCGTGCGCCCGAAAGCCCGAGAATGGGCCCAAGAGGGGCCGCCGGCGCGCGATGCCCGCTTAGCCAGGACCGTCCCCGCACGCCATGAAAGCTGCCGAAATCCGCGAGAAATTCCTTTCCTTCTTCGAGTCGAAGGGCCACACGATCGTCCGCTCGTCGAGCCTCGTGCCCGGTAACGACCCCACGCTGATGTTCACGAACTCGGGCATGGTCCAGTTCAAGGACGTCTTCCTCGGCACCGACACGCGCCCGTATTCGCGCGCGACGACCGCACAGCGCAGCGTGCGCGCGGGCGGCAAGCACAACGACCTCGAGAACGTCGGCTACACCGCGCGCCATCACACGTTCTTCGAGATGCTCGGCAACTTCTCGTTCGGCGACTACTTCAAGCAGGACGCGATCCGCTTCGCATGGGAGCTGCTGACGACGGTCTACCAGTTGCCGAAGGACAAGCTCTGGGTCACCGTGTACCAGGAAGACGACGAGGCGTACGACATCTGGGCGAAGGAAGTCGGCGTGCCGGCCGAGCGCATCATCCGGATCGGCGACAACAAGGGCGCGCGCTATGCGTCCGACAACTTCTGGACGATGGGCGACACCGGCCCGTGCGGCCCGTGCACGGAGATCTTCTACGACCACGGCCCGGACGTGTGGGGCGGCCCGCCGGGGTCGCCGGAAGAGGACGGCGACCGCTACATCGAGATCTGGAACCTCGTGTTCATGCAGTTCAACCGCGACGCGCAGGGCAACATGACGCGCCTGCCGAAGCCGTGCGTCGACACCGGCATGGGCCTCGAGCGCCTCGCCGCGGTGCTGCAGCACGTGCACAGCAACTACGAGATCGACCTGTTCCAGAACCTGATCAACGCCGCCTCGCGCGTGACGGGCGTCGCCGATCTCGGCAACAACTCGCTGAAGGTGATCGCCGATCACATCCGCGCGTGCTCGTTCCTGATCGTCGACGGCGTGATTCCGGGCAATGAAGGTCGCGGCTACGTGCTGCGCCGGATCGTGCGCCGCGCGATCCGCCACGGCTACAAGCTCGGCTGCAAGGGCGCGTTCTTCCACAAGCTCGTCGCGGATCTCGTCGCCGAGATGGGCGCCGCGTATCCGGAGTTGACGGAAGCCGGGCAGCGCGTGACCGACGTGCTGCGCCAGGAAGAGGAGCGCTTCTTCGAGACGATCGAGCACGGGATGTCGATCCTCGAGGCCGCGCTCGCGGAGCTGGATACCAAGGGCGGCAAGGTGCTCGACGGCGAGCTCGCGTTCAAGCTGCACGACACGTACGGCTTCCCGCTGGATCTGACGGCCGACGTTTGCCGCGAGCGCGGCGTGACCGTCGACGAGCCGGCGTTCGACGACGCGATGGCGCGCCAGCGCGAGCAGGCGCGCGCGGCCGGCAAGTTCAAGGCGACGCAGGGCCTCGACTACACCGGCGCGAAGACGACGTTCCACGGCTACGAGAAGCTCGCGTTCGACGACGCGAAGGTCGTCGCGCTGTACGTCGACGGCGCGTCGGCGAACGAAGTGAAGGTGGGCCAGCACGCGGTCGTCGTGCTCGACCACACGCCGTTCTACGCGGAATCGGGTGGCCAGGTCGGCGATCAGGGCGTGCTCGCGAACGCGTCGACGCGCTTTGCGGTCGGCGACACGCTGAAGGTGCAGGCCGACGTGATCGGCCACCACGGCACGCTCGAGCAGGGCACGCTGAAAGTCGGCGACGTGCTGCGCGCGGAGATCGACGAAGTGCGCCGCGCGCGCACGCAGCGCAACCACTCGGCGACGCACCTGATGCACAAGGCGCTGCGCGAGGTACTCGGCGCGCACGTGCAGCAGAAGGGCTCGCTCGTCGACGCGGACAAGACCCGCTTCGACTTCGCGCACAACGCGCCGCTGACCGACGACGAGATCCGCAAGGTCGAGGCGATCGTCAACGACCAGATCCTCGCGAACGCGCCGGGGATCGTGCGCGTGCTGCCGTACGACGAAGCGGTGAAGGGCGGCGCGATGGCGCTGTTCGGCGAGAAGTACGGTGACGAAGTGCGCGTGCTGGATCTCGGTTTCTCGCGCGAGCTGTGCGGCGGCACGCACGTGCATCGTACCGGCGACATCGGCCTGTTCAAGATCGTGATGGAAGGCGGCGTCGCGGCCGGCATCCGCCGCGTGGAGGCGATCACCGGCGACAACGCGGTGCGTTACGTGCAGGCGCTCGACGCGCGCGTGAACGAGGCGGCCGCGGCGTTGAAGGCGCAGCCGTCGGAGCTGACGCAGCGCATCGGCCAGGTGCAGGAGCAGGTGAAGGCGCTCGAGAAGGAGCTGTCGGCGCTGAAATCGAAGCTCGCGTCGAGCCAGGGCGACGAGCTCGCGCAGCAGGCGGTCGAGGTCGGCGGCGTGCACGTGCTCGCGGCGACGCTCGACGGCGCGGACGTGAAGACGCTGCGCGAAACCGTCGACAAGCTGAAGGACAAGCTGAAGAGCGCGGCGATCGTGCTCGCGGCGGTCGAAGGCGGCAAGGTCAGCCTGATCGCGGGTGTGACGGCGGAGGCGAGCAAGAAGGTGAAGGCCGGCGATCTCGTGAACTTCGTCGCGCAGCAGGTCGGCGGCAAGGGCGGTGGCCGTCCGGACATGGCGCAGGCGGGCGGCACCGAGCCGGCGAACCTGCCGGCCGCGCTCGCGGGCGTGAAGGGCTGGGTCGAAGGCCGGCTCTGATCGGCGCCACGCCGGCCGCGCGTCGCGACGGCCGGCTCGATCCCCGCTTGGCGGACCACGCCGGGCGGGGATTTTTATTTGACGCGCCGTTTCTTCGTTCGTCCGCAGTCCCGCCCGATGAGCGCGGGATAAGGGCTGGATAAGGGCCGGATACGGGCCGGATAAGGGCCGGATAAGGGCCCGATAAGCGTTTGCGCATGACCTCCATATCGCGCGCTCGCGCGGCGGCGTCGCTACAATGTGGCGTATCCGCTTGTATCCGCTTGTATCCGCTTGTCCGCACCTTCCACCTTCACTGATTCTGTCGATGTCGAATCCGAACCCGACGGCGCCGCGCGCGCCGATGCTGTCGACCGCCGAAGCGCTCGCCACGTTGCTGGCCGCTGCTACTCCGCTGACCGATACCGAAAGCGTCGCGACGCTCGACGCGCTCGGCCGCGTGCTCGGCGCGGACGTCGAATCGCCGCTCGACGTGCCGCCGATGGATACGAGCGCGATGGATGGCTACGCGGTGCGGGTCGCCGACCTGCTGCACGGCGAGCGGCGCCTGCCGGTGTCGCAGCGGATTCCGGCGGGCCATCCGGCCGCGCCGCTCGCGGCGGGCACGGCCGCGCGGATCTTCACCGGCGCGACGGTGCCCCCCGGCGCCGATGCGGTCGTGATGCAGGAGCAGACCGAAGCGAACGGCGACGCGGTCGACATCCTGCACACGCCGAAGGCGGGCGAATGGATCACCGCGCAGGGCGCGGACATCCGACGCGGCTCGGTGATCCTGCCGGTCGGCACGCGGCTCACGCCGCAGGCGCTCGGCCTGGCCGCGTCGGTCGGCTGCGCGCGGCTCGCGGTCACGCGCCGCACGAAGGTCGCGGTGTTCTTCACCGGCGACGAGCTGACGATGCCCGGCGAGCCGCTGAAACCGGGCGCGATCTACAACTCGAACCGCTTCACGCTGCGCGGGCTGCTCGAACGGCTCGGCTGCGACGTGACCGACTACGGGATCGTCCCCGATTCGCTCGCGGCGACGCGCGACACGCTGCGCGCGGCGGCGCGCGAACACGACGTGATCCTGACGAGCGGCGGCGTGTCGGTCGGCGACGAGGACCACGTGAAGCCCGCGGTCGAGGCCGAAGGCCGGCTCGCGCTGTGGCAGATCGCGATGAAGCCGGGCAAGCCGCTCGCGTTCGGCGCTGTCCGGCGCGATGGTGAACGCGATGATGACCGTGACAGCGCACGCGGCGAAGCGCATTTCATCGGGCTGCCCGGCAATCCGGTGTCGAGCTTCGTCACGTTCCTGCTGTTCGTGCGGCCGTTCCTGCTGCGTCTGTCGGGCGTGCGCGACGTCGCGCCGCGCGCGCTGTCGCTGCGCGCCGACTTCGAGCAGAGCAAGGGCGACCGCCGCAACGAGTTCCTGCGCGCGCGGATCAACGCGGCGGGCGGCCTCGACCTGTTCCCGAACCAGAGCTCGGCGGTGCTGACGTCGACGGTCTGGGGCGATGGCCTGATCGACAATCCGCCGCAGCATGTGATCAGCGCGGGCGAGACCGTCCGCTTCCTGCCGTTTTCCGAACTGCTTGCGTGATCGAACCATGAACATCGCTCTGAAATTCTTTGCCAGCGTGCGCGAGGCGGTCGGCGTGGCCGACGAGCGCGTCGACGTGCCGGACGGCATCGCGACGATCGGCGACGTGCGCGCATGGCTGCGCACGCGCGGCGGCGCGTGGGCCGAAGCGCTCGCCGAGGGCCGCGCGCTGCGGATGGCGTGCAATCATGAGATGACCGACGCCGACACGCGGATCACCGACGGCTGCGAGGTCGCGTTCTTTCCGCCGGTGACGGGCGGCTGAGGAGCGAACGATGGCGACGGTACGCGTACAGACTGCAGATTTCGACCTGAATGCCGAAGTGGGCGCGCTGCGCGCGCGTAATCCGAAGATCGGCGCGGTCGCCTGCTTCGTCGGCACGGTGCGCGATCTCAACGAAGGCGATGCGGTCGCGGTGCTCGAGCTCGAACATTACCCGGGGATGACCGAGAAGGCGCTCGAGCGGATCGCGGACGACGCGTGCCGGCGCTGGCCGGGCATCGACGTATCGATCGTGCATCGCGTCGGCAAGCTGTTTCCGCTCGACCAGATCGTGCTCGTCGTGACGGTCGCCGCGCATCGCGGCGACGCGTTCGCGTCGTGCGAGTTCGTGATGGACTATTTGAAGACCCAGGCGCCGTTCTGGAAGAAGGAGACGACGCCGGACGGCGAGCGCTGGGTCGACGCGCGCAGCACCGACGACGCGGCGCTCGCGCGCTGGGGCGTCGAATCGGACAACGCGCGGCGCTGACGCCGGCTCGCGCGAACGCGAATGCCGGCCCCGCGCGTCGGGCCTACGCGTCCGACGTCCCGCGCCCGATGATCTTCGCCGGAAAAGGCTCGCCGCGCGCACGTGACGGGGGCTCGACCGGATCGCCCGGGCGGCGCGGCGCGACCGCGTCGAGGAGCGCCTGCTGCTCGGGCGGGATCGGGTAATCCCAGCCGAAGCGGCTCAGTTGCAGGCTCTGCGCGATCCGCAGCGCGGGCTCCATGAACCGGACCGCGGCCGCGGGCTCGTAGTGCGCGTCGACCGTCTTCAGGAACAGCGACAGCCAGCGGCTGAAGTGCGCGGGCTCGACCCCTTCGAGCGGCTGGTGCGCCTGCTGCACGTTGCCGCGATAGCCCTTCGTGCCCAGCACGAGGCTCGACCAGAACGTGACCATTTTCGGCAGATGATCGTCCCAGCGGCCGGCGAGCCGTGCGTCGAATACGGGGCCGAGCAGCGGATCGGCTTGCACGCGCTCGTAGAACGCATGGACGAGTTCGCGGATGTTCTCTTCGGTCGGAACCGGGTCGCGGGGCCGGATCGGCGCGACCGCGGGCGGGGTGGGCGGAGTGGGCATGATGAAAAGGGGCCGGGTCGGGCGGGCGGGACGTCGCGGCGATTTTGTCGCACAATAACGGCCGGCCACTCTCGAAAAAATGCTGATGAACCGCATCTTATCCGACACCGTGCCCCCATGCACGCGGCCGCCGTGTTTCACCGCCGAACCTTTGCGCTCATGAGACTGACCGATTACACCGACTACTCGCTGAGAGTCATGCTCTATCTCGCGGTGCGCGGCGAGGGCCTCGCGACGATTCAGGAGATATCGGACGCGTACGGCATCTCGAAAAATCATCTGATGAAAGTCGTGCAGCAGCTCGGCGAGCTCGGCTGGGTCGAGACGGTCCGCGGCCGCAACGGCGGGCTGCGGCTGCATCCGGATTCGATGCGGCTGAGCGTCGGCGCGGTCGTGCGCGCGACCGAAAACGACTTCGTGCTCGTCGGCTGCTTCTCGGGCGGCGAGCAGCCGCACCGCGACTGCGCGATCGAGCCCGCGTGCCGGTTGAAGGGCGTGTTCGCGGCCGCGCGCGACGCGTTTTTCGCGGAGCTCGACCGCCACACGATCGGCGACCTTGCCCGCCCGGGCGCGCCGATCGCGATGCTGCTCGGCATTCCGGTCGTCGCGGTCGCGCCGGCCGGCGACGATTCCGCCGCGTCCGCGTACGCCGACTGACCACCGGGCGCCCGCGCGCCCGCCTGCCGTGCGCCGCGCCGTTTCCCGCCGTTTTTTGCGCAAAATCGATCGAATTCCGCTTGAAAGCCGCATAACGAGCCTCACTTGGGTGTTATTCGAAAATTGGAGGTCTCCTAGATGAGAATCGACAAGCTCACCACCAAGTTCCAGGAAGCGCTCGCGGATGCGCAAAGCCTCGCGGCAGGCCGCGACAATCAGTACATCGAACCCGTCCACCTGCTCGCCGCGCTCGTCGCGCAGCAGGACGGCTCCGCGCGCTCGCTGCTGTCGCGCGCGGGCGTGCACGTGCAGGCGCTGCAAACCGCGCTGAACGACGCGATCGCGCGTCTGCCGCAGGTGACCGGCACCGGCGGCGACATCCAGATCGGCCGCGAGCTGGCCGGCCTGCTGAACCAGGCGGACAAGGAAGCGCAGAAGCTGAACGACTCGTTCATCGCGAGCGAGATGTTCCTGCTCGCGGTGGCCGACGACAAGGGCGACGCGGGCAAGCTCGCGCGCCAGCACGGGCTCACGCGCAAAGCGCTCGAAGCCGCGATCGCCGCGGTGCGCGGCGGCTCGCAGGTGCACAGCCAGGACGCCGAGAGCCAGCGCGAGGCGCTGAAGAAATACACGGTCGACGTGACCGAGCGCGCGCGCGCGGGCAAGCTCGATCCGGTGATCGGCCGCGACGACGAGATCCGCCGCTCGATCCAGATCCTGCAGCGCCGCACGAAGAACAACCCGGTGCTGATCGGCGAACCGGGCGTCGGCAAGACCGCGATCGTCGAAGGGCTCGCGCAGCGGATCGTCAACGGCGAGGTGCCCGAGACGCTGAAGAACAAGCGCGTGCTGTCGCTCGACATGGCCGCGCTGCTCGCGGGCGCCAAGTATCGCGGCGAGTTCGAGGAGCGCCTGAAGGCGGTGCTCAACGACATCGCGAAGGACGAAGGCCGCACGATCGTGTTCATCGACGAGATCCACACGATGGTCGGCGCGGGCAAGGCCGAAGGCGCGATGGACGCGGGCAACATGCTGAAGCCGGCGCTGTCGCGCGGCGAGCTGCACTGCATCGGCGCGACGACGCTCGACGAATACCGGAAGTACATCGAGAAGGATGCCGCGCTCGAGCGCCGCTTCCAGAAGGTGCTCGTCGACGAGCCGACCGTCGAGGCGACGATCGCGATCCTGCGCGGGCTGCAGGAGAAGTACGAGCTGCACCACGGCGTCGACATCACCGATCCGGCGATCGTCGCGGCGGCCGAGCTGTCGCATCGTTACATCACCGACCGCTTCCTGCCGGACAAGGCGATCGACCTGATCGACGAGGCCGCGTCGAAGATCAAGATGGAAATCGACTCGAAGCCCGAGGAGATGGACAAGCTCGACCGGCGCCTGATCCAGCTGAAGATCGAGCGCGAGGCGGTGAAGAAGGAGCAGGACGAGGCGTCGCAGAAGCGGCTCGCGCTGATCGAGGAAGAGATCGACCGGCTCGGCCGCGAGTACGCGGATCTCGAGGAGATCTGGAAGGCCGAGAAGGCGACGGTGCAGGGCAGCGCGGCGCTGAAGGAGGAGATCGAGAAGGTGCGCGCGGACATCGCGAAGTTACAGCGCGAAGGCAAGCTCGAGAAGGTCGCCGAGCTGCAGTACGGGAAGCTGCCGCAGCTCGACGCGCAGCTCAAGCAGGTCACGCAGGCCGAGGAGAAGGAGCAGCACAATCCGACGCGCCCGCGCCTCTTGCGCACGCAGGTCGGCGCGGAAGAGATCGCGGAAGTCGTGTCGCGCTCGACCGGCATCCCGGTGTCGCGGATGATGCAGGGCGAGCGTGAGAAGCTGCTGCACATCGAGGAGAAGCTGCACGAACGCGTGGTCGGCCAGAACGAGGCGATCGACGCGGTCGCCGACGCGATCCGCCGTTCGCGCGCGGGCCTCGCGGATCCGAACCGCCCGTACGGCTCGTTCCTGTTCCTCGGGCCGACGGGTGTCGGCAAGACCGAGCTCTGCAAGGCGCTCGCGGGCTTCCTGTTCGATTCGGAAGAGCATCTGATCCGCATCGACATGAGCGAGTTCATGGAGAAGCACAGCGTCGCGCGGCTGATCGGCGCGCCGCCGGGCTACGTCGGCTACGAGGAGGGCGGCTATCTGACCGAGGCCGTGCGCCGCAAGCCGTACAGCGTGATCCTGCTCGACGAGATCGAGAAGGCGCATCCGGACGTGTTCAACGTGCTGCTGCAGGTGCTCGACGACGGCCGGATGACCGATGGCCAGGGGCGTACCGTCGACTTCAAGAACACGGTGATCGTGATGACGTCGAACCTTGGCTCGCAGGTGATCCAGTCGATGGCCGGCGCACCGCAGGGCGAGATCAAGGACGCGGTGTGGGAAGAAGTGAAGCTGCACTTCCGCCCCGAGTTCCTGAACCGGATCGACGACGTCGTCGTGTTCCACGCGCTCGATCGCAGCAACATCCAGTCGATCGCGAGGATCCAGCTCGCGCGCCTGCACGACCGGCTCGCGAAGCTCGACATGGCGCTCGACGTGTCGGAGGCGGCGCTCGAGCAGATCGGGAAGGTCGGCTACGATCCGCTGTTCGGCGCGCGGCCGCTCAAGCGCGCGATCCAGCAGGAGATCGAGAACCCGGTCGCGAAGCTGATCCTCGCGGGCCGCTTCGGGCCGAAGGACGTGATCCCGGTCGACGTGCACGACGGCAAGTTCACGTTCGAGCGCGTCGTTCACTGAAGCGCGGTCGACGCGCTGGCGTCGGCCCCGGCGGTTGCCTGAAAACGAACACCCCGCCTTGAAGGTCAAGGCGGGGTGTTTGCGTTTGGCGGGCGCGCGGCACGCGCCTGAGCTTGCGCTTATGCCCGCTTGAGCTCGCTTATGCCCGCTTGAGCCGGGCTGCGCTCAAGCCTGCTTGTTGCCGCCGAACAGGCCGGCGAGTTGCGACAGCGAGCCGAGCACGCTCGACGTGTCGACCTGGCCGCCGGCCGGCACCTGGCCGTCCGGCGTCGCGTGATTGACGACGTGCGGCAGCACCTGCGCGAGCAGGCCCGACGCCTGGCTCGGATCGATGCCGATCTTGCTCGCGAGCGCGCCGACGGCGTCCGAGCCGAGCACGTTCTGCAGTGCGTCGCCGGAGATCGGCTGGTTCTCGCCATTGCCGACCCACGAGCCGATGATGTCGCCCGCGCCGCCTTGCTGGAACTTCTGGATCAGGCCGTTTAGCCCGCCGGGCTGGTTGTTGACGAATTCGAGCGCGGCGGACACCAGCGCGTTTTGCGAATTGCCGCCGGCTTCGCCGCCGATCAGGCCGCCGACCATATCGAGTAGACCCATGATTTCACCTCGTTGAGCGGCGCCGCGTGTGCGGCGCCCGTTGAATCGAAACCGTCCCGCGCCGCGCGCGGGACGAACCGTCAGGCGCCCGACGCCGCAGCGGCGGAAGCAGCCTTGTCCTTGTTGCCTTTCTTCTTCGAACCCTTCGTCGCCTTCGTCGCCGATGCGCCGGCGTTCGCGCTGACGTTCGCATTGACGTTCGCGCCCGCGACTGGCGTCGACGCACCGACGGACGCCGACGCCGCGGCGGCCGCCGCGGCCTTGTCCTTCTTCGACTGGCGCTTCGACTTCGCGGCCGGCTTCGATGCGGCGGCCGGCGCGGCGGCGGTCGTGGCGGCGGTCGTCGCCGTCGTGGCTGCAGCCGTCGTCGCGGCGCCGGCGGTCTTGGTCGCAGTGTTCGTCGCGGTCGTGGCGGCGCCGGTGGTCTTGGTCGCGGCAGTCGTTGCCGTCGTGGCTGCGCTGGTCGTCGTCTTCGTCGTCGCGTTCGTCGCCGTCATCGCGGCGCCGGTCGTCGCCTTCGTCGCAGTATTCGCGCTATTCGCGCTATTCACGGCGGTGCCGAGCGTGCCGGTCGCGGCCGGCGCGGTCGCCGTCGCGGCGGCCTTCGCACCGGCGCTTGCCGATGCCTTCTCGCCCTTCGGCGGCGCCGACGAGCCGCCGACCGTCAGCCCGGCCGCCTCGAGGTTCGCGACCGATTTCACGCCGAGCCCCTTCACGCGGGTCGCGAGATCGTCGGCGTCCTTGAACGGGCCGTTCTTCGCGCGCTCGTCGACGATCGCCTTCGACTTCACGGGCCCGAGGCCCTTCACGGATTCGAGCGTGGCCTGATCGGCCGTGTTGACTTCGACCGCGGCGGCGAAGGCCGCGGTCAGCGACAGCGATAGCGCGACGAACAGCATCAGCAGCTTTTTCAGCATGGATAGGCTCCCTTGAGCAAACGGACGATGGCGATTGCAACGGTCGGCGCGGCGGCGGAGATGCCGCGCTGCGTCAAGCATAAGACAATTGCGTGCCCCTTTTGAGACAACGGCCCGAGTGTTGCGCAAGGTTCGCGGCGCTGTAAAGGGAAAGTCAGGTAATGCGTGCCGATTTTGACGATTCTTGACGGAATCGCGGCGAATGCGGCCGGCCGGGCGTCGACACGCCCGCGCGGGCGTCGTGTCGCCTCCCGCAGCGTAGCCTTCAGTCGAGTCTAGCAGGCTCGAGCGGGGCCGCCGGCACGACATCGCGCGCCCGCGTCCGGCTGACCGCGCGCAGATACAGCACGAGGCCGGTGCCCGCGAGCGCGAGGCTCACCGTGTTCGCGAACCAGAAGCCTCGCGCGCCGACGAGCCACGCGGGCGAGAAGCCGCCGACGTCGAAGCCGAGCAGATAACCGCCGCTGAGCCCGATGCCCCACAGTGCGACCGCGTAGATGACGGTCGGCACGACCGCGACTTTATACGCGCGCAGCACGAACGCGGTCGACACCTGAAGCGCGTCGAAGCAGTGATATGCGGCGACGATCGCGACGAGCGGCGACGCGGCCGCGATGACCGCCGGATTCGGCGTGTAGCTGCCGATGATCAGCGGCCGCAGCGCGGTCACGATGACGGCGTACGTGAGCGCGAGCCCGCCCGCGAGCATCACGCCGTGACGGCCGAGCCGCCGCGCCTCGTGCGGCCGCTGCGCGCCGAGCGCGCGGGCGACGAGCGTCGACGCCGCGATGCCGATCGACAGCGGCGTCATGTACAGCACCGCGCTGACGTTGCCGGCGATCTGATGCCCGGCGAGCGCGGTCGTGCCGAACTGCGCGATGAAGAGCGCCATGCAGGTATAGGACGTGACCTCGATCAGATAGGAGAGCCCCATCGGCAGGCCGAGCTTCAGCAGCGCCTTCTGGCGCGTCCATACGGGGAAGCAGAAGCGCGAGAAGATCGCGAGCGGCACGAAGTCGTCGACGTTCGCGAGCAGCGTGAAGCCGGTCAGCGCGAGCGCCCAGTTGATCAGCGCGCTCGCGAGCCCGCAGCCGGGGCCGCCCCACGCGGGCATGCCGAGCCCGCCGAAGATGAACCACACGTTGAGCGGCACCTTCAGCAGCAGCGCGCCGACCTGCAGGATCATCGCGAGACGCGGCTTGCCGGCCGCGTTCGCGAGCGCGTTGTACACGCGGAACATCAGGCTCGCGGGCAGCCCGTACGACAGGATCCGCAGATACTCGACCGTGCGCTCGTGCAGCGCGGCGGGCGCGTGCGCGAGCCGCAGCAGCGGCTCCGGGAAGTGCAGCAGCAGGAACCCGGGCACGGCCAGCATCGCGGCGAGCCACAGCGCCTGGCGCGCTTCTTCGCCGATCTCCGCATAGCGCCGCGCGCCGTACAGCTGGCCCGCGATCGGCTGCAGCGCGGACAGGATGCCGGTCAGGCCGATGAACACCGACACATAGATCGACGAGCCGAGCCCGAGCGCGGCGAGATCGATGGCCGAATAGCGACCGACCATCGCGGTGTCGATCACGCCGAACGCGACGATGGCCAGTTGGCCGATCAGGACGGGCCATGCGAGTCCGACGATCTGGAAGATGTCGGCAAGCATGTCAGTCCTCGCCGGGCCGCCCCAAGAGGGCTGACCGCCCCCTCGGGGGGCAGCGAACGAAGTGAGCGTGGGGGCGTTTCATTTCAGTTTGTCGGATGCGGAATGCGCTTGCGCGGCGCCTTCGGCCGCTCGATGCGTTCGTAGAGACGGAACCGCTCGTCGCGGTCGGCGACGCGGCGGCCTTCCCAGACGAGGCGCCACACGTAGCGCGACATCGAGCTCGGCTCGCCGAAATCGGAGCGGTCCTGCCGCAGAATCACGTCGCAGTCGCCGTTGAATTCGAAGTGCATATGGCCGAAATACGCGAACGTCGCGATCTGCGCGTCGCCGAGCCGCACCGGCGAGATGCACTCGTAATCGGACGGCAGATGCGCGGCGATCTGCTGCGCGACGTCGCGATAAGTCCGGCTGTAGTTGACGATCGGCAGCCACAGCGTCATCAGCAGCGCCCACATCAGCGTCGTGCCCGCGCCGGACAGCACGACACTGCGCCACAGCACCTTCGGCTGCCGCGACACGCGCCAGCGCGCGAGCAGGAACCAGCAGATCGTCACCGCGACCGCGCAGACGAACGACAGCACGCTGAAATGCGGGGTGAAGCCCGGCACGAGGCGCGCGAGGTTGCGCGCGAGCGGATGCGGGAAGCCGGTCAGCGACGCGAGCCACACGAGCCACACGAACGTGCCGAGGATCGTGAAGCTCAACACCGCGAACCAGTCGATCGCGTTGATCGCGCCGCGCTTGAGCGTCGGCAGCGCGAACGTCGCGAGCACCGCGAGCGGCGGCAGCAGCAGCATGTACATCCGGTTCGACTGCTGGCTCTGCAGGATCACGAGCACGATCAGCGGCACCGCGACCGACAGCGGCAGCGCGATGTGCGCGTGGCGGCGCAGCCCGGCCCAGCTCCACCACGCCCAGATCGCGAGCGGCCACGCCGGCCACGTGAACAGCGGCAGGTTCTTCGCCGCGTACTTGAGCACCGTGCTCGGCGGGCCCGAGAAGCGCATCAGGCTGCCGTGCAGCCACTGATTGAAGAACCAGTCGGCGTCCGCATGCGCGGCGACGTACGTGGCCAGCGGCCACAGCGCGAAGATCGCGGCCGCGAGCGGCAGGCCGATCGCGGGCACGCGCAGGTCGCGCACGCCGGGCGTGATGAGGCGCTGCGCAACCGTCCCCGTGAGCAGCGCGGCGACCAGCACCGGGTTGCCGGACAGGGCGATCAGGCCGAGTGCGACGCCCCACCAGAGCGCGCCCTGCACGGGCCGGTCGATCGCACGCACGAGGCCGTACACGAGCATCGCGATCCACGCGAACTGCGCGAGCTGCGGCGTCGTTTCGTGGCCGCGCTCCGCGAGGCCGAAGCACGCGACGAGGATCAGCAGCGCGCCGTCCGCGAGCGTGCGGCCGTAGTCGCGCGGCTCGGGCTCGCCGCCGAACGCGTACTTGAACGGCTGCACCTCGGCGCGCCGGCCGAGCAGATAGGCCGCATACCAGACGAACGCGCAAGCGACGCAGAACAGCACGCCGGTCGCGACGCGCGACGCGTCGCTCGCGTCGACCCACGGCCCGAGCCCGCGGATCGCGAGCGCGCCGAACCAGTAGCCGAGCGGGCCGTCGCTCGTGATCGGCTTGCCGACGAGGTTCGGCAGCAGCCAGTCGTGCCAGCCGCCTTTAGCCATCGTCCACATCACGCCGAAGCCCGCCGCGTCCTCGTTCTTCCACGGATCGCGGCCGAACAGGCCGAACATCGCGTAGACGATGCAGAGCGTGAGCAGCAGCCAGCGCGGCAGCGCGCGCGTGGCGGAGGCGGTGAGACGAACGACAGGCTTCATGCAGTGAATGAATTGTTATCGGCGCGGCGGGCGGTTGCCGGGCGACCGGCAGGGCAACCGGCATTGTAGTCGCGCCGGCCAGTGCGCGTCAGCGATGCCGGCCGCGCGCCGCGCGGCGCGGGACGAGCGGGCACAAAAAAGGGCAGCCTCAGCTGCCCTTCGATGCGGAACCGGTGCGTGTGAACCACCGGAAGCGGCGCGAAGCTTACTTCGCTGCCTTGCCGTTGGCGCGCGAGCCGAACTTGTTCTTGAACTTCTCGACGCGGCCGGCCGTGTCCATGATCTTCTGCTGGCCGGTGTAGAACGAGTGCGATTCCGACGACACTTCGATCTTGGCGAGCGGGTAGGTCTTGCCGTCGAGCTCGACGGTTTCGCGCGTCTGGATCGTCGAGCGCGTCACGAACTTGAAGCCGTTCGACATGTCTTGGAAGACGACTTCGCGGTAATCCGGGTGAATGCCAGGTTTCATGATTTTCCTTGGTGAGAGCGGTAGCCAACCCGCCGCTTCCGGCGCGAGCCACTTGCCTAAGGTAGAGAGACGGCGATTATGCCAGAAAATCAGATGGTTGACGAATATTTTTCACGCTCATTTTTCAGGTTCACGCGTGCTTTATTCCGCGAGCGCGCCCGTGCCGGCCGGGTCCTGTCGGTAATAGCGGGCGAGCAGCCGGTACAGCTCGGGAAACTCGGCCTCGAACGCGCGTGGCTTCACGAACAGCGCCTCGCTGCACACCGCGAAGAACTCGGACGGATGGTCGGATGCATACGGATCGATCAGCGAATCGCGCTCGAAGCGCGCCCACGCGCGGTCCGGCACCGCGTCGACGCGCGCGCAGAACTGGTCGTACGCGTGCTCGAACACGTCGGCCCACGCCTGCGCGTCGAGGTGCGGCGCGTGCCAGCGGCGAAACAGGGGCGGATAGCCGTCCGCGTCGCCGTTGACCATGTCGATCTTGTGCGCGAACTCGTGGATCACGACGTTGTACGCGTCGCGGCCGTCGGTCATCTGCGCATCCTCCCACGACAGGATCACCGGGCCGCCTTCCCACGCCTCGCCGCTCGCGTCCTGCTCGACCTCGTGGACGACGCCGTCCTCGTCCTGCACGGTCTTGCGGATCACGAACTCGCCCGGATACACGACGATGCCGACCCAGCCGTCGTACAGGCTCAGGTCGAGATTCAGCACCGGCAGGCACGCCTGCGCGGCGATGCCGACCATCATCGCATCGGTGAGCTCGAGCCCGTGCGCGGTCGAGAACGACTTGCGGGCGAGGAACAGGCTCGTCAGTTCGCGCAGGCGGGCGAGATCGGCGGGCGGCAGATAGCCGAGGAACGGCAGCCGCGCGACGGTGTCGAGCCACAGCGCGTCGGGAATCGGATGGCGGCGCAGCGCGTGGTCGCGGCGGCGTTCGCCGAGCCAGCGGGACAGTTTCGAAAGCATGCGGGTCGCGCTCGGAAAAAACGGCCGCCCCGCGAACAACGCGCGGGGCGGCCGTCATGCGACGCGCAGCGGGCGGTTTAGCCGCCGCGGCGCATCAGATCGAAGAACTCGGCGTTGCTCTTCGTCTGGCGGATCTTGTCGAGCAGGAATTCCATCGCCTCGACTTCGTCCATGTCGTGGATGAATTTGCGCAGCACCCAGATCTTCTGCAGGAGCTCGGGCTTGATCAGCATCTCTTCGCGACGCGTGCCGGACTTGTTCAGGTTGATCGACGGATACACGCGCTTTTCCGCGAGACGGCGCTCGAGGTGCACTTCCATGTTGCCGGTGCCCTTGAACTCTTCATAGATCACGTCGTCCATCCGGCTGCCGGTTTCGATCAGCGCGGTGCCGATGATCGTGAGCGACCCGCCTTCCTCGATGTTGCGCGCGGCGCCGAAGAAGCGCTTCGGGCGCTGCAGCGCGTTCGCGTCGACACCGCCCGTCAGCACCTTGCCCGACGCCGGGATCACGGTGTTGTACGCGCGCGCGAGACGCGTGATCGAGTCGAGCAGAATCACGACGTCGTGCTTCATCTCGACGAGGCGCTTCGCCTTCTCGATCACCATTTCGGCGACCTGCACGTGGCGCGTGGCCGGTTCGTCGAACGTGGACGCGATCACTTCGCCGGCGACCGAGCGCTGCATTTCGGTCACTTCTTCAGGACGCTCGTCGATCAGCAGCACGAACAGGATCACGTCCGGATGGTTCTGCTTGATCGCGTGCGCGATGTGCTGAAGCATCACGGTCTTGCCGGACTTCGGCGACGCGACGAGCAGGCCGCGCTGGCCCTTGCCGATCGGCGCGATCATGTCGACGATACGGCCGGTGACGTTTTCCTCGCCGCGCATTTCGCGCTCGAGCGCCAGCGGCTTGTTCGGGTGCAGCGGCGTGAGGTTCTCGAACATGATCTTGTGTTTCGAGGCCTCGGGCGGCTGCCCGTTGACTTTGTCGACCTTCACGAGCGCGAAGTAGCGTTCGCCGTCCTTCGGCGTGCGGACTTCGCCTTCGATCGTGTCGCCGGTGTGCAGATTGAAGCGGCGAATCTGCGACGGGCTGATGTAGATGTCGTCGGTGCTTGCGAGATACGACATTTCCGGCGAGCGGAGGAAGCCGAAGCCGTCGGGCAGCACTTCGAGCGTGCCGTCGCCGAAGATCGTCTCACCCGTCTTCGCGCGTTTTTTGAGAATGGCGAACATCAACTCCTGCTTGCGCAGGCGGTTCGCGTTTTCGATCTCGAGGCCATTGGCCATTTCGATCAATTCAGAGACGTGCAGGGACTTGAGTTCGGATAAATGCATACGGAGAACCCGCCAGGGACGAGATGCGACGAGGTGAAATAGGGAGGAGGGCGAGCGGAAGCGCTCAGAGACTTATTAACTGCGTCTTGTAGACGTTTTTTAATTCTAGCATAGGCCGCTTCGCGCTTGAGCGGCCGATCGGCGGCTTTGCAACGGACGTGTTGCCGGTTGGCAACACGTCCGCGATGATGCCGGAATTACAGGTGGCTGTCGAGGAACGCGGTCAGCTGCGACTTCGACAGCGCGCCGACCTTCTGCGCGGCCGCCGCGCCGTTCTTGAACAGGATCAGCGTCGGGATGCCGCGCACGCCGAACTTCGCCGGCGTCGCCTGGTTGTCGTCGACGTTGATCTTCGCGATCTGCAGCTTGTCGCCGTAATCCTTCGCGACTTCGTCGAGGATCGGCGCGATCATCTTGCACGGGCCGCACCATTCGGCCCAGAAATCGACGAGCACGGGCTTGTCGGATTTGACGACGTCCTGTTCGAACGATGCGTCGCTGATGTGTTTGATCTGGTCGCTCATTGTCTCAATACCTCTTTGGGTTCGGGAACCGCTACGGGGACGGCCTGCTCCGCATTGCGTGCCGCGGCTCGCGGGTCATTCGGGCGTCATATTAGCCTAAATTGCTATCTGCTGTGGACGGCGATAGTAGCCGCTTCGGCAGTAGGGGCACGACGCCCGGCCGGGCTCCATCCGGTCCCATCCGGTCCCATTTGATGCCGTTTGGTGTCGTTTGGTCCCGCATTGGCTTTGCATTGGTCTGCTACGCGGCGCAGATGGAGGCGCGCGCGCCCAATGCAAGGGGCGCGCGGCGGCGCGGCCGCGCGAATTTAGCATTCGCATTCGCGGGCGACCGATGCTAGAATGCGCCGTGACGGGCCTCCTCGCATGGTGGGCCGGTGAACCTGGTCAGGTCGGGAACGAAGCAGCCACAGCCGTTTTCCGCCAGTGCCGAGGGTCAGGCTCGTCACCTTCCATCTGCCCCGTTCGGGGCTTTTTTATTGCCTGCCGTTTCCGTCGCCCCATTTCCGTTCCCCGCGGCGCTTTCCGCGCCGTTGCGCGTGTCGGCGCGGCCGGGCGTTGCTGATACAATTTCCCGATGACCTATCAAGTTCTCGCACGCAAGTGGCGTCCGAAGGATTTCGCTTCGCTCGTCGGCCAGGAGCACGTCGTCAGGGCGCTCACGCACGCGCTCGACGGCGGGCGTTTGCATCACGCCTATCTGTTTACGGGCACGCGCGGCGTCGGCAAGACGACGCTGTCGCGGATCTTCGCGAAAGCGCTCAATTGCGAGACCGGCGTCACGTCGCAGCCGTGCGGCGTGTGCCGCGCGTGCCGCGAGATCGACGAAGGCCGCTTCGTCGACTACGTCGAGATGGACGCGGCGAGCAACCGCGGCGTCGACGAAATGGCCGCGCTGCTCGAGCGCGCGGTGTACGCGCCCGTCGATGCGCGCTTCAAGGTCTACATGATCGACGAAGTGCACATGCTGACGAACCACGCGTTCAACGCGATGCTGAAGACGCTCGAGGAGCCGCCGCCGCACGTGAAGTTCATTCTCGCGACCACCGATCCGCAGAAGATTCCGGTGACGGTGCTGTCGCGCTGCCTGCAGTTCAATCTGAAGCAGATGCCGGCCGGGCACATCGTGTCGCACCTCGAGCGCATTCTCGGCGAAGAGCACGTCGCGTTCGAGCCGCAGGCGCTGCGCCTGCTCGCGCGCGCCGCGCAGGGCAGCATGCGCGATGCGCTGTCGCTGACCGATCAGGCGATCGCCTATTCAGCCAACGAAGTGACGGAAGCCGCGGTGTCGGGGATGCTCGGCGCGCTCGACCAGACCTATATGGTGCGCTTGCTCGACGCGCTCGCGGCCGGCGACGGCCCGGCGATCCTCGCGATCGCCGACGAGATGTCGCTGCGCAGCCTGTCGTTCTCGACCGCGCTGCAGGATCTCGCGAGCCTGCTGCACCGGATCGCGTGGGCGCAGTTCGCGCCGGGCTCGGTGCTCGACGAATGGCCGGAGGCGGTCGATCTGCGCCGCTTCGCGGATACGCTGAGCCCGGAGCAGGTGCAGCTTTTCTATCAGATCGCGACGGTCGGCCGCGCGGAGCTCGGGCTCGCGCCGGACGAGTACGCGGGGTTCACGATGACGCTGCTGCGAATGCTCGCATTCGAGCCGGCGGCCGGCGCGAGCGCGCCGGCCGGGCCGATGGGCGCGCCGCGTGCGGTGCCGGGGCTGTTGCATGCGGCCGGGGCGACCGGGGCGGTGGCTGCGGCGAAACCGGCGCGCGCTGAAAGCGACGCCGCGCAGCCGCGTGTGGCCGTGCCTGACGCCGTTCCGTCGGCGTCCGGCGCCGAGCCGCCGGCGCAATCCGCCGTTACCGAAGCGCCGGCGCCGCGCGCCGCGCAGCCCGCCGATGCCGCCGCGCCGGCAGCGCCCCCCGCGCCCGTAGCGCCCCGATCCGCGCAACCGGTCGTCGAATCCGCAGCCGGACCGGCGCCGGATCGCGAATCGGCACGGCCTGCCGAGGCATTCGAATCCGAGCCGGCCGCCGCGCCCGCTCGTCGCGTGACGCGGGCCGAGCCCGACGCCCGCGCCGCCGCGCGCCCGAGCGGCGGCGCGGCCGCCGCGCTCGACGTGCTGCGCAACGCGGGCATGCGCATGTCGACCGACCGTGCGCGTACCGCGAAGCCGGCCGCCGCGCCGGCGCCCGCGAAGTCCGTCGCGCCGCGTCCGGCGCCGGCGGTGCCGGTGCCGACGCCGCGCGCATCGGCCACCGCGCGCGCGCCGCAGCCGGAAACGCGCGACATCCCGCCGTGGGACGACATTCCGCCCGACGACTACGTGCCGCTCAGTGCGGACGAGATGTTCGGCGGCGACAGCTTCATCCCGGTATTCGACAGCGGCCCGGACGACGTGCGCGTCGCGCCGAAGCCGGCCGCGCCCGCGCCGGCCCCGGTCGACCTCCGCGCGCTGCCGCCGGGGATCGCGCTCGATCCGATCGGCTTCGACGGCGAATGGCCGGCGCTGGCCGCGCGTCTGCCGCTGAAGGGCGTCGCGTATCAGCTCGCGTTCAACAGCGAGTTGACCGCGGTCGACGCGACGGCGCTGAAGCTGGCCGTGCCGGTCCCGCAATATGCGGATGCCGCGCAGGTCGCGAAGCTGAAAGCCGCGCTCGCGGATGCGCTCGGCAAGGCGGTCGACGTGACCGTCGAAGTCGGGCCCGCGCGCCGCACCGCGGCGGCGCTCGCCGCGGCCGAGCGCGCCGCGCGGCAGCGCGACGCGGAGCAGGAAATCCACGCGGATCCGTTCGTCCAGCAGCTCGTGCGCGAGTTCGGCGCGCGGATCGTCGACGGCTCGGTGCGGCCGCTCGCCGATGCGCCGGCCGATGCCAGCGCCGGGGCCGGCGCCGACGGCGCGCCGCCGACGCTGCACTGAGCGGGCGCCGCGACGCACGGCAACGCAACGAAACACAACGCAACGTCAACCTACATCGCCCGGCACGCATCGCGTGCCGGCTCTCATACGATCAAGAAGGAGCATTCCCATGTTGAAAGGCCAACTCGCCGGACTGATGAAGCAAGCGCAGCAAATGCAGGAAAACATGAAGAAGATGCAGGAGCAGCTTGCGCTGATCGAAGTCGAAGGGCAGTCGGGCGCGGGCCTCGTCAAGGTGACGATGACCTGCAAGAATGAAGTGCGCCGCGTGTCGATCGATCCGAGCCTGCTCGCCGACGACAAGGACATGCTCGAGGATCTCGTCGCCGCCGCGTTCAACGACGCGGCCCGCAAGGCCGAGGCGACGTCGCAGGAAAAGATGTCCGGCATGACCTCGGGCCTGCCGCTGCCCCCTGGCTTCAAGCTGCCGTTCTGAGCGCGGTGACCGTTCGCACGTTCGCGCATTCCGCATGAAGCAGCCGTCCGCCCTGTCCGCTCTCGTCGAAGCGCTGCGCGCGCTGCCCGGTGTCGGGCCGAAGTCCGCGCAGCGCATCGCGTACCACCTGATGCAGCACGATCGGGAGGGCGCCGAGCGGCTTGGCCGGTCGCTGCTGTTCGCGACCGAGCATCTGCGGCACTGCGAGCGGTGCAACACGTTCACGGAAGCGCAGATCTGCGAGGTCTGCAGCGACACCGAGCGCGATCCGACGCTGCTGTGCGTGGTCGAGACGCCGGCCGATCAGATCATGCTCGAACAGACGATGACCTACCGCGGCCTCTACTTCGTGCTGATGGGGCGGCTGAGCCCGCTCGACGGCATCGGCCCGAAGGAGATCCATTTCGACCGGCTCGTGCGGCGCGCGTCGGACGGCATCGTGAAGGAGGTCGTGCTCGCGACGAACTTCACGAACGAGGGCGAAGCCACCGCGCACTATCTGGGCCAGACGCTGAAGGCGCGCGGGCTGTCGGTCACGCGCCTCGCGCGCGGCGTGCCGGTCGGCGGCGAGCTCGAGTACGTCGACGCGGGCACGATCGCGCGCGCGATGCTCGACCGCCGCACGATGTAACGCGTATTTGCCACGGTTCGCCGCGGTTTGCCGCGCCGCCCGCCGGCGGCGCGTTCCATACGAGGGAGACAGATGAGCACGACCCAGGGCCCGCTCGCGGGCGTCAAGGTGCTCGAATTCGGGACGTTGATCGCGGGGCCGTTCGCGTCGCGTCTCTTCGCCGAATTCGGCGCCGAAGTCATCAAGATCGAAGACCCGAACGGCGGCGATCCGCTGCGCAAATGGCGCAAGCTGCATCCGGAGCAGGGCGGCACGTCGCTGTGGTGGTCGGTGCAGGCGCGCAACAAGAAGTCGGTCACGCTGAACCTGAAGGCGCAAGCCGGCAAGGAGATCGCGCGCAAGCTCGCGCGCGAGGCCGACATCGTGATCGAGAATTTCCGGCCCGGGCTGCTCGAGAAGCTCGGCCTCGGCTACGACGTGCTCGCCGCCGACAATCCCGGCCTCGTGATGGTGCGCCTGTCGGGCTACGGGCAGACCGGCCCGTATCGCGACCGGCCGGGCTTCGGCGCGATCGCCGAATCGATGGGCGGGCTGCGCCACATCACCGGCTATCCGGATCTGCCGCCGCCGCGGATCGGCATCTCGATCGGCGACTCCATCGCGGCGCTGCACGGCGTGATCGGCGCGCTGATGGCGCTGCATCACCGCAACGCGAACGGCGGGAAGGGGCAGGTCGTCGACGTCGCGCTGTACGAGGCGGTGTTCAACATGATGGAGAGCGTGGTGCCCGAGTACGGCGTGTACGGGCTCGTGCGCGAGCGCACCGGCGCATCGCTGCCGGGCATCGTGCCGTCGAACACGTACGCGTGTCGCGACGGCAGCATCGTGATCGGCGGCAACAGCGATCCGATCTTCAAGCGGCTGATGAGCGCGATCGAACGCGACGATCTCGCGAACGATCTGGCGCTCGCGCACAACGACGGCCGCGTGCCGCGCACGAAGGAGATCGACGACGCGATCGCCGCGTGGCTCGCGCCGCGCTCGATCGGCGAGGCGCTCGACGTGCTGAACGCGGCCGACGTGCCGGCCGGGCGGATCTACAGCGCCGCCGACATGTTCACCGATCCGCAGTACGTCGCGCGGCAGATGATCCAGCGCTTCAAGCTCGGCGACGGCACCGAGATCGCGCTGCCGAACGTCACGCCGAAGCTGTCGGACACGCCCGGCGATACGCGCTGGCTCGGGCCCGAGCTCGGCGAGCATACCGACGAGGTGCTGAGCGGACTCGGCTACGACGCGGACGCTATCGCGGCGCTGCGCGAGCAGGGCGCGATCTGATTCGCGCACGGCCGTCGCGCGGTGCGGCGGCGGGGGCTCGGCACGTGCTCCGACGGCCCCGCAGGCTGTCTCTCGCGTGCCATCTTTCCTCGGTTACAATCGCCGGATGCGAATCCTACTCAGCAACGACGACGGTTATCTCGCCCCCGGTCTCGCCGCGCTCCACGACGCGCTGCAGCCGCTGGGCGAGCTCACGGTGACGGCGCCCGAGCAGAATTGCAGCGGCGCGTCGAATTCGCTGACCTTGTCCCGGCCGCTGTCGTTGCAGCGGTCGGCGTCGACGGGCTTCTTCTACGTGAACGGCACGCCGACCGACTCGGTGCACCTCGCGCTGACCGGGATGCTCGACGTGAAGCCGGATCTCGTCGTGTCGGGCATCAACAACGGCCAGAACATGGGCGAGGACACGCTCTACTCCGGAACCGTCGCCGCGGCGACCGAGGGGATCATGTTCGGCGTGCCGGCGATCGCGTTCTCGCTCGTCGACAAGGACTGGGCGCATCTCGTCGATGCGGCGCGCGTCGCAGCCGAGATCGTGCGTCACTATCTCGCGCATCCGCTGCCGGGCCAGCCGCTGCTGAACGTCAATATTCCGAACCTGCCGTACGGCGAGCTGAAGGGCTGGCAGGTTACGCGCCTCGGCAAGCGCCATCCGTCGCAGCCGGTGATCCGGCAGATGAACCCGCGCGGCGAGCCGATCTACTGGATCGGCGCGTCGGGCGCGGCGATGGACGCGAGCGAAGGCACCGATTTCCATGCGGTCGCGAACGGCTACGTGTCGATCACGCCGCTGCAACTCGATCTCACCCATACGCAGATGCTGTCCGCGACGCGCGACTGGGCGCGTGCCGGGGGACGCACTTGAGCGGGGAGCGCGCGAAGCCTAGACCGGCCGTACGGTTTCCGCTTGCGCTCGAAGACCTGAAGCGCGAGCCGCGCAAGGCCGACGGCCGCGCGGGCGAGCGCGATGCGGCCGGCGAAGCGGCCCGCCAGCGTCTCGCGAGCGCGACGCCGCGCACGGCACAGGATGCGCGCGGCGCCGCGAAGCCGCCGGCTGTGCAGAAGGCCGTCGCGCCGAGTGCCGCCGTGCCGTCGAAGCCAGTATCGCCGAACCCGGTATCACAGAAGTCCGCGTCGCCGAAACCCGCCGACACGAAGACGGGCGCGCCGAACGTCGCGCTCGTCGGCGCGTTCGCGCTGACTTCGGAACGCGTGCGCGAACGGATGGTCGAACGGCTGCGTGCGAATGGCGTGACGGACGCGCGCGTGCTGGCGGCGATGGCCGCGGTGCCGCGCCACATGTTCGTCGATCCGGGGCTCGCGACGCAGGCCTACGAAGATTCGGCGCTGCCGATCGGGCATCAGCAGACGATTTCGAAGCCGTCGGTCGTCGCGAGAATGATCGAGCTCGCGATGGCCGGCCGTCCGATCGAGCGCGTGCTCGAGATCGGCACCGGCTGCGGCTATCAGGCCGCGGTGCTGAGCCATCTGGCGAGCGACGTGTATTCGATCGAACGCGTGAAGCCGCTCTACGAGCGCGCGAAGCTGAATTTGCGGCCGCTGCGCGTGCCGAACATCCGCCTGCATTACGGCGATGGGCGCGTGGGGCTGCCGTCGGCGGCGCCGTTCGACGCGATCGTGATCGCGGCGGCGGGGCTCGACGTGCCGCGTGCGCTGCTCGAGCAGTTGACGATCGGCGGGCGGCTCGTCGCGCCGGTCGGTGGGCAGAGCGGGGAGCCGCAGGTGCTCACGCTCGTCGAGCGCGTCGGGCAGGCACAGTGGCGCGAGTCGCGGCTTGATCGTGTTTTCTTTGTCCCTTTAAAATCCGGAGTAATTTGACACCGATGAGTATGTTGCGCGCGATGCAAAACAATCGTTCGAAGGTAACGCTGACGCTCTCCCAGCGCGCGATCTGTGTGGCTGCGCTGACGATGCTGGCCGCCTGCGCGACGCGGCTCGACAACGCGCCCGTCGTCGACCGCTCCGGCTCGCTCGGCCTGTCGGCGCCGTCGGCTGCCGGCGGCGCCGCGCAGCCCGCGGTGCCGCTCGGCCCGCCCCCTCCGGGTTTCTACCGCGTGAAGCCGGGCGACACGCTCTATCGGATCGCCCTCGAGAACGGTCAGAATTATCGCGACGTCGCCACCTGGAACAATCTGGCGAATCCGAATCAGATCGAGGTCGATCAACTGCTGCGCGTCGCGCCGCCGAACGGAGCGGCGGGATCGGCGCCTGCGGGCGCCGGCATGCCCGAGGCGGGCGCGCCGATGGCGACCGCGCCGCTCAGCAGCGGCCCCGCGACGTCGCCGTCGGCATCCGCGACGGCACCGACGCCGCCCGCTGCGGCGTCGAGCGACATGTCGGCCGCGCCGAGCGGTCCGATCGCGTTCGCGTGGCCCGCACGCGGCCCGGTGCTGAGCAATTTCGACGACGCGAAGAACAAGGGTGTCGACATCGGCGGCAAGATCGGAGAAGTGGTCCGCGCGGCGGCCGACGGGCGCGTGGTCTATGCGGGCAATGGCCTGCGCGGTTACGGCAACCTCATTATCATCAAACACGATGCAACTTATCTCACGGCGTATGCACACAATCGCGCTTTGATGGTAAAAGAGGGGGAAGCGGTGACTAAAGGACAGAAGATCGCAGAGATGGGCAATAGCGACGCCGACCGCGTGATGCTGCATTTCGAAGTTCGCCGACAGGGTAAGCCTGTCGATCCGCTGAAGTACCTGCCGCCTCAATAGACGGGACGACCATGCCGAAACCGAAGCGCCGCGAGCCGCAAGCCGAGTCCGAGAAGGTCAGTCGTGCCACGCAAGCATCGGTGGAGCGTGCTGCCGCTTCGACGGACGACGACGACGATCCTGCGGACAACGAGCGCGACTTCGAGGCGCGCGACGCCGACGCGGATGGCAGCGACGGCGAGCGTGAAGGCGCCGCGGAGGCGCCCGCCGATCTCGACGATTTTCGCGCGATGCTGCAGGCGGAGCTCACGGCCGACACGATCCAGCATTACCTGAATCGCATCAGCGTGAAGCCGCTGCTGACGGTCGAGGAAGAGCAGCGCTATTCGCGGCTCGCGAAGGCGGGCGAATTCGACGCGCGTCAGGTGATGATCGAGCGCAATCTGCGGCTCGTCGTCAGCATTGCGAAGGGCTACCTGAATCGCGGCGTGCCGCTGCTCGATCTGATCGAGGAAGGCAATCTCGGGCTGATGCACGCGATCGAGAAGTTCGATCCGACGCGCGGCTTCCGCTTCTCGACGTACGCGACGTGGTGGATCCGGCAGAGCATCGAGCGGGCGATCATGAATCAGGCCCGCACCGTGCGTCTGCCGGTGCACGTGATCCGCGAGCTCAACCAGGTGCTGCGCGCGAAGCGCCATCTCGAAAAGAACTCGATGTCGACCGGCGAAGCGGCCGATCGCCGCGAAGCGAGCATCGACGACATCGCGTACCTGACGGGCAAGACGGCCGAGGAAGTCACCGACATCCTCGCGCTCAACGAGCACACCGCGTCGCTCGACGCGCCGCTCGACCTCGATCCGGCGAGCAGCCTGCTCGATCTGCTGCCCGACGACCAGAGCCAGTCGCCCGATGCCGAAGTTCAGCACCGCGAGCTCGAGACGCTGACGCGCGCATGGCTGTCGCGTCTGTCGGACAAGCATCGTCATGTGATCGAGCGGCGCTTCGGGCTCAATCACATCGAGCCGGCGACGCTCGAGGAGCTTGCCGACGAGATGGGCCTCACGCGCGAGCGCGTGCGGCAAATTCAGCAGGAAGCGCTCGTTCGGCTGAAGCGCTTCTTCGCATCCAATGGCGTCCGGAAGGACGCCGTCCTGTAATAGAAGTGAAACGGCCCCCACGCTTACTTCGTTCGCTGCCCCCCGAGGGGGCGGTCAGTACTCTTGGGGCGGCCCGGCGAGTACTGACATGACTCCGATTCTGGTTTTCGACATCGAGACGATTCCCGATGTCGACGGCATTCGCCGTCTCGACGATCTGCCCGCGACGCTCGACGATGCAGCGGTCGCTGAACACGCGTTTGCCGCGCGCCGCGAAAAGACGGGCAGCGATTTTCTTCCGCATTACCTGCAGCGGGTCGCGGCGATTTCGTGCGTGTTCCGCGACAACAACGGTTTTCGCGTGCGCTCGCTCGGCACGCCGCAGGACGGCGAGGCGGCGCTGGTCCAGTCGTTCTACCGCGTGATCGAGAAGTACACGCCGCAGCTCGTGTCGTGGAACGGTGGCGGCTTCGATCTGCCGGTGCTCCATTACCGCGCGCTCGTGCATGGCATCGTGGCATCGCGCTACTGGGATCTCGGCGAGGACGACCGCGAATTCAAATGGAACAACTACATCGCGCGCTATCACTCGCGGCACACGGATCTGATGGATCTGCTCGCGATGTATCAGGCGCGCGCGAACGCGCCGCTCGACGCGCTCGCGAAGCTGTGCGGCTTCCCGGGCAAGCTCGGGATGGACGGCAGCCAGGTGTGGACCGCGTTCCGCGAAGGCAGGATCGACGAGATCCGCAACTACTGCGAAACCGACGTCGTCAACACGTACCTGCTGTACAGCCGCTTTCAGATGATGCGCGGCGGGCTGTCGCCGAGCGAGTACGCGGACGAGATCCAGCTCGTCAAGGATTCGCTCGCGCAGGAAAGCGCGCCGCATTGGGCCGAGTATCTCGCCGCGTTCGACGCGTGACGTGCGATTGACTCGCGCCGGCATTAGCCGGGTTCAAGCGCGGATTCAAGCCCAGGTTCAAGCGCGAGTTCGAGCACGATCGGCTGATGATCGGACGCGCGCACGTCGCCGTCGATGTCGCAGCGCGTGACGCGCGACAGCAGATGCTGCGTGACGAACACGAAGTCGCACGCGAGCGGCCCGTCCGACCACTGCTTCGTATCGTAGACGCCGGCCGTCGGCGGCGGCGCGTGGCCCGGATGCCGCGCGATCCATGCGTCGACGAAGCGCGGCGCGTCGTCGATCGGCGCGACGAAGCGGCGGTACGCTTCGCTGTCGTACGCGCTGTTGAAGTCGCCGCAGACGATCGCGTCGCGCGGCTGGCCGGTTGCCGCGAACGGGCCCGCCGCGTTTTCGGCTAGCGCCGGGTGCGCGGCGTGCGCGCATGCTTCGCGGTGCCGGTCGCGCAGCGCGTCGACCTGTGCGTGCCGCTGCCGCGCGGAATAGTATTCGAGATGCGTGACCGTGACGCGGAGCGCGCCGAACGCGGTGTCGAGCTCGACTTCGAGCGCGACGCGCGGCATCGACGGCGCCGCGTCGTCGGCGGGCCACGGCAGCAGATGCCGCATCACGCGGCCGACCGGCAGCCGCGTCGCGATCGCATTGCCGAACTGACGTCGCGGCGCGCCGGGCGTCGCGGGCGGCAGATCCGTGCCGATCGCGCCGACGATCGTGTAGCCGGGCAACAGCGCCGCGAGCTCCGCGAACTGGTCCGGGCCGGGGCCGCCGGGCAGCGCGCCGAAGCCGCGCGTGACTTCCTGCAGGCACAGCACGTCGAAGTCGCCGAGCTGGCGCGCGACGCCGATCGTGCGCGCGAGATCGACGACGCCGTCCGCGTCCCGACCCCATTGAATGTTCCAGTCGATCAGTCGCATGTCGAATCTCCGATCCCAAGCGGCGCAGACGACGCGGTCCATCGTCTACAATCTCGCCTTCTTCATCGTTCGTCAGGAAAAGCTGGTGTCTGAAGCCGCCCCCCCTTCCGCAAGCAAGCTGAAAAGCGTGTCCGCCGCGCCCGGTAGCGCCCCGATTCTCGAGATCGAATCGCTCGACGTGGAGGCGCGCGGCGTCGGCCGCGTGGTGAACGAGGACGGCACGCCCGGCAAGGTCATCTTCGTCGAGGGCGCGCTGCCCGGCGAGCGCGTGAGCTACGCGAGCTTCCGCCGCAAGCCGAGCTACGAGCAGGCGACCGTCGTCGATATTCTGCGCCCGAGCGTGATGCGCACGCAGCCGAAATGCAAGTTCTTCGGCGTCTGCGGCGGCTGCTCGATGCAGCATCTCGACATGCGCGCGCAGGTCGCGATCAAGCAGCGCGTGCTCGAGGACAACCTCTGGCACCTCGCGAAGCTGCGCGCCGAAACGATGTTCGCGCCGATCCACGGGCCGTCGTGGGGCTACCGCTATCGCGCGCGCCTGACCGTGCGCAACGTCGTGAAGAAGGGCGGCGTGCTGGTTGGCTTCCACGAGCGCAAGAGCAGTTACGTCGCCGACATGACGAGCTGCGAGGTGCTGCCGCCGCACGTGTCGGCGATGCTCGTGCCGCTGCGCAGGCTCGTCGAGGGGCTGTCGATCCGCGACCGTATGCCGCAGATCGAGCTTGCGGTCGGCTCGACGGTCACCGCGCTCGTGCTGCGCGTGCTCGAGCCGATCAATGCGGCCGACGAGGCGTTGCTGCGCGCGTTCGCGGACGAGCACCAGGTGCAGTTCTGGCTGCAACCGAAGGGGCCGGACACGGTGGCGCCGTTCTATCCGCTCGACGTGTCGCTCGACTACACGCTGCCGGAGTTCAATATCCGGATGCCGTTCAAGCCGACCGATTTCACGCAGGTGAACCACCAGATCAACCGCGTGCTGGTCGGCCGCGCGTTGCGCCTGCTCGGGCCGTCGCGCGACGATCGCGTGCTCGACCTGTTCTGTGGGATCGGCAACTTCACGCTGCCGCTCGCGCGGCTCGCGCGCGAAGTGATGGGGATCGAGGGTAGCGACGCGCTGACGACGCGCGCGCTCGCGAATGCGCGCGAGAACGGCGTCGACGGACACACGACGTTCGCGTGCCGCAACCTGTTCGAAGTGACGGCCGACGACATCCGCGCGCTCGGCGCGTTCGACAAGTACCTGATCGATCCGCCGCGCGAAGGCGCGCTCGCGGTGTCGAAGGCGCTCGCGGAGATCGCGCAGAGCGGCGACGGCCCGCTGCCGAAGCGGATCGTCTACGTGTCGTGCAACCCGGCGACGCTCGCGCGCGACGCCGGGCTGCTCGTGCACGAGGCGGGTTATCGGCTGAAGGGCGCGGGTGTCGTCAACATGTTCCCGAATACGTCGCACGTCGAATCGATCGCGCTGTTCGAGCGCGACTGAGCGCGACTGAGCGGAGGGCGGCGGGTATGAAAAAACCGGCCCTCGGGCCGGTTTTTCGTGGGTGCGCAGCGTTGGGCGATCAGTTGCGGTTGCCGCCGAAGATCCCGAGCAGTGCGAGCAGGTTCGTGAACACGTTGTACAGATCGAGGTAGATCGCGAGCGTCGCGGTGATGTAGTTCGTTTCGCCGCCGTTCACGACGCGCTGCACGTCGAACAGCATGTACGCGGAGAAGATCGCGATCGCGAGCACGGACACCGTGAGCATCAGCGCGGGCAGGTGCAGGAACATGTTCGCGACCGACGCGAGCAGGATCACGATCACGCCCATGAACAGCCACTTGCCGAGCCCGGAGAAGTCGCGCTTGCTGACGGTCGCGATCGTCGCCATCGCGGCGAAGATCACGCCGGTGCCGCCGAACGCGAGCATGATCAGCGACGGCCCGTTCGAGAAGCCGAGGATGAAGCTCAACAGGCGCGACAGCATCAGGCCCATGAAGAACGTGAAGCCGAGCAGCACGACCACGCCGGCGCCGCTGTTCTTCGTGCGCTCGATCGCGAACATGAAGCCGAACGCGATCGCGAAGAACGCGAGGAGGCTCATCGTCGGGCTCGTGGCCGCGAACAGCGAGAAGCCCGTCATCACGCCGACCCACGCGCCGAGCACGGTCGGAATCATCGACAGCGCGAGCAGCCAGTAGGTGTTGCGCAGCACGCGGTTGCGGACCTCGACGGTGGTGACGCTGCCGCCGCGGCCGAAGTTGTACGGATAGTCGTTCATGGTTTCTCCTAACATTGAACGCATGGGCGTCCGGAACCGGACTCGCGCGCGCGAGGGGCGACGCATCGGGCCGGTACTGCTATGCCTAAGATACGTTCCGTGCCGGGAGGTTTCAATGGCCGGACGCGGACAAAACATATCGAATCACGCATCGAAGCGGAACCTTTCGTGCGTGTAAGGGTTCAATCGCAAATGATACACGGGATCGTGCTACAATTGCGGATTCATTTGAACTTGTAACTTCTTAATTTTTTGGAGTTTTTATGGCAATCGAGCGCACCCTGTCGATCATCAAGCCGGATGCGGTGGCAAAGAACGTGATCGGCCAGATCTACAGCCGTTTCGAAGGCGCCGGCCTGAAGATCATCGCATCGCGCATGGCGCACCTGTCGCGCGCCGACGCCGAGAAGTTCTACGCGGTTCACGCAGCACGCCCGTTCTTCAAGGATCTCGTCGACTTCATGATCTCGGGCCCGGTGATGATCCAGGTTCTCGAAGGCGAGAACGCGATCCTGACGAACCGCGACCTGATGGGCGCGACGGATCCGAAGAAGGCCGAAAAGGGCACGATTCGCGCCGACTTCGCTGACAGCATCGACGCGAACGCGGTGCACGGCTCGGACGCACCGGAAACGGCACGCGTCGAAGTCGCGTTCTTCTTCCCGGAAATGAACGTTTACTCGCGCTAAGCAGTCGTCTGATCATACAGCAACAGTCACGCAGGATCCGGCGCACGCGGCAAGGCAGGGCATCATGACGAGCGAAACTTCCGTCAATCTACTCGACCTCGACGCCGAGGGTCTCGTCGCATATTGCGGCAGCCTCGGCGAGAAGCCTTTCCGCGCGAAGCAGTTGCAGCGCTGGATCCACCAATACAACGCCGACGATTTCGACGGCATGACCGATCTCGCGAAGTCCCTGAGGGAGAAGCTGAAGGGCCGCGCGACGATCGAGATGCCGAATATCGCCAGCGATCACGTTTCCGCCGACGGCACCCGCAAGTGGCTGATCGACGTCGGAAACGGCAACGCGGTCGAGACCGTGTACATCCCGGAAGAGACGCGCGGCACGCTCTGCGTGTCGTCGCAGGCCGGGTGCGCGGTCAACTGCCGCTTCTGCTCGACGGGCAAGCAGGGTTTCTCCCGCAACCTGTCGACCGGTGAAATCATCGGTCAGCTGCGGATGGCCGAGTTCGCGCTGCGCGCGTCGCTCGGTCGCGCGCCGGGCCCGAATGGCAAGGCCGAGCGGGTGATCTCGAACGTCGTGATGATGGGCATGGGCGAGCCGCTGCTCAATTACGGCGCGGTCGTGCCGGCGATGCGGCTGATGCTCGACGACAACGCGTACGGGCTGTCGCGCCGTCGCGTCACGCTGTCGACGTCGGGCGTCGTGCCGATGATGGACCGTCTCGGCGCCGAGCTGCCGGTCGCGCTCGCGGTGTCGCTGCACGCACCGAACGACGCATTGCGCGACGAACTCGTGCCGCTCAACAAGAAGCACCCGCTGCGCGAACTGATGGCGGCCTGCCAACGCTATCTGAAGGTCGCGCCGCGCGATTTCATCACGTTCGAATACTGCATGCTCGACGGCGTCAACGACACCGAAGCGCATGCGCGCGAGCTGCTCGCGGTGACCCGCGACGTGCCGTGCAAATTCAATCTGATCCCGTTCAATCCGTTTCCGGAATCGGGGCTCATTCGTTCGAAGCCGGAGCAGATCAAGCGTTTCGCGCAAATCCTCGTCGACGCGGGTGTCGTCACGACGGTGCGCAAGACGCGCGGCGACGACATCGACGCCGCGTGCGGCCAGCTCGCCGGTGCGGTCAAGGATCGCACGCGGCTCGCGGAGCGCTCGGGCGCGGCAGGCAGAATCATCGACGTTCGGGCAATTTAGCATCGGGGCGCCCGGAACGTCTGCGGTAAACACAACGCGAATAGCGATCGGACGCGGCGCTCAGGCGCCGCACAACGTATGGATGGTCGCGGGTTCGGGCCGGCGGGAGCCGGCGCGATCCGCCATTGAAGAAGAATCGACGCGAGGTAAGGATGAGTGAGCCGCAGCCGTCAAACGGCGCAGACACGAATGCCGGCAAACCGGCACCGGCTGGACTTGAATCGTTGAAGGCAGTGGGAAGCCGGCTGGCGCAGCTTCGCGAGGCGAAAGGCTGGTCGGTCGACGACGTGTCGGCGCGCCTGAAGGTCGCGCCGCCGAAGCTGCGGGCGCTCGAGGCGGGCGACATCAGCCATCTGCCGGGGCTCACGTTCGCGCTCGGCGTCGTGCGCAGCTACGCGAAGGTGCTCGGCGTCGATCCGGAGCCGTTCGCGCAGGCACTGCGGCGCGAACGCGGCGAACCGGCGGTCGATCTGTCGCTGCCGGCGTCCGCGGGGACGGATCTGCCGCGCGGGCGCGTGTCGATCTCGCTCGGCGGCTCGTCGCGCCGTCGGCCGTGGCTCTGGGGCGCCGCCGCCGCGATCGTTGCGTTGATCGCCGCGGCGATGTGGCACACTGGCGGCGATTCGTCGAACTGGCTCGCGCGCTTCAAGGGCGGCGGGTCCGGCGCGCAGCCGGCGCAGAACGCGTCGGCGCCGGCCGTCGACGGCGCGAATGCGGGCGGTGTATCGTCCGCAGCGTCCACCGTGGCGACCGATACGGCCGCGCCGGCCGGCGCATCGGCGTCGGCAGCGGCTTCGCAGGTGGCCGCTGCAGCTGCGCCGGTTGCGTCGGCGCCGATGTCGGCATCAGTGTCGGCGCCCGTGCCCGTATCGCAGCCCGTATCGCAGCCCGTATTGCAGCCCGCGACCGTCGCGGCGCCGGCCGCGAGCGCGGCAGCGGTGGCCACGTCGGCTTCGGCCGCGCAGCCGGCCAGCGTCGCGCTGGCCGCCGGGCAGTCGATGGTCGAGCTGAAGGTCAAGCAGGACAGCTGGTTCGGCGTGCGCGACAAGAGTGGCAAGGAAGTGTTCTCGGGGCTCGTCCATGCGGGCGAGACGAAGCAGGTCGCCGGTGTCCCGCCGCTGAAGGTGACGATCGGCAACAAGGCCGGCCTCGATGCGGTCGCTTTCGACGGACACCCCGTCGATCCGGCAAAATATTCGGCGGCGCGGGGGAACGTGGCGCGTTTCATGTTGCCCTGACGTCAAGCGCCGTGGCACGGCGCTTTTTCAATTCGTGCGTCGCGCGGCGGCGCATTCGGCGTAAATGGATCTATCGATGCAATCCGAAGCTCAATCCCCACGCAGCAGTCAGATTTGTTCAACCGAGCCGGTGTTCGGCGGGCACGCGCCGCGCCGCGTGTCGCATGCGGTGGATGTCCGCTGGGGCGGGCAGCTCGTGACGATCGGCGGCGATGCGCCGGTGCGCGTGCAGTCGATGACGAACACCGACACCGCAGACGCGATCGGTACCGCGATCCAGGTCAAGGAACTCGCGAACGCGGGCTCCGAGCTCGTGCGGATCACGGTCAACACGCCGGAAGCCGCGGCCGCGGTGCCGGCGGTCCGCGAGCAGCTCGACCGGATGGGCGTGACGGTGCCGCTCGTCGGTGACTTCCATTACAACGGCCACCTGCTGCTGCGCGACTACCCGGACTGCGCGCAAGCGCTGTCGAAGTACCGGATCAATCCGGGCAACGTCGGCCAGGGCGCGAAGCGCGACACGCAGTTCGCGCAGATGATCGAAACGGCGATCCGGTACGACAAGCCGGTGCGGATCGGCGTGAACTGGGGCAGCCTCGATCAGGATCTGCTCGCGCGGATGATGGACGAGAACGCGTCGCGCAGCGAGCCGTGGGAAGCGCAGAGCGTGATGTACGAGGCGCTGATCCAGTCGGCGATCGGCTCGGCCGAGCGCGCGGTCGAGATCGGCCTGCCGCGCAACAAGATCATCCTGTCGTGCAAGGTCAGCGGCGTGCAGGACCTGATCGCCGTCTACCGCGAGCTCGCTCAACGCTGCGGCTTCGCGCTGCACCTCGGATTGACCGAGGCGGGCATGGGCTCGAAGGGGATCGTCGCGTCGACGGCCGCGCTCGGCGTGCTGCTGCAGGAAGGCATCGGCGACACGATCCGCATCTCGCTGACGCCGGAACCGGGTGCGTCGCGCACCGGCGAGGTGATCGTCGGGCAGGAGATCCTGCAGACGATGGGCCTGCGCTCGTTCGCGCCGATGGTGATCGCTTGCCCCGGCTGCGGCCGCACGACGAGCACGCTGTTCCAGGAACTCGCGATGCAGATCCAGACGTATCTGCGCGAGCAGATGCCGGCCTGGCGCAAGGACTATCCGGGCGTCGAGAAGATGCACGTCGCGGTGATGGGCTGCATCGTGAACGGCCCGGGCGAGTCGAAGCACGCGAACATCGGCATCAGCCTGCCGGGCTCGGGTGAGAACCCGGCCGCACCCGTCTTCATCGACGGCGAGAAGGTCAAGACCCTGCGCGGCGAACGCATCGCCGAGGAATTCCAGCAGATCGTCAGCGACTACGTCGAACGTACTTACGGCGGGGCCGTCCAAGGTCAAGCCGCTGCACTGAATTAATCTCCGTCAACCACACATCGATGACTGAACAGAAACGCAAGATCGAGAAGCTCGCGGGCGTCAAGGGCATGAACGACATCCTCCCGCAGGATGCCGGCCTGTGGGAATTCTTCGAAGCCACCGCGAAATCGCTGCTGCGCGCATACGGCTACCAGAACATCCGCACGCCGATCGTCGAGCATACGCAGCTCTTCACGCGCGGCATCGGCGAGGTGACGGACATCGTCGAGAAGGAGATGTACAGCTTCACCGACGCGCTGAACGGCGAAAACCTGACGATGCGTCCGGAGAACACGGCCGCCGTCGTGCGCGCGTCGATCGAGCACAACATGCTGTACGACGGCCCGAAGCGTCTGTGGTACATCGGGCCGATGTTCCGCCACGAGCGTCCGCAGCGCGGCCGCTACCGGCAGTTCCACCAGGTCGGCGTCGAGGCGCTCGGCTTCGCGGGCCCGGATGCGGATGCGGAAATCATCATGATGTGCCAGCGCCTGTGGGACGACCTCGGGCTGACCGGCATCCGCCTCGAGCTCAACTCGCTCGGCCTCGCCGAAGAGCGCGCCGCGCATCGCGTCGAGCTGATCAAGTATCTCGAGCAGTACGTCGACGTGCTCGACGCCGACGCACAGCGGCGCCTCTATACGAACCCGCTGCGCGTGCTCGACACGAAGAACCCGGCGCTGCAGGAGATCGCGCAGAACGCGCCGAAGCTGATCGATTTCCTCGGCGACGCGTCGCGTGCGCACTTCGACGGGCTGCAGCGTCTGCTGAAGGCGAACAACATTCCGTTCACGATCAATCCGCGTCTCGTGCGCGGCCTCGACTACTACAACCTGACCGTGTTCGAGTGGGTCACCGACAAGCTCGGCGCGCAGGGCACGGTCGCGGCGGGCGGCCGCTACGATCCGCTGATCGAGCAGCTCGGCGGCAAGCCGACGGCCGCATGCGGCTGGGCGATGGGCATCGAGCGGATCCTCGAGCTGCTGAAGGAAGAGGACCTCGTGCCGGAGCAGGACGGCGTCGACGTGTACGTCGTGCATCAGGGCGACGCCGCGCGCGAGCAGGCGTTCATTGTCGCCGAGCGGCTGCGCGACACCGGCCTCGACGTGATCTTCCACTGCAGCGCGGACGGCGCGTCAGCGAGCTTCAAGTCGCAGATGAAGCGCGCGGATGCGAGCGGCGCCGCGTTCGCGGTGATCTTCGGCGAAGACGAAATCGCGAACGGCACGGCCGGCGTGAAGGCGCTGCGCGGGGTCGACGAAGGCGAGAAGAACGCTCAGCAGACCGTGCCGGTCGAAAACTTGACCGAATTTCTAATCAATGCGATGGTTGCATCCGCCGAAGACGGCGAAGACTGATCGCACCGCGTTCGCTCGACCGGAAAAGCCTGAACAGGAAGGAATCGCTACGCGATGAGTTATCACGACGAACAAGAATCGATTGAAAGCCTCAAGGCGTGGTGGGCCCGCTGGGGCAACCTGACCACGTGGATCGTCCTCGCCGCGCTGGTCGTCGCGGCCGGCTTCAACGGCTGGAATTACTGGCAGCGCCGCCAGACCGCGGAAGCGGCCGGCCTCTACGAGCAGGTGCTGCAGGCGGCCGCCGCGAACGACGGCGCGAAGATGGCCCGCGCGTCGTCCGACATGGAAGACAAGTACAGCGGCACGCCGTATGCGCAGATGACCGCGCTCGCCGCCGCGAAGGTGCTGTACGGCACCGGCAACACGGCTGGCGCGAAGGCGCAGCTGCAGTGGGCGGTCGATCACGCGAAGGACGACGAGTACAAGCAGATCGCGAGGCTGCGGCTCGCGTCGCTGCTGCTCGACGAAAAGGCGTACGACGCCGGGCTCGCGCTACTGTCCGGCACGGCCGACGACGCATTCAAGGGCCTCGTGGCCGATCGTCGCGGCGACTTGCTCGCCGCGCAGGGCAAGGCCGACGACGCGCGCGCCGCGTACAAGCTCGCGCTCGACAGCCTGCCGAAGGACGACTCGTCCGCGCGCCAGCTCGTGCAGTTCAAGCTCGATGCGCTCGGCGGCTGATCCGGCGGCTCCTTCAACCTCTCAACTTCTGCTTCGCTAACCGATGAATTTGCTGAAACGTTACGCTGTGCCCGTTGCCTGCGCGGCGGCCGTCCTGGCATTGGCGGCCTGCTCGTCATCGAAGGACGCGCGCCGCGTGCCGACGCCGCTTACCGAGTTCAAGTCCGTCCTTGACGTGCAACAGGTCTGGAAGGCGAGCGTCGGCAAGAGCGGCCGCTACCTGTTCGCACCGGTCGCGGTCGGCGACGCGGTCTATGCCGCGGGCGAGAACGGCTCGGTCGAGAAGATCGACGGAAAGACCGGCCAGACAGTCTGGCATGCGAAGCTCGATTCGGACCTGTCGGCCGGCGTCGGCAGCGACGGCAACCTGACCGCGGTCGGCGCGCTGAAGGGCGGCGTGTTCGTGCTCGGCCCGGACGGCAAGCTGCTGTGGAAGTCGAACGTGCAGGGCGAGATCATCTCGCCGCCGCTCGTCGGCAACGGCCTCGTGATCGTGCGCACGATCGACGGCCAGGTGATCGCGTTCGCCGCGCAGACGGGCGAGCAGAAGTGGAACTACCGCAACCGCGCGGTGCCGCTGAACCTGCGCGTGTCGGCCGGCATGACGTTCGCGGGCGATGCGGCGGTGCTCGCCGGCTTCCCCGGCGGCGGGCTCGTCGCGATCAACCTGCAGACCGGCGAACCGTACTGGCAGACGCCGGTATCGTTCCCGAAGGGCGTGACCGAAGTCGAGCGGATCAACGACGTGAGCGGCCCGCCGACGCTCGTCGGCGCTCAGACGTGCGCGGTGACGTTCCAGGGCCAGATGGGCTGCTTCGATGCGAACTCGGGCCGGCCGATGTGGGAAAAGCCGTTCTCGAGCCGCAGCGGGCTGGCGCAGGACGATTCGATCGTCGCGGGCGGCGACGACTGGTCGGTCGTGACCGCGTACGACGCGTCGACCGGCAACCCGCTCTGGCGCAACGACAAGCTGAAGAGCCGTGACGTCGGCGTGCCGTATCTGCTCGGCCGCGCGCTCGTGATGGGCGACTATCAGGGCTACGTGCATTTCCTGTCGCGCGACGACGGCGCGTTCATCGCGCGGATGAAGACCGACGGCAGCCCGATCACGGCGGCGCCGGTCCTCGCGGGCGACACGCTCGTCGTGCAGACGAAGGACGGCGACCTGTACGGCTTCCGTCCGCACTGAGTGCGGCGGCGCGCGGGCGTCCCTAACCGGGCGTCCCGATTTAAAAGCGGCCGGCGAGTCCGGCCGCTTGGGTTTTTTTGGCAGCACCGTTCGAGCGAAAGTTCGCCGGCGCGCATCGCACGCTCGCGCGCGCATCCGGCGCGGCGCGAATTCGTGATAATTTGCATCCAGCGCAGCCGCCCGCAGCAGCGGGCTTCCCGCTGCTGCGCTTTCACCGTAGACAAGATCAGATGAAACCGGTCATAGCCCTCGTTGGGCGCCCCAATGTGGGGAAATCCACGCTGTTCAACCGGCTCACGCGCTCGCGCGATGCGCTGGTCGCCGATTTGCCCGGCTTGACGCGCGATCGCCACTACGGCGAGGGGCGGGTCGGCGAGCGGCCGTATCTCGTCGTCGACACCGGCGGCTTCGAGCCGGTCGCGAAGGACGGCATCCTGCACGAGATGGCGCGCCAGACGCGGCAGGCGGTCGAGGAGGCCGACGTCGTCGTGTTCATCGTCGACGGCCGCAACGGCCTCGCGCCGCAGGACAAATCGATCGCCGACTATCTGCGCAAGACCGGCCGGCCGATCTTCCTCGTCGTCAACAAGGCGGAGGGGATGAAGTACACGGCGGTCGCGTCGGATTTCTACGAGCTCGGGCTCGGCGATCCGCGCGTGATTTCGGCCGCGCACGGCGACGGCGTGACCGAGATGATCAACGAGGCGCTCGGCGTCGCGTACGCCGGCCAGCCCGAGGAGAGCGACGACGACGCGGGCAAGCGCGGAACCAAGATCGCGATCGTCGGCCGGCCGAACGTCGGCAAGTCGACGCTCGTGAACACGCTGATCGGCGAAGACCGCGTGATCGCATTCGACATGCCCGGCACGACGCGCGATTCGATCTACGTCGACTTCGAGCGCAACGGCAAGCAGTACACGCTGATCGACACGGCCGGCCTGCGCCGGCGCGGCAAGGTGTTCGAGGCGATCGAGAAGTTCTCGGTCGTGAAGACGCTCCAGTCGATCGCCGATGCGAACGTCGTGATTCTTCTGCTGGATGCGCGCCAGGACATTTCCGACCAGGATGCGCACATCGCGGGCTTCGTCGTCGAGCAGGGGCGCGCGCTCGTCGTCGGCGTGAACAAGTGGGACGGCCTCGATGCGCACGTGCGCGAGCGCACGAAAGCGGATTTGACCCGCAAGCTGAAATTCCTCGAGTTCGCGAAGTTCCACTTCATCTCGGCCGCGGAGAAGACGGGCATCGCCCCGCTGATGCGCTCGGTCGACGACGCGTACGCGGCCGCGATGGCGAAACTGCCGACGCCGAAGCTCACGCGCGCGCTGATCGAGGCGGTCGAATTCCAGCAGCCGCGCCGCCGTGGTCCGGTGCGCCCGAAGCTGCGCTACGCGCACCAGGGCGGGCAGAATCCGCCGATCATCGTGATTCACGGCAACGCGCTCGACGCCGTCACGGAAACCTACAAGCGCTATCTGGAAAATCGCTTCCGCGAAACTTTCTCGCTGACCGGGACTCCATTGCGCATAGAGTTCCGTTCGACGACGAATCCGTACGCGGACAAGAGCTGAATTGCCCGTCTCGCACGCCAGGCAAGGCAGAGGAAGGGGTAGGCCGAATGGCCGCAGCCCGGGCGGGGCATGCAAAATCGGCTATAGTGTAGCGATTGACGCCGGATTTCTTTTTCTTCGGCTCAATTCAAATCAACCTGCAACACAAGATGGAGTACGCCATGAGCAACAAAGGGCAATTGTTACAAGACCCGTTTTTGAACGCACTGCGCAAGGAGCACGTGCCCGTTTCGATCTATCTCGTCAACGGCATCAAACTCCAAGGGAACATTGAATCGTTCGACCAGTACGTCGTGTTGCTCCGGAATACGGTGACCCAGATGGTTTACAAGCACGCGATTTCGACCGTCGTGCCCGCGCGTCCCGTGAACTTCCACCCGGATGCGGAAGCATCGTCCTAACCTTTGACGCGGCTGGCGCCGTTTGCCGCATGCGACCGACGCCAGCCGCCTTTCCCTGACTTGATAGCCGACAATTTGATCAACGCAGCGCTCGTCGGTATCGACTTCGGCAAGACCGATTTCGACGCCAGCCTCGAAGAACTGAGCCTCCTCGCAACCAGCGCGGGAGCACACCCCGCCGTCACGCTGACCGGCCGCCGGTCGAGCCCCGATGCCGCGATGTTCGTCGGCAGCGGCAAAGCCGAAGAACTGCGGCTTGCCTGCGACGCGAACGACGTCGAAATCGTCATCTTCAATCACGCACTCGCGCCCGCGCAGCAGCGCAATCTGGAGCGCGCGCTGAACCGGCGCGTCGTCGACCGCACGAGCCTGATCCTCGATATCTTCGCGCAGCGCGCGCGCAGCCACGAAGGCAAGCTGCAGGTCGAACTCGCGCAGCTCCAGTATCTGTCGACGCGGCTGATCCGCGCGTGGACTCACCTCGAGCGGCAAAAGGGTGGTATCGGCCTGCGCGGCCCCGGCGAAACCCAGCTCGAAACCGACCGCCGGCTGATCGGCGAGCGGATCAAGATGCTGAAGTCGCGGCTCGACAGGCTTCGCCGCCAGCACAGCACGCAGCGCCGTCAGCGCGCGCGGAGCGGCACGATGTCGGTGTCGCTCGTCGGGTATACGAATGCGGGCAAGTCGACGCTCTTCAATGCGCTGACGAAAGCGCAGGCGTATGCGGCCGACCAGCTGTTCGCGACGCTCGACACGACGTCGCGGCGCGTCTATCTCGGCGACGACGTCGGCCAGATCGTCGTGTCCGACACGGTCGGCTTCATCCGCGAGTTGCCGCACCAGCTCGTTGCCGCGTTCCGCGCGACGCTCGAGGAGACGATCCACGCGGATCTGCTGCTGCATGTCGTCGATGCGTCGAGCGCGGTGCGGCTCGAGCAGATCGAGCAGGTGAACGGCGTGCTCCACGAGATCGGCGCGGACACGATCCGCCAGGTGCTCGTGTTCAACAAGATCGACGCGGTGCCCGAGCTGGCGGCCCGTGCCGACGCGGTCGAGCGGGACGAGTATGGTAATATTTCGCGCGTCTTTTTGAGCGCGCGCACCGGTCAGGGTTTGGACGCGCTGCGCGCCGCCATTGCCGAGATCGCTAGCGCGGAACATCTTTCCGGCGCAGGCTCGTTCAACTGCGCGCTCGACGGCGCGCTCGACGGCGCGCCGGCGGAATCACACGAAGACCACACGGTTTCCGAACCTGGGCGCTGACCGGCTCGGTCGGGCCGCTGGCGCCCATTCTGGTGAACACACTCTGGTGAACGAATACAAAGAGCGGAGTACCTGGCTGCGCAAGCGCGCCTCGATGTCGATCAACGATCCCCGCTGGGGGCGTGGCGACGGCAATGGCGAAGCCAAACCCCGCGCCAACGAATCGAAACGGCCGCCGGGCGGTGACGGCGATGGCCCGCCCGATCTCGACGAAATGTGGCGGAACTTCAACCGGCGCCTGAGCGGAATGTTCGGCGGCAAGGGCGGCAACGGCCTGCGCCCGGACAACGGCCGCGCGGCGCGGATCGGTATCGGCATCGTGATCGGCGTGCTGATCGCGATGTACGCCGGCAGCGGGCTGTTCGTCGTGCAGGAAGGCCAGACCGGCGTCGTGCTCCAGCTCGGCCGCTATGCGGGCACCGTCGAGCAGGGCGTGCACTGGCGCCTGCCTTATCCGTTCGGCACGCAGGACATCGTCGATACGTCGCAGGTCCGCTCGATCGAGATCGGCCGCAACAACGTCGTGCGGCCGTCGAACGTGAAGGAATCGTCGATGCTCACGCGCGACGCGGACGTCGTCGACGTGCGCTTCGCCGTTCAATACCGGATCCGCTCGGCCACCGACTATCTGTTCCGCGGCGCCGATCCCGAGCACAGCCTGATGCAGTCCGCGCAGGCGGCGGTGCGCTCGATCGTCGGCATGCGCAGCGCGACCGACGTGCTGAGCCAGGACCGCGACGCGCTGCGCCAGCAACTCACCGAAGCGATCCAGCACGATCTCGACCGCTACCAGACGGGCCTCGAAGTCACCGGCGTGACGATGCAGGGCGTCGCGGCGCCCGAGCAGACGCAGGCCGCGTACGCGGAGGTGTCGGGCGCGCGTGATGCGCGCGAGGCCGCGAAGCGCGCCGCGCAGGCGTATGCGAACGATCTGCTGCCGAAGGCGCAGGGCGACGCCGCGAAGATGATCGACGACGCGAAATCGTACGCCGATCGTGTCGTCTCGCAGGCCGAGGGCGACGCCGAGCGCTTCAAGCAGGTCTACGCGCAGTACGCGAAAGCGCCGGCCGTGATCCGCGAACGGATGTATCTGGAGACCATGCAGGAAATCTATTCGAATTCGACGAAGATCTACGTCGGCAGCAAGACGGGCAACAGCCTGCTGTATCTGCCGCTCGACAAGATCGTCGCGCAGGGGCGTCAGAACGCGGAAAGCGGCACGGGCGCGTCGTCGGCGCAAGGCGTTCAGGCGCCTGCTGCAACGGCTTCGGCTTCGGCCGCGTCCGCCAGCGCGGCACCGGCCGCGTCCGCGCCGGACGCCGGCTCGTCGGTGCGCTCGCGCGACGTGCTTCGCAGCCGATCGCGCGACGACGATCAGCCGTGACGGGAGCGCATGCCATGAATCGAATCATTGCGCTCGTCGTCGCGATCCTGATCGTCGCGTTTGCCGCCTCGTCGACCATTCTGACCGTCGATCCGCGCTACGCGGCCGTGCTCGCGGGGCGCGCCGGCACCGAGCCGGTCCTCGTCGGCCCCGGCGTGCACTTCAAGCTGCCGCCGCCGCTGCAGACGGCGACCCTCGTCGACATGCGCCTGCAGTCGCTCGATTCGGCCGACCTGCAGCAGTACGCGACCGACGACAAGCACAACCTGCTCGTCGGCTACGCGGTCAAGTATCGCGTCACGGATCCGATGAAATATTTCCGCGAGACCGGCGGCGATCCGCAGGGTGCGGCGGACCGGCTGAATGCCGCGCTGAAGGGCGCGCTCGGCGACGCGATCGGCAAGCGCGCGCTCGACGACGCGATCGGCGGCCAGCGCGCGATCGCCGACGATGCGCGCAACGCGCTGCAGGCGCGGGCGGCCGGGCTCGGCGTCGACGTCGTCGACGTGCAGCTCACGCGCGTCGATCTGCCGGCCGACCAGGCGGACGCCGCGTATCAGCGGATGATCGCCGCGCTGCACGCGCAGGCCGCGCAGGTGCGCGCGGAGGGTGGCGCGCAGGTCGAGACGATCAAGGCCGACGCGGAGCAGGAGCAGCAGGCGGTGCTCGCGAATGCGTACAAGAGCGCGCAGACGATCAAGGGCGAGGGCGATGCGAAGGCGGCGACGATCGCGGCCGACGCGTTCGGCCGCGATCCGGAGTTCTACAAGTTCTACGCGAGCCTGCAGGCGTACCGGAACAGCTTCAAGCGCAACGACGTGATCGTCGTCGATCCGGACAGCGAGTTCTTCCGCTTCATGCGCAGCCCGACGGGCGACGCCGCGCCGGCGTCCGCTTCCCGCAAACACTGATACAAGGGGCGCCGCGCAGCGCGGCGCCGTCGATCGCATGGATCTGGCTGGATCGTTGTTGCTTGCCGTCGCGCTGATGCTGATCATCGAAGGGATTTTCCCGTTCGTGTTTCCGGTCGCGTGGCGCGATACGTTTCGTAGAATAGCGGAGCGGCCGCCGCATCATATCCGGATCGGCGGGCTGATCGTGATGGGGCTCGGGCTCGCGCTGCTGATGCTCGCCACCTGAGCGCAGACCTGACCGGAGCCCTGACCGGAAACCCGATCCGGACCGCGCATCCGCCGTCCGTCCAGGATTCAACCTATCAACCGCGGCGCGCGTGTCGCGCGCCTTGTTCCCCGTCGTAGGACCGTACCGATGTCGACCTGGTTACTTCCCGAGAATATCGCCGACGTATTGCCGTCGGAAGCGCGCAAGATCGAGGAGCTGCGCCGCAGGCTGCTCGACCGCTTCCGTTCGTACGGCTACGAGATGGTGATGCCGCCGCTGCTCGAATATCTCGAGTCGCTGCTGACGAGCGGCGGCAACGATCTGAACCTGCGCACGTTCAAGCTCGTCGATCAACTGTCGGGCCGCACGCTCGGCCTGCGCGCCGACATCACGCCGCAGGTCGCGCGCATCGACGCGCATCTGCTGAACCGCCAGGGCGTCACGCGCCTCTGCTATGCGGGCAACGTGCTGCATACGCGGCCGCGCGGGCTGCACGCGACGCGCGAGCAGATCCAGATCGGCGCCGAAATCTACGGCCACGCGGGGCTCGAGGCCGATCTCGAGGTCCAGCAGCTGATGCTCGACGCGCTGCATCTGGCCGGCCTGTCGAAAATCCGCCTCGATCTGTGCCACGCGGGCGTGCTGGCCGCGCTGTTCGCGCGCGACGCGCGCGCCGCCGAGCGCGGCGAAGCGCTGTACGACGCGCTCGCGGGCAAGGACGTGCCGCTGATCGTGGAGCTGACCGGCGATCTCGATGCCGACACACGCACCGCGCTGCGCGCGCTGCCGCATCTGTACGGCGACGCGAGCGTGCTCGACGAAGCGCGCAAAGTCTTGCCGGCGCTGCCGGAGATCACGCGCGCGCTCGACGATCTCGCGCAGCTCGCGGCGCAGGTCCAGGGTGCGGAGGTCGCGATCGATCTCGCGGATCTGCGCGGCTACGCGTACCACAGCGGCGCGATGTTCTCCGCCTACGTCGACGGCGTGCCGAACGCGGTCGCGCGCGGCGGCCGCTACGACCACGTCGGGCAGGCGTACGGCCGTGCGCGGCCCGCGACCGGGTTTTCGCTCGACCTGCGCGAAATCGCGCGGATCTCGCCGGTCGAGGCGCGCGGCACCGCGATCCTCGCGCCGTGGGCGCAGGACGGCGCGCTGCGCGCGGCGGTGTCCGCGCTGCGCGATGCGGGCGAAGTCGTGATCCAGGCGCTGCCGGGGCACGATCACGTGCTGGACGAGTTCGCGTGCGATCGCGCGCTCGTCGAGCGCAACGGCGCGTGGGTGGTCGAGCCGCGCTGATGGGCGGTCGCGCCGGATTCCGGGTGCCGTTCCGGGTGCCATACCGTTGACGCGAAACGGAAAAATTCGGAACCGGGCGCGAACCTAGGTAAAATACGTTTTTAACCAGCTAACGAATCAACATGTCTGCCAGCGCAGTGAACGTGACTCCCGGGCGCAACGTCGTCGTCGTGGGAACGCAGTGGGGTGATGAAGGCAAAGGCAAGATCGTCGACTGGCTGACGGACCACGCCCACGGCGTCGTGCGTTTCCAGGGCGGCCACAACGCCGGCCACACCCTCATCATCGGCGGCAAGAAGACGATCTTGCGCCTCATCCCGTCGGGCATCATGCGTGATGGCGTCGCCTGCTACATCGGCAACGGCGTCGTGTTGTCCCCCGAAGCGCTGTTCAAGGAAATCGGCGAGCTCGAAGACGCCGGCCTGAACGTGCGGGAGCGTCTGTTCATCTCCGAAGCGGCCACGCTGATCCTCCCGTATCACATCGCGATCGACCAGGCGCGCGAAGCGCGCAAGGGCGCGGGCAAGATCGGCACGACGGGCCGCGGCATCGGGCCCGCGTACGAGGACAAGGTCGGCCGCCGCGCGCTGCGCGTGCAGGATCTGTTCGACGCGAGCACCTTCGCGGACCGCCTGCGCGAAAACCTCGACTACCACAACTTCGTGCTGACCCAGTACCTGGGCGGCAACGCGGTCGACTTCCAGTCGACGCTCGACACGATGCTCGGCTACGCGGATCGCCTGAAGCCGATGGTCGCCGACGTGTCGCGCCGCCTGTACGAGGAAAACAACGCGGGCCGCAACCTGCTGTTCGAAGGCGCGCAAGGCACGCTGCTCGACATCGACCACGGCACCTATCCGTTCGTCACGTCGAGCAACTGCGTCGCCGGCGCGGCCGCGGCCGGCGCGGGCGTCGGTCCGCACAAGCTCAACTACATCCTCGGCATCACGAAGGCGTACTGCACGCGCGTCGGCGCGGGCCCGTTCCCGAGCGAGCTGTACGATGCGGACAATCCGAAGCGTCAGGATCAGGTCGGCATCACGCTCGCGAACGTCGGCAAGGAGTTCGGCTCGGTCACCGGCCGTCCGCGCCGCACCGGCTGGCTCGACGCGGCCGCGCTGCGCCGCTCGATCCAGATCAACGGCGTGTCGGGCCTCTGCATGACGAAGCTCGACGTGCTCGACGGCCTCGACGAAGTGAAGCTCTGCGTCGGCTACAAGATCGATGGCCAGGACGTGGATATCCTGCCGCGCGGCGCCGCCGAAGTCGCGCGCTGCGAGCCGGTCTACGAGACGTTCTCCGGCTGGAAGGAAAGCACCGTCGGCATCAAGTCGTGGGACGCGCTGCCGGCCAACGCGCGCGCGTATCTGAGCCGCGTGCAGGAAGTGGCGGGCGTGCCGGTCGACATGGTGTCGACGGGCCCGGACCGCGACGAGACGATTCTGCTGCGCCATCCGTTCAAGGTGTAACACGATGACGCAGAACAATCCGATGACGCTCGAAATGACCGATCCGCGCAACGACGACCGCAATCTGTGGGTCGGCTGGAGCGAGTATCACCGTCTGATCGAATTGCTCGCGCTGCAGGTGCACGAGTCCGGCTGGAAGTTCGACCAGATCCTGTGCCTCGCGCGCGGCGGCCTGCGTGTCGGCGATCAGCTGTCGCGCATCTACGACGTGCCGCTCGCGATTCTCGCGACGAGCTCGTACCGCGAGGCGGCCGGGCGCGAGCAGGGTCAGCTCGACATTGCGCAGTACATCACGATGACGCGCGGCAATCTCTCGGGCAACGTGCTGCTCGTCGACGATCTCGTCGATTCGGGCGTCACGCTCGCGCGCGTGCAGGAGCATCTGAAGGAGCGCTATCCGTCGGTCACGTCGGTCCGCTCGGCGGTGCTCTGGTACAAGGGCTGCTCGAAGGTGCAACCCGACTACTACGTGCAGCCGCTGCCGACGAACCCGTGGATTCACCAGCCGTTCGAGGAGTGGGACACGGTTCGCCCGCACAATCTCGAGGCGTGGATCAAGCGTGGCCGCGCGCGCCGCGACGGCGCCGACGCGTAAGCGCGCCGTCCCGCTCGCCGTTTCCGCCAAGGCGCCGCTTGCGGCGCCTTTTTCATGCGCGCGCGGCTTCGTTGGTAGGCAGAACGTGCGGTCGCGGCTATGATGGCGACCCTGGCGGGGTGACCTGACCCCGTTCCAGGCCGCCGGTCAAGGGCTCGTCGCATGGCGGCAACATCGCAAGGCGGCGTTTTCACGGCCCGCAGGTAGAATAGCGCTCGTTTTGCCCGACCCCGGAACGGATGGTTTCGCTGCTTATGACTGATACGAATCAAGCGCATGCTCAACAACACTCGCTGCAGGCACTCGCGATCGCTGCGATCGGCGTCGTGTTCGGCGACATCGGCACGAGCCCGCTGTATTCGCTGAGAGAAGCGTTCAGCCCCGCGCACGGTATTCCTCTCACGCAACACTCGATCCTCGGCGTCACGTCGCTGCTGTTCTGGGCGATCGTGATGGTGGTGGGCGTCAAGTATCTGCTGTTCGTGATGCGCGCCGACAACAGCGGCGAGGGCGGCGTGCTCGCGCTGATGGCGCTGGCGCTGCGGCCGTTCGATTCGAGATCGAAATTCGCCGGCGCGCTGATGGCGCTCGGGATCTTCGGCGCGTGCATGTTCTACGGCGACGCGGTGATCACGCCCGCGATCTCGGTGCTGTCGGCGGTCGAGGGGCTCGAGCTCGCGGCACCGAAGATGGCCGAACTGGTGATGCCGATCACGATCGTGATCCTGATCGCGCTGTTCTGGATCCAGCGCCACGGCACCGCGACGGTCGGCAAGCTGTTCGGCCCGATCATGGTGGTGTGGTTCGTCGTGCTCGCGGTGCTCGGCGTCTATCACATCGCGCAGGTGCCGACGATCGTCCAGGCGATCAATCCGTACTACGCGGTGTCGTTCATGGCCGCGCACCTGCTGCAGGCCTACGTCGTGCTCGGCTCGGTCGTGCTCGTGCTGACCGGCGCGGAAGCGCTGTACGCGGACATGGGCCACTTCGGCGCGAAGCCGATTCGCCTCGCCGCGTACGTGCTCGTGATCCCGTCGCTGGTCCTCAACTATTTCGGGCAGGGCGCGCTGCTGATCGCCAACCCGAAGGCGATCGAGAACCCGTTCTTCCTGCTCGCGCCCGACTGGGGGCTGCTGCCGCTCGTCGTGCTGTCGACGGTCGCGACCGTGATCGCGTCGCAGGCGGTGATCTCGGGCGCGTACTCGCTGACGTCGCAGGCGATCCAGCTCGGCTACGTGCCGCGGATGAAGGTGCTGCACACGTCCGAGCTCGCGATCGGCCAGATCTACGTGCCGGTCGTGAACTGGCTGCTGCTGTTCGTGATCCTCTGCATCGTGCTCGGCTTCAAGAGCTCCGACGCGCTCGGCGCCGCGTACGGCATCGCGGTGACCGCGACGATGGTGATCACGACCGTGCTCGCGTGCGTCGTGATGGTCAAGGTGTGGAACTGGAACAAGCTGATGGTCGGGGCCGTGATCACGGTGTTCATGGCGATCGATCTCGGCTTCTTCGGCGCGAACCTGCTGAAGGTCGCGCAGGGTGGCTGGCTGCCGCTCGGGATCGGCGCGCTGCTGTTCTTCCTGTTGATGACCTGGTACAAGGGGCGCCATATCGTCAAGGAGCGCACCGCCGCCGACGGTATTCCGCTCGAGCCGTTCCTGCAGGGGCTGCTCGCGCACCCGCCGCATCGCGTGTCGGGCACCGCGATCTACCTGACCGGCAACGACACGCTGGTGCCCGTCAGCCTGCTGCACAACCTGAAGCACAACAAGGTGCTGCACGAGCGGACGATCTTCATGACGTTCGTCACGCGCGACATCCCGTACGTGCGCGACGACCAGCGGATGGCCGTGCGCGACGTCGGTAGCGGCCTCTACGTCGTGAAGGCCCAGTACGGCTTCAACGAGACGCCGGACGTGAAGGCCGTGCTCGAGGAGTTCGGCCGCACGCACGACATGACGTTCGAGTTGATGGACACGTCGTTCTTCCTCGCGCGCGAGACGGTCGTGCCGACGCAGCTTCCGGGCATGTCGATCTGGCGCGAGCGCGTGTTCGCGTGGATGCACCAGAACGCGGCGAAGCCGACCGACTTCTTCGAGATTCCGGCGAACCGCGTCGTCGAGCTCGGCACGAAGATCGAGATCTGACGCGGCGCGTGGCGCCGGCTGCTCAGCCGCGCGCCGTATCCGCCGGCAGCGTGATCAGTCGGCGATCAGTTCACGATGAGTCCGCGATCGTCGGCGTCGTCCGCGGCGAACGCGGCCGCATAGCGCTGCGTATCCATCGCGACCCAATCCAGATAGCCGCGTATCCAGAATTTGAATCCGTCGACGAGGCCGAGCAGACGGGCGTCGGCGAGCGGCATCAGCGCATCGGCGCGCCGCACGAATGCATCGATCTCGGCGCGTACGCGCGCGGCCGTGTAGTCGACGCTTTCCTGCAGCGTGTGGCCGAGCGACGCGTGAATCACCACCATGTTCCTGAACTGGCCCGGCTGGCGCGCCTCGACGCCCAGGCTCTGGATGTCGTTGCTCCAGCAGACGATATTGTTCGCGTGACGGCACAGCGCCTGCACGTCCGCGCGGTGGAACACGTCCGGCGCGACGGCGCCGAGCCCAGGATCACTGGCCGGGCGCCCGTGGCGGGCCGTCGGTGGGCAGCCCGCGAGCTCGCTTTGATGGATCATTTTATGTGCTGGATTTATGCCGTCAAGAATTTCGATGCGGAATGATCGATTGTTTTATATCGCGGCTCAATAACGGAATAATGGAATGACGGCGAAATAAATTTGTCCCATTTTCATCCTGTCGAAGATGACGTCGCACCCCGAGGTTAAAAAGAAAAACCCGCCGGGAAGGGCGGGTTTTCGTGGGACGGCTTGGCAGCAGCTTGCCGGTGGTTCGCTCAGCGCTTGAGCTTCGCGAACGCCGCGGCCATCGCGCCGGCCGGCTCCGGCTCGCGTGAGCGGCCGGGGCCCGCACCACGTCCGGCGCCGCGGCCCGCGCCGCCGCGCTCCTGCTGCGCGCCGCCGCGCGCGGTGGGGCCGGCGGACGCGTCGTCGTCGAGGCGCATCGTCAGCGCGACCCGCTGGCGCTTCACGTCGACGTCGAGCACCTTCACCTTGACGACCTGACCGGCCTTCACGACTTCGTGAGGATCCTTGATGAATTTCGTCGACATCGCGGAGACGTGGACGAGCCCGTCCTGATGCACGCCGATGTCGACGAACGCGCCGAACGCCGCGACGTTTGTCACGACGCCTTCGAGGATCATCCCCGGCACGAGATCCGACACCTTCTCGACTCCGTCGCGGAACGTCGCGGTCTTGAATTCGGGGCGCGGATCGCGGCCCGGCTTCTCGAGCTCGGCGAGGATGTCGCGCACGGTCGGCAGCCCGAAGCGTTCGTCGACGAATTCGGCCGGCGACAGGCCCGCGAGCGCGTCGCGGCTGCCGAGCACGTCGTCGATGCGTTTCTTGACCTTCGCGAGAATCCGCTCGACGACCGGATACGCCTCCGGGTGCACCGACGAGCGGTCGAGCGGGTTCTCGCCGCCGTTGATCCGCAGGAAGCCGGCGGCCTGCTCGAACGTCTTGTCGCCCAGGCGCGGCACGCGGCGCAGATGCTCGCGCGACGGGAACGGGCCGTTCGCGTCGCGATAGTCGACGATGTTGCGCGCGAGCGTCGCATTGAGGCCCGACACGCGCGCGAGCAGCGGGGCCGACGCGGTGTTCGCGTCGACGCCGACCGCGTTCACGCAATCCTCGACGACCGCGTCGAGCGAGCGCGCGAGCTCGCGCTGGTTCACGTCGTGCTGATACTGGCCGACGCCGATCGCCTTCGGCTCGATCTTCACGAGCTCCGCGAGCGGATCCTGCAGGCGGCGCGCGATCGACACAGCGCCGCGCAGCGTCACGTCGAGCTCCGGGAATTCCTTCGCGGCGAGCTCGGATGCCGAATAGACCGACGCGCCGGCCTCCGATACGACGATCTTCTGCAGCCGCAGATCCGGATGCTTCGCGATCAGCTCGCTCGCGAGCTTGTCGGTTTCGCGCGATGCGGTGCCGTTGCCGATGCTGATGAGCTCGGCCTGCGTCGCCGCGGCGATGCGCGCGAGCTTCGCGATCGAACCGTCCCAGTCGCGGCGCGGCTCGTGCGGGTAGATCGTGTCGGTCGCGAGCACTTTCCCGGTACGGTCGACGACCGCGACCTTCACGCCGGTGCGCAGGCCGGGGTCGAGACCGATCACGGCCTTCGGGCCGGCCGGAGCGGCGAGCAGCAGGTCCTTCAGGTTGCGCGCGAACACGCGGATCGCCTCGTGCTCGGCGCTCTCGCGCAGTTGCGTGAGCAGCTCGTTCTCGATGTGCGGCTGCACCTTCACGCGCCAGCACCAGCGGCACACGTCGGACAGCCACTTGTCCGCCGGACGGCCCTGGTTCGCGATCCCGAAATGGCGCGCGATCATCGCTTCGCCCGGATGCGGCACCTGCGCGTCGAGCTCTTCGCCGAGCCCGAGCTTGACCGTCAGCACCCCGGCGTTGCGGCCGCGGAACAGCGCGAGCGCGCGGTGCGACGGCACGGTCCGGATCGTTTCCGCGTAGTCGTAATAGTCGCGGAATTTCTCGCCTTCCTCGTTTTCCTTTCCTTCGACGACCGCCGACGACACGACGCCCTGACTCTGCAGATAGTCGCGCAGCTTGCCGAGCAGCTCGGCCGTTTCGCCGAACTGCTCGGACAGAATGTCGCGCGCACCGTCGAGCGCGGCCTTCACGTCGGCGACGCCTTTCCCGGCGTCCACGTACGCGGCGGCCTCGGCCTGCGGATCGAGCATCGGGTTGCCGAGCAGCGCGTGCGCGAGCGGCTCGAGGCCGGCCTCGCGGGCGATCTGCGCGCGCGTGCGGCGCTTCGGCTTGTACGGCAGATAAAGGTCTTCGAGCACCTGCTTGCTGTCGGCGGCGTCGATCGCGGCGCGCAGCTCGTCGGTCAGCTTGCCCTGTTCGTCGATGCTCGCGACGATCGTCGCGCGGCGCTCCTCGAGCTCGCGCAGATACAGCAGGCGCTCTTCGAGCTGCCGGAGCTGCGTGTCGTCGAGATTGCCGGTGACTTCCTTCCGGTACCGGGCAATGAACGGAACGGTCGCGCCCTCGTCGAGGAGTTGCACGGCCGCCGCGACCTGGCGCGGCTGCACGGTCAGTTCGGTCGCGATGCGCTGTACGATCTTGAGTGCTACGGTGTCCGTCATGTCGTTGATGTGCGTCTGCGTCGCAATGTCGCGCCGCCGGCCAGGCTGCGTGCACGGCGTCGCGGGTGAATGAAGCGGGGCATTTTGCCATAAATGGCGGAGCCCCCATCCGCACGGTGATAGAATTTGACGCATGTCCCGCAGCTTTCCTATGACGTTGCCAATCTCCCGCTTTCCTCTCGTCGCGCTCGGCGCAGCGCTCGTCGCGGCTTTGTCGCTCGGGCCGTCCGGCGTGCGCGCGCAGGCGCCGGATGCCGTTGCCGCTTCGGTGCCCGATGCCGCGTCCGATGCGGCCGCGGTCGATCAGAATTTCGCCGCCCGCCAAAAAGTGCTCGATCAGCGTGCCGCGGAAAACGATTATCGTTATGCGGTGGCTCAGCACGACTGCTACGGCAAATTTTTCGTCAACCATTGTCTCGACAATGCGCGTGAGCAGATGCGCGACGAGCGCACGCGCATTTCGCACGAGCAGCTCGCGCTCGACGACGAGGCGCGCGCGGCGCACGCGCAGCGCCGCGACGAGCAGATCGCGCTGAAGCAGGCGCAGGACGCCGCGCAGGCGCCGCAGCGCGCGGCGAACGAGGCGGCGAATGCGGCCGCTTATCGCGACAAGCAACAGCAGAGCGCGCTGAAGCAGGCGCAGCGCGGCGCGGACGCGCCGCAGCACGCGGCGAGCCGGCAGGCGTACGACCGGAAGCAGGCCGATTTCCAGCGCAAGCTCGACGATGCGCACCAGCAGGCCGCGCAGAAGGCGCAGGAGCGCGCGAACAATGTCGAGCGCTTCAACGACAAGCAGCGGCAGGCCACGCAGCACAAGGCCGATGTCGAGCAGCGCCAGAAGGATGCGGCCGAAAAGGCGAAGCAGCAGCAACAGCAGCAAGGGCAGTAACGAGTCGGCAGGTTGATCGACAAGCAATCTCGGGCGCGCCGGCGTCGATGCAGGCGTGCCGTTTCGATGAGGAGGCGAGTATGCAAAACCGTCATGCGGACCAGCAGCAGGAATTGCACAACCGTTTGGCTGCATTGGAGGAGCATCACAATCAGCTTGCGCGAGAAATCGAGCTGAAGGAAGGGCGTTCCGACATCGACGACATCACGCTGCACAGGCTCAAGAAGGAAAAGCTGCTGGCCAAAGACAAGATCATCATGCTGCAGTCGCAGCTCGAACCGGATAAGCGCGCCTGAGCGCGGCCTGGCAAGCGCCGGCGCCGCGACGGGCGCTGGACACAGGAATCGCTTGCCTTGAATTCACCGCTTGAAGCCACACCCGATGCCCGGCCGGACGACGCGTCCGCCGGGCGTGTTCGTGCGCCCGAATCCGCTCATGCGCCGAGCAGGAAGCGCGTCGACGAGCTCGACACGATCTTCGGCGACGGCGGCCTGTTCGCGCGCGCGCTCGACGGCTATCGGCCGCGCGCCTCGCAGATCGAGATGGCGCGCGCGGTCGCCGCTGCGATGGAGGCGTCCGCGCGAAGCCTGCCCGAGCCCGAGATCTTCGATACGCGCAAGCGTCCGGCGCGACGCCTGGGCGGCGGCGCCGATGCGGCCGACGCGGCCGAGACGCCCGAACAGGCCGCGCCGTCGGGCGACGACGCGGGCGACAACACGCTGATCGTCGAGGCCGGCACCGGCACCGGGAAGACGTACGCGTACCTGGTGCCCGCGATGCTGTGGGGCGGCAAGGTGATCGTGTCGACCGGCACGAAGCATCTGCAGGATCAGCTGTTCCAGCGCGACATCCCGACCGTGCGCGACGCGCTCGCGGTGCCGGTGACGGTCGCGATGCTGAAGGGCCGCGCGAACTATCTGTGTCATTACTACCTGCAGCGCACCGCGGACAACGGCCGGCTGCCGTCGCGCCAGGACACCGCGTATCTGCAGGAGATCGTCCGCTTCGCGAAGATCACGAGAAGCGGCGACAAGGCCGAGCTCGCGAGCGTGCCGGAGAACGCGCCCGTCTGGTCGATGGTCACGTCGACGCGCGACAACTGCCTCGGCCAGGAGTGCCCGCATTACAAGGAGTGCTTCGTGATGCAGGCGCGCCGCGAGGCGCAGCAGGCGGACATCGTCGTCGTCAATCACCACCTGTTCTTCGCGGACATCATGCTGCGCGACACCGGGATGGCCGAACTGCTGCCGACCGCGAACACGATCGTATTCGACGAAGCGCATCAGCTTCCGGAGACGGCGACGCTGTTCTTCGGCGAGACGCTGTCGACGACGCAGATCCTCGAGCTCGCGCGCGATTCGGTCGCGGAGGGCCTGAGCCATGCGCGCGACGCGGTCGAGTGGGTGAAGCTCGGCGGCGCGCTCGAGCGGGCGGCGCGCGATGTGCGGCTCGCGTTCGCCGACGACACGATCGTGCGCATGTCGCTCGCGCAGCTCGGTGACGATCATCCGCTGTTCGGCGCGCTCGACGGGCTCGAGGCGGCGCTCGACGCGCTCGCGAGCGCGCTCGCGAGCCAGGCGGAGCGCGCAGAATCGCTCGGCGCGTGCCTGCGGCGCGCGCGCGAGCTGCAGGATCTGCTCGCGGGCTGGGTCGTGCCCGATGGCGCCGCGAAGTTGGCCGAGAAGTCGACCGGGAAGCCGTCGGAGAAAAAAGCCGGGAAGCCGGCGGGCGGCACCGATGCGGCGGCCGTTGGCGACGATCAGAACGAGCGGGTGCGCTGGGTCGAGGTGTTCTCGCATACGGTGCAACTTCACGAGACGCCGCTGTCCGTCGCGCCGATCTTCGCGAAGCAGCGAGCGGGCGTGCCGCGCGCGTGGATCTTCACGTCGGCGACGCTGTCGGTGCGCGGCGATTTCACGCACTACGCGGCGCAGATGGGCCTCAGCTCGCGCCGCTCGATGACGCTCGCGAGCCCGTTCGACTACCAGACGCAAGGGCTGCTGTATGTGCCGCGCAATCTGCCGCAGCCGTCGTCGCCGGCGTTCACCGACGCGGTGTTCGATGCCGCGCTGCCGGCGATCGAGGCGTCCGGCGGCGGCGTGTTCATGCTGTGCACGACGCTGCGCGCGGTCGACCGGATCGCCGCGAAGCTGCGCGACGTGATCGACGCGCGCGGCTGGAACACGCCGCTCCTCGTGCAGGGCGACGCGAGCCGCACCGAGCTGCTCGACCGCTTCCGTGCGTACGGCAACGCGATCCTCGTCGGCAGCCAGAGCTTCTGGGAGGGCGTCGACGTGCGCGGCGACGCGCTGTCGCTCGTCGTGATCGACAAGCTGCCGTTCGCGCCGCCCGACGATCCGGTGCTCGCCGCCCGGCTCGATGCGCTTGCGAAGAAGGGTCTGAGCCCGTTCGCGGTGCATCAGCTGCCGCAGGCGGTGATCACGCTGAAGCAGGGCGCGGGCCGGCTGATTCGCGCGGAGACCGACCGCGGCGTGCTGATGATCTGCGACACGCGGCTCGTCGACAAGCCTTACGGGCGGCGGATCTGGCAGAGCCTGCCGCCGTTCAAGCGCACGCGCGAGATCGAGGTCGTCGAGGAATTTTTTGCCGAGCATCGCGCGGACCGGCGCGTGCCTTGAGCGTGTGATCTTCGCGTGTGTTCTTCGCGCGTGCCCTTGGCGCGCGTCGAAGGCCGCGCGATCGATAAAAAAACCCGGCATGCATGCCGGGTTTTTTTATCGGATAAAGCGCGTGCCGCTCAGAACTGCCACCACGCCTTCTTCGTGCCCGGCCGCGCGTGGCCGGTGATGTACGGGCTGTCCGGGAACGTGCCCGCGAGCACGCGCTTCGTATCCTCGGCGAGCTGCGGTTCGTTCAGCTTCTGGTACGACAGGATCATGATGTGCAGCGCGTCCTCGATCGCGGGCGCCCCCTTGAACTGCTGGATCGCGGACTGCGCGCGATTGATCGCGGCGACGTACGCGCCGCGACGATAGTAGTAGTCGGCCGCATGCACCTCGTGCGACGCGAGCGCGTTCACGATGTAGCGCATCCGCGCGGCGGCGTCCGGCGCGTACTTGCTCTTCGGATATTTGTCGACGACGGTCTTGAACGCGTCGTACGACTCGCGCAGCGACTGCGGATCGCGCTCGCTCATGTCCTGGCCGGAGAAGCGCCCGAACAGGCCGAGATCGTCGTTGAAGTGGATCATCCCCTTCAGGTAGTACGCGTACGAGATGTCCGGATGATCCGGGTGGAGCTGGATGAAGCGATCGATTGCCTGGTCGGCGGCCGCGGTTTCGTTGTCCTTCCAGTCGCAGTACGCGACGTTGATCTGCGCCTGCTGCGCGAACTGGCCGAACGGATCGCGACCCTGCAGCGACTCGAAATATTTCGCGCACTTGCTCCAGTCGCCGCTCGTCAGCGCATCCTGAGCCTCTGAGTATAATTTGTTGTTCGACCAGGCGACCGTCTCGTCCTGTTTCTGCGGCAAGCCGTGGCAGCCCGCGATGAGGGCGGCGGCCGCGGCCAGCGCAACCCGGACGGCTACGGTTCTTGCCGCGCGTTTGGTCGAATTCATCATGCTCGCATGTCCTAGCTTCAAGTCTCGGTGACCCAGTCTAAATGACCCGTTCAAGTTCGTTGCGTGCCCGGAAGGGCACGTCAAATCGCGACGATTATAGCCCAAGCGACCAGCCCGCCGACGCTCCGCCCGGCGATTCGCTCGACGATGATCTGACCGACGATGCGTTACACGCGCCCGTGCCGCAGTCTGCCGGCGATGTGCCGGGCGTCGATGCGTCGGGCGGCGCCACGCCGCGCGTCGTCGACGTGCCCGCCGCGCTCGCCGGCGAGCGTCTCGACAAGGCGCTCGCGCAGCTTTTCCCCGAATTCTCCCGCAGCCGGCTGCAGAGCTGGATCGAGGCGCAGCGCGTGCGTGTCGACGGCGCGCCCGCGAAGATCCGCCAGCCGGTGCCGCTGGGCGCGACGATCGAGCTCGTGCCCGACCTGCTGCCCGAGCAGCTCGCGTTCACGCCGGATCCGGTGCCGCTCGAGGTCGTCTACGAGGACGATGCGCTCGTCGTGATCGACAAGCCGGCCGGGCGCGTCGTGCATCCGGCCGCCGGCAACTGGAGCGGCACGATCCTGAACGGGCTGCTGCACCGCTACGGCGACGCGGCCGCCGGGCTGCCGCGCGCGGGGATCGTGCACCGGCTCGACAAGGAGACGTCGGGCCTGATGGTGGTCGCGCGCACGCTCGCGGCACAGACCGATCTCGTGCGCCAGTTGCAGGCGCGTACCGTGAAGCGCCGCTACTTCGCGCTCGTCTGGGGCAACATGCCGGACGAAGGCACGATCGATGCGCCGATCGGCCGGGATCCGCGCGAGCGCACGCGGATGGCGGTCGTGACCGGCGCGTCCGGCAAACCCGCGCGCACGCATTTCCGCACAGTTGACACATGTTTGTGGCAAGGTCAGCCGGTGTCCGCGATTCAATGCGATCTCGAGACCGGGCGCACCCATCAGATCCGTGTGCATTGCGCGCACATCGGGCATCCGCTGCTCGGCGACCCGGTGTACGGACGCGCGCGCGGCAAGCGCTCGGTCGCGCCGCTGCCCGGCGGCTTCGCGCGGCAGGCGCTGCATGCGTGGCGGCTCGGGCTCGTGCATCCGGTCACGGGCCGCGCGATGCGGTGGCGCTGCGCGCTGCCGGACGACATGACCGCGCTCGTCGACGCGCTCGGCTTCGGGCGCGACGACGCACAATACGATGACGCTGAATACGGCGATGCCGATGGCATCGGCGATGACGATTGGGGCGACGCGTATCTCGACGACGCGCCGCACGACGAGGAGGAGTGAGTGTCGATGACGAACCTGGCGCCGCTGACGTGGCGGGACTGCGTGCTGCCGGACTGGCAGGTGTCGCCGCGCGTGCGCGCGCTGATCACGACGCGCGACGGCGGCGTCAGCGGCGGCCCGTACGGCCGCTGGCACGACGGCGGCGAGCAGCCGGGCGGGATGAATCTCGGCCTGCACACGGGCGACGATCCGGCGCACGTCGCCGAGAATCGCGCGCGCGTGCTCGCGCTCGCCGGGCAGGCCGACGCCGCGTGGCTCGAGCAGGTGCACGGCGCGCAGATCGTGCGTGCCGACGACGTGATCGCGTCGCATGCCGCGGATGCCGGCCATGCGCCGCCGCCGCCGCGCGCGGACGCGAGCGTCACCGACCGGGCGAACGCACCGTGCGTCGTGATGGTCGCGGACTGCCTGCCGGTGCTGATCTGCGATGCGCAGGGGCGCGCGGTCGGCGCCGCGCATGCGGGCTGGCGCGGCCTCGCGGCCGGCATCGTCGAGCAGACGGCCGCGCGCGTCGCGGCGCTCGCGGGCGGGGCGGCCGACGGGCTTTGCGCGTACCTCGGGCCGGCGATCGGCCCGCACGCGTTCGAGGTTGGCACGGACGTTCGCGACGCATTTCTCGACACGGCCCCGCAGTCGGAGCATGATGCGGCTAATCGTGCTTTCGTCGCGATCGACGCCGCGCCCGGAAAGTATCTCGCCGATCTTTACGCGCTCGCGCGGCTGCGCCTCTTGCGTGCGGGTGTCACGCGCGTGAGCGGCGGCGACACGTGCACGGCGACGGAGCGCATGCGCTTCTACTCGTATCGGCGCGACCGGGTGACGGGCCGCATGGCCGCGTTCGTCTGGCTGGCGGACTGAACACGATGCATGGCGGGATTGCAATATGGGGCGATTTATTTCGTCTATTTTGTTGCGCCGCTACGCATTATTCGCAGCCTAATGAAAAATCGTCCAGTCAAGTGTAATGGCATGATTTTCTTCGGGGGCGGGGCCTTGTGCGGCGCGCCTCGGGGGGATTATCCTCGCGTGGAAAATGTCGTTTGTTTGACGCGATGCTTCACATGGGGAAAACGCTAGTGATAAAAATACCGCACTGCGGCAGAATCTGGAGTCTCGTCTCCGGAGCATGACGGCCCGGCTCGCTGGCCGGCGTGCCGTGCCTCGAGCAGGATTCGAAGATTGACGATCAGGAATCACCGGTAAGGCAAGTAATGACAGCCTCTAAAAACTCATCGAAGTCCGCTCAGTCGGACACTTCCGCGGGCCGCCCGGCAATCGATCCGATGGTCCAGCCGATGCAGCAGATGTTCGAGTCCTGGCTGAAAGCGTGGCGTGGCTTCGCCGATCCGGCTCGCGCTGCCGCCACGTCGGCCGCGTCAGCCGCATCGAACCCGTTCGTGACTTTTCAGTTCCCCCAATCATTTCCGTTCAAGATGCCGTCGATCGGTGCGATGGGTGACTTCGCCGGCGCGGCGTCGCCGTTCGCGGGCTTGAAGCTGCCGCTCGCGTCGGTTTCGCCCGAGCGCCTGCGCAAGCTGCAGACCGACTACTCGCGCGACTGCGTGTCGCTGATGCAGCAGGCGACGAGCGCGTCGCTCACGGCGCCGGAACTGAAGGACAAGCGCTTCGCCGGCGACGCGTGGAAGGCCTCGCCCGCGCATGCGTTCGCCGCGGCCTGGTATCTGCTCAACGCGCGCTATCTGCAGGAACTCGCGGAAGCGCTCGAGACCGATCCGAAGACGCGCGAGCGAATCCGCTTCACGGTCCAGCAGTGGACCGCCGCGGCCGCGCCGAGCAACTTCCTCGCGCTGAACCCCGACGCGCAGAAGTCGATTCTCGAATCGCAGGGCGAGAGCCTGCGGCAGGGGATGATGAACCTGCTCGGCGATCTGCAGCGCGGCAAGATCTCGCAATCCGACGAATCGCGCTTCGAGGTCGGCAAGAATCTCGCGGTCACCGCGGGCTCGGTCGTCTACGAGAACGACCTGATCCAGCTGATCCAGTACAAGCCGACGACGGACACCGTCTACGAGCGGCCGTTCCTGATCGTCCCGCCGTGCATCAACAAGTTCTACATCCTCGATCTGCAGCCGGAGAACTCGCTCGTCGCGCATGCGCTCGCGGCCGGCCACCAGGTGTTCCTCGTGTCGTGGCGCAGCGCCGACATGTCGGTCGCGCACAAGACCTGGGACGACTACATGAACGAGGGGATGTTCGCGGCGATCGACGCGGTTCAGCAGATCAGCGGGCATGACCAGATCAATGCGCTCGGTTTCTGCGTCGGCGGCACGCTGCTCGCGACCGCGCTGTCGGTGCTCGCCGCGCGCGGCGAACACCCGGTCGCGTCGATGACGTTGCTCACCGCGATGCTCGATTTCTCCGACACCGGAATTCTCGACGTGTTCGTCGACGAGGCGCACGTGCAGATGCGCGAGCAGACGATCGGCGGCAAGAACGGCTCGCCGCCGGGGCTGATGCGCGGGATCGAGTTCGCGAACACGTTCTCGTTCCTGCGGCCGAACGATCTCGTTTGGAACTACGTCGTCGACAACTACCTGAAGGGCCGCACGCCGCAGCCGTTCGATCTGCTGTACTGGAACGCCGACTCGACGAGCCTGCCCGGGCCGATGTACGCGTGGTATCTGCGGAACACGTATCACGAGAACAAGCTGCGCGTGCCGAATGCGGTCACCGTGTGCGGCGAGCCGGTCGATCTGTCGCGCATCGATGTGCCGACCTTCCTGTACGCTTCGCGCGAGGATCACATCGTGCCGTGGAAGAGCGCGTACGCGTCGACGTCGATCCTGAGCGGGCCGCTGAAGTTCGTGCTCGGCGCGTCGGGCCACATCGCCGGCGTGATCAACCCGCCCGCGAAGAAGAAGCGTAGTCACTGGACCTACGCCGCCGCCGGCCGCCTGCCCGAGAACCCCGACGACTGGTTCGCCGGCGCGACCGAGCACCCGGGCAGCTGGTGGCCGGTATGGCTCGAGTGGCTCGGCCAGTACGGCGGCGACAAGGTGGCGCCGCCCGCGTCGCCGGGCTCGAAGCAATTCCCGGTGATCGAGCCCGCGCCCGGCCGCTACGTGATGCAGCACGAGTGACAGACGAGAGAGAGAGACGAACTCGGGCGACGGCACGTGCCGTCCGTCGCCCGGCAGATTTTATCAACAGGGCAGGCAAGCGATGCGCCGTGTCGCGAGCGCCCGGAGGACAGGGAAATGACTGACGTAGTGATCGTATCGGCCGCCCGTACCGCGGTCGGCAAATTCGGCGGTTCGCTCGCGAAGATCGCCGCGCCCGAGCTCGGCGCGACCGTGATCAAGGCAGTGCTCGAACGCGGCGGCGTGAAGCCGGAGCAGGTCAGCGAAGTGATCATGGGTCAGGTGCTGACGGCGGGTTCGGGCCAGAACCCGGCGCGTCAATCGGTGATCAAGGCGGGGCTGCCGAGCGCCGTGCCGGGGATGACGATCAACAAGGTGTGCGGCTCCGGCCTGAAGGCCGTGATGCTCGCCGCGAACGCGATCGTCGCCGGCGACGCGGACATCGTCATCGCGGGCGGCCAGGAGAACATGAGCGCCGCGCCGCACGTGCTGCCGGGCTCGCGCGACGGCTTCCGCATGGGTGACGCGAAACTGATCGACAGCATGATCGTCGACGGCCTGTGGGACGTGTACAACAAGTACCACATGGGCATCACCGCGGAGAACGTCGCGAAGGAATACGGGATCACGCGCGAAGCGCAGGACGCGTTCGCGGCGCTGTCGCAGAACAAGGCGGAAGCCGCGCAGAAGGCCGGCCGCTTCAACGACGAGATCGTGCCGATCCTGATTCCGCAACGCAAGGGCGATCCGCTCAGCTTCGCGACCGACGAGTTCGTGCGCCACGGCGTGACGGCCGAATCGCTCTCGAGCCTGAAGCCGGCGTTCACGAAGGAAGGCACCGTGACGGCCGCGAACGCGTCGGGCCTGAACGACGGCGCGGCTGCCGTGCTCGTGATGTCGGCGAAGAAGGCCGAGGCGCTGGGCCTGAAGCCGCTCGCGCGCATCAAGGCGTACGCGAGCGCGGGCCTCGATCCGAGCGTGATGGGCATGGGCCCGGTGCCGGCGTCGCGCCGTTGCCTCGAGCGCGCGGGCTGGACGCCGGGCGATCTCGACCTGATGGAAATCAACGAAGCGTTCGCCGCGCAGGCGCTCGCGGTCCACCAGCAGATGGGCTGGGACACGTCGAAGGTGAACGTGAACGGCGGCGCGATCGCGATCGGCCACCCGATCGGCGCGTCCGGCTGCCGGATTCTCGTCACGCTGCTGTACGAGATGCAAAAGCGCGACGCGAAGCGCGGTCTCGCGTCGCTGTGCATCGGCGGCGGCATGGGCGTCGCGCTCGCCGTCGAACGTCCGTAATCGTCTCTCGGCGCCGGGCGGGCCCTGTTGCGGGGCCCGCCCGGCGCTTCGTGAGGTCAGAGGTCGCCCGCTCGGCCCTTCTCATCAAAATGTAAATGGAGTGAGTATATGACTCAGCGAGTTGCTTACGTAACGGGCGGTATGGGTGGCATTGGCACCAGCATTTGCCAGCGCCTGGCAAAGGACGGCTTCAAGGTCGTCGCGGGCTGCGGCCCGAATTCGCCGCGCCGCGTCAAATGGATCGAGGCCCAGAAGGCGCTCGGCTTCGATTTCGTCGCGTCGGAAGGCAACGTCGCCGACTGGGAATCGACGAAGGTCGCGTTCGACAAGGTCAAGTCCGAAGTCGGCGAGGTCGACGTGCTCGTCAACAACGCGGGCATCACGCGTGACGTCGTGTTCCGCAAGATGACGAGCGAAGACTGGACGGCCGTCATCGACACGAACCTGACGAGCCTGTTCAACGTGACGAAGCAGGTGATCGACGGGATGGTCGAGCGCGGCTTTGGCCGCATCATCAACATTTCGTCGGTGAACGGCCAGAAGGGGCAGTTCGGCCAGACGAACTACTCGACCGCGAAGGCCGGCATCCACGGCTTCACGATGGCGCTCGCGCAGGAAGTCGCGACGAAGGGCGTGACGGTCAACACCGTGTCGCCGGGCTACATCGGCACGGACATGGTGAAGGCGATCCGTCCGGAAGTGCTCGAGAAGATCGTCGCGACGATTCCGGTGCGCCGCCTCGGCACGCCGGACGAAATCGGCTCGATCTGCGCATGGCTCGCGTCGAACGAGGCCGGCTTCGCGACGGGCGCGGACTTCTCGCTGAACGGCGGCCTGCACATGGGCTGACCCCGGCTGCCCGGTTCCTCTCGCACCGGGCGAGCCCGCGTTTCGAAGCGCCCCGCGGTCGGCCTGCCGGACCACGGGGTTTGTTACTGCATTGCGCTGGCATGTAAAGGCGTTTCATGATCACTACAAAGAAAACCGCCGAGCGGCTCATCAAGAAGTACCCGAACCGCCGGCTATACGATACCGAAACGAGCACGTACATCACGTTGACGGACGTGAAGCAGCTCGTGCTCGATCAGGAGGATTTCAAGGTCATCGATGCGAAATCGAACGAAGACCTGACCCGCAGCATCCTCCTGCAGATCATTCTCGAGGAAGAAAGCGGCGGCGTGCCGATGTTCTCGTCGTCGATGCTGTCGCAGATCATCCGCTTCTACGGCCATGCGATGCAGGGGATGATGGGCACCTATCTGGAAAAGAACATCCAGGCGTTCATCGACATCCAGAACAAGCTGGCCGAGCAGTCGAAGAGCCTGTACGAGACCAATGCGATGAATCCGGAAGTCTGGTCGCAGTTCATGAACATGCAGGCCCCGATGATGCAGGGGATGATGACGAGCTATATCGAGCAGTCGAAGAACATGTTCGTGCAGATGCAGGAGCAGATGCAGAACCAGGCGAAGTCGATGTTCAGCTCGTTCCCGTTCAAGCCGCCTGGCGTGGCGGATCCGGACAAGAAGTAACGCCGGGACATGCGCGGTGCGGCGAAGCGCGCCGTGCCGGAATGAGGCGGGCCGTTCGCGCTCGCCGGCTCGATGTTTCTCGCCCGTTGCGTGGCGTCGCCGGCCGGCGGCGCGCGATGGCGCGCAAGCCCGCTTCGGGCGCGGTGTGCGTCGAGCGCGACCCAACCTGGAGAAGGTCATGTCGTCACGCACGTTGATGCGCCGCTTGCTTGCCGTCGTCGCCGTGACGATCGTCGGAATCGCGATGTCAGCCTGCTCGTCGCCGGGCCCGACGACGCAGGGGCTGAGCCAGATCCATCACGTGTTCGTGATCACGCTCGAAAACGAGAACTACGCGACGACGTTCGGCGCGAACACGAAGGCGCCGTATCTCGCACGGACGCTCGCGTCGCAGGGCGCGCTCGCGCAGCAGTACCACGGCACCGGGCACGTGAGCCTCGACAACTACATCTCGATGATCAGCGGGCAGTCGCCGACGATGGAAACGGACAACGACTGTCCGACCTATCGGGACGTCGCGCTGAAGGGCATGACGGCGGACGGCCAGGCGATCGGCGCCGGCTGCGTGTACCCGGCGTCGGTGAAGACGCTGCCCGATCAGCTGACGGCCGCCGGCCTCACGTGGAAGGGCTACGAAGAGGACATGGGCAACGACCCGAACCGCGAGGCGGCGACCTGCGGGCATCCGGCGCTGAACACCGTCGATCTCACGCAGGCGGCGCAGGCGCCGAGCGCGGCGGTGCCGCTGGGCGACCAGTACGCGACGCGCCACGATCCGTTCATGTATTTCCACTCGATCATCGACTCGCCGGACTGCGGGCAGCACGTCGTCAACCTGGACCGGATGACGGCCGACCTGCAGTCGGTCGCGACGACCGCGAACTTCAACCTGATCACGCCGAACCTGTGCAGCGACGGCCACGATTCGCCTTGCGCGAACGGCCAGCCCGGCGGTCTGGCGAGCGTCGACACGTTCCTGCAGAAGTGGGTGCCGCTCATCACGTCGTCGCCGGCGTTCAGGCAGGATGGCCTGTTGATCATCAACTTCGACGAGAGCAGCTACGCGTCGGTGACGCCGGCGCCCGGCGGCGAGGCGCTGACGTATACCGGCACCGCGTGCTGCCGCCAGCAGCCGGGGCCGAATCTCGAGCCGTTTCCGCAGAAAACGACGCTCAAGTACAAGGGTATGACGCTCACGGTGACCAAGCAGAGCTTCGGCGGCGACCGGACCGGCGCGGTGATGATCTCGAAGTTCATCAAGCCGGGCACGGTGTCGACGGTGCCGTACAACCACTACGCGATGCTGAAGAGCGTCGAGGACATCTTCGGCCTCGGCCATCTCGGCTATGCGGGACAGGCCGGGTTGCAGGGCTTCGGCACGGACATCTTCACGAACCCGTGATGGCGTGAAGTGGGCCGCGAGCCGCGCGAAGGTATCCGCGATCGTGCGCCATCTCGCCGATTCGAGCGCGGGCGCGACCGGCGAGCAGATCTACGACGCGTACGCGCAGACGATCGCGCTGCGCGCGCAGACCATCGCGGCGACGCGCGATTACGATTTCGTGCTGTCGCCGACCTTCCCGCGGCCCGCGTTCGGCGCGGAGGACACGCACGTCGAGCAGGAAGGCCTGAGCCCGATCGAGCAGGTCGTCTTTACGATCGTCTTCAACTTTTCCGAGCAGCCGGCCGCGTCGATCAACTGCGGGTACGCGTCCGACGGGATGCCGATCGGCCTGCAGATCGCGGGACGCCGTTTCGACGATCTCGGCGTGCTGCAGATGGCCCGCGCGTGGGAGCGGATGCGCCCCGCGCAGCGGGCGTGGCCGGAACCGGCGGAAGGTCAGTTGTAGATGTCGAACGAGAAGTACTTGCGCTCGATGCGCTGGTAGGTGCCGTCCTTGATGATGTCGGCGAGCGCCTTGTTGATCTGCACGCGCAGATCGTTGTCGTCCTTGCGCAGGCCGATCGCGGCGCCGACGCCGAGCGTCTTCGGATCGCGCAGCGTCGGACCGGCAAACTCGAAATTGGCGCCGTTCGCGGTCTTCAGGAAGCCGAGTTCCGCCTGGACCGACGATTGCAGCGATGCGTCGAGACGGCCGGAGACGAGATCCGCGTACACGAGATCCTGATTCTGATACGTGCGGAGGATCACGCCCTTCGGCTCCCAGTACGCGCGCGCGTAGGCTTCCTGCGTCGAACCCTGCTCGACGCCGACGCTCTTGCCCTTCAGCGATTCAGCGGTCGGCTGCAGGTTCGAGCCGCGCCGCGCGACGAGGCGGGGCAGCACGTTGTCGATCGGGTCGGTGAACGCGATCTGCTCCGCGCGTTTTTCGGTCACGCTCATCGACGACAGGATCCCGTCGAACTTCCTCGCCTTCAGCGCCGGGATCATCCCGTCGAATGCGTTTTCGATCCAGACGCACTTGACCTTCATCCGGTCGCAGATCGCGTTGCCGAGATCGATGTCGAAGCCGACGAGCTGGCCGTCGGTCGCCCTCGATTCGAACGGCGCATAGCTCGGGTCGACGCCGAAGCGGACGGTGGTCATGTCCTTCGCATATCCGGCGCTGGACGCCAGCGCGACGGCGAGCGCGAGTACGAGTTTGTTCATGGTGTCTCCTTGTGAATGACGGGTGTCGTTGGAATGTGAATGTCGCGGACGGGCGCAACGGCGCCGCTCGCCGGCGGCGGGCGGGAAGGTTCCATGCCGATGAAGGGCGCGCGCCCGTCCGATTCCTGAGCGGTCTAGCGCCCGGAATGCGGATCCCGCGTGCGTCGTGTCACGCGTGTCGGGGTGTCATGCTGCGGCGGTAGCTCGCGGGCGAGAAAGCGGCGGTCAGCCCGGCCATCGCGAGCGCGACGGCCAGATGCAGCAGCCACCCGGTGGTGAAGCTGCCGCCGGCATCGCGCAGCCAGCCGATCAGCCAGGGGCCGGCGGCGGCGATCGGGAAGCCGATGCCCTGCACGAACGCGGCCAGCGCGCCGGCGTCGTGAGGATTGGGCAGATGGTCGAGTGTGACGATCAGGCTCAGCGAGAAGAAGCCGCCGAGACCGAGCCCCGCGACCGCGACCCACAGCCACGGCGCGAGCGTCGGGAACATCGCGAAGCCGGCGAAGCCGACGCACTGCAGCGCGAGGGCCAGCCACAGAACCGGGCGCCGGTCGTCGGAGCGGCGGGCGAGCATCGGCATCAGGAACGCGGCGATCGCCTGGAACAGCGCCATCCACGCGAGCAGGTTGCCGCTCTGCTGGAGGTCCATGCCGATTTGCCGGTAAAAGGACGGCAGCCATGCGACGAGGCTCGAATAGCCGCTGTTCGCGAGACCGAAATACGCGGCGAGCTGCCATGCGCGCGGACGGCCGGCGAAGCGCGAGACCGACGGCGGCGCGGCGCCGGTCGCGACGGTGTCGGCGCCGTGCGGCGCGGCATTGCGCCAGAGCGCGAGCACGCCGAGCGCGGGCACTGCCCAGACGGCGAGCGCGAAGTGCCAGCCGACATGGCTCGCGAGCCACGGGCTCGTGACTGCGCCGAGCGCGCCGCCGCCGACCAGCGCTGCCGAGTAGAGCCCCATCGCCATCGGCATCCGGCTGGGAAACCAGCGCTTCGCGACGCCGGGCATCAGCGCCTGGACCGTCGCGACGCCGGCGCCGGCGACCCCGGCGCTGGCGATCAGCGTCGCGCTGCCATGCGTCACCGCGCGCAGTGCGCAGCCGACCGCGAGCAGCGACAGCGCGGCCAACAGCGCGTGCTTTTCGCCGATGCGGCGCGCGAGCCCGAAGCCGACGAACGCGACGACGCCCATCAGCACGAACGGCAGCGTCGTCAGCATCGCGGCGGACCGGAACGGCAGATCGATGTCGCGGCGCACGATATCCAGCACGGGGCCGACCGACGTGAGGAACGGCCGCAGGTTCAGGCCGACCAGCACCAGCAGGACCAGTGCGGCGGGCGACACGCTGGCCGCGGACGTGGCGCGTGTCGCGCGTGCGGTGGTGGCGTCGGACATGGTTTAAGTCCTCTTCTTGGACGACGGCGTCGTCGGGCCTGAACGGGAGGCGGCAAATCCGGCGAGACGAACGGGGCCCCCGCCATCGGACGATCGTACGCGATCCGGTACCCCGCGAACTATGCGGTTCGCGATATTGCCGATGCGATTGCGCATATGGCCAACGCCCGCTGTCGAGGCGGAAGCATGCGACGCGTTGGGCGGCGCGATGGGCGTCGGTATTCCGGAATCGATCATGCGATGCTCGCTGAGGGGCTGAATGGCGGTGCGTGGTGCGACGTGCGGAAAGGGTACGTGCTTGGGGCGGTATTTAAAAATTAAATATTCGACTGCGGTGCAGTGAAAAATGCGATGGGTTTCGGCGAGAATGAACTGCAGTCCGGGGCTGGTTTGCGGTGTATCAACGACGTTGACACGCTATGCTTCGGTCTCTACAATGTTTCAACGCGTTGATACGCAGTGCCGAGTTACGGCAGATTGCTGGAAAAATCGAATTTTGTAGGCAGATGACGGATAGATCGAAAAGGAGCGCGTGATGACAGTTCAAACCCTCAAGCGTTGGGGGAACAGTCTTGCGGTTCGAATTCCGGCGAGCGTCGCCCAAGAGGCGCATTTCGCGGAGGGACAGGAAGTCGACATTCATGTGGTTGATGGCAGGGTGCAAATTCTCGCGCACGTTGGCATCAAGCGCTTTTCTCGCGAGCGGTACTTGCAACAGCTCCGCGAGGCAAAGCTCGAGGCGCATCCGATCATCGACTTTGGCGAACCGCAGGGCAGTGAGTTCGGAGGACCGGACGAGCAAACCTGACGCGGAATCTGAAGGAAGAAAACAAGATGCTAAACGGCGTACCGGAAGCAGGTGATGTGATTCGGCTGTACATCGGGCCAAGTAAGGGTAATGAGCAAGACGGGTATCGAGCGGTGGTCGTAATCACACCAACTGATATCAATGAATTGACAGGGCGCGTTGTGGGTCTGCCGATCACATCGACGGTGCGGGGGTGGGAATCGGAGATTCCGCTTTCGAGTCTCGCGCGACCGGGCGTAGCGCTCGTGGACCAGATCGTGAACCTCTCTTTTAAGGCGCGAGGGTTCAAGTTCAACGGCGAGCGAGCCACGGACGAGGAAATGGAAGCGATTAGGTACGCGGTTCGGATGTTTCTCGATCTGTAACGTGACAACGGCGCCGTATGGCGCCGTTAGTTTAAATGGAGTAGCGAGATGTGGACATTCACCCGATTCGAACCGAGGCCGATTACGAGGCTGCCCTGAAGGCGGTGTCCGCACTCGTCGACGTGGATCCTGCGCCGGGCACGCCGGAAGGCGACGAACTGGAGATTCTGGCGATCTTCGTCGAGAAGTATGAGGCCGAGCACTTCCCGATGGCGGCACCGAGCCCGATCGATCGATGCGATCAAGTTTCGCATGGAGCAGGCGGGCCTGTCGGTCCCTGACATGCAGCCGTACATCGGGAACAGCAACCGCGTGTACGAGGTGCTGGCCGGCAGGCGCGCGTTGAGACAGCGAACGCGATGCGTTCGCTTGGATGGTGGTTTCCATGCGTGGCTATTCCTTCGCCTTAGTGAATCGGAAGTCGACGTACTCGCTAGCGTCGACGGTGTAGGGCTTGCGGGAGACGATCTTTCGCGTGTACTTGACGCCCGGCAGCTCGCCGATTGCCGCGCTCCCCATCGCTTTTTCGGGGATGCCGACGACTTCGGTTGCCGCTTGTTCCAGCGATTCCTTGCAATTAGCAGTGTTGGTCAGCGTGGCGGCTGGTGGTGGACGAGCCCGCCTCGGATGCCCATCGCAACCTCGCAGCTCGTCGCGGTAATCCGCGCGCTCGACGGCACGTGGCACAGGCCGTTCACGGCGCTCGAACTCGCCGCACTGCACGCTCTGATCGAGCCTGAGGAATATCTCGAACTCGACGGCTTGAGCGATTCCGCGTGGCGCGAGCGCATCGTCAGCGCCGTACCCCCTGACGCCGCGCAAGCGATCGTAGAGGTGATGGGGACGACGCTCTTGCTTGCCGAGTCTGGCGTAACATTCCAGCTGTCGTCGACGCCGGTTTGGGGGCGGGCGGTCACGGTGGTGTTGCCGGTTGATCAACCTTCGGAGTCGGCATGACGCGAAGCAATGCTCTGACGTGCAAGCTTAACCGCGTCGCTTCCCGGAGACTTCGCGGTTCGCGCATTCATTTCGGTGTATATCGCCTCACTCTCGCGCATGCAGGTTTCTATGGCGATTCCGAGCAAATTTTCGGATTCGAGAAATGCCGAGACCACGACGCCGAGCGACGCGATTACCATCTTGTTGGGTGTTCCCAGCGCCGTCCAGATTTCGTGTTTCCCAAGGAGCTTGATTGCGACGTCGATTCGATCTTGAGCACCGGCAATTTGAATCGCGCAGTGGTTCGGAAGTGGTTCCATGCTCCGAATTTCATCGATCGTGCATTTTGCGGCTGCTCCGAGAGCTTGCACCTGATAGAGGAAGTTCACTGGCAAAGGGCCGTTGGCGCGTGTTTCGTCAGCCCACTCTCGTATGCCAGCGATTTCGTCTCGGAGTATTCCGAGGCGGTAGGTGACGAAGCCCGCAGTTATGCGAGCTTCAACGAGCGCATCTGCGGTACGACGACGACGGTCGGAGGACGCGACGTAGAGTGCCGCGATCACGGCGCCGCAGGTGCCGACCGCGGTGGCTATGTCCCAGAAGTCCTTTGTGGAGTGCTCAGCGAACGCGACGATCGCCCAAATACGGTACAGCGCAAAGAATCCAATACCAAGCAGCAGCCACACAAACGCAAGCTGAGTGATTTCCCACGCGCGTTTCATAGCTTCCCCCGTATCTATTTTTTTGGGGGGGCGTAGCATGATCGCCTGGTCCGACCGCTTCAGTTCCTGCAGCATTCTGGCTGCGGCGGCCGGGAGCGATTGGTTTCCTTCTCTAGAAACGCCATCCGGCTGTTCGAGTCTCTGCCGAATTTTTTCGGGCGGGGAGAGGTGGTCTTGCCGACCGGTTGATCCCGAGATTCCCGCGACACGAATGCCACGTAGAGGTTTTTGCCGGCGGAGCCGTACTGTTCTTTCTTGGTCCGCCGGCGAAGGTCGAGGGTAAATGCGTCCGATTGACTAATTCGTTGTGCAGCGGCAGAGCGCCATTCTATCTTCGTTGCGAAGTAGAGGAACTTCGATGGATCCGGTCTTCCCGAGAGACATAGATTGTTCATTAAACGTCAAATAGAGCTCAGTGTCTTTCCAATTTCCTGTTTCTGCATAGTAATCGAAGAAAAGCAATGATCCACCAGCTATTGATGCGTGGCAGCATGAAATTATATTCAAATGCTATTTTTGTCAAAAAATTCCATAACCTCTTCTTTTTTGTGGATTTCTTTCAGTTCGCGGGGGATGGAGAAGTGGCGGTATATGCACAATAGGTTGAGCGAGTACGTTGCAAGGGCATAGGGGATAATGACATAAGGATGTTGGAGGCCTGAATTGTTTGTTGATATTCCGAGTGTTATTGTTGAGATTATTAAAAATAATATGCTCATGAAGAAGTGTGCGTCCAACAGAAAGGCCATTCTGCTCAATAGTGAGTGGGATGCGTCTCTCTTGATTTCTAAAAATTTCTCCCATTCATAGAAATCATATTGGTCTCCGGAAAATTCGCGCCCCCTCTTGTTCACTACTGTTGCTAGATAGCGTGCGGCGAGGGTGATGTAGAAGTTATTTTGATTTATCTCAATAAGGAATACCGTATTTATAAATACGATGGAGATGCAAAGAAATTGCAATGTGAAAGGGTTTATCGATAAAACGTCCTTGATGACGCCTGCCGCAAGGACGCCGGTAATGAGGGACATTTGTAGATTCAGTATTCTGCGATTAAATTCTGTTCTGTGCTGGGTCTCTTCTTTTGCGAAATTAAAGTCGAGCTCAATAAATTTATCGATGCAAAACGTCCGTGTTGTAGCGGTGGATGTGTTTTTTTTTACATCTTCGGTAGAATTCATCTGATGACTCCAAGAAGAAAGTTGCCGCGCGATGACGTTTAATTGGGGATCAAGTGCCGAGTCTCACGCAAAGTTGCGATTTGCAGTTTCAGTGATTCGGGGCTAGTCTTGCTCAAATCGATGAATTGTTCGTACCATTCTGGCCTGGTCGCGGAGCGTCTGCTAGTTTTCTTAGCTCACTGCGTTCTGCGAGATTATTTAGAGGACAATGGTAAAGAGCAACCCATGCGAACTGAGAATACGCCGTTCTTAAATTCAAGTGCATAAAATCCGCGTCGGGAAACACCCGAACCATCTGGTCAGGAATCGAAATTGCTCTGTCAAATCATCCTGCCTCGAACAACGTCATGGCGACCTTGTTCTAGAGGGTGATGGGGCCACATTCGCCTCTGCCGTGTCTCGAGGGCTGGAGGAGCCGCTTTGTCGGATGAGAAGGGGATTATCTCGGCGTACCGCAAGGCATTGGATTTCGGAAGGAGCGCCGCCTCAAAATGAGGCATGGGGGCGGCGGAAACGGTGGATGACTAGCGGCCGGGCCGTGGCGGGTCACTATTTTGCTTGTCGAAATGATTGAGTTCTTCGGTCGAGCGCCATTCCCCAGTGCGGCGGTCGACGCGCAGGATGCGCTTGCTGTCGCGCTTCGCGATCAGTATCAAATCTATAGACCCGTCATTGCTTTCCGGATCGAATCCAGAGGGATAAACGACGATCCGAGAAAAGGTATCGGCGACAAGCTTGCGAGCCAGCATCCACATATCGAAGTCGAAGGTTTCGACACCGTCCACAAGCCCGCGCCATGCTTCTGCAGCCGCGCGCACACCAGTAGATGACGCGGCGGCGAGGTGGTGCTCGATCGGTTCGATTTCGCGTCGTTCGCCTTCGAGCTCACTTACTAGTTCCCGAATGCGGCGCAGCACGGCGAACGGTGGTGCGACGTTATCAATGAGTAGCGCGTCGGTAGCACGCTGCACCTGAGCCTCTCGGTCGGCCGCTTCTGCCGAGCGTGGGCCAATTGCGCGCTGATCCGCGCCGTGTCCTTGCTTCAACATTTCTATGACCGGCCAGACGGCGGACGCACGCTCGGAGATTGGCTCGAACCCGACACCCTCGACTTCCCGAACCCGCTGCGGATCCTTGCCGACGCGGATCGGCGGGCGCCACGTGCCGGCGATTCAGCCTTGGCACTGTCTCCGGATCGCGGCCTTCACACGTTTGCTTTTCGTTTCAGATTCCTCGTGAGCCCGGATCATGACGAGCAGGCTATGTACGAGATCCATCGGTTGGGCCTTTAGCCGCTCCTGTTGTACTCACGGCCGTCGCTGGTCGTCACGACCGCAATGCCGGCGTTCACGATCTGCGCTTGCGCCTGAAGCGGTTCGGCGAGGCTCAGACGGCCCAGGCCCTCGACGACTAGAACGGAGCCAGCCGGCACTTGGCCCCCTCGACCGCGCACAGGAACACTCCGAGCGCGCCTTGTTTCACGTGTCGCTGGTGAAAGGCCGAAAGGCCTTCGTCCCGAAATGAAAGGGTCGCATCAACCGCCCTCTCGCGATCGCCGCCCAGCGAGCCGCGTGTTCGAGCTGGCGGCCTATACCGCCTCTCGCCGCTCGTTTTGGCTCGCTGGGCCCTAAATGGCTGTAAACTCTCGTCTTTGCCGCCATGCCCCCACATTCCAGATGTCTCAGTCCCCCAAAGTAGGCTTCGTCTCCCTCGGCTGCCCGAAAGCCCTCGTCGACTCCGAGCAGATCATCACCCAGCTCCGCGCCGAAGGTTATGAAATCTCCGGCACATACGACGGCGCCGATCTCGTCGTCGTCAACACCTGCGGCTTCATCGACGAGGCCGTGCAGGAAAGCCTCGACGCGATCGGCGAGGCGCTGACCGAAAACGGCAAGGTGATCGTCACCGGCTGTCTCGGCGCGAAAAAGAGCGCGAGCGGCACGGGCCTGATCGAGGAAGTGCATCCGAAGGTGCTCGCGGTCACCGGCCCGCACGCGCTCGGCGAAGTGATGCAGGCCGTCCATTCGCACCTGCCGAAGCCGCACGACCCGTTCGTCGATCTCGTCCCCGCCGCCGGCATCAAGCTCACGCCGCGCCACTACGCATACCTGAAGATCTCTGAAGGCTGCAACCATCGCTGCACGTTCTGCATCATCCCGTCGATGCGCGGCGATCTCGTGTCGCGTCCGGTCGCCGAAGTGATGCTCGAGGCCGAGAACCTGTTCAAGTCCGGCGTCAAGGAGCTGCTCGTGATCTCGCAGGACACGAGCGCGTACGGCGTCGACGTGAAGTTCCGCACCGGCTTCTGGAACGGCCGCCCGCTGAAGACGCGGATGACCGAACTCGTCGGCGCGCTCGGCGAGCTCGCCGCGCAGTACGGCGCGTGGGTGCGTCTGCATTACGTGTATCCGTATCCGCATGTCGACGAGATCATCCCGATGATGGCCGAAGGGCCGCTGAAGGGCCACGTGCTGCCGTATCTCGACGTGCCGTTCCAGCACGCGCATCCGGACGTATTGAAGCGGATGAAGCGCCCCGCGAACGCGGAGAAGGTGCTCGAGCGCGTGCGGCGGTGGCGCGAGATTTGCCCGGATCTGACGATCCGCAGCACGTTCATCGCGGGCTTCCCCGGCGAGACGGAAGAGCAGTTCGACACGCTGCTCGACTTCATCCGCGAGGCGGAACTCGACCGCGTCGGCTGTTTCGCGTATTCGCCGGTCGAAGGCGCGAGCGCGAACGAACTCGACGGCGCGCTGCCCGACGAAATTCGCGAGGAGCGCCGCGCGCGCTTCATGGAAGTCGCGGAGGAAGTGTCCGCGCGGCGCATCCAGCGCAAGGTCGGCAAGACGCTCAAGGTGCTGATCGACGAAGTCGGCGACGAAGGCGGCATCGGCCGCACGGCCGCCGATGCGCCGGAAATCGACGGGGTCGTCTACGTCGATCCGGCGACGAAGGCGTCGAAGCGTTACAAGGTGGGCGATTTCGTGTCCGTGAAGATCACGGGCGCGGATGGCCATGATCTCTGGGGCGAGGTGTAAGCGATGGCGACGCGGTTTCCCGAAATCCTCGCGCTCGGCGAGGCGATGATCGAATTCAACCAGTCGCGGCCCGGGCAGCCCGAATACCTGCAGGGTTTCGGCGGCGACACGTCGAACTTCTGCATCGCGGCCGCGCGGCAGGGCGCGTCGACGGGCTTCGTGTCGGCGGTCGGCGACGATCAGTTCGGCCGGCTGCTCGGCGATCTGTGGCGTGGCGAAGGTGTCGACACGACCTACGTGCGCGTCGATCGCGGCGCGCCGACCGGCGTGTATTTCGTGTCGCACGGGGCGGACGGCCATCAGTTCGACTACCTGCGTGCGGGCTCGGCCGCGAGCCGCTACGCACCGCAGGATCTGCCGCGCGACGCGCTCGCCGCCGCGAAGGCCGTGCATCTGTCGGGCATCAGCCTCGCGATCGGCACGCCCGCGTGCGATGCGGCGTTCGCCGCGATCGAGCACGCGCGCGCGCACGGCGCGAAGGTCAGCTTCGACACGAACCTGCGGCTCAAGCTGTGGCCGCTGCCGCGCGCCCGCGCGGTAATGCGCGAGGCGCTGCGTCAGACCGACATCTGCCTGCCGAGCTGGGACGATGTGACCGCGATCACGGGCGCCGACGACCGCGATGCGATCGTCGACGCGATGCTCGAGCTCGGCCCGCAGGTCGTCGCGCTGAAGCTCGGCAAGGACGGCTCGTACGTCGCGACGCCGAACGAGCGGCGCGTCGTGCCGGGCTTCTCGGTGGCGGCCGTCGATGCGACGGGCGCCGGCGACTGCTTCGGCGGCGCGTTCGTCGCGCGGATCGTCGCGGGCGACGATCCGTTCGAGGCCGCGCGCTACTCGAACGCGGCGGCGGCGCTGTCGACGCTCGGCTACGGCGCGGTCGCGCCGATTCCGCGCAAGGACGCGGTCGAGCGCCTGATGCGAGGAGCGGCATGAAGCCGGGGCGGCATTCGGGCGCGCGGCGCGCATTCGTCACGGCCTGTCTGCTCGCGGCGGGCTCGCTCGCCACGCGCGCGTTCGCGGCGGCGCCGGCGAATATGCCGCCCGACGACGACGCACCCGCGAAGCCGCTGAAGCCGAATCCCGCGTTCGCACACCTGCAGCGCTACGAAGGCACGCTCGGCGGCCGGCCGATCGTCGTGCATCTGGGCCCGAAGGACGACGAGTCGGGCGTGCACGGCGAGTACCAGTTCAAGGACACCGGCGAAGTCGTGCTGCTCGCGGGCGACCGTGACGGCGACACGCTCGAGATCGAGGAGTCCAACGACGGCACGAACATCACCGGCGTGTGGGTCGGCCGCTTCGACGACGCGGGCGGCCTGAGCGCGGACCGGATGAACGCCGACGAGTCGGATCCGCAGCCGGTCGTGCTGAAGCCGGTCGGCGCGTCGCGCTCCGCGCTGCAGGTTCGCGACGGCGGCCGTTTTGGCTATGCTTGACCGCCTTTTCCCTCGCCATTCGCCCGGCTTGCGCCGGGCTTCTTCGCAATGACAGCCTCATCCTCCAAGCGCGCGCTGCAAACCCGCATCGTCCAGCACGACGACGCGATTCCACCCGGCTATCTCTCATTCGTGCCGCCCGTCGAGCGGGCGTCGACGGTCGTGTTCCCCGATCTCGCGACGATGCGCGAGCTCGACTGGCGCGAGGACGGTCAGTGGCGCTACGGGTTGCACGCGACGCCGACGTCGCTCGCGCTCGCGCAGCGGCTCGCGACGATCGAGGGCGGCGCGCACGCGCTGCTGCAGCCGTCGGGGCTGGCGGCGATCGCGAACGTCTATTTCGGCTGCGTGACGTCCGGCGACGACGTGCTGATTCCGGACAACGTATACGGCCCGAACGCCGATTTCGGCCGCTGGCTCGACAACGACTTCGGCGTGACCGTGCGGTTCTACGATCCGCTCGTCGGCGCCGGCATCGCGGATCTGATCGCGCCGAACACGCGGCTGATCTGGCTCGAGGCGCCCGGCTCGGTGACGATGGAGGTGCCGGACGTGCGCGCGATCACCGCGGTCGCGCGGCAGCGCGGGATCGTCACCGCGATCGACAACACGTACTCGGCGGGGCTCGCGTTCAGGCCGTTCGAGCATGGCGTCGACATCTCGGTGCAGGCGTTGACGAAGTACCAGTCGGGCGGCAGCGACGTGCTGATGGGCGCGACGATCACCGCCGACGCGGTGCTGCACGCGAAGCTGAAGCTCGCGCGGATGCGCAGCGGGACCGGCGTGTCCTCGGACGACTGCTCGCTCGTGCTGCGCAGCCTGCCGAGCATGCAGGCGCGCTTCGATGTGCACAGCCGATCGGCATTGGCGCTCGCGCACTGGCTGAAGGCGCGGCCCGAGATCGCGACGGTGCTGCATCCGCAACTGCCGGACTGCCCGGGCCACGCGGAATTCGTCCGCGACTTCACCGGCGCGGGCGGGCTGTTCTCGGTGATCTTCGACGCGCGCTACAGCGCCGCGCAGGTCGACCGCTTCGTCGAATCGCTCGAGCTGTTCGCAATCGGCTGGAGCTGGGGCGGCGCGCACAGCCTCGCGATGCCGTATGACGTCGCGTCGATGCGCGCCGCGTGGCCGCATCGCGGCACGCTGGTGCGCTTCTACATCGGCCTCGAGGATGAGGCCGACCTGCGCGCGGATATCGAGCGCGCGATGCAGGCCGCGCTCGGCTGAGCGCGGCGCTCGTCGGCGCGTGGGGGCGCAACGACGCTCTCCGGTCGCCGTCGGTCGCTTTCCGGTCGCTCGCCGATTGATTCCCGATTGATTGCCGATTGATTGCCGGCGTCGGTCAGAACAGGCGCAGCAGCCCGTCCAGGCCAACGTGATCGAACGCGACGCTCGCCGCGTCGCGCACGACGGGCTTCGCGTGAAACGCGACCGACAGGCCGGCTGCCGCCATCATCTTCAGATCGTTCGACCCGTCGCCCATCGCGATCGCGCGCTCCGGCGCGAGGCCGAGCGCCGCGCAGGTGTCGCGCAGCGTGCGCGCCTTCACGTCGGCGTTGACGATTTCGCCGATCACTTTGCCGGTCAGCTTGCCGTCGACGATCTCGAGCGTGTTCGCGTGCGTGAAGTCGAGGCCGAGGCGCGCCTTCAGCCGCTCGGTGAAGAACGTGAAGCCGCCCGACACGAGCAGCGTCTTCAGGCCGGCCGCCTTCGCGCCGGCGAGCATCGTTTCCGCGCCCGGCGACAGCCGCAGCCGCTCGTCGTACACGCGCTCGAGCGCGCTCGCGTCGAGCCCGGCGAGCAGCGCGACGCGGCGCGTCAGGCTTTCATTGAAATCGCGGATCTCGCCGCGCATCGACGCCTCGGTGATCGCCGCGACCTCGGCCTTGAGTCCGCAGAAATCGGCGATCTCGTCGATGCACTCGATCGTGATGAGCGTCGAATCCATGTCCATCACGACGAGCCCGAAGTCGCCGAGCGCGCGTCCGGCGTCGACGAACGCGTAATCGAGCGCATGCGCGCCGCAGTAGACGGCGATGTCGGGCCGCTGCGCCGGTTCGGCCGCGTCGATGCGCAGCGCGTGCTCGTCGATCGGCACGATGCGGGCGCCGCGCGCGAGCGCGAGCAGCGGTTTGCGGTGCGCGTCGGCGATCGGCGCGACGCTCTGGATGACGAGGTTCGTGGTCATTGCTGAGGGATCGGGGGAAGCGAACGGGCCGCCGCCGGGCGGCAAACGCGACATTGTAGCCGGTCGGCCCGAGGGGATCGAAGGCGGCCGGCGAGGTGCGGCCGGCGAGGTGCGGCGGGCGCGGTGTGGCCGGCCAGGTGCGGCTGAAGAGGTGCGGCGCGGCCAGATGCTGCGCGGTCGGCCGCGCGGAATGCTAGTGCGCCGCGAACGCAAGCGGGGTAACACCCGATGCACGCACGAAGCACAGTGCGCCGCTTGGGATTAGACTGACATGAGTCATGCATCGATAACCGGGCGGCGCGCGGTCGCCGCCCCATCATAAGGAGGTCAGCATGGGCCCACGCAGCATGATGTCGGTCGCCGTTCCGTTGTCCGTCGCGTTCGCGGCGGCGTGCTTCAGCGCGAGCGCGGTGGCGGCACCACCGGTCAAGGGCAGCCTGAGAGGCGGCGGCACCGGCCAGCTCGACTACACGGTCAAGATCGAGTCGAAGCTGTTCGGCGACGCGCAGGAGACGCGCAAGATCCGCTCGGGCGAGACCGACGACTTCAGCTGGAAGTCCGTGCCGCCGGACGGCGCGGTCGCGATGCCGGATGGCTGCCCGCAGGCCGACTCGCTGCCGCGCGACGAGAACGGCGCGATGGTCCGGCAGACGCAGGTCCGGCTCGCGCCGGCGATCGACAGCAGGGGCATCGCGAAGGTGCAGATGAGTTTCCAGGCCTCGGCGCCGCAGGGCACGCGCAACGTGACGGCGGGCGGCAAGTCGCTGCAATGTCCGAATCCGGTGATCGTGAGCCAGGTCAAGTGGCTGTCGATGCCGGTCAACGGCGGCGCGAAGACGGTCACGATGAGCGACGGCACGAAGGTCACGGTGTCGATCAAGCGTTGAGGGTGCGGGCGCCGCGCGTGATGAGCGCGACGCCCGCCCGCCGTCATCCGCGCATCAATGCGCGCGCTCCTCGAGACGCGATGCGAGGAAGCGATGCTCGGCCGAGAACAGCTTGCGGTAAGTGAGCAGCACGGCGCCGACCGTGCCGAGCGCGGACGCCGCGGCGATCAGGAACATGATCACGATCTGGTAGCGGACCGCCTGCAGCGGCGATTGTCCCGCCAGCACCTGGCCGGTCATCATCCCCGGCAGGCTCACGACGCCGACGACGGCCATCTGGTTCAGCGTCGGCACCATGCCGGCGCGCACCGCCTGGCGCGCGGCGTCCTGCGCGGCTTCCCAGCGCGTCGCGCCGAGCGCGAGCGCGGTCTCGACGCGGTCGCGGCGCGCGGTCAGCTCCTCGGTCATCCGCTCGACGCCGAGCGACACGCCGGTCAGCGTGTTGCCGAGGATCATCCCGAGAATCGGGATCGCGTACTGCGGCGCATACCACGGATGGATACGGATCACGACGAACAGGCCGACCGCCGCGACGAACCAGCCGCTGACCCAGATCGACACGATGCTGTCTGCGCGCTGTCCCGCATACGTGTGCTTGCCGCGCCCGGCGCCCGCGAAGCCGGCGATCAGCGTCATCAGCGCGGCGAGCGGCAGCACGATGGTCCAGTGCGGATGGCCGAACACCCAGCCGAGCACGTAGCCGATCGCGAGCAGCTGCACGACGGTGCGCACCGCCGCGAGCGCGAGCTTGCGTCCGAGCCCGAGCGACAACGCGGCCGAGATCGCGCCGTTGACCGCGACGAGCGCCGCCGCGATCCCGACGTCGACGAGGCTCAGATCCTGCAGCGCCGGGCTCATCGTGCGACCTCCGCGGCGGGCGCCGCGGGCGCGGCGTCGAGCACGCCGGCGCGCATCGTCAGCCGCGTCGTGCCGATCCGCGCGGCCTGCGCGGGATCGTGCGAGATCCACATGGTTGCGCGCGCATCGGGCGCCGCGTCGTACCACGCGCCGACGAGCGCCTCGATCGCGCGCGTCGACTCGGGATCGAGCGCGGACGTCGGCTCGTCGAGCAGCAGCGCGTCCGGATCGAGTAGCAGCACACGCAGCAGCGCGGCGATCTGCGCCTCGCCGCCGGACAGCTCGCTCGCGCGCTTGTCGAGGAAGTCGTCGCCGCGGCCCGCGCGCGCGGCGAGCTGAGCGGCGCGTGTGCGGTCGAATCGCAGGTCGCGATAGACGGCGAGCGCGTACGGATAGCGCAGCAGCGATTCGACGGTGCCGTCCGCCGGTGCGGGCCGCTGGCGCACATAGGCGACGTGGCGCCGGTAGCGCGGAATCGCCGAACGCCGGATTCGCTGGCCGTGCCACAGCACCTGCCCCCCGTCGAGCGGATCGAGCAGCGCGAGCGCGCGCAGCAGCACGCTCTTGCCGGATCCGGAAGGCCCCATCACAGCAACGCGCATGCCAGCGAGCAGGCTGAAATCGGTTGGGGCGAGCAGGGTCTTGCCGCTCTTCGCGTCGCGGCGGGTGATGCGCTGCGCGTCGATCAGGCCGAAAGCTGACATTGCGTAAATATATGAAAAAAAGCGTTAATGGCGTCGGGGGATGCGGCCCCGTGCGCCATAATAACGAGTGTCCCGTTTGCGCGGGCGTCGCGTGCCGTTACCGTCGTGCGCATTCGCCGGCGCGTCGGGTATTCAGAACAACAACGGAACCGCCATGACGCTTCTCCGAGCCATCGGCAAATCGGCTGCATGGATCGTCGGCATCGTCGCGGTCGCGATCGCGGCGGCCGGGGTCTTCATCTTCACGTTCGACTGGAACCACGCGAAGCCGTGGGTCAACGAACAGGTGAGCGGGGCGCTCGGCCGTCCGTTCGCGATCAACGGCGATCTGAAGGTCGGCTGGCGGCGCCCCGACGGCGAAACCGGCTGGCGCGCATGGGTGCCGTGGCCGAGCTTCTCCGCGACGCAGATCGCGATCGGCAACCCGGACTGGGCGAAAACGCCGCAGTTCGTCACGCTCGATGCCGCGCATTTCGACCTCGCGGTGCTGCCGCTCGTCGCGCACGAGATCGTGATCCCGTCGATCGATATCGTCAATCCGGCCGTCGACCTCGAGCGGCTCGCCGACGGCCGCAATACGTGGACCTTCCAGTTCAAGCAATCGTCGCAGCCGTCGCCATGGAAGGTGAAGCTCGAAAGCTTCGGCTTCGCGAAAGGCGCCGTCACCTATCGCGACGCGATGACCCACGCCGACCTGACGGTCGCGATCGACACGCTCGGCCAGCCGATCCCGCTCGGCGACGTGCTCAAGGAGCAGGAGGCGACGTCGCGCGCCGCGTCCGCGCAGCGTGTCGGCAAGCGCGGCGCCGCGCAACTGAACCGGAAGGCGACTGCGGAGGCGGCGTCGGATGCGTCCGGGGCGGCTGCTTCCACCACGACGGCAACGGCATCTGGCGCAAGCGCCGGCGCGGCCGCGCAGCCGGCCGTGTCCGGCCCCGCGTACGCGTTCGGGCTCAAGGTCGACGGCCGCTACAAGAATGTGCCGATCAGCGGCACCGGCAAGCTCGGCGGCGTGCTCGCGCTGCAGGACGCGTCGCGGTCGTTCCCGCTGCAGGCCGACGTGAAGGCCGGCGACACGCGGCTCGCGATCGTCGGCACGCTGACCGACCCGACCCATCTCGCCGCGCTCGACCTGCGCCTGTGGCTGCAGGGCTCGACGATGGCGCATCTGTACGCGCTGACCGGCATCACGCTGCCCGACACGCCGCCGTACGCGACCGAAGGGCGCCTGATCGGCAACTTCAAGCGCCACGCGAGCACGTTCCGCTACGAGAACTTCAACGGCCGCGTCGGCGGCAGCGACCTGTCCGGCACGCTCGCGTACGAGCAGCGCGCGCCGCGCCCGCAGCTGTCCGGCGAGCTCGTGTCGAACCTGCTGCGGTTCTCCGACCTCGCGCCGGTGATCGGCGCGGACACGGCCGCGAGCAAGGCGCAGCGCGGCGACACCACGCATCAGCCGCCGGGCCGCGTGCTGCCGATCGAGACGTTCCGCACCGACCGCTGGCGCGCGATCGACGTCGACGTGAAGTTCACCGGCCGCAAGCTGATCAAGAGCACCGATCTGCCGATCACGAATCTGTACACGCACGTCGTGATGCAGGACGGCGTGCTGTCGCTCGAGCCGCTGACGTTCGGCGTCGCGGGCGGCTCGCTCGCGACGACCGCGCATCTCGACGGCAGCGGCGCGCCGCTCAAGGGGCGCTTCACGATCGCCGCGCGGCACCTGAAGCTCAAGCAGCTGTTCCCGTCGCAGAAGGTGATGCAGTCGGCGCTCGGCGAGATCAACGGTGACGCGGCGCTGTCGGCGACCGGCAATTCGCCGGCCGCGCTCGCGGCGACCGCGACCGGCCAGGTGAAGGCGGTCGTCACGAACGGCGCGATCAGCCGGTTGCTGATGGAGGCGGCGGGGCTGAACGTCGCGAACGTCGTCTACGAGAAGCTGTTCGGCGGCAAGGACGTGCAGATCAACTGCGCGGCGGTCGATTTCCAGGCGAACAACGGGCTGCTCGATTCGAAGGTGTTCGCGCTCGACACCGACGACGCGCTGATCAACGTCGATGGTACCGTGAGCCTACGCGACGAATCGATGAACCTGAAGGTCCATCCGCATACGAAGGGCTTCCGGATCTTTTCGCTGCGCTCGCCGCTGTACGTGAAGGGCACGTTCAAGAATCCGGACGTCGGCGTCGACGCGGGCGCGCTCGCGCTGCGCGCGGGCGCGATGATCGGGCTCGGGCTGATCAACCCGTTCGCGGCACTGATTCCGCTGATCGCGCCGAGCAACACGAAGGACGTGCCGTGCGCGCAGCTGTTCGCGCAGGCCCAGGCACCGGCGAAGACGATCGCGGCGGCCAGGGCCGTGAAGTGACGCGGGCAGAGTTTCACCGACTCCTGTTAAAATATTGGGTTTACCGTCGATCACCCTCTCATTTTCTGGATCAGCCGTGCTTTCTACCGCCAACATCACGATGCAATTCGGGCCGAAGCCCCTGTTCGAGAACATCTCGGTCAAGTTCGGCGAGGGCAACCGCTACGGCCTGATCGGCGCGAACGGCTGCGGCAAGTCGACGTTCATGAAGATCCTCGGCAGCGATCTCGAGCCGAGCGGCGGCAACGTCGCGCTCGAGCCGAACGTCCGCCTCGGCAAGCTGCGCCAGGACCAGTTCGCGTACGAGGACGTGCGCGTGCTCGACGTCGTGCTGATGGGCCACACCGAGATGTGGGCCGCGATGACCGAGCGCGACGCGATCTACGCGAACCCGGACGCGACGGACGACGACTACATGCACGCGGCCGAGCTCGAGGCGAAGTTCGCCGAATACGGCGGCTACGATGCCGAGGCGCGCGCGGGCGCGCTGCTGCTCGGCATCGGCATCGAGGAGAAATTCCACACCGGCCCGATGAGCGACGTCGCGCCGGGCTGGAAGCTGCGCGTGCTGCTCGCGCAGGCGCTGTTCTCGAAGCCGGACGTGCTGCTGCTCGACGAGCCGACCAACAACCTCGACATCAACTCGATCCGTTGGCTGGAAGACACGCTCAACCAGTACAACTCGACGATGATCATCATCTCGCACGATCGCCACTTCCTGAACGCGGTGTGCACGCACATGGCCGACATGGACTTCGGCACGCTGAAGGTCTGGCCGGGCAACTACGACGACTACATGCTCGCGTCCGCGCAGGCGCGCGAGCGCCAGGCCGCCGCGAACACGCGCGCGAAGGAACGCGTCGCGGAACTGCAGGACTTCGTGCGCCGCTTCTCGGCGAACAAGTCGAAGGCGCGTCAGGCGACGAGCCGCGCGAAGCAGATCGACAAGATCAAGATCGAGGAATTCAAGCCGTCGTCGCGGCAGAACCCGTTCATCCGCTTCGAGTTCGAGAAGAAGCTGCACAACATCGCGGTCGTCGCGGATGCGATCACGAAGAAGTACGAGCGCACGATCTTCTCGAGCTTCAACCTGTCGGTGCAGCCGGGCGAGCGGATCGCGATCATCGGCGAGAACGGCGCGGGCAAGACGACGCTGCTGCGCTCGCTGCTCGGCAACCTCACGCTCGATCACGGCACCGTGAAGTGGGCGGAGAACGCGAACGTCGGCTACATGCCGCAGGACACCTACGAGGAATTCCCGAGCGACGTCACGTTGATGGACTGGATCGACCAGTACCGCAAGGAAGGCGACGACGAGACGATGGTGCGCGGCACGCTGGGCCGCCTGCTGTTCTCGGCGGACGACATCCGGAAGTCGGTGAAGGTGCTGTCGGGCGGTGAGAAGGGCCGGATGATCTGGGGCAAGCTGATGCTCGGCCGCCACAACGTGCTGCTGATGGACGAGCCGACGAACCACATGGACATGGAGTCGATCGAGTCGCTGCAGATCGCGCTCGAGAAGTTCGAGGGCACGCTGATCTTCGTGTCGCACGACCGTGAATTCGTCAGCGGGCTCGCGAACCGGGTCATCGAGGTGAAGACCGACGGCGAGCTCGTCGACTTCGGCGGGAATTACGAGGATTTCCTGACGAGCCAAGGGCAGGCCTGACGGTCTCCCGCGCCGCCCGAACGGTCGGTTCGAAAAAAGCCCATCCGGGAAGTTCGCCGGATGGGCTTTTTGCCGTTGGCGGCCTGCCGTCAATCCGCCAGCCGATGATCCTCGAGCGCCTTGCAGCAATCGTCGAACACCCACTGCACGAGCTTCGCGTCCGGATTCAGATCGTCGGTGTCGACGATTTCCTCGACCGCATCCCGCGCCCACGCGGCGTCGACGAACCCCGCGTGCCGCTTCGCGATGTCCTGCGCGAGCGCGGACAGTTTCGCGATCGAGAGCCAGTCCGCATGCCGCTGGTGGCGGTCGAGCCATCGATGCGCGGCCTGCACCTGGAACGCCGCATCGGGCCATGATTCGTTCAGATAGAACGCGCCCAGATTGCCGCAGGTGAGCCAGCAGAGCAGCTCCAGTCGCTCGCGTGAGCTGAGAGTGGGATGTGCGTCGGTCATGATGGCGCTCAGGTAGGTCGCGGAGTCCGGCGCGCGGCCGCGCGCCGAGCCTCGACTCCGATTATGTACGACATAGTACGCCGTGCGCTGCGGCGCGCAATCCGCGCCGCCACCGATCGATCGCCCGCCGCGGCGTGCTCGGGCGCGCGAGGCCCGGCGCGTCGTGCTGCCCCGAGGCCCGAGGCCCGAGGCCCGAAAACCGGTGCCGGATCCCGCGCCGCGCCGGTTCGCCGCGCGCGGCGCGGCACGCTTCGGGCGGGCTCGCTAAAATGTCCGCTCCCGGCTTGGTGTGGGACCGGAGTCGGCGCTTTGCCGCGTGCGCGCCGGTCGACCGCTTTGCGCGTTGCGCAGGGCCGTGCATGGGTCCGGCGCGAGCGCTGAAGCGCTCGCTCTGATCGACAGGAGACAAAGGACATGACGATGCAAATCTACGACCAGTTCTACATCGGCGGCGCATGGGTGAAGCCGGCCGGCACCGGCACGATCGACGTGATCGATTCCGGCACCGAGGCCGTGATCGGCCGGATCCCGGAAGGCGCGCCGGCCGACGCGCAGGCCGCGATCCGCGCCGCGCGCGCCGCGTTCGACGGCTGGGCCGCGACGCCGCCCGCCACCCGCGCCGCGTATCTGCGCAAGATCGCCGAGAACCTGCAGGCGAAGAGCGAAGCGCTCGCGCAGTCGATCACGGGCGAGGTCGGGATGCCGATCAAGCTGTCGCGCGCGATTCAGGTCGGCGCGCCGATCTACAACTGGAACGCGTACGCGAAATACGCGGAGGCCTTCACGTTCGACGAGCAGGTCGGCAACTCGCTCGTCGTGCGCGAGCCGGTCGGCGTCGTCGCGGCGATCACGCCGTGGAACTATCCGCTGAACCAGATCACGCTGAAGGTCGCACCCGCGCTCGCGGCCGGCTGCACCGTCGTGCTGAAGCCGTCGGAAATCGCGCCGCTGAACGCGTTCATGCTCGCGGAGGCGATCCACGACGCCGGGCTGCCGGCCGGCGTGTTCAACCTCGTCTGCGGTTACGGGCCCGTCGTCGGCGAAGTGCTCGCGACCGATCCGGACGTCGACATGGTGTCGTTCACCGGCTCGACGCGCGCCGGCAAGCGCGTGTCGGAGCTCGCCGCGGCGAGCGTCAAGCGCGTTGCGCTCGAGCTCGGCGGCAAGTCCGCATCGGTGATCCTCGACGACGCGGATTTCGCGGCGGCGGTCAAGGGCACGGTCAACGCGTGCTTCCTGAACGCGGGCCAGACCTGCTCCGCGCACACGCGGATGCTCGTGCCCGAGTCGCGCTACGACGAAGCGCGCGCACTCGCGAAGGCGGCGGCCGAAGCGTACGTCGCCGGCGATCCGCGGCTCGACGCGACGCGGCTCGGCGCGCTCGCGTCGGCCGCGCAGCAGCAGCGCGTGCAGAGCTTTATCCAGCGCGGCATCGACGAGGGCGCGGAGCTCGTCACCGGCGGCCCCGGCCTGCCGGACGGGATCGCGAAGGGCTTTTTCGTGAAGCCGACGGTGTTCGGCCGCGTCGATGCGAAGGCGACGATCGCTCAGGAGGAGATCTTCGGGCCGGTGCTGTCGATCATCACCTATCGCGACGAGGACGACGCGGTCCGGATCGCGAACGATTCGCCGTACGGGCTCGGCGGCGCGGTCTGGGCAGGCAGCGACGAGCGCGCGATGCGCGTCGCCCGCCGGATCCGCACCGGCCAGGTCGACATCAACGGCGGCGCGTGGAACATGGCCGCGCCATTCGGCGGCTACAAGCAGTCGGGGCACGGCCGCGAGAACGGCGTCTACGGGCTCGAGGAATATCTCGAATACAAGTCGATGCAACTGCGCGCGCAGAAACCCATGTAAAGCGGGCGCGGCGGGGGCGGCGCGTTGCGCCGTCGCCCGCATCGGGCATCGAGAACGGCACGCTTCGGCGTGCTTTTTTTCGGCGATCGAATCGCCCTGCGACAAACCGCCTCACGCCGGACGCAGTTTGACGGACGTCAAACCCGGCCCCGATCCCCGCGACGAGAATGAACGCAGTTCAACGGGGATTCAGCAGCATGCGTGAAGTAAAGAAATCGATTCGATTCAGGATAGCCGCGGCGCTTTGCGCGACGAGCATTCTCACGATGCCGGTGCTGTCGCGCGCGGCGTCGCCGGGCGACGGGATCGGCCAGGGTGATCTGCTCGTGCGGCTGCGCGCGATCAGCATCCAGCCCGCCGAGCGCGGCAGCGACACGCTGTCGGCGCTCAAGGTCGGCGTGAACAACGCGATCGTGCCGGAGCTCGATCTCACGTACATGATCCGCGATTCGATCGGCGTCGAGTTGATCCTCGGCACGTCGCGCCATCGGCTGACGTCGAGCATCGGCGATCTCGGCGGCGTCAACGTGCTGCCGCCGACGTTACTGCTCCAGTATCACTTCAATCCGTCGGGGCGCGTGCGGCCCTACGCCGGCGCGGGCATCAACTACACGTACTTCTACAACAACGGGCTGCACGCGGGTGGGGAGCCGATCGCGATCAAGCGGAACAGCATCGGGCCGGCGCTGCAGTTCGGTGTCGACGTGCAGGTGACGAAGCGGCTCTTCGCGAACGTCGACGTCAAGAAGATCTGGATGGGCACCGACGCGTCGCTTGGCGGTCAGCCGCTCGGCACGCTGCATATCGATCCGCTGGTCGTCGGCGTGGGCGTCGGGATGAAGTTCTAAGCGAGCAAGGGTTGAAGTTGGGGTTGGCGGCATGGCTGTATGCATGCCGCCCTTTTTTTGGGGTATCGAAATCAGAGCTTGTCGTACTGGAAGCGCATCGCGGTGCCTTCGCGCTTGATGCGCTCCCAGACCACGCGCTTTTCGTCGTCGCTCAGGAACACCCAGTTCGACACTTCGCCGGCGGTGCGGCCGCAGCCTTTGCAGACTTCGTCGAAGAGGGTCGAGCAGACGCCGATGCACGGGCTGTCGGGCAGGTCGTGAAGATTGGAAGCCATCGGAACGGTCGGTCGGAGCGGTGGGCAAGGCGCTATCTTAAAGCATGCGGGCGGCGCGCTTGCCGCCGCGCGGCAGCCGGGCGCGCGGTGGCCGCGCCGCGGCGTTCCGGGCGGCCCGATATTCTCGATGGACACGCGGCGATAACCCGATAAAATTGGCCGCACATGGCGGCGCGGGCGTGCGCACCGTGCATGGCGGCACAGACAACCGGCGGACACGGGGTCCGGCGGGTTCCGGAACGGGAGAACGGGATGAAAGCGAAGGTGGCGGGCCGGGCAGCGGCGCTGGGGCTCTGCGCGATGGCACTGGCGGCATCGGCGGCGGCGAAGGATACACAGCTCAACGTGTACAACTGGTCGGACTATATCGCGAAGGACACGATCCCGAACTTCGAGAAGCAGACCGGCATCAAGGTCCGCTACGACAACTACGACAGCGACGACACGCTGCAGGCGAAGCTGCTGACCGGCAGCTCCGGCTACGATATCGTCGTGCCGACCAGCAACTACGCGGGCAAGCAGATCGCGGCCGGCATCTACGCGCCGCTCGACAAGTCGAAGCTGCCGAACCTGAAGAATCTCGATCCGCAACTGATGGCGCTCGTCGCCGGTGCGGATCCGGGCAACAAGTACGCGGTGCCGTGGGCGTACGGCACGACGGGCCTCGGCTACAACGTGACGAAGGCGCAGGCGCTCCTCGGCAAGTCGGTGCCGCTCGACAACTGGGACATCCTGTTCAAGCCCGAGAACATTTCAAAGCTGAAGACCTGCGGCGTGTCGATGCTCGACGCGCCGACCGACGTGTTCGCCGCGACGCTCCATTACATCGGCAAGGATCCGAACAGCACGAACCCGGCCGACTATCAGGCCGCGCTGCAGGTGCTGAAGAAGATCCGCCCGTATATCACGCAGTTCAACTCGTCGGGCTACATCAACGATCTCGTCGCCGGCGACGTGTGCTTCGCGTTCGGCTGGTCGGGCGATGTCGTGATCGCGAAGCATCGCGCGCTCGACGCGAAGCGTGCGTACAAGATCGAGTACTACATTCCGAAGGGCGGTGCGCCGGTCTGGTTCGACGTGATGGCGATCCCGAAGGACGCGAAGGACAAGGACGCCGCGTTGCAGTGGATCAACTACATCGAGGATCCGAAGGTCCACGCGGCGATCACGAACGCGGTCTACTACCCGAGCGCGAACGCCGAAGCCCGCAAGTACGTGAAACCCGACGTGTCGAACGATCCGGCCGTCTATCCGCCGGCCGACGTCGTGAAGACGCTGTTCCTGCTCAAGCCGCTGCCGCCCGAGATCCTGCGTCTCGAAACGCGGCTGTGGACTGAGCTGAAGACCGGCCACTGACGCGCGTCGCGGCATCGGCAGCAACCGTGAAGCCCCTGGTAGCCCCGGGGGCTTCGTCCGTCTCCAACGCAGCCATCGCGGAGAAGCAGCAGATCATGAATAGCCAGTCGAGTGCGCCGGCCGCGGTCGCGCCTTCCGTGGCGCCTTCCGTGGCGCCTTCCGCCGCGCCTTCAGTCGCGTCGAATGGCCCCGATTCGCGCGTCGACAACTTCGTGCAGATCGCCGACGTCGTGAAGAAATTCGGCGACACCGAAGCGGTGCGCCACGTGAACCTGACGGTGCGTCAGGGCGAGCTGTTCGCGCTGCTCGGCAGCTCGGGCTGCGGAAAGTCGACGCTGTTGCGGATGCTCGCGGGCCTCGAATCGGTCACGTCGGGCAAGATCCTGATCGACGGCGAGGATCTCGCGCAGATGCCGCCGTACAAGCGGCCGGTGAACATGATGTTCCAGTCGTACGCGCTGTTTCCGCACATGAGCGTCGAGGCGAACATCGCGTTCGGGCTCAAGCAGGAAGGCGCGCCGAAGAACGAGATCAGGGAGCGCGTCGCCGACGCGCTCGAGCTCGTGCAGATGAGCAAGTACGCGAAGCGCAAGCCGCATCAGCTGTCGGGTGGCCAGCAGCAGCGCGTCGCGCTTGCGCGCTCGCTCGTGAAGCGGCCGAAGCTGCTGCTGCTCGACGAGCCGATGTCCGCGCTCGACAAGCAGATCCGCCAGCGCACGCAGATGGAGCTGGTGAACATCCTCGGCAAGGTCGGCGTGACCTGCATCATGGTCACGCACGACCAGGAGGAGGCGATGACGATGGCCGACCGCCTCGCGGTGATGAGCGAAGGCGAGATCGTGCAGATCGGCACGCCGAACCAAGTCTACGAATATCCGAACTGCCGCTTCTCGGCCGAGTTCATCGGCTCGACGAACCTGTTCGACGGCACGGTCGTCGAGGACGAGCCCGACCACGTGTACATCGAGTCGCCGGAGCTGCCGGTCCGGATGTACGTGAGCCACGGGGTGTCCGGGCCGCTCGGGATGCCGGTCACGGTGTCGGTGCGTCCGGAGCGCATCGCGCTCGCGCGCAAGCCGGCCGACGGCACGTACAACTGGGCGCACGGCGTGATCGCGAACGTCGCGTATATGGGCGGCTATTCTCTGTATCACGTGAAGCTCGATTCGGGGAAGATCGTCGTCGCGAACGTGCCGAGCGTCGCGATCGCCGAGCTCGATTCGCCGGGGATCGGCGACGAGATTCATGTGCGGTGGACTGCGTCGGCGGGGGTGGTGCTGACGTCGTGATCGACGATCACGCCCCCGTTTGCGCCGGCGGCGTCCCCATCGCCTGAAACAGCCGCGCGGTATCCGTGAGCCGCGCCCCCGTCGCGCGAATCTCGTCGAGCCGCGCATTCCGGTACTGCAACTCGCTCGCGCGCGCCGCCGACGGCGGCAGCGCGCCGAGCCGCACGCGCGCCGACGCATCGTCGAACGCGCCTTGCGCGGCGAGCGCCGCGCGGCTCGACGCGTCGAGCGCCTGCGCGTCGTTGTCGAGCGACGCGAGCGTATCCGCGACGTTCTGGAACGCGGCGAGCACGGTCTGCTTGTACTGCTCGACCGCCGCGTCGTAGTTCGCGTTCGCCGCGCGGCGCTGCGCGAGCAGCGCGCCACCGTGGAAGAGCGGCTGCGACAGCGACGCGCCGGCGCTCCAGATCGCGCCCGCGCCCGACAGCAGCATCGGCCAGCTGAAGCCGCCTTGTCCCATCGACGCCGACAGCGACAGCTGCGGAAACATCTGCGCGGTCGCGACGCCGACTTCGGCAGCCGCGGCGGCGAGCGTCGCGTCGGCCGCGCGGATGTCGGGGCGGCTGCGCAGCAAATCCGACGGCACGACCACCGGCACCTGCTCGGGCAGATGCAGATCGGCGAGCGCGACATCGTCGGGCGCCTGGTCCGGCGTGCGGCCGATCAGCACCGCGAGCGCGTGGCGTGCCGACTGCCATTGCTGGCGCAGCGCGGGCAGCGTCGCGGCGAGCGACGCGGCGCTTTGCTGCGCGCCGAGCTGATCCGCGCGCGCGGCGGCGCCGAGCGCGTAGCGGCGCTCGGCGTCGTGCGCCTGCGCATTCGCGAGCGCGACCGCGCGCGTGGTCGTATCCACCTGCTCGTGCAGCGCCGCCGATGTGATCGCCGCGACGACGATGTTCGCAGCCAGCGCGCGCCGCGCGGAATCGAGCTGGAACGCCTCGACGTCGACGCGCTTCTCGAGCGCGCGGTTCGCGAAGTGCGCGGCGCCGAACAGGTCGATCGTATAGTGCGCCTGGAGCTGGCCGACGAACGTGTCGTACAGCAGCGTCTGCGCGCCGAGCTTCGGAATCGGCACGCCGAGCGCGCGCTGCCGCGCGGCCTGGCCGCCCGCGTCGATCGTCGGCAGCAGCGAGCCGCCGACCTGCGCGTGCAACTGCTCGCGCGCGGCCGTCAGGCTGTGCTCGGCGGCCGCGAGTGTCGGGCTGTTGCGCAGCCCTTCGTCGACGAGCGCGTCGAGCGCGGGCGACCGGTACTGTTTCCACCAGTCGGGCACCGGCTGCGCGCCGACTTCGAATTGTTGCGCGACGCCGTGCGCGGCGACCGTCTGCGCGACCTGCGGCACGGTGCCGTAATGCGCGGGCGTCGGCATCGCGGGCGGCGCGCCGCTCGGCGCGAACCATGAGCAGCCGGCGAGGGCGGCGAGGGTGGCGGCCTGGCACAGCCCGACGGCCGCGCGCAGCGTTTTCGTGTTCGGCAACATCATCGTGCGCTTCATCGTCAGGCTCCCGACGCGGCACTTGCGTCGCGTTCGCCGCTCTTAACGCGGAACCACGTCGCGTACAGCGCCGGCAGATAGAACAGCGTAAGCACGGTCGCACTCGTGATCCCGCCCATCAGCGCGGTCGCCATCGGGCCGAAGAAATTCGAGCGCAGCAGCGGGATCAGCGCGAGCACGGCGGCGGCGGCGGTCAGCACGATCGGCCGGAAGCGCCGCACGGTCGCACCGACGATCGCGTCGAAGCGGCCGTGCCCGGCCGCGATGTCCTGCTCGATCTGGTCGACGAGAATCACCGAGTTGCGCATGATGATCCCGAACATCGCGATCACGCCGAGCATCGCGACGAAGCCGAACGGCTGCCGGAACAGCAGCAGCGTCACGACGACGCCGATCAGCCCGAGCGGCGCGGTCAGCACGACCATCAGCACGCGCGAGAAGCTCTGCAATTGGAGCATCAGCAGCGTGAACACCGCGATCGCCATCAATGGCATTTGCGCGTTGATCGATGCCTGCGCCTTCGTGCTCTGCTCGACCGAGCCGCCGATCTCGACCTGATAGCCGACCGGCAGCGTCGCGCGCAGCGCGTTCAGCTTCGCATCGATCGCATGCGTGACGTCGATCCCCTGTGCGCCGGCGCGCACGTCCGACTGCACGGTGATCGTCGGCTGGCGGTCGCGCTCCCAGATCACGCCGTATTCGAGCGTCGGCACGAAGCGGCCGAGCGAGCCGAGCGGCACGGGGCCATTCGGCGTCGGCAGCGCGAGCCCCGCGAGCTTCGCCGGATCGACGCGGTCCGCGCTCGGCGCGCGCAGGTCGACCGCGATCAGCTTGTCGCGCTCGCGATACTGCGTGACGGTCGTGCCCGACAGCGTCATCGCGAGGAAGCTCGACACGTCCTGCGACGTCACGTTCAGCTCGCGCGCCTTCTGCTGGTCGAGCTCGAAGCGCACCGAGCGCTCGGCCGGCTCGTCCCAGTCGAACTGCACGTTGAGCGTGCGGTCGTCGCCGCGCATCGTCGCCGCGACTTTCTCGGCGATTCCGCGCACGGTCGCGATGTCGTCGCCGCTCACGCGGAACTGCACCGGGTAGCCGACGGGCGGCCCGTTCTCGAGCCGCGACAGCCGCCAGCGGACGGCCGGGAACTGCTCGCGCAGTGTCGTTTCGAGCCAGCGCGCGAGCTTTTCGCGATCGGCGACCGACTTGGCGGTGACCACGAACTGCGCGAAGTTCGGCACCTGCAGCTGCTGGTCGAGCGGCAGGTAGAAGCGCGGCGCGCCGCTGCCGACGAAGTTCACCGCGTGATCGATCTCGGGACGCCCGGCGATCGTCTGCTCGAGGCGCTTCGCCTGCCGCAGCGTCGCGTCGAACGACGCGCCTTCGGGCAGCCGCAGGTCGACGAGCAGCTCGGGCCGGTCGGAGCTCGGGAAGAACTGCTGCGGCACCAGCGAGAAGCCCATCAGCGCGGCGACGAACAGCGCGACCGTGATCACCAGCACGACGAAGCGCCGCTCGATGCACCAGCGGATCCAGCCGCGCAGGCGCGTGTAGAAGCGCGTGTCGTAGATGTCGTGCTCGTGGTCGTCCGGCAGATGCGCTTCCTTCTTGCGCTCCGGCAGCAGGTGATAGCCGAGCAGCGGGATCAGCACGACCGCCGCGAACCACGATGCGATCAGCGCGATCGCCGACACCTCGAAGATCGAGCGCGTGTACTCGCCGGTGCTCGACTTCGCGAGCGCGATCGGCAGGAAGCCCGACACGGTGACGAGCGTGCCGGTCAGCATCGGGAACGCGGTGCTCGTGTACGCGAACGCGGCCGCGCGCGCGCGGCTCATGCCCTGCTCGAGCTTCACGGCCATCATCTCGACCGCGATGATCGCGTCGTCGACGAGCAGCCCGAGCGCGAGCACGAGCGTGCCGAGCGACACCTTGTGCAGCCCGATGTCGAACAGGTACATGAACAGGGCGGTCACCGCGAGCACGACCGGAATCGAGATCACGACGACCATCCCGGTGCGCAGCCCGAGCGAGATCAGGCTGACGACGAGCACGATCCCGACCGCCTCCGCGACCGCCTCGAGAAAATCGTCGACCGAATGCGCGACCGCATGCGGCATGCTCGATACCTCGGTCAGCTTGAGGCCGGCCGGAAGCTGCGCCTGCAGCGTGCTCGCCTGCGCGTCGAGGGCTTTGCCGAGCCGGATCACGTCGCCGCCCGGCTGCATCGTGACGCCGATGCCGAGCACCGCGTGGCCGTTCATGCGCATCTGCGTGACGGGCGGATCGTCGTAGCCGCGCTTGACCGTCGCGACGTCGCCGAGCCGGAACGTGCGTGCCCCGATGCGCAGCAGCGTGTCGGCGATCGCGTCGACGCGCTCGTACTGGCCGCTCGGCCGCACGAACACGCGGTCGTCGGCGGTCGTCAGCGTGCCCGATTCCGCGACGCCGTTCTGTGCGCCGAGCGCCTGCGCGATCTGCTGCGGCGAAATGCCGAGCCGCGTGAGCCGCGCGTTGTCGATCTCGATGAAGATCCGCTGGCCCGGATCGCCGAAATAATCGACCTTGTCGACACCCGGCACGCGCAGCAGCACGGTGCGGAGCTGGTCCGCGTAGTCGTGCAGTTGCGCGGGCGAGAAGCCGTCGCCTTCGAGCGTGTAGATGTTCGTATAGACGTCGCCGAACTCGTCGTTGAAGAACGGGCCTTGCACGCCGGGCGGCAGCGTGTAGGCGATGTCGCCGACCTTCTTGCGGATCTGGTACCAGGTCTCGGGCACGGCCTTCACGGGCGCCGAGTCCTTCATCGTGAAGAACACCAGCGATTCGCCGGGGCGCGAGTAGCTGCGCAGGAAGTCGATCGCGGGCGTTTCCTGCAGCTTGCGGCCGATCCGGTCGGTGACCTGCTCCTGCACCTGGCGCGCGCTCGCGCCGGGCCAGAACGTGCGGATCACCATCACGCGGAACGTGAACGGCGGATCTTCGGACTGCGCGAGGTGCGTGTACGCGAAGATGCCCGCGAGCGTCGCGAGCGCGATCAGGTAGACGACGAGCGCCTGGTGCCGCAGCGCCCACGCGGACAGGTTGAAGCGGCCTTCTTCGCGGACGGCGGTCATGACGCGGCGTCCTCCGGATGGAGCGGCGCGATCGCGCGGACTTTCTCGCCGGCGCTGACCGTGTGCACGCCCTGCAGCACGACGCGCTCGCCGGGCTGGAGGCCGCCCGAGATCGTGACCGTGCGCTCGCCGTAGCGCACGACGGCGACGCGCCGCAGCTCGAGCGTGTCGTCCTTCGCGCGGACGACCCACACGGCCGGCTGCGTGCCGTCGTGGAACAGCGCGGTCGCGGGCAGCGTGTAGCTCGGGGCCTCACTGGCTGTAGCGGCGCCACCGGCGGCCGGTGCGCCGTCGAACGCGACGTTCGCGGTCATGCCGAGGCGGACCGCCGCGTCCGGCTGCTCGAGCGACAGCTTCACGCGATACGTGCGGCTCTGCGGATCGGCGGCCGGCGCGATTTCGCGCACCTTCGCGGCGAAGCGGCGGCCGGGCAGCGACGGCAGCGTGACCGTCGCCGCATGGCCCGGCGCGAGCGACGCGAGCGCGGCTTCGGGCACGTCGCTGACGACGTCGACGTCGCCCGACCATGCGAGCTGATACACCGATTGTCCGGCCGACACGTTCTGGCCGGTGTCCGCCTGCTCGGCGGTGATCGTGCCCGCGTGATCGGCGACGAGCGTCGCGTACTGGAGCTGATTCTTCGCGAGCGCGGCCTGCTGCTGCGCCTGGTCGCGCTGCGCGAGCGCGGACGTGTACGTATCCTCGGTCTGCTCGAGCTGCGCGGTCGCGATCAGGTTCTCGTTCGCCTGCGCGCGGTCGCGGTCGAGCTGCTGCTTCGCGAAGCTCAGCCGGTGCTGCGCGGCGTCGAGCTGCGCCTGCGCGCTCGCGGCGTTCTTCGCGACGTCGGACGGATCGAGCCGCGCGACGACCTGGCCGGCCTTCACGGTGTCGCCGAGCCGCACGGTGCGCTCGACGATCTTGCCCGCGATGCGGAACGACAGCGGTGTCGCGTAGCGCGGCTGGATGTCGCCGGGCAGCGTCTGTGCGGGTGCGTGGCCGTCGGCCTGAACGGGCAGCGCGACGACGGGGCGCGCGGCGGGCGGCGCGGACGCCTTCGGATGACAGGCGGCGACGCTGAGCGCCACGCATAACGACAGCGCGACACGGGAACCGGGACGATTCACGAAACCCCCAGGCGAGGAAAGGGCGGGATGCGTCCGCGCACGACGGCGCCGCGCCGCAGGGCGCGGCACGCGCGTTTCGCACGCGGGTCTTTCTTTCGAAAACTGGAATGAATTCTAATTCACACCTGTATCCAAGTGCAAAGGTGAATTTATTCCGCGAATGCGCTAGACTGCGCGGCATGAAACCGATGCGCCTCACCCGGGAACAGAGCAAGGACCAGACGCGCGAGCGCCTGCTGGATGCCGCGCACGCGATTTTTCTGAAGAAAGGCTACGTCGCCGCGAGCGTCGAGGACGTGGCCGCGGCGGCCGGCTATACGCGCGGCGCGTTCTATTCGAACTTCAAGGGCAAGGCCGAGCTGCTGCTGACGCTGCTCGAGCGCGATCACGCGTCGGTGCAGGTGGAGCTGCGGCAGATTTTCGACGGCAGCCGTTCGCGCGACCAGATGGAGGCGGCCGTGCTCAAGTACTACAGCCAGCGCTTCCTGAACGATCCGTCGTTCCTGCTGTGGGTCGAGGCGAAGCTGCAGGCGGCGCGCGATCCGAAGTTCCGCGTGAGTTTCAACGCGTTCCTGCAGGAAAAGCGCGTGCAACTGGCCGAGTACATCCGCGATTTCGCCGCGCGCTCGGGCACGCCGCTGCTGCTGCCCGCCGAGACGCTCGCGCTCGGGCTGATGAGCCTCTGCGACGGCGTGCAGGCGTACTACACCGCCGATCCGCAGAACGTGACGGCCGACGCCGCGCAGGCGGTGCTCGAGGGATTCTTCGCGAGGGTCGTGTTCGGGCGCGCGCCCGGGTGATGTGATCTGACGTGAGCTGATGCGGCCGGCGGCGCGCGTCAGTCCCCGCCGGTCATCTTCCGGTACGCGTCGAGCAACGACGTCTTGTAGACGACGCCCGCGAGCGTCGGCTCCGCATCGCTCTCGATCACCGGCAGCCGTTCCCCCTGGAAGCCCATGAACAGCTCGAGCGCGGTGCCGAGCGGCATGTTCGGCTTCAGCAGCGGGAACGGCGTGTGCGTGTAGTCGGCCGCGGTCTTGTGCGCGGTCTCACGTTTCTCGAGCAAATCGGACGTGATGTCCTTCAGCGCGACCGCGCCGCAAAAGCGCCCGGCGTCGTCGGTCACGTACAGGTATTTCACCGGGTATTCGAGGAACACGCGCGTCATGTCCGCGACGCTCGCCGCGAGCGGCACGACGGTCTGCGCGGGCTGGATCAGCTCGCGCATCTGCGTGGCCCGCAGCCGCATCCGCTCCTCCTCGTCGCGGTAGCGGTGCTGCGTGATCTCGTACATCGACGTCGTGCCGGTCGCGCGCGCGACGAAATAAGCGACGACGCACGACACCATCAGCGGCAGCACGACCTCGTACGACAGCGTCATCTCGAAGATCATCAGAATCGCCATCAGCGGCGCCTGCGTCGCGCCCGCGAGGAACGCGCCCATTCCGACGATCGCGTACGCGAAGGCCGCGGACGTGTGCGCGGGGAAGAGCGCATGCATCCCGAGCCCGAACAGCGAGCCGAAGATCGCGCCGACGAACAGCGTCGGCGTGAAGATCCCGCCGATCGCGCCGGAGCCGGCGGTCGCGGCGGTCGCGAGCACCTTGAACACCAGCACCGCGACGAGCGCCTGCCAGGTCCACGGCGAATGCAGTACCTGGTTCACGACGCTGTAGCCGTTGCCCCACACGTCGGGCACCCACACCGAGATCACGCCGACGATCAGCCCGCCGAGCGCGAGCCGCACCGGCAGCGGCAGCGGCAGCCGGCGGAACTGGTTCTTCGCGGCGTCGACGAAATGCAGGAACTGCGGCGCGAGCGCACCGCACAGCAGGCCGAGCACGACGAACAGCAGCACTTCCCAGCCCGTCACGGCCGGGAACACCGGCATCTGGTAAGGCGGCTTGTAGCCGACGAATTCGCGCATCGTGATGTTCGCGACGACCGATGAGACGACCATCGGCCCGAAGCTCTCCATCGAGATCGCGCCGAGCACGATCTCCGACACGAAGAACGCGCCCGCGATCGGCGCGTTGTACGCGGACGTGATCCCCGCCGCGGCGCCGCACGCGACGAGCAGGCGCAGCCGCGGCGGATCGAAGTTCGCGAAGCGGCCGACGAGCGACGCGGCGAGCGCGGCGAGCTGCACCATCGAGCCTTCGCGGCCGATCGAGCCGCCGGTGCCGATCGTCAGCAGCGACGACACGCTGCGCCACACGCTCTGCCGCACCGGCACGACGCCGCCGCCGAGCGCGACCGCCTCCATGTAGTCGCTTTTTTTCGTGGTCGATGCGCCGCGCGTCGCCAGCAGCAGCGCGAAGCCCGCGACGAGACCGCCGGCGGCCGGCAGCCAGAAGCGCACGTACCACGGCAGGCGGCGCGCCATCTGAATGAAGCTGCCGCTCGTGCCGGACAGCGCGTGCTGAATCAGCCCGATCCCTTCGCGGAACAGGATGGTGGCGAATGCTCCGCCGATGCCGACGATGACCGACCAGATCAGCATCGTGTGGGCGTCGGAGAGGCGGAACAGCGTCTGTGCGCGGGTGCGCAGCTTGAGCAGGAACGAGAGCACGGCGGCGAGCGGGTGACGAAACGAACCGAGGCGAAGAATAGCATTGCGCCGCGCCCTCGGGTCGGATCCCGTGGGCGCGGCGCGCGAAGCGGAGCGCGGGCGATGCTCAGCCAAGCCAGCGCTCGACCGCCCACGTGATCCCGTAGCCGCCGAACACGAGCCACGCGTACAGGATCAGGCCCGTCGTCAGCGCGCGCGGGCCGGCCGCGCGGATCTGCGCGACGCGCGTTTCGATGCCGAGCGCGGTCATCGCCATCGTCAGCGCGAACGTGTCGAGCGCGGTGACGCCCTGCGTGACGGCGGCCGGCAGCACGTTCAGCGAGTTGACGATCACGCAGCCGACGAAGCCGAGCGCGAACCACGGCACCGCGACCTTGCGCGCGCCCGTCCCGGCGGCGCCGGCCTTCGAGCGGGCGAGCCACGCGCCGAGCGCGAGCAGCACCGGCACGAGCAGCATCACGCGCGTCATCTTGACGATCGTCGCGGTGTGCACGACCTGCGGGCCGACGTCGCTCGCCGCGCCGACCACCTGCGCGACCTCGTGGATCGTGCCGCCGAAGTACAGGCCGAGACCGTTCGCGTCGAGGTGCAGCCAGCCGGCGTGATACGCGAGCGGGTACAGGAACATCGACAGCGTGCCGAACAGCACGACGCTGCCGACCGCCATCGCGCTCTGGTGCGGCTTCGACTGCAGCGTCGATTCGAACGCGAGCACGGCGGCCGCGCCGCAGATCGCGCTGCCGGCGGCGGTCAGGATCGCCGCGTCGCGGTCGAGCTTCATCAGCTTCATCCCGGCCCAGGTGCCGATCGCGAGCGTGCTCGTGACGATCAGCACCGACACGGTCAGGCCCGGCAGGCCGACCTGCGCGATCTCCTGCAGGCTCACGCGCAGCCCGAAGAACGCGACCGCGATCCGCAGCAGCTTGCGCGCGGAGAAGTTGATGCCGGCGGCCCAGCTCGCGGGCATGCCGTCGCGCAGCGCGTTGCCGTACAACGCCCCCGCGACGATGCCGACGATCAGCGGCGAGAGGCCGAGGCCGGCGATCGCGGGCAGGGCGGCGAGGCGCGTGACCGCGACCGCGAACAGCGCGACGAACAGGAAGCCGTTCAGCTGGCCACGCATCGACGGCGCGGCATGAGCGGCATGAGGTGTGGCGACGGTGGACATGGCGGCGGCTCTCTCGTGTTCGATGCAATGTCCCAATCCTAATTTCCGTATATCGATATGAAAAATTGTGATTTGTGACATAAACTATCCGGCACGCCGATAATTTGCAGCCATGACCCCGGATCAACTGATAACTTTCGCGGCCGTCGCCGAGCATCTGAACATCAGTCATGCGGCGCTCGCGCTGCATCTGTCGCAGCCGGCCGTGTCGGGCCAGCTTCGCCAGCTTCAGGACGAGTTCGGCGAGCCGCTGTATCAGCGCGACGGCCGCGGCGTGCGCCTGACGCCGGTCGGCGAGCAGCTCGCGCAGTACGCGCGGGTGCTGCGCGAAACCTACGCGCAGGCGCGCGCGTATCGCGACGCGGTGCGCGGGCTCGACGCGGGCACGCTGCGCATCGGCGCGAGCACCACGCCGGCCAGCTATCTGCTGCCGTACCTGATCGCCGCGTTCCAGCCGGTCGCGCCGCGCGTCGCGATCCAGACGATGAGCGGGAATACGTCCGAAGTCGTCGCCGCGCTGCCGTCGCTCGACATCGCGCTGATCGAAGGGCCGGCCGGCGCCGCGCTGCCGCCCGGCACCGCGGTGCATCCGTGGCATGAGGACGAGATCGTCGCGATCGTGCCGGTCGGCCATCCGCTCGCGGCGCCGGCCGGCGCGGCCGGGCTGACGCCCGACTCGCTCGCCGCGTATCCGCTCGTGCTGCGCGAGGCGGGTTCGGGCGTGCGCCAGCTCGTCGAGCTCGCGTTTGCGCAGGCCGGCGCGCCGATGCGCGTCGCGCTCGAGATCGCCGGCGTCGAGGCGGTGAAGGAGGCGGTGCGGGCCGGGATGGGCGTCGGCTTCGTGTCCGCGATGTCGCTGCGCCACGACGACGCCGCGCTCGCGATGCGCGCGTTCGCGCCCGCGCCGCTCACGCGGCATTTCTCGATCCTCGTCCCGCATGGCGGCGCGCCGTCGCGCGTCGCCGCGCGCTTCCTCGACATGTGCATGTCGCAGCCGGCGCCGTGACGCGCGCCGCGCCGGCACTCAGCCGGTCTTGACGCGTCGCCGCGCGGCCGGACCTGTCGCGGCGACGCGCAGGCTGCCGACTGCCGGCGGTTTTCACGGGCTAGGGATTTCCTCTATGGCGTAGGGTTCTTTCGAAGCGCACCATGCGTTTCATCTGAATGGAACCGGTTCCAATCCGGGAAAAAGGGCAGAAATGGCAGACATCGTGATCGTGGCGAGCGCGTTCGGCATCGACCGGGTGCGGCGGGAAGGGCACCTCGGATGCGTCGGGACGGCCGCGTCGTCCGGCGCGGCCGGATTCGAGGTGCGGCGCGAGCTGTTCGCGAGCGAGCAGGACGCGTCGGCCGACGCGCTCGCGGCGCTCGGCCGCGCGCTGGCCGACGCCGGGCTGTGGTCGGTCTACTCGACGCCCGCGACGCTTTATACCGACGCCGGCGCACTCGACGCCGCCGCGCTGACGAGCGCGCTAGCCGAAGCCGACGCGCTCGGCGCGCGCTTCGTGAAATTCCAGCTCGGCGGTTTCGCCGGCGACGCGCACGCGGACACGCTCGTCGCGCTGTCGCGTGGCGCCCGGGCGCGCGTGCTGGTCGAGAACGGCCAGCTCGCGCTCGGCGGCTCGCTCGCGCAGTTTCGCGCGCTGTTCGCCGCGCTCGACGCGGCGGGCGCCGCCGGCGCGCTCGGCATGACGTTCGACATCGGCAACTGGCAGTGGCCCGGTGAAGCGCCGCTCGACGCCGCGCTCGCGCTCGCGCCGTACGTCGAATACATCCACTGCAAGGCCGTCGAAGGCAGCGGCGCGCGGATGTTCGCGGTCGCACCCGCCCCGCGCGATCCGCTCGTCGCCGCGGTGCTCGCGCAACTGCCGCACGACGTGCCGCGCGGCATCGAATTTCCGCTCGACGCCGCCGATTGCGCGGGCGACGCGCGCGATCGCGTCGCGTGGCTCGAAGCCGCCTGATGGACGGGAACAGCGGGACAAGCAGCGGGACAAGCAGCGGGACAAACAGCGGGACAAACAGCACGAAGGATCCGGAGGAGCACACCCCCATGACCAGGCAACTCGATGTCGTTACCTACGGCGAAGCGATGGCGATGTTCGTCGCGACCGCGCCGGGCCCGCTCGCCGAGGCGACCCAGTTCACGCGCCGGATCGCGGGCGCGGACCTGAACGTCGCGACCGGCCTCGCGCGCCTCGGCTTCAACGTCGGCTGGATGAGCCGCGTCGGACGCGATTCGTTCGGCCGCTACGTGCTCGACACGCTCGCGCACGAAGGGATCGACGCGTCGTGCGTGACGATCGACGATCGTCATCCGACCGGCTTCCAGCTGAAGTCGCGCAACGACGACGGCAGCGACCCGACCGTCGAATATTTCCGCAAGGGCTCGGCCGCGAGCCACCTGTCGCGCGACGATTACGTCGCCGATTACGTGCTCGGCGCGCGCCATCTGCATCTGACCGGCATCGCGCCGGCAATCTCCGCGTCGTCGTGCGAGCTCGCGTTCCATCTCGCGACCGAGATGCGCGCGGCCGGCCGGACGATCACGTTCGATCCGAACCTGCGCCCGACGCTGTGGCCGTCGGCCGACGCGATGGCGCGCACGCTGAACGCACTCGCCGCGTTCGCCGACTGGGTGCTGCCGGGCCTCGCGGAAGGCCGCCAGCTGACCGGCCGCGACACGCCGGCCGACATCGCGGCGTTCTACCTCGATCAGGGCGCGCGCGGCGTCGTGATCAAGCTCGGCGCGGCCGGCGCGTACTTCCGCACGGCCGACGGCCGCGAAGGCACGATCGTGGGCGAGCGCGTCGAGCGCGTCATCGACACGGTCGGCGCCGGCGACGGCTTCGCGGTCGGCGTGATCAGCGCGCTGCTCGAACGCAAGCCGGTCGAGCACGCGGTCGCGCGCGGCAACCGGATCGGCGCGCTCGCGATCCAGGTGATCGGCGACTCGGAAGGGCTGCCGACCCGCGCGGCGCTCGACCGGCTCGAAGGAACCGCCGCCGCACCCCATACCATGCCGAACATCGCGCTGGATATCGTGCATTAAGCCGTGCATTAAGCACCAGGAGACACACCACCATGGCAGCCAATCTCGCAGTACGACGCTGGTGGACGATCATGCCGATCGTCTTCATCACCTACAGCCTCGCCTATCTCGATCGCGCGAACTACGGGTTCGCGGCGGCGGCGGGGATCAACCAGGATCTCGGGATCAGCAAGGGACTGTCGTCGCTGATCGGCGCGCTGTTCTTCCTCGGCTACTTCTTCTTCCAGATTCCAGGCGCGATTTACGCGGAGCGCCGCAGCGTGAAGAAGCTCGTGTTCTGGAGCCTCGTGCTGTGGGGCGGCTGCGCGGCGCTGACCGGCATCGTCAGCAACATCCCGTCGCTGATGGTGATCCGCTTCATGCTCGGCGTCGTCGAGGCGGCGGTGATGCCCGCGATGCTGATCTACATCAGCAACTGGTTCACGAAGCGCGAGCGCTCGCGCGCGAACACGTTCCTGATCCTCGGCAATCCGGTCACCGTGCTGTGGATGTCGGTCGTGTCCGGCTATCTCGTGCACTCGTTCGGCTGGCGCCACATGTTCATCGCGGAAGGCGTGCCGGCGATCGTCTGGGCCGTCTGCTGGTGGTGCCTCGTGCAGGACAAGCCCGCGCAGTCGACCTGGCTCACCGATCAGGAAAAGCGCGACCTCGACGCCGCGCTCGTCGCCGAACAGGCGGCGATCAAGCCGATGCGCAACTATGGCGAGGCGTTCCGCTCGCCGGCCGTCGTCAAGCTGTGCGCGCAATACTTCTGCTGGAGCATCGGCGTGTACGGCTTCGTGCTGTGGCTGCCGTCGATCGTGAAGAACGGCTCGTCGCTCGGGATGGTCGAGACCGGCTGGCTGTCCGCGCTGCCGTACCTCGCGGCGACGATCATGATGCTCGTCGCGTCGTGGGCGTCGGACAAGGTCGGCTCGCGCCGCGGCTTCGTGTGGCCGTTCCTGCTCGTCGGCGCGGCCGCGTTCGCGGCGTCGTACGCGCTCGGCTCGACGCACTTCTGGATCTCGTACGCGCTGCTCGTCGTCGCGGGCGCCGCGATGTACGCGCCGTACGGCCCGTTCTTCGCGATCGTGCCGGAGCTGCTGCCGAAGAACGTCGCGGGCGGCGCGATGGCGCTGATCAACGGGATGGGCGCACTCGGCTCGTTCGTCGGCTCGTACGTGGTCGGCTATCTGAACGGCGCGACCGGCTCGCCGACCGCGTCGTATGCGTTCATGAGCGCCGCGCTCGTCGCGTCGGTCGTGCTCACGCTGTCCGTCAAACCCCAGGCGCGCGATGCGCATCCGCTCGCCGCGCCGATCCATGGAAAATGAACGATGAAGCCTCGTATCGTCGCGTACAAGCCGCTGCCCGTTGACGTTCTCGCGTACCTGCGCGAGCACGCGGACGTCGTGCAGGCCGATGGCCCCGACGCGCTCGCCCAGGCGCTCGCCGACGCCGATGGCGCGATCGGCGCGAGCCTGAAGATTCCGCCGGCGCTGCTCGATCGCGCACCGCGCCTGAAGGCGTGGTCGACGATCTCGGTCGGCTACGACAACTTCGACGTCGCCGACCTGACGCGCCGCGGCATCGTGCTCGCGCACACGCCCGACGTGCTGACCGAATCGACGGCCGACACCGTGTTCTCGCTGATTCTCGCGTCCGCGCGGCGCGTCGTCGAGCTGGCCGAATGGGTGAGGGCGGGCCACTGGCAGCGCAGCATCGGCCCCGACCTGTACGGCACCGACGTGCAGGGCAAGACGATCGGGATCGTCGGCCTCGGCCGGATCGGCGCGGCGGTCGCGAGGCGCGCGGCGCTCGGCTTCCGGATGCGCGTGCTGTACACGAACCGTTCGGCGAACGTCGAAGCCGAAGCACAGTTCGCCGCGCGCCGCGTGACGCTCGACGAACTGCTCGCCGAGGCTGATTTCGTGTGCGTGCAGGTGCCGTTGTCGCCCGACACGCGCCACCTGATCGGCGCGCCGGCGTTCACGAAGATGAAGCCGGGCGCGATCCTGATTAATGCGTCGCGCGGGCCGGTCGTCGACGAGGCCGCGCTGATCGACGCGCTTGCCGCGGGCCGGATTCGCGGCGCCGGGCTCGACGTGTACGAGACGGAGCCGCTGTCGGCCGACTCGCCGCTGTTGCGGATGAAAAACGTCGTCGCGCTGCCGCATATCGGCTCGGCGACCCACGAGACGCGTCATGCGATGGCGCGCTGCGCGGCCGAGAATCTGGTCGGCGCGCTCGCGGGCACGCTGCGCGTGAACGTCGTGAATCCCGACGTGCTGACCGCGCGCGCGGGCTGACGCACCGGTGGAATGGGGACGGTGTAGAGCCGGCGGTCTTGGTGCGAGGCCGCCGGCTGCGTTATGATCGGCCGCGCGTCGCCGAACGCGCGGCCGCCCGGCGGCCGTCCGTTCGCCCGCGTAGACAGGAGACACCTACAGTTGGCTTTCGCATCGAACGACCAGAATCCGTCCGCTCGCCCGGCGCGGATCGTACGGCACGGGGCACGACAGTGACCGATCCGCACCCGTCCACGCCCCGTCCCGCGACGATCAGCGATGTCGCCCGCGAGGCCGGCACCGGCAAGACCAGCGTGTCGCGCTATCTGAACGGCGAGACGAACGTGCTGTCCGCGGATCTGCGCCAGCGGATCGAGGCGGCGATCGCACGCCTGAACTACCGGCCGAACCAGATGGCGCGCGGGTTGAAGCGCGGCCGCAACCGGCTGCTCGGCATGCTCGCGGCCGACCTGACCAATCCGTATACCGTCGAAGTGCTGCAGGGCGTCGAGGCCGCGTGCCACGCGCTCGGCTATATGCCGCTAATCTGCCACGCGGCGAACGAGGTCGAGATGGAGCGCCGCTATCTGCAGCTGCTGACGACCTATCGCGTCGAAGGCATGATCGTCAACGCGCTCGGCGCCGAGGAGGACGTGCTGCGCCCGCTGCGCGGCGGCGGCATTCCAGCCGTGCTCGTCGATCGCACGGTCGAGGGCTTCGAGGCCGACCTGATCGGCCTCGACAACGACGCGGCGATCGAAGCCGGTATCCGTCATCTGATCGAGTGCGGCTTCGCGTCGATCCATTTCGTCGTGCAGCCGTTCGAGCAGGTGAGCTCGCGCCGCCAGCGCGAGGCCGCGTTCCGCGCGATGCTCGCAACTGCGGGGCGGCCGGTGCCGCCGACCGTCGTGCTCGATACGACGGATGCGGCGGCGCTCGACGCCGCGCTCGCCGACGTCGACGCGCGGATCGACGCCGCGTTGCGCGCGGGCGGCCGCGCGGCGCTCTTTGCCGCGAACGCGCCCGTCGCGCTCGCGCTCGCGCGGCACCTGCACGCGCGCTTCGGCGCCGCATGGCAGACGCGCGCGGCGCTGCTGTCGATCGACGATCCCGAATGGGCGGAGCTGATCGGCATCACGACGATCCGCCAGCCGACCTACGACATCGGCTACAAGGCGGTCGAGTTCGTGCACGAGCGGATCGACGGCGCGGCCGGCGACGTGCGCGTCGCGCTGCTGCCGGGCGAGCTGATCGCGCGCGCGTCGACCGCGGGCTGAGTATCATCCGGGGCACGCACCGCGTCCGGTGCGCAGCCTCGAACAAGGAGTTTCATGATTGTCGCCCCCGTCACGCTGGTGGTGCTGATCGCCGCCACGCTGATCATCGCGCTGCTGCCGATCGTTCTGTTCCGTTTCCTGCGCAAGCCGCTCGCGCTTGACCGCCGAGACGCGATCGTCGGCATCGCGGTGTTCACGCTGTTCGCGATGATTCTCGAACGCGCGTTGCACGGTGTCGTGCTGAGCAGCGCGCCGGCTGGTGGCTGGCTTACGTATCCGGCCGCGTTCGTCGCGTACGGCGCGCTCGCGGCCGGCGTGTTCGAGGAGGTCGGCCGCTATCTCGGCCTGCGCTTCCTGACCCGCCGTTACGGCGCATCGTCCGGCGATGGCCGCGCGATCGGCTACGGGCTCGGCCACGGCGGCGTGGAGGCCTGGTTCGTCGGCGTGCTGGTGTGGGGGCAGTGGGCGTACCTCGCCTGGCTCGCGAACCGCGGCGAGCTCGACACGCAGCTCGCGAGCCTGCCGGATCAGGCGTTGCTGCGGATTCACGTGATGCTGTCGACGCTGTCGGTGCCGTCGATCGCGATGCTCGTGCTCGAGCGCGCGGCGGCGCTCGTGCTGCAGGTCGCGCTGTCGGTGCTGATGTGGCGCGGCGTGCGTGCCGGGTCGCGCGCGGTGCTGCCGCTCGCGATCGTGCTGCATGCGCTCGCGGACGTGCCCGCGATGCTCTATCAGATTCGCGCGGTGCCCGCCGCGTGGATCGAGGCGGTGTATTTCGTGCTGGCCGCGCTGCTGGTCGGTGTGCTCGTCAAGCTTTGCCGTCCGCCGCGCGCGGCGGCGTGACCGGAGAGTCGGGATGGAAGAGTACGAATACGCATGCCCGAGCGCCGAGTTCGACGCGCTCGCGCGCGTGATCAGCGATTTGTTCCCGGAGCAGACGCGCTTCGTGGAAGCGACTGACGACGCCGGCCGCTTCCTGTCCGTGCAGTGGCTCGCGATGCGTTTCGGATCGACGCCGAAGCGGATGACGCTCGACGTGCGAATCGCGCCGGCCGCATTCGCGCGTTACGTCGCGATGCGGCCCGCGCTGCGCGCGCGCAGCCATGCGGTGCTGCACGCTTACGTCGAGGCGATGCTCGGCTCGCTCGAGGAGCGGCATGCGAGCGGCGAGGCGGTGTCGCGCGATGCGGAGATCGCGCTCGGCGACGAGTTCGCGTGAGCGGCCCGCTCGCGACGGTGCGCGTCAGTCCGCGTCGCGATAGACCTGCGCGAAGCGCTGCGCCTGGACGACGCCGTAGTCGCCGGGCGCGTACTGCATCACCCAGTCGCCGGCCGCGCCGCGCAGCGTGTCGCCGCCGGCCGAGCGCGCGATCGAGAACGGCGCGTCCATCCGCTTCGCGAGCACGACCGCCGGACGGTTTCGGTATGCGCCCGGCGTGCCGTGCGCGAGCGCCGGATCGGCGGGCAGGTATTTCGCGTCGAAGCGCGCGCGCGACACGACCCAGCGGTCGCCGGTCGAGCCGGTGATCAGCGCGTCGCCGGCTACATAGCGGTTCAGGCCTTCGAGGCTCATCAGTTCGCCGTCGGCGGTCGCGAACGCGACCGTGACGGTTTCGTCCTTGACGACGCGCCGGGCCTGCGGATCGGAGCGGAGATCGAGTGGTGCGAGTTCGGGCATGGCGGTCGGAAGCGGGAAAAAGCGCGCGGAGGCAGGAAAAAAGTGAAAAAAAGCCGGAAAAGGCGCGATAGCTTAGCCCGAAAACGCGCCAGTGTGCAGACGCCGGGCGCGGCGGCGTGTTCGGCCGCCGCGCCCGGCGTCGTGATGTCGCGCGCCGCGCGAATGCCGCGTCAGTTCGCGGCGGCGCCGCTCGCGGCCGCGCCGGGCGCCGCCTTGTGCTTCGCCGGGCCGTGGTGATGCTCGGTGTGGCGCCAGTTGTTGAACGTCGAGTCGGCCAGCGCCTTCTGGTCGGCCGGGAAGCTCGTGTACAGCGGCTCGAACGCGTCCGCGAGCTTCTTCGCGCCGTCGGCGTTCGCTTGCGCGATCTCCGCGTACTGCTTCATGTCGTCGACGGCGGTGCCGCTCTTCGAGGCCATCCGCTCGCGGTAAAGGTGGCCCATCGTTTCGCCGTTCTCGCGCATCGTGTCGGCGAACGTCTTCCACTGCGGCTCCTGCGCCTGCGTGATCTTCAGGTGGCTGTGCAGATACGCGATGCGCTCCTCGATGCGCGCTTCGCGGCGCGCCGCGTGCTGCGTGGCCTGCTGCGCGGACGCGGCGGCCGGCGCGGCGGCGGACGCGGGCTGAGCAGACGTCGAGGTCTGGGCAAAGGCGCTGGCGGACAGCGCGAGCGCCGCGAGAGTGAGGGTGAGCGAGATTTTCTTCATGACGGCTCTCCGTGGTGAGGGACGCGAGCGGACGCGCCGGGCGCGCCTTTCGTTTCGCATGCCCCGATTAGTAGCACGTCTGGCCCGATTTCGGCGCGGATGCGACAACTGCTTACAACCGAAACGAATCGAAATCGCCGCGTTGGCGCCGTGTTGGGGGCTTCCTGGCGACGTCTCGGCGACGTTATGCCGCAGATCTGGCTGAGCTTCATCGTCGCGTGGGCGCTACGCATCGGCGATTGGGCGCGCGAACGTTCGGCGCTATCATCGCGACATTTCGATGACCACCCGCGCCATGCGTCCACCTCGCCTCGACCAACTCGACGACCTCGACCGCCAGCTCGTCGCGCTGCTGCAAGCCAATGCGCGCGCGAGCGTCGCGGATCTCGCGCGGCAGCTCGGCGTCGCGCGCACGACGGTCGTCGCGCGGATCGCGCGGCTCGAGCGCACGCAGGTGATCGCCGGCTACAGCGTGCGGCTCGGCCAGGACGTGCTCGATGCGAGCATCTATGCGTACGTCGGCATCATCCTCACGCCGAAGTTCGGGAAGGACGTGCTGCGCAGGCTCGACCGGATGCCCGAGGTGCAGCTCCTTTGCGCGGTCAGCGGCGAGTACGACTACGTCGCGTGGCTGCGCGCCGATTCGCCCGAGCGCCTGAACGATCTGCTCGACCAGATTGGCACGCTCGAAGGCGTCGAGCGCACGACGACGTCGATCATCCTCTCGAGGAAGATCGATCGCGGAACGATCGGCGGGTGAGGCGGGCAGCGCGGGATTCACCGGTACAGGCGGCCGGGTCGCACTGGATGCATTGAATGGAGCCGGATAGCCCCGAATAGCGCCGGGCTCAGCGTGGCGACGCCGGGCGGCGCGGCCGGCCGAGCGGAACGCGCACCGAGACCAGCAGGCCGCGTTGCGCGCGTTCGTCCGCATACGCCAGCTCGACGCCGGCGCCGATGCGCTGCGCGATCGTTCCGACGATCGACAGCCCCAGGCCCGAGCCGACCGTCTCGCTGCCGGGCACGCGATAGAACGGGTCGAACACGCGCGCGCGCTCGTGCGGCGCGATGCCGGGCCCGGTATCGGCGACGCTCAGCCGCGCGTGCGCGTCGCCGTCCGCGTGCACCGCGAGATCGACGCGGCCGCCGCGCGGCGTATAGCGGATCGCGTTGTCGACGAGATTCCGGATGAGCGCGATCAGCTCGACGTCGTCGACGCCGACCAGCAGGTCCGGTCCGTCCTCGACGCCGATGTCGATCTGCTTCGCGTCCGCGAGCGGGAACAGGTCTTCGAGCACGCGCCGAAACGCGATGCGCACCGATACGGCTTCGGCGGGCCGCGCCGGCACCGCCTGGATCCGCGCGAGCGCGAGCAACTGATCGAGCAGATGGCGGCTGCGCTCGAGCCCGCCGCGCAGCGTGGCGAGCCGCGTGCGCGCATCGGCGGGCAGGTCCGCGTCGCCGAGTCGCTCCGCCTGCAGCGAGATCGCGGTCAGCGGCGAGCGCAATTCGTGCGCGGCGTCGGCGACGAAGCGGCGCTGCGCGTCGACCGACTGCGCGACGCGCGCGAGCATCCGGTTGATCGCGACGACGAACGGCCGCACCTCGATCGGGATGCGATCGGTCCGCACCGGATGCAGATCGTGTTCGCCGCGCGCGTCGAGCTCGGCCGACAGCTCCGCGATCGGGCGAAACATCTTGCGCACGAGATCGGCGACGACGACGAGCAGGATCGGCACGAGGATCAGCAGCGGCAGCGCGGTTCGCCACGCGCTTTCGCGCGCGACGTCGTCGCGCACGCCCGCGTCCTGCGCGATCGCGATGCGCTCGCCGTTCGCGAGCGTGCGCACGAGCACGCGGACCGGTTCGCCGCCGGCCCGGAGCGTGTGCAGCCCGTCGGGCAGCGCCGCGGCCGCCGCGAGCCTCGCGTTGACGCTGACGTTGGCGCCGGCTCCGGCGTCAGCGCCAGCGCCAGCGCCAGCGCCAGCGGCCGGCTGGCCGCCGCGAGGCAGCGGCGCGACGATCAGCCGCGGCGCTTCGTCGCTTTCCTGCGCGCGGCCGGCGTCTGCCGGACGCGGCGCGGGAGAGACCGACGGCAAGGGCGACGGCAAGGGCGACCGCGCGCTCTGGCGATCGAGCAGCGTCGCGGTCTGGCGCAGCATGTCGTCCTGCAGTTCGTGCGCCTCGTCGTACGCGGACGAGAACGCGAACGCGGCCGCGGCCGTCGCGACGAACAGGATCGCGAGCGACAGCGCGACCGACAGGCGGAACTGGATCGATTCGTTCAGCCGCTTCTTGACACCATCCATCCGACTCCCCTGACGTTCTTGATGACCGCGCTGCCGAGCTTGCGACGCAGCGAATGGATCAGGAATTCGACTGCGTTGCTTTCGACTTCCTCGCCCCAGCCGTAGATGCGGTCCTCGAGCTCGCGCCGCGACAGGATCGCGCCGGGGCGCACGAGCAGCGCGCGCAGCAGCGAGAACTCGCGGTTCGACAATTGCACCGGCGCGCGTCCTTCGACCTCGGCCTCCCGCGTCGCCGGGTCGAGCGACACGACGCCGTTGCCGAGCACCGGCGCGGCCGAGCCCGCGCGACGCCGGATCGCGACGCGGATCCGCGCGAGCAGCTCGGCCATCTCGAACGGTTTCACGACGTAGTCGTCGGCGCCGCCGTCGAGGCCGCGCAGCCGGTCGTCGAGCCCGTCGCGCGCGGTGACGACGATGAGCGGCACCGTGCTGTCCTTCGCGCGGATGCCGGCCAGCACGTCGAGCCCGTCGCGGCCGGGCAGGCCGAGATCGAGCAGGATCAGGTCGTACTGCTGCGTGGCGAACGCGGTCGACGCGTGCGCGCCGTCCGTGACCCAGTCCGCCGCATACGACGCGTCCTTCAGCGCGGCGTGAACCGCTTCTCCGATCATCGGGTCGTCTTCGACGAGCAGAATCCGCATGCAGGCTCCGTTTGCGTGACGCTTGACGTGAGCCTATGCGATTCGCGGCGGCGCGTCACGCGTCACGCGTCGCCACGCTCAAGCGCCCGGACGCTGGCCGGCGACCCGGTCGAACGTATGCAGCAGATCGGTCATCGCGGCCGTGCAGTCGGCCTGCGTCGGATGATCGGCGCGCAGCGCGGCGAGCGCGCGATCGATCGATTTGTCGAGCACGTGCCAGTCGTCGGCCGCGCGCGGCTTCAGGCCGGCTTCGGCTTCGTCCCACGCGATTTCGAGATCCTTGATGCGCGTCTTTCCGCCGGCGAGGTCGCCCTTCGCGACGAGACCGGATACGTCAGACGCGATCGAGCGGAACTGCGACAGATTGCCGAGCTTCGACGCGCTCGTGGGCGTGCCGGCCTGAGTGGCGGATGCGGCGGACGTGGCAGACGTGGTCTGAGCGGCGCCGTCCGCGTGCTTCGAACAGCCGGCGGCGAGGCCGAGCGCGGCGCACGCGGACACCGCGACGAACAGGCGGGCAAACCGGCTGGAGAACGGGCTGAAAAACAGGCTGGAAAGCGGAGTCGTATTGAGCATGAGAGATCCTCGATTCAAATGGGATGATGGAGACGGCCGAAGCGCGATGCCGCTCATTCGGCGGCGTCCGCGCGGGCGCGATTGCCGGCGCCGATCTGCGCCGCGGCGACGAGCAGCACGATCACGGACAGGAACAGCAGGCTCGTCGACGCGGAGCCCATCCCGAAGCCGCCGTACGTGCGGGACTGCGTGAGCAGATCGCCGAGCGACGCGCCGAACGGTCGCGTCAGCACGTACGCGATCCAGAACGTCAGGACCGCGTTCACGCCCGATCGCCACGCGAGATAGGCGGCCGCGAGCAGCGCGCCGAAGCACACCGCGCCGAGCGAGAAGCCGAGGCCGAGCGCTTCGGTCGCGAGGTCGCCCGCCGCGGTGCCGAGCGCGAACGTGCAAAGAATCGCGACCCAGTAGAACAGTTCGCGCCGCGGCGTGTCGACCGAGGCGATCGACAGCGTGCGCTCGACGCGATACCAGATCGCGAAGATCGCCGCGAGCGCGATCGCGAACGCGCCGGTGCTGACATACAGGCTGACGCCGAGCCCGTCGGTGAGCAGATCGGTGATTTGCGTGCCGACGATACTGACGAGCACGACCGTGAGCCAGTAGATCCACGGCGTATAGCGGCGCGTGCGCAGCTGCAGGAAGAGCGCGGCCGCGAGCAGCGCCGCCATCAGCGCGCGCGTGACGCCCTGGCCCCAGCCGGCGTTGACCGCGAGAAAATCCGCGCCGGTTTCGCCGACCGTGGTCGACATGATCTTGATGATCCAGAACGCGAGTGTGACGTCGGGAACCTTGTTCAGCCAGCGCGCGGCGGGCCTTGCGGAAAGGGATTGCATGCCGGTGCCTCCGGGAAGTGCGGTAAGGGCATGCAGTCTGACCACGCAAACTTAGCTGATCCATAGAGGTGCGCGGGCCGGCTCGGCTTCGCTTTCGACGTTTCGTCGAAATTGATCGACGAAACGTCGAAACAACAGGTCGTTTCGCATCATTTTTCGTCTAGGAACGGATGTCGAGCGTCCCTAAACTGTGTGGCATGGCGCAACGCGTCACACCAACCAAACCCATGATCCAGGAGAGAGACGCATGAAAATCGCCATCGTCGGCGCAGGTCTGATCGGCCACACCATTGCGCACATGCTGCGTGAAACCGGCGACTACGAAGTCGTTGCGTTCGACCGCGATGCGGACGCGCTCGCGAAGCTCGCGCGCGAAGGCATCGCGACGCAGCGCGTCGATTCGGCCGACGCGAATGCGATCCGCGAAGCGGTGAAGGGCTTCGATGCGCTGGTCAACGCACTGCCGTACTACCTGGCCGTGAACGTCGCGGCTGCCGCGAAGGCCGCGGGCGTTCATTATTTCGACCTGACCGAGGACGTGCGCGCGACGCACGCGATCCGCGAGCTCGGCGACGGCGCCGACCATGCGTTCATGCCGCAGTGCGGCCTCGCGCCGGGCTTCATCGGCATCGCAGCGCACGAGCTCGTGAAAGGCTTCGACGAGGTGCGCGACGTGAAGATGCGCGTCGGCGCGCTGCCCGAATATCCGACCAACGCGCTGAAGTACAACCTGACGTGGAGCGTCGACGGGTTGATCAACGAATACTGCCAGCCGTGCGAGGCGATCCGCGACGGCCGCCAGCAATGGGTGCAGCCGCTCGAAGGGCTCGAGCATTTCTCGCTCGACGGCACCGAATACGAAGCGTTCAACACGTCGGGCGGCCTCGGCACGCTGTGCGAGACGCTGTCGGGCAAGGTCGAAACGCTGGACTACAAGTCGGTCCGTTACCCGGGCCACCGCGATCTGGTGCAGTTCCTGCTCGAGGATCTGCGTCTGTCGAGCGACCGCGACACGCTGAAGTCGATCATGCGCCGCGCGGTACCGTCGACGATGCAGGACGTCGTGCTGGTCTTCGTGACCGTGACCGGGATGAAGCGCGGCCAGCTCGTGCAGGACGTGTTCACGCGCAAGATCTTCGCGAAGGACGTCTGCGGGATGCGGATGAGCGCGATCCAGATCACGACCGCCGGCGCGATGTGCGCGGTGCTCGACCTGTTCCGCGAGAACGTGCTGCCGCAACGCGGCTTCATCCGCCAGGAGCAGGTGCCGCTGAAGGCGTTCCTCGCGAACCGCTTCGGCAAGCTCTACGAAGGCGGCACGCTCGAGCCGGTGCACGCGCTCGCGTAACCCGGGGCGGGGCGGCCATCCGCGGCCCGGGGCCGCGGGAGCGACAGTGACGCCGGGCGTGCGCGATGCCGCCCGGCGTCACTGCGCTTGTCACTGCGCTTGTCACTGCGTATGTCACTGCGTATGTCACTGCGCTTACGCGGGCAGCGGCGGCACGATCGCACGCGGCGGCGGCGGCGCGATTTGATGCAGCAGCGCGTCGATGTCGGCATCGGTCGGCGCGGTGTTGTCGAACATCACGAGGCCGTCGCACTCGCCGCCGGTCGGCACGAAGCGGCGCTGCCGATATGCGTCCCAGTGCGTGAGCTTGTACGCGTCGTTCGGGTTGCCGCGCGCGACGATCCGCCGATGCGCTTCGTCTTCGGACGTATGAACCCAGACGATCGTCAGCCGGACGTCGGGGCCGATGCCGAGCCACGCGCGATCAAGCAGGCGCCGGTCGCGTACTTCGCGCGACAGCGGGCCGACGACGAGCGTGCTGATGCCGAGTTCGAGATTGTCGCGCGCGGTGTCGAGCAGCCCCTGGTATTCGGGATCGCGCAGGAGCCGCAGGTAGAGCGGACTGTCGCGGTCGTTCGGATCGCCGGTGAGCGCGCCCATCGCCGCGGCGCTGTAGCGGCCGTACAGCGTGTCCTTGTCGAGCAGGCAGAACGCTTCGCCGGTCGTGCGGATCAGCGGCCCGATCAGCCGCTTCGCGAGCGTGGTCTTGCCGGTGCCGGCATGGCCGCAGAAAAACACGAGATGCGTCACGTACCCGGGCTCCCCGTTGCGGACCGGGCCGCGTCGCGCGCCTTCGCGTCGAGCGGGAACGTGCCGCTCGCCTCGAGCCACATCGCATTGATGATGCCGAATCCGAGCGCGACGCCGATGCCGAGTATCCACGAGAAATACCACATAGCCACCTCCTTGACGGTCGGCCACGGCGAACCGCGGCGCATGCAGACGATCATGACCAATCTCGCCGCGCGGCGCAAGCTGGCCGAACGGCAGATGGGCCGGTGCGGGGCAAACCGGTAAACTGCGCCCGATACCCGCAATCCGACGAATACCATGCTGATCAATTGCGCTGCATACCAGGATGGCCGCAAGCTGGCCGATATCGACGTCGACGCGATCAGCGCCTATGTCGCCCAGCCCGAATGCTTCGTCTGGGTCGCGCTGAAGGACCCGAGCGCCGACGAACTCGCGCGGTTGGGCGACGAGTTCGGGCTGCATGAGCTCGCGCTGGATGACGCCCGCAACGGCCATCAGCGGCCGAAGATCGACGAATACGGCGATTCGCTGTTCGCGGTGCTGCATACGATGGAGCTCGACGGCGACGGCAAATTCCAGCCCGGCGAGCTGAACGTGTTCGTCGGCCCGAACTACGTGCTGTCGATCCGCCACCACGCGGAACAGGATTTCCGCGACGTGCGCAAGCGCTGCGAACACGAGCCGCATCTGCTGCGCGAAGGCTCGGCGTTCGTGTTCTACGCGCTGATGGATCAGGTCGTCGACCGTTACTTCCCGGCGCTCGAAGCGCTCGGCACCGAACTCGAGGCGCTCGAGGACCGGATCTTCGCGAAAGCGTCGCCGTCGGCGGCGCGCGCGATCATCGAGGATCTCTATTTGCTGAAGCGCCGGCTCGTGATGCTCCACCAGCACACGGCGCCGCTCCTCGAGCCGCTCGCGAAGCTGACGGGCGGCCGCATTCCACAGGTGTGCAGCGGGATGGAGCATTATTTTCGCGACGTCTACGATCATCTGCAGCGGATCGTGCGGACGATCGAAGGGCGCCGCGAGATGGTCGTGACCGCGATCCAGGTGAATCTCGGGATGATCTCGCTCGCGGAGAGCGAGGTGACGAAGCGGCTCGGTTCGTTCGCCGCGCTGTTCGCGATCCCGACGACGATCGCCGGGATTTACGGGATGAACTTCAACAACATCCCGGAGCTGCACCTGAAATACGGCTTCTACATCTGCATCGGCGCGATGGTCGTGACCGACTTGCTGCTGCTATGGCGCTTCAGGCGGGCAGGGTGGCTGTAGCGGCGGCCGCGCGCGGCTTCAGCGCGGCGCGTGCTTGCCGACCACGACGCGCCACGGACGCACGCGCCACGCCTTGACGAGGCCGTTCTGCACGTACGGGTCGGCGCGCGCGAACGATTCGGCCACCGCCGGCGAATCAGCCTCGAACACGAGCACCGCCTGGTCGGCGGGTTCCGCGAACGCGCCCGCGAGCACGAGTTCGCCGCGTTCGGTGGCGGCGTGCGCGAGCGCGAGGTGCTCGGCGCGGAACGGCTCGCGGCGCGACAGATAATCGTCGACGAGATCGTAGATCAACTGGAAGTGCATGCGTGGCTCCTGTCGGCATCGGCGGGCGACGGGCGCAGCGAGGTGCGGTTGGCCGTCGGGCCGGTTGCTATCGGCGAGTATAGGAGAGTTGCGCGTCGTGTCGATAGTGACGGAAGTCGCCGCTTAAATTGCAACTAACGGTCAGTTATCATCCGTCACCGACCATTTAACTGCTGACCTCGGGCCGCCCTGCATCGAGCGCGAAGTCTTCAAGAAAGGGGGCTCACGCCTTGTAACCGATGCTGCGCAGCAGATCCTTGCGCCAGCGCACGTCGTCGTCGTTTTCGACGCCGAGCGGCGAAGCGCCGTCGACGACGCCGAGAATGCCGCGTCCCTGCGTGGTTTCCGCGATCACGACCTCGACCGGATTCGCGCTCGCGCAATAGATCCGGCAGACCTCGGGCACCGCCTTGATCGCGTTCAGCACGTTGACCGGATAGAACCCGTCGCCGAGCAGCACGATGAAGCCGTGTCCGGCACCGATCGCGCTTGCATTCCGGCACGCGAGCTCGACGAGTTCCGGGTCGGTGCCCGAGCGGCGCACGAGGCGTTTGCCGGACGCTTCGCAGAACGCGAGCCCGAACCGGATGCCGGGCACGGTGCCGACGAGGGCCTCGTGGATGTCCTCGACGGACTTGATGAAATGCGTCTGCCCGAGAATGACGTTGACGGTCTCGGGCTTGTCGATCGCGACGGTCAGGAGATTCATGTCAGCCTCCGCCGGGCCGCCCCAAGGGCGGAGCAGGGAATTCGCGGAGCATCGCTCCGTGCCTGCGCAGCCGGCCGGCTTTGCAAAGCCGGCCGTGGACGGCTGACCGCCCCCTTGGGGGGCAGCGAACGTAGTGAGCGTGGGGGTCGTTTCATTTCAGACCTCGTCGGGTAGGTGGCGAATGCTGGCCTCGCCGGTTTTCAGCTTAGTACGCGCGACTTCGCGGCGAAAGCGCCGCGCGCGCCGGCACATTTCGCCTATGCTTCCCGATGTGGGACGGACCGCTGCCGGTGGGGCAGGAGAGGAGGCGGTCATGGACGTGCGACAGGGTTTCGTCGACTGTATCGGCCGGACGCCGCTGATCCGGCTCGCGACGCTCAGCGCCGAGACCGGCTGCGAGATTCTCGGCAAGGCCGAGTTCATGAACCCGGGCGGTTCGGTCAAGGATCGAGCCGCGCTCTACATCATCCGCGATGCCGAGCAACGCGGCGCGCTCAAGCCGGGCGGCACGGTCGTCGAGGGCACGGCCGGCAATACGGGCATCGGCCTCGCGCATCTGTGCGCGGCACGCGGCTATCGCTGCGTGATCGTGATTCCCGACACGCAATCGCCGGAAAAAATGGCGATCCTGAGCACGCTGGGCGCCGACGTCCGTCCGGTGCCGGCGGTGCCGTACAAGGATCCGAACAATTATCAGAAGATCGCGGGGCGGCTCGCCGCCGAGCTCGACAACGCGATCTGGGCCAATCAGTTCGACAATCTCGTCAACCGCCACGCGCATTACGAAACGACCGGCCCCGAGATCTGGCGCGACACGGCCGGCACGATCGATGCGTTCGTCTGCGCGACGGGCACGGGCGGCACGCTCGCCGGCGTGAGTCGCTATCTGAAGGAGCGCAATCCCGCGATCCGGATCGTGCTCGCCGACCCGCGCGGCAGCGGGCTCTACAGCTTCGTGAAAACGGGCGAGATCAAGGCGGACGGAAACTCGATTACCGAAGGCATCGGCTCGACGCGCGTCACCGCGAATCTCGAAGGCACGCAGATCGACGACGCGGTGCAAATCGACGATCAGCTGTGCGTAACGATGGTCTACCGGCTACTGCGCGAAGAGGGGCTGTACGTCGGCGGATCGAGCGGGATCAACGTCGCCGCGGCCGTCCAGGTCGCACGGCAGATGGGGCCCGGTCACACGATCGTGACGCTGCTCTGCGACCGCGGCGACATCTATCGCGCGCGGCTCTTCAACCTGGACTGGCTGCGCGAAAGAGGGCTCGAGCCCGCGTGAAGGTAGCCCCTCCCATCGCGCGCGAATGCGACCTATGCTGGATGAATCCGGCGCGAGCGCCACGCGTTCGCTCTTTCACGTTCATTCGGTGAGGTGTGCCATGTCGATGTCCGCCACCCTGCAGGATTGCCTGCGCCAGAAGGCCTCGCAGTACGAGGTCGTTCGTCATCCGTATAGTCACTCGAGCATGGAAACCGCCGCCGCCGCGCACATCCCCGGCGATCGTCTCGCGAAGACCGTGCTGCTCGAAGATGCGGAAGGCTATGTCGCGGCCGTGCTGCCGACGACGCATGCGGTACGTCTGTCCGAGCTCTGGGCCCAGACCGGTCGCCGTCTGGTGCTCGCGAAGGAGCCCGAGCTGCGCGAATTGTTCAAGGACTGCGACGCCGGCGCGCTGCCGCCCATCGGCATGGCATACGGGATGCCGACGTTCCTCGACGAGACGCTCGCGCAGCAGCCCGACATCTATTTCGAGGCCGGGGACCACGAAGCGCTGATTCACATGGACCGCGACGCGTTCCTGTCGCTGATGGATGCAGCCGAGCGCGCGCGCTTCTCGCACCGGATGCAGGGGATGATGGCATCGTGACCGCACGCGGCCGGCGCGCGTGGCGGGTTTGCATCGGCACCCGCCCGAGCGGCCCAGCCGCCGCGGATCACTGAATCTGGATCACCGCTTCCGCGGTGGCGTTGTAGCGCCCGAGCGTCACGGCCGTTTGACCCGGCGCGAACGCCTGGAACGTCGCATTGAGCGTGCGTGAGTAGTAGACCCAGTTGTCGTCCTGGCCGCCCCGGATCGCGTCGTCGAGCGCCGGCTCCCAGCCGTCGTTGGCGCCGCCCATCGTCGTGTAGCGATTGGTCAGGAAATTCACCACGCTGCCGTCCGGCCGGGACAGCTTGACGCCGACGCCGCGCGCGACGCTCGGATCGACGCCGTAGCCGTTCGACAGCAGATAACGCACGCCGGTCCCCGCGGTTTTCAGGCCTGCATTGATCGCACTTTGCGCATTCGCCGAGCGAACCAGGATGCCCATCGCGGTCTGCCTCGGCTGATTCCCGCTCCAGCTCGGCAGGAAGGCTTTTTCGCACTGGATGTCGATCTTGACCGGCATCTGCCGCGAGCCGCCACGCTCCAGCTCCGCGGCCGTGATCACCGGGAAGCGGACGAACGGCGTGGTGTTGAGCACCGCGCAGGTGGTCTGGCCGGTGCGCTTGATCAGCGACGGCTGCGGGTTGACCGCGCCGACCCACGTGTCGTGCCAGCCGGTCCAGTTCGTATTGTGGTCGGCGCCGGGGTACAGCCCTTTGTTGATCACGCTGCCGGTCGCGCCACCCATGAACGCGACATAGGCGATCGGCTGATTGTTCGACAAATAGGCGCCGCACCCCTTGCACTGATAGAGGTCGACCTTGTACTGGCTGAAGTTCTTCGCTTTCACGAGGAACCAGCCCTGGCTGTCGGTATCCAGGCCGGCGAGCGGCCGGGCCTGCCAGTAGCGGGACACGATCTGGCCGGTCGTCAGGTTCGTCACGCGGAACGCCATGTCGGGAGAGGGGAACGTGTAAGAACCGGTGATGCCCGTCTTGCTGCTGATTTCGGTTTTGCCGGCGGTGGTGTTGTCGCCGTTCGTCGAAAAGTATTCGTACATCGCGCCGGCCGAATCCGGCGAACAACGGAACAGCACCTGCTCGGAACTGTAGCTGCCGACGCCTTCGTAGCCGAGATCGTTGGACGACGCGACGCCGCTGCCGATCAGCGTGCCGTTCGGATAGAAATTCGTGATCTGGACCGTCATCGGATACGCGTTCTTGCCGGCCACGTCGGCTGCGCCGGCCCAGCGTTTCGCGATGGTGCCGGGCTCCGTGTAGTACGGCGAGTTCAGGTTGGCCGTCAGGGCGGTGATCTTGAAGCAGCCGGTCGTGGGCCAGGTCGCGAATGCAGGCGTCGGTGCGACGATGCCGGCCGCGAGCGCCAGCATCGTAAGCAGTGCATGGAGCAGGCGTCGGGCCGGGAGCGAATGGCGGTTCGTGGAGCGGTCGGTCATGGAATCGGGAATCTGCCGTCGGGTTGCGGTCGATCGGGGCAGCACGAAACATGGGCACAACAAAGCCGCCGGAAGCCACGGTCGAACAAAGTGCCGATTCTATCAACGCTGTAATGTTTATGTAATATATGCCGGCGCGGCCGTTGATTTGTATCAAATTTGAGCGTGGGGGCTCAGGTAACCAGCTCCACCGCGAGGCTGCCGAGTTCGCCGAAGCGCACGGTCAGACGCTGGCGAAGCGGCACGTCGATCGCGCCGGCATACGATCCGGTCGTCACGATCTGGCCCGCCCGAACGGATTCGCCGCGCGAAGCGAGGAAATTGACGAGCCACAGCAGCGGCTTGAGCGGATGGCCGTCCGGATGATGGCCGTCGATCGAGCGGTTCACGCCGCCTTCGAACGCGAGCGCGATGGTGTCGAGCGTCGCGCTCAGGCCGTCGCGCACGACCGGCCCGACGCACAATCCCTGGTTGAACTGTCCGTCCGCGAGCAATTCCGGCACCGTCGCGCGCGACGGATCCGCGTAGCGGCAGCCGAGCACTTCGAGCACGAGGCGGACCTCGCGGATCGCGCCGCGCACGTCGTCTTCGCCGTATGGCGGGTCGCGCGGCGGCAGATCGCGATCGAGCACGAACGCGATTTCCGGCTCGATCCGGACGATCGCCGCGTTCGCCGCATTCGTTGCATCGGCAACGACCGGGAACGGCGCACCCGACGCACGGATCGTCGATGCGAAGATCGGCGCGACGACGACGCGTTCCGGCGGCGGCACCGAGCATTTCCATCCGCCGATCGGCTCGTCGAGCAATTCGGCGACGCGACGCTGAATCGCCAGTGCGGTTTCGATGTCGTCGGGCCGGCAGTCGTCCGGCAGCAGCGGGCCGGCGACGCCGGCGCGACGGGCCGCGACGAGGTGTCGTGCGGCGCTGTCCACGTGTTCGGGTGTATTCGTCATGTCGTTTTTCGCGGAGTGTGGGCGTGCGGGAAGCGGGCAATGAGAGGGCTATGGGAACGATGATAGCGCCTCGTCGCAACACGATCCCGCCGTCGCCGCGCGGATAGGCGATCGGCAGGTGGCCGTCGCACTATCGGCTGCTACAATCGCGGCTTATTTTCCGTATTTGCCGGACAACGAAGAGGTTTGTCCGGCAAATGCGTTGGCGCTATCGATGAAGGCACACCTCACGTGACAACCAGCAAAATCCACGCACTCCAGAAGGAACTCGGCCACGTCAACCTGCTCCTCGAGGAAGCCCGGGTGAGAGAAAAGGCGGCCGCGCTGGCCGCGATTCGCGAGCAGGTCAGGGAATACGGGATCACGGAAACGGAACTGCTGCGCGCGGCCGGCTTCGTGAAGGACAAGCCGAAGAAACTGCCGGCCAAATACTACGATCCGTCGTCCGGCCGATCGTGGACGGGCCGCGGCGCCTGCCCGAAATGGCTGGAGGGCAAGAACCTGGACGACTATCTGATCCGGCCGGCCGCCGAACCGTGGTGGCCGGGGGACAGTCGGTAAGCGTCCTTCGGATACTGGCGGTATCCGACACCACATGCGGTTTATCGTGGCGTTTTGTGTTATTTTGTGATCTATCGTGGCGTTGAATGTGGCGTGCCACCCGACTCCACTCGAGCTCTGATCACCTGCGCAATCTTCCATGACCGTGACTCGCCGGCTCGCCATTGACCGGGTCGACTACATCCTGCAAAGCCTCGACGCGGCCGGTTCGGTGAGCGTGGCGGATCTGTCCGCGACGCTCGGCGTGTCGCGCGAAACGATCCGCCGCGATCTGAAGCTGCTCGCCGGCCAGGGCCACGCGAATCTCGTGCACGGCGGCGCCGCGAAGCGGTCCGTCGACGAACCGTCGCTCGCCGCGCGCGAGGCCGCGAACGCCGCGGGCAAGGCGGCGATCGGCGCCGCCGCCGCGCGCCTCGTCGACAACGGCATGGTCGTGCTGATCGACTCGGGCTCGACCACGCTCAGCCTCGCGGCCGCGCTGGGCAGCCACAGCGACCTCACGGTCATCACCAACAGCCTGCCGATCGCGCTGCTGCTGTGCCGCACGCCGCGCGTGAAGGTCATCGCGCTCGGCGGAGACATCGATCCGAACGACGAGGCCGCGTTCGGCGTCGAAACGATGGCGGCGCTCAGCCATTTCCGCGTCGATCTCGTGTTTCTCGGCGTCGGCGGGATTTCGCCCGAAGGCGAACTCACCGACTACACGCGGCTCGCGGCCGAGCAGCGGCATCTGATGATGAAATCGGGCAAGAAGGTCTATGTGCTCGCCGATCACAGCAAGTTCGAGCGCGGCACCCCCGTGCGGATCGCGCCGGTTCCGCAGATCGCGGGGCTGATCGTCGATGCGTTGCCGCCCGCGCGCATCGCCCGCGCGTTCGACGAGCAACGCTGGGAGATCATCGTCGCCGATCACCGGAGCTGAAACGCCGATGACGCTTCCCGTCTTTCTCGCGGTGCTCTGCGCCGCCGTGCTGCATGCCGGCTGGAATGCGATGATCAAGGTGCGGCTCGATCCGTTTCTCGCGATGACGCTGCTGTGCATCGCCTGCGGCGTGATCGCCGTGCCCGCGCTGTGCGTGACGGGCCTGCCGCCGCGCGCCGCGTGGCCGTGGGTGGCCGCTTCGGTGACCCTCCATCTCGGCTACTACGTCAGCCTCAGCGAAGCGTACCGGCGCGCCGACATGGGGCAGATCTACCCGATCGCGCGCGGCCTGGCGCCCTTGATCGCCGCGCTCGTGTCGCTCACGGCGCTGCGCGAGACGTTGAGCGCCGGCAGCGTCGCGGGCATCGCGCTGCTCGGCGTCGGCGTCGCGCTGCTGTCGCTGCGCGGTCATCGTCATCCGGCCGGGCAGAACCGCGCCGCGCTCGGCTTCGCGCTGCTCACCGCAACGATGATCGCCAGTTACACGGTCGTGGACGGGATGGGCGCGCGCACGGCCGGAGACGCCAATGCGTATGCCGCGATGCTGTTCGTCGTCGACGCGCTCCCGATGCCGGCGTTGTGCGTGTGCCGCTACGGGCTGGCCGGCATGGCGCCGATGCGGCGCTTCCTGCTGCCCGGCTTCGCGGGCGGGGCGATGGCGCTCGTCGCGTACTGGACCGTCATCTGGGCGATGACGGTCGCGCCCATCGCGCTCGTCGCGGCGGTGCGCGAGACGAGCGTGGTGTTCGCCGGTTTCATCGCCGTATTCATCTTGAAAGAGCCGTTCAGCCGCGTGCGGGCGGTCGCTGCCACGCTGACGGTTGCCGGGCTGGCGCTGCTGCGGCTCTTTTGACCCGCTGTTCTTCGAACCCTCCCGCGTCCGACCCATCACGCGCCTCCGTTTGCAAATGTCTATGTTGCAATTTTTGGCATATTGACTGTTTTTGTTGCGTGCTCTAGAGTGGGTTTCAAGCACTCGCGCATGACCAGAATCCACCGCAAGGAGAGAGTCGATGAGCCGTTCCCCATATTCATCGCCGGCTGTGTCTGAAACCGGCGATCCGTTGCTGCTGACCCCTGGCCCGCTCACCACGTCCCGCACCGTCAAGGCCGCGATGGTTCACGATTGGGGTTCGCGCGACGCGAACTTCATCGAGATCAACCGCTCGGTGCTCAAGCGCCTCGCCGCGATTGCGAACGGCGGGGACGAATGGGTGACCGTGCCGATGCAGGGCTCGGGCACGTTTGCCGTCGAGGCGATGCTCACCACGTTCGTGCCGGCCGACGGCGAGGTGCTCGTGCTGATCAACGGCGCGTACGGCAAGCGCGCGAAGCGGATTCTCGAGATCGCCGGGCGCAAGACCGTCGTGCACGAAACGCCCGAGGACACGCCGCCCGATCTCGCCCAGGTCGAGGCGCTGCTCGCGTCCCGGCCGTCGATCACCCACGTGTTCACGGTCCACTGCGAGACCACGGCGGGCATCCTCAACCCGATCGCGCGGATCGGCGCGCTCGCGGCGCGGTACGGCAAGGGCTACCTCGTCGATTCGATGAGCGCGTTCGGCGCGTTGCCGGTCGACGTGCGGGCGATGCATATCGACGCCGTCGCCGCGTCGTCGAACAAGTGCATCGAGGGCGTGCCGGGGCTCGGCTTCGTGATCTGCCGGCGCGACGCGCTCGCGCGCACCCAGGGCAACGCGACGACCCTCGTGCTCGACCTGCACGATCAGTCGAGCAATATCGAAAAGACCAGCCAGTACCGCTTTACGCCGCCCACGCACGTGATCGTCGCGTTCCACCAGGCGCTCGACGAGTTCGACGCGGAAGGCGGCGTCGCCGGGCGCGGTGCGCGCTATCGCAACAATTGCCGGATCCTGCTCGACGGCATGCGCGCGCTCGGCTTCCAGCCGCTGCTGCCCGACGCGCTGCAGGCGCCGATCATCGTCACGTTCCATATGCCGGACGATCCGCGCTTCGTGTTTCAGCGCTTCTACGACAACCTGAAAGCGCGCGGCTACGTGATCTATCCGGGCAAGCTCACGGTCGCGGATTCGTTCCGCATCGGCTGCATCGGCCGCATCGGCGAGCGCGAGATGCGCGCGGCGCTGGCCGCGATCGGCGAGGTGCTCGAGGAAATGGGCATCACCGGCGACGTCGCGAAAACCGCGTAAAGGGGAGAGCGATGAGTACGCTGCAAGACGCCGTGGTGACCGTGAACGGTCGCGAATACCGCTTGCCGGGCCAGCCCGTCGTGGTGATCTGCCTCGACGGTTCCGCGCCCGCCTATATCGAGGAAGCCGTCGCGGCGGGGCGGGCGCCGCATCTCGCGAAGCTGCTGCGCACGGGCACGAACCGCATCGCCCAGTGCGTGATTCCGAGCTTCACGAACCCCAACAACCTGTCGATCGTCACCGGCCGTCCGCCGAAGGTGCACGGCATCGCGGGCAACTATTTCTACGACCGCGCGAGCGGCGAAGAGGTGATGATGAACGACGCGCGCTTCCTGCGCGCGCCGACGATCTTTCAGGCGTTCCATGACATCGGCGCGAAGGTCGCCGTCGTCACCGCGAAGGACAAGCTGCGCACGCTGCTCGGCAACGGGCTCGATTTTGCGAGCGGCCGCGCGATCGCGTTCTCGGCCGAGAAGGCCGACCAGGCGACGCGCGCGGGCAACGGCCTCGGCGACGTGCTCGCGTACGTCGGCAAGCCGCTGCCCGACGTGTACTCGGCGGAGCTCTCCGAGTTCGTGTTCGCGGCGGGCGTGAAGCTGCTCGACACGTTCGGGCCCGACCTGATGTACCTGTCGACGACCGACTACGTGCAGCACAAGGCGGCGCCCGGCTCGCCGAAGGCCAACGACTTCTATGCGATGTTCGACCGCTACGTCGGCGCGCTCGACGCGGCCGGCTGCGTGCTGGCGATCACCGCCGATCACGGGATGAACGACAAGCACCGTTCGGACGGTGCGCCCGACGTGCTCTATCTGCAGGATCGCTTCGACGAGTGGACCGGCAATGCCCGTGCGCGCGTGATCCTGCCGATCACCGATCCGTACGTCGCGCATCACGGCGCGCTCGGCTCGTTCGCGACGGTTTATCTGCCCGACGGCGTCGGCGCGGCCGACGCGGCATCGCTGCTCGAGCGGCTGCGCGCCACCGACGGCGTCGAGCTCGCGCTCACGAGCGACGAGGCCTGCGAGCGCTTCGAGCTGCCGCCCGACCGGATCGGCGACCTCGTCGTGATCGGCGCGCGCGGCAAGGTGTTCGGCACGAGCGCCGCGCGTCACGACCTGTCGGGTCTCACCGAGCCGCTGCGTTCGCACGGCGGGCTCTCGGAAGAGGACGTGCCGCTCATCGTCAACCGCAAGACCGACTGGCCGGCGGGCCGCGCGCTGCGCAACTTCGACATCTTCGACGTCGCGCTCAATCACACGCTGCAGACCGCCGACGCATAACGCATCCAGCATGCCCGCATGCCCACGCGTGGCGCACGCGACGGCGCGCGTGATTTACCCGATCGTTGAACGAGGTATTCGATGAACGTCATGACCAAACCCGCAGTCAGGCAGGAATCGATGCGCATCGCCGGCCGGCACGTCGCCACCGACGAAGTGATCGAGGTTTTCAATCCGTATACGAACGAGGTGGTCGGCACCGTGCCGGCCGGTCGCCCCGAGCACGTGCAACAGGCATTCGCGACCGCGCATGCGGCGAAGCCGCGGCTCACGCGTTTCGAGCGTCAGCGCATTCTGCAGACCACGGCCGAGGCGCTGCGCGATCGCAAGGAGGATTTCGCGCGCCTGATCACCGCGGAATCGGGGCTGTGCTGGAGGGATTCGCTCTACGAGGCGAGCCGCGCGTACGACGTGTGGTCGTTCGCGGCGCAGCTCACGATCAAGGACGACGGCGAAATCTACGCGTGCGACATCAGCCCGAACGGCAAGAACCGCAAGATCTTCACGACGCGGCTGCCGCTGCTCGGCGTGATCTCGGCGATCACGCCGTTCAATCATCCGCTGAACATGGTGAGCCACAAGCTCGCGCCCGCGATCGCGACCAACAACCGCGTCGTGCTCAAGCCGACCGAGCTCACGCCGCTCACGGCGCTCGCGCTCGCCGACGTGCTGTACGAAGCCGGCCTGCCGCCGGAGATGCTGAGCGTCGTCACCGGCAATCCGCGCACGATGGGCGACGCGATGATCACGGATCCGCATTGCGACCTGGTCACCTTCACGGGCTCGGTGCGGGTCGGCAAATACATCGCGCAGCACGCCGGCTACCGCCGCACGGTGCTCGAGCTGGGCGGCAACGACCCGCTGATCGTGATGGAGGACGCCGATCTCGACCGCGCCGCGCAGCTCGCCGTGACGGGCGCGACCAAGAACTCAGGGCAGCGCTGCACGGCGGTCAAGCGCATCCTCGTGGTCGAGAGCATCGCCGATGCGTTCGTCGAGCGCGTGCTCGTGCATGCGAAGAAGCTCAAGTGCGGCGACCCGATGGACCCGACGGTCGACGTCGGCACCGTGATCAACGAGGCGTCGGCGCAACTGTTCGAGCGCCGCGTCGCCGACGCCGTCGCGCAAGGCGCGCGCGTGCTGCATGGCGCGCCGCGCGACGGCGCGCTGTTCCACCCGACCGTCGTCGATCATGTGCCGTACGACTGTGAGCTCGTGCGCGAGGAGACCTTCGGCCCGGTGATCCCGATCATCCGCGTGCCGAACGCGATCGACGAGGTGATCCGCATTTCGAACTCGACCGCGTTCGGGCTGTCGTCGGGCATTTGCACGAACCGGCTCGACTACACGACGCGCTTCGTCAGGGAGCTGGAAGTCGGCACCGTGAACGTGTGGGAGGTGCCGGGGTATCGGACGGAAATGTCGCCGTTCGGCGGCATCAAGGATTCGGGCAATGGTTACAAGGAGGGGATGTCCGAGGCGATGAAGAGCTTTACGAACGTAAGAACCTGGTCGATGCCGTGGGAGTGACGTGGGCGTAAGCCTGCGAATGCGCGCCGTCCGGGACGGGGTTCCCGGCGCCGCGCGGATCCGAACTCAACGAAAGGAAGGGTGGATATGAAGACTCTACTGATGACCGCGGCGGCCTGTGCATTCGCCGTTGCCGCGGCTTCCGCGTATGCGCAGTCCGATGTCGTGACCATCTATAGCGCGGACGGTCTCCACGACGGCTCGCCGAGCTGGTTCGGCGACGAATTCGACGCCTTCACGAAGGCGACGGGCATCAAGGTCCAGTACATCGAGGCCGGTTCGAGCGGCGTGGTGGACCGTCTGAGCAAGGAGAAGTCGAATACCCAGGCGGACGTGCTGGTGACGTTGCCGCCCTTCATGCAGAAAGCCGCCGCAGACGGCCTGCTGCAGTCGTACACGCCGGCCGGCGCCGACAAGATCGACGCGCGCGACAAGGACCCGAAGGGCATGTTCGTCGCGATGGTCGGCAACTACCCGAACTTCATCTACAACACGGCGGTGCTGAAGACGCCGCCGAAGGCCTATGCGGATCTGCTCGCGCCGCAGTTCAAGCAGAAGATCCAGTACTCGACACCGGGCCAGGCCGGCGACGGCACCGCGCTCATGCTGCAGACTTTCCATGCGTTCGGCGGCAAGCCGGCCGGCTTCGCGTATCTGCACAAGCTGCAGGCCAACAACCTCGGGCCGTCCGCGTCGACCGGCAAGCTGACGGCGCTCGTCAACAAGGGCGAGCTGTACGTCGCGAACGGCGACATGCAGATGAACCTCACGCAGATGCACGACAACCCGAACATCGCGGTGTTCTTCCCGACCGGCCCCGACGGCAGGCGCACCACGTTCGCGCTGCCGTACTACGTCGGCCTCGTCGCGGGCGCGCCGCACACCGCGAACGGCAAGAAGCTGATCGACTTCCTGTTGAGCGCGAGCGCGCAGGAGAGCGTCAGCAAGGTCGCGTACGGCTTCCCGGTGCGCACCGACGTGCATCCGGCCGACAACAACTTCCGCACGCTGAACACGATGCTGCAAGGCGTCGACATCTGGCAACCCGACTGGAGCCAGGTCCTGCACGACCTGCAACCGGACGTGGCCGCTTACAACCAGGCGATTTCGAGCGACTGATGGCAAATACGATGACCATGGAGAGGAGGCCGCGCCAGCGCGCCTCCGCAGAGCCGGCCGTCGTCGCGTCAGGCGCGAGCGGCATCGGCTTCGAGGGCGTGTCGGTGGCCTACGGCAGCCAGACCATACTGGAGTCGCTGACGCTCACCGTGAAGCCGGGCGAGATCGTCGCGCTGATCGGTCCGTCGGGCTCCGGCAAGACGACCGCGCTGCGCGCCGTCGCCGGCTTCGTGCAGCCGAGCGCCGGGCGCATCATCATCGGCGACCGCGACGTGACGCGGCTGCCGCCGTATGCGCGCAACATCGGCATGGTGGTGCAGAACTACGCGCTCTTTCCGCACATGCGGGTCGAGGACAACGTCGCGTTCGGGCTGCGCGCGCGCGGCGCCGCGGCGGACCTGATCCATGAGCGCGTGCCCGAATGCCTCGGCCTCGTCGGCATGGCGAAGTACGCGAAGCGCTACCCGCGCGAGCTGTCGGGCGGCCAGCAGCAGCGGGTGGCGATCGCCCGCGCGCTCGCGATCCGCCCGCAGGTGCTGCTGCTCGACGAGCCGCTTTCGGCGCTCGACGCGCAGATCCGCCGCTCGATGCTCGACGAGCTCGCGAAGCTGCACCGCAACCTGCCGTCGCTCACGGTGCTGTACGTGACGCACGACCAGACCGAGGCACTCACGCTGGCGGATCACATCGGCATCATGCGCGACGGCCGCCTGATCGCTTACGGCGACGCGCAGGGGCTCTATCGCCATCCACCGAACCGCTTCGCCGCCGAGTTCCTCGGCCGCGCGAACGTGCTGCCGGTCGAGCAGCTCGAGCCGCTCGCCGACGGCCGCGCGCGCGTGCGCTTTCGCGACCAGTGGCTCGAAGGCCGCAATCATCACGGGCTTGCGGCGGGCGCCGCGTGCTACGTGTGCGTGCGGCCGCACGATCTGCATTTCGCGCCGCGCGCGCCGCAGGCGAACCGGATGACGGGCATCGTGCGCAGCGTGCAGTGGCTCGGCGAACTGCACAACATCGTGCTCGACGTCGACGGCGAAACGCTGCGCCTCACCTGCGCGCCGCTCACCGATACGCCCGAGCCCGGGACGGCGCTCGCCGTGCATTTCGACCCGGCGGACGTCACGCTCGTACCGGAGGCCGACGGCCATGGCTGATATCGTCATCGCACCGCCGGCGCGCGCGGGCGCGCCGGCCGCCGGGCTGCGGGACTGGTGGATCGCGCCCCCGCTCGCCGTGCTCGCGGTGCTGTTTTTCTATCCGTTCGGGCTGATCGCGCTGCAGGCGCTCGGCGGGGACCAGCACGTGCTGTCCGTCGCGAACTTCGAGCAGGTATTGCGCTCGCGGCAGTTCCTGAGCGGCCTCTACCACACGATCGCGATCGCGGTGTCGGCGTCGGCGGGCTGCCTCGTGCTCGGCTTCGTGTTCTCGCTCGTGATCGCGTTCGTGCCGTTTCCGGGCGCGCGCTTCGTCGGCCGGCTCATCGATACCTTCATCGCGCTGCCCACGTTTCTCGTCGCGCTCGCGTTCACGTTCGTCTACGGCTCGGCGGGGCTGCTCAACCAGTCGCTGATGCAGGCGTTCCACCTGACGCTGCCGCCGCTCGACTTCCTGTACTCGCAATGGGGCGTCGTGCTGTCGGAGATCACGGTCTACACGCCGTTCATCATGCGACCGCTGCTCGCGAGCTTCTCGCAGATCGACGGCGCGCAGATCGAGGTGGCGAGCAGCCTCGGCGCGCGGCCGCTGCGCATCATCCGGCAGATCATCCTGCCGGCCGCGCTGCCCGCGCTGCTGGCGGGCGGCAGCCTGTGCCTGCTGCTGACCGTCAACGAGTTCGGCATCGTGCTGTTCATCGGCGCGAAGGACGTGATCACGCTGCCGCTGCTGATCTACGACAAGGCGATCCAGGAGTTCGACTACACCACGGCCTGCGTGATCGCCGTCGTCAACATCGCGCTGTCCCTCGGGCTCTACGCCTGCTACCGGATGGTCGTGTCATTTTGCGGAGGTCGCCGTGCTGGTCTGGGCTAGATGGGGACGCATGCTGACGTGGGGCGGCACGGCCGTGCTGTTCTGCGTGGTCTATGGGCTGCCGATCGCGATGATCGCGCTCGCGAGCATCAGCGGGCAGTGGAACGGCATTCTGCCGAGCCACCTGACGCTCGAGCACTATGCGCGCGTGCTGCACGCCGATTCGGCGAGCCAGATGCGCGTGAGCGTGATGACGGGCGTGGCCGCGAGCGCCGCGGCGCTCGTGAGCGGCACGTGGGCGGCGCTCGCGCTGCGACGGATGAGGGGGCTGCGGCGCCGCGTGCTGGACGTGATCTTCTTCGTGCCGAGCGCGGTGCCGTCGGTGTCGATCGGGCTCGGGCTGCTCGTGGCGTTCAGCCAGCCGCCGCTGCTGCTCAACGGCACCGCGACGATCGTGTTCGTCGCTCACTTCCTGCTCATCTCGGCGTTCACCTACGGCAACGTGGCCGCGGGGCTCGCGCGCGTCGCGCCCGAATACGGCGAGGTGGCCGAGAGCCTCGGCGCGCGGCCGTTCTACGAACTGACCCGGGTGACGCTGCCGCTCGTCGCACCCTACCTGATCGCGTCGTTCAGCCTGAGCTTCGCGATGTCGATGGGCGAGCTCGGCGCCACGCTGATGATCTACCCGCCGGGCTGGGTCACGCTGCCGGTCGGCATCTTCGCGCTGTCGGACCGCGGCGCGATCTTCGACGCGGCGACGCTCACGATGGTGCTCGGCGCCGGCACGCTCGTGGTGCTGATGGGGCTCTCGCGCATTTCCACCCGCGCGATGGTACGAGGTTGAGCGCCGCGCGCGGGCGCGCGCCGGCGACGGGATCTGAACGGAGGGACCGGTGGTTCTGATTGCGCTTCATCTCGCAGGCGGCGTCGCGCTGCTCACCTGGGGCCTGCATATGGTCGAGTCGGGGCTGATGCGCGCGTTCGGCGCGTCGCTGCGGCGCTTCATGGCCAGGAGTCTCGGCAGTCGCTTCAACGCGTTCTGCGCCGGGCTCGCGATCACCGGCGCGCTGCAAAGCAGCACGGCAACCGGCATGATCACGTCGTCGTTCGCCGCGCGCGGGCTGATGCGGCCCGTCACGGGGCTCGCGTTGATGCTGGGCGCGAATGTCGGCTCGACGCTGATCGTGCAGGCGTTCTCGCTCGACCTGAGCTGGATCTCGCCGGTCTGCCTGCTGACCGGCCTGGTGCTGTTCGAGAAGGGCAAGGGATCGCGCAACCGCGATGTCGGTCGCGCATCGATCGGGCTCGGCCTGATGCTGCTCGCGCTCACGCTGCTCGTCGCGACCGTGCAGCCGGCGGAAACGGCGCCCGCGCTGCGCACGGTGCTCGGCGCGCTGTCCGGCGAGCCCGTGCTCAACGCGGCGCTCGCGTGCGTGCTGACATGGGCGGCCCATTCGAGCATTCCGGTCGTGCTGTTCGTGATGTCGCTCGCGAACCTGCATACCGTGCCGATGGATACGGCGGTCGCGATGGTGCTCGGCGCAAACGTCGGCAGCGCGCTCAATCCGTACTTCGAGGCGGCCCGGGGCGACGATCGCAGCCGCCGGCGCCTGCCGGCCGGCAACCTGCTGATGCGCGGAGGCGTGTGCGTTGCGCTGCTGGCGCTGTGCGGGCCGCTCGCGCGGCTGCTCAGCGGCTTCTACGATGACCCGGGGCGCGCGATCGCCGACTTCCATACGGGGCTGAACGTGGCGATCGCGATGCTTTTCATCGGCGTGCTGGAGCCGGTCGCGCGCCTGCTCGAACGCCTGTTGCCCGCGCCCGCCGTGGCGGACGACGCCAACGCGCCGCGCTATCTCGACGAAGCCGTGCTGCATGAGCCGTCGCAAGCGCTCGCGTGTGCGACGCGCGAGGTGATCCGGATGGGCGAGATCGTCGAGATGATGCTGCGCACCAGCGTGCCGGTGCTGCTCGCGAACGACCGCCGCGCGGCGAGCGATATCGCCGGTCGCGACGATGCCGTGGACACGCTGCACGACGAGATCAAGCGTTACGTGACCCAGGTGACCCGCGAGCCGCTTTCGGAGGGCGAGCGGCACTGGGCATCGGTGACCATGACCTGGGTGATCAACCTCGAACATATCGGCGACATCGTCGACAAGAATCTCATGGATCTCGCGCAGCGGAAGATCAAGGCGCAGGTGAGTTTTTCGGACGAGGGGGTCGAGGAACTGCGCGCGATGCACCAGTCGGTGATGGACAGCTACCACCGGGCCCAGACGCTGCTGTTGTCGGGCCGCCGGCAAACCGCGTCGCAGTTGATTGCGGACAAACAGGCGTTGCGGAGCATGGAGCGCCGCGCGCGCGACCGCCACCTCGAACGGCTGCGTGAGGGCAAGCCCGACAGCATCGCGTCGAGCTCGCTGCATCTCGATGTGCTGCGCGACCTCGTGCGGATCCAGTCGCATATCTGTGCGCTCGCTTATCCGCTGCTCGAATACGGCACGGGCAGCGAGGAGGGCGAGCCGGTCGCGAGCCGGGGCAGGTGATCAGTTCCTGACACGTTCGGACAGCGGGTCGTACGGCGCTTTCAGGTGAACGGTAGCGGGCAGCAACTCGCCCGCCAGATCGATTTCGTAACGACCGGCGCGCAGGTACGCCGCGTCCGCGGCGCCGTCGGGGCAGGCCACGTAGCCCATGGCCACCGGACAGCCCAGCGTGTGCCCGTATGCCGCCGACGTGACGAAGCCCACGGGCTTCCCATCGCGCAGGATCGCTTCGCCGCCCCACAGCATCGCGTGGGGCGCGCCTTCCGCGGTGAGGATCACCATGCGTCGCGTGATGGGCGTGTCACGCAGCTTCAGCAATGCGTCACGGCCGCGGAACGGAATGTCCTGGTCGAGTTTGCACGCGAACGCGAGGCCGGCTTCGAACGGGTTGCAGTCCGGGGTGAGCTCCCGGCCCCATGCGCGATAGCCCTTTTCGATGCGCAGCGACTCGATCGCGTAATAGCCCGCGTTGACGAGACTGAACCGGGCGCCCGCGCCATGCAATGTTTCGTACACGCCGACGGCGAACTCGACCGGCACGTAGAGTTCCCATCCAAGCTCGCCGACGTAGGTCATGCGTGTTGCACGCACGGTCGCGTAACCGATGTCGACCTCGCGGCTTTGGCCGAATGGAAAGGCGGTGTGACTCCAGTCGGCTTTCGACACGCTTTGCAGCAAGTCGCGTGCACGCGGGCCCATCACGGCGAGTACCGCGTACTGACCCGTGACGTCGACCAGCGTGCAGTGCCTGTCGGTCGGAATCTGTTTTTCGATCGTGTCGAAATCCCGAACGGTTTGGGCGGAGCCGGTCACGATCAGATATTCGTGCGCGGCGATTCGCGTCACCGTGAAGTCGGATTCGTAGGTGCCGCGCTCGTTGAGCATGCCGGTATAGACGGTCGTGCCGGGTTCGACCGCGACGTCGTTGGCGACGATACGCTGCAACACGTGTTCGGCATCGCGTCCCTTGACGAGAAATTTGGAGAACGACGTCATGTCGAACAGCGCCACGCGTTCGCGGCACGCACGATGCTCGTCGCCGCTCCATGGCAGCCAGTTCTGCTGGCCGAACGCATAGTCGATGCGCGCCGCGGAGCCGCTCGGCGCGAAGAAATTCGCGCGTTCCCAACCCATCTTGCTGCCGAATGACGCACCGTCGTCGCGCAGCAGCGCATACAGCGGCGAGCGGCGGAACGGGCGGGCGGTATCGAGCTCCCGATTGGGCCAGGGCATCGCGTAGTGCAGGCCGAGCGTCTCCTTCACGCGATCGTGCAGCCAGGTGTCGTTGCCGTTGAATCGCGCGAAGCGGCGAATGTCGACCGGCCACAGGTCCATCGTCGGTTCGCCGTTGACGATCCATTCGGCGAGCGCCATGCCGGCGCCCCCGGCCGACGCGATGCCCATCGAATTGAAGCCTGCACCGACGAAGAAGCGCCGCAGCTCCGGCGCCTCACCGAGAATGAAATTGTTGTCCGGGGTGAACGATTCCGGACCATTGTAGAACTGCCGCACTTGCGCGGTCTCGAGCGCGGGCACGCGCTGCAGCGCATTTTCCATCAGGATTTCGAATTGATCCCAGTCGTCGGGCAACAGCTGGAACTCGAAATTCTCGGGAATGCCGTTCATGCCCCACGGCTTGGCGTTGGGTTCGAAGCCGCCCATGACCAACCCGCCGACTTCCTCCTTGAAGTAGATATAGCCGTCCGGATCGCGCATGACCGGCAGATCGGGATGCACGCCGGCGATGCGTTCGGTCACGATGTAATAGTGCTCGGCGGAATGCAGCGGCACCGTCACGCCGCCCATCCGTCCGACCGCTTTCGCCCACTGGCCGGCGCAATTGACGACGATTTCCGCGTGGATGGCGCCTTCTTCCCCGGCCTTGTTACGCCAGTTCAGCCCGGTTACCTCGCGCCCGGCCGGTGTCTGCCGCGTCTGTATCGCCGTCACGCGGCTGTTCTCCACGATGCGCGCGCCACGCATCCGTGCGCCGCGCGCGAGTGCCTGCGTCAGATCGGTCGGGTTGGCTTTGCCGTCTCCCGGCAGCCAGACGGCACCGAGCAAGTCGTCGGTCCGCATGATCGGCCACAGCTCGCCGGCTTCATGGGGACCAATCACGTCGCAGGCGACGCCATACGCTCGCGCGACCGCGGCGGTGCGCTTGAGCTGGGTCATGCGCTCCGCCGTTCGCGCGACCGACAACGACCCGCACGGTTTCCAGCCGGTGGCCAGCCCCGTGTCGCGCTCGAGTTCCGCGTAGAGGGACGTGGAATACCGGATCAGCTTCGTCATGCTTTCCTGGGCGCGCAGTTGACCGACGAGGCCCGCCGCGTGCCACGTCGTGCCACACGAAAGTTGCCCCTGTTCGAGCAGGACGACGTCAGACCAGCCCATCTTGGTCAGGTGATACGCCACGGAGCAGCCGACGATCCCGCCGCCGATGATCACCACTCGAGCATGTTGTGGAATGGGGGGCATATGACAATCTCCGTGTGGATTCGTGTTGATGTGCGAGGCTATTCAGTCAGTCTGCAACACAAAACAACATAATACAACATCGATCGTCTGAGACCGGGATGACGCGGTGGATCACGTCGCCGTAGTGCTCGATGGCAAAAAGAAGGCTGGGAAGGTGAGGGTGCCTGGCGCCGGATTCGGCGTTCTCCGGTCATGGTGCAGATGCAAATCCACATAAACTAACGAAATAGCGCCGTTTAATGTGTGGAATTTGAGGGGATGGATGCCATATGCGGCGTGCGCGTTTGATACACTCCGCGTATCTCAGCCATGTTTGTGCGTCTTCATGTTCTCTGTACAACGGCAAGCTGAAATCTTGCGCATTGTGCGAGCGAATCAGACTTGCACGATCTCCGAATTGGCCGAGACGTTCGCTGTCTCCGATGAAACGATTCGTCGCAATATCAGGCCGTTGATCGCCGACGGACTGCTCGTCAAAGTTCATGGCGGCATCATGCTGCCGGACCGTCTCGACGAGGCGCCGTTTCAGCGGCGCATGATGCACAACCGCGACGCGAAACAGGCGATCGCGTCGTGTGTCGTCGAGCTCGTGAAGGAGGGGGATTCGCTGATCCTCGACGGCGGCAGTACCTGCGTGCATATCGCCGAGGCGCTGAGGTCGCACTCGCGGCTGACCGTCGTGACCAATTCGGCTGAAATCGCGCGCATCCTGGCGCCTTGCAGCGACAACCGCGTATTTCTGGCCGGCGGTGAACTGCGTCCGGATGACTCCGCCTCGGTCGGCGAAAGCGCGTTGGCCTTTATCCGCCAGTTCCATGTGCGCTTCGCGATCGTCTCGGTCACCGCGATCGATGCCGACGGGCGCTTCATGGATTCTTTACCCGCGGATGTCGCGTATTCGCTCGCGGCGTTTGCGCAGGCAGAGCAGCGGATCGTGGCGGCGGATCATGCCAAGTTCGGACACAGTGCACTGGTCCATGCGTTTGGAGCGGATGCGTTCGATTTGCTGATCACCGATCAGGCGCCCACGCCGGCGCTTGGCCAGATTTTCGCGGCTGCGGGTCTCGACGTGCGTCTCCCTCGATTTTTGATGACTGAAAACTGTTGACAATCTGTTTGGGCGAGCGTATATCTCGTTGAACTGCCGATCTGGCGCCTTTCAATTTGACCGCAGCGCTGCTGCCTGTCCGACTATGACTGCCTCGAACGCGCTGAACGCCATCGAACTCCTGCAAAGCCAGTCGCTCGCGATGATCGTGCAGGACATGCTCGAACGCGCGATCGTGTCCGGCGAATATACGCCTGGCGAGAAGCTGAACGAAGTCGAGATCGCGACGAAGCTGAACGTGTCGCGCGGGCCGGTGCGCGAGGCATTCCGGGCGCTCGAGCAGGCGGGTCTGCTGCGCAATGAGAAGAATCGCGGCGTGACCGTGCGTGTCGTGCCGCTGCGCGAGGCCGAGGAGATCTACGAAGTCCGGGCGATGCTCGACGAATCGGTCGCGCGCGCGCTCGCTCAGCGGATCTCACCGGATACGCTGAAGGTGCTCAAGGGCGTCATCCAGTCGATGAAGGCGGCCGCGAAGGCGCATGACGTCACGCGCTATACCGAGCTCAACGTGCAGTTCCATGACGCGATGGTCGTTGGCGTCGGCAACACGCATCTGACCGACACGTACCGGCGCCTCGTGCGGCAGCTCGGGCTGCTGCGTCAGGCCGCGATCGAGTCCGAGAAGGATGCGTTGTCGATCTCCGTCGGCGAGCACGAGAAGATCGTGCAGGCGCTCGCGAACGGCGACGCGGAGCGCGCGGTCGAGTTGGTGCGTGAGCACGTCACGCATGGGCTCGCACGGATGCGTCGCGCGCACGAGCACGGGTTGCCGGCAACGGAGCAGGTCGCGCGCGCGTAGCGTGCGTGACGCGCGTTGGGCGCGGCGAGCTTTCCGTTGGTTTTCGCGTGGCTGGTTGATTTTACATAATCCCAATTATGGACGTTTTGTGTGTAGGTCCCAAGTTCAGATGTCGCGTTTCCGCTAAATAAAAATGTCGTGTTTTGGCCTGTAGGTTGATCGCCGACACCCCTCAGGGAGCGCCGGCGATGAACGCGACTGGGACGATCACGATGACGATGCATGAAGT
>NZ_JACBNX010000022.1 GCF_013403875.1 Burkholderia guangdongensis | reverse complement strand
ACCACCATCGGCCACGACCTCGGCATCGCCGGCGGGCAAATCGCCGGCACCACCGCCAACCCGGCCGGCACCGATCTCGGCAACGTCGTGACCCAGCTCGGCAATACCGTCACCAGCGTCGGCGGTCTCGTGAACGGCGGCACCACCACGTCGGGCGGCAGCAATCCGCTCGCGCCTGTTACCGGCCTCCTCGGTTCGCTCACCGGCGGCGTCGGTGGGTCGAGCAGCGGCACCGGCGGCACCGGCACCAGTGGCGGCAACCCGCTCGCGCCCGTCACCGGCCTGCTCGGTTCGCTTACCGGCAGCGTTGGCGGTTCCAGCAGCGGAACCAGCGGCACCAACGGCTCGACGAGCGGCGGCAACCCGCTCGCACCCGTCACCGGCCTCCTCGGTTCGCTCACCGGCAGCGTTGGCGGTTCCAGCAGCGGAACGAGCGGCACCGGCGGCTCGACGAGCGGCGGCAACCCGCTCGCGCCCGTTACCGGCCTCCTCGGCTCGCTCACCGGCAGCGTTGGCGGCTCGAGCAGCGGAACCGGCGGCTCGACGAGCGGCGGCAACCTGCTTGCGCCGGTCACCGGCGTCGTCAACTCGCTCACCGGCAGCGTCGGCACCGGTGGAACGAGCGGCACCAGCGGAACCGGCATCGGCGGCGGCAACCTGCTCGCACCGGTCGCCGGCCTGGTCAGCTCGGCGACGCCGATCACGAGCACCGTCACCGGCGCCATCGGCACACCGACCAGCGGCGGATCGGCCGGCGTGAGTATCGGCATCACGGGCAACCCGAGCAGTGTCACGACGACGGCCGGCACGCCGACCGGCAGCGGCTCGGGCACGGTCACGGGCGGCCTGACCGGCGGCTCCGGCGCGACGAGCGCAACCGGCCTGCTCGCGCCCGTGACGAACACGCTCGGCGGCCTGCTCGGCGGGGCCATCAAGAAATAAAACGACAAGGCCAGGCGGCCGGGTTCCAGTCATTCCAAGCCCGGCCGCCACCCAGCCGCCACCCGCGCGGCGCACGCGTCATGCGTCAAGCAAGCACGCGCGCCGACGGCCGACGAAGCCGCCCTCAGTCCCGACCGCGCAGCGGCCGCTGGCACGCGGCCAGTGCCGCGCCGACGAACAGCACCAACGCCGAATAGACGAGCCCGCGCGCGAGCCCCGCGCTGTCCGACACCCAGCCGATCGCGACCGGCCCGGCAATCTGGCCGAACGCGAACACGATCGTGAACGCGCTGATCCCGCGCGCCCAGTCGTCGGGCGGCAGGTTGTGGCGGACGAACGCGGTCGTCGATGCGACCGCCGACAGGAACGTCGCGCCGAACAATAGCCCCGATATGAACGCGACCGCCGGATGCGCGACGAGCGCCGGCATCAGCGTCGCGATGCCGAGCAACGCGTTGAGCGCCGCGAGCGCCTGCCCGCCGCGCATCCGGTCGAGCAGACCGGACCAAAGCCGCGCGGACACGATCGTCGCACCCCCGAGCAGCACGTAAAAGCCGCCGACCACCGCGCCCGACATCCCGGCGCCGCGCAGCAGCGCGACGATGAACGTCATATAGCCGATGTAGCCGACGCCGAACATCCCATAGCCGCCGAGCGCAAGCGCGAAGCGCGACCAGCGCGCATGCGCGTGCGCGGCCGCGTCGCGATGAGCCGGCGCGGCATGCGGCGCGGCGTCGATGCGTCGCGCGGCGGCGCCCGCGAACACCGCGCACGCGACGCACGCGGCCGCGAGCGCGAACCAAGCGGGCTGCCAGCCGAGCGGCACCGCACGCAGCGTCGCCGGCACGACGAGCGACGACACGACGATCCCCCAGCCGGTGCCGCCGTAATAGATGCCGAGCACGAGCCCGGCGTCGCGCGGCGTCGCGGACGCGAGCCGCGCGGCGAGCACCCCGCCGCTGACGAAAATCAGCGCGCTGCCGATACCGGTCGCAAGGCGCTGCACGAGCAGCACGTGGGTATCCGACACGAGCCCGCACGCGGCCATCAGCACCGCGGTCAGCAGCGCGCCCGCGCGGAACAGCGTGCCGGGCGAGAAGCGCCGCGACAACGCCGGAAACGCGAGCGCGCCGAACAGATAGCCGGCCGCGTTCGCGGTGTTCATCGCGCCCGCCTGCGCGAAGCTCCAGCCGAGATCGGCCTTCATCGCGGGCAGCAGCAGTGCATACGAGAAGCGCGCGAGCCCGAGCGCGATCGCACTGCCGAGCGACAGGCGCACCGCGAGCCACAGCGCGCGCAGCCGATCGTCCGCGCGAGGGTGCGCGGCGTCGTGTATCGATTGATTCATATCGGTTGCTTTCGTCACGTCGGTGTCGATCCCTGTCCTCGACGTGCGATGGTGCCAGAAAGCGCGGAAATGGGCTCGCGCGCGGACAGCCTCGCGCTGCTCACGCGCGTGCATCTGCCCGATCGCTACTAGCGATATGCGCGGGCGTGGAAATGGCTCGGCTATCCGGCGTTCGCCGCGATGGTCGCGGTCTACTTCCTGATGGTGCTGAAGCCGAACCAGGTCGTCCTGGAAGTCGGTGATGGCGCCCGAATCGACAGCAATCCGTGCCCCGATTCCGCATTTTGCGAGGTTGGCGGCCACAACAAGGCAAAATACGGGTTTTGAGTCCGCTCGGGGCTCGGGAATTCCATGCCGGCCTCCGCCCGGCGACGCTCCGGTCGAGCGTCGCCGCGGAGCCGGCTGCTTCGCTCGCCGCTTGCCGCGAGCCCAACGGAGTCGTTTTTCATGACCGAATCGAAACTGTCATTCTTCGGCCGGCTTTCCGTCGCCATCGGATCGTTCTTCGCGATCCTCGGCGACGGCGAGCTCGCCGCCAACGTCCGCCGGCTGCGCGACGGAACGTTCGCGCCCACCCCACCCACCCCGGCCGCCGCGCCTGTCGTGCCCGCCGCGACGCCGCAGCCCGCCGCCGCGCCCGTCGTGATCAAGGAAGCGAGCCCCGACGCCGCGCTGCAGCTACTGGGCCTGCTCCAGCGCAACGCGCGCTTCGTCGACTTCGTCGAGGAAGACATCGCCGGCTATTCCGACGCCGACATCGGCGCCGCCGCGCGCCTCGTGCACGACGGCTGCCGCGCGACGCTGCGCGAGCACTTCACGATCCGCCCCGTTCGCGCCGAGACCGAAGGCAGCCGCATCACGCTCCCGGCCGGCTTCGACGCCGCCGCGATCCGCCTGACCGGCAACGTCGTCGGCAGCGCGCCGTTCAACGGCAGCCTCAGCCATCGCGGCTGGCGCGCCGACGACGTGAAGCTGCCGAAGCTGATCGACTCGCACGACGTATCCGTGATCGCACCGGCCGAGGTGGAACTGTGAGCGAACCGCGTTATTCGATCGGCGTCGATCTGGGCACGACGCACTGCGCGCTGTCGTACGTCGACCTCCACGCCAGCGACGGCGAAAAAACCAGCCAGCACGTGCTGCCGGTCACCCAGCTCACCGCGGCCGGCACGCTCGAATCCCCCGAGCTGCTGCCGTCGTTCCTGTATCTGCCGCACGAAGGCGAGCTGACGCCCGGCGACCTGACGCTGCCGTGGACCGCCGAGCGTCAGTACGCGGTCGGCGAAATGGCGCGCAGCCGCGGCGCGGGCACGCCGATCCGCCTCGTGTCGAGCGCGAAGAGCTGGCTCTGCCATCCGGGCGTCGACCGCCGCGCGGCGATCCTGCCGAACGACGCGCCGCCCGAAGTCGCGCGCGTGTCGCCGCTCGAGAGTTCGATCCGCTACCTGACGCACCTGCGCGAAGCGTGGGACCACACGCATCCGGACGCGCCGTTCGGCGAGCAGGACGTCACCGTCACGATCCCCGCGTCGTTCGATCCGGCCGCGCGCGAGCTGACCGCCGACGCCGCGCAGGCGGCCGGCTATGCGCGGATGACGCTGCTCGAGGAGCCGCAGGCCGCGCTCTACAGCTGGATCCAGAAAAGCGGCGGCGCATGGCGCAAGCAGGTGCAGGTCGGCGACATCATCCTCGTCGTCGACGTCGGCGGCGGCACGACCGACCTGTCGCTGATCGCGGTCGTCGAGCGCGACGGCAATCTCGAACTGCATCGCATCGCGGTCGGCGAGCATATCCTGCTCGGCGGCGACAACATGGACCTCGCGCTCGCGCACGTGGTCGCGCGCAAGCTCGCCGCGCAAGGCACGCAGGCCGATCCGTGGCAGCTGCGCGCGCTCACGTACGCGTGCCGCTCCGCGAAGGAGACGCTGCTCGGCGACGCGGCCGTCGACACCGTGCCGCTCGTCGTGCCGAGCCGCGGCTCGAAACTGATCGGCGGCTCGATCCGCACCGAGCTGACCCGCGCGGAACTCACGCAGACGATCATCGAAGGCTTCTTCCCGCAGGTCGACGCGGCGGCCCGCCCGGTGACGCGCACGCGCGCCGGCCTCACGCAGCTCGGCCTGCCGTACGCGCAGGACGCGGGCGTCACGCGCCATCTCGCCGCGTTCCTCGGCCGGCAGGTCGGCGCGCTCGCGGAGCTCGGCGGACTGCCGGCCGCGCAGACGGCCGCGCAGACCACCGCCAGCGCGACGTTCCTGCATCCGACCGCGGTGCTGTTCAACGGTGGCGTGTTCAAGTCCGCGCTGCTCGCCGAGCGTGTGCTCGACGTGCTGAACGGCTGGCTCGCGGCCGACGGCGCGCCGGGCGCGCGCCTGCTCGGCGGCGCCGACCTCGATCTCGCGGTCGCGCGCGGCGCCGCGTATTACGGCTATGTGAAGCGCGGCAAGGGCGTGCGCATCCGCGGCGGCACCGCGCGCGCGTACTACGTCGCGATCGAGTCGGCGATGCCGGCCGTGCCGGGCCTCGAGCCGCCGGTGTCGGCGCTGTGCGTCGCGCCGTTCGGGATGGAGGAAGGCACCGACGCGGCGCTGCCCGCGCAGGAGTTCGGCCTCGTCGTCGGCGAGCCCGTGCATTTCCGCTTCTTCGGCTCGTCGGTGCGCCGGCAGGATCAGGTCGGCACGCTGCTCGACTACTGGTCGCCGGAAGAGCTGCAGGAGCTCGAGGAAATCCAGGCGACGCTGCCGACCGAAGGCCGCACGCCCGGCGAGATCGTGCCCGTGAAGCTGCACGCGCGGGTGACGGAAGCCGGCACGCTGGAGCTCGAAGCGGTGCCGAGCGGCACCAGCGAGCGCTGGAAGGTCGAATTCGACGTGCGCGGCGGAGCGAACGCCTGAAGCCGATGAAGCGATATGTCGTCGGCATCGATCTCGGGACGAGCAACACGGTCGTCGCGTATGTCGAGCCGGGCGCGGACACGATCCACGTGTTCGACGTCGATCAGCTCGTCGGCCTCGGCGAGATCGGCGCGCAGCCGCTGCTGCCGTCCGCGCGCTATCACCCGGCGTCGGGCGAGCTCGACGCGCGCGATCTGCGGCTGCCGTGGAGCGACGGTGCGGGTGCAGGCGAAGGTGAAGGCGACGCGCCGCCGGCCGTCGTCGGGCGCCTCGCGCGCACGCTCGGCGCGCAGGTGCCGGGCCGGCTCGTCAGCAGCGCGAAGAGCTGGCTATCGCACGCGTCGGTCGACCGGCTCGCGCCGATCCTGCCGTGGGGCGCGCCCGACGACACCGCCAAGGTGTCGCCGGTCGCCGCGAGCGCGAGCTATCTCGCGCACGTGCGCGCCGCGTGGAACGCGCGCTTTCCGGACGCGCCGCTCGAAGCGCAGGACGTCGTGCTCACCGTGCCGGCGTCGTTCGACGACGGCGCGCGCGCGCTGACGCTCGAAGCCGCGCGCATCGCGAAGCTGCCTGCGTTGCGCCTGCTCGAAGAGCCGCAGGCCGCGTTCTACGACTGGCTGTTCCATCACCGCGCGACGCTCGACGCCGAGCTCGCGCACACGCGGCTCGTGCTCGTCGTCGACGTCGGCGGCGGCACGACGGACCTCACGCTGATCAAGGCGCACGTCGAGGACGGCGAGCCGCGCCTGTCGCGGATCGGCGTCGGCAATCACCTGATGCTCGGCGGCGACAACATGGACCTCGCGCTCGCGCATCTCGTCGAGAGGCGGCTTGCGAACGGTACAAACGGTACAAACGGCACGAGCGGCACGAACAACGCGAACAACGACGGGCGCCTGTCGGCCGCGAGCCTGTCGCAGCTCGTCGAGCGCTGCCGCATCGCGAAGGAGCAGCTGCTCGACGCGAATGCGCCCGAATCGGTCGCGATCACGCTGCTCGGCGCGGGCGCGCGGCTGATCGGCGGCGCGCGCACCACGCATCTGACCCGGCAGGAGGTCGAGCGGATCGTCGTCGACGGGTTCTTTCCGGCGGGCGCGGCCGATGAATTGCCGCGCCGCTCGCGCGCGGCGATCGTCGAATTCGGGCTGCCGTACGCGGCCGATCCGGCGATCACGCGGCACGTCGCGGCGTTTCTGAGCCGGTTCGCCGCGCAATCTCGCGATGCACTCGGCGATGACACGCCAGCGCCGCCTGCGCCTGCGCCTGCACCCGTACCCGATACGCTGCTGCTCAACGGTGGCGTGTTCCGGGCGGATGCGTTGTCCGCGCGTCTCGCGGCCACGCTCGGCGCGTGGCGCGGCGAACCGTTGCACGTGCTGCAAAACGACCAGCCGGACGTCGCGGTCGCGCGCGGCGCGGTCGCCTATGCGCTCGCGCGCGCGGGACACGCGCCGCGGATCGGCGGCGGCTCGCCGCGCAGCTATTTCCTCGTCCTAGACGAAGGCGCGCAGGCGTCGCGCGGTGTGTGCCTGCTGCCGCGCGGCACCGAAGAAGGCCACGAAGTGCATCTCGACGATCGCGTGTTCGCGCTGCGCCTCGGGCATCCGGTGCAATTCCACCTCGTGTCGACGGTTGCCGACACGGTCTGGCAGCCGGGCGAGCTCGTCGATCTGTCGAGCGGCGACTTCGTGCGGCTGCCGCCGCTCGCGACCGTCGTGCGGCGGCCCGACGCGGGCGGCGCGCGCGAGCGGTCGGTCAGGCTGACGACGTCGCTGACCGAAGTCGGCACGCTCGACATCCACTGCATCGCGACCGACGACGCCTCGCAGCGCTGGCGGCTCGAATTTCAGCTGAGGCGCGACGACGCCGAGCCGGCCGCCGGCGAAGCGACGCGTCATCCGTTGCTCGACGACGCGCTCGCGCTGATCGACCGCTCGTTCGGCCCGGCGTCGGCGAAGGTCGATCCGAAGGAAGTGAAGCGCCTGCGCGCGCAGCTCGAACAGAAGCTCGGGCCGCGCCCGAACTGGGACGTCGCGCTGCTTCGCGAACTGTTCGGCGCGCTGTGGGAGCGCGCCGGGCGCCGGCGGCGCTCGGCCGATCACGAGCGCGTGTGGCTGAACCTGGCCGGCTACTGCGTGCGGCCGGGGTTCGGCTATCCGCTCGACGAATGGCGGATCGAACAGCTGTGGTCGCTGTTCGACGACGGGATCCAGTACGTCGACGACGGGCAGGTCTGGTCCGAATGGTGGACGCTGTGGCGTCGCGCGGCGGGCGGGCTCGGCGACGACGCGCAGCGGCAGATGCTCGATGCGATGACGTGGCTCGAGCACGAGGCGGGCTCGAAACGGCGCACGCTGCCGTTCGATCCGGCCAAGCTCGGGCACGCGGACATGGTGCGTGTGTATGCGTCGCTCGAGCATGTTCCGGCCGACAGCAAGATCCGGATCGCGGAGCAGTTGCTGGAGCGTCTGCGGCGGCCGTCGGAGAATCACCAGAGCTGGTGGGCGGTCGGCCGCATCGGCGCGCGGCTGCCGTTCTACGGAAGCGCGCACGAGGTCGTGCCGCCGGACGTCGCGGCGCGGTGGCTCGACGCGATCCTCGCGCTCGACTGGAAGAAGGTCGAGCCGGCGATGTTCGCCGCCGCGCAGATCGCGCGGATGACCGGCGACCGTTCGCGGGATCTGCCCGCGCAGGTTCGGGACACGGTCGTGCGGCGGCTCGAAGGCGCGAATGCGCCGGCGGCGTGGGTGCAGATGGTCCGGGAAGTCGTCACGCTCGACAACGCGGATACCGGGCGCGTGTTCGGGGAAGCGCTGCCGGCCGGGTTGAAGCTGATCGCGGGGTGACGGGGGGCGACGCGTTCCGGGGGCGGGATCCGGAACGCACAGACCTGCGCCCACGGCCGGGCCGGCCCGGGCGCCGCGATTTTAAAAAATCAGCCGAACGCCCGGCTCGCCATTCAATTTCAGCGACGTGCCGCCATTAAAAATGTCTCACGGAGACATTTTATCCGCATCGACGAGACGCATCGCCCATTTCCGCCGACACCTCATCCGTCTCATTAAGACGTTTTTGCACGAATCAAAACGGACAAATACGTTCACCGACAATCAGCGACCACGTGATTTACCCAACACCCCCAAGTAAAACGTTTGCGCTTAATCCAAGCCATAGGATTCGAGCCTTCTCACCGTTCATTAAAAATCCACCAATCCCTTTACATACAAGGCTGACAGCCAATCATAACAGATTTAATAGGATGAAACAAACCATCCCCCACCTTGAGACGATATCTCATTTTATTAATCTTACATAGAGTATACATAGCCGCAAAAATAATGTTTCAGAAATGAAACGCGCAAACGTTTGATCACTACCTTTTACAAAACTTATAAATCTTAAAAAAGATAATCAAATAAACCTCAAGCAGAATTAATTAAAAGAAACCCGGCAAATGAGCCGGCCACATATGTCATATAAATCTGTTTGAGGTGACCAATATGAATAAGAACTATCGGACCATCTGGAGTGAGATCCAGAGGGCCTGGATCGTCGTTTCGGAACTCACCGCGACGCGCGGCAAGCGCGGTCGCGGTACCCGTCTCATGGTCGCTACGGGCCTTTTGGCCACTGGGGCGATCACGCAGGCATCGACCACCACGGTGGAAACGGCCAACCTGACCAGCCTCACGAACCCGAGCTACACGCTCGTGTCGGGGTCGTCGGGGGGATCGACGAACGCGTCGCAAGGAACGACCGTCTACTACAACGGAGGGACGGTCGGGACGGCCGGCCTCTATACGTACACCACTATCCTCTCGCAATGTCCGTCCGGGACGGCGTCGGGGTGCTGGGTCAATACCAGCCAGGGCGCCATCAACAATGGCCTGAACTTCTCGGCCAACAACACGGGCACCACGGTCCATAAGAACCTGGGCGACACGCTGCCGATCATCGGCGCGGCGACGGCGGCCGGCGCACCTGCAACGCCGACGGGGACCACGCTCAGCCTCGACAGCAGCGCGCCGACCGCGGGCACCTACTCGTCGAAGAACATCCAGACCTACGCCGATGCCGCCAACGGCCAGATCCAGATCCAGATGGCCGACAACCCCGTCTTCGCCAGCGTGACCACCGGCTTGAACGGCGTGACGGTGACCGGCGGCGCGCACGGCTCGGTCGTCCTGAACGGCTCCGGCCTGAACAACGGCGGCAACACGATCACCAACGTCGCCGCCGGCGCGGTGACGGCAACGTCGACCGACGCCGTCAACGGTTCGCAGCTCTATGCCGTGACCGCCGCGGCCGGCGGCGGCTGGAAGCTGTCCACCAACGGCGGCACGCCCTCGACCGTCGCGTCAGGCGCCACGGTCGATCTGTCGCCCGGCGCCAGCGGCAACATCAAGGTTTCGCAATCCGGCACCAACGTCGCGATCGACACCAACCCGAATCTGACCGCCACCACGCTCACGACGACCGACGTCGCCGGCAACACGACCGTCACCAGCGGCAGCGGCGTGACGACGACCGACGCATCGGGCAACCAGACCTCGGTCGGCGCGAATGGCGTCACGATCACGCCGACCGGCGGCGGCAACGCCGTCAGCCTGACCTCCTCCGGCCTGAACAACGGCGGCAACAAGCTCACCAACGTCGCCGACGGCACGGTGTCGGCCACGTCGACCGACGCCGTCAACGGCTCGCAGCTCTCCCAGCAGACGACGACCCTGACCAACCAGGGGCTGAATTTCTCGGATGCGGCGGGCAACTCGGTTCACGAGAACCTGGGCGGCACGCTGGCGATCATCGGCTCGACGACGTCGTTGCCGGTCAGCCTCGACAGCAGCGCGCCGACCGCGGGCGCCTACTCGTCGAAGAACATCCAGACCTACGCCGACGCCGCCACCGGCCAGGTCCAGATCCAGATGGCCGACAACCCCGCCTTCGCCAGCGTGACCACCGGCTTGAACGGCGTGACGGTAACCGGCGGCGCGCACGGCTCGGTCGTCCTGAGCGGCTCCGGCCTGAACAACGGCGGCAACACGCTCACCAACGTCGCCGCCGGCGCGGTGACGGCAACGTCGACCGACGCCATCAACGGTTCGCAGCTCTATGCCGTGACCGCCGCGGCCGGCACCGGCTGGAACCTGTCCACCAACGGCGGCACCGCAACGAAGGTCGTGCCCGGCGCCACGGTCGATCTGTCGCCCGGCACCAGCGGCAACATCAAGGTCTCGCAATCCGGCACCAACGTCACGATCGACACCAACCCGAATCTGACCGCCACCACGCTCACGACGACCGACGCCGCCGGCAACACGACCGTCACCAGCGGCAGCGGCATGACGACGACCGACGCATCGGGCAACCAGACCTCGGTCGGCGCGAATGGCGTCACGATCACGCCGAGCGGCGGCGGCAACACCGTCAGCCTGACCTCGACCGGCCTGAACAACGGCGGCAACAAGCTCACCAACGTCGCCGACGGCACGGTGTCGGCCACGTCGACCGACGCCGTCAACGGCTCGCAGCTCTCCCAGCAGACGACGACCCTGACCAACCAGGGGCTGAATTTCGCGGACGCGGCGGGCAACACGGTTCACGAGAACCTGGGCGGCACGCTGGCGATCATCGGCTCGACGACGTCGCTGCCGATCAGCCTCGACAGCAGCGCGCCGACCGCGGGCACCTACTCGTCGAAGAACATCCAGACCTTCGCCGATACCGCCACCGGCCAGGTCCAGATCGAGATGGCCGACAACCCCGCCTTCGCGAGCGTGACGACCGGCAACACGGTGATGAACAACGCAGGCATCACCATCAGCGGCGGGACATTCGGCCCGGTCAGCCTGACCTCCTCCGGCCTGAACAACGGCGGCAACAAGCTCACCAACATCGCCGACGGCACGGTGTCGGCCACGTCGACCGACGCCGTCAACGGCTCGCAGCTCTCCCAGCAGACGACGACCCTGACCAACCAGGGGCTGAACTTCTCGGATGCGGCGGGCAACATGGTTCACGAGAACCTGGGCGGCACGCTGGCGATCATCGGCTCGACGACGTCGCTGCCGGTCAGCCTCGACAGCAGCGCGCCGACCGCGGGCACCTACTCGTCGAAGAACATCCAGACCTACGCCGACACCGCCACCGGCCAGGTCCAGATCCAGATGGCCGACAACCCCGTCTTCGCGAGCGTGACGACCGGCAACACGGTGATGAACAACGCAGGTATCACCATCAGCGGCGGGGCATTCGGCCCGGTCAGCCTGACCTCCTCCGGCCTGAACAACGGCGGCAACACGATCACCAACGTCGCCGCCGGCGCGGTATCGGCAACGTCGACCGACGCCATCAACGGTTCGCAGCTCTATGCCGTGTCCACCTCGGCGAACGCCGGCTGGAACCTGTCCACCAACGGCGGCACGGCAACGAAGGTCGCGCCCGGCGCCACGGTCGATCTGTCGCCCGGCGCCAGCGGCAACATCACCGTCTCGCAAACCGGCACGCAGATCACGATCGACACCAATCCGAATCTGACCGCCACCACGCTCACGACGGCCGACGCCGCCGGCAACACGACCGTCACCAGCGGCAGCGGCATGACGACGACCGACGCATCGGGCAACAAGACCTCGGTCGGCGCGAATGGCGTCACGATCACGCCGAGCGGCGGCGGCAACGCCGTCAGCCTGACCTCGACCGGACTGGACAACGGCGGCAACAAGCTCACCAACGTCGCCGACGGCACGGTGTCGGCCACGTCGACCGACGCCGTCAACGGTTCGCAGCTCTACTCGACGAACCAGGCGGTCCAGAATCTGCAGAACGCCCAGACGCACTACTACAGCGTGAACGACGGCGGCACGCAGGGCAGCAACTATGCGAACGATGGCGCGACCGGCGTCAACTCGCTCGCCGCGGGCGTCAATGCCGCGGCGGCTGGGGCCGGCAGCGTCGCGATCGGCAGCGGGGCAAGCGCATCGGTCAACAACGGGATCGCGATCGGCTCCGGCGCGAGCGTCGCGGCGCTCGGCGGCCTCGCGCTCGGCGCCGGTTCGGTCGCCTCCCGGGTCGCGGGCACCTACAACGATCCGATCAGCGGCACGAGCTTCACGACGACGGAAGGCGCGGTCTCGGTCGGCTCGCAAGGCTCGACGCGGCAGATCACGAACGTCGCCGCCGGCACGCAGACCACGGACGCCGTCAACCTCGGGCAGCTCGAAAGCGCGATGTCGCAGCTGAACCAGGCCGTCCACATCGCGTCGGCGCCGTCCCAGACCTGGATCACCGGCAATCCGACCAACTATGCCGCGCCGACCGCCAGCGGCTCGGGCTCGACCGCCGCCGGCAGCGGCAGCGTCGCGTCCGGCACGAACAGCACGGCGGTCGGCGACGGGGCGACGGCGAGCGGCGCGAACTCCGTCGCGCTGGGCGCGAACTCGGTGGCGACCGAGCAGAACACGGTGTCGGTCGGCGCGGTCGGCAGTGAACGCACGATCAGCAATGTCGCCGCCGGCGTGAACGGCACGGATGCCGTCAACGTGAACCAGCTCAATGCCGGCCTCGCTCAGGCGAACCAGTACACGAACAGCCAGATCAGCAGCCTGCGGCGCGACATGTACGGCGGCGTGGCTTCGGCGATGGCCGTGGCCGGTCTGCCGCAGCCGACCGCGCCGGGCAGGAGCATGGTCTCGGTCGCGACATCGAACTGGCAGGGCCAGCAGGGGGTGGCGCTCGGCGTGTCGACGATTTCGGAAAACGGCCGATGGGTCTACAAGGGTTCGATGACGACGAGCTCGCGCGGCGGCGCCGGTGGAGTGGTCGCGGCCGGCTATCAATGGTAAGCATCGAACGGTAAACACCGGGCGGCGGCGCAATCGGACGCGCCGCCGCCCCGAGTCAGGGGATACGAGATGAAAATGAAAACGCTTTGGGGTGCAATGTGTTGCGCGGTGGCGCTGGCCGGCTGCGGGATGGCGCCGACGACGGCGCCCGACGGTTCGGTCGGCTTCCCGAATCGCGACAGCGCATCGATGAAGGACGGCACCTTCGTCGACGTCGACAACGTGCGTCTGGTGGAGCCGGGCCTGACCAAGAATCAGGTCTATGCGCTGCTGCAGGCGCCGCACTTCAATGAAGGGGTGTTCGGCGTGCACGTCTGGAACTACATCCTCAACTTCCGGACCCAGCCGGACGGCAAGGTTCTTTCCTGCCAGTACCAGGTGCAATACGACGACGGCGGCAAGGTGAAGGCGACGTACTGGAAGGAGCCGGACTGCGCGTCGTATGTGAACGGCACGCACGCGGCGGCGGTCGCGCCGGCGCCGGTGGCGCACAAGCGCATCACGCTGGATGCGTCCGTGCTGTTCGCATTCGACAAGTCGGCGCTCGAGGATCTGCGCGCCGAAGGGCGGGCTCGACTCGACGAGATCGCGAAATCGCTCGTCGCCGACGATGCGGGCATGGGCGCAATCGAGATCACCGGCTACACGGACCGCCTCGGCTCGCAAGCGTACAACCAGAACCTGTCGACCGCGCGCGCGCAGACGATCCGCACGTACCTGATCGATCGCGGCGTCCCGGCCGGCAAGGTGCACGCGGCAGGGCGCGGCAGCGCATCGCCGGTCAGCGCCGGATGTGGGGCCGGCAGGTCGCCGGAAGTCATCCGATGCCTGGCCCCCGACAGGCGGGTGACGATCGAGACGACCCCGGGTTGACGCTCATCGCGCGGTGAGCGGCCCGCGGGCGCCGCTCACCGGCAATCCGACGCGCCCGCCCCCGTCTCGTGATGGTCGTGCGCGTCGAGGCAAACCTGCTCTTCGACCTGCACGGTCGCGTGCTCGATATTGAACCGCGCGGCCAGCCGGCGCTGCACGGCCACCACGACGTCGCGCGACGACGCCCCGTCCGCCGGATGCACGTGCAGCGTCACCATATGCCGCTCGCCGGTGATCGACCACGCGTGAATGTGATGCGCATCGCGCACCTCGGGCACGTTCTTCTCCAGGTCGGCCTTGATGTCGGCGATCGTCATCCCTTCCGGCGTCCCTTCGAGCAGGATGTGCGCGGACGATTTGACGATGCCCCACGCGCTCCTCAGCACGATCACCGCGACGACGATCGACAGAATCGGATCGATCGGCGTCCAGCCGGTCAGCACGATCACGCCCGCGGCGACGATCGCGGCGACCGAGCCGAGCATGTCGCCGAGCACATGCAGCCACGCGCCGCGCAGGTTCAGGTTCTCCCGGTTGCCGCCGTGCAGCACGAGGAACGCGGCGATGTTCGCGGCGAGCCCGGCGAACCCGACGATCAGCATCGTCTTGCCGACGACCGGCACCGGCTCGGCGAAGCGGCGGATCGCCTCGACGACGATCCACGCGGCGATCACGAACAGCGCGCAACCGTTGACGAACGCCGCCAGGATCTCCAGCCGCTTGTAGCCATACGAATGCTGTTCGGTCGACGGCCTGCGGCCGTACTGAATGGCCAGCCAGCTGAAGCCGAGCGCCGCCGCATCGCTGACCATATGGCCCGCGTCGGCCAGCAGCGCGAGCGAGCCCGACATCAGCCCGCCGACGATCTCGACCACCATGAAAATCGCGATGATCACGAACGCCCAGCCGATCCGATGCTGATCCGTCACGCCGTGAAGATGGTTGTGGCCCGCGTGGCCATGCCCGCCGTGATCGTGCCCATGGCCATGTCCGTGGCCATGTCCGTGGCCGTGCGCATGGTCGTGACCGGCATGTGCGTGGTCGTCGTGCCGATGGCCTGCGTGGTCATCGTGTTCGTCGTGGTGGTGAGGAGCCTGCGCCATCGGTAAACTCGTTCGGTTGGATTGCGTGTGCGGATTGCATGAGCGCAATTATATACACATATAAACATTCGTTGATATGAAATGTTGGAGTCGACATGCAGGCATCGGATTTATCTGACGATCAGGTGGTGGAGCTCGCCGAGATGTTCCGGCTGATGGGCGACCCGAGCCGCCTCAAGATCATCGCGGCGTGCCTGGGCGAGCCGATGTGCGTATCGGACATCGCCGCGAAAAACGGGCTGTCGCAGCCACTCGTCAGCCACCATCTGCGGCTGTTGCGCGCGGCGCGCGTGCTGCGCGCCGAACGGCGCGGCAAGCAGATTTTCTACGAAGCGGCCGACGAACACGTGAAGCGCGTGATCAACGACATGGTCGACCACGTCTGCGAGCATATGCCGTCGGACCTGGAGGACGCGCCGGGCGACGATTGACGCGGGCTCACGCGTTGCCGAGCTTCCCGTCCCACACGCGCCAGAGCGCGAGCGGATTGCCGTCCTGCAACGCGTCCGGCAGCAGCGCCGCCGGCAGATCCTGATAGCAGACCGGCCGCAGGAAGCGCTCGATCGCCATCGTGCCGACCGACGTCGTGCGCGCATCGGACGTCGCCGGGAACGGCCCGCCGTGCACCATCGCGTGCGACACCTCGACGCCCGTCGGATACCCATTCGCGAGAATGCGCCCCGCCTTGCGTTCGAGCGTCGGCAGCAGGCGCCGCGCGAGCGCGACGTCATCCGCGTCGATGTGCAGCGTCGCGGTCAGTTGCCCTTCGACGTGCTCCGCGAGCGCGATCATCTCGTCCACGTTCCTGCAGGTCACGATCAGCGACGTCGGCCCGAAAATCTCGTCCTCGAGCGGCGGATTCGACACGAACGCCTGCTGCGTCGTCACGAACAGCGCCGCGCGCGCCGCGTGTTTCGCGCCGGTTTCGGCGCCGTGCGCGAGCGCACGCACGCCCGCGCCCGTCGCGCGCTCCGCGACGCCGTTCGCATACGCGGCCGCGATACCCGCGGTCAGCATCGTCTGCGCGCCCTTCTGCGCGAGCGCCTGCGCGGCCGCGTCGACGAACGCCTGCGTATCCGGCCCGTCGAGCACGACGACCAGCCCCGGATTCGTGCAGAACTGCCCGACGCCGAGCGTCAGCGAATCGACGAACCCGCGTGCGATCGCCTCGCCGCGCTTCGCGAGCGCGCCCGGCAGCACGAAGAACGGATTGATGCTGCTCATCTCCGCATATACCGGGATCGGCTCGCGGCGCTTCGCGGCGACGTTCATCAGCGCGAGGCCGCCGCCGCGCGAGCCGGTGAAGCCGACCGCCCTGATCGCCGGATGCGCGACGAGCGCCTCGCCGATCGCGTTGCCCGCGCCGATCACGAGCGAGAACGTGCCTTCCGGCAGCCCGCACGCGCGCACCGCCTGCTCGATCGCGCGCCCGACGAGCTCCGACGTGCCGAGATGCGCGGGATGCGCCTTCACGACGACCGGGCACCCGGCCGCGAACGCGGACGCGGTATCGCCGCCCGCGACCGAGAACGCGAGCGGGAAATTGCTCGCGCCGAATACCGCGACCGGCCCGACCGGGATCTTCTGCAGACGCAGATCCGCGCGCGGCAGCGGCTTGCGCTCCGGCTGCGCGGGATCGATCGTCGCGGCGAGCCAGCGCCCGTCGCGCACGTGCGCCGCGAAGAGCCGCAGTTGCCCGACCGTGCGCGCGCGCTCGCCTTCGAGCCGCGCGACCGGCAGCGCCGACTCCCGATGCGCGCGCTCGATCAGCGCGTCGCCGAGCGCGAGAATGTTCTCGGCGATCGTTTCGAGAAAGCGCGCGCGCACGTCGAGCGGCGCCGCGCGAAACGCGTCGAACGCCGCGCGCGCGAGCCGGCACGCGCGATCGACGTCATCCGCGCCGCCCGCGCCGAACGGCGGTTCGAGCGGCTCGCCGCGCGCCGGATCGAACGCGAACATCGTCCCATGCGTACCGCGCACCGACGCGCCGCCAATCAACATCTCTCCGGTGATCTGCATCATCGTTCTGTCCGTGTGTCCTGTTTACGAGGTTCGTCGAGGTTCGTCGAGGTCGATCCGGTAGACCCGGATCGCGTTGTCATGCCAGACCGCACGGCGCGCGGCGTCGCTCAGCCCGACGTCCGCCAGCGCGGCCGCGAACATCCGTACCAGCGCCGGATACGCGATCCGCAATCCGGCGACCGGGAAGTTGCTCGCGAACATGCAGCGCCCGGCACCGAAAATCGCGATCGTGTCGCCGATGATCCGGCGGTTCTCCGCGTCGTTCCAACCGGCGTCGCGCAACCCGAATTCGGACAGCTTCACCGACACGCGCGGGTTCGCCGCGAGCGCCTCCATTCCGCGCCGCCAGCGCGCGAGGCCCGCGTCCGAGCGGTCCCACGGCAGCCCCGCGTGCTCGAGCACGACGTCGACGGCCGGCGCATCGGCGAGCCGCGCGGCCGCTTCGTCGAGATGCCAGAACGGCACGCGCAGCTCCCAGCTCAGCCCGTGCGCGGCGAGCCGTTCGAGCGCGCTCGGCCAGCGCGGGTCGGCGAGCGTGCCCGGGCCGTCGATCGCCGCGTCCGGCGTCGCCGACGTGCGCGGCTTGAAGCGCACGCCTCGCACGAGCGGATACGCGGCCTGCTCGGCGAGACGCTCGGGCGCGTCGCCGGCCAGCAGGTCGACCCACGCGACGACGGCCGACGGAATCGGATGCCGCGCCGCGACGTCGTGCAGCCAGCGCGTTTCCGCGAGCGCATCCCCGCGCGCGCATTCGGCCTCGACGTGCACGCTCGCGACGACCGGCGCGCCGCCGGTCGCGCGCCGGAACTCGTCGACGCCGAAGTCGCTGCACAGGTCCGCGTAGTCGCCGAGGATGAAATGCTCGGGGTCGTACGCGCCCTGCAGCCACGGATAGCGGACCTCGCCGCCGAGCCGCCACAGATGATGGTGCGCATCGACGATCGCGCCGGGCAATGCGGGCGCCGCGTCGCCGGCGCGCGGATCAGCGGCCGCCTGCGAGCACATACGATGCGTCCGGCTCGCGCAGCGTCGGCATCTCGCCGACGAAGCGCCACGACGTCAGATCGAGCTCGCGCACGTAATCGTCCTGGAACGACACGTACGCGGCCGGCCGCGACGGATGGAACGACAGCGCGGTCGGGTTCGCCGGCAGCGCGACGCGCTCGATTTCCTCGAGCCGCTCGGCATCGAACACCGAAATCGACTGCTCGCCCGAGTTCGTCAGCAGCAGCAGGTCGCGGCCGTCGGCCGAGCTCGTCCGGTAGATGCGGTTCGGATCGCTGCGGGTCTTCACGCGGCGGCCGCAGGCCATCGTCGCGGTGTCGATCGCGACGAGCGTGTCGTCGCCGCGGTTCGCGACGTAGAGCGTCTTTTCGTCGCTCGACAGCGCGTTGCCTTCCGGGCGCGGCCCCGGCATCACCGCGCGCGGCGTCACCGTCGCGTCGCGCGGATCGAACTGCGTGACCGTGTTCGACAGCAGATGCACGCCGTATGCGCGGCTCGCGTCGCGCGTCAGCGTGACGAGGTGCGTCTTCACGCCGCCGGACGGCACTGCCATGTTCGGCACCTCCTGCTCGCGCGGACGATCGAACACGAGCAGCATGTCGCTCGCCTCGCTCATCGCGTACAGGCGGCCGTCGGCGTCGCTCGCCATCCCGTGCGGCCGGTAGTACGGCCACAGGTCGAGCATCCGCGTGAGCTTGCGCTCGTGCAGATCGATTTCGGCGATCCGGTGATCGCCGTCCAGGCCGCGCGTCCACGCGGTTTCGATCCCGAAGATGCCGACGTACGCGAAGCGGCGCTGCGCGTCGACGGTGAACTCGTGCGGGAAGCTCGGCAGCACGATGTGCTTGAGCGCCGCCTTCGTCTCGAGATCATAGAAGCTGAAGGTGTGCGCGCATTTCTGCACCAGCAGCAGGATGTCGTTCATCGTGAGTCTCCGTCCTTCGAAGTTCCGCCGCGGCACGTGCGTCGCGCCGCGGCAAGTGTGGGGGCGTTGCGTTCGCGCGGCCGCGCGTCAGTCCTCGCAGCGCTTCGGCAGCGTCAGCGCGAGCAGGCCGGCGACCGCGAGCGTGATCGCGAGGCTGTACACGCCGGCCGCCGAGCTCACGTGCTGCGTGAGCACACCGACCGCGTACGGGCCGCAGAAGCCGCCGAGGTTGCCGAGCGCGTTGATCAGGCCGCGCGCGCTGCCGGCGGTCTCGGGGCTGCACAGCTTCGGCGGAATGGCCCAGAACACGCCGGCCGCCGCCTGCAGGAAGAAGCCGCAGCCGATCAGGAATGCGAACGACACGAGCATCGTCGCCTGCGTGAGCACCGACAGCGCGAGGCACGCGGCGAAGCCGACGAGCGGCAGCAGCACGAACAGGCGCCGCTTGCCGGTGCGGTCGGACAGATACGACGTCGCGAACATGCCGACGATCATCGCGACGTACGGCACCATCGCGAGCAGGCCGATCTTGCCCATCCCGGTGTGCGTGAGGTTCTTCAGGAGCGTCGGCAACCACATCGTGTAGCCGTAGATGCCGACCTGGTAGCAGAAGTTGATCGCGATCAGCAGCCAGATCGTCGGGTTGCCCATCATCGCGCCGAACGATGCGGCGCTCGGCGTGCCGGCCGCCTTCTTGCGCTCCTGCTCTTCGCGCAGCGCGTCGAGGATGTACGCCTTCTCGCGCGGCGACACCCAGCGCGCGGTTTCCGGGCCGTCGTCGGCAAACAGTATCCAGATCGTCAGGAACAGCAGCGACAGCACGCCGGTGCTGAAGAACAGGTGCCGCCAGTCGTACGCGGCGAGGATGAAGCCGGACAGCGGCGCGGTGATCATCCCGGCGAGCGGCACGAACATGATCACCATCGCGTTCGCGCGGCCGCGCTCGCGATCGGGGAACCAGTTGCTGACCATCGTCAGCACGACCGGCAGCATCCCGCCCTCGGCGACGCCGAGCAGGAAGCGCAGCGTCAGCAGCTCCCACGTATGCGTGACGAGGCCCGTCAGGACGGACAGTGCGGCCCAGCTCACGAGCGACCACGCGATGAATTTCTTGCCGCTGCCGAGCGCCGCGCGGCGGCCGCCCGGAATCTGCAGGAACAGATAGCCGAAGAAGAAGATCCCGCCGGCGAGGCCGGCCATCGTCGCGTCCATCCCGAGATCGGCGTTCATCCCGCCCGGCATCGCGAACGCGATGTTCACGCGGTCCATGTACGAGATGATGCACGCGAGCAGCAGCGGCGGAATCACGCGCAGCCAGCGGCGGCGTGGAACGGCTTCGCCGGCGTCGTATGCCGGGTTGGCCGGGTTCAGCATGGTCATGATGTCTCCAGTCTTGGTGGTCGGCGGCGGCGGTCTTCTGACGGACCGCCTGTCACGCCGTGACGAACGGGCGTCAGCGGCCCCAGCGCAGCACGAGCGGATCGAGCCGGCGCGCGGCGTCGACGAGCCCCGCGCGAACCTGCGGATGCAGCTCGGGCCATGGCGCGCGCGGCTTGTCGCACGCGATCACGCCGCCTTCCTTCATCAGCGCCTTCGCGGTGAGGAAGCCCGACTGGCGGTTCTCGTAGTTGATCAGCGGCAGCCAGCGCGCATACTGCGCGACCGCCTCGTCACGGTTGCCCGCGAAGTACGCGTCGGTGATCCGGCGAATGCCGTCCGGATAGCCGCCGCCCGTCATCGCGCCGGTCGCGCCCGCGTCGAGATCGGCGAGCAGCGTGATCCCCTCCTCGCCGTCCCACGGGCCTTCGATCGCCTCGCCGCCGAGCGCGATCAGCTCGCGCAGCTTCGACGCGGCGCCGGCCGTCTCGATCTTGAAGTACGACACCGCCGGGATCTGCCGCGCGAGCTTCGCGAGGAACGGCGCGGACAGCGTCGTGCCGCTCGCGGGCGCGTCCTGGATCATCAGCGGGATGTCGAGGCCGGCGGTCGCTTCCTCGAAGAACGCGTGGATCTGCGCGTCGGACACGCGGAACGTCGCGCCGTGATACGGCGGCATCACCATCACCATCGCGGCGCCGAGCGCCTGCGCCTGACGGTTGCGCTCCGCGCAGATCCGCGCGCTGAAGTGCGACGTCGTGACGATCACCGGCACGCGGCCGGCGACGTGCTCGAGCGTCGTGCGCGTGATCAGATCGCGCTCGTCGTCGCCGAGCGCGAACTGCTCCGAGTAGTTCGCGTGGATGCAGATCCCCTGCGAGCCTGCGTCGATCATGAAGTCGAGGCAGCGGCGCTGGCCGTCGAGGTCGAGCGCGCCGTCCTCGGCGAAGATCGTCGGCGCGACCGGGAACACCCCCTGGTAACGAGCTTTCATGATCACTCCACGATCTCGAACTGGTCGAGGAATTCAGTCTTCAGCGTGAGACCGAGGCCCGGCACGTCGTCGCGCAACTGCAGGAAGCCGTTCTCGGCAACCGGCTCGCCGTCGAAGATGTAATAGAACAGCTCGTTGCCGACCTCGACGTCGAACATCGGGAAGTACTCGCTCATCGGCGACGCGAGCGTGCTCATCGTCAGGTGATAGTTGTGCATCTGGCCCGCGTGCGGGATCACCGGCACGCTGTACGCCTCGCACAGCGCGTTGATCTTGTGCGCCATCGTGATGCCGCCGACCCGGTTCGTGTCGTACTGGACGACCGACACCGCCTTGCGGTCCAGCAGTTGCTTGAAGCCGTACAGCGAGAACTCGTGCTCGCCGCCGGAGATCGGGATGCTGGTCAGCTGGTTCAGCTCCGCGTAGCCGTCGATGTCATCGGCGATCACCGGTTCCTCGAGCCAGCGCGGCTGATACTTCTCGAGCTTCGGCAGGATCCGCTTCGCGTACTCGAGGTTCCAGCCCATGTAGCACTCGAGCATCAGGTCGTTGTCGTAGCCGATCACTTCGCGCACCGCCTCGACCGACTTCAGGTTCTCGACGACGCCCTGCTGCCCGTGCGCCGGGCCGTAGCCGAAGCGCATCTTGAACGCGCGGAAGCCCTGGTCGAGGAATGTCTGCGCCTCGGCCTGCATCTCCTTCAGGTCGGTGCGATAGAGCTTCGAGTAGTAGCAGGGAATCTTTTCCTTCGTGCGGCCGCCGAGCAGCTTGAAGACCGGCTTGCCGACGCTCTTGCCGAGAATGTCCCAGATCGCGATGTCGACGGCCGAGATCGCGGCCATCCCGATCCCCTTGCGGCCCCACGCGTGCGTCGCGCGGTACATCCGCTGGTTCAGGTATTCGTAGTCCCACGGATCCTGGCCGATCACGAGCGGCGCGAGGTACTGGTCGATGATCGCCTTCGCGACGTGCGGCGCGAGCGCGACGTTGCCGAGGCCGACGATCCCGTCGTCGGTCTCGACTTCGACGACCGTCCACGAATGGAAGCGGAACGTGCTCATCGTCTCCTGCGGCGCGTACAGCAGGTCCATCGCGTTCGAGCAGAAATTGCCCTGCGGCGGCACGGTCTTGCCCTGCCATTGGAATACGCGTGCGCGCACGGACTTGATCTTCATTGCGGTGTCTCCTGAGATTCGATCTGATGCGAGAGGTCTGTCGTGAATCGCGAGCGGCCGATGAGCCGTTACGCGGAAATCGTCTGCTGCCGGCGCGCGGCGCCCATCCGGCACGCGATCTGCAACGCCTGCCAGGTCGCGCCGACGTCGGCGCTGCCGCGGCCCGCGATGTCGTACGCGGTGCCGTGCGCGGGCGTCGTGATCGGCACGGGCAGCCCGCCCTGCACGGTCACGCCGCGCGAGAAGCCCAGCAGCTTGATCGCGATCTGCCCCTGGTCGTGGTACATCGTGACGATCGCCTGGTAGTCGCCGGCCTGCGCCTTCAGGAAGATCGTGTCGGCCGGGAACGGGCCGTGGAACGGCGCGTCGGTCGGCCAGTCGCGCGCCTGCAGCTTCTTCACCGCGGGCTCGATGATGTCGATCTCCTCGCGGCCGCAGCTGCCGCCGTCGCCACCGTGCGGGTTGAACGCGGCGATCGCGACCTTCGGCGCGGCGATGCCGTTCGCGAGCAGCGACCGGTAGATCAGCTCGGCCGCCTGCTCGATCCGCTCGATGCTCAGGTAGCCCGGCGCGTCCTTCAGCGGCACGTGCGACGAGATGCGCGACGTCCACAGCTCGCCGAGCGTGTTGAATTCGCAGAAGTAGCCGGTCACGCCGAGATATTCGGCGAAGTGATGGAGCTCGTCCTCGTGCTTCAGGCCGCCGAGCTTCATCGCGTGCTTGTTCAACGGCGCGAAGCAGATCGCGTCGACGTCGCCGGCGAGCGCGGCGTCCATGCAAAGGTTCAGCACCGTCAGCACCGAGCGGCCGCCCGCGGCGCCCACCTCGCCGACCGTCACCTGCGCCGGGTCGATCGTGTCGAGCTCGACGAACGCGGGGCGCGCGGTCGACGGCCGGTTGCGCGCGGCGGCGAGCGACGCGATCGGCTCGACGTCGACCCGCACGCCGGCGACGCGCTGACCGGCCTCCCACAGCCAGCGGTCGCCGATCAGCACCAGGTTTGCGCGGGACGTCGCGTCGGGGCGCGCGAGCAGCTTCGCGATCAGCTCGGCGCCGATGCCGGCGGGGTCGCCGAGCGTCAGCGCGACGACTGGCAAAGTCGCCGGCAAAGTCGCGGGCAGCGTCGATGAGGTCGTCATGCGGGCTCTCCCGTGGACGCCGCGCGGTGCGCGACCGTTGAATTCATCTGCATAATGCGTCTCCGCTTTTGGCGCCGGAAGTCGGCCGTTCGTCATATGGGGTTCATGCTAGGTAGACGGATCGAGTCGGTAAATTGAAAACTCTTGATGAATCGATAACTTGAGGTAATCAAAAATGGGCTCGATCGACAAACGCGACTCGACGCCGCAGTTGCTGAACCGGTTGCGAATGCGTCAGATCGCGCTGTTGCTCGCGATCGACGAGTGCTCGACGCTGCGCGCGGCGGCCGAGCGGCTCGGCCTGACCCAGCCGGCCGCGACGAAGATGCTGGCCGAGCTCGAGAGCGCGCTCGGCCAGCGGCTGTTCGATCGGGTCGGGCGCGGGCTCGTGCTGAATCCGGCCGGCGAGCGCGTGCTCGGCTATTTCCGCGGAATCCGCGGCAGCATGGAGGCGCTGAACCGCGAGCTCGCGGAACTGCAGCTCGGCAGCACCGGACGGCTCGCGATCGGCAGCATCATGGCCGCGTCGCCGGGGCGGCTCACCGAGGCGCTCGTGCAGTTGAAGGCACGCTATCCGCTGCTCGCGATCGACATCGCGGTCGACACCAGCGACCGGCTGATGCCGCAATTGCAGGAAGGCGTGCTGGAAGTCGTGATCGGCCGCGACGTCGGCAGCGACTGCGAGTTCCGCGCGGTCGACGACGAGGCGCTCGCGGTCGTGTCCGGGCGCGATCATCCGCTCGCGGGCGCGGGGCCGGTCGGGTTCGACGCGCTGCTCGACTATCCGTGGATTCTGCAGCCGGGCGGCAGTCCGGCGCGCGAGGTCGTCGAGCGCGAATTCCGGATGCATCACCAGCCGATGCCGCGCGGGTTGATCGAAACCGGCTCGATCCTGACGACGATGAACCTCGTCGACCGCTCGCGGATGCTCGGCGTGATCCCGCTGACGGTCGCGCAGCGCAACGCGGAGCACGGGCTCGTCGCGATCGTCGACTACACGCTCGCGCAGAAGCTGCCGTCGTATGGCAGTCTCGTGCGGCGCGATCGGCCGCTCAGCATTCCGGCGCAGCAGTTTCTCGCGTTGTTCCACCGGGAGGTGGGCGAGCAGACGGCGCGAGCATGACGTGCCGTTGACGGGGGCAAATTGCGCCAAAGCGACACACTCTTGCCATTTCGCCCCATTAATTTTTTTCCGCCGCGCCCGGGCGTGCATGATGCCCGGGCGGCCCGATGCCGCCATACCGAGACATTCCCAACCTCCTCGATGAGAAAAACATGAAAAAAATCACAATCGCCGCGCTGCTCTGCTTGCTCGGCGTGACGTGCGCGTCCGTCGCGCTCGCGGACGAGCCGAAGAAGGTCGCGTTCGTCGACACCGGCAACACCGGCCGCAGCGTGATGGCCGAGGCGATCGCCGATCAGCTGATCGCGCAGCGCCATGCGCACATCGCCGTGATCTCGCGCGCGGTCGACGAGGATCCGTACGACGTGAAGCCCGAGGAAAACGGCGTGATCCTGATGAAGCGCCGCGGGATCGACACGTCCGCGCATCGCTCGACGCAGCTCGACGCGAACGACGTCAAGCATTCCGACGTGATCCTGACGATGACGGAAACGCACAAGCAGAAAGTGCTGAAGCTGTATCCGCAGGCGGCGGGCAAGGTGTTCACGCTGTCCGAATACGCAACCGGCCAGTCGACCGAGATTCCGGACGCGTGGGGCAAGCCGCTCGAGTTCTACGAAGGCGTCGTCGCGACGCTCGACAAGCTGATCCCGACCGCGCTCGACAAGGTCGCGGCCGCCGCGCCGGCGAAGGAGTAACGGCGCGCCGCGGCGCCGGCGCATTCAGTTGTCCGGCGTCGACACCAGCAGCACGTCCGCCGGCACGTCAGCCGCGCCGGCCGGCGGATGCACGACCGGCGCGTCGACCGACAGCGCGGCGGCGATGTCCGGCGCACGGTCGATCGTCGTCGTGCGCGCGATCGTCAGCAGATGCGCGGGGCGGCGCAGCGTCTCGCGATACAGCGCGCCGTACCACAGCGGCCGCGTGCCGTGCGCATCCTGGAGCACGTAGCGATAGCGCCAGAGCCGCAGCACGAGCCGCGTGCCCGGCTGCGCGGGGTCGGCCCGCACGAACACGCGGTGCGTGCCCGCGCCCTGCGAATAGCGCGGCAGCACCGGCAGGCTGTCGGCCGGCGCCTGCGGCAGCAGCCAGCGCAGCGCGGTGCGCGCCGACCACGCGGGCGCGCTTTCCCAGCCCGCGTGCGCGAGATGCGTGTCGAGCGCGTCGGACGCCGCGCGCCATTGCAGCGGCAGGAATTCCTCGCGATCGCCGCTGATCTCGGTCCGCCGCATCGGCACCTGCTGCCAGCCGCCGCTCCTCCATTCGTCGACCGTCATCGCCACCACGGCGCGCGCCTGCAGCCGCGCCTCGCGATCCGCGCGCCACTGCTGCGGGACCGTCCATACGCCGGCCGTCGCGAGCACGACCGTCACCGCGACGAGCGCGCCCCTCGGCTCGACGTTGTCGCGAATCCGCCCGTACGCGTACGCGCCCGCGAGCACCGCGAACCACGCGAGCCCGAGGCTCCAGCCGCCGAGCAGCCCCGACAGCCATGCCTGCCCGAGATACAGCCGCGCGAAGCCGGCGAGCACGATCCACAGCGCGACCGCGGTCGCGACGCCGGTGTTCCACACCGCCGACCGGCCGCGCGCGAGCACCCAGCCGATGAAGCCATATGCGAGGATGCCGAACGCAGCGTCGCTGTCGGGCAGCGGCGCATGCGGGCTGCCGGGCTGCCACGCGAGCGGCAGCGCGCCGTTCGACGCGCCGTCGATCCCCGGCACGAGCACGACCGCGATCCCGACCGCGACGAGCCACCACACGGCGGTCCGCCAGCAGCGATGGATCACGAGCCAGACGAGGAACGCGGCGGCAACGACGAGGCCCGTGTCGCGGCCGTTCAGCACCGTCAGCGCGGTCATCACGCCGTCCACGGGCGTCGTGCGCAGCGCCTGGAGGAACGTGTACACCGCGGTGTCGGCGCGCATCAGCGGGTCGTTCGAGATGATGTCCTCGAGCACGCCGGCGAACAGCCAGATACTCGCGACGAACAGCACCGCGAGCGCCGCGACCGCGGTGGGCACGCGGCGCAGCCGGCTCAGCACGAACTCGGCGGCGCCCGGCCAGCGGCGCGCGAATCCGCGCCCGGCGGCCGACGCGGCGCGCAGCACGAGCGGCACGCCACGCGTCGCCGCGACGCGCACGCCGAACCAGACTGCGGCGATCAGCGCGGCGATCACGACGAAGATCACCGCGAGGCGCGCGCTGACCGCTTCGGCGAGTGCCGCGGACGCGCCGAACGCGATCCCGGGCGCGATGTGCGCGGGCGCCCATGCGAGCGCGGACGCGACGTTGACTGGATAAAAGCGCCGGCGCGGCATGCGCATCCAGCCGACGACGACCGGAACGACCGCGCGCACCGGCGCGAGAAAGCGCGCGAGCGCGATGCTCATCGCGCCGTGGCGATGCACGAACTGCTCGCCGCGCGCGTACGCGGACGCGCGGCCGACGCGCGTCGCCCACGCGGCGATTTCGCCGTGGAAACGCCGGCCGATCTCGTAGCTGACGCCGTCGCCGACGATCGCGCCGGCCGCCGCGACGAGCACGGTCGTCCAGCCGTCGAGCGCGCCGGCGCCGATCAGCGCACCGGCCGCGAACATCACGAGGCCGGCCGGCACGACGGTGCCGATCAGCGCGAGCGATTCGCCGCACGCGGTCGCGAACACGATCGCGAGCACGAGCGCCGGATGGGCGCCGACCGCGCCGAGCCACGCGAGGATTTCCGCTCTCATCGCGCGTCGGCCCGCGCGACGGCGGCGGGGGAGACGGTGGAAAGGACGGCAGAATCGATCATCGCGCACGCTCCTGCGGTGACGGTTGCGCTTGAAGGAGGTCGGACAGTTTAGCCCGGATTCGCCGTCGGGCAGATCGAGTCGGGGAAACGAGTCGGGGAAACGAGTCGGAGAAGCGGAAGCAACGTCGGCAGGCAGGGGCGGCGCCGTCACGCACCGCCGCGCGGTCAGACCCTCGCCACCGCCATCCGCCGCTCTCCGTTGCGCCACGCGACGAACGCGCCGACCCCGAGGATCGCGAGGCACACGATCGGCACGATCATCGGCCCGAACGCGGTGCCGCTGACCTTCCCCGCGAACGGCATCAGATTCTGGCTGAAGAACCCGCCGAGGTTGCCGATCGAGTTGATCGCCGCGACGCTCGCCGCCGCGCGCGCGCCGGAGAAATAGCGCGGCGGCATCGACCAGAAGCACGGATACAGGAGCGGAATGCACGCGCCGCCGAGCACGAGCGCGACGAAACGCAGCGGCGTCGTCGGCAACACGAGGCTCAGCGTGAAACCGACCACGCCGACGCCCGCGACGAGCGCGATCGCGCCGAGAATGCTCTTCGAGCGGCGCAGCTTCGCGGGCAGCCAGATCAGCAGCAGCACCGCGAGCGCCCACGGCAGCATGCTCAGCACGCCGTTCGTCGTGCTCGACACGCCGAACGACTTCACGAGCGTCGGCAGCCAGTACGTGACGCCGTACAGCGACGTCGACATCAGCATGTACGTTGCCGCGAACAGCATCACGCGCGGATCGAGCAGCGCCTTCCACGGATGCTCGTGCTCCGCGTGCGCCGGCTTCTCGCGCTCGAGCGCGGCCGCGACGAGTGCCTTCTCGCGCGCGTTCAGGAAGCGCGCTTCGCTGAACGATGCGGGCAGCACCTTGAACACGAGGATCGCGACGAGCACCGCCGGCAGGCCGGTCGCGATGAACACCCACTGCCAGCCCGCGAGGCCGCCGACGCCGTTCAGGCTCAGCAGCACCCCGCCGACGAGCGAGCCGAGCATGTTCGCCAGCGCGCTGCCGAGCGTGAAGATGCCGAGCACCTTCGCGCGGTAGCTCTGCGGGAACCACAGCGTCAGGTAGTAGATCACGCCCGGATAGAAGCCGGCCTCCGCGACGCCGAGCGCGAAGCGCAGCCCGCAGAACGCCGACATCGACGTCGTGAAGCCCATCAGCACCGTGATCGCGCCCCACGTCAGCATGATCCGTGCGAGCCACACCCGCGCGCCGAAGCGATGCAGCGCGAGCGTGCTCGGCACCTCGAACAGCAGGTAGCCGATGAAGAACAGCGACGACGCGAGGCCAAACGCGGCCTCGCTCATCCCGAGGCTGCGAACCATCTGCAACTTCGCGAAGCCGACGTTCTGGCGGTCGATGAACGAGATCAGGAACATCACGACGAGGATCGGCAGCAGGCGCCGCGCGATCTTCGACATCACATGCTGCTCCTCGGCGGACGCGGCATCAACGGTTTTGGTGGTGTTCAAATCGGACTCCTCTCTGTTTGTTCCGGGGTTCGGTAACGGTTGTGCATGCATCGGCCGGCCGCGCTCACGCGGGCCGGAATGCGTCGAGCGCCGGCGCGAACATGTCGTTCCACGTACGCGGCTTCGTCTTGATCGTGCCGACCATCGACAGAAACTCGACGTAATCCATCAGTTGGCTCGGCCGCACCGAGAAACGGGTCTCGGGCGCGGCCAGCATCCGCAGCACGTCGTCGCGCGACACGCCGACGCCCGACGTCGCGGCATAGAGCGCGGCCGCCGTACCCGGATCCTGCGCGATCACGCGATTCGCATCGTCGAGCGCGGCGACGAACGCGGCCGCGAGCGCGGGCTCGCCATCGACGAGCCGCTTCGGCGCGAACACGACGTCGAGCGTCAGCGGGCCGAGCACGTCGATCGAATTCACGACGCGATGGATGCCGGGCGCGTGCAGCTCGAGCGTCGAGAACGGCGGCGACGTGAAGTGCGCGGTGATGCCGGCTTCGCGCCGGATCAGCGCCTGCATCGCCTGCGGATGCGGCAGGTTCACGGTCATCGAGTCGAGATGCGCGAAATGCTGCGCGCCGAGCAGCCGGCTCGCGACCATCTGCAGCACGACCGCCGACAGCGACGTGCGAATGCCCGGCACCGCGATCCGGTCGGCGGGCGTGAAGTCGCGCAGCGACACGAGCGACGGCCGGTTCGTGTTCAGCGACAGCGACGTCGTCGACAGCCCGCAGACGCCGATCACCTCGACGTTCGGAATCCCGCGCGAGCGCGCCCACAGCTCGATGAAGCCCGGTGCGCCGGCGCCCGCGAAATCGAGCGTGCCGGCCATCATCGCGTCGTTGACCGAGTTGCCGCCGTCGAGCAGCACCCAGTCGACGCTGACGCCGCGCAGCCCGTGCCGTGCCGCGTGCTTCTCGAACAGCCGCTGCCGCTCCATCACGAGCAGCGGCAGATACAGCACCCCATAGCCTTTCGAGATCCGCACCGCGCGCGCTCGCGAGCGCACGAGCGACGGCGCGCACGCGGCGGCGAGGCCGAGGCCGAGGCCGGCGAGCGTCAGCGCGCGGCGGCGCGGCGACGGCGTCGTGCGTGTCGGGTGTGCCATGCCGTCTCCTTTCTCGGTGCTGGGCCGCGGTCTCGGATGCCGCTCGCGCACAGGTTAGCGAGCGAGTCTGAGAAAATGCTGACAGTCCCCTCCCGGGAAAACCCTAAAGGAGCCCCACGCATCATGCGCATTCTGGTCGTCGAGGACGACGCGGAAATCGGCGCGGCGATCAAGAGCCGCCTCGCCCGGCTCGGCCACGCGGTCGATCTCGAAACCGACGGCGCGATCGCGCACGGGCTGCTCGCGGTCGAGCGCTTCGATCTCGTCGTGCTCGACGTGATGCTGCCGTCGATGGACGGCTTCGCGGTCCTGCGCGGGCTGCGCGCGTCGGGCAGCACGACGCCGGTGCTGCTCGTGACCGCGCGCTCCGCGATCGACGACCGGGTCAGCGGCCTCGGCCTCGGCGCCGACGACTATCTGGTGAAGCCGTTCGACTACCGCGAGCTCGACGCGCGCGTGCAGGCGCTCCTGCGCCGCAACAGCGGCCACGCGAACGACGCGCTGACACTCGGCAGCCTCGTGATCGACCGCAGCAGCCGGCTCGCGGCGCTCGACGGCAAGCCGCTGTCGCTGTCGCGCCAGGAGTTCGCGCTGCTCGAGATTCTCGCGAGCCGCCCGCAGCGCATCTTCTCGAAGGAGGAATTGCTGAACCAGTTGTTCAGCTTCGGCAACGAGCCGACGCCGAACGCGGTCGAGCAGTACGTGACGCGCGTGCGCAAGAAACTGCAAGGCAGCGCGATCGAGATTCGCACCGCGCGCGGCGTGGGGTACCAGATTGCGACGCGCTGACTGGTTCCCGAAGACGCTGTTCGGCCGCACGCTGCTGTTCATCGCGTTCGTCGTCGTGACCGGAGCAATTGCGCTCGCGGCGATCGCGCGCTACTACGCGGGCGTCGCCGCCGAGCGCGCGTACGATCAGCTGCTGTCCGGCGCGGCGATCCAGGTCGCCGAGAACCTGTACGTGCAGGGCGGCGTGCTCGCGCTGAATCCGCCGGTCGCCGCGCTGTCGTCGCTGTCGAACTACGATCTCGTCTACTACAAGGTCGTCGATTCGCGCGGCATCGCCGTCGCGGGCTATGCCGATCTGGACGGACCGCCGAACCCGCTCGCCGCGCGGCAGGGCGTCGTGCTCGCGGACGGCCGCTATCAGCACCGGCGCATCCGCACCGCGACGATCGCGCGCTACATGCCCGAGGAGCGCACGCCCGGCTGGGCGCTCGTCACGGTCGCGCAGACGACGAACGCGCGCCAGCAACTCGCGATCGACATGAGCGTGAAGGTGTGGACGCTGATCGTGCTGATGAGCGTGCTCGCGATCGGCGCGAGCGGCCTGGCGATCAAGCGCGGCCTGCGCCCGCTCGTGCAGGTGGAGCGGATCATCGCGTCGCGCGATCCGGCCGACCTGCGGCCCGTCGCGGTCGACACGCCGAGCGAGATCGACGCGATCATCGGCGCGATCAACGGGCTGATGCACCGGCTCGCGGAGCGGATCGCCGCGATGCAGCGCTTCATCGCGGACGCCGCGCACCAGATGCGCACGCCGCTCGCGCGGCTCGACGCGCAGATCGAACTGCTCCGCAGCGAGACCGACGCCGCGCGCCAGGCAGCGCGGCTCGACGCGCTGCGCGCGACCAGTGCGGACGTCGGCCGCCTGACCGGGCAGTTGCTGAACCACGCGATGGTGATCCATCGGTCGGAAGTCGTGGCGCTTGAGCCGGTCGAACTGGTCGAACTCGCGAAGGAGGTGCTCGGCCGCACGATTCCGCTCGCGGATGCGCGCGACGTGCGCGTGTCGTTCGACGCCGATGCCGCGCGCGCGACGATCGCCGGTGATGCGATCAGCCTGCAGGAAGCGCTGTCGAACGTGCTGCACAACGCGCTCCTGCACGGCGCGGCGGACGAGATCGCCGTGTCGGTCGCGACGTCGCGCGAGTCGGTCGCGTTGACCGTGACCGACAACGGCCGCGGGATGGCTCGCGAGCACTGGGCGGCTGCGCTGCAGCCGTTCGTGCGGATCGGCCCGGACGGCCGCGAGCGCCGCACCGGCTCCGGGCTGGGGCTCGCGATCGTGCAGGAGGTGATGAAAGCGCACGGCGGGCACATCGGCTTCGCGTTTCCGGAAGCCGGCGGGTTCGCGGTGACGCTGACGTTTCCGAGGGCGGAAGGCAGCCACGCTGCGTCGACGGTCGACGCGGTGCATTGAACGCGAGATGCCGGCGGCGGGCGCGGCATCCTGAACGCGCCACGTCAGTTGCCCACACCGTCAGGTTCGCGTGATCGACAACCCGCCGTCGATCAGCGCCGCGGTGCCGGTGACGAACGACGAATCGTCCGACGCGAAGTACAGCACCGACCGCGCGATCTCGTCCGGCCGGCCGACGCGCTTCAGCGCATGCAGGTTCGTGATGAACGCCGCCTTTTCGTCGGTGTCGTTCACCGCGTGATACATGTCGGTCTCGACCGCGCCCGGCAGCACCGCGTTCACGCGAATGCCATTCGGGCCGTATTCGGCCGCGAGCGCCTGCGTGAGCCCGATCAGCCCGGACTTGCTCGCCGCGTAAGCGGCGACGCCTGGAAACGCGCTGCTGTAGCCGACGAACGTCGACGTGAAGATCACCGATCCGCCGCCGTGCTTCAGCATCTCTGCTATCTGGTGCTTCGCGCCGAGGAACGCGCCGGTCAGATTCACCGCGATCGCATCGTTCCAGCCGTCGAGCGACACGCCGGTGCTCGCGCCGCTCTCGCCGATCACGCCTGCGTTGTTGAACGCGATGTCGAGCCGGCCGAACTTCGCGACGGCGAGGTCGACGAGCGCTTTCGCATAGCTTTCGGACCGCACGTCGCCGGCGAGACGCACTGCCTGTCCGCCATCGGCTTCGATCTCGGCGACGAGTTCGGCGAGTTCGCGCTCGCGGCGCGCGCCGACGACGACCTTCGCGCCTTCCCGTGCGAACAGCTTCGCGGTCGCTCGGCCGATGCCCGAGCTTGCACCGGTCACGATCGCGACCTTGTTTTCCAGACGTCCCATGATGAATCTCCTGTTGATGAATCGAGTCGATGGATGGAGGTGATGCATGGACGCAGTATCGGCGCACGGATTGGTTCGCGGTAGTATTCAGATCCCCATTCTGCATTTCGGAAAAACCGAACAATGATGAAGCTCGACGGGATCGCGACGTTCGTGATGGTGGCCGAGAGCGGCTCGTTGAGTGAGGCCGCGCGGCGTTTGCGGCTGTCGCGCTCGGTCGTCAGCGAGCGCCTGGCGGAACTGGAGCGCGAGGTCGGCGCGATTCTGCTGCGGCGCACGACGCGCAAGCTGTCGCTGACCGAAGACGGCGCCGCGTTTCTCTCGCGCGCGTCGCGGATCGTGCGCGAGGTCGAGGACGCAGCGGCGGAACTGGCCGAGCGCCGCGGCGAGCTGGTCGGCCCGCTGCGGATTTCCGCGCCGGTCACGTTCGGCCGCATGCATCTCGGGCCGGCGATTTATCCGTTTCTCGCGAAGCATCCGGAAATCCGGCTGATGCTGGAGCTGAACGACCGCCGGATCGATGTCGCCGCGGAAGGCTACGACGCTGTCGTCCGGCACGGGCCGATGCCGGATTCGGGCCTCGTTGCATGGCACCTCGCGACGAGTCGCCGCGTGCTGGTCGCGTCGCCCGGCTATCTGGCGCGGCACGGCACGCCCGCGTCGCCGGCCGAGCTCGGCGCGCATCGCGGGATTTTCTATTCGAACCGAGGCGTCGAGGACTGGCGGTTCGCCGGTGACGACGGCGCCACGATCGTGCGCGGCACGTTCGGCCTCGGCCTGAACAACGGCGACATGATGCGCGACGCGGCGATCGCGGGGCTCGGGATCATGCATGCGCCGACCTTCATTGTCGGGGACGCGATCCGCGCGGGCCAGCTTCAGGTGATCGACATCGGCGTGCAGGCCGAGCCGGAAACGATCTACGTCGCGCATCCGGAGGGGCGGCATCCGTCCGCGAAGCTGCGCGCGTTCTCGGACTGCCTGCGTAGCGCGTTCGGCGATCCGCCGTATTGGGACGCGTGAACGACGCGATAGACGCGCCGTCAATGACGGCGACTCAAACCACCCTCTTGTTGAAATAATTCAAAATAGAGTTAATATCCCGAATTTTGAAAATCTTGGCATTAACCACCACATCCTCATCTTTCACGGAAAATATCAATCGATAAAAAGGACCGAACCGATCGGTGTATTTTTTCAATCCAGCCTCCAATCTAACGTGCGTCACGTCGGAAACCGGAAATTCGATCTCAGAAAACGCCTTTCTGACGCAAACTCGCCCTCTCCCCAGCAAAATCAAATGCCGCTTCAAATAATAAAAAATAAATGCTTCAATCGACAGAGCGCCCGTCACGAGTCCCCACTCCGCGCCGCCACTCAAAGCGAGCACAATCACTGAAAGCATCAGTGGCGCACCGGCAACAAACAGCATCAATATCAAATACGCCGATTTATCGGGAACGATCCTGACCTCGAATCCATCTGCGACATCGATCGGATCACGGTTTGTCATTTCCCTCCTCCCAAGCCGCACATCACGCCTTGTGCGTCGACAGCAAAATACTCGTCTCGGTGTTCGCGATCCCGTCGATCAGCCGGATCGCTCCGAGCACGCGATCGAAATGCTCGAGCGAATCCGCGTGCAGCTCGGCGATCAGATCCCAGCGCCCGTTCGTGCTGTGGATCGCCGCGACGTTCGGATGGCCGCGCAGCACCTTCACGACATCGGCCGCGCGGTTGCCCTGCACCGCGATCGACATCAGCGCGCGGATCCGGTGCCGGTCCGCGGCCGGCTTCAGCCGCACCGTGTAGCCGACGATCACGCCGTGCTGCTCGAGCCGCGCGAGCCGGTTCTGCACCGTCGCGCGCGCGACGCGCAACTGCTTCGCGAGCGCGACGACCGACAGCCGCGCGTTGTCACGCAGCAAGCCGATCAACTGCCGATCGACGTCGTCCAGCGTGATCATCGGGGCGAACCTCCTGTCGTGCGTCCTGTCCGTGCGCAAGCGCGTCCGCACCCGCATTTCCGAGCATTATGCTCATTCAAGTCGGCATTTTGCCAAACATCCGGACAAATCTGACACTTTTGCTGTCTTTTTGTTGGCTGTCGTCCCGGAAATAATGTCTCCAGTACACGGCGCACGTCGCCGCATCCCAACTTGGTGGAGACATTGCATGACCCGCTTTCTCGACGTTCCCGCAACCGCCCGGCTGATCGCGCAAACCGGCATCACCCGCTTCCTCGGCGAGCTCGTCGACACGCTGCGCGCCGACTACCTGCGCTGGAACGAATTCGACAAGTCGCCGCGTGTCGCGAACCATTCGCACGACGGCGTGATCGAGCTGATGCCGGTCGCCGACGCGACGCACTATGGCTTCAAGTACGTGAACGGCCATCCGATCAACGCGTCGCGCGGCATGCACACGGTGATGGCGTTCGGCGCGCTCGCCGAGGTCGAGACCGGCTACCCGTTGCTGCTCGCCGAGCTGACGCTGACGACCGCGACGCGCACCGCCGCGACGTCGGTGCTTGCCGCGCGCGCGCTCGCGCGGCCCGATTCGCGCACGATGGCGCTGATCGGCAACGGCGCGCAGAGCGAGTTCCAGGCGATCGCGTTCCACACGCTCGCCGGTATCGACGAGATTCGCGTGTACGACGTCGATCCGCGCGCGACCGACAAGCTCGTCGCGAACCTTGCCGCGTGGCCGAAGCTGCGCGTCGTGCGCGCCGCGTCGCCGCACGACGCGACGCGCGGCGCCGACATCGTGACGACCGTGACCGCCGACAAGGCGTACGCGACGATCGTCACGCCCGACATGATCGAGCCCGGCATGCACCTGAACGCGGTCGGCGGCGACTGCCCCGGCAAGACCGAACTGCACGCGGACGTGCTGCGGATGGGCCCGGTGTTCGTCGAGTTCGAGCCGCAGTCGCGCATCGAGGGCGACATCCAGCAGATGCCGGCCGACTTCCCGGTCACCGAGCTGTGGCGCGTGCTGCGCGGCGACGCGGCGGGCCGCACGGACGCCGCGCAGGTCACCGTGTTCGACTCGGTCGGCTTCGCGCTCGAGGATTTCTCCGCGCTGCGCTACCTGTACGCGCTCGCGCAGCGGCACAACGCCGGCGTCGAGATCGCGCTGATCCCGCCCGCGGTCGATCCGAAGAACCTGTTCGCGCTGATCGACGATCCGTCGGCAACCGCCGGCCGCCCGGCGCCGCTCGCGGCCGCCGAGGCCGCGCTCGAGCCCGATGCAGCACTCGCGCGCTGATCGCGTCATGAACCGGCGGGGCGCGTGCCCCGCCGCCCCGCAGACCTTCGCCACCCGCATCCCTTTCGATGAACCCCGTATCGATTCAGGCGCCGGCCGCCGTCGTGATGATCCGGCCGCACCGCTTCCTTCCCAATCCCGAAACCGCCGCGGACAACGCGTTCCAGCGCAACGCAACCGCCGATAGCGATGGCGACGACGGCGCGCGCACGCTGTCCGCCGCCGCGCGCGACGAGGTGAGCACGGCCGCGCAGACGCTGACGGAAGCCGGCGTGCGCGTGCACGTGTTCGACGACCACGGCGAGCGCGAAACGCCGGACTCGGTGTTCCCGAACAACTGGTTCTCGACGCATCCGGGCGGGCACGTCGCGCTGTATCCGATGTACAGTCCGAGCCGCCGGCGCGAGCGGCGCGGCGACGTGATCGAGATGCTGAAGGCCGAATACCGGGTGCAGGACGTGATCGACTACTCGGGCCTCGAATACGACGACGTGTTCCTCGAAGGCACGGGCGCGATGGTGCTCGACCACGTCGCGCGGATCGCGTATGCCGCGCGGTCGCGCCGCGCCGATCCGGTCGCGCTCGAACGCTTCTGCACGCACTTCAACTTCGAGCCGATCTGCTTCGACACCGCCGATGCGAGCGGCCGGCCGATCTATCACACGAACGTGATGATGAGCGTGGCGACCGAGTTCGCGCTGGTCGGCCTCGAGCTGATCGCGAACCCGGCGCGCCGCGACGAGATCCGCCGCCGGATCGCCGAGACCGGCCGCACGGTGATCGCGCTGACGCCCGCGCAGATCGCGAACTTCGCCGGCAACGCGCTCGAGCTGTCGGGCCGCGACGGCCGCGTGCTCGCGCTGTCGCAGCGCGCGTTCGACTGCCTGACGCACGACCAGCGCGCGCAGATCGAGCAGTCCGCGCGCCTGCTGCCGCTCGACGTGCCGACGATCGAGATGGCGGGCGGATCGGTGCGATGCATGCTCGCGGGGATTCATCTGTCGCGGCGATGAGCGCCGCGCGAATGCGCTCCGCGGTATTCACCGCGTGAATGGATCCGCATTAGCACAATGAGTTTGACAACGCGGGGGACGCGGGCGAACACTACTCCGTTATCCCCTCGTTGACTGGAGCGATCTCGATGTCCTCCCTGGAACAAGTGCGCCCGCCGGCCGGCCAATCCGGCTGCACGCCCGAAGAATGGGCAATTCGCGTGGAACTGGCCGCGCTGTACCGCCTCGTCGCCCATTTCCGCATGACGGACATGATCGACACCCACATCTCCGCGCGGCTCCCCGGCGATGTTCCGACCTTCCTGATCAATCGCTACGGCGTGCTCTTCCACGAGATGCGCGCGTCCGATCTCGTGAAGATCGACCATGCCGGCAACGTGATCGACGAGCGCGCCGAGGCCGAGCCCGAGCGCTTCCGCGTGAACGCCGCCGGCTTCACGATCCATTCCGCCGTCCACATGGCCCGCGACGATCTGCATTTCGTGATCCATACGCACACCGCCGCCGGCATCGCCGTGTCCGCGCAGAAGGAGGGCCTGCTGCCGATCAGCCAGCACGCGCTCAAGTTCTACGGCAAGCTCAGCTATCACGATTACGAAGGCGTCGCGCTCGATCTCGGCGAACGCGAGCGCCTCGTGCGCGACTTCGGCCCGAACAAGTCGATGATCCTGCGCAATCACGGGCTGATCGTCGGCGGCGCGACCGCCGCCGAAGCGTGGCACGAGATCTACTTCCTCGAACGCGCATGCCAGGCTCAGGTGCAGGCGATGGCCGGCGGCGCCGCGCTGAACTTCCCGCCCGTCGCAGTCCGCGAGCTCACCGCGAAGCAGTTCGCGCAGGCGGTGCCGATGGGCATCGTCGACATCGGATGGAAAGCCGCGTTGCGCCTGATCGACGATCCGCATTCCGATTACCGCTGCTGATTCCCCGTCACGTCCCATTCACGCGCTGGCCATCCGCGCCGGCGCACGCCACGCCCGCGCCATGACCACCATCGTTCTGCTGAGCAAGAGCACCGACCTGTCGTTCCTGATTTCCTCGATCCAGCGCAGCGCGCCCGAACTCGACGTCGTCACCCACGACGATCCGCGCGCGCGCGACGCGGAGATCGCCGTGTGCTGGGAGCCGCCCGAAGGCGCGCTCGCCGCGCTGCCGAAGCTGCGCCTGATTCAAGGGATCGCGGCCGGCGTCGACAACATCCTGTCCGATCCGACGCTGCCCCGGCTGCCGGTCTGCCGGATCGTCGATCCGCAGCACGCGCGCGGGATGAGCGAGTTCGTCACGTGGGCCGCGCTGCATTACATGCGCCAGCTCGACGTGGTGCTGCGCAATCAGCGCGATGCGGTGTGGTTCCGGCCGAAGCAGGCGCATCCGTCGCAGTGCTCGGTCGGGATCATGGGCCTCGGCGAGATCGGCAAGCACGTCGCCGCCGAACTGCATCGCCTCGGCTTCGCGGTGCGCGGCTGGGCGCGGCAAGCGCGCGATTTGCCCGGCATCGAGGTGTTCGCGGGCGCGGACAACCTGGGCGCGTTCCTCGCCGGCACCGACATCCTCGTGTGCCTGCTGCCGCTGACGAACGAGACCCGCGGCATGCTCGACGCGAAAACGTTCGGGATGCTGAAGGCCGGCGCGAAGCTGATCCACGTCGGGCGCGGCGAGCATCTGGTCGTGCCGGATCTCGTCGCCGCGCTCGACAGCGGGCAGCTCGGCGGCGCGATCGTCGACGTGTTCCCGGTCGAGCCGCTGCCCGCCGACGATCCGCTGTGGCGCACGCCGAACCTGATCGTCACGCCGCACATGGCGTCGGTCGCGAGCCCGAAGACGATGGCCGAGCAGATCGCGGAGAACGCGCGGCGGCTCGTCAACGGCGAGCCGCTGCTGAACGTCGTCGACGTCGCGCGCGGCTACTGATCGCCATCGGCGCCGCCGCAGAAGCCGCCGCCGCGCGCGCCGCGCATCATTCGCCTTCGGCCGCGAGCCGGTCGACCAGCGCCGTCGCGCACCGCACGGCCAGCTCCGCGCTGCGATCCGGATCGACGCTCGCGCCCGCCGCGAGCGTGCCCCGCACGATCGCGCCGAGCAGATCCTTCGCCAGATCGGCAATGTCGTTCTGTCGCTCGGTCATGATGGTTCACCTCCTCGGAGTCGGGTACCGTCCCGTCGACGATTGTCCGCCCGTTGGCCGACGCGCGCACACGCGGGCGCGGCCGACGTCATCGCGCGGCCGCCCGCACGACGATCTGCGCGTGCGTATCCCGGTCGATGCGTTCGAGCGACGCGCGCATCGCGTCGAAATCGTCCGGCGTGCAGACCTGGCGGCCGAAGCCCGCGCGCAGGCGCCGCGTGATCTGCACGGTGCGCGTCGCCGGGTCGAATACGTAATGCGACGCGAAATCGATGAAGCGGTCGCGCACCGCCGTATCGGCCGGCACGTCGGTGACGACGACGCTCGCGGGTAACGCGATCTGCGCGGTCTCGTCGAACGTGCCGTCGAAGCACACCCACGGCTGCGTCCGCTCGGGCTCGTCGAGCCAGTTCCGCACCTGCGTCGCAATCCCGCCGCTCAGGCTCGACAGCGCCGGCAGCGCGGTCGTGCCGTTCGGCCAGACGACGTGATCGAGCGCGCCGGTGATCTCGGCCGAGAACGGCCCGCCCGTCGCGCCGACGTCGCTCGTCGATAGCCGCGCGGTGCCGCGCAGCCCGCTGAGTCGCAGCCGATCGAGCGCGATCTGGTTCGCACGCTCGCGCGTCGCGCGCCGGAACGCGGTGCGTTCTAGCTCGGCGGTCCAGCCCGCATCCTCGACGTAGAACTGATAGCGCGCCGCGTTCGGCTGCGTCGCGTCGATCTGCAGGCGCGCGGTGCGCATCCGCGGCTGCGTCGCCGGCGTGCGGGACAGCACGCCGTCGTCGACCAGCAGCGCGGGCCGGTCGAGCACGATCGGCGGCAGATCGCCGAACGCGATGCCCGGCGTCGTCGTATCCGCATAGAGCCCGAGATCGGGCAGCCACGTGATCGCGTGATTGATCGCGCTGCCGCCATAGCCCGGCACCGACGGCAGCGTGTAGATCGAGCCGAGGTTCAGCAGCACCGGCTCGCTGCGTATCCCGACCGCCGCGAGCAGCGCGCCGAACAGCGCGACGTGATCCTTGCAGTCGCCGTAGCGGTTGCGCAGGATGTCCGTCACGCGATGCGGCGCCGCCGCCGTTTCGCCGAGAAAGAGCGCGACGTAGCGGACGTTCGCCTGCACCCAGTCGTACAGCCTGCGCGCCTTGTCGCGCGGTGTCGAGGCGTTCGCGGTCAGCGACCGCGCGAGCTGCTCGACGGCCGCGTCGCGCGCGCTCGGGTCGACGGCCGACGCGTGATAGCGCGCGGCGAACGCCGCATAGTCGGGCAGCGTCGACACCATCAGCCGGTCGCCGTACGTCGCGTAGCCGACCGCGCCGCTCTCGATCCGCGGGTACGCGCCATGCCGGTAGTCGAACTCGTAGCGCGTGCGGCCGTTCCCGGTCACCGGCTCGCGCGCGACGTAGCCGCGCGCGTCCGCATGGAGCGGCATGTCGGCGGGCAGGTCGAAGATCAGCCGCTGCTCGTCGACCGGCTCGCGCGACGGCTCGACGAAGTACGTAAAGAAGCCCGGATTGAGCGGCTTCGTGCGGGACTTGCGGAACACGAGGCGCGTGCGCGAGCCCGCCTCGACGCCGGGAAACACGACCGTGCGCAGTATGCCGTCCTGGAACGTCGGCGCGCCCGCGGAGCGCGGCTCCTGCACGTCGCGGATCGCATCCGGACCGACCGCGTGCACGGTGCCGTCCGGGTCGATCGTGTCGGCCTCGAGCAGTTCGACTTTTTCGATGTCCTTGTCGAACCACACGTAGCGCTGCGCGATCTCGTCGACACCGCTCGCGGTGTTCGCGCGCAGCGTCGCATCGTCGTACTCGTCGAGCGAACCGTCACGCTGGAGCACGAACACGTGGACGTCGCTGACGAGCGTCGCCGGCGCCTCGTCGCCAGTATCGGCGGCGGGCGACACCGTGTCGGCACTCGCGCCGGCACTCGCGCAGCACGCGGCGACGCACGCGCACGCCGCGCCCATCCATCTGACGAAAGAATGCATCGAATCGCCCTTGTTGCGCGTTGCCCTTGTTGCGCCCGCTCGGAGCGGAACCGCACACCGGCACCGTATCCGAACCAGTGTCGGCCGACGGGCGCGCCCCCGTCAAGCGCGGGCCGGTCGCGCACATGGGCGGCCACGCACGAGACCGGATCGCGCTTCCGACCCGCTTTCGAACGTCGCGCGCGAGCGCCGTCAAACGGCTGCCGTATATATCACATCATGACATATACTTCGTGCATGGCCGGTCGCGGCGCCCGAGCCGTCGCAGCGTGCGACGAGCCGACGGGAAACGAAGCCGGACCGGAGCGGGCCGGCGCGCCCGTCCGACCGAGGCCGATACGATGACGCCCTATCACCGCGTACTACTCTGCTATGACGCCAGCGTCGAAGGCCAACGCGCGCTCGCGCGCGGCGCGCTGCTCGTGCGCCGGCTCGGCACCGACGCGCACCTGCTCGCGATCCTCGACAACACGCGCCGCGTCGGCGGCTACGACATCGTGTCCGCGATCCCGTACGAGCTCGACGAGGAGGCCGCGAAAAGCATCCTCGAGGACGGCGTCGCGCGAATGACGTCAGAGGGCATCACGGTGCACGGACATCTCGCAATCGGCGATCCGGTCGACATCATCACGCGATACGCGAACGAGCTCGACATCGATCTCGTGGTCGTCGGCCATCACCCGACGAGCCCGATGAAGCGCTGGTGGAACGGCGAGCATCACAAGCAGCTGATCGACAAGCTGCCGTGCGGCGTGTTGTTCGAGATTGTCCGGTCGTAGCGCCCCGCCGGCATTGCAACAGGAGTCTTCATGATGGATCAGCGCTTGTATCTGACCTACCGGCACTGCGAGATCTGCGCGCGCGCACTCGTCGATCCGGTCGCGGGCGAAGGGCTCGAGCTCGGCGCGTTATACGAGGCTGTCGCGGTCGTGCGCTGGAACGACGGCTGCGGCTGTCACGAAGCGCATCTGCTCGATCCGAAACATCACGTATTCCGAAGCGATCACGACGCGCTACGCATCTCGGTCGCGCTCGCGAAGCGCTTCATCGACACGAAGCTGAGCGATGCGGCGACACCGGCGGACTGAACGCGCGCCATCCTGCGATAGCCGACTTCGTCCCGATCCGGAGGCAGCATGGGAAACGATATCGTCAACACCGTGATGGGCATCGCGGTCGTCGCGTTTGCGCTGGTCTTCTTCGCCGGGCTGGTCAGGCGTGGCCGGATTCGCGAACGCCTGATGGGCAGGCCGATGCGCGGCGTCACCCGACGTTCATAGGCAGCAACACCATCTGCTTGCCCTGCATGTGCAGGCGCGCCTGCAACTCGACCGGCGTCTGATTGTGCAGCCACGCGGTCAGGAAGTTCACGCGCTTGAAGATCAGCTTGCTCGCGAAGCACACGCTGTTCGGGAATTCGTCGAGCGTGTTCGACGTCAGATCCATGAACTCCAGAACCGGATTCGTGCCGAACGCGATCCGGTAATCGGCTGCGATGCCGTACCGGCGGCAATGCGCGACGTAGTAGTCGAGCGATTCCGTGATCACGTGCCTGAGCCGTTCGAGATGCTCGTGCCCGTCGTACGCCTTCGCGTCGACTTCGCCGACCGCGAGGAAGATCATGTTGCGGAAGTGCCCGGGGAACAGCCGGTTGACCCACAGCAGCGCATGCATGCTCGCGCCGCGATGCTTGCCGACGAGCACCACCGCGGTCGGCAGCGACGGGTCGGGCTTGCCTGGCGCCTGCGCTTCGTCGACGGCGGGCGCCGGGCCCGAGAACAGCCCGTCTTCCTTCGCGAGCTGCGCGCGCGTATCGACGTAGTGCCGCTTGATCAGCAGGCACGCGACGATCACCGCGCTCGTCACGAGCACCGTCAGCCAGCCGCCGGCGGTGAACTTCTCGATCAGCGTGATCACGAGCACCGTCGCCGTCACGCACAGGCCCAGCGCGGACAGCGCGAATTGCTTGAGCCAGGCGCCTTCCGACCGATGCTTCCACCAGTAGAGGCACATCCCGAGCAGCGACATGCTGAACGTCAGGAACACGTTGATGCTGTACAGCACGACCAGCACGTCGACGTTGCCATGCGTCCAGAGCAGGATCAGGAAGCTCGACACGCCGACGACGATGATCCCGTTCTGCCGCACGAGCCGCGCGGACAGATCGCGGAAATGGCGCGGCACCCACGAATCGGACGCCATGTTCGACAGCACCGCCGGGCCGTCGAGGAAGCCGGTCTGCGCGCCGACGAGCAGCAGCCCCGCCTCGAACGCGAGCACGGCCGCGAGCAGCGCATGGCGCGCGAGCGACGAGCCGAGGCCGAGGTGATCGATCACACGGCCGAACACGACCGCGTTCAGCGTCTGGCCTTCGACCGGCGTCGCGTGCCACAGCATGTACAGCAGGATGATGCCGCCGGCCGTGAACGCGAGCGACGTCGCCATGTAGAGCATCGTCACCTTGCCGCTCGGCACGCGCGGCTCCGCGAGCATATTCACGTTGTTCGACACCGCTTCGAGGCCCGTGTACGTGCCGCCGCCGAGCGAGAACGCGCGCATCAGCAGCGCGAGCATCACGAGCGGCCCGACCGCCTGCGACATCCCGTGCGCTTCGTGCACCGCGTCCGGCACGACCGCGGCCAGACGGCTGCCGTGCGCCGCGACGCCGTAGACGATCAGCGCGAAATGCAGCACGACGAAGCCCATGAAGATCGGCAGCAGCACCTTGATCGATTCCTTCATCCCGCGGAAGTTGAGCCCGGTCATCAGCACGATCAGGATCAGTTCGGTCGCCAGCTTGAACGTCTGCGCGCCGACGGGCAGCAGGCTGAAGAACGCGTCGACGCCGCTCGAGAGCGACGTCGCGACGGTCAGCACGTAGTCGACGAGCAGCGCCGCGCCGGACACGAGCCCGGGCTTCGGGCCGAGCAGCGCGGTCGCGACGCGATAGCCGCCGCCGCCCGTCGGGAACAGCTCGATCACCTGGTTGTAGCCGAGCGCGATGATGAACACGGTCGCCGCCGTCGCGAGCGCGAGAAACAGCGCGAGCGGCCCGTGCTGGCCGAGCGCGAGGAACGCTTCCTCCGGGCCGTAACACGACGACGACAGGCCGTCGGCGCCGAGGCCAACCCACGCGAGCAGCGGTGTCACCGCGATCGCGTGCCGCGTGCGCGGATCGAGCGGGTCGAGGGGCTTTCCGACGAATAGCTGCCACATCTTCTGGAGTGCGGTCATGATTCCTCCGGCGTGCGCGACCCGACAGGTCCTCGCGTTGCAAAGGTAAATGACTTCCGCGCGGGCTGCCAGCCCCGTGTATTCCTTAGGGGTGGAGCATGTCGCGACATTCTTTCATTTGGCCGACGCACATGTTAGTCGGGATGGCGAAACGTCGCCGGATTGTAAGAAGATGCGTCGTCGAATGCGGGGCAAACCGTCGGCCGCGGATTGGTCGGATAAATAGTCTGCACAAAAAAGACGCCGGTGGCCGCTCCGCGGCCCCGGCGCCCCTGTCGATCACGTATCCGGCGGGCGATCACATATGCACGGTATCGTCCTCCGTCCGGTACAGAACGCGCATCGGCGCCCGGGTCCGCTGCCGGTCTTCCCAGCCTTCGGCAAGCCCGACCTTCGCACCGGACGGCGTCAGCATCGCCTTCCCGCGCACGATATCGGACGCGCGTTCGGCCAGCATGATCGTCGGCGCGTTCAGGTTGCCGTTCGGCTCGGTCGGAAACACGGACGAATCGATCACGCGCAGCCCGGCGACGCCGCGCACACGCAGCTGCGAATCGACGACCGCCATCTCGTCCTCGCCCATCCGGCACGACCCGCACGGATGCATCGTGCTCTCGAGATTCGCGCGAACGAACGCGTCGATCTCGTCGTCGGTCCGCACGTCCGGGCCGGGCGCGAGCTCGACGTCGCGGAAACGGTCCATCGCGGGCTGGCCGATGATCTCGCGCGTCAGACGCACGCAGCGCCGGAAGCCCTCCCGGTCCTCCTCGCGCGCCAGGTAGTTGAAGCGGATGTCCGGATGCACATGCGGATCGGCCGATTTCGCGTGCACGTGGCCGCGGCTCTTCGGCTTGTTCGGCCCGGTCAGCACCATGAAGCCATGCCCCTTGAACGGCTTGTCGCCGTCATAGCGCATCGCGGCCGGCAGGAAGTGGAACTGGATGTCGGGCCAGCGCAGCCCCGCTTCCGAACGGATGAATCCGCCCGCTTCGAAGTGGTTCGACGCGCCGAGCCCGTCCTTGAACAGCAGCCAGCGCAAGCCGATCATCAGCTTGCTGAAAGCGTCCATCTTGCCGTTCAGCGTGACCGGCTCCTTGCACGCGTACTGAATGTAGATTTCCGCGTGATCCTGCAGATTCTCGCCGACGCCGGGCAGATCGTGCGCGACGGCGATGCCTGCGTCGCGCAGCACGCCGGCCGGCCCGATACCGGAACGCTGCAGCAGGTGCGGCGAGCCGATCGGCCCCGACGCGATCAGCACCTCGGCCCGGCAGCGCGCGACGTGCGTGAGCCCGCCGCGCTCGTACTCGACGCCGACCGCGCGCTTGCCTTCCATCACGACGCGGCGCGTCATCGCGTGCGTGACGACGCGCAGGTTCGGGCGCGTCATCGCCGGACGCAGGTACGCGTTCGCGGTCGACCACCGCACGCCGTCCTTGACCGTCATGTGCATCGCGCCGAAGCCTTCCTGCATGTAGCCGTTGCAGTCGTCGCTCGCGTACGTCGACCTCTACTCGGAGCCGGACGCGCTCTATTGCAGCGGAAGCCACCCGCTTTACGCGCTCGACGACGACGATCCGTCGATGCACGATGCGATCGCGTCGAGCCGGATCGTCGCGCGCGGATATCTGCAGCAGCACGACCTGCGGATGCTGAGCGCGAGCAAGGCGGCGGCGACCGTCGACAACGTCGAGGCACAGGCGATGCTGATTCTGTCGGGCGCGTACATCGGCTATCTGCCGCGGCACTATGCAGCGCGCTGGGTCGCGACCGGCGAAATGCGGCCGGTCAGCCCGGCGCGGTATGGCCTCGAGTGGCCGTTCTGCGCGACGATCCGCAAGGGCGCGTCGACGCCGCCGATCCTGAAGGTGTTCATGGTCGACCTGCAGCAGAGCTTCGAAGCGTTCGCGCAGCGCGACGCGCGCACCCGGGAGAGCGCGAAGGCACCGTCAAGGAAACGCTGAGTCACGCCACGCGGGCGCATACGGCCGTGCTAGCGTGCGGGGGCCGCGACCGAGCCGCGTTCCACCAGCGGACACGGCAACAGCACGCGATTGCCGGAGGCGGGCGCGTCGCCGAGCAGACGATCGACGCCCCAGCACCCCATCTCGTAGTGCGGCAACTGCATCGTCGTGAGGCCCGGCAGCAGATGTGCGGCGATCACTTCCTGGTTGTCGAAGCCGATGATCGACACGTCGTCGGGCACGTGCAATCCGAGCCTTTGCAGCGCCATGTACGCGCCCATCGCAACACGGTCGTTGAAGCAGAACAGCGCGGTCGGCGGATCGGGCTGCTGCATCAGTTGCAGCGCGCCCTGGAAGCCCGCCTCCTGCTCGCCGACGAGGCGCAGCACGCGGTCGTCGCGCACCGGCAGCGAGGCTTCCTCCATCGCGAGCCGATAGCCTTCGAAACGCCCCGCGGCCGCTGGAATCCGGTCGCTCTTGTTCAGGAAACCGATGTCGCGATGCCCGTGCTCAATCAGATAGCGCGTCGCGTCGTAGCCGCCCCTGACCTCGTCGGGCACGACGGACGGCACCAACGCGCCCGCGTCGAAGCAGTTCACAAGCGCGACCGGAATGTCGCCGAGCCCGGCCGGCAGGCTGATCTCGTGGTGGTACATCGTCGCGAACATCAGGCCTTCGACCTGATGCTTGAGCAGCGCCTCGACGGCCTTGCTCTCGAGATCCGCGCGGCAGTCGGTGTTGACGAGCGTAAGGATCCGGTTGTACTTCCACGCGGCATCCTGCGCGCCGCGGATGATGAGACCGGCATAGGGCGTCGTCGCGACTTCGTCGGTCACGAGTCCGATCAGGTTGGATTTGCCGAGCCGCAGCGCCTGCGCCATCGCGTTCTCGCGGTAGCCGAGATCGGCGACGGCCTTGTGAATGCGGGCGCGCGTCTCCTGCGGAATGTTCGCGTCTGCGCGGTTGTTCAGCACGAACGACACGGTGGTTTGCGATACGCCCGCCGCCTTCGCGACGTCGGTCATCGTCGGGCGCGACGCGCGCATGCCGGATTTTGGAGTTCGAATACTCATCGGAACAGGGATCGAGGCCGGCCGGCGATCCGCGCACGTCGACTGGCGGATCCCCGAATTGGCCTCAATCATATTCGAATGAGCGGATTATTGCTGGCGCGTGTCGCCTGCCATGATTCTGCGCCCGCGACATATCGCGCGTCACGAACCGCGTCCGGACACCCTCACCGTCAGGCGGCTGACCACTTCAGCGCCCCCGGCGACGCTCTGCGCATATCGCTTCGCGCGATCGATCTGCGCGTAGTCGGGCACCGTACCTTCGAGGATCACGCGCTGCTGCCCGCCAAGGACGGCGATGCGCGACACATTGACGTCGGACGCGCCGGCGAGCGCCGCTCGCACGCTCGTCGCGAGCGCGCGGTCGGGCTGCGTGCTTGCTGCACCTTGCGCATGGGCGCCGGGAACCGCGGCCGCGAGCCCGAGCGACAGCATCAGGATCGAGAATCTGGCATGCATTTTCCTTCTCCTTCAAAAGTGACGCGGCCATCACATACAGCCCCAATTCAATTCGCCGATACCGGAGAGCGGAGTCCTGACGTGAGCGCGCTTCGACAGCATAGTGCGAATCGAGCGTATCCGCTTTTCGTGCGGGATGGGCGAACTCGGGACATTCGGGAACAAAAAAATGCGCGACGCCCTTTCGGGACGCCGCGCCAATACGCGCTCTCGCAGCAGCGTGGAACCGGTGTTGGAATCGATCCGGTCGACTGGCCTAATCAGAAAGAATGCTGGATACCGACGTAGACGCCCGACATGCTGTGGCCGTACAGCGGATTGTCGTTGTATGTGCCGTTGACGTTGCCGCCGGGGCCTTCGGCCGCGTTCGGATCGAGGCTGAAGTTCGCGGTCTTGCTGTTGTGCAGCGTCGCGACCTGGAAGTCGAGCAGCGTTCGCTTGGACAGGTTGTACGAGCCCCCGATCGTATAGATCGTCGCGTTGCCGCCGCCGTTGTTCGCGTTCACGTGATAGACGGCGCCCGTCAGCGCCGCTTCCGGCGTCGCCTGCCAGGTCGCGCCGCCCCACACCAGGTTCGTCGTGGTCGGCGTGCCGTACGCCGCGTTGGTCATGCCCGACGTCCGCGAAGCCTGGTAGGCCGCACGCAACGTGACCGGCCCGAGGAACACGTTCGCGCCGGCGAAGTATTCGCGCGATGCGGTGAACGGATTGTCGAGCTTGCCGTTGAGCGGATCGCGAATCTCGTCGTAGATGCCGCGCACCTGGAACAGCGCTGACGTGTAGGTCAATTGCATACCGGCGTTGCGACCTTGCGGCGTCATGCCGTTGCCGTTCCACGACGTCGAGTTCGACAGCGAATACTGGCCGTACACGTCGAAGCCGGCAAACTTCGGCGATTGATACATGATGTTGCTGCTCGACTTCTGCCAGTTCCGGCCGCGCACCAGCGTCGCAGTCGCCCAGGCGGTCTGGCCGAACGGATCGAAGTCCCAGATGCCGTTCGAGATGAAGTTGTTCCGGCCGATGAGGAACGTACCGTATGAATCGTTCTGCAGGCCGACAGTTGCCTGATCGAAGAACATGTAATTGGTGCCCGCACCCTGCCCGTTCATCGTGTTGAACGCGCCTTCCATCTGGAACAGTGCCTTGTTGCCGCCGCCGAGGTCCTCGACGCCCTTCACGCCCCACAGGCTGCCGCCCCAGTTGCCGGCTTCCGCGCGAACGCGCGACGTCGAGCCGGTGTAACTGGCGGTCGGCAGGCCGCTCACGTACTCGAGACCGGCGTCGATGCGGCCGTACAGTGTCACGCTACTCTGCGCGTGTACCGTGACGGCAAAGGTCAACAACGAAGCAACGCAAATCAGCTTTTTCATTTTAGGAGTCTCCAAAAAAATATTCCGACTCGGCCGGGCGAGGCGTCGACGGTGTCAACGCCACTTCCGCCCGACAATTTCGAATCTTTATGTCGTCATGCAAATTGATCGATCTGGTGCTCGGCACGCGCAGGCCCCGACCACGAACGAATCCTTCTAGATTTTCTCTCCTCCCTTTCATTTATATTCGGACTACGAAATATATTTTTGCCTCGACATCCCTTTACGCTCGCCGAGTACCGGTCGCCCTTACGGGCGACCGCCCATCAGGCCGCCAGGCGCTCCAGATCGCGCGTTTGCGCGAACGACTGGTCGTCGGCGTCGAACACGTGCAGATGCTCGGCATCGAATACGAGCTTCACGCGGTCGCCGATCCTGACGCGCACGGTGCCGCCCGCCTTCGCGATGACCGTCACGCCGGACTGCAGCGCGACGTGCACGTAGCTGTGCTCGCCGAGGAATTCGGCGAACACTACCTCGCCGGCCTGCCCCGGCTCCGCGCCGCCCGCGTCGGCCAGACGGATATGCTCGGGCCGAATGCCGACCATCAGCGGATCGCCGGCGCACGCGCTCTGCGCCGCGTTCGGCCGAACGCACGCGGCGAGCTGGCCGCCGCCCTTCAGCGCGACCGTGCACGTATCGGGCTCGACCTTCTCCAGCGTCGCCGGCAGGAAGTTCATGTTCGGCGATCCGATGAACCCGGCGACGAACCGGTTGCGCGGCCGGTGATACAGCTCGAGCGGCGCACCGACCTGCGCGATGCTGCCGTATTTCGCGACCGCGTCGCCCGCGTTGAGCAGTACGATCTTGTCGGCGAGCGTCATCGCCTCGACCTGATCGTGCGTCACGTAGATCACGCTCGCCTTGCCGAACTCGCGATGCAGACGCGCGATCTCTATTCGCGTCTGCACGCGCAGCGCCGCATCGAGATTCGACAACGGCTCGTCGAACAGAAACAGCTTCGGCTCGCGGACGATTGCACGCCCGATCGCGACGCGCTGCCGCTGGCCGCCGGACAGTTGCTTCGGATACCGGTCGAGCAGCTTGTCGAGCTGCAGCACCTTCGCCGCACGCTGCACCTTCTCGTCGATCTCCGCCTGCTTCAGCTTCGCGAGCTTCAGCGCGAACGCCATGTTCTGCGCGACCGTCATGTGCGGATACAACGCGTAGTTCTGAAACACCATCGCGACGCCGCGGTTCGCGGGCGGCACGTCATTCACCATGCGGTCCGCAATCCGCAGCTCGCCGCTCGTGATCTCCTCGAGCCCCGCGACCATCCTCAGCAGCGTCGACTTCCCGCAGCCGCTCGGCCCCACGAACACGCAGAACTCGCCGGCGTCGATCTGCAGATTGAAGCGGTTGATCGTCGGCCGCGCGTCGCCGTAGGCCTTGTTGATCCCCACCAGTGAAACGTTCGACATGTGTGTGCTCCTCTCCGGTCTCTCACCGATACTGTTGTTCGCGCGTCCGTCGTCGATCGCGGGCGCGCCGTCGGCCGCTCGTCACGCCGGCTCGCCGTAGATGTCGCCCATCTGCCACGCCTTCAGCGCGACGTTCGCGTACCCCTCCGCAAACACGGACGCGCCGACGCTGCTGCCGAGCGTCGGGTAGACACGGCTCGTCAGATTCACGCGATCGTTCGCGTATACCTCGATCACGGTCGCATCGAGCAGCACACGCAGGCGCAGCGGCTCGCCCGGCTCCAGATACAGATGCGCGTGCTGGTTCTGCCGCTCGGTCTTCGGATTGAACGAGCTGCGCGCACGTTCGACCGTCAGGCGCCGCATGTTCGGGTTGTAGACGATGCGCGTCGCTTCGAGACCGTCCGGGGACGCAAGCAGCGTCAGGCCGACCGGCTTCGCGTCGAGCAGCTCGACGTCCAGTTCGATGTCCAGATGGCGGCCTTCGAACGCCACAGTCTCGGCGCCGCCGACCCGGCACGTCGCGGCGGCGGCGACATCGCCGCGCAGCGCGCCGATTTCATCGACGGGCCGGATCGTGAGCTGGCCCGCATCGGTCAGGCCGAGCACGCGCGGCACAGTCATCGCCCCAGCCCAGCCGTCCGCGCGCATCAGGTCCGCGCTGCGCTGCTCGTTGATCCATGCCCATTGCAGCGCACGACCATCCGGCGCCATGAAGGTCAGATGCGCGAACGCGCTGCCGTCGACGTCGAGCACGTCGTCGAACTCGGGCACGAAGCGCTCGTTCTCGAAACGGCCAACGAAATAGTGCGCGCCCATGTTCTGCCACACCGACACCGATAGCACCCACTTGTCGCCGATCGGAAAGAAGTTCGGGCATTCCCACATCACGCCGAGCTGCAGGCGCGGCGATGTGTACAGCGGATGCAGATATTTCCAGTCGCGCCCATCGTCGCTGCGATAGAGCAGACATTGCCCGCGCTCGCCGTTCAGCGACGCGCCGACCACCATGTACCAGACGTCGCGATGCTGAAATACGTACGGATCCCGGAACTGATCACGCGGCACGCCGGCCGGCGGCAGCTCGATCAACGCGCCGTCGACCTTGCGCCAGCGCTGCAGATCGTCGCTCGTCGCCATGCACTGCACCTGCGCGGTATCGGTGTATCCGGTGTAGTAGATCGTCGGCTGACCGTACACCAGCGCGAAGCTGCCCGAGAAGCATCCCCCCTCGTCCGGGCCGCTCGACGGCGCGAGCGCGACAGGCTCGTCGCGCCACCGCACGAGATCCGCACTGCTCGCATGGCCCCAGTGGATGTCGCCCCACAGCGCATCGTTCGGGTTGTACTGGTAGTACAGGTGATACCGCCCGTCGTGATGGCAGATCCCGTTCGGATCGTTCATCCAGTTCATCGGCGGCGTGAAATGAAACCGCGGGCGGTGCGGATCCCGCACGCGCACGGCGTCGACCGCCGGCTTGTTGATGTTTTCTGTCATGCTCATGAATTAACCCTTGACGCCACTGCTGGCGACACTCTGGACGAACCAGCGCTGGAACGTCACGAAAATGGCCAGGACCGGCAGCGTCACGAGCGATGCGTACGCCATGATTTGCCCCCAGGCCGGCGAACGGTTGAAGAATTCCTGAATGCCCGGCATCAGCGGACGCACGTCGCCACTCTGCACGACCATGATCGGCCACAGGTACTGATTCCACATCGTCAGGAACTGCAGGATCGCGACCGTCGCGATGACCGGCCTCGACAGCGGCATCACGATCCGCCAGTAGATCTGGAACGGCGTCGCGCCGTCGAGCCGCGCCGCTTCGTCCAGCTCGATCGGCAGATCGCGGAAGAACTGGAAGAACAGAAAGATCGTGAACGCGTTCGCCGCGAACGGCAGGATCTGCACCGTGTATGTGTTGAACATCGAGTCGCTGAACGACAGGCCGTGCAGCCCGAAGTCGACGCCCGGAAACTGGCTGACGAGCATCACGAGCGGAATCGCGATCGCTTCGAACGGGATGATCAGGATCGCGATCACGAGCGCGAACACCCCCTTCCGCCCGCGCCAGTGCAGCCGCGCGAGCGCATACGCGGCCATGCTGTTCACGACGACGCTCAGCACGACGGTGATCGACGTGACCACGACCGAGTTCACGAAGTAGCGCTCGAAATTGCCGCGCTCGAACACATAGCGATAGTTTTCGAACGTCAGGTCGCCGACTGGCAACAGCGCTCGCCACGAACGCAGATCGGCGAAGATCGCGGTCGTATGCTTGAAGCCCGAGACCAGCATGAACAGCGTCGGCAGCAGGAACACCAGCGTGAAGAGCGTGAGCAGCGCATAGCTGACGGCCTGGCCGATCCGGCGCCGATGTTTCAGAGTGAGATCGCTCATCGCTGCTTCCCCGCGATCAGGCGTCGCTGCACGAACGCGAAGCCGAGAATGAAGAGGAAGAACACCACCGTGATCGTGCTGCCGTAGGCGATGTCCTGTTCGCGGAAGCCGCTGTTGACCGCGTGATACATGACGGTCACCGTCGAATTGTCCGGGCCGCCCTGCGTCATCACGTCGATCTGTGTGAAGAGCGAGAATGCCTGCATCGTCGTCGCGGTCAGGATGAAAACCAGCGTGTTGCGCAGGCCCGGCAGCGTCACGTTGACGAAGCGCTGCCACGCGTTCGCGCCGTCGAGGCACGCGGCTTCGTACAACTCGCCCGGAATGCCCTGCAAGCCTGCGAGGAAAATCACCATCTGGAAGCCCATTCCCTGCCACGCACTCATGATCACGATCGCGAGCATCGCGACGTGCGGATTGCCGAGCCAGTCGATCGGCTGGATGTGACCGAACGACATGGCGGACAGCATCTGGTTGATCAGGCCGAACTGCCGGTCGTAAAGGAACGACCAGACGATGCTGATCACAACCATCGAGATCACGACCGGGCTGAAGAATGCCGCGCGGAAGAACGTGATCCCGCGCAGCTTCCGGTTGATCAGCAGCGCGGTTGCCAGCGCGAGGCCGCACTGAAGCGGCACGACGAGCAGCGCGAACAGCACGATGTTCGCGAGCGAGCGCCAGAACACCGGGTCTTTCGCCACGAGCATGTAGCGCGCGCCGGACACGTCGACGCTCGTCATCTCCTTGTAGCCGCGCAAGCCGCCGCCGTCGCGCTCGAGCGAGCGCAGGCGCGGATAGCTCGGCTGCCCGTCATCGCCGGGAATGATCCTGCCTGTTTCGTCGCGCACGGGTTCGATCTTCACGACCGTGACCGCGAGCAGACGCTCATAGTTGCGCAGGCCGACGAATTCAGTCGGGTTCGGCGACATCAGGCGCTGGTCGGTCAGGCTGAACACGGCCGCCATCACGAACGGCAATACGACGAAGACCAGCAGGCCGAGCAGCGCGGGCGTGCTCATCAGCCACGCCGTCCACGTTTCGCGCCCGAGCTTCGCGCCGCGCGCGTGCGCGTTCGCGTCGGGCGCCGCGAGCCGCGGATCGTTGGTAGTCTCAAGCATCTCCATTCCCTCCTGCGCGGTGGGCCGTCGCGCGGCCCACCGGCTCTGCCGCTTCGATCAGATCCTGAAGCCGTAGCCCTTGTTGTCGCGGATGTTCCGTTCAATCGCGTCAGTCGCGTCGTCCAGCGTCGACTGCACATCGGCGCCGTTGATGATCTCGCGCATCGACTTCTCGAACGTGCTCGTGATGATCGGATACGCGGGTGTCGGCGGGCGGGGCACCGCGTAGCGCTGCGCGAACTCGAAGTAGAAACGCAGGTCGCCACCGGAACGATAGTCGGTCGACAGGTTCGCGGCGGATTGCGTCGTCGGCAGCACCTTGGTCTGGTCGACAGTCTTCGCGACTTGCTGCGGCTGCATCATGTAGTTGATGAACGCGGCCGCGCCGTCCGGCGCCGCGCACGTCGTGCTGATCCCGTATTGCCACGACGCGGCGCCCGTCTTCGGGCCGCGACCGAAATCCGGCGGCGGCAGCACGATCAGGTCGTTGCCCCACTTCGCCTTTGCGTCCGCGTAATTCCAGTTGCCCGAGTAATCGAGCGGCACGCGGCCCAGTACGAACGACTTGTCGTCGACCGGGCGCTTGTTCGCGTAGCCCATCTTGAACAGGCTCTGGAACCACTTGCCGAACGCGACCGCCTGCTTGCCGTTCAGCACGCCGTCCGCGCGCGTCATCGTCGTCCGGTCGATCAGATCGCCGCCGAAGCTCTGCAGCCACGGTGAATACGCGTACGTCCACCATTCACCGTCCGCGTTGTTGTGCATGTCGATCACGTATTCGTAGCCGGGCAACTTCTTCAGCTTCGCGAGCGCGTCATTGAATTCGGCGAGCGTCCACGGCTTGTCGATGGTCGGGATGCGCACGCCGGCCGCGACGAGCGCCGACTTGCGCGCGAAGATCCCGAGCGATGCGTCGTACGGCCCGACCGAATACAGCGCGCCCTTGTACTCGCCCTTGCCGCCGGCCGTCAGGCTCGCGGCAACCTTCGGGTCGAGCAGTCCGGCGAGCGGACGCAGGTAGCCCGACCACGCGAAGTTCGGCACCGTCGGCTCGTCGAGGTCGAGCACGCACGGCAGCTTCTTCGACACCGCGGCGGCCGTCACCGACTCCGTGTACGAACCCTTCGGCAGGTTCTCGTACACGACGCGATATCTGGATTGGGAACGATTGAAGCTGTCGATCAGTTCCTTCGTTATCCTTACTTCGGCGTCGCCGCTGTCGTGCCGCCACAGCGACACGTTGACGGGCGCCGCCGCGGCGATGCCGATGCCGCCACACGCCAGCAGCGCGGCGGCCATGATGCATTCGAACTTGAGGTGTGACACCGTCTCCTCCTGGTAATACGTATTACTTTCTCGTCGTGCTTATAGATACCACCCCAATCGCGAACCATTTTTTTGTATGCGCTCGGCAGGGGGCGGGCCGCTAGTAATTCGAATTACTAGCGGAGCGGAGTATGGAAGTGGGGCGATGGGTTGTCAAGGGAATCTCAAAAAAAACCGAAAACGGATGAGAGGCGGGATGGTGGCTAGAGCAAGACGAGAAGCGGCCGCCCACCGGCCAATCGGCGAATCGGCGAATCGGCGCCGTCATGCGCGCGGCCCGACTGGACCGGACCGGCCGGATGCGAGAAGATCACACGCCGCGTTCCTGCCCGAGCCGAACCTGCCGGGCCGCGCGCACGACGGCGCCGCGCTCGCGATGTGCGCCCACCCTTCCCTTCGACGGAGCATCAGCGATGATCAAAGTGAGCGTGTTTTACCCGAATACCGACGGCGGCACCTTCGACTTCGCCTATTACCAGGACAGTCACATGCCGATGATTCAGCGGCTGGTGGGCGACGCATGCAAGCGCATCGAGATCGACGAGGGGCTCGCGGGCGGCCTGCCGGGGCAGCCGCCGACCTACCGTGCCGCCGGCCACCTGTTCTTCGAATCGCTGGAGGCGTTCCAGACGACGTTCGGGCCGCATGCGAAGGCGATCCTCTCGGACGTGCCGAACTACACGAACCTGGCGCCGATCGTGCAGATCAGCGCGGTGCGGACGTAGCCGCGTCATAGGCCCGCGCGAGCCGCGCGACGCCTTCGCCGATCTGCTCGACGTTCGGCGCGGCGAACGACAGCCGCAACGACGACTCGTCGACGTCGTCCGCAAAGAACGCGCCGCCGGGCACGAACACGACCTTCTGCGCGATCGCGTGCTCGAGCAGCCGTTTCGACGAGACCGCCGGCACGCGCGCCCACACGAACATCCCGCCTTCGGGCCGATGAAACGCGATCGCGCCGCCGAGCTGCTCGCGCAGCGCATCGCACATCGCGCCGCCCTTGCGCCGGTACGCATCGGCGATGCGCGGCAGATGGCGCTCGAGCGCGCCGGCGGCCAGATATTCGGCCGCGATCGCCTGGGTCCACGGCGCGCTGCACAGATCGACCGTCTGTTTCGCGATCACGCAGCGTCGCACGATCTCGGCGGGCCCGATCGTCCAGCCGACGCGCAGCCCCGGCGCGACGATCTTCGACAGGCTCGAGAAATGCACGACCCAGTCGCGCGCGCCGTCGACGTCGTCCGCGAGCGCGAGCAGCGACGGCACCGCGTCGCCGTCGAAACGCAGATCACCGTACGGATCGTCCTCGACGATCAGGATTCCGTAACGCACCGCGAGCCGCAGCAGCGCGACGCGCCGCTCGCGCGTCAACGTCGCGCCGGTCGGGTTCGCGAACGTCGGCACCGTGTACAGCAGCTTCGGCCGGCTCGCCGCGGTCGCCGCATTTGCTGCATTTGCCTCGAGCCACGCGGCGAGCCGGTCGACGTCGAGGCCGTCGCGGTCGACCGGCACCGTGACGATCCGCGCCTGCTGCAACCGCAGCGCCTGCAGCGTCGCCGGATACGCGGGCTGCTCGGTCAGCACGACGTCGCCCGGCGCGACCATCACGCGCAGCAGCAGATCGAGCCCCTGCTGCGAGCCGGTCGTCACGAGCATGTCGGCCGGCGTGCAGCGCGCGCCGCGGCGCGCGGTCAGCGCGATCAGCTCGTGCTTCAGCTCCGCGAGGCCGTCGGTCGGGCCGTACTGCAGGCAACGCGCCGGCGCCGCATACGCGCGCGCGGACGCGGCCTGTAGCCCGTCGACGTCGAACAGGTCGCCGGCCGGATAGCCGCCCGCGAACGAGATCATCCCGGGCTCGCCGAGATACTTGAACAGCTCGCGGATCGGCGATCCAGCCGGCTGCTCGAAGGGGGAAGTGAACGAATACATAGGGATCGTTAAACGACGTTCCTTTCTACGATCGGCCGATTCTCGAGCACGCGCGTCCAGCTCAGCTTGGACAGATCGAGTGTCGCATGGCGCCCGCCGAGGATCCGCTCGCTGACGCCGCGCCCGGTTGCGCGAGCGTCGGCCAGATCACGTCGTCGCGATGAACGGCGCGGCCCGAAGGCCGCGCCGCGGACGACGCGGTGCCGGCGCCCGGCTTCAGCCGAGGTTGAAGTCGATCCCCTGCGCGAGCGGCAGCGCCGACGAATAGTTGACGGTGTTCGTCGCGCGGCGCATGTAGGCCTTCCACGCGTCGGAGCCGGACTCGCGGCCGCCGCCCGTCTCCTTCTCGCCGCCGAACGCGCCGCCGATCTCCGCGCCGCTCGGCCCGATGTTCACGTTCGCGATCCCGCAGTCGCTGCCCGATGCGGCCAGGAAGCGCTCGCTCTCGCGCATGTCGGTCGTGAAGATGCACGACGACAGCCCGTGCGACGCGGCATTGTTCGCGGCGATCGCGTCGGACAGGTCGCGATATTTCAGCACGTAGAGGATCGGCGCGAACGTTTCCTTCAGCACGACCGGCGTCTGCGACGGCATCTCGACGATCGCCGGCCGCACGTAGAAACCGCGCTCGTGGCCCGCGACGGCGTGGCGCTCGCCGCCGTGCACGGCGCCGCCCTCTTCGCGTGCCTGGCGCAGCGCGGCCTGCATCCGTGCGAACGATTCCTCGTCGATCAGCGGCCCCATCAGCACGCCCGCTTCGAGCGGATTGCCGATCGCGACCTTCGAATACAGCGCCTTCAGCCGCTCGACGGTCTTGTCGTACACGCTTTCATGCACGAACAGGCGGCGCAGCGTCGTGCAGCGCTGGCCCGCGGTGCCGACCGCGGAGAACACGATCCCGCGCAGCGCGAGCTCCATGTCCGCGGAACCGGTGACGATGCCGGCGTTGTTGCCGCCGAGTTCGAGCAGCGAGCGGCCGAAGCGGCGTGCGACCTCGACGCCGACCGTGCGGCCCATCTCGGTGCTGCCGGTCGCGCTGACGATGCTCGAGCGCGGATCGGCGACGAGCTTCGCGCCGACGTCGCGGCCGCCGTTGACGAGCGCGGTCAGGCCTTCCGGCGCGTCGCCGAATTCGCGCAGCGCGTCCTGCAGGATCCGGTCGGCGGCGAGCGCGGTCAGCGGCGTTTTCTCGGATGGCTTCCAGATCACCGCGTTGCCGCAGACGAGCGCGAGCGCCGCGTTCCACGACCACACGGCGGCCGGAAAGTTGAACGCGGAGATCACGGTGCACACGCCCATCGGATGCCACGTCTCGGCCATCCGGTGGCCGGGGCGCTCGGATGCGATCGTGAGGCCGTAGAGCTGCCGCGACAGGCCGACCGCGAAATCGCAGATGTCGATCATTTCCTGCACTTCGCCGAGGCCTTCCTGCAGGATCTTGCCGGTTTCGAGCGAGATCAGCGCACCGAGCGCGCGCTTCTTCTCGCGCAGTTTGTTGCCGAGAATCCGCACGAGCTCGCCGCGACGCGGCGCGGGCACGTCGCGCCAGACCGTGAACGCGGCCTGCGCGCGCGCGAGCGCCGCGTCGGCCTGCTCGACGGTGTCGCTCGCGACGCGGCCGATGAGCGCGCCGTCGATCGGCGAATGGACCGCGAGGTCGCCCGTCTGCGCGAGAGGGGCGATGCCGAGTTCGGAGAGGATGTCGGATGCTTTCACTGGATGGCCTTCAGGATTTTCGATTCGGGATCGTGGAGGGTCCGTCGGCGGCAGGTGCCGCGCCGGACGGGGATGACGAGATTGTCCGCAGTCAATGCTGGCGCGGCAACCGACATATCGGAACAAGGTGTTGAGAATTTTGCATCAAGTGGGGATGTTGCTTGAAGTTCTGGGCCGGGAAACGTCCACGATATTGCGCTCAAATTTTAAGCAAAATGCGCATTTGCTATCTCGAATTAATATCTTGACATTGATTTGTTATACATCAAATCTCGGTAAATTTTGCATTGCATTCTCATGCATCCCCGATACCATTCGAATTCGGTGCCGAACATATAACTGACAGGCAGTTATATGCCAACTTCGTTTTTGCCAGGATATTTGACAATGAATGAATTGACAATTAACGAGATGGAGCAAGTCGGTGGCGCTTTTGGGCCGGTCGGGGCTGCAATTGGAGCAGCCGGTGGCGCCGCAAGTTATTTTTTGCAAAACCGGATCGGGGGATCGCCGTGGTCATGGACAGGCTTTGGTGCATCCACGATTGGCGGCGCAGCGGCTGGAGCTGTGGCCGGGCCCGCGGCAGTAGTATGGAGGTTTAACGCCGCAGTTGCCGGCGGAACTGCGAAGGGAATCGCAGATCACTACGGCTGGTAATTTCATGGCGCTCATCAAGAGAAAAATTGCGATGGCTGCGACTGCTGTGATGGGCGTCATCTTTATTTTATCAATTTTCTTCAAGAGCTCGCAGTCATTTCCCACATTCACCGCCAGCATCACTCTATTGAGTGCCATGTGGGAATATAACTCGGTATTTTCATTCAATAATAAATTTCTTCTATTTTGTTGGTCGCTATGGATTTTTTGTATTTTTACGTGGATTTCAAACAGTCTTTTGGGATGGTTCACATGGTAACGCTCACCCAACAGGCTAACACCCAGCTTCCGACGAAGCCACATCACAAATGAAACTCGCCCTGATTCTCCCGCTGCTCATCATCGCCAATCCATACTGGTTCGGCCGGCTCCCCATCGTGACCAACGGTCAACGGCTTTTCCTGCTCCGTGAGCTCCCGTTCGACCGATTCGACTTTCCCCGCTGGCAGTCCGTGCTCGCGATAACGATGATCGGCCTGCTGAACGGAATGGCCCCCTCCATGACTACCGCGCACCACGGCGTACCCGCCGCTCCGCTGTGGCTCGCGTTGTCGCTCGGCCTCGTCACCGTCTGGATCGGGTTCCTCGCGTCCATTCTGATCCTGCGCCTGTGGATGAAACGCGGCGGGCGCTGGGACGGTCATGGCAATCTGTTCAATCTGATCGCCGCCGCCGGACTGGTGGCCGACACCGGGAGTGCCGCAGTCACCGCGCTCGGCGTGCCTGCACTGCTCGTGCTGCCTCTGTGGTTCTATTCGATCTGGGTCGGCGGCAATGCGCTATCGGGCGCGATGCCCAAAGCCAGCCTCGGCTATAGCACCGCAGGCATCCTAGTCTCCATGATCCCGGTCATCGCCCTATCCATGTCAATAGGGTTCGCATTGGCGCTGCACGCTATCGCGGCCCGGTGAAGCACCGCCCGCGCCCATCACGCCGTCTTCACTTCGTTCGCCGTCATCTTGAAAATGCCCTGCGCGTTGCCGGCATCGAAGCGCAGATCGGTCACCCAGCGGCGCGCGGCCTGATCGAACGTGCGCTTGCGCGTGATGAACTCGTAGAACGAGCCCGGCACGCTGCGCGTGACGAGCGCGCCGTCATGCGTGCGGAACTCGCGCTCGACGACGTCCGCGCGATACGCGGTCTGGAACACCCGCCCCGAGCGCGAGCGCTCGACGTCGGGCTTCATCGGCCGGCCCTTCGCCTTTTCGTCGTCCGACAGACTGAACACATCGGCGACACGGTCCGTCGCATGATTGAACGCATTGCCTTCGGTCGCGATCCACGCCATCTCGGCCGATTCGGCGAGCAGCACCTCATAGTCGGCTTCGCGCGGCACGTGGTGTTGGCGCGCGAACGCGCCGACGACCACCGGCAGCAGTACCGCCGCCGCATCGAGCGGCAGCCAGCCATCGCGCTCGATCTCCCACAGCAGCCCGACCGCGGCAGGCGTCAGCGGATCGCGCGACGATCCGACCACGTTCGTCACCGCCTGCCGGAATTCGGCGGAGAAACGCTCCGGATGCAGTTCGCTCACGAAGAACTGCGCGATCTCGTCCGGCGCGTCCTCGTGCGCATAGGCGCGGCCGGTCATCCCGAGCTTGTCGAGCGGATAGCGGCCGTTCAGCCGGAAGCCGAGCGGACGCAGAATCCGCGTGAACGCCGCCTCGCCCGGCGGCAACGCGCCGTTGTGCGGCCAGCGCACGGTGCGCAGCGCACCGTGATCGAAGTAGACCGAGCCGCCGTTCGCGATCGCGTCGTCCGTATACGCGCGGCCGTTCGGCGAGCGCTCGAGCAGCCCTTCGAACAGCGCCATGTTCATCGCTTGCGCGAGCTCCGCGCGCGTGACGACGCCGGGCTCCCATTCGTCGAACAGCGCGGGGATCGTCAGCGTCGCGAACAGCGCGTCGGTCTTCGCGCGGCCGAGCACGCGCGTCAGCAGGGTGTCGATATTCGGATTACGCATCGCATTTCTCGTCTGGTGAGTCGCGCCGGCGCCATCGCCGGCAATGCACAGGCCAGCGCACGAATCGCCAGCCTTGCCTGGCACGCATTATTCGAATGGTTGCGGTACGCGTAAAGCGAGATTAAATTGCCATGTAATGAGTTTTTGGAATGATCATGCGCAAATTCAAGATCCCGAACATGGGCGCGCTGGTGGCGTTCGAGGCCGCGTCCCGGCACGAGAGCTTCACGCTCGCGGCGAAGGAGCTGTTTCTGACCGAGAGCGCGGTGTCCCGGCAGATCGCGACGCTCGAAGCAAGCCTCGGCGTGCGGCTGTTCGCGCGCGTGAAGCAGCGCGTGGTGCTGACGCGCGCCGGCAGGCTGTACGGCACGCAGGTGCGGCGTGCGCTCGAGTCGCTCGACCGCGACACGCTGTCGATCATCGCGCACGGCAGCGGCGGCGGCTACCTGGAGCTCGCGGTGCTGCCGACGTTCGCGTCGCACTGGCTGATCCCGCGGATCAAGGATTTCAACGACCGCACGCCGGACGTGCGCGTGAACATGGGAATCCGCACCGACATGTTCTCGTTCGAGGACACGCACTTCGAGGCCGCGATCCACTACGGGAAACCAACGTGGCCGGGCACGTCGGCGGATTATCTGTTCGGCGAGGAAGTCGTGCCGATCTGCTCGCCGTCGCTGCTGACGGGGCCGGTCGAGCGCGTCGACGACCTGCTCGCGTACCCGCTGCTGCATTCGACGACACGCCCCGGCGCGTGGACGCAATGGTTCGACGCGCACGGCGTCGAGGACAACCGGACGATGCACGGCGTGCGCTACGAGCTGCACACGATGCTGATCAGCGCGGCCGCCGCGGGGCTCGGCGTCGCGCTCGTGCCGAAGTTCTTCGTCGACGGGCAGCTCGCGCAGCTCGGGCTGATTGCGCCGTTCGACGCGACGGCGGTCGAGGACGGGGGGTACTACTTCGTGTACCCGACCGAGCTCAGCCATGGCAAGCCGCTCGAACGATTCCGCGCGTGGCTGCTCGAGCAGGCGAGCGCGTATGCAGGGCCAGCGTCCGACGCCTGACGCCCGATGCCTGACGTGCCGCGCACCCGATCTTCCGCGCGCGGCACACGATTGTTGTAAGCACTTGCCCGAACATTCGAGCTTGCATCCGCCCGTGCATTCCTTTTTAATGGAACTGGTTCCATTCCGCATTTCGCAGATGCCGGCCCATCGCGCGCCGCCGTCTGCGCGTCATCATCACGCCGCAGAATCGAAGGCCCACGGAGATTCCGCGCCGCCCGGACACTTACAGACAAGCGAGGTCGTCATGCCCGATTCCGATTCCCTGCAGAAACTCTTCCCGGCTTTGTCGGACATTCCGGCCGAGGTCCGGCTGAAAGCGCCGATTCATCAACGCGTGTCGCTCGTCGACGGCGAGCTGGTGCCGTGGGACGGCGCGAGCAAGACCGTGCTGTCGCCCGTCTGCGTGCGGCAGCCGGACGGCAGCGTCGAGCAGCTCGAGATCGGCAGCTACCCGGTGATGGGCGAGCCCGAGAGCGACGCGGCGCTCGACGCCGCGGTGCGCGCGTACGACGCCGGCCGCGGCGCATGGCCGACGATGAAGGTCGCCGAGCGGATCGCGTGCATGCAGGACTTCATCAGGCGGATGGTCGCGCAGCGCGAGCTCGTCGTGAACCTGATCATGTGGGAGATCGGCAAGAGCCTTGCCGATTCCGCGAAGGAATTCGATCGCACTGTCACCTACATGACGCAGACGATCGACGCGCTGAAGGAGCTCGACAACGGCAACTCGCGCTTCGTGATCGCGGAAGGCACGATCGGCCAGATCCGCCGCACGCCGCTCGGCGTCGTACTGTGCATGGGGCCGTACAACTATCCGCTGAACGAGACGTTCGCGACGCTGATCCCCGCGCTGCTGATGGGCAACACCGTCGTGTTCAAGCCGCCGCAGTACGGCACGCTGCTGTTCGAGCCGCTGCTCGAGGCATTCCGCGACGCGTTCCCGAAGGGCGTGATCAACACGATCTACGCGCCGGGCGCGGTCGTCGTGCCGCACATGCTCGCATCGGGCAAGATCAACGTGCTCGCGCTGATCGGCTCGAGCAAGGTCGCCGACCATCTGAAGAAACAGCATCCGAAGTCGCACCGCCTGCGCGCGATCCTCGGCCTCGATGCGAAGAACGCGGCGATCGTGTTGCCCGACGCGGATCTCGAGCTGACCGTGAAGGAATGCCTGCTCGGCGCGCTGTCGTTCAACGGGCAGCGCTGCACCGCGCTGAAGATGCTGCTCGTGCATCGCTCGATCGTCGAGCGCTTCCTCGCGCGCTTCACCGAGGAGCTCGCGAAGATGAAGATCGGAATGCCTTGGGAGAAAGGCGTCGGAATCACGCCGCTGCCCGGCATGCATCGCACCGCGTACATGACCGATGCGATCGACGACGCGAAAGCGAAGGGCGCGCGCGTCGTCAACGAATCGGGCGGCGTGTTCTGCAAGACGCTGTTCTATCCGGCGGTCGTCTATCCGGTGTCGGAAGGCATGAAGCTGTATCGCGAGGAACAGTTCGGGCCGATCATTCCGGTCGCGCCGTTCGACGACGTCGAAACCGCACTCGATTACGTGACGACGTCCGACCACGGCCAGCAGGTCAGCATCTTCGGCTCGGACCCGGAACAGATCGGCGCGCTCGTCGATCCGCTCGTCAATCAGGTGTGCCGCGTGAACATCAACTGCCAGTGCCAGCGCGGGCCGGACGTGTTCCCGTTCGCTGGGCGCAAGGATTCGGCGGAAGGCACGCTGTCCGTGACCGATGCGCTGCGCGCGTTCTCGATCCGGTCGATGGTCGCGGCCAAGCAAACCGACGGCAGCAAGGCGCTGCTCGATGCGATCGTGTCCGAACACTACTCGAAGTTCGTCAATACCGGGTTCATTTTATGAAGTAAAAAGAATGTATCGCCGCTCGATGACCGTCGTCACGGATCGTCCGACGATTTCTTCAAAGAGCCCAAGCGAGGTCATCGTGAGACAAGTGCTGCTTCTGATTGCCGGCCTCGCCGGCTTTCTGTGTTCGACCGCGAACGCCGGCGCCGACATCGCCGGTGCGGGCAGCACGTTCGCCGCGCCGCTCTATGCAAAATGGGCCGACGCTTACCGAAAATCGGGCGGCGACAAGGTCACGTACCGGGCCGTCGGTTCGACGGAAGGCATCAAGGCGATCATCGCGAACCAGGTGGACTTCGCCGGTTCCGACGAACCGCTGACGGACGTCGACCTGCTGAAGAACGGATTGCTCCAGTTTCCGGCCATCACTGGCGGTGTCGTGCCCGTCGTCAACATTCCCGACATCCGGCCCGGCCAGCTGACGCTCTCCGGCAAAGTGCTCGGCGACATCTATCTCGGGAAAATCGTCAACTGGAATGCGCCCGCGATCGCCGCGCTGAATCCCGGGCTCAAGCTGCCCGATCTCGCGATTGCCGTGGTGCGTCGCCAGGACGGCTCCGGCACGACGCGCATCTGGACCCATTACCTCGCTCAGGTGAATGCCGACTGGAAAGGCACGGTCGGCGAAGGCAGCGCGGTGCATTGGCCGCGCGGACTCGGCGGCCTCGGGAACGAGGGCGTCGCCACTTTCGTGCACTACGTGCCGGGCGCGATCGGCTACGTCGCGTGGGACTTCACGAAACGGAATCATCTGGCCTACGTCGCGATGAAAAACGCCGCCGGCGCCACGGTTGAACCGGAGCCCAGAACCTTCCAGGCCGCGGCGGCGAGCGCCGACTGGTCGGGCGCGTACGATCAGTTTCTGACCAATGAGCCGGCTTCCGATGCATGGCCCGTCGTCGGTGCGACCTACGTGCTGCTGCGCGCCGACAGCGGCAAGCCGGAGCGCAGCGACGCCACGCTGAAGTTTCTCGACTGGATATACGAGAACGGCAATCAGGCGGCCATCGCGCTCGACTATATTCCGCTCCCCGCGCAAGCGCTGACGGAGATACGCGAGCGATTGCACGCGCAGGTTCGAGTGGGGTCGACGAACACGAACGACGATCGGTGACGCGCCGCGCCACGCGCGCCCTAGGCCAGCAGCCGCGCGCCCCGCGCGGATGCCCCGCCCGCCGCGGCACGCAGATCGGCCAACAGCGCGTCACCCGTCCACGATGGACGCACGTCGCTTCGCTCGGCCTGCCGCACGAGCTCGCAAAGGCGCTCGTTCACCGGCGCGCCGTGCCCGACACGCCGCGCGAGCTTCACCACTTCGCCGTTGATCCAGTCGATTTCCGTCGCGCGCCCCGCCGCAAGGTCATCGGACATCGACGAGCGCGCCAGCGGATCGATCGTCAGCATCGCGCGGCCGAGCCGCGCGAACCACGCATCGGGTATCGCGAGCACGCGCGGCATCCACGCGGGCGGAATCGGCGTCAGACGGGCCGGCCGGATGCCGGCGCGCGCCAGCAGCGCGAGCGCTTCCTTCTGCGCGAGGCCGAGGCAGACGCGGTAAGCGCGCTGCGAAAGCTCGTCCTTCAGCGGCCGGTTCGACAGCGCGTTGATCGCGTTGTTCAGGTTGAGCAGCAGCTTCGCCCACTGCACCGTCAGCATGTCGTCGTGCTGGATCAGCGGCAGCCCCGCCCTGTCGAAATCGCCGACGAACGGCTGCAAGCCCGGCACGCGCCGGATCTCCAGTTCGCCCGCCGTGCCCTGGTGAAACGCGCCGGGGCCGCTTTCGACGACGTTGAACGGCACCATGCCCTCCAGCACCGTGTTGCGCGGCAACGCGGCCCGCAACACGTCGGCGTTGCCGACGCCGTTCTGGAAGCTGACCACGATCGTGTCCGGACGCAGCACGCCGGCCAGTTCCGCCGCGACCGTCTGCGTCGCCGCGGACTTGACCGTGACGAGCACCAGATCCGCGGCGGCGGCCGCGGCGGGGTCCGTCGACACGTCGATGCGCTCGTGCGGCACGAACCAGCCGCGGTTGCCGAACTGCGACAGCGTGAGCCCGTGCGTGCGCAGCTGATTGGCGACGCGCTCGCGCGCGACGAATCCGACGTCGCTTCCGCCGGCGAGCAGCCGCCCGCCGATGTAGCAGCCGACGGAGCCGGCGCCATAGATACAGATCTTTGCCATTCCATGCCTCGATGAGCCGCCAGTTGACACCGTCGATGCGCCGGACGGCGAGCCCGGCCCATCGTGCTCGCGCCGCCCGCTGTGCGCGTATCGCGCGTATCGCGCGTTGCGGTCGTTGCAGTCGTTGCGATCGTTGATCGGCGCGTCAGTCCGCGTAGCCGGGGTTCAGCCGGTCGAGCCGGCGCAGCAGCCCCGGCCACACGAGCTTCCCGGCGCCGACACCCCGCGTCACCTCGGCGATCTGCTGCTTGATGCCGCCGAGGATCGTCGGCGCGATCGGCGAGAGCTTCGAGCCGCCGGCTTGCGCACGCACCTGGATCATGCACGACGCTTCGAAGAAGTACATCGCGACGAATGCGTCGGCCGCCGTCGCGCCGACGGTCAGCAGGCCGTGATTGCGCAGCATCAGGTACGTGTTGCTGCCGAGATCGCGCACGACGCGGGGCTTCTCGTCTTCGTTGAGCGCGATGCCCTCGTAGTCGTGATAGCCGAGCGACGCGAGCACGCCGAGCGACTGCTGGGAAAGCGGCAGCAAGCCCCCTTCCTGCGCCGACACGGCGACGCCGTTGACCGAATGCGTATGCATCACGCAGAGCGCATCGTCGCGCGCCGCATGCACCGCGCTGTGGATCGTGAAGCCGGCCGGGTTGATCTCGTACGGCGAGTCGGACACCTTGCGGCCGTCGAGATCGACCTTGACCAGCGACGACGCGGTGATCTCGTCGAACATCATCCCGTACGGGTTGATCAGGAAATGGTGCTCGGGGCCGGGCACGCGCGCGGAAATATGGGTGAACACGAGATCGTCCCAGCCGAACAGCGCGACGAGACGGTATGCCGCCGCGAGGTTGACTCGTGCTTCCCATTCGGCGGGGGACACTGCGTGCTTCAGGCTGACATCGGAAGAGGCCACGTCGATACTCCTTATCAAGGGTTTCAGCATCAGGAAAAACCGCGGCGGCGCGCTGCGCATGCACGCCGCGACAGCCGTTGACGCATGATGCTGGGATTCCCGCGTAGAATCTGTCGGATAGCCGACAGGTCGAGAGGCTCATGGAATCCAGGCTGCTTCGCTATCGTCCGCAACTCGAATCGACGTCGTGGTTCCGCAGCCTGCCCGTCGAGCTGCGGGACGACCTCGTGAACCGCGCGACGCTGCTCCAGCTGGAAAAGGGACAGGCGTTGTACCGGTGCGGCGATCCGTCTTATGGCCTGTACGCGGTGCTCGAAGGGGCGCTGTCGGTCGGCACGGTCGGCGCCGACGGCAAGGAAGCGCTGCTCGCGGTGCTGGGCCCGACCGCCTGGGTCGGGGAGATCTCGATGTTCGACGGGCTGCCGCGCCCGCATGACGCGATCGCCGTCAGTCGGGCGCTGTTCCTGCACGTGCCGGAAGCCGCCCTCCAGAGTCTGCTGGACGCGACGCCGCGCTACTGGCGTGATTTTGCGCTGCTGATGGCGCAGCGCCTGCGGCTGTCGTTCAAGAACGCCGAATCGTTGACGCTGCTGCCCGCCGCGCAGCGCGTCGCCGGCCGTCTGCTGATGATCGCCGAAGGGTATGACGGCCTCAATGCGACGCAGAGCAGGATCCGGCTGTCGCAGGAGAGTCTCGCGTCGATGGTGTCGCTGTCGCGGCAGACCACGAATCAGTTGCTCAAACAGCTCGAAAGCGAGCGGATCGTGAGCCTGAAATTCGGCGAGATCGCGATTCTGGATATCGAACGGTTGCGGGCGGCGAGTGCCGGTGATGTCTGACAGGCGCAAGATGGCTCGAACCGTCCCCCCTACCCCCGCTCAGGATCGGCCGCCCGACGATCCGCGCCCGACGCCTCCGCCGCAGCCCGACCTCGAGGATTGCTGCTGCAGCGGATGTTCGCCGTGCATATTCGACCTGTACCACGAAGCGCTGGAGCGCTACGAGGCGAAGCTGGCCGCGTGGGAAGCACGTCATGCGCGCTGAGCATCGGGCCGGCAATGCCGGCCGCCACAACGCCGGCCGCGTCCGTCAGAACCGCGAGAACCCGTGCTTGGCCATATCGCCCGGATTCCCGGCCACATACTCGAGCGCGCAACGCTCGGTATCCACGCCGACCGTCAGCAGCGTCTCCCAGCGCTCCGTATCGGGCAGCGCCGGATCCGGATGGAAGCAGACCACCGCCTGATCCCCTGCCGCGCCGCACAGCGCCTGCGCGCGCGCGCGCACGTCCGCGCTCGTCATCCCCGGCACCGAATCGGTCAGGTGCGCGAAGCGTTCGCGCGTCGTCGAGCTGTCCGGCATGCATTCGCCTTCGCTCAGCGCGCGGTCGAGGAAGTGATTCGTGTGCAGCAGCCAGCCGTCCGGGCGCGCGACGACGACCGCCGTCGCCGCCGGGCTCATCTCGATGCATGCGGCGCGCGGCGTCGCGTCGTCGCGCTGGAACACGGTCAGCACCGTCGATGCGCTGACGCGCGCGCTGCGCGCAAGCTCGATCGCCTCCTGCACGGTCGTCGCTTCCTCGAGCACGCGCCGCGCGATCGCATGGACCGGCACGCCCGCGCTGTCGTCGTCGCTCGCGTGATGCAGGATGTTGAAGTGCAGCCCGAGCCCCGCGCTGTTCACGCCGATCTTCGCGGGCATCCCGAACTCGGTGAACAGCTTCACCGTCAGGCCGCCGCGCGTCACGAGCTGCAGCAACAGCCCGTTCAGCGCGAGGCTGTCGTGCCAGTCCCACGTCTGCAGCGTGCGCGGCGCGTTCGGGCCGGACGGCGCGAACACCGTGGTCGAGCATTCGCCTTCGGCCGACGGCGGCGCGATCGCGAGAATCTCGGTGCGCGCGTTCAGGCACGCGAGCTGCCAGCGCGGCAGCGCCGCGCCGTCGGCGATCGCGTAGATTTCGTCGGCGAGACCCGGGCACCACGCTTCAAGCGACGCGAGGCTCGCTTCTCCGAGCGCACGCACGCGCTGCGGGTCGAGCCCGAGCTTCGGGAAGAAGTCGAGGTACAGCGACGTCGTCTGCTGGATCTCCCGCGCCCAGCGCTCGCCGATCAGGCGGCCGCGCGCGCGCGGATCCGGTGTGTCGGTCACGAAGGTATGAATCTTCACGATAATGTCTCCTTGTTCAGTCGGGCCGGCGACGCACACGTGCGTCGCGAATTCGATGGGCGGCGACAAGGGTAATGGAACCCGCGCCGCCCCATCGTGCCCAGTTTTTGCATAACTTCTGTGCCTGCCAGGAATAGATTCACATGGACAAGATGACCGCCCTCACGATGTTCGTCGCCACGGCCGAGTACGGCGGCTTCAGCCGGGCGGCCGAGCATCTCGGCAAGACGCCGTCGGCCGTGACGAAGGGCGTCACGCAGCTCGAGGTCGAACTCGGCGCGCGGCTGTTCGAGCGCACCACGCGGCGCATGGCGCTGACGGAGGCCGGCCACGTCTATCTCGAAGGCGCGCGTCAGGCGTTGATGCAGCTGCAGGTCGCGAGCGAGGAAGTCGAGCAGTTGCAGCGCGAGCTGCGCGGCAACCTGCGGATCGCGGCGTCACCGGCGTTCGGGCCGGCGTTCCTGAGCCGCGTCTGCTGCCGGTTCATGCGCGAGCATCCGCAGGTGCGCGTCGAGATCGAGCTCAGCGAGAGCGACCTGATGGACGGCACGTACGATCTCGCGCTCGCCGACGGCACGACCGACCTGCCCGGCGTGATCGCGCAGCCGCTGCTCGAGAACCGCCTCGTGCTGTGCGCGAGCCCCGCGTATATCGAACGCCGCGGTGCCGAGGTCACGCACGAGAACTACACGGAGCACGACTGGCTGATCTTCCGTCATCCGCTGATCAACCGGCATTTCTGGTGGGTCGCGCGCGACGGCGAGCGCATCCGCGTCAAGCAGCCGGTGCCGCGCCTCGCGAGCGGCAACTACGATTTCCTGCTCGCGTGCCTCGTCGACGGCCAGGGGCTACAGTTCGCGCCGAACTGGAGCGTCGCGCCGTATCTCGCGCGCGGCGAGCTGGTCGAGATCAAGGCCGAGCTGATGCGCGAGGAAAGCGCGCTCGGGCCGTGGATTCATGTGCTGTATCTGCCGCATCGCCGCAGCACGCGCAAGGTGCGCGTGTTCATTCAGTATCTGCGCGAATATCTGCTGACGCTCGGGCTGAACGTCGCGCCGGCGAGTTCGCCCGGCGGGCTGTCCGACGCGCACACCGAGTCGGCGGCGCATCACGAATAAAAAAAACGGCAGGGCGCGCAGTGCGCAGCCCTGCCTGTCGCAAGACCGGAGGGCGCCCCACCGAACGCCCAAGGCCGCAACAAAGCTCGCTTGGTGAAACCCGTTAGAACGCGTAGATGAACTGAGCCGCGGCGATGTCGTTGCTGCGCGAATAGGAGCCGTTGTTCTTCAGGAACACCGGATGATTCGCGGCATCGTGGCGATACTCGAGCTTGACCGTGATCTGCTGCGTCGGATAGAACAGCAGGTCCGCGGTGATCGCGTAGCGCTGCGCGCCCTTGCACTCGGTGCCGTTCGTCGACGAGTTCGCGAAGCACGACGGATCGACGCCGAAGCCGCTCGAGCCGTTCACCGCCGCATTGCCGCCCGACAGGCCGTACAGGATGCCCGAGCCGCCGCCGCCGTTCGCGGTGTCGTTCAGGTAATCCAGGCGCAGCGTCGCGCCCATCCGGCCGATCCACGACGTCGTCCACTTGGTATGGCCGAGCAGCGACATCCCGTACCACCGCGCGGTGCCGCCGTTCCATGCGCCCTTCTGCAGCTGGCCGTAGTCGACCTGCGCGTTGAACTGAGTCTTGTCATGCGTATACGTAACGTCCGATTCGACGTACGTGAAGAGGCCGGTCGGCGACGAGCCGTTGCACTGATAGCCGTAGCCGCCGGCCGGGCACGGCGAGAACAGCGACTGCCGGCCGATGCTGCCGGACACGCCGAGATCCCACGCGGTGTACTTCGCGTTGTCGTAACGCGCGCTCAGCGTCGGCGTCCAGTTGCTCTTCGTCGTGTTGTTCGCCGCGTTCGCGATCGCGCCGGCGGTGTGGAGCTGCTCGTTGCCGAGGAACACCTGCCAGAACTGCGTGTACGCCGCGTCCGAGCCCTTCAGGCCGACGCCGATCGAGCTGGCCGGCTCGCTGAAGTCGTACAGCAGCCCGTGCGTGAGCGTCAGCATCTGGTTCGATGCCGTCAGCTCGTAGCCGGCAAGGCTCGGCATCAGGCCGGCCTCGAACGTCTTCGTCGACGACAGCGGCACGGTCACGTCCGCCTGCGTGATGATGTTGTTGCCGAAGCCGCCGTGCTCGTTCGTCAGCGAGCTGCCGACGCCGCGGTTCGGCTGAATGATGATTTCCGCGGCCGGCGCCATCGGGCCGACGCCGAACGTCTTCTTGATGTCGAGATAGACGTCGCCGATCGTGCTGTTGAAGTAGTCGTACGCGCCCGGCTCGTGGTTCAGGAACTGGAAGCCGCCCGAATGCTGATCGCGGTTGTACAGGTAATACGGATCGATGTAGCCGGTGATGCTCAGGCCGGCGATCGGGCCGGTGGTCGCGGCGTCCGTCAGCGAATCGACCTTCAGCTGGGTGTTCGCGACCTGCTGGCGCATCTCCTGCATTTCTTCGGTCGTCATCGGCGGCACGGCGTTCTCGTCGGCAGCGGCGGTGGCGGTGGCCGCCGGTGCGGCCGCCGGCGCGGCGGCCATGCTCTTCTTCAATGCGTTGAACTGCGCCTGCAGTGCGTTCAACTGGGCCTGAAGCGCCTGAATGCGGGCCGATTCCGATTGCGGCGCTGCCTGCGCGAAGGCCGTCGCGGCTTCGAACGCGAGCACGCACATCGCGGTAACGTGTTTGATTTTCATGGTGTGTCGATCGTCAGGGATGAGCGTGCCCCGCCCACCCCCCAACCGGGGCGGGACACGTGCGATAGGGCTGAAAAGGCTGAAAAAGGCGCGCTTACTCGGTCTTCAGCTTCGCCCAGAGGCGGTTCATCAGGCGCGTCAGCTCGGCCGGAATCGGCTTGGCGGTGACGAGCTTGTGAATCGTTTCGGTCGACGGGAACACGGCCGGATCGCCGAGCACCTCGGGGCGGACCATCGGCTTCGAGCTCGGCACGGCGGACGGATACGACGTGTCGTTCGTCAGGCTCGCGCTTTCCTTCGCCGAGATCACGAAGTTGATGAACTTGAGCGCGTTGTCCGGATGCGGCGCATCCTTCGGGATAGCCATCATGTCGAACCAGATCGCGGTGTTCTCGACCGGGATCGAGTACTTGATGTGATACGAGCGATGTGCCTTCTCGGCGGCGATCCGTGCGGAGTTCACGTCGCCGGACCAGCCGAGCGCGACACAGATGTCGCCGCCGGCGAGGTCGTTGATGTAGCTGCTCGAGTTGAACTGCGTGATGTACGGGCGGATGCCCTTCAGCACTTCGTACGCAGCCTGATAGTCGGCCGGGGTCGTGCTGTTCGGATCTTTCTTCAGGTAGAGGAGCGCCACGCCGAACGCGTCGACCGGCGAATCGAGCACCGAGATCCCGCAGCCCTTCAGCTTCGCCGCGTACTTCGGATCGAGCAGCAGCGCCCAGCTGTTCGTCGGCGCGTCGTTGCCGAGCGCGGCCTTCACCTTCTCGACGTTGAACCCGATCCCGTCGGTGCCCCACGACCACGGAATGCCGTACTGGTTGCCCGGATCGTTCTTCGCGATCATCCGCATCAGATCCGGATCGAGCAGCCCGTAGTTCGGCACCTTCGACTTGTCGATCTTCTGGAAGATGCCGGCCTGGATCTGCTTCGCCCAGAAGATGTCGGACGGCACCACGACGTCATAGCCCGAGCTGCCGGACAGCAGCTTCGCCTGCAGCGTTTCGTTCGAATCGAACTCCTGATAGGAGACCTTGATGCCGGTCGCCTTCTCGAAGTTCGCGATCGTGTCCTTGCCGATCGAGTTGCCCCAGTTGTAGACGTTGACCGTCTCATCCGCCGCGTGTGCCGACGGCATGCCGAACGACGCGATCCCGCCGAGCGCGAGCGCCGCGCAAACCGTCTTCATGCGTTTGTTCCAAACCCCAGCCATTTGTCTCTCCTCCACCATTTATGTCCCGTTCTGCGCGAACGATGCGAGTCCGTCGGGAAAAATGTACCTAGAGGAAAAAGGCCGGTCTGCCCTCCCGAAAGGGGGGCATGCCGCAATCTCGACCAGGACGGACGCAACGTCCGTGCGGTCGCGAATTTGCCCCCAGGGAAACCATAAGGAAATCGAAAGAAACGCGCACCAATCCGGCGCGCGACGGCCCGCGCAAACGCTTGCGCGCCGGCCCGCGCGAAGGCATCCGCGCCGACGCGCGATTGACCCGCGCGGCGCGCGTCAATCGCGCGTGCCGGGCTTGATGCTGAACGCGCCGAGCAGATCCTGGCAGAACGCCTGCACGATCGGCTTCTCGGCCGCGCTGCGCTTCATCGCGAGATGCAGCGGCACGTCGAAGCTGAACGTCTTGCGGCCGAGCGCGCGGACGAGCCCGCGCTGCTCGAACGGCTCCGCGTGATGCGCGGGCAGATAGCCGAGATGGCCGCCGGACAGGATCAGGATCGTTGCGGCCTCGATGCTGTCGGCGATCGCGGTGACCTGCCGCTCGGTCAGCGGGCACTGCTCCTCGGGCACCGGATACGTGCGCCACACCCAGTCGTGCGCCTGCAGGTCGGCGGCCGTCACCGGCCGCGTGCCGTGAAAGAGCGGATGCCCGCGCCCGCAGTAGATCACCTGCTCCTCGGTGAAGAGCTGCGTATAGACGAGCCCCGGCACGCGATGCCAGAAGTAGCCGATCGCGAGATCGAGCTGGTTGTTGACGAGGCTTTCCTCGAGCTCCTGCGGCGACGACACCTTCATCGAGAACCGCACCGCCTGGTCGCGCTTGCGGAACGCGCCGATCGCCTCGGCCACGCGCGCGTTCTCGACGAGCGGCGCCTGGCCGATCAGGCCGATCGACAGCGTGCCGACGAGCTTGCGGTCGATGTCGCGCACGCGCGCGACGAACTCGGACGTCGCGGCCACCAGCGTGCGCGCGGTCGCCGCGAAGCGCTCGCCCTTCGAGGTCAGGCGAAAGCCGCCGCGCCCGCGCTCGCACAGCTTGAAGCCGACGCGCGCCTCGAGCGCGGACAACTGCGTGCTGATCGTCGACTGCCGCACGCCCAGCGTCGCTTCGGCCGCGGTGATGCCGCGCGCGTCGACGACGGCGAGGAACACCCGGATGAGTCGGAGATCGAGATCGGTCGTATTCGAGAACATGCTACTGCCCTGCCGCGGCGCCTATGCGTTGACGAGCGGCGCCGGCGCGCCCATGCGCGCCGGCTGCCGTCGCCGATGATAACGAACCCCGGCGCGCGCCGCCATCGGCCGCCGCACCACTCACATCGGGAAGCCCATGCGCTTCAATCCGTTGATCCACGCGCGCTTCCAGCCGCCTTCCGCGTCGGCGCCGTCGAACGCGTGGAACGTGATCTTCGCGCCGATCCAGCGGAACGGCTCCGGCGGGATGTAGGTCGGGCTCTGGTTCGCGACGTCGAGCTTGCGCTCGGGGCTGTCGCGGTCGAACAGGATGTTCAGGCCCATGAACGCGCCGAACCGGCTCGCCGCGACGCCGAAGCCCGTGTAGCCGGCGACGAACACCGCCTTGCCGCCGAGATAGCGCTTCGCGAACACCGAGCCGCGCGAGCAGTAGTCGATCGGGCCGCCCCACGCGTGTGAGAAGCGCACGTCGGACAGTTGCGGAAAGGTCCGGTAGAACGCCTGCGCGAGCCGGTGGTAGGTCTCGCGCCGGCTGTCCTGGTACGGATTCGATTCGCCGTCGAAGTGGTAGCTGACGAGCCCGCCGAAGATGATGTTGTTGTTCTTCGTCAGCCGGAAATAGTTGAGCTGCGTGCGCGTGTCGTAGATACCCTGGCGATTCTTCCAGCCGATCCGCGCGAGCTGCTCGTCGGTCAGCGGCTCGGTCGCGAGCACGTGATCGCGCACCTGCATCACGCGGCGATTGATGTCGGGAATCCCGACTTTCGCGGTGCCGCTGCCGAACATCACGCGCGCGGCGCGCACGCTGCCCTTCGGCGTCTTCACGAACACGGTGTCGCCTTCGTCGGTCACCGTCACGAGCGGCGATTTCTCGTAGAGCCGCACGCCGAGCTGCAGCGCCGCGCGCTTGAGCCCCCACGCGAGCTTCGCCGGATGCACGATCCCGCTGCGGTTGCGCGACCACAGCGCGCCCGCGAACAGCGGCGAGTTCAGTTGCTCGAGCGTGTCCTCGCGATTCAGCAGCACGACGTTGTGACCGTGGCTCTTGTGCAGATCGTAGTCGCCGCGCAGATGGTCGAGGTGGTCCGGATCGACCGCGACCGTCATCTCGCCGTTCCATTCGACGTCGGCGTCGATCCCGTAGCGCGTCAGCGTTTCCTCGAAACCGTCGAGGTTCTTGTGGCCGAACCGCTCGAGCTCGTCGATGTCGTTCGGGAACACGCGCACCGCGTTCGGCAGCCCGTGCATCACCGACGTCGAGATGATCCCGCCCGCGCGCCCGGACGCGCCGTGCGCGACCTTGCCGGCTTCGATCAGCACGACGTTCAGATGCGGCATCTGCTCCTTCGCCTGCACGGCCGACCACAGGCCGGTGAAGCCGCCGCCGACGATCAGCAGGTCGGCGCTCACGTCGCCGACGAGCTCCGGCTCGATCGGCGGCTCGGCCGGATTGTCGAGCCAGTACGGAAAGAGCTTCGTGTTCGCGAGCGCCTCTTCGACGCTCAGCGTCACGGGCCCGTTGCCCGCCGTCCGCTCAGGCGCGAACGATGCGGTGTGCTTCTTCATCTCCAAGACCTCAGCCATGATTCTTCATCCCGGAAAACTCACCCTGCGCATGCGTGACCCGACCGTTCATCATCGTCAACGCAACGTCCACCTTGCCGATCTCGTGCTTGCCGACCTCGAACAGGTCGCGCTCGAGCACGATCAGGTCCGCGCGCTTGCCGAGCGTGAGCGAGCCGATCTCGTGCTCCATCCCGAGCTGATAGGCGCCGTAGATCGTGTACGCGGCGATCAGCTGCGGAATGCTCAGCCGCTCCGCGACGTCCGGAAACACCGGCGCATCCGGCTCGCCCGCGAGCTGCCGCGTGTAGCCCGACTCGATGTGCTCGACCGGGCGATGCTGGCAGCGGCACTGGCATGCGAGGCCGTCCATCCCGATCGACACCGTCACGCCCTCCTCGATGAACGTGCGGAACTTGTACATCCGGTTCCAGCGCTCGTCGCCGTAGTACTCGCGGATCTGCGTCGTGTACGTGTCGACGACGCCCCACTGCAGCTGCGTGTTCGCGAGCACGCCGAGGCGACGGAAGCGCGGAATGTCGGCCGGATCCGTCAGAAACGCATGCGTGATCACGTGGCGACGGTCGCGCGGCGGGTTCTCGTCGTTCACGCGCTCGAATGCGTCGAGCGCGCGGCGCACCGCGGCGTCGCCGACGCAGTGAACCATCACGTCGACACCCGCGCGATCGGCCGCGAGCACGAGGCGGTTGAAATCGTCGAGCGGCATGTTCGGCTCGCCGCAGTGATGCGGACGGTCCGCATACGGTTCGAGCAGATACGCGGTGTGATTCAGCTCGGTGCCGTCGAGGAACAGCTTCAGCGTGCGCGCCTTCACGAGCGGCGAGCGATAGCGCTCGCGATACGCCACGATCGTGTCGACCGGATCGTCCGCGCTCATCCTTCCGACGTAGCTGCCGACGACCTTCAGCTTCAGCACGCTGTCGCGCTCCATCCGCTGCAGCGTTTCGTACAGGTACGTCTGATCGCCGCTCGGATCGAGGAAGCCCGCGTCGAACACGGTCGTGATGCCCGCGGCGACGAGCTTCTCCTGCCACTTCACGAACGAGTCGTAATAGAGCGCGTCCCACGGCGGCAGATAGCCGGCCGCCGACAGCCTGCGCATCAGCAGCGAATACGCGGCGCCGTCGACGATGATGCCGTTCGGCTCGCCGGTGACCGGATCCTTGTCGAACCAGCTCGCGCCTTCCTCGACGGGCGGCGTGCTCGCGGCGATTGCGCCGACCTCGAGCGCCTTCGAATTCGTCCACATCGTGTGGAAGTCGGTCGACAGCAGGCACACCGGGCGATCCGCGCAGATCGCGTCGAGCGTCTGTCGGCACAGCAGCTCGGGCGGCATCGCGGCCTGCACCCAGCCCATCCCGATGATGCTCTTGTCGTCCGGATGCGTCGCGACGTAGCGGCGCAGCTCGGCAAGCACGAGCTCGGGATCCTCGAAGTTCACGAACGCCTGCGACGCGAACGCGGTGCTCGAGAAATGCCAGTGCGATTCGACGAAGCCGGGCAGCATCAGCCGGCCGCCGGCGTCGACGACGCGCGTGCGCTCGCCGATGTGGCGCTGGGCGGCGAGCGCGTCGCCGACGAACACGATCCGGTCGTCGCGCACCGCGAGCGCGCTGGCCCACGGCCGATGCGGATCGACAGTGTAGACCTTCGCGTTCGTGAAGACGACGTCGGCGGGCACGGCGGAATGTTCTGCTGGGAGACTCATGATGGACTTCGAGGCGGAGAACCGAAAGGAGTACGAAGGAGCTACCGCCGGCGCGCCGCCCTGGGGGCGGCAGCGCGGCGGAGGGGGCGACTGCCGCGAGGCGGGATTACGACTGCTCGAGCAGCACGTAGAACTTCTTCGCGTCGGCGATCGTTTCCCAGCGGCCCGCGAAGCCTGCCGGCAGCAGATAGCCTTCGCCCGCGCCGAATTCCTTGCGGTTGCCTTCGACGTCGGTCAGCGCGATCCGGCCTTCGACGATCCACACGGCTTCGTCGGCGGCGGTCTCGGGGAACTCGACCGAGCCGACCTTCCCTTCCCACCAGCCGACGATGTAGTTGCGGCTCTTGCCTTCGGCCGCGCGCCAGTCGCTCTCGTCCATGCCGAAGTCGAGCTTCGTGAATTCACCCACGCCTGCGCCCAGCGGCGCGATGTCCTTGATCAGCTTGCTCATGTGTTTCAACTCGTCAATTGATGAAAGTGTTGCAAAGGTAATCATTCGGCACGCCCGGGTATGCCCCCTGCCGGGGGGGGCAACGCGCACGCGGCATGCCGGCACGCCAGCGCGGCGCGGTTTCGCGGGATGCGCGCGTTTTCCCCTAGTGACGAGGCGAAGCCGCTTCGGGTAGGTTGCGCGTTTTATGTTCAGGGGAACGACATGTCGCTGGGTGTCGGCCTGTCGAGCCGCGACGACGATCATCGCGGCGTGTCGTTCGAGGCGCTCGGCGGCGTGATCGGCACGGTCGGCACGCCGCATTTCGTGCAGCGGCTCAGCGCGCTGCTGCACGACGTGGTGCCGCTCGACGTCGCGCACGTCGAGCGCACGCGCGTCGACGGCACGGCGCCGGCCGGCTATCGCAGCGAATGGTTCGGCAGCGCCGGCGACGGCTTCCCCGCGTCCGACGTCGCGGACGTGATGTCGCTCTACTACGACAGCTTCCAGGCGAGCGACCCGCTGTTCTCGAGCCTGCGCGGCGCGCTCGGCACGCAGATCGTGCTGCGCGACGTCGACGCGCTGCCGCCGGACGAATTCCGCGAGCGGATCTTCGACGTCGCCGACATCACGCACGAATGCGTGCTCGCGAAAGGCACGCACCACGCGCAGTACTCGATCGCGCTCGTGCGCGGGCGGCGGCTGCCGCCGTTCTCGCTCGCGGAGCTCGCGCGGCTGCGCAATGTCGGCGACCTGCTGTTCCCGCTGCTCGAGCTGCACGCGTCGATGGCGGCCGCGAAGCGCGTCGCGCACCCGGGCGCCGACGCCGCGCCGCTCGCGGCGTTCGACGCGCGGATCGACGCGAGCCGTATTCGTCTGTCGAATCGCGAGTACGAAACCTGCAAGCATCTGCTCGCGGGCAAGACGGTGCCGGAAACCGCCGGCATCCTCGGCGTGCGCCTGACGTCGGCGGAGTCGTACGTGAAACGCGCGTTCGGCAAGCTCGGCGTGCGCACGAAGCGCGAACTGCTCGCGTGGGCGTGCGCGGTCGCGCAACCCTGGTAAACCCCGCCGTTCTTCGACGCGAATGCCGGCTTTGCATTGATTCCGGTCGATGTAAACGTCGCAACTTCGCAAATCTTCGCAGTCGCGATCTCCACTACCATCGGCCGATCCATATCAATCGAGCACCGGAGGCAGACCCATGAATCGCGAATTCAATCAACCGATGGGCGGCAACGCGATGCCGCGCTTCGGCGGCATCGCCACGATGATGCGGCTGCCGCAGGCCGACACGACGGACGGGCTCGACGTGTGCTTCGTCGGCGTGCCGCTCGACATCGGCACGTCGAACCGCTCGGGCGCGCGCTTCGGGCCGCGCCAGATCCGTTCCGAATCCGTGCTGATCCGCCCGTACAACATGGCGACGCGCGCGGCGCCGTTCGACTCGCTGCAGGTCGCCGACATCGGCGACGTCGCGACCAACCCGTTCGACCTGAAGGACTCAATGCGCCTGATCGAGGACGCGTACGACAAGATCGTCGCGAACGGCTGCCGTCCGATCACGCTCGGCGGCGACCACACGATCGCGTGGCCGATCCTGCGCGCGATCCACAAGAAGTACGGCAAGGTCGCGGTCGTGCACGTCGACGCGCACGCGGACGTCAACGACACGATGTTCGGCGAGAAGATCGCGCACGGCACGCCGTTCCGCCGCGCGGTCGAGGACGGCCTGCTGCAGTGCGACAAGGTCACGCAGATCGGCCTGCGCGCGACCGGCTATCACGCGAACGACTTCGACTGGTGCCGCGAGCAGGGCTTCACCGTCGTGCAGGCGGAGGAATGCTGGCACAAGTCGCTCGTGCCGCTGATGGCGCAGGTGCGCGAGCGCGTCGGCGACACGCCGGTCTATCTGAGCTTCGACATCGACGGCCTCGACCCGGCGTTCGCGCCCGGCACCGGCACGCCGGAAATCGGCGGGCTGACCGTCCAGCAGGGGATCGAGATCATCCGCGGGATGAAGGGCCTGAACATCGTCGGTGCGGATCTCGTCGAGGTGTCGCCGCCGTACGACCAGGCCGGCACGACGGCGCTCGTCGGCGCGAACCTCGCGTTCGAGATGCTCTGCGTGCTGCCGGGCGTGAACTACCGCTAACCGTCGCATACACGAGGAGACACCGATGTCCACGCTTCCCATTCGCCGGACCGGCGACGACATGATCGTGCTGCCCGCCGCGCGCATCGCCGGCGAACGCATTCGCGCGCATGCGGACGACGCCGGCACGCCGATCTTCAACGCGTCGACCGGCGAGACGATCGGCTGGCAGGAAAGCGCGTCGGCCGCGCACGTCGACAGCGCGGTGCGTGCCGCGCATCGCGCGCTCGGCGCATGGCGCGACACGACGCCGGCCGAGCGCGGCCGCGTGCTCGCGCGGATCGCCGAGCTCGTCGAGGCCGAGCGCGACGCGCTCGCCGCGCTGCAGATGCGCGTGAGCGGCAAGCCGCCGATCGAGGCCGAGACCGACGCGGGCGACGTCGCGACGACGTTCGCGTACTACGCGCAGCTGTGCGCGGACGGCGCCGCGTTCGCGGACGAACCGATCGCGCTGCCCGGCGATGCGGCGAAGGCCGTGCGCTTCTACGATGCGGTCGGCGTCGCGGCGCTGATCATGCCGTGGAATTTCCCGATGGTGACGACCGCGTGGAAGCTCGCGCCCGCGCTCGCGGCAGGCTGCACGGTCGTGCTGAAGCCGTCGGAGCTGACGTCGCCGACCGAGCATGCGCTCATCGACCTGATCGAGAAGGCCGGCGTGCCGGCCGGCGTCGTGAACGTCGTGAACGGCGGCGCGGACGTCGGCGCGGCGCTGACCGCGCATCCGCTCGTCGACAAGATTTCGTTCACGGGCAGCACCGCGGCCGGCAAGAAAGTGATGCGCACGGCCGCCGACGACATGAAGCGCGTGACGCTCGAGCTCGGCGGCAAGTCGGCGCTCGTCGTGCGCGAGGACGCGGACGTCGACGAGGCGGTCGCGCTCGCGGTCGGCGGCGCGTTCACGAACGCGGGGCAGATGTGCTCGGCGACCGCGCGGATTCTCGTGCACGACAGCGTGTACCGCAGCTTCATGGCCGCGTTCGAATCGGCGGTGCGCGGGCTCGTCGTCGCGCCGCCCGAGGTCGCTCAGGCCGCGCAGGCCGCGATGGGGCCGCTGATCTCCGATGCGCAGCGTCAGCGCGTGCAGGCGATGCTGCAACAGGGGATCGATACGGGCGCGACGGTCGCGTTCAGCGGGCACGTCGCGGAAGGCGCCGGCGAAGGGTTCTTCATGGCGCCCATCGTCGTCGCGGAGCCGGCGGCCGACAACGTGCTGTGGACCGACGAAGTGTTCGGCCCGGTCGCGTGCGTGAAGTCGTTCCGCACCGACGACGAAGCGATCGCGCTCGCGAACGATACGCGCTACGGGCTCGTCGCGACGGTCGCGACGCGCGACGCCGAAGCCGCGAAGCGCTATCGCGCGCAACTGCGCGCGGGGCTCGTGTGGATCAACACGCCGCAACTGATCTTCCCGCAGGTGTGCTGGGGCGGATTCGGGCTGAGCGGGATCGGGCGCGAGCTCGGGATCGCGGGGCTGCGCAGCTATCAGGAGCTGCGGCATTCGATGCAGGCGAACTGACCGGGGTCGTCGCGACGCTCGCTTCGGCGGGCGATGCCGCGCGTGATGCGCGGCGTCGCCCGCCGAATTTCGTTACGCGCGTCGCGACGCGATCAAACCTTCATCCCCGGCAAATTGAGCGACGCGGTGTTCCCGCCGTCGACGGGCAGCGCCTGCCCGGTGATGTAACTCGCATCGTCGCTCGCGAGAAACGCGATCGCGGCCGCGACCTCCTCCGGCCGCCCCGCCCGCCGCAGCTCGCAGCGCGAGCCGAGCTTGTCCTCCTTCCCAAGCGCCTTGGCCCGCGCGAACACGGGCGCGGTCATCCCGGTCTCGATCAGCCCCGGGCACACCGCGTTCACGCGAATCCCCCACTGCCCAAGATCGCACGCGCTCGTCATCGTCAAGTTGATGACCGCCGCCTTCGACGCGCTGTATGCGTTCCCGCCCGCGCCCGAGCGCACGCCCGCGACCGACGCGGTGTTGACGATCGCGCCGCGCTGGCGCTCGATCATTCCGCGCGACACCCATTTGGTGAAATGCACGACGCCCATCAGATTGACCGCGATGATCTTCGTCCACACGTCGGTCTGTGTTTCCGCGATGATCGAATAGTCGCCGCCGGCGATCCCCGCGTTGTTGCACAGCACGTCGATCGCGCCGAAGCGGCGCTCGATCTCGTCGACACACGCGGCGACGTCGTCCTCGTTCGCGACGTCGACGCCGCGATGCCAGACACGCGCCGCGTCCATCGTGCCCGCGACGTCGGCGAGCGCCTGCGCGTCGCGGTCGATCAGCGCGACGGACGCGCCCTCGCGATAAAGTCTCTGCGCGCTCGCGCGCCCGATGCCGCTGGCGGCGCCGGTGACGATCGCGACCTTGTCGTTGAAGCGCATCGGCTTCCTCCTGTCGATTACGTGAAGATCACGCGGCGTGCGGCCGCGATGACGAATGCCGGACGCGGCACCACGCCGCGCCGTGTCAGCAATAGCGGCGCGACACGAGCTCCGCGACGCAGACCGGCTTGTCGGCGCCTTCACGCTCGACGGTCACCTCGACCGTCATCTGCGCGCCGTTGCCGTCGAGCGGCGCGTACGCGAGCAGCCGGCACACGCCGCGCACGCGGCTGCCGGCCGGCACCGGCGCCGGGAAGCGCACGCGATTCAGCCCGTAATTCACGCCCATCCGCGTGCCGTCGACCTGGAACGCGCTCGCGCACAGCGCGGGCAGCAGGCTCAGCGTCAGGAAGCCGTGCGCGACGGTCGTGCCGAACGGGCCGTCGGCCGCGCGGGCCGGATCGATGTGGATCCATTGCAGATCGTCGGTCACCTCGGCGAAGCGGTCGATGCGCGACTGATCGATCGTCACCCAGTCGCCCGTGCCGATCGGCTGGCCGACGCACGCCTCAAGTTCGCGAAGCTGCTCAAAGACTCTCAAGAATGACCTCCATGCGTTGTGCAGTTTTTCAGAATTCAAATCTGCATTGCAGAATTTATCGACCCGGATGACGCTCGTCAAGCCGCCTCAACCCTCACAACCGAACACCCGCGCCCGAAGAATTTCTCCCAAAAAAATCAGGGTTTTCACGCTGCACATCGGGCTTTTGCCCGCCACACGGGCATTGGGTAGTTTCCCTAACGTGACTGCATAGCAGAATTCATTGCCAAATGCGTCCTCGGCCACACGCGGATCACAGCATACGTCCGCGTTAAAATTTGATCGAACGTTCGTGCCAGCAGACGACCGTTCGATCGCCGCAACGGCAGTCACCGATTAACCGCGTACAGGAGATCGAGGTGGATCTGTTCCTGCAGCAACTGCTCAACGGCATGACGCTGGGCGGCATCTACAGCCTCGTCGCGCTGGGGCTCACCCTCGTGTACGGGATCCTCGCGATCCCGAACTTCGCGCACGGCGCGTTCTACATGGTCGGCGCGTTCGCGTCGTTCTACCTGAGCTCGATGCTCGGCCTCGGCTACTGGTCGGCGATGCTCGCCTCCGCCGTCTGCGTCGCGGCGCTCGCGGTGCTTGCCGAGCGGCTCGTGTTCCATCCGCTGCGCAACGCGCCCGAGCTGTCGCCGATGATCGCCGCGATCGGCCTGCTGCTGTTCCTCGAGGCAGGCGCGCAGGCGCTGTGGGGCACCGACTTTCACCGGATTTCGTCGCCGTATCCGGGCGTCGTCCAGCTGGGCGGCGTGATCGCGCCGGTGCAGCGCCTGTTGATCATCGCGGGCGCGTTCGGGCTCGTGATCGCGCTGCAGCTGTTCCTGCACCGCACCGTGATGGGCGCGACGATCCTCGCGGTCGCGCAGAACCGCGAAGGCGCGTCGCTCGTCGGCATCGATCCGAGGAAGGTCGGGATGGCGACGTTCGCGATCTCCGGCGCGCTCGCAGCCGTCGCCGCCTCGCTCTATGCGCCGATCAACCTCGTCTATCCAGCGATGGGCGACCTCGTGATCCTGAAGGCGTTCGTGATCATCATCCTCGGCGGGATGGGCAGCGTGCCCGGCGCGGTCGTCGGCGGGCTCATCATCGGGCTCGCCGAGAGCTTCGGCGCATTCTACGTGTCGCCCGACTATCAGGATCTGATCGCGTTCGTGCTGCTCGTCGCGATCCTGTCGCTGCGTCCGCAGGGCCTGTTCTCGAAGGAGCTCCGCGCATCATGAAGACCCTGCGCCACCACGCGTGGCTCGCGCTGTTCGCGCTCGGCGTCGCGCTGCCCGTCGTCGTCCGCAACGACTATTCGCTGACCGTGATGTCGACCGCGTACATCTTCGCGCTCGCGACCGTCGGCCTGAACCTGATCACCGGCTACACCGGCCAGTTCAATCTCGCGCACGGCGGCTTTCTCGCGATCGGCGCCTATACGGTCGGCATCCTGACCGTCGACCATCAGGTGCCGTTCTGGATCGCGTTCGCGTGCGCCGGCGTCGTGACGACCGCGCTCGGCTTTCTCGTCGGCATCGTGTCGCTGCGGCTGAAGGGCCACTACTTCTCGATCTTCACGCTGTGCGTCGGCTACATCATCTTCCTCGTGATCGAGAAGTGGGACGACTTCACGCACGGCGTCGTCGGCATCATCGGCATTCCGGCGCCGCCCGCGATCGGCCCGATCTCGTTCGAGAACCCGCTGCCGCTCTACTACCTGACGCTCGCGTTTCTCGCGGCCGGGATGTGGCTGATGCGGCGCATCGTCGATTCGCTGCTCGGCCGCACGTTCATCGCGATCCGCAACAGCGAGCATCTCGCGCAGTCGCTCGGCATCAACCTGATGCGCAACAAGCTGCTCGCGTTCCTGATCTCCACGTTCTACGCGGGCCTCGCGGGCGGCCTCTACGCGGGCTTCGTCCGCTTCCTCGGCCCCGATCTCGCTGGCATCGATCACACGTTCGACATGACGATGTACATGGTCGTCGGCGGCATCGGCACGCTCGCGGGCCCGCTCGTCGGCGCGCTCGCGCTGCCGTGGGTCACGCAGACGCTGCAGTTCATGCAGTCGTACCGGTTCCTCGTGTTCGGTCCGATGCTGATCGCACTCCTGATCTTCCTGCCGCACGGGATCGTCGGGCTCTATCTGAACCTGCGGATGCGGCGAAACGCGCGGCGCGCGCCGTCGGCGGCACCGGTGCGCGGCACGGCGAGCGGAGACGGCCATGCTTGAAATCCAGAACCTCGGCAAACGCTTCGGCGGCCTGCTCGCGGTCAGCGACGTGACGACCCGCATCGAAACCGGCTGCGTGAACGCGATCATCGGCCCGAACGGCGCCGGCAAGACGACGTTCTTCAACCTGATCAGCGGCATGTACCGCCCGACGTCGGGCACGATCCGGCTGCGCGGCGACGACGTGACCGGCCTGCGCGCGGACCAGATGGCGCGGCGCGGCGTCGCGCGCACGTTCCAGGCGACCGCGCTGTTCGAGCAGGCGAGCGTGCTCGACAACCTGATCGTCGGGCACCGCCTGCGCACGCGCTCGGGGCTCGCCGACGCGCTGCTGCGCACGCGGCGCTTCCGGGACGAGGAACGCGCATGCCGCGACAAGGCACGCGACGCGCTCGACTTCGTCGGCCTCGGCCACATCGAGGAACGCCCGGCCGGCGACATCACGCAGGAAGAGCGCAAGCGCGTCGCGATCGCGCTCGCGCTGGCGACCGAGCCGTCGCTGCTGCTGCTCGACGAGCCGGCCGGCGGCGTGAACCCCGAGGAGACCGAAGGGCTCGCGACGCTGATCCGCAAGATCGCGAAGAACGGGATCACGGTCTGCCTCGTCGAGCACAAGATGAACATGATCATGAGCCTCGCGGATCGCATCATGGTGCTCGACCACGGCGAGAAGATCGCCGAGGGCACGCCCGCGGAAATCCGCGCGAACCAGGCGGTGATCGATGCTTACCTCGGGAGCGAACATGCTGACGTTCAATGACGTGAGCCTCGACTACGGCAGCTTCCGCGCGCTGCACGGCATCAATCTGCATGCCGAAGAAGGCGAGCTCGTCGTGCTGCTCGGCGCGAACGGCGCGGGCAAGAGCTCGATCTTCAACGCGGCGAGCGCGCTGCGCCGCGTGAGCGGCGGACAGATCCGCCTGAAGGACGCCAACCTGGCCGGGATGAAGCCCGCCGACGTCGTGCGCGCGGGCGTGATCCACTGCCCGGAAGGGCGCAAGCTGTTTCCCGGCCTGTCGGTGCTGAAGAACCTGATGCTCGGCGCGTATCTGCATCGCGGCGACAAGGCCGGCAACCGCACGCGCCTCGATCAGGTGCTCGAACTGTTTCCGACGCTCGTGGGCCGCAAGGACGATCCGGCCGGCGCGCTGTCCGGCGGGCAGCAGCAGATGGTCGCGATCGGCCGCGCGCTGATGAGCCGGCCGCGCGTGCTGCTGCTCGACGAACCGTCGCTCGGTCTCGCGCCGCTCGTCGTCAAGCAGATGTTCGAAGTGATCCAGCAGATCAACCGCGCGGGCACGACGGTGCTGCTCGCCGAGCAGAATGCGCACGCGGCGCTGAAGATCTGCGATCGCGCGTATGTCGTCGAGGGCGGACGCATCGTCCTCGAAGGCACGTACGAGAGCCTCGCCGGCAACAAGGCGGTGCGGCGCGCGTACGTCGGCGGCTGAAGTTCCCGCCCGCGCCGGGCGGTTCGCGCCCCGGCCGGGTTCCTGACAAAAACACGCTAGGAGATGACGTATGGCAGTCAAACGCTGGTCCCTTCCGCTCGTTGCCGCCGCGCTCGTCGCGGCCGGCCCGGTCGCCGCGCAGGAAACGGTCAACATCGGCTACTCGGGGCCGCTGAGCGGCGGCGCCGCGAAGTACGGCAAGGAAGTGCTCGAAGGCATGCAGATGGCCGCGAGCGAGATCAACCAGGCCGGCTTCGACGTCGGCGGCAAGAAATACAAGATCAACGTCGTCGCGCTCGACGACCAGTACAACCCGAGCGAATCCGCGATCAACGCGCGCCGCCTCGTGCAGGAATCGAAGACGCCGGTCGTGCTGGTCCCGCATTCGGGCGGCATCTACGCGGTGCAGACGATCAACGTGCAGCAGAAGCTGCTGCTGCTCGCGTATTCGAGCACGCCGCAGATCAGCGCGCGCAACAACCCGCTGACGCTGCGCATCCCGCCGGAGTTCACGTCGTACATGAGCCCGTTCATCAAGTACGAAATGGGCAAGTACGGGAAGAAAGTCGCGATCGCGAACACCGACACCGACTACGGCAAGGCATGGACCGCCGCGTTCAAGCCCGCGTGGCAGGCGGCGGGCGGCACGATCGTCGCCGACAACGCGATGTCGTATAACCGCGCGACCGACTTCTACAGCGGCGTGAGCCGCGTGATCGCGTCGAAGCCGGACGTGATGTTCGTCGGCGGCCCGTCGGAGCCGACCGGCCTCATCATCAAGCAGGCGCGCGAACTCGGCTTCAAGGGCGGCTTCATCGTGATGGATCAGGCGAAGCTCGACGAGGTCGCGAAGATCGCCGGCGGCTACAGCCCGCTCGACGGCTCGATCGGCATCATGCCGGTGGTCGAGGATCCGTCGCCGGAAACGAAGGCGTTCGTCGAGCGCTTCCGCAAGTCGCACGACGGCCGCGCGCCGTCGCAGGAAGCGTCGCTGAACTACACGGCCGTCTGGGCAACCGTGGCCGCGATGAAGATCGCCGGCACGACGACCGATGCCACCGCGATCCGCAACGCGTTCGACAAGGCGATCAAGTCGCTGCCGCCGACGAACAATCCGCATGCGCTCGCGGGCGTCGACGCGCACGGCGGGCTGATGATCGGCCGCATTCCGGTCGCGGTCGTCGAGGGCGGCCAGATCAAGACGCTCGACGGCAGCACGCAAACCGCGGCGAAATAACCGTATCGGCATCCGCATCGATGCGCAGCGCGCAGTCCGGGACCCGGACGCGCGCCGCATGGCCGCATGGCCGCGCAAGGTGATGTGCCGCATGCGGATGCGCATTGAACGTTGCACGCACATCGACGTTGCTGTGCGGCAACGCTGCGGATTTGGAGCATTGCCGCGCGGCGACGAACATGCAACGCTTCAGCGATCGTTTCACCTCGACGCGAACGGTGTCGGTCCGCACCGCCATCGATCGAATCCCGGCTTTACTCCATCGATTCACATCCAATAAGCAAAGGAGACGCCTGTCATGACGAAGAAGAAGTCCGCCATTCGAGCCATTCAATATGCCGCCGCCGGCGCCTGCGCATTCGCCGCCATTCCCGCCGCCCACGCGCAGAGCAGCGTCACCCTCTACGGCATCGCCGACGCTTCCCTCCTCTACACCAGCAAGACTCAGGCCCCCGACGGATCCAATGCCGGCCGGCAGTTCTCGTTCCAGACCGCCGGACAGAACGCCACCCGCTTCGGCCTGCGCGGCTCCGAGGACCTCGGCGGCGGGCTCAGCGCCATCTTCAACCTCGAAAGCGGCATCAACATCGGCAACGGCGGCTTCGCCAACTCCAACGGCAACTTCTTCGGCCGCCAAGCGTGGGTCGGCATCAACGGCGGCTTCGGTACCGTCACCGCCGGTCTCCAGTTCTCCCCATTCCTGATGTCCGTCTTCGCCACCGATTCACGCGACCTCAAGCAGTTCGGCAGCGGCCTCATCAACTACGTCGACAACGTCATCGTCACCGGCCTGTTCAACCCGAACTCCGTCATGTACACGTCGCCCGACATCGCCGGCTTCCAGGGCCGCGCCATGTTCGCGCTCGGCGGCTCCGCAGGCAACTTCCAGGCCGGACGACAGTATTCCGGCGCCCTCACCTATCACTTCAGCGGCCTGCTCGTCAGCGCCGCCATGTACAGCGGCAATGCCGGCGGCTCCGCCGCCACCATTCCGTTCCCCAGCACCATCGCCTTCGCCGGCCGCAACATCGGCGCCAGCTATCACTTCGACAAGTTCACCGTCAAAGCCGCCTACACCCTCTACAAGGTCGCAGGCTCCTTCGACAACCGCGTGATCTCCGGCGGCGTCGACTA
>NZ_JACBNX010000021.1 GCF_013403875.1 Burkholderia guangdongensis | reverse complement strand
GAGAATGAGGTGCGAGTCAGCGGATTTCATACGGGCCCGCAGCGGCACGACCGCCTGCAACAAGGCCGGATATAGAGCTGCAGCCCATCCTGTCTGTCGGAACACACGAAAACTGTTGCAAACGGGACGCGTTCATATAGCTTGAATCATGACCGTCACGCATACGCTGCAACAGGCAGTCGAGCAGTTTCTGTATCGCAAGGCCGAGCTTTGCGACGCGCAGAGCTGGGACGAGTATCTCGACCTGTTCGACGAGCATAGCGAATTTCACGTGCCCCAGTGGGATTCCGAGCACGTGTACACGACCGACCCGAAACGCGGCATGTCGCTCATCTACTACGCGAACCGCACGGGCCTCGAAGATCGCGTGTTTCGTCTGCGCACGGGCAAGTCGGCGGCATCGACGCCGCTGCCGCGCACGCTGCACCAGATCACCAACGTGCGCATCACGGAGCGCGAGCTCGGCGAGCTGGAAGTGAAGGCCAACTGGGCCACGTTCTACGCGCGGCACGGCATCGGCGAACACTTCTTCGGACACGCCACGTACCAGCTGCGCCCCGTTGGCGACACCTGGAAGATCGCGCGCAAGCACGTGCTGCTGCTGAACGACAAGATCAACGCGGTGCTGGATTTCTACCACCTGTAAGCGGGAGTGCCACGACATGAGCCACAAGGTCGCGTTCAGTTTTGCCGACGGCAAAACCGTGTTCTTCGATGTTCGCTCGAACGAGCTTCTACTCGATGCCGCGCTGCGCAATGGCGTGAACATCCCGCTCGATTGCCGCGAGGGCGTGTGCGGAACCTGCCAGGGGCGCTGCGAATCGGGCAGTTATACGCAGGACTACGTCGACGAGGAAACGCTTTCCGCGGACGATCTCGCCGCGCGCCGGATCCTGTCCTGCCAGACGCGCGTGCAATCCGATGCGTCGTTTTACTTCGACTACGATTCGAGCCTGTGCAGCGCGGGCGGCACCGCGTTGCTCTCCGGGGAGGTCACGGCGGTCACGCAGGTTTCCGAAACGACGGCGATCCTGCATCTGGACGCGAGCGCTCATCCGGGACGCCTCGATTTTCTGCCTGGGCAGTATGCCCGCCTGAAGGTGCCGGGCGCGGGGGTGTGGCGTTCGTATTCGTTCGCCAACCGGCCCGACGACAGGAACCAGCTGCAGTTCCTGATTCGGCTGCTGCCGGACGGCGCGATGAGCAACTATGTGCGGGAGCGCTGCCAGCCGGGGCAGACGATCGAGTTCGAGGCGCCGCTCGGCACGTTCTATCTGCGGGAGGTGGAACGGCCGCTGGTGATGGTCGCGGGCGGGACGGGCCTGTCCGCGTTCCTCGGCATGCTCGACGACCTCGCGCACAAGGGCGGGTGCGGCCAGAAGGTGCATCTCTACTACGGCGTGACGAACGCGCGCGATCTGTGCGAGATCGATCGTTTGAAGTCCTATGAAGCGCGCATCGCCAATTTCGCGAGCGACATCGTCGTGATGAATCCCTCCGACGCGTGGCAAGGCAAGACGGGGCTCATCCCCGAACATTTCGACCACGCGATGCTCGAAGCGAGCCCGTTCGACATGTATGTGTGCGGACCGCCTCCGATGGTCGAGGCCATCAAGACCTGGCTCGCGAGCGAGCGCCTGGACGACCATCGGCTCTACTACGAGAAATTTGGGGACAGCAATAGCGCGCACCCGGCTTCATGAGGTTGCGGCGCGGCGTGCATCGGGGGGGCATCGGGGGCGTTTCAGTATTTTGTCCCCGCGCGGCGATGGTTTACTATCGAGTCACGGTCCATCTCTCAGTGGCACGCCATGCAAACCCCCGCCGTCAACGATAGTCGCGGTATTGACGCGCTGCGTCACGACCTCGAAGGCGCGCGCGACTGGATGTCGTCGATTTGCGGACCGCATGGGCTGCAGGTACGCAGCCCGCGCGAGCTGCAATTCCATCATTCGGGAACGGTGATGCGCTCCATGGCGAGCACGCTGGGGTACGTCGAGTACGGCACCGACGTCACCATCTCCGTGCACAATGACACGCCGCTCAACTGCTATAGCGTCAGCCTGCCGCTCAGCGGGCAGCAGGAACTCGCTGCGCGCGGGCGCCTGTGGCTGTCGGATCGGGACAGAGGCCTGGTTCTGTCGCCACATGAGACGCAGGATCTCGTGATCGCGGGCAATTGCCGCAAGATCATCGTGGCCATTCCTCGTCCGGCACTGCGCCAGGTGCTCGAGGGGCTGCTGCAACGCCCGCTCGATGCCGCGCTGACGTTCGAGCCGCAAATGAATGCCGCCGACGGCGATCAGGCCGCCTGGTGGCGCATGGTCAAATTCCTGCTGGCCGAAATGGGCGCGGCCGGCCCATTGCTCAATCATCAGCAAATGGCGGTGGATCTCGAGCAGGTGCTCATCAAGGGCCTGCTGCTCTCTCAGCCACACAACTACTCGCAAGCGCTTGCCGAGGCGATGCGTCCCGCGTGCCCGCACTATCTGTTGCGTGCGAAACAGTTCATCCATGACAACGCCAGCGAAAACATTGCGCTTGAGGACATCGAGCGGGCGGCGGGCGTGTCGCGCTACAAGCTGTTCGATGGCTTCCGCGAGCACTTCGGGCTTGCCCCCATGGCCTATCTGAAGTGGCACCGGCTCGAAGCGGTGCGGCGCGAAATGCTCACGGATTGCTCGGAGCGCAACGTGTCTTCCATCGCGATGAACTGGGGCTTTTCGCATCTCGGCCGCTTTTCCAACGACTACAAGCAACTCTTCGGCGAGACACCGTCGCAAACGCTCAAGCGTGTGACGGGGCGGTAGATTGCCCGATTTGCCTCTCCCAAAGGAGGTAGGCAATCCGGGTGATGGATGCGAGTCGCTTTCCGACCACACTGGCAATGTGCCGTTCCCCTCGGTATGCCGTGCTTCCCGAGGGCAGCGCACGCCCATCACACTTGCCAATGAGGTATCACATGCAAGCCTATCCTTTCTCGTCGCTGCGCACCCTGATTCGTGCCCTGGCCTTCAGCTCGCTGGCTCTCGGAGTGGTCGAGCCTGCGCCTGCATTTGCCGCCGAGCCCATCAAAAACGTGGTGCTGGTCCACGGCGGATTCGTCGACGGTGGAGGCTGGGAGGCGGTGTACAACCTCCTGAAAGCGCAGGGCTACCACGTCAGCATCGTGCAAAATCCGACGACCACCCTCGCCGCCGACGTCGCCGCGACGAAAGCCGTGGTGGACGCGCAGGACGGCCCGGTGGTTCTCGTCGGTCATTCGTATGGGGGCGTGGTCATTACGGAGGCAGGCAATGATCCCAAAGTCTCGCGCCTCGTCTACATCGCGGCGTTTGCTCCGGACAAGGGCGAGTCCGTCCAGAAGCTCATCGCCAACCCGCCGGCCGGTGCCCCGGTTCCGCCCATCCTGCCGCCCGTCAACGGTTTCCTGATGCTGGACAAGGCGAAGTTTGCCGAGGCGTTTGCAGGCGATGTGAAGCCCGAACGCGCCGCTTTCCTGGCGAACGCCCAGGTGCCGTGGGGCGTGGCGGCGTTGGGCGGTGAAGTGACCGAGCCCGCCTGGCGCTCGAAGCCGAGCTGGTATCTGGTGACCACGCATGACAGGATGATTCCGCCGGATGCGCAGCGCGCAATGGCCAAGCGTGCCGAAGCGACGGTTGTGGAGACGCCGGGCAGCCACGCTGTCTATGAGTCCCATCCGGCGGCCGTCGCGGCGTTGATCGAGGAGGCCGCCCGATCGAAGAACTAGGCATACCGCGCACGTCGCAATGTGTCGCAATGCGTCGCAATGCGTCGCAATACGTGGCAATGCGTGGCAATACGTGGCAATACGCCTTCGGGCCTCGCCGAAGGCGTATCGAAGGCTCCGAGCGCTACGTTCGCCCAGGCGCCCGACCGCCGATTCACGGGCCGGTGCTAACAAGGTCTAACAACCGGCCGCCCCGGTTTTGGTAGTCTTGCGGATGGAATGCACTGTGTGGCAGTGGGGTGAATCATGGTCGAACGGAATCCGCGTACGGCAACCTGGCGAGACATCGCCGGGAATGTTGGCGCTTCCTTTGTGGATGCCGTCAACGCCTGCGACGCCGACCGGTTGATTGATCTCTTTGTTCAGGATGCCTACCTGAATGACCAGTTGCGCGACTTTTGGGGCAAAGACGCGATTTCGCGGTGGATACGCGACGAGATCGTCGGCGAGCGGTTTTGCATGAACGTCATCGACGCGCGATCGCACTTTGGCGATCTCATCCTCAGGGCGGAAGTGGGCGGCGATTTTGAAAAGACGGGATTGCCGTCGCCGCTGATACTAAGCTTTATCTTTTCTTTCTTCGACGACAAGATCGCGCGTCTGCTCATCCTGCTGAACCGTCCGGACGAAGCCGAGCCGGAAATCAGGATCGGCGCCGAGTGACCCCGCACAACCGCCGTCGTGCGGTTGGATCTTTTGCGCAAAAATCCCGATAACCCGCTCGCGCCCATAGCGGTGAACGTGTCATCCCCATCATCAACATTTGCTAGGCATAGGGCCGTTAGTTGGCTAAATTGTCGGCACGCGTCGACCGGATGGAGCGGGTCACCTGATCCGAGGGGATGGCACTTGGGGCTAAAGGGGATGCTGCGATGCAGCAAACAACAACGCACAGCACCACGTGGCGAGCGTCGTTTGGCCCGTTCACGCTGTCACCGTCGGAGCGCCTGCTGGAACGGGACGGGTTGCCCGTCCGGCTCGGCGGGCGGGCACTCGACCTGCTGATCGCGCTGGTCGATTCGGCCGGAGAAATCGTCAGCAAAAAGGATTTGATTGCGCGTGTCTGGCCTGACGTGATCGTCGAAGAGGGCAGCCTGCGCTTTCACATCGTCGCCGTGCGCAAGGCGCTTGGAGAAGGGGACGCGGGCGGGCGATATATCGTCAACACCGCCAACAAGGGCTATACGTTCGTCGCCGTGGTCGAGCGCCATGAACTGGACGCGCCGCTGCATGCGCCCTCGGTGCGCACGGCAAGGGCGCTGCCGGCTCCCGCGTCTTCGGTAATCGGGCGCGACGAGGACGTTCAGTCGGTCCTCGCGAACATGCTGCAGCGGCGGCTCGTCTCCATCGTTGGGCCGGGCGGTATCGGCAAAACGACGGTTGCCATTGCTTCAACGCATTCGGCCGTCCGGCAATTCGACGGCGACGTGCATTTCATCGACCTGTCCGCGATCACGGACGCGGCGCTCGTGCGTTCGTCGGTGGCAAACGCGGTCGGGCTCCAGAACAGGCTTGACGACCCATCCGCGCTGGCGACCCATCTGGGCGAGCGCCACGCGCTGATCGTGCTGGATTGTTGCGAGCACGTGATCGCGGTGGTCGCGGAGCTTGCCGAGGTGCTGGTTCAGCGCTGTTCGAGGGCCCATATTCTCTGCACCAGTCGCGAGCCGCTGCGCGCGGAAGGGGAGTTCGTCTATCGGCTGCAGCCGTTGGCGTATCCGCCGAAAGGCGACGGAACGACCGCCGAAGCGGCGCTGGCTTACCCGGCGGTCAGGCTGTTCGTGGATCGCGCAACGGCCAGTTGCGCAGGCTTTGAACTGACCGACAGCGACGCTCCGTTGGCGTCCCAGCTTTGCCGCGAGCTGGACGGTATCGCGCTGGCCATCGAACTGGCGGCTGGCCGTATCGAGGCGCTCGGCCTGAAGGCAATCACATCGCACTTCGATGCCAGCGTAAGGCTGATGTGGCACGGACGGCGCACGGTCGTTCCACGCCACCAGACATTGCGCGCGACACTCGACTGGAGCTTCAATCTGCTGTCCGACGACGAGAAGCGCCTGATGGGCAGGCTTTCCGTATTCGCCGGCAGCTTTACCCTTGACGCAGCCATCGACGCCTGCTGCTTCGATTACGACCCATCCGTCGCTATCGAACTGATTGCGTGCCTGGTGTCGAAGTCCCTGGTCACGGTCGATGCCGGGCAAGCGACGCTTCGCTATGGCATGTCGGATACGACCCAGGCCTACTGCTCGAAGAAGCTGTCCGATTCCGGGGAAATGGTCGCTGTCATGCGGGGCTTTTCCCGGTATTTCGCGGACTGGGTACAGCAATATGCGGCCGACATCCTCGACAAGGACGCACTCGAGGTCGTGAAGCTCGAGCTCGCCAACCTGCGAACCGCCCTCGAATGGCTGTTCGCCGACGGCGGGGAGGGGGCCGAAGCATGCCGGCTTGCGGCTTCGCTGTGTCCGTTGCTATTGCAGTTGTCGAACGTCACCGAATGCTCTCGCTGGGCGGAAGCCGCACTGGCGCAAATGCCTGAGGAGCTTGTCGGGTCGCGCGTTGAAATGCGGATACAAGGCGCACTCGGCCAGTCGCTGATGTTCTCGAGAGGGGGGAGTGACGCGGAAACGGCGTATTGCCGGAGCATCGAGGTGGCGGGGCTGCTGGGCGATTTCCGCAGTACGCTTCACCTGCTCAACGGCTACACGGTCCTGCTGCATCGGGATGGCCGCTACAGCGAGGCGCTCGCGACGGCTCGCAAGACGCAATCGCTGTTGTTCGAACTGAAGGACTCGGAGTCGCAAGCCATTGTCGACTCGCTCCTCGGGGTGGCGCTGCACCTCGTGGGCGAGGTCCATGAGGCCATGCAGCATTGGGAGCAATGTTTTGCCAGGAGCTTCGGTGCATCGTCCAGCACGACCTCGAAGCTCGGATTCGACTTCCATAATCGCGCAATGTGTGGCCTGGCCCGCAGTCTGTGGCTCACGGGACGGTATTCGGAGGCGCTTGCCGTTGCCGACGGGACCATTGCCGATGCGCGCGAATCGGGTCACGCGGTCACCCATTGTATCGCGCTCATCTGGGCAGGGTCGGTGTACGTCTGGGCGAGAGATGTCGAGCGGATGCAAAGCGTTGTCGACGCGCTCGAGCGTGTGGCGACGCACCATTCGCTGACACCGTATCTCAGCGTAGCAAGCGTATTGCGCGGTCAACTGCTGATCACGAGCGGTCGTCCAGCCGAAGGCGTCGAACTCATTCGGTCCGCCGTTGACGTGCTTCACCGCTGTCAGTACGAAATGATCACGAGTGTCTCTTTGGCCATGCTGGCCATCGGACTGTCCGACATGTCGCTGCATGCCGCCGCGCTCGCGATGTGCGACGAGGTCGAGGCGCTCATCCGCACCAGTGGCGATTTCCTTCGCATGCCGGAACTGCTGTTCGCTCGCGGGTACTGCCAGGCCGCCGCCGGTCAGCGGGATCAATCCGAACAGAGCTACCTGGCTGCCGTGGAACTAGCCGGGTCACAAGGGGTGCGGTCGGGACAGGTCAGGGCGGCCGTCGCGCTGGCTCGGCAGTGGATCGGCACGGGGCGCGAAAAGGATGCGCATCAATTGCTGCGTCCGCTCGTCGAAGACGCCGGCGACGAGACTTCCGTTGACCTTTCTCTTGCCCGGCGCGTGCTCGGGGAAGCCGCCTGAGTCGTTTCATGGGATGAGGGACGGCTGGGACGACAACGCGCGGCGCTGCCGGTTCGTCGGGCTTGGGGATTCGACTCGCCGCGATGATGCGGGCGGCATGTCCATGAAGCCCCGTTCAGTTGCGATCCGCGCTGCCTCGGTTCGGCAACTGGCATCGAGCTTGGACATGATCGACTTGACGTGTGCTTTCACGGTGCCGACCGCGATCTCGAGCTCGCGCGCGATCGACTTGTTGCACAGCCCCGTCGTCAGGAGCCGAAGCACCTCGTCCTCACGGCTCGTCAGCACGTCGCGCCGGGAGAACTGTGCCATCTGCCGCCTGATTTGCGGGCACAGGTATCGGCCGCCGCTCGACAGCGTCCGCACGCCTGCGACGAGATCGCGGACCGGGGAGCTGGTCAGCACGAGACCTCGAATGCCTTGTTCCTCGGCGCAACGGACCATATGCTCGCGCGCGTGAGGGGAGATCGCGAGGATGGCGGCGAACTCGAGTCGCGGGCCGAGACGCTGGCGTTGGCGATCCAGCGCAAGTGCCGCTGCAGTGGCGGTATCCGCGACCAACACGTCGATGTTTCGCCCGTTGCTGAAGGGCTCCGCGTCGACGATCTGTATGTCCGGCTCGGCCGCGAGGCTCGTGCGAACGCCGACTGCCAGAAGGGGCTCTGCGATGCGGACGAGCACCGCGACTCGCTGCCCGGTTTCGCGCTCACTCATTTCACTCTCCTTGGCGTTGGCGGGTGACTTTGTTGTGCCTCTATCTTTGCTGGGGAACACGGGGGAGTCGAGTTATGCGTTGTTGGTACTTGCAAGATTCGTGTCAGTGCCCTTGAGCGTTTGCATTGTTCTACAATGCGTGACCGACCCCGGCCGTCCACGTATTGCCCCTTTTTCGCTCCCGATGATCGTCGACCGCCTCATCTCCGAAATCCTGTTCGGCTTCACCGGCCTGATCGGGATCATCAATCCGTTCGGCATCGCGTTCCTGTTCCTCGAGCGCACCGAATCGCTGACCGAGCACGAGCGCGGCGTGCTGTCGAAGAAGGTCGCGTTCAACGCGTTCGTCGTGCTGCTCGTCGCGTTCTTCGCGGGCACGCCGGTGCTGCATTTCTTCGGGATCTCGATTCAGGCGCTGCGGATCGGCGGCGGGCTCGCGGTCGCGGTCGCCGGCTGGCAGATGCTGAACGAGCCCGACGTGCCGGGCGGCGGCGACACGCCGGTCAAGCAGATCGACGCGGCGACCGTGATGACGCGCGGGTTCTTCCCGCTGACCGTGCCGCTGACGGTCGGCCCCGGCTCGATCGCGACCGCGATCGCGCTCAATGCGAACCGCACGCACAAGCTGTCGGAATTCGTGTTCTCGAGCCTCGTGTCGGTGGTCGTGTCGGTGCTCGTCGCGATCGTGATCTGGCTGACCTACAGCCGCGCCGCGTTCTTCGCGCGGCATCTCGGCACCGACGGGACGAAGGTCGCGATGCGCGTGTCCGCGTTTCTGCTGCTCTGCGTCGGCGTGCAGATCATGCTGACCGGCTTCTCCGAGTTCCTGCAGCCGATCGCCGATCAGATCAAGTGAACGCCGCCGGCCCAGCGACGGACGGGCCCCATCAGTGGCCGGCGGTTTCGCCGAGGCCGTCGCCGGGCGGCGGCGCGGTCCGGCTGCGCGCGCGCAGCCGCCCCCGATACCAGAACGTCCAGCCCATCAGCCCGCCGTAGATCGTGTAGCTGACGATCGGCGACACGACGAGCACGCGCTCGACGCTCCAGTGCCACACCATCCAGCAGCGTAGCAGCATCTCCGACGTGAGGCCGCCGCCCCACGCGAGCGTCATCACGCGCAGGCTCCGGCGCAGTTCCGCGCGCTCGTCCCATGCGGCCTCGAATCGCGCACTGCCCTGTGCTTCTTCGCGCGCGATGGTCGCGCGCGCCAGATAGAAGATCAGCGGCCGCGAAAACGCGAGCGACACGAGGAACATCGCGCCGATCGCGCCGGATACGAGCGATTCGCGCATCAGCAGCATGCGCGGGCCGCCGCCGAGCGCCATCGCGACGATCGACAGCGCGATCCCGAGCAGCACGAGCAGGCTCAGCGCATCGGCGCGGCGCCTGCGGGCGAATTCGACGATGGACCAGGCGAGCGGCGGGATCGCCGACGCGTACAGCGCGCCGGCATCGCCGTAATGCGGCCGCGCCAAGCGGTAGGCGAGCCACGGCAGCAGCAGGTTGACCGCGATTTCGACGATCAGGCCGGTTCTGGGTTTCACGGAAGGGCTCCCGGCGCGCAAGCGGCCGATGTGTTGACGACGAGTATATCGAAGCGGGTCACGCGATGCCGGCCGCGGTGGCGATAAAAGGGCACAATGCTGGTCGGGGCGGGCCGGAAGCCTGCTGCAACATCACACTCGCACCAAACTCGCATCGAACTCGTACTCGTCATGGATCTCGACCTGCTGGTGGCGGCGTTCGCCGCGCAGAAACGCACGGCCGGCTACAGCCAGCAGGACGGGCTGTACCGATGCATCCGCGATGCGCTGCTCGACGGCAAGATGCCGCCGGGCACGCGGCTGCCTTCGACGCGCACGCTCGCGCAAGAGCTCGGCATTGCGCGAAATTCGGTCGTGTACGCGTACGAGCGGCTGGCCGACGAAGGCTTCGTCGCGACGACGCGCGCCGGCACCGTGACCGTCTGGGGCGGCCGCGCGCATGCGCGCGACGACGGCGCGGGCGATGGGCCGGCCGTCCGGCTCGCCGATCGCGTCGCGGGACTCGAGAACCCGCATGCCGAGCCCGAGCGGATGGCGCCGTTCGTGCCGGGCCTGCCGTCGCTCGACGATTTTCCGCTCGCGCAATGGCGTCGCTCGATCGAGCGCGCGTGGCGGAGCATCGGCCCCGCGCAGCTCGCATACGGGCCGCCCGAAGGGATGCCGGAACTGCGCCGCGCCGTTGCCGCGTACATCCGCGTGTCGCGCGGCGTGCGCTGCGAGACCGCGCAGGTGTTCATCACCGACGGCACGCAGAGCAGCCTCGAACTGTGCGCGCGCATGCTCGCGAATCCCGGCGAGAACGGCTGGCTCGAGAATCCGTGCTACTCGGGCGCGCGCACCGCGTTCCGGTCGACGGGCTTGCGCATCGTGCCGGTCGAGGTCGACGGGGACGGGATGGCGCCGACCGACGCGCAGTGGCGCGACAGCCCGCCGAGACTCATCTACGTGACGCCGTCGCATCAGTACCCGCTCGGCTCGCTGATGAGCCTGCGGCGGCGCAGCGAGCTGCTCGACCGGGCGCGCGCGCACGATGCATGGATCATCGAGGACGACTACGACAGCGAATTCCGCCGTGGCGGCCAGCCGCTGCCCGCGATTCAGGGGCTGAGCGCGGACGCGCGGGTCTGCTATCTGGGCACGTTCAGCAAAACGATGTTTCCGGGGCTGCGGCTCGGCTTCATGGTGATTCCGCCGATGCTGGTCGACCGGTTCGGCAATACGCTGCGCGAGCTCGTGCATCGCGGCCATTCGGCCGAGCAGCTCGCGATGGCGGATTTCATCGAGTCCGGGCTGTTCGCGCGGCATCTGAGAAAGATGCGCACGCTGTATGCGCACCGGCGCGACTGTCTCGACGCGATGCTCGCGCGCCATCTCGGCGGCAGCCTGACCGTTCGCGCGAATCCCGGCGGGATGCATCTGTCGGCCGAGCTCACGGTGCCGCTTTCCGATGCGGACGTCGCGCGTTACGCGCTCGCGCAGCGGTTAAGGCTGCATCCGCTGAGCGGCTACCGGGTCGGCGACGGCCGCGCGTACAACGGCTTCGTGCTCGGCTACGCGGGACTGCGCGAGCCGGTGATCGAGCACGCGGCCGCGCAGTTCGGCCGGCTCGTCGAGCAGTTGTCGTGATGCGTGCGCATCATGCGTCGACCGGCTGCGCGTCGTGCCGCCACTGCCGGACGTAGTCGGGCGTGCCCGACGGCGCCGCCGCGACGACCGGCTCGAGTCGCGCGACGCCGATCGGCAGCACGCCGGCCCACACCGGCAACGCGAGGTCTTCGTCGTCGTCGACCGGTCCGCCGGTGCGGATCTTCGTCGCCGCCTCGTCGAGCGCGATTCGCATCACCGTCGTCGCGGCCAGCTCTTTCGCGCTGCCGGGTCGCGCTTCGCGGCTGCGCCCCGGCGCGATCCGCTCGACGAGCGCGTCGAGCGAAGCCGCCTTGTGCGCGTCGGCGACGACTTCGAAGCGGCCGTATATGACCGCCGACCGGTAGTTCATCGAGTGGTGGAACGCGGAGCGCGCAAGGACGAGGCCGTCGAGATGCGTGATGGTCACGCAGATCTGCGCGCCCGTCGCCGCGAGCTTCAGCATGCGGCTGCCGTTCGAGCCGTGGATGTACAGATGATCGCCTTCGCGCCAGCACGCGGTCGGGATGCAGTGCACGCCGTGCTCGTCGCCGAACGCGACGTGGCAGACATAGGCGTCGTCGAGGATCGCGTGCAGCGTCGCGCGATCGTAATGCGCGCGGTGTGCGATGCGGCGCACGCGCGCGCGGTCGGTCGGGGGGGTATTGGCGTGGTTCGTGGTCATGGCGGGACTTTTTTCATTGTCGAATGGCGGACCGCTCCACGATAAAAAAATCGTGGCGCCATGAGTAGACCCAGCGCCGCGGTATTTTTTGGAACCACGCGCGGCCGCGCGCGTCGTCCGCCGCTATCGACGATGCCTGAGCGCGTCGACGGGCAGCACGCACGCGGCACGGTCGGCCGGCGCGTCACCGAATCCTGCTAAGCTAGCCGATTCCCAGACGGAGAAGGCGATGACGCTCAGCGCCGATACAACGACGACGCCCCTGACGGGTTCCCGGCTCGACGATCTGATGGATCGGCTTGAAGCCGACCTCGAAGCAAGCGCTTCGAGTCGCACGAGCGATCTGGCCGAGCGGTTGCGAGCACAACCATTGCGCGCCGATTCGCTCGATGCGATCGATCGGCTGCATACGCTGTGGATGCGTGCAGGCGACCCGGCCGCCGCGCGTGCGACGATCGATGTCGACGGCGCGAGCGTGCTCGACGCGGCGCCGCCTGCCGCGCACGCCGACATCCGAATGCATCTTGCGCTGTACCGGTTGCAGATCGCCCATCATCTGCGCGAAGCCGATGCGATCCGGCATGCGATCGCGGCGATGCGCGACATCGTCGATACGTCGCCGGGGCTCGACGCCGAGCGCTACCTTTGGCTCCATCTGCTCGACACGCTGGAGCGCGATTGCCCCGATCACGCGCTCGATACGATCGAGCTGCGGCACGCATTGCATCGCGCGATTCCGGCACGGGCCGCGCGGCGCGCGGCGGACGACGCCGATCACGCATGCCGGCGCGCGTCGGCGTTGCGGCGCGTCGGCTGCGACGACGACGCGCGGGAGGCGGCCGACGCGGCGGCCGTCGCGCTGCTGACGGCCGGCGACGATCAGGACGTCGACGAATACGACTGGCTGCACGTCGGCGATGCGGTGATGGACATCGCGCCGCATCGGCTGGTGACGATCCGGCAGTCGGTCGAGCCGAGAATCGCCGACTGGCCATTGGCGCCGCGCCGCGAAGCGCAGGTGCGGCTTGCGCGGCTCGACGCGCGCGCCGCGTACGCGCTCGGCTACCTGCACAGCGCGCTCGCGCAGTGCGAATTCGCGCGCCACAGCCTGGATTCGGCTGGCGCGGACGACTTCATCGAATACGAGCTGCCGTGGCTGATCGAAGCCGGATGCTTCGACGACGCGGGCCGGCGCGCGTTCTTCCACCTGTATCAGCGCGAAAGCGACCTGGATGATCGCGTCGCGCGCACGATCCACGCGCAACTCGCGGAGCCGTCCGACACGTCGGTCTGGTGGCCGCTCTGCGCGATGCGCGCGTGCAGCGACGAGATGACGTTCGACCGGTTCGTCGCATGCGGCGCCGCGGACCGCCAGGCGCTCGCGGCGCGCTCGCCGATGCACGCGGAGATCTTCGCGGCGCTCGACGCGTTCGAAGGCGATGCGCTGATGTTCGCGGTGTCCGACGCCGCGCGTGCGGTCGCCGAGCGTCGCGCGCCGGATCATCCGTGGACCCGGCGGCTCGCCGCGGCGTTCGACGAGCGCGTGGGCCGCATCGATGCGGCGACCGCGGCGCAGCGGCTGATCGAGGCCGTGCGGGACGGGGAGATCGGCGACCACCGGAGCGCGAACGCGCTGTTCGATGCACGCATGAAGGCGCTCGGCGTCGAGGCCGTGCTGAAACTGCCGCCGATGCCGCTGTCGAGCGGCATGGCGTGTTATCGGTTCGCGTGCGGGATCGAAGACAGGGCCGCCGAAGCGATCGCGCGGTTGCCCGATGCCGAGGAGCGCGAAGCGCGCGCGGACCTCACGAGGCTGCGGCAGATCGTGTACGAGCAGGGCCGTACGCAGATGGAGCATTTCTTCGAGACGGGAGAGGGCCATCCGCACGACGCGTGCGTCCATCTGTACTCGATGCTCTGCCACGACCTCGCGATCATCTATCGCGAGCAGGCGCGCTATCAGGACGCGATCGATCTGCACGAGCGCGGGATCGCCGCGAGCCCGTTCGCCGGGCATTACGACGGTCTGCTGCGCGTACGGATTTGCATGAACGACGACGAAGGCACGGTCGCAGCGGCCGAGCGGCTTTGGCATTTCTCGGACGAATACGTCGGCGAGCATGGTGCGCCGTGGTACGTCGAGGATCTGGTTCGCGCGCTGTCGCGTCTCGAACGCGGCCACGAGTTGCCGATCTGGCTCGAGCGCGTCGCGGCGCGTGACGAGCCGTCTTCGTCCGCCGCCGCCGCGCCGGCGCAACAACGCTGACGGACATTCCGGCGATGAGCGTGCCGGCCGGACCGGCCGGCTGGCTACGCGCCGGTCACGTGGCCACCGCGCCGAGCTGGCTCGCGCGGCCGGTGGGCAATCGTCACGGTTTCGCGCCGATCTCGAACGCGAACTCGGCGATGCCGTCGACGCCGCCCGTCACGCGATCGCCCGGCTGCAGCGCGCCGACGCCGGCCGGCGTGCCGGTGAAGATCAGGTCGCCGGCCTTCAGCTCGACCGCGCGCGACACGTAGGCGATCACGTCGGGCACCGGCCAGATCATGTCGGCGACGTCGCCCTGCTGGCGCATTTCGCCGTTGACCGCGAGCCAGATCCGCGCGTGCGCCGGATGGCCGGTCGCGGTGGCCGGGCGCAGCGGCGTGATCGGCCCGGACGCGTCGAATCCCTTCGCCCAGTCCCACGGACGGCCCGCCTTCTTCGCTTCGGCCTGCAGGTCGCGGCGGGTCAGGTCGACGCCGACGGCATAGCCCCACACGTGCGACAGCGCCTCGGCCGGCTCGATCGACCGGCCGCCGTGGCCGATCGCGATCACGAGCTCGATCTCATGATGCAGATCGGACGTCAGCGGCGGATACGGCACGACGCCGCGCGCGGGTACGACCGCGTCGGCGGGCTTCGAGAAGAAGAACGGCGGCTCGCGGTTCGGCTCGCCGCCCATTTCACGCGCATGCTCCGCGTAGTTGCGGCCGACGCAGAACACGCGCCGCACCGGAAAGCGCGCGGACGACTGGTCGACTTCGACGGATGGACGCTCGCAAGCGTCGATGACGTATTCGGACATCGGTAGGGCCTCGCTGGGATGAAGACGGAACGCGGTGCGCGCCGCCACGGCGCGAGCATGTCCGGCACGATAACCGATGCGTGCCGCACCGCATGCGACGCGATTGTTTTTTCAGGACGAATCGCGCCGATGGTACAGCGGATGCGGCGGGCGTGCGCGCGGAAACGACCGTGCGCGCTGGTCGCCCTGGCCGGTCGCCTTAGTCCACAAGACTGCGCGCAACGCGCCGCTTCAGCTCCGGCAGCACGTCGGTCTCGAACCACGGATGATGCTTGAACCACGCCTGATTGCGCGGCGACGGATGCGGCAGCGGCAGCACCGCCGGCCCGTAGTCGGCCCATGCGTGAACGGTCTCGGTCAGCGACGCCTTGCGCGCGTCCCGCAGAAAATGCCGCTGCGCGTACTGGCCGATCAGCAGTGTCAGCCGGATCGCGGGCAGCTCGGCGAGCAGCCGGTCGAGCCACAGCCGCGCGCATTCGGGGCGCGGCGGGTTGTCGCCGCTCGGTCCGCGTCCCGGGTAGCAGAAGCCCATCGGCACGATCGCGAAGCGCGTTTCGTCGTAGAACGTGTCCGCGTCGACGCCGAGCCATTCGCGCAGCCGCTTGCCGCTCGCGTCGTCCCACGGAATGCCGCTCGCGTGGACGCGCGCGCCGGGCGCCTGTCCGACGATCAGGATTCGCGCGTCTCGGTGCGCGCGCACGATCGGCCGCGGGCCGAGCGGCAGCTCGGCCTCGCACGCGCGGCAGGCGCGGATGTCGGTGAGCAGCGCGTCGAGCGTCGCGCGCGGGCGTTTCTGCATCGGAATCGGGGGCGGCGGTTGCAGGGCCGCGCCGGCCCGCGCGCGCAACAGGTCATCGCGTGACAGGCGCGCCGGCTTCGGCGACGGCCGCATCATACAACGCCGTTCGCGCGATCGTCGCGGAGGCGGTCGAGGTCGACGCAGTCATGGCGCGCGGGAACGGGGCAGCGGTGCGGCCGCCCCAAGCAGGCTGGCCGTCCCCTCGACGGGCAGCGAACGCAATGTGCGAGCGCGGCCGTTTCATTTCACGCGGCCCGCGAGATCGGCGGCATCGCGCGCGCGGCAGGCATGCCGTTCGCGCTTGCCGCGCCGGCCGCCGGCCCGGCAAGCGCGGCGGCCTCGCCGATCGCCGCGCCGACGAGAATCACGGCCGGGCTGCCGAGGCCCGCATCGGCGACGCCTTGCGCGAGCCGCGCGAGCGTGCCGGTCCAGCGGCGCTCGTCCGGCGTGCCGGCCCACTGCACGGCGGCAACGGGCGTCGACACGGGCAGCGCGGCCAGCAGGCCGGCGGCGATCCGCTCGATCCGGCTCATCCCCATATAGATCGCGAGCGTCGTGCCGGTCGCGGCGAGCCGCGCCCAGTCGGGCTCGCCGTGATCCTGCAGATGCGCGGTCACGAACGTCACGCCCTGGCAGTGGTCGCGATGCGTGAGCGATACGCCAAGGCTCGCGGCCGCCGCGAAGCCAGACGAGATGCCGTTCACGATCTCGACCGGGATCGCCGCGTCGCGCAGCGTCTTCAGTTCCTCGCCTGCACGGCCGAACAGCAGCGCCTCGCCGCCCTTCACGCGCACGACGTGCGCGCCGCGCAGCGCATAGCGGCACATCAGCCGCTCGATGAATGCCTGCGGCGTCGAGCGGCAGCCGCCGCGCTTGCCGACGCGGATCACGCGCGCATGCGGCGGCGCGAGCGTCACGATGTCGGGATTGACGAGGTCGTCGAGCAGCACGATGTCGGCGGCCGCGAGCGCCTTCGCCGCCTTCAGCGTGAGCAGATCGAGATCGCCGGGGCCGGCGCCGAGCAGGGTGACCTTGCCAGTCGTCATGATGGACTCCAAATAGTGTCATCCGGGAATAAGCAATATCCGGGCCAGCATCGCAGGCGAGCGCCGATGCGGCGTGCGTGCGCGCGTCGATCACGCAGACGGCCGCCTCGGGGCGACTCGCCAGCCGCAGTCAGCCGCAGTCAGCCGAACGCGCGTATGCGCGTATGCGCAATGCCGCACGATCGCCCTTCGTTCACCACGAACGTGCATCGCACGGCCGCACGCGGACAGTGCTGCATCGCACCACGAATGTGCGCCGCTGCATCGCCGCGTGTCGCGAAAACCGTGCGCGATACGGCGGCAAACGGCGCCGAACGGCGACCGATTCGCCGCAAACCCGCAGCCAACCTACGGCCAAACCGTCACGCGGCGGGAAGTCGCTCGACATGGCACGGCGTTTGCGTAGTCACGCCCGGGTTCGTCATCGGCGATGGGCCCTGTGTATCGAAATCGAATACCGAGCAACCCGGCAACGGGCTTCTTCATCGGCGTCTTCTTCTGGTGGATCGACATGTCCGACAAAGCTACCCGCATCGAGCTCTTCAGTCTGCGCACTGCGCCGATGCGCGCGTTCCATCTGACCTGGATGGCGTTCTTCGTGTGTTTCTTCGCCTGGTTCGCGTGCGCGCCGCTGATGCCGCTGATTGCGCACGAATTCCATCTGAGTGCCGCGCAGGTCGCGAACGTGAACATCGCGGCGGTTGCGGCGACGATCGCCGTGCGGCTCGTCGTCGGACCGCTGTGCGACCGCTTCGGTCCGCGCCGCGTTTATGCAGGTCTGCTGACGATCGGCGCGCTGCCGGTGATCGCGGTCGCGTTCAGCCACGACTATCTGACGTTCCTGATCTGCCGCCTCGGCATCGGCGCGGTCGGCGCGAGCTTCGTGATCACGCAATATCACACGTCGGTGATGTTCGCGCCGAACGTCGTCGGCACCGCGAACGCGACGACGGCCGGCTGGGGCAACGCGGGCGCCGGCGCCGCGCAGGCGCTGATGCCGCTGCTGGCCGCCGCCGCGCTGATGATCGGCTTCGGCGATGCGTCCGCGTGGCGCGCGGCGCTGATCGTGCCGGGCATCGCGATGCTCTTGATGGCGCTCGTCTACTGGCGCTTCACGCAGGACTGCCCGCAGGGCGATTTCGCCGAGCTGCGCAAGCGCGGGATCACGATCGACAGCGGCAAGAAGGGCGGCTGGGCGAGCTTTGCGGCCGCATGCGCGAACTATCGAGTATGGATGCTGTTCGTCACGTACGGCGCGTGCTTCGGTGTCGAGGTGTTCATCCACAACATCGCCGCGCTCTATTACGTCGATCACTTCCATCTGTCGCTGAAGGACGCGGGCCTCGCCGCCGGCCTGTTCGGGCTGCTCGCGCTGTTCGCGCGCGGGCTCGGCGGCTGGCTGTCGGACAAGGTCGCCACGCGCCGCAGCCTCGACGTGCGCGCGTCGCTGCTGTGCGCGCTGATGGTCGGCGAAGGACTCGGGCTGATCGGCTTCTCGCATGCGGGCAGCGTCGGTGTCGCGATTCCCGCGATGCTGACGTTCGGCCTCTTCACGCACATGGCATGCGGCGCGACGTATGCACTCGTGCCGTTCATTGACCGCAAGGCGCTCGGCGGCGTCGCGGGGATCGTCGGCGCGGGCGGCAACGCGGGCGCGGTCGCGGCGGGCTTCCTGCTGAAGAGCGTCGGCGACGTGCAGCACACGCTGAGCTTGCTCGGGCTCGTCGTCACCGCGTGCGCGCTCTGCGCGATGGCGGTGCGTTTCAGCGCGGAACACAACGCGCGCGAAGCGGCACTGCGCGAAAGCGCGCTCGCGGCAAGCGGCGTCGCACATTGATTCAGCAGGATCGGCAACAGGCGTTTATTCAGCCCCGGACGGCGCGCGATCGAGCGTGCGCGCGAAGCGCTCGATCGCCGCGATCACGAGCTGCGCCATCGGCGACGGCGTCCGGTTGCGCAGGCTGACGATCCCCATGTTGGTCTGCATCGACGCCGCGTCCGTCACGGTCAGCGGCACGAGCCGGCCCGCGTCGAGTTCGGCGCGCACGAGCGCATTCGTCGCCGACAGCACGGTGTCCGTCGCCAGCGCGACTGCCTTCAGGATCTCGAGGTTGTCGCATTCGAGCGCGAGCGTCGGCGTCTGCCCGGCCGGCAGGCCGAGCATCGCGGCGAGCCGCGCCTTCATCGGGTCGGGCGACTTCACCGACGCGACGCCGAAGCGCCACGCGTCGGCGACCGTGCAGGGGCGCGAGGCCAGCGGATGCCCGGCGCGCACGTAGAACAGCACGCGATGCTCGCCCTGCAGCCGGATCTCGAGCGTGCCATCGTCTGGCAGCTCGGTGGTGTCCGCGAGAAAGAACTCGATCTCCTCCTTCCTCAGCCGTTCGAGCAACTGCTTCCAGTTGCTCTCGATCACGCGCAGCGCGATCGACGGATGCTCGCGCCGCAGTTCCGACAGCACGCTCGGCAGCAGCGTGACGGCCGGGAACGGGCCGACGCCGAATGCGGTGTCGCCGAGCTGCGCGTTCCGGTAGAACTCGATGTCGCGCTGCACACAGCGTGCGTCGAACAGCAGCCGGCGCGCCTTCTCGATCACGAACTCGCCGGCCGGCGTTGGCCGGATGTTCGCGGCGCCGCGCTCGAACAGGCGGATGCCGAGCTCGTCCTCGATCGCCTGGATGCTGCGGCTGAACGCCGGCTGGCTCAGATGCACGCGCTCGGCGGCCCGTGCGAAATGGCATTCGTCGGCAAGCGCGACGACGTGTCCGAGGCGGCGCAGATCCATGGGTGGGCGTTGCGTCCAGCGCATTGAGATGATGTTCATTATGCATTAGACGAATCACGGTCTCAACACTACAGTGCTTCCACGACAGCCGCACCGGCAGACGGATCGCGGCCCTGGACCTTCACGGCGGGCGTCGACCCGCCGGCCCACCCGGAGACACTCGATGCACGCGACCGCTTCCCTCCTCGAACCGACGCAGCCGACGCAGGCCTTGTCCGCTCGCCTGGCCGATGCCGAAAACTGGCCGTTCGACGTCGTCCGCTCGACGCCGACGATCGGTGCGGAAATCGGCGGCATCGACCTGCGCCGTCCGCTCGACGACGCGCTGTACGGCGCGCTGCGCCGCGCGCTGCTGAAATTCAAGGTGCTGTTCTTCCGCGATCAGGACATCACGGCCGAGCAACACATCGCGATGGCGCGGCGCTTCGGCGAGCTGGAGGTACATCCGCGCTTCCCGCATCACCCGGATCATCCGGAGCTGGTGCTGCTCGGCGGCGACAGCACGAAGCCCGGCACCGAGAATCTGTATCACTCGGACGTGTCGTGGCGCGCGATTCCGTCGATGGCGTCGATGCTGCGCTGCGTGAGCTGCCCGGAAGTCGGCGGCGACACGATCTGGGTGAACATGGCCGCCGCGTACGAGAACCTGCCCGGCGACGTGAAGGCGCGAATCGCGAACCTGAAGGGCGTGCACGATCTGCTGCCGCTGTTCGGCCAGGGGCTCTCGCCGGAGCGTCACGCGCAGTTGCGCAACGAATTCCCGCCGATGACGCATCCGGTCGTCCGCACGCATCCGGAAACCGGCGAAAAGATCCTTTACGTGAACGAGGCGTTCACGACGCATCTCGCGAACTACGTGAGCGAATTTCCGTACCGGATCGGCTCCGACTTCCGGCTCGGCGAGATGGATCTGCTGCAGTACCTGTACCGGCAGGCGGCGGCGCCCGAGTATCAGGTGCGGCTCAAATGGCAGCCGAACACGATCGCGTTCTGGGACAACCGCTCGACCCAGCATTACGCGGTGCAGGACTATTTCCCGGCGGTGCGCCGGATGAACCGCGCGACGATCATCGGCGATCGGCCTTTCTGAGCGCCCCCGGACCCGCGGCTTCGCGTCAGGCCTCTCGAGGGGGCATCCGTCAACGAGACTACCGCGGGGCGGAAATGGAGAACGCATGAGTACGAGCTATCAGTCCGGAAAGGCCTGGCGAATGACGCTGCTCCTCGGCCTCTACATGATCATCAACTTTTCCGACAAGGTCGCGGTCGGCATGCTCGCGGTGCCGATGATGACGGAGCTGAAGCTGTCGCCGGCGATGTTCGGCCTGCTCGGCAGCAGCTACTTCTGGCTGTTCGCGGTTGCGGGCGTCGTCGGCGGCTTCGTCACGAACCGCGTCGCGACGACCGGGATGCTGCTCGCGATGGCCGTCGCATGGGCGGTGCTGCAGATCCCGATGGCGCTGTCGTCGAGCCTCGTCGTGCTCGTCGCGGCGCGCGTGCTGCTCGGCGTCGCGGAAGGGCCCGCGTGGCCGATCGCGGTCCATGCGCTGCACAAGTGGTTCCCCGACGCGAAGCGCGATCTGCCGGTCGCGTGCATCGCGCAGGGCGCGTCGTTCGGCTTGCTCGCGGCCGGCGTCGCGCTGCCGCTGATCACGCTGCGCTGGGGATGGCGCGCGAACTTCTACGTGCTTGCGGCGCTCGGCATCGCATGGTCGCTGCTGTGGCTCGCGTTCGGCCGCGAAGGGCAGGAAGCCGGCGCCGGCCAGGCGGTTCGCGTCGCGACGGTGCGCGTGCGGTACGGCAGGCTGCTGCGCGAGCCGACCGTCGCCGCCTGCATCGCGATGCGGTTCGCGATGTACTGGGCGCTCGCGCTCGTGCTCACGTGGATGCCCGCGTACATCCAGCGCGGGCTCGGCTTCGACGGCGTTACGTCCGGACGCCTGCTGGCGGTCAACATCGGCTTCAACGTGCTGCTGAGCGTCGCAGGAATCGTCGTCGTGCGCCGGATGCTCGCGCGCGGCGCGTCGTCGCGCAACGCGCGGGGCCGGTTTTCCGCGGTCGCGATGGTGCTGGCCGGCGCGGCGCTCGTGTGCCTGTACCTGAGCGCGTACGGACCCGTGTGGCGGGTGCTGACGATCGGGTTCGCGCTCGGTGTCGCGCAGGTGATCTACGCGGCGGGCCCGGCGATTCTCGCGGAAGTCGTGCCGCCGTCGCAGCGCAGCGCGATTCTCGCGATCGACAGCTCGATCTCGTCGGTCGGCGGGATTCTGGCGCCGCTGCTGATGGGGTTGATCGTCACGCGCATGCCGGGCCCGGCCGGCTACGAGGCGGGGTTCGCGCTGAGCGGCGTGCTGATGCTCGGCGCGGCGGCGTTCGGGTTCGTCGCGATCGATCCGGACAAGGCCGCGCGGAACGTACGGCAAGGCGCGGAGGCGGTCGATGCTCAGGCCGCGCCCGCGCGGTCGTCGCTCGCGGGCTGATCGGCTGAAAGGGGCGGGCGAGGGGGCGGGCAAGGGCGGCACGCATCGCTATCAGAAAATCTGATCGATACGATGAGAATTATGCGTTTTTCTTGCGGGGTGCGATCGGGCATAGTGGCTGCATGACGACGAACTCGTGGTGGTCCCTGCGATGAACATGCGAATTGAGCCCTCGATCCTGGCTAGCGCCGAGCTGAACTTTGCGACGGTCGGATCGGGTATTTGCGTCCCTTACGCCGAGCGTGGCGACGGCGAGCCGGTCGTGTTCGTGCACGGCTCGCTGTGCGACTACCGGTACTGGGATGCCCAGCTCGCGCCGCTGTCCGCGCAGTTCCGCTGCATCGCGCCGAGCCTTAGCCATTACTGGCCGGCGGTCGAGGCGGGGATCCAGGACGACTTCAGCTGGCAGAACCACGTCGACGAGCTGGCCGAGTTCATCGAATCGCTCGATCTCGGCCCGGTTCACCTGGTCGGCCATTCGCGCGGCGGCGCGGTCGCCTTCAACATCGCGCGCGAGCATCCGGATCTCGTGAAGACGCTGACGCTCGCCGATCCGGGCGGCCCGCTGCAGAAGGATCTGGCGCGCGAGGCATCGCTGCCGGCCGCGACGATCGCGCTGCGCGAGCGCGTCGCGCGGATGATCGGCGACGGCGAGATCGACGCGGGGCTCGAGCTGTTCGTCGATTCGGTCAGCATCGCGGGCGCGTGGAAGAAGAGCGGCGTCGGCTTCCGCCGGATGGCGATCGACAACGCGAGCACACTGCCGAAGCAGTTCCGCGATCCGCTGCCCGCGTATTCGCGCGAGAAGGCCGCGCAGATCCAGTGCCCGACGCTGCTGATCGACGGGCAGCGCAGCCCGCGGATGTATCGCGACAACGTCGACAGTCTCGAAGCCTGGATCGGCCGCGCGCAGCGCACGACCGTCGAAGGGGCGTCGCACGGGATGAACGTCGCGCGTCCGGCGGCGTTCAACCGGTTGATTCAGTCGTTCGCCGGCGCATGACACTGGCCGGACGGTGAGGTTGCAGAACGGCGCAGGAAGTCTATAATACGGGTTTCCACCTAGTGGTTTACCCGGTATTTATCATGAAAGCTGCAGCTAACACCCTCCCGACTTCCAGCCAATGGTTCTTCCACCTGCGCCAGATGATGTCCCGGGCCTGGGAAGCGCACGTGCGCAACTGCGAGCTGATCGCCGAAGCGCATCGCCGTATGTGATGATCGCCGCGATCAACGTCGCGCCGCAAGCTACGGAATCAGCACCGTCCGCCCGATCACCTTGCCTTGCGCGAGCGCCTGCAACGCGTCGTTGATCTCGCCGAGCGGGCGGCTCGATACCGGCGCGGGCCGGATCTTGCCGTCGCGCATCAACGCGACGAGCTCGCGCAACTCGGGCAGCGTGCCGACGTAGCTGCCTTCGATCTTCAGCGGCTTCATCGGGATGACCGGCAGCGAAAGCGTGATGTCGCCGCCCATCAGGCCGACGATGACGATGTGCCCGCCGCGCGCGCACGAGTCGAGCGCGAGCCTCACGGTCGGCGTCGCGCCGACGAGGTCGAGCACCGCGCGCGCGCCGCCGCCGGTCGCCTGAAGGATCTGCTTCGCGGCATCCGGCGCGCGGGCGTCGATCACGGCGAGCGCGCCCGCCTGCAGCGCGGCGTCGCGCTTCGCGGCGTCGACGTCGACGACGATCGCTCCTCGGGCGCCGAGCGCCTTCAGCACCTCGATCGCCATCATCCCAAGCCCGCCCGCACCAATCACGACGACGGGCGCCTCGTGAATGCGGTCGCCGAATTTCCTGATTGCCGAGTAGGTCGTGACGCCCGCGCACGCGAGCGGCGCGGCCTTCACCGGGTCGAGTCCGCCGAGTTCCACCAGATAGCGCGGGTGCGGCACGATCACGTAGTCCGCGAAGCCGCCGTCGCGCATCACGCCGAGCGATTGCGGCTTCAGGCAGATGTTCTCCTCGCCGTGCCGGCAGGCCGCGCACTCACCGCAGCCGATCCACGGATGCACGACGAAGTCGACGTCGGTCGGCACCGGGCCGGCGTCGGGGCCCGACGCGACGACGGTGCCGCAGATCTCATGGCTCGGCGTCAGCGGCAGCTTGATGCCCCGGTCGGCCAGCACCAGTTTCTTGCCGCCGCCCAGGTCGTAGTAGCCTTCCCATATGTGCAGATCGGAGTGGCAAAGCCCCGCCGCCTTCACGCGCACCAGCACTTCGGTGCCCTGCGGCTGCGGGATGTCCCTTTCCATCAGTTCGAGCGGCTGGCCATGATGGGTCACGCAATAACAACGCATCTGCATCGGTGTCTCCAGTTGAATCATCTGCCACGGGTGACGGTCCCAACTCTCGTGCATCATAGCGGACGGCCGTCGATTTGAGAACGATCGTTCTAAAAATGGAAAAATTCGCGTCACGCTCCCCGTGCGCGGACCAGGCCGATCACGCCGACCATACGAAAAACGATATCGAGCATGCAACATACGAACGAAAGCCCGTCGTCGGGGCTGCACCTGCTGAAAGGCATTCTTCCGATCGGCCGCGCCGCCGCGCTGCGCGACACGCTTGCCGGCATCTCGCTTGCGTCGATGGACATCCCGCAAGTCCTCGGCTATGCGCGCATCGCCGGCATGCCCGCGGTGACGGGCCTGTACACGGTGTTTCTGCCGCTCGTCGCGTTCGCGTGCTTCGGCGCGTCGCGGCATCTCGTCGTCGCGGCCGATTCGGCGACCGCGACGATCTTCGCGAGCCGGGTCGCGTCGATGGCGCCGGCCGGTAGCGCCGAATACGTGACGCTCGCGAGCATGCTCGCACTGATGACCGCCGCGCTGCTGCTGCTCGCGCGCGTCTTCAAGCTCGGGTTTCTCGCCGATTTCCTGTCGCGCACGGTGCTGGTCGGCTTTCTCGCGGGCGTCGGCGTGCAGGTGTCGATCGCGATGCTCGGCGACATGCTCGGGATGGCCGTGCCGGTGCCGTCGTCGCGCAGCGTCGGGCAGTTGGCCTACGTCGTCGGGCATCTCGCGCGCGCGAACCTGCCGACGGTCGCGCTGACGGCGCTCGTCGTCGGCGCGATCCTCGGCTTCAAGCGCGTGATGCCGCGCGTGCCGGTGCCGCTCGTCGCGGTCGTCGGCAGCATCGCCGCGAGCAAGGTGTTCGATTTCGCCGCACACGGAATCGCGCTGCTCGGCCCGGTGCAGGGCGGGCTGCCGCCGCTGCGCTTTCCGTCGGTCACGTGGCAGCAGTTTCTCGATCTGGTGCCGGCCGCCGCGTCGTGCTTCGTGATGATCATCGCGCAGAGCGCGGCCGCCGCGCGCGTGTTCGCGCAGCAGTATCACGAGGACGTCGACACCAACGCGGACATCCTCGGCCTCGCCGCCGCGAACGCGGCCGCCGCGTTCAGCGGCGCGTTCGTCGTCAACGGCAGCCCGACGCAGACCGCGATGGCCGCCGGCGCCGGCACGCGCAGCCAGGTCGGGCAGCTCGCGTTCGCGGCGGTCGTCGTCGTCGTGCTGCTGTTCCTGAGCCGTGATCTGCAATATCTGCCGCACTGCGTGCTCGCCGGCATCGTGTTCACGATCGCGCTCGGGCTCGTCAACGTGCCGAGCCTGAACGCGATCCGCACGGAAAGCCCCGGCGAATTCAGGCTCGCGCTGATCACGGCCGCGGCGGTCGTGCTCGTCGGCGTCGAGCACGGGATCCTGCTCGCGATCGCGCTGTCGCTGCTGCGGCACGTGCGGCACAGCTATCAGCCGCACACGATGGTGCTCGAGCCGGACGCCGCGACCGGCCGCTGGCTGCCGGTGCCCGCGAAGCCCGGCGTGGTCACCGCGCCGGGCCTGATCGTCTATCGGTTCGGCTCGGACCTGTTCTTCGCGAACGATCAGGTTTTCGCGTCGGAAGTCGCCGAGCTGATCGACGCGGCGCCGGGCGAACTGCGCTGGTTCGTCGTCGACGCGGGCGCGATCACCGATCTCGACTATTCGGCCGCGCGCACGCTGACCGATCTGATCCAGGCGATGCGCGCGCGCGACGTCGACGTGATCTTCGGGCGCGTGAACCGCTATCTGCGCGCGGACATGGACCGGCACGGGATCACGCCGGTCGTCGGCGCGTCGAACGTGTTCGGCACGCTGCACGAGGCGCTTGCGGCCACGGGCGTCGATTCGGCCGCGCACGAGAACGGGATCGAGTAACGCGTTTCGGCGGTGGCGATCAGCGGGGCGCGGCACGCATGACGCGCGGCCGGCCGTGGCGCGGGCAGCGATGGCCTGCGGTGCTCATTCCGGCGCGTTTTCGGTCAGAGTCCCGCCCAATGCCTGAAACAGCGCGGCCGTATCCGCGAGCCGGTCGGCCTGCGCGCGCGTGCGGTCGAGCGCGGTCTGCAGCGCCTGCCGCTGCGTGTCGATCAGCGCGAACTGGCTGATGCCGCCCGCCGCATATTGCTGCCCGGCGATCGCGCTGGCGGCTTCGGCCTCGCGCGCGGCGCGCTCGCGCGACTGCAGCTCGGCCGCGTCGTCGTCGAGCGCGCGCAGCGCGTCCGCGACCTGCTGCAGCGCCTGCAGCACCGTCTGCCGGTAATCGGCGAACGCCGCGTCGTACGCGGCCTCGGCCGCGCGCTTTTTCGCGCGCAGCTCGCCGCCGTGGAACAGCGGCTGCGTCAGGTTCAGCCCGAGATTCCAGATGTTCAGCCCGTCGACGATGTCGGCGATGCGCATCCGCTCCGAGCCCGCGCCGGCCGAGATCGCGAAGTGCGGATACAGGTTCGCGGTCGCGACGCCGACGTTCGCGCTCGCCTGATGCAGCAGCGCTTGCGCCGCGCGGATGTCGGGCCGCTCGCGCGCGAGCGTCGACGGCAGCGTGACCGGCAGCGTGTCGGGCAGATGCAGCGCGTCGAGCGTCAGGTCCGGCAGATGCGCGTCGGACGGCGGCACGCCGAGCAGGATCGCGAGCCGGTGATCCGCCTGCGCGAGCTGCGCGGCGAGCGGCGGCAGGGACGCCTGCGTTTGCGCGACCAGCGTGCGCTGCGCGCGCACGTCGGCGAGCGACACGCCGCCCGCCGCGTAGCGCGCGTCGACGATCCGCAATTGCCGCGTCTGCGCGTCGACGAGCTGTTGCGTCAGCGCGATCTGCCGCGCGAGCGACGCGCGCCGGATCGCCGTCGCGACGACGTCGCCGGCGAGCGTCAGGCGCGCGGCGTCGAGCTCGTACGACGCGTAGTCGACCTGCGCGAGCAGCGCTTCGAGCGCGCGCCGGTTGCCGCCGAACAGGTCGAGCGCGTACGACACGCTGACCGACGCGTCGATCAGCGTGAACGGCCCCGGGTTGCGCACGTTCGGAATCCCGAACGCGGCGACGTCGACCTGCTCGCGTGTGGCGGACACACTCGCGTCGACTTGCGGCAGCAGTTTCGCGCCCGCTTCGGCCACGTAGTTTTGCCGTGCCTGCACGAGCTTCGCGCGTGCGTCGTCGAGCGTCGGGCTGTGCTGCCACGCTTCGTCGACGAGGCGGTTCAGCGCATCGGAGCGGAACTGCGTCCACCATTGGCGCGGCGCATGCGGCGCGGTCGCGAACGTCTGCGCGGCGCCGGCCGCGCCGCTCGCGGCCTCGGTGGCGGCCGGCAGCTCGCCGGCCGTGTAGCGCTGCGTCGCCGGCGCGGCCGGCGTGTTGAAGTCCGGGCCGACCGTGCATGCCGCGCAGAGCATCGCGACCGCGCCAACGTGTGCGGCGAGCGCCGCGCGACGGGTGAGGTGGCTGACGCGGGTGAGGGCGGCGAGGGCGGCCAGGGGCGGGCGGGCATGCATCGGCATCCGCCTAGTCGAGCGTGCGCCGATAGAAGCGCAGCGCGATGCCCATCACGACGACCGTGAACACGGCGACCGGCCACGCGGACGGCCACAGGTCGGCCCAGCCGTTCCCTTTGAGCAGGATGCCGCGCACGAGGCGGTCGAAGTAGGTGAGCGGCAGCAGGTTGCCGATGAACTGCGCCCACTTCGGCATGCCGGCGAACGGGAACATGAAGCCGGACAGCAGGATGTTCGGCAGGAAGTAGAACACCGCGAGCTGCATCGCCTGAAGCTGGTTCTGCGCGAGCGACGACAGCGTGATCCCGACCGTCAGGTTCGCGGCGATGAACAGCAGCGCGGACAGATAGATCGCGAGCACGCTGCCGACGAACGGCACGTGGAACACGATGCGCGCGGCCACGAGTATGATCGATACCTGGATCAGCCCGATGAACACGTAAGGGACGATCTTGCCGGTCATCACCTCGATCGGCAGCACGGGCGTCGCGAGCAGGTTCTCCATCGTGCCGCGCTCGCGCTCGCGCGTGATCGCGAGGCCGGTCATCATCACCATCGTCATCGTCAGGATCACGCCCATCAGGCCCGGCACGACGTTGTACTGCGTGATCCCCTCCGGGTTGTACAGCCGGTGCAGCACGACGTCGAACGCGCCCGGACGGCCGTTCAGATGCGCGAGCGGGCCGACGAGATCCTTGTCCGCGACCGGCTGCACGAGGCCCGTCAGTGCGTCGAGCGCGGAGCCGATCGCGACCGGATCGGTCGCGTCCGCCTCGACGAGCAGCGACGGGCGCTCGCCGCGCAGCAGCCGCCGCGAGAAATCGGCGGGCACGGTGAGCACGAACTGCACGTCCCCGCGCGCGAGCGCGTGCCGCGCGGACGCTTCGTCGGGCAGCGTCTCGATCACGTCGAAGTAGTCGGAGTTGCGCATCGCGGCGACGAAGCTGCGCTCGAACGGGCTCGTGTCCGCGACGATCACCGCGGTCGGCAGATGTTTCGGGTCGGTGTTGATCGCGAAGCCGAACAGCGTGAGCTGCAGGATCGGCACGCCGACGATCATCGCGAACGTCACGCGGTCGCGGCGCAGTTGCAGGAACTCCTTCAGCACGATGCTCCACCAGCGCGCGAACGAGAACGATCGGGCAAAGCGCAGCGGCGTGCTCATGACGGCGCGCCTGCTTTGCCGTTGCCGACGTCCGCGCGGCCCATCATGTAGATGAACACGTCCTCGAGGCCGGTGTCGACCGGCTCGACGCGCAGCGACGAATCTTCGGCGGCGGCTTGCGCGAGCGCCGCGTCGAGCGCGGGCCGGTCGCGGCCGCTCACGTGCAGCGTCGCGCCGAACACGACGGTCTGCTCGACGCCGGGCAGCGCGCGCAGCCGCGCGGACAGCTCGGTCAGCCGCTCGCCCGCGATCGCGCGCGTCGCGAGCCCCTGCGACGCGACGATCTCGGCGGCGGTGCCTTGCGCGAGCAGCTCGCCGTACGCGATGTACGCGAGCTTGTGGCAGCGCTCGGCCTCGTCCATGTAGTGCGTGCTGACGAGCACCGCGATGCCCTGCTCGGCGAGCCGGTGCAGCTCCTCCCAGAAGTCGCGGCGCGCGGCCGGATCGACGCCGGCGGTCGGCTCGTCGAGCAGCAGCAGCTCGGGGCCGTGCAGCATGCACGCGGCGAGCGCGAGCCGCTGCTTCCAGCCGCCGGACAGCGTGCCCGTCAACTGGTTCGCGCGGCGCGCGAGGCCGAGCGAATCGAGCGCGCGGGCGACCGCGGTCTTGCGGTCCGGCATCTCGTACATCCGCGCAACGAAATCGAGGTTCTCGCGGATCGACAGGTCGTCCCAGTACGAGAAGCGCTGCGTCATGTAGCCGACGCGCCGTTTGATCTGCGCGCTGTCGCGCACGATGTCGTAGCCGAGGCACGTGCCGATACCGGAGTCGGGCGTCAGCAGCCCGCACATCATCCGGATCGACGTCGTCTTGCCGCTGCCGTTCGGGCCGAGGAAGCCGAAGATCTCGCCGCGCGCGACGCGCAGCGACACATCCTTCACGACGTGCTTCGCGCCGAAATGCTTGTTCAGCTTGCTGACGTCGATCGCGTACGGGGCGGGTGGCGCGTTCATCGCAGTTTCACCGACACGGGCTGGCCCGGATGCAGCTTCGCCGCGTTCGCGACGGCCGGCCGGGCCTCGACCATGAACACGAGCTTCGTGCGGCTCTCGTTGCTGTAGATCACGGGTGGCGTGTATTCGGCCTCGCTCGACACGAACGTGATCCGCGCGGGCACGTCGGCCGCGCAGCCGTCGCACTGGATGTCGACCGCGCGGCCCGGCTCGAGCAGCGGGACGACGTTTTCGGGCACGAAGAAGCGCACCTTCACGTTCTGCGGCGGCAGCATCTGCACGACCGGATTGCCGGCCGGCACCCATTCGCCGACGCGATACAGCGTGTCGTAGACGAGCCCGGCCGAGGGTGTCGCGACGCGCTTCTGATCGAGCTTCCACTGGGCCTCGGCGACGGCCTCCTGCTCGGCGTCGACCTGCGCGGACTGCGCGGCGATCTGCTGCGCGCGGCCGGGCAGCCGCGCGACGTCGAGCTGGCTGCGCAGTTCGTGGACCTGCGCGGCCGTCGTCTGCGCGTTCGTGCGCGAATCGTCGAGCTGCTGCCGCGAGATCCCGCCCGCGCGGAACTGCAGCTCGTCGCGCGTCAATTGCTGCGCGGCCTTGCCGGCCTGCGCGACGGCCTGCGCGAGCTGCGCCTTCGTCACGTTCACTTCCGGTGGCCGCTTGCCGGTCTGCAGATCGGCGAACTGCGCGTGCGCGGCCGCGAGCTGATGCTGCGCCAGCCGCAGCGCGGCCGTTTCGTCGACCGCTTCGAGCGCGAACGCGGGCGCATCGAGGCCGACCGTCTGGCCGCGCTGCACGGACAGCTGCGTCAGCGTGCCCGATTGCGACGACGACAGATAGACGAACTCGCCTTCGACGTAGCCCTGATAGCCGTTCGCGCCGTCGGAACGCGGCCCGCATCCGGCGACGAACAGCGCGCTCGCGGCGAGCGCCGCGCGTGCGGCGGCGAGCGCGATCGACGGCCCACGCGGGCGGCTCACGGCGCGCTCCGTGCGGTTCGCGCGCGGCGCGCGGCGGGTGAGGGCGTGGGCGCGGGCGGCGGAGGCCGCAGCCCGAATCCGAGCAGCGCGCCAATGTGCCGCTGCAGCGCGCGGCGATCGAGCGGCGGCAGCCCGCGCGCGCTGTGCCAGAGCTTCGACGTCGCGAGCGGCAGCATCACGAGCGCGATGATCGAGTTGAACAGGTACAGCGGCTCGATGCCGGGATTGACGACGCCCGCGTGCTGCGCGTGCCGGATCTCGTCGGCGAACTGGCGGATGTGCTCGATCGGGATGCGCTCGAGCATCCGCTCGCGCAACTGGCCGCCCTCGTTGACGATCTCGCGCAGCCACAGCGGCGGCAGCCACGGCATCCGTTCGGTGACGTCGAAGAATCGCGCGACGAGCTCGTCGACGAGCGCGAACGGATCGTCGTCGGCCCGCGCGTCGGCCGGCCGCCACACGAACGCGATCACCTGCATCAGCCGCTCCTCGACGATCGCGTCCAGCAGTTGCTCGCGGTTCGTGAAGTAGTAGTGAACCATCGCCGACGTGACGCCGGCCGCATCCGCGATCTGCGCGACGGTCGTCGCCGCGATCCCGCGCTCGGCGAACAGGCCGGTGGCGATGTCGAGCATGCGGTCGCGCACGTCGACGTCGCCGCTCGACGGCCGGCGGCCGCGAGGTTTCGAGACGGTGGGTTTCGGGTTCATGCAGATGACACTAATTGATGGGTTAGTTAATTTCAAGGAAGGGTTTGTGCCGGGACGGGCAGTGGCACGCGCGCTTGCGCCGATCGAAACGTCCGACGAAATGCCCGGCCGTTCCCGGTAAAATTGCGCGTTCGCGTATGGAGGGACCGCTTAGTATCCCGTTTGCGGGCGCTCGCGCTCCGTCCGGCAAGGCCGCCGGGCCTGGCGAAAGATTTTGTAATATTTGCTTTGTATACTCGTGGTCCCGATTCAGGCGCCACCGGCCTCAGTGTCGACGGTTCGCCGCCGCTAAACGACCCGATTCGCCGCCTGCTCACCCGGCGCCGCGATCCCCTCTGCGACACCCCGGATAACTCATGCGTTTCCGTTTCACCGATTCGCTCGGCCGCGCGTCGACGCTGCTGCGCAACGAGCGCGTGCTGTCGCCGCTGCTCGCGCTCGGCATCGCGCTGCTGCTGATCGTCGTCTTCCAGCATCTGTCCGAGGCGGTCGACTATCACGCCGTGATCCGCCAGTTGCGGCACCTGTCCGCACGCCAGTGGGGCGCATCGCTCGGCGCGACCGCGATCAGCTATCTCGCGCTCGTCGGCCGCGACGCGGTCGGGTTGCGCTACGTCGGTGCGCGTGTGCCGCGCGCGCCGCTATGGATCGGCGCGATCGCCGGCTCCGCGCTCGGCAACGCGACCGGCTTCGGCGCGCTGACGGGCGGCGCGGTGCGCGCGCGCGCGTATGGCACGGCGGGCGTCACGCCCGCGCAGGTCGGCCGGATGACCGTGTTCACGAGCGCGGCGCTGACGCTCGCGCTCGTGCTGATCGCCGCGCTCGGCATGGTCGGCTTGGCCGGCATCGGCGGCATCGGCGGCACGGGCGGCATGGTCGACGGCGGCCAGCCGCTCGCGGCGCTGCTGGATGTCGCGCCCGGCGTGCTGAGCGCGGGCGGCGCGGTGCTGCTCGCGGCGCTCGCCGCGCTGGTCGCCGCTTGCGGCCGCACCGCGCGGCCGCTGCGCACGCGCTTGAGCCGGCGATTGAGCCGCCTCGCGTTCGACGTGCCGGCGCGCCGCGACCTCGTGACCGAGCTCGCGTTCTCGGTGCTCGACGTGATCGCCGCCGGCCTGACGCTGTGGGCGCTGCTGCCCGCGGCGCCGGTCGGCTTCCCGACCTTCGTCGCGGTCTACTCGGCCGCGCTGCTGTTCGGGATGATCGGCCACACGCCCGGCGGGATCGGCGTGTTCGAGGCGGCAATGGTGTTCACGCTCGGCCGCGCGGTGCCCGCGCACGAGATGGTCGCCGCGCTGATCGCGTACCGCGCGATCTACTTCGGCGTGCCGCTCGTGCTGTCGGCCGGGCTGCTCGCGGGCTTCGAGGGCCGCGCGCTGCGGCGCCGGCTCGTCACGCGGCAGGCCGCGCGCGTGTCGCAGCTCGCGCCGCTGTTCCTGAGCCTCGTCACGTTCGCGGTCGGCAGCATGCTCGTGATCTCGAGCGCGACGCCCGCGTTCTGGCATCGAATCGCGATCCTGCGCCACGTCGTGCCGCTGTGGGTGCTCGAAGGGTCGCAGATGCTGTCCGCGGTGCTCGGCGTCGCGCTGCTGTTCGTCGCGCGCGGGCTGCTGCGCCGGCTCGACGCCGCGTGGTGGATGACGTTCGCGATCACCGCCGTGAGCTTTGCGCTGTCGTTCGCGAAGGGCCTCGCGTTCGTCGAGGCCGGCGTGCTCGGCGCGCTGCTCGTGCTGCTGCTCGTCAGCCGGCGCCGCTTCAAACGGCATTCGTCGCTGTTCGCGGAGCGCTTCACGGCCGGCTGGTTCGCGTCGGTCGCGATGGTGCTGATGCTCGCGGTCTGGGTGCTATGCTTCGCGTTTCGCGGCACGCCTTACACGCAGGATCTGTGGTCGCACTTCTCGTTCGACGAGCGCGCGTCGCGGGCGCTGCGCGCGACGTCCGCGGCCGGCCTGTGCGCGGCGATGTTCGCGCTGTGGCAACTGCTGCGCCTCGCGCCCGGCCGCTTCGTGACGCCGGCGCCGCAGGATCTGCTCGACGCGGAGCGGATCATCCGCGCGCAAACGTGCAGCGACGCGGGCCTCGCGCTGATGGGCGACAAGAGTTTCCTGTTCTCCGAATCGCGCGAGGCGTTCCTGATGTACGCGAAGCACGGCCGCACGTGGGCCGCGCTGCACGATCCGGTCGGCCCGCGCGACGAATGGCCGGCGCTGATCGGCCGGTTCATCGCGCTCGCGCGCACGCACGGCGGGCGCGCGGCGTTCTATCAGGTGCGCGCGAGCGCGCTGCCGCTGTATCTCGACGCGGGCCTCACGCTGATGAAGCTCGGCGAAGAAGCGCATGTCGTGCTCGACGAGTTCGACCTGAAGGGCTCGCACCGCTCCCATCTGCGTTATGCGCTGCGCCGCGCGGACCGCGACGCGCTCGCGGTCGAGGTGATCGGGCCGCAGCGCGTGCCGGACGTGCTGCCCGCGCTGCGCGACATCTCCGACGGCTGGCTCGGCAGCCGCGACGCGCGCGAGAAGAGCTTCTCGGTCGCCGCGTTCCACGACGACTATCTCGCGACGCAGTCGGTGATGCTCGTGCGCCAGGCCGGCGCGCCGATCGCGTTCGTCACGTTCATGACGACCGACCTGAACACCGAGGCGACGGTCGGCGTGATGCGGCACTTGCCGGGCGCGTCGCCGTACGCGATGGAGTATCTGTTCACGCAGCTCGCGCTGCATCTGAAGGAAGCGGGGTTTCGCAGGCTGAGCCTTGGGATCGCGCCGTTCTCGGGGATGGGCGCGGCGGCGATGCCGTCGCCGTGGCATCGCTTCGGGCTGATGGTCTGGCGCTTCGGCGGCCGTTTCTACAACTTCCGTGGCTTGCGTGCATTCAAGAGCAAGTTCGAGCCTCAGTGGGAGCCGCGCTATCTCGCGGCGTCGGGCTCGGTCAGCGTGTTCGTCGCGCTCGCGGATCTGTCTTTGCTGGCGGGAGGTCGGCGTTCATGAACTTCAAACAGGGATTCGCGCGGGCCGTGCTCGCGTGTGCGGCGCTCGCTTGCGGCGCCGTGGCCGCGCATGCGGCCGAGATGGTGTCGGGCGGCCGGTATGGCCCGGTGACGGTCACGAAACCGGCCGGGGCGATGCGCGGCTTCGTCGTGCTTTTTTCGCGCGACGAGGGCTGGAGCGCGGCCGACCAGGATGCCGCCGACGCGCTCGCGAAGGCGGGCGCGATGACGGTCGGCGTCGACACCGCGCGCTATGCGGCGAACCTCGCCGCGAACGTGCAGGCGAACCCGGTCGGCAAACCGGCAGACAGGCGGCCCGCGAAGCCTGAAACCTGCCATCACCTCGACGGCGACGCCGAATCGATCAGCCATCAGCTCGAGCGGCAGGCGCGCTCGGCGCGGTATTTCGCGCCGATCGTCGCGGGCGCCGGGCAGGGCGGCACGCTCGCGAAGCAGATTCTGTCGATGGCGCCGGAGAACACGATCGCGGGCGCGGTGTCGGTCGATGCGCAGCCGGCGCTCGATCCGCGCTTCAAGCCGTGCGCGCCCGATCCGACGATCGCGCGCCGCGCGATGCCGGGCTTTGTCGACACGGCGCCGGCCGGCGACGCGGCGAAGCTCGTCGCGCTCGTGACGCCGCATCTGCACGACGGCAGCGCGGATGCGCTCGACGTGTCCGACCTGCCGCTGATCGAGCTGCCGGCCGCGCGGCCGGATGGCCGGCTCGCGATCGTGATGTCGGGCGACGGCGGCTGGCGCGATCTCGACAAGACGATCGCGGAAGCGCTGCAGAAGGATGGCGTGTCGGTCGTCGGCTGGGACAGCCTGCGCTATTTCTGGAGCGAGAAGACGCCCGAGCAGACGAGCCGCGACCTCGCGCGCGTGATGCGCACGTACGCGACGCGCTGGCATGCGACGCGCATCGCGCTCGTCGGCTACTCGTTCGGCGCGGACGTGATGCCGTTCGCGTACAACCGGCTGCCGGACGCGCTGCGCGACAAGGTGACGGTGATGTCGCTGCTCGGCTTAGCTCCTGAGGCCGACTTCCAGATCCGCGTGACCGGCTGGCTCGGGATGCCGGCCGGCGAGCGCGCGCTGCAGGCACGGCCGGAGATCGCGAAGGTGCCGCCGCGGATCGTGCAATGCTTCTACGGCGAGCACGAGAAGGACACGCTGTGCCCGGCGCTCGCGAACACCGGCGCCGACGTGATCCGCACGTCGGGCGACCACCATTTCGATCGCAATTACGTCGCGCTCGAGAAGCGGATTCTCGCGGCGTTCGGGGGAGCGGGCACGCTCAGCGCGCCGCGCCCTTCGGCTCCGTGATCGCGCTATAGACGAGCGTGCGCAGTTGCCGGCGCAACGGGTACGCGGACGACGGCAGCATCTGGGTCAGGAACAGCGCGATCAGTTCCTCCTGCGGATCGACCCAGAAATAGGTGCTTGCCGCGCCGCCCCAGAAGAAGTCGCCGGCGCTGCCGGGCAGCATCGTCGTGGCCGGCGTCACGGTGGTCGCGAAACCGAGCCCGAAGCCGACGCCGTCGTAAGCGGCCTCGCTGAACATCGACCGCGACATGCGCGGCAGGTCGGCGCCGCCCGGCAGGTGATTGGCGGTCATCAGCTCCAGCGTTTTCGGCGCGAGCAACCGTACCCCGTCCAGCTCGCCGCCCTGCAGCAGCATGCGCGCGAAGCGCATGTAGTCGGCGGCGGTGGACACGAGCCCGCCGCCGCCGGAAACGAGGCGGGGCGGCTTCAGATAGGGGCTCGTGCGTGGATCGTCCACCAGCACCGGCCCGTCCGTGGAGACCACCTTCGAACCGAGCTGGCCGATGCTGTAGCACGCGCAAAAGCGGGCCGCCTTCTCCGGCGGCACATGAAAGCCGGTATCGACCATGCCGAGCGGATCGAAAATGCGTTCCTGCACGAAGGTGTCGAACGGCATCCCGCTGACCTTGCCCACCAGATAGCCGAGCACATCGGTGGAGAGAGAGTAGTTCCACGCGTCGCCCGGCGAGAATTCGAGCGGCAGGCCGGCCAGTTTCTCGATCATGTCGTCGAGCGTGTCCTCCGTATGGAGATCGCCCACTTTCAGCTTGCGGTAGGCCGCATCGACGTTGGTATTCTGCTGAAAGCCGTAGGTCAGGCCCGACGTGTGGCGCAGCAGGTCGATCACCAGCATCGGCCGCGCGACCGGGCGGGTCTGGAAGCTTTCCATGAAGCCGCCGGCGTAGACGCCCAGCTTTTCCCACGACGGGATGTACTTGCTGACGGGGTCGTCCAGCGCGATCCGGCATTCTTCGACCAGCATCATCAGCGCGACCGACGTGACGGGCTTGGTCATCGAGTAGATGCGGAAGATCGAATTCTCGGCCAGCGGCACCTGTCGCTCGCGGTCGGCCAGGCCGAGCACCGAGTTCAGGGTCAGCTCGCCGCGCCGCCACACCTGCAGCAGGGCGCCGGGCAGCTTGCCGGTCGCGATATAGGTTTCGTCGACGAAACGCTCGATTCGCTCGAGCCGTTCCCGGCACATTCCCTGCGTTTCCCTGCTTTGCGTATCCATGTATTCCCCTTGTTCCTGCCGGTTGACGGTGACCGCTGCGAAGACGCCCGCCCATGATCTTATCGTCATATCGTTTTTTTTGACGAACTCGACGGAAACGGGCGCGACACACGCGACATCCAATGACATGAGCGGCGTGATGTCGCTCGCGCGGACGACGCAGGCTCGTCCACCGATGTTCGGAGGATTGGAGATGAAAGCAACAGTCAACGTAGCGCTCTGCGGCGCGCTGCTGATGGCCTGCACGCAGGCATTCGCGCAGAGTGCCGGGCCGAACGACGCGCAGATTTCGGCGATCGTCGTGACCGCGAACCAGGTCGACATCGACGCCGGCAATCTCGCGGAATCGAAGACGCACGACAAGGCCGTGATGGCGTTCGCAAAGCAGATGGTGACGGACCACACCTCGGTGAACAACGCGGCGGGGGATCTCGTGCACCGGCTCGGCGTGACGCCGGAGGACAACCCGACCAGCGCGGACCTGAAGCACGGCGGCGACGACAACCTCGCGCACCTGCGCACGCTCGACGGCAAGCAGTTCGATCACGCGTACGTCGATCACGAAGTCGCGTATCACGAGGCGGTGATCGGCGCGCTCGACCACACGCTGATTCCGAGCGCGCAGAATGCGGACCTGAAGGCGCTGCTCGTCAAGGTGAGGCCGGCGTTCGTCGCGCACCTGGAGCACGCGAAGCATCTGCAGTCGCAACTGGGGAAGGGCGGTGCGCAATGAGCGCGCGGCCGCGCGCTGCGCCGGTGTGTTGTTGGCGCTGTTGGCGCTCGCAGGCGGCGGTTTGCCCGGCGCGGCGGCGGCCGGCACACGGACCGTCGTCATCGAGCAGATGCGCTTCAATCCGCCGGTGCTGACGGTCCATCCTGGCGATCGCATACTATGGATCAACCGGGATCTCGTTCCGCACACGGTCAGCGCGGACGCGCGCACGTTCGATTCGGGCAGTATCGCGCCGCAGGCGAGCTGGCGGTTCGTCGCGCGCGCGCCCGGCCGGTTTCCGTATCGATGTACGTTCCATCCGACGATGCACGGGATGCTGATCGTCCGGTGACACCGGACAAGGGAGCGCGAATGACGGTTTCTTTCGACGTCGACGACCATCCGGCGCTCGTCGGCGAGCAGGGCGAGCACAGCGAGCAGGACATCGTGCGCCGGATCGCGGCCGGCGATCACGCGGCGTTCGCGTCGATGATGCGCGCGCACAACCGGCGGCTGTTCCGGCTCGCGCGCGCGGTCCTGCGCAACGACGAAGAGACCGAAGAGGCGCTGCAGGTTGCGTATCTCGCCGCATATCGCGCGATCGGGCAGTTTCGCGGCGAGTCGTCGCTGTCGACGTGGCTGTCGCGTCTCGTGCTGAACGAATGCTTCGGGCGCGTGCGTCGCGCGAAGCGGCGCTCGGACGCGATGCCGATCGTGGACGGCGACGGCCGGGCAGACGAGGTCGACATGATCGATGACATCGGTGGCACGCCCGAGCAGGCGGCGTCGCGAGCCGAGCTGCGCAGCCTGCTCGAGCGCCGGATCGACGAATTGCCGGACGCGTTTCGCGTGGTGTTCGTGCTGCGCTCGGTCGAGGAAATGAGCGTCGAGGAGACGGCTCAATGCCTCGACCTGCCCGAAGCGACGGTGCGCAGCCGCCATCATCGGGCGCGGCGGATGCTGCGCGGCGCGCTGGTGCGCGATCTCGACGTCGCCGAGCGCGATGCGTTCGACTTTTGCGGCGCGCGATGCGACCGGCTCGTCGCATCGGTGCTTGCGCTGGTGCGCGATGGCGGCTCGACGGGCGATTGACGTCGATGGCGCCGGGCGGCGGCAGCCGCGCTACGGCGCGACCGGCACCGCGCGTTGCGCCGCGCCGGCAATCAGCCGGCGAATCTCCGGCACGCACGATCCGCACTGCGTGCCGCATTTGAGTCGCGTCTGCAGCGACACGAGCCGTTCCGCCGGCGTCGCGGCGGCGGGGCAATCGGCGAGTGCCGCGACGATGTCGCGCTCGCCGACGCCGACGCAATTGCAGACCGCGCGGCCGCGCGACGGCGCGGGTTGCAGCGGCACGCGGCCCGCGAGCAGCAGCATCCGGCCGATCGCGCCGACGCTCGCGCCGCTTTCGACGTAGCCGCGCAGCACGGCCGCGCTGTCCTCGGTCGTGCCGGCGGCGCCCCACACCGAGAACGACACGAGCGCGCCGTCGGCGATGCGCACGCGCCGGCCGGTGCTGCGCCGCACGTCGCCGTACGTCATCACGTCGGCCGCGTGCTCGGGCAGGTCGAACAGCGCCTCGATCTCGCGATGCAGCTCGGCCGGCGCCGGATCGTAGGCGGCCGCGCGCCATGCGAGGCCGCCGTATGAGTCGTCGCCGAACGGCACGCAGCTCGCGTACGGAAAGCACGCGAACAGCGCGCGCAGCCGCTGCTGCCGCTCGAGCAGCACGTCGGCGGGCAGCCGCGCGACGATCTGCCAGCGCCACGGCAGGTCGGCCTTCAGCAGCTTCGCGGCCGCGTGTTTCAGCTCCGGCTGGCGCGAATGCGGATCGAGCGCCGGCGACATCACCGCGTTGATCCCCGCGCCGACGCGATTGCCCGCCAGGCCCGACACGAACTCGTCGCCCCAGTGCATCGGCGTGAACGCCTGGCCGGGCGCGACCGCGTCGTCGGCACGCACCGGCAGCAGCGCGCTGCCGCGGCGCGACGTCAGGTGCACGAAATCGTGCGCGCCGAGCCCGAGCCGTGCGCAGTCCGCCGGCGACACGCCGACCACCGGCTCGGGCGCATGCGCGAACAGCTTCGGCACGGTGCCCGTCCGGCTGCCGCCGTGCCATTGGTCACGCAGGCGGCCGGTCGTCAGCGCGAAGCGGTAGCGCGAGTCGACCGCTTCCGCGACAGGCCGGTACGGCGTCGGGATGAAGCGCGCGCGGCCGTCGGCGGTCGGAAAGCGTCCGTCTTCATAGAGCCGCGCGGTGCCTTGCCACGCGCCCGCCGGCAGCGGCCACTGCTGCGGCCCGTCGCGCTCGAGCATCGGCCACGACAGCCCGGTGATGTCGCAGTCGCGACCGGCCGTGCTCGCGCGATGCTCGTTCCAGATCGCTTCCGCGTCCGGGTACGGGAACAGCGTCGGCCGGCCCGGCGCGAGGCGCGCCTCGAGGCGGCGGCCGACGTCGGCGGCGATCCGCCAGTCGTCGCGCGCGTCGCCGTACGGCGTGACGGCCGCGCGCACACGCGAGATCCGCCGCTCGGAATTCGTCACGGTGCCGTTCTTCTCGCCCCAGGTCGTGGCGGGCAGCAGCACGTCCGCATACGGCGCGGTGCCGGTGTGCGCGTAGGCGTCCTGCAGCACGACGAACTCGGCGCGCGCGAGCCCCGCGCGCACGGCCGACTGGTTCGGCAGCGAATGCGCGGGATTCGTGCAGACGATCCACACCGCCTTCAGCGTGCCGTCCGCGAGCCGCTCGAACATCTCGACCGCGGTGAGGCCGGGCTGCGCGGGCACGTCGTCGACGCCCCACAGTTGCGCGATTTCCGCGCGGTCGGCCGGATTCGCGAGATCGCGATGCGCGGACGCGAGCGTCGCCATCCCGCCGACCTCGCGGCCGCCCATCGCGTTCGGCTGGCCGGTCAGCGAGAACGGGCCCGCGCCGGGCTTGCCGATCTGGCCGGTCGCGAGATGCAGGTGAATCAGCGCGACGTTCTTGTCGGTGCCGTGCGACGACTGGTTCAGCCCCTGGCAGTACAGCGACAGCGACGGCCCTTCGGCGAACCAGCGCGCGGCTTTCACGATGTCGTCCGCGCGCAGCCCGCAGATCTGCGCGGCGACGGCCGGCGCGTAGTCGCGCACCAGCTCGCGCACCGCGTCGAAGCCGCTCGTGTGCGCGTCGACGAACGCGCGGTCGAGCCCGCCGTCCTCGATCAGCACGTGCAGCATCGCGTTGAACAGCGCGACGTCGGTGCCGGGCTGCAGCGCGAGATGCAGCGTCGCGTCGCTGGCCGCGTCGGTGCGGCGCGGATCGGCGACGATCACCTTCATCGCGGGATTGCGCTCGCGCGCCGCTTCGAGCCGGCGATAGAGGATCGGGTGCGCGTACGCCGGATTCGCGCCGGCGATGAACACGGTGCCCGCATGATAGAGATCGTCGTAGTTGCACGGCGGCGCATCGGCGCCGAGCGTCTTCTTGTAGCCGACGACGGCCGAGCTCATGCAGAGCCGCGAATTCGAATCGATGTTGTTCGTGCCGATCAGCCCTTTCGCGAGCTTGTTGAACACGTAGTAATCCTCGGTCAGCAACTGGCCCGACACGTACAGGCCGACCGAATCCGGGCCGTGCCGCTCGACGATCTGCGCGAAGCGCTGCGCGACGTGATCCAGCGCGTCGTCCCACGACACGCGCGTGCGCGCCGCGTCGCGCGACGTCCGCCACTCCGGATGCTGCGCGCGCGTCTGCGCGTACCGCAGCGGCGCGGCGGTCAGATGCAGCGTGCTGCCTTTCGAGCAGAGCCGGCCGAAGTTCGCCGGATGGTCCGGGTCGCCGCGCACGCCGACGATCTCGTCGCCGCGCGTCTCGATTATCACGCCGCAGCCGGTGCCGCAATAGCAGCAGGTCGAGCGCGTGTCGCGAACCGCCGCGGCATCGCCCGGCGCGAGCGGCCGTGCAGCGTCCGCTGTCATGCGGCGGGACCGGGAGCGACGGGCGCGGCCTCGTCGAGCGCGAGCGTCGCGAGCTCGCTACGCTTGAGCAGCACCGCGTCGCCGGCGCGCTCGACGCTGAACGGCGTCGTGCAGCCTTCGTCGGGCAGCATCGCGCAGCCGCTGTCGAGCGCGATGTTGTAGCCGTGCAGCGGGCAGGTGACCTGCCCGCCGTGCACGATCCCTTGCGACAGCGGGCCGCCCCGGTGCGGGCAGCGATCGAGCAGCGCGAACACCGCGTCGCCGTCGGTGCGAAACACGGCGACCGGGCCGCCGTTCGGACGCTTGACGACGCGCGCGCCGAGCGGCGGGATGTCGTCGAGATTGCAGACAGCGATCCATTCCTGTTCGAGAGAAGACATCTTGTGCATTCCTTGTCGGTGGGCGTGACGATCAGTGACCGGCGGGTTCGACCGCGATCGGTTCGAACTGGCGCAGATCGACCCGCGCGGTCTGCGCGTCGTGCCACGGATCGGGCTCGTCCTTCAGCGCGGACTGCAGGCGCTCCCACAGTGCGCGCCGATTGTCGGCGTCGTCAAGCACGCGCGCCTTCGCGTGATCGAGGCCGACGCGCTCCAGATAGTGGACGGTGCGCTCGAGATACCAGCCTTCCTCGCGATAGAGCTGCAGGAACGCGCCCGCATACTCGAGCACTTCCTCGTGCGTCTTGACCTTGCAGAAGAACTGCGCGACCTCGGTCTTGATCCCGCCGTTGCCGCCGACGTAGATTTCCCAGCCCGAATCGACGCCGATCACGCCGACGTCCTTGATGCCCGACTCCGCGCAATTGCGCGGGCAGCCGGACACCGCGATCTTGACCTTGTGCGGCGCGTACATGCGCCACAGCGCGCGCTCGAGCTGCTGGCCCATCAGCGTCGAATCCTGCGTGCCGAAGCGGCACCATTCGGAGCCGACGCAGGTCTTCACGGTGCGCAGCGCCTTCGCGTACGCGTGGCCGCTCGGCATCCCGAGATCGGTCCACACGCCGGGCAGATCCTCCTTCTTCACGCCGAGCAGGTCGATGCGCTGGCCGCCGGTGACCTTGACGGTCGGGATCGCGTACTTGTCGACGACGTCCGCGATGCGGCGCAGCTCGTCGGCCGTCGTCACGCCGCCCCACATGCGCGGCACGACCGAGTAGGTGCCGTCCTTCTGGATGTTCGCGTGCGCGCGCTCGTTGATGAAGCGCGACTGCGGATCGTCCTTCGCGTCGTGCGGCCACGTGCTGATGCAGTAGTAGTTCAGCGCGGGGCGGCAGGTCGAGCAGCCGTTCGGCGTGCGCCATTCGAGGAAGTGCATCGCATCGGGCACCGACAGCAGCTTGTGCTCGCGGATCGCGTTGCGCACCTCCGCGTGCGTGCGGTCGGTGCAGCCGCAGAGGGGCTTCGCCTTCGGCGACGCCGAGTAGTCGCCGCCGAGCGTCGACATCAGGATCTGCTCGACGAGGCCCGTGCACGATCCGCACGACGCGGACGCCTTCGTGTGCTTGCGCACCTCGTCGATCGTGAAGAGGCCCTTCTCCTTGATCGCGCTGACGATCGTCCCCTTGCAGACGCCGTTGCAGCCGCACACCTCGGCGGTGTCGGCAAGCGCCACCGCGTGCGTCGCGCCTGCGTGACCGGTGTCGCCGAGGCTCGTCTCGCCGAACATCAGCGTATCGCGGATATCGGAGACGTTGCGCCCTTCGCGCAGCAGCTTGAAGTACCACGCGCCGTCCGCGGTGTCGCCGTACAGGCACGCGCCGACGATCTTGTCCTCCTTGATCACGAGCTTCTTGTAGACGCCCGCGAGCGGATCGGACAGCGTGATTTCCTCGGTGCCTTCGCCGCCGAGGAATTCGCCGGCCGAATAGAGGTCGATGCCGGTGACCTTCAGCTTCGTCGACGTGACCGAGCCGGTGTAGCGGCCGATGCCGAATTCGGCGAGATGGTTCGCGGCGACCTTCGCCTGCTCGAACAGCGGCGCGACGAGGCCGTACGCGACGCCGCGATGGCTCACGCATTCGCCGACCGCGTAGATGCGCGGATCGTAGGTCTGCATCGTGTCGTTGACCACGACGCCCCGGTTGCAGTAAAGCCCCGCGCTTTCGGCGAGCGTCGTGTTCGGCCGGATGCCGATCGCCATCACGACGAGATCGGCATCGCAGGTTTCGCCGTCGCTGAAGCGCACCGCGCGCACGCGGGCGCTGCCGTCCGGGCCGTCGCCGATCAGCGCGGCGGTCTGTTTCTCCATCAGGAATTTGAGGCCGCGCGCTTCGAGCGACTGGCGCAGCAGGTCGCCCGCCTTCGCGTCGAGCTGGCGCTCGAGCAGCGTCGGCGCGAGGTGCACGACCGTCACGTCCATCCCGCGCAGCTTGAGCCCGTTCGCCGCCTCCAGGCCGAGCAGGCCGCCGCCGATCACGACCGCGCGCTTGTAGCGCGACGACGCGTCGATCATCGCCTGCGTGTCCGCGATGTCGCGATAGCCGATCACGCCGTCGAGATCGGCACCCGGAATCGGCAGCATGAACGGGTTCGATCCGGTCGCGAGCAACAGCCGGTCGTACGGCGCTTCGGTGCCGTCGTCGGCGATCACGAGCCGCTTCACGCGATCGATCTTCACGATCTTCTTGCCCGTCAGCAGCTTGATCCCGTTCGTCTCGTACCACGCGTAGTCGTTGAGCACGATCTGTTCGAGCGTCTGCTCGCCCGCGAGCACCGGCGACAGCAGGATGCGGTTGTAGTTCGGATGCGGTTCCGCACCGAACACCGTCACGTCATAAAGGTCCGGGGCGAGCTTGAGCAGCTCTTCCAGGGTGCGTACCCCGGCCATTCCGTTCCCGACCATCACCAGCTTCATCTTGCGCATCCCGACTCTCCTCGATACTGCCGATCATGTTGCGAATCTCGATAGGCAATGAGCAAGTGGCGTGCCAGCGCGCGAAAACATGGACGCCACGTGCTGCGAAATGTGCTGTGATTCGCGATCGCGCGGCCAAATGATCGAAAGTGGTGCGCACGCGCATGCTGCGGTGCATCGAAAAGTGGCGAAGCGAGTGCCGAAACACCAGCGCGGTGCGCGACGCAATCGACCGCGTGCGAGTGGGGCGCGCGGCACTTCAGACGAATCTCGCTGTGGATGATTCGGATTGCCACGCGATTTCTTTTGTGGTCTTGTTGCGGGGAGACCAATTAACTCGAAAAAGGCCGTCCCGATGCAACCGGGTGTCCAGCGCTGGATTCTGGACCTACTCCGATCCATTCGGCGAAGCGGTGCCTATCGATGCGCGGGGAAATACGCGTCGTGCTGGGCCGTCGCCATTGTTTCGCTTGGTTTGCTGTCGTGCATATCCGGTGAAGCTGCGGCGCAACCCGCGAACGAAAACGTTTTACGTGTGCTCGCGTGGCCCGGCTATGCGGACGACGACGTCGTCAAGGCATTCGAATCGCACTTTCACGTGAAGGTCGAGGTCACGTTCGTCGATTCGGATGAGGCGTTATGGTCTCGCATGCATAGCGCTTCGCCGCCGCCGTTCGACGTGCTCGCGGCGAACACCGCGGAGATCCAGCGCTATACGCGCGACGAGATGCTCGAGCCGCTCGATCTCGCGCGCATTCCGAACCGCCGGCATCAGTTGCCGAATTTCCAGCAGCTGTCGAGCATCGGCGGGCTGATGCGGGACGGCAACGCGTACGCGATTCCGTTCACGTATTCGTCGATGGGGCTGATCTACGACCGCAAGCAGGTGCCGGTCGTCCCGCATTCGATGCTCGAGCTGTGGAATCCCCGCTATCGCGGCAAGGTGCTCGATTTCAACAGCGCGCAGCACAACTTCTCGTTTACCGCGCTCGCGCTCGGCTACCCGGATCCGTTTCGTCTGACGCCCACGCAGATGCACGCGGTCACGCGCAAGCTGATCGACCTGCGGCGCAATCTGCTCAGCTACTACACGCTGCCCGAGGAGGCGAGCGCGCTGTTCGTCCAGCATCATGCGGCGCTGATGTTCGGCAACTACGGCACGCAGCAGGTCGAGCTGCTGCGGCGCGCGGGTGTCGACGTCGGCTACGTGATTCCCGACGAAGGCGCGCTCGCGTGGCTCGACTGCTGGGCGATCACGCGCGGCGCGTCCGACCTCGTTCTCGCGCACGCGTGGATCAACTACATGCTCGAACCCGCGATCGGCGCGCTGCTCACGCAGCGCCAGGGGCTCGCGAACACGCTGACGCCGTCGCCGGACGGCGTGTCCGAAGCCGGCCGGCGCCTGTTCTGGATTCAGCCGGTCGAGGACATCGGCGAGCGCGAAGCGCTGTGGAGCCGCATCGAATCGGGCGACAGGCCGGAGAGCTTTCCGAAATGATCAAGCTCGGCCTGACCTCGAAGCTGTCGATCCTGCTCGCGTGCATCGGCGTCATTGCGTCCGGCGCGACCGGCTATTACACGTATCGCGCGAATCGCGCGATGCTCGTGGTGGAAGCGCAACACACCCTGCTGACGTCGACGCAGCTGCTCGGCCAGCGCCTGAGCGCCGCGCTCGGCGACGTCGCCGACGACGCGCTCGTGCTCGCCGCGATGCCGTCGTCGGTCGCGGTCGTGCGCAGCGACGACCTGTCGAACCCGGGGCGCGTGCGGCTCGAGGAGGTGTATTACACGTTCATGGCGCATCACCCGGAATATCTGCAGATTCGTCTGATCGCGCGCGCGCATTTCGGGCTCGAACGGATTCGCGCGGACCGCGACTCGCGCGGGATCGTGATGGTGCCCGAGCGCGAGCTGCAGGAGAAAGGGCAGTTCGCGTACGTGTTCGACACGCTCGCGACGATGCCGGGGCGCGTGTACCTGTCGCCGATCGGCATCAATCACGAGCAGGGCTCGCACGCGGCGGAGGGCCGGCCGATCCTGCGCGTCGGCACGCCGATCGTCGCGCCGGACGGCCAGACGGTCGGTGCGCTCGTGATCGACGTCGATCTGACGCGGGTGTTCAAGCGGCTCGAGCGCGACCTGCCGACCGACTATCTGGTCTATCTCGCGAACGAGTGGGGCGACTTTCTCGTGCATCCGGATCCGTCGCAGACGTTCGGTTTCGATCGCGGGCGGCGCGTGCTGATGCAGGACAGCTTCCCGGCGACGCGGCCGCTGTTCGAGGAATCGCGCGCGAACCTGACGCTCGACGGGCTCGCGCATCCGGACCAGGCGCCGTCGCAGGTGCTCGCATTCACGCGCGCGCCGTTTGGCCTTGCCGAAGGCAATCGCTTCATCGTGCTCGGGCTGTCGCGGCCGCTGGGCGACGTGCTGGTGTCCGCGAACGTGCTCGGCGGGCACATCGTGCGGATGGTGCTCGTGTCGAGCCTGCTCGCGCTCGTGCTGGCGATCCTGTTCGCGCGCGCGCTGACGCGGCCGCTGCAGGTGCTGGCTTACGCGACGACGCACGTGTTCGACGATCCTCAAGCCGCCGAGCGGCTGCCGGTGTCGCGCTCGGACGAGATCGGCATCCTCGCGCGCTGCTTCGACGGAATGCGTTCGGAGATCCGCGGGCAGATGCGGGCGCTGCACGCGAAGCAGCAGGAGCTCACGCATCTGGCGGGCCACGACACGCTGACCGGGCTGCCGAACCGGATGCTGTTTCTCGAGCGGCTCGACGCGGCGATCCGGCACGCGTCGGTGACGGGCGAGGGGCTCGCGGTGATGTTCGTCGATCTCGACCGCTTCAAGCAGATCAACGACCAGCTCGGGCATTCGGCCGGCGACCGCACGCTCGTCGCGGTAGCAGAGCGGCTGAACGCGACGCTGCGCAGCTGCGATATGGCCGCGCGGCTCGGCGGCGACGAATTCATCGTACTGATCGCCGGCGTGCGCTCGCCGGACGTGATCGGCGACATCGCGACGCGCATCCAGCGCGTGCTCGCGGAAGAGCTCGAGATCTGCGGGCGGCGGATGGCGGTCGGCGCGAGCATCGGCGTCAGCGAATATCCGCTCGACGGCGATTCGTCCGACGAGTTGCTGGTGAAGGCGGATGCGGCGATGTATGCGGCGAAGGCGTCGCTGCGGTGCGCGTACGTGCGGTATCAGGACATGCTGACCGTCGACGCGCGCGCCGCGGACGACGCGTAACGCCGGCGGCGGTCCGGGCGGTGGTCATTTGCCGCCGTCGGCGTCCTCGATTTCCTTGCGCTCGCGGCGTTCCTCGTTGCCGCGGCGCGCGCGCAGTCGCTGCCGCGACAGCACCGCGATGACTTCGCTCGCGCTCGAGTCGGCGCGCAGCTCGTTGCGAATCCGGTCTGGCACCATCGGGAGGCCGGCGCGCTGCCGGCGCAGCGCTTTCGCGATCTCGCGGCGGCATGCGTCCCCGTGGCAATCCCATTCGTCGCGGATTCTCGGACAGTAAGGGCATTTCTCCATCGCGACAGTCTAACGCGTCTCGCCGGATCGGCTGCGCGACTGTCGATTTTGCGCGACGGGCGGGTGTTTGCCGCGGGTCGCTTTCGACGGCGGGCCCAGACCCTCACTCCTCGACCGCTCGCGGCGTTTGCGGTACCGTCGCGGTTGCCGCATCCGCCTCGTGCTCCGAACCCGCGACCTCATGACCGAATCGACCTACGACCATCCACTGCTGCGCAAGCGCGACGGACATCACGCGCGCGTCACGTACGAAGAGCTGTTCTTCGATCTCGTCTACGTGTTCGCGGTCACGCAGTTGAGCCACATGCTGCTCGTGCATCTGACGCCGGGCGGCGCGTTCGAGACGCTGATCCTGTGGTTCGCCGTCTGGCTCGGCTGGCAGTACATGTGCTGGGTCACGAACTGGTTCGATCCGGAAACGCCACCCATCCGGGCGCTCGTGTTCGCGACGATGCTGATCGGGCTCGTGATGGCCGCCGCGATTCCCGATGCGTTCGGCCCGCGCGGCATCGTGTTCGCGCTCGCGTACGTCACGATGCAGGTCGGCCGGACGGTGTACATCGTGTCTCGTCTCGGCCGCGCGCATCCGCTCGCGCCGAACTATCGGCGGATCCTCGGCTGGGTGTCGATCGCGGGCGTGCTGTGGATCGCCGGCGGCCTCGCGCACGACGGCGCGCGCGTCGCGTGCTGGCTCGCGGCGGTGGCATGCGAGTACGTCGCGCCGATGTTCGGCTTCGCGCTGCCGGGGCTCGGCCGCTCGAGCACCCGCGAGTGGACGATCGAGGGCGGCCATCTGACCGAGCGCTGCCAGCTGTTCGTGATCGTCGCGCTGGGTGAGGCGGTGCTCGCGACCGGCGCGACGTTCTCCACCGGCACGCAGTGGAGCGCGACGATCATTTGCGCGTTCGTCGGCACGTTCGCCGGGTCGCTCGCGATGTGGTGGCTGTACTTCGGCACGTCGAGCAAGGACGCGACGACGACGATCACGCGCTCCGGCGATCCGGGCCGCATCGGCGCGTATTTTCATTACGTGCATGCGATTCTCGTCGCCGGGATCATCGTCAGCGCGGTCGGCAACGATCTGGTGCTCGCGCATCCGGCGCGCACGGCGTCGCTCGCAGACGCGATCGTGCTCGTCGCGGGGCCCGCGATCTACCTGGCCGGCAGCGCGGTGTTCAAGAAGATCGTGTACTCGGTGATTCCGTTCTCGCACGTCGCGGCGACGCTCGTGCTGATCGCGCTCGTTGCGGCGAGCGGATTCGTCGGCCTGCTCGCGATGAGCTGGGCGACGACCGCGGTGCTGTTCGGCGCGTCGCTGTGGGAAAGCCGCGTCGAGCGGCAGTGCATCGCGGCGCGCGCGGTGCCGCATTCGCGCGCATCGCATTGACGCGAGCCTGAACGCACGCGGCGAGGGCGCCGCGTCACCAGCGGAACCGGTCGCTTTGCAGCCTCGATCGTTGCGGGCCCCATCCGTCGAGATGATAGGAAACGGTGGGGATATGGATCGTGCCGCGTCCCGCCGCCAATGCGGCGGTGCGGCCATTCGCGCCGACCAGCGGGCGGCCGCTGCCCGAATGCGCGGCCGCGGGAAGCGCGGCGTAGCCGTCGATGCGCGGCGGCGCCATCGCGCCGCCCGCCTGCATCACGGCGAACGCGATCAGCACCGGTAGGAATTTGCCGTCCACTTTTCGATCCTGCCTCGACGAGCGTGCCTGTGTATATTAGGTCACATGATGATATGTTTCCAGAAAACGCCCGGTGTTCGAGGAGGTTCCGATGACATCGACCTGCCGCAAGGCCGTGGGGGCCGTGACGAAATACGATCTGGAGCAGTTATCCGAATTCCGTTACCGGCTCCGGCGCTTCCAGCGTTTTTCCGAAGAGATACTGCATGCCGAAGGGCTCACGCCGCAGCAGTACATGCTGATGCTGCATACGTGCGCGTTTGCCGATCGCACGTGGGCGACGGTTGGTGAAATCGCGGAGCGTCTGCAGGCGTCGTCGCACGGCACGGTCGCGCTCGTGACGCGCTGCGAGGCCGCGGGCCTCGTCAGGCGCCAGACGAGCCTGCACGACCGCAGGCAGGTCGAGGTGCATCTGACGCCGAAGGGCGAGCAATGCCTGCGCAAGGTCGCGGCGTTGCACAAATCGGAAATCCGGTCGTTCGGCTGGGCGTTTCACGACGTCGCCGACGGCGGCTGAATGGTCGTATCGATGACGGCGGCGCGCCGCGCTCAGGCGCCCGTCTGCTCCGCGCGACGCGACGCGCACCAGCGCGAACGCATGGTCGGCGCGGCCGGCACGTCGGCCGCTTCGGCGACCCGGCGCCACCATTTGTCGCCGCGATGCGGTTCGACCAGATCCAGCCGCTCGCCCATGCGCGGCGTCGAGATCGCGATGCCGCGCGCAGCCGCCAGGCTCGTCACCCGCTCGAACGGCTCCTGCCAGCGATGCATCGCGAGATCGAACGTGCCGTTGTGAATCGGCACCAGCCGGCGCCCGCGCAGATCGACGTGCGCCTGCACGGTTTCTTCGGGCTGCATATGAACGTACGGCCAGTGCGGATCGTACGCGCCCGTTTCGATCAGCGTGACGTCGAACGGGCCGAGGCGCTCGCCGATGGCCCTGAAGCCGTCGAAGTAGCCGGTGTCGCCGCTGAAGAACACGCGCAGATCGTGATCGACGATGACCCACGACGCCCACAGCGTGCTGTTGCCGTCGAACAGGCTGCGTCCGGAGAAATGCTGCGCGGGCGTCGCGGTGAACGTCAGGCCGTCGACGTCCACGCTTTGCCACCAGTCGAGCTGGCGAATCTTCTTGCTGTCGATCCCCCATTCGATCAGCCGGTCGCCGACGCCGAGCGGCGTCAGAAACACGCCGGTCGTCGCGGCGAGCGCGAGCACCGTGTCGCGGTCGAGATGGTCGTAGTGGTCGTGCGACAGGATCACGCCGCGCAGCGGCGGCAGGTCGGCGAGCGCGATCGGCGGCGCATGGAAGCGCTTCGGGCCCAGATGCCGGAACGGCGACGCGCGCTCGGCGAACACCGGATCGGTCAGCCAGAACTGGCCGCGCAGCTTCAGCAGCATCGTCGAGTGGCCGAGCCGGTAGAGGCTGCGGTCGGGCGCCGCGTCGAGCTGGTCGCGGGTCAGCGCGTCGACCGGGATCGCGCCCGCCGGGGCCGTGTCGCGCGGCTTGTTGAACAGCATGTTCCACGCGATCCGCAGCGTTTTGCCGAGCCCTTCGGCCGGGCGCGGCGCGGCATTGCGAAAGCGCTCCCCGTCGTGCTGCGGCGACGCGCTCGACAATGCGCGCCCGCGTTCCGCAGCCGTCAGACCAAAAGTGCGATGAATGAAATCGGGGAGCAGTGTCATGACCGGTGGCTCGATCTAAAAAGTACACTGCGTAGTGTAGTTTGTTTTTCGAGAAAGTAAACTGCCCGGTGTAAAATTTCGCGATGGACATCCCATCTTGCAACCAGCGTCTGACCGACCGGAAGCGCGTCGCGATCGTCGGCGCGGCGATCGACGAATTCCTCGCGGCCGGGTACGAGGCGACCAGCATGGATCGCATCGCGGCGCGCGCGAACGTCTCCAAGCGTACGGTCTACAACCATTTCCCGAGCAAGGAAGCGCTGTTCGAGGCGATTCTGCAGCAGCTGTGGGATGCGAGCCAGGCGGGCGCGGTGCGCGCGTATCGCGCGGACGAGCCGCTGCGCGCGCAATTGCTCGAGCTGCTGATGCGCAAGCTGCGGCTGTTGAACGACGACGCGTTTCTCGCGCTGGCGCGAGTCGCGATCGCGACGGGCATTCATTCGCCGGAGCGCGCGCGGGAGATGGTCGCGCGCCTCGGCGAGCGGGAGGAGGACGTGACGGTCTGGGTACGCGCGGCGACGGCCGACGGCCGGCTCGTCGCGCCGGAGCCAGCGTTCGCCGCACAGCAGCTGCAGGGGCTCGTGAAGGCGTTCGCATTCTGGCCGCAGGTCGCGCTCGGGCAGCCGACGCTCGACGACGCCGCGCGAACGAAGGTCGCGCAATCCGCGGTCGACCTGTTTCTCGCGCGCTACGAACGGCGCGACGCTGGCGGCGGCAGCGACAGCGGCAGCGGCAGCAGCGAGTCGCCGTGACGACGGCGCGATGGTGATACAGTGAACCGCAGATGAATATTGCGCGCATGCACGGATGAAGACGTTGCTGATCGTCTATCACACGATGACCGGCGGCACCCGGCAGATGGCCGAGGCCGCCGCCGATGCGGCGCGCGCGCAGCCGGACGTGTCGGTGCGGCTCCAGCTCGCGACCGACACCGGCCCGGACGACGTGCTGGCCGCCGACGGCTACCTGTTCGCGACGCCGGAGAATCTGGCCGCGATGTCCGGGCTGATGAAGGACTTCTTCGACCGCTGCTACTACGCGGCGCTCGACCGCGTGAACGGCCGCCCGTACGCGGCGATGATCTGCGCGGGCAGCGACGGCCAGAACGCGTTGCGCCAGATCGATCGTATCGCGACCGGCTGGCGCCTGAACGGCGTCGCGCCGGGCCTGATCGTCTGCACGCACGCGCAGACGCCGGAGCGCATCCTCGCGCCGAAGACGATCGATGCCGACGATCTCGCGCGCTGCGCGGAACTCGGCGCCGGGCTCGCGGCCGGGCTCGCGCTCGGCGTGTTCTGACGCGGACTGACGCTGACTGTCGCGGACTGACCCGCCACCCCGCCGAATCGGTGTTGCGCAATTTTTTGTTCCCGGGGACACTGCGCGGGGAGCGTCGTGCGCGCCGATCGGCGGCCGCCCGCGTTTCCGATCCACGGAACACCCGCAGCCCGCCTCTTGCGCGAAGCGTGCGCCGGATGCGCGTCATGCAGGGACGACCGAAGCCCAACATTCTGCCTTCCACGCCATGACCGACGCCCCCATCCAGTCGTTGCTGATCGCCAACCGTTCGGAAATCTCGATTCGCGTGATGCGCGCCGCCGCCGAAATGAACATCCGCACGGTGGCGGTCTATTCGAAGGAAGACCGCCTCGCGCTGCATCGCTTCAAGGCCGACGAAAGCTATCTGATCGGCGAAGGGAAAAAGCCGCTCGCGGCCTACCTGGACATCGACGACATCCTGCGCGTCGCGCGGCAAGCGAAAGTCGACGCAATCCATCCGGGTTACGGATTCCTGTCGGAGAACCCGGATTTCGCGCAGGCGGTGATCGATGCCGGCATCCGCTGGATCGGCCCGCCGCCCGACGTGATGCGCACGCTCGGCAACAAGGTCGCCGCGCGCCATGCGGCGATCGCCGCGGGCGTGCCGGTGATGCCCGCGACGGACCCGCTGCCGGACGATCTCGACGCGTGCCGGCGCCTCGCCGACGGCGTCGGGTATCCGCTGATGCTGAAGGCGAGCTGGGGCGGCGGCGGACGCGGGATGCGGGTGCTCGAAAGCGACCAGGATCTCGAGACCGCGCTGCCCGCCGCGCGACGCGAGGCGCTCGCCGCGTTCGGCAACGACGAGGTGTACGTCGAGAAACTCGTGCGCAATGCGCGCCACGTCGAGGTGCAGGTGCTCGGCGATACGCACGGCACGCTCGTGCATCTGTACGAGCGCGACTGCACGGTGCAGCGCCGCAACCAGAAGGTGGTCGAGCGCGCGCCGGCGCCGTACCTCGACGGCGCGACGCGGGCCGCGCTGTCCGAATCCGCGCTGCGCCTGATGCGCGCGGTCGGCTACACGCATGCGGGCACGGTCGAATTCCTGATGGATGCCGATACCGGCCGGTTCTATTTCATCGAAGTGAATCCGCGCATTCAGGTCGAACACACGGTGACCGAAATGGTCACCGGAATCGACATCGTGAAGGCGCAGATCCGCATCACGGAAGGCGGCCGGATCGGGCTGACCGAGGATGCGATCGACGGCGACGGCGCGATCGTCGCGCGCGCGGCCGGCGTGCCGACGCAGGACGGGATTTCGCTGAGCGGCCATGCGCTGCAATGCCGGGTCACGACCGAGGATCCCGAGAACAACTTCCTGCCCGACTACGGGCGCCTGACCGCGTACCGGAGCGCGGCCGGCTTCGGCGTGCGGCTCGACGGCGGCACCGCGTACGGTGGCGCGGTGATCACGCCGTACTACGATTCGCTATTGGTGAAGGTGACCGCGTGGGCGCCGACCGCGGCCGAGGCGATCCACCGGATGGACCGCGCGCTGCGCGAATTCCGCATTCGCGGCGTCGCGTGCAATCTGCAGTTCCTCGAGAACGTGATCAATCATCCGGCGTTCGTCGCCGGCGACGTGACGACGCGCTTCATCGATCTGACGCCGGCGCTGTTCGAATTCACGGAGCGCCGCGATCGCGCGACGAAGCTGCTGCGTTATCTCGGCGAACTGAGCGTCAACGGCAATGCCGAGATGAACGGCCGCACGCTGCCGGTGTTGCCGCTGCCGAGGCCGGTGCTGCCGAAGATCGACACGTCGTCGGCGATTCCCGCCGGCACGCGCGATCGCCTGCGCGAGCTTGGGTCCGACAAATTCGCGCAATGGATGCTCGACCAGAAGCAGGTGCTGCTGACCGACACGACGATGCGCGACGCGCATCAGTCGCTGTTCGCGACGCGCATGCGCACCGCCGACATGCTGCCGATCGCGCCGTTCTATGCACGCGAGCTGCCGCAACTGTTCTCGCTCGAATGCTGGGGCGGCGCGACCTTCGACGTCGCGCTGCGCTTCCTGAAGGAAGATCCGTGGGAGCGGCTCGCGCTGCTGCGCGAACGCGTGCCGAACATTCTGTTCCAGATGCTGCTGCGCGGCTCGAACGCGGTCGGCTATACGAACTACGCGGACAACGTCGTGCGCTTCTTCGTGAAGCAGGCCGCGAGCGCGGGCGTCGATCTGTTCCGCGTGTTCGACTCGCTGAACTGGGTGAGCAACATGCGCGTGGCGATCGACGCGGTGCGCGAAAGCGGGGCGCTGTGCGAGGGCGCGATCTGCTACACGGGCGACCTGTTCGACCCGTCCCGCGCGAAGTACGACCTCAAGTATTACGTCGGCATCGCGCGCGAACTGCAGCGCGCGGGCGTGCATGTGCTCGGCATCAAGGACATGGCCGGCATCTGCCGTCCGCGGGCGGCCGCGGCGCTCGTGAGGGCGCTGAAGGAGGAAACCGGGCTGCCCGTGCATTTCCACACGCACGACACGAGCGGCATCTCCGCGGCGTCGGTGCTGGCCGCGATCGACGCGGGCTGCGATGCGGTCGACGGCGCGCTCGACGCGATGAGCGGCCTCACCGCGCAGCCGAACCTGTCGAGCATCGCGGCCGCGCTCGCGGGCAGCGAGCGCGATCCGGGCGTCGATCCGGACGCGCTGCACGAGGCGTCGATGTACTGGGAAGGCGTGCGCCGCTACTACGCGCCGTTCGAATCGGAGATCCGCGCCGGCACCGCCGACGTCTATCGTCACGAGATGCCCGGCGGCCAGTACACGAATCTGCGCGAGCAGGCGCGCTCGCTCGGCATCGATCATCGCTGGACCGAAGTGTCGCGCGCGTATGCGGACGTGAACCGGCTGTTCGGCGACATCGTGAAGGTGACGCCGACGTCGAAGGTGGTCGGCGACATGGCGCTGATGATGGTCGCGAACGATCTGAGCGTCGACGACATCCGCGATCCGGGCAAGGACATCGCGTTCCCGGAATCGGTCGTGTCGCTGTTCAAGGGCGAACTGGGCTTTCCGCCGGACGGCTTCCCGGCGGCGCTGTCGAGAAAGGTGCTCAGGAGCGAGCCACCGGCGCCTTACCGGCCCGGCGACCGGATTCCGGACGTCGATCTCGACGCCGCGCGTGCGCAGGGCGCGGCCGCGTGCCAGCATCCGCTCGACGACCGGCAGCTCGCGTCGTATCTGATGTATCCGAAGCAGGCCGGCGAGTATTACGCGCACGTGCGCGACTACAGCGACACGTCGGTGCTGCCGACGCCCGCGTTCCTGTACGGATTGCAGCCGCAGGAAGAAGCGGCGATCGAGATCTCGCCGGGCAAGACGCTGCTCGTGTCGCTGCAGGGGCAGCACACGGATGCCGAAGACGGCCGGGTCAAGGTGCAGTTCGAGCTGAACGGGCAGTCGCGCACCGCGCTGATCGAGCCGCGCAGCGCGGTGCAGGCGGGCGAGGTTCGGCGCGGCCGTCCGCAGGCGGATCCGACGAATCCGCTGCACGTCGCGGCGCCGATGCCGGGCTCGGTGGTCACGGTCGCGGTTCGGCCGGGGCAGCGGGTCACGGCCGGCACGACGCTGATCGCGCTCGAGGCAATGAAGATGGAAACGCACATCGCGGCGGAGCGCGACGGCGAGATCGCGGCCGTGCACGTGCAGGTCGGCGAGCGCGTCGCGGCGAAGGATCTGCTGATCGAATTCAACGCAACGGCTTGACGCGTCAGGCTTCGTTTGGCTGCGCGGCGACCGTCCGCGAGCCGCTGGGCCGAGGGGCGGAATGCGTTTCGGTTACGATGGCGCCTGCGCCGCGCGGATGCGCGCGTGCTTTGGGTGCCATATCGCCGCCGAAATTCGACGGATCGGCGCGCCGTCTGGAACCGCTTCGAGGATTGACGCGGTCTGCGCGGCGGTGTCAAGATTTGGCCTTTTGCGCATGCGTCCGTCCGGGAGACGGGTATCGCGCGACGAATTCATTCGCGGTGCGTGGTGTCGACTCGCGCTTTCCGCCGCGTGACGAACCGCGCATCGCCGTTGAAGCGCGTCATATTCCTGATGGATCGAAATTATGGGTTTTGAACAACTTGCCCAGCTGCGTGAACAACTTGCAGCGAAGGCGAAGAGCGAGCGTAACGCGAAGAACGAGCGTAACGCGAAGGGCGAACGCGGTGCGCAGAACGAGCGCAACGCGAAGGACGAACGCGGTGCGCAGAACGAGCGCAACGCGAAGGGCGAACGCGGTGCGCAGAACGAGCGCAACGCGAAGGGTGAACGCGGCGGGCAGAACGAACGCAATGCGAAGGGCGAACGCGGCGGGCAGAACGAACGCAATGTGAAGAACGAGCGCGGCGCGAAGCAGGCGCAGGCTCGCCCGAACGCGCAGGCAAAGGGCAAGCCGTCGACGCCCGTCGAACCCGTCGTGCTCGCGATCTCCAGGCTCCAGAAGCGGTTCCCGCAGGCATTCCCGAAGAATCCGGCGCCGAAGCTGCCGCTCAAGGTTGGTATCTGGGACGATCTCGCCGCGCAAGCGCAGACGCTCGGGCTCGACGATGCCGAACTGCGCGAGGCGATCGCGACGTGGTGCCGCGGGTATCGCTACTGGTCGTGTCTCGTCGAGGGCGCGGTTCGCGTCGATCTGCAGGGCAACGAGGCGGGGCGGGTGACGGCGGCCGATGCGGCGCGTGCGCGACAGCTGAAGGCGCGCCGTCCGGCGAAGGCGGCGTCGCAAGCGCCGGCGCAGCAACCGGAAGCGCAGAAGTCTGAGGCGCAGCAACCCGAAGCACAGCAACTCGAAGCGCAGCAGCCTGAGGCGCAGCAGCTTGAGGTGCAGCAACCGGAAGCGCAACAGCCTGAGACGCAGCAGCTTGAGGTGCGGCAGCCTGAAGCGCAGCAACCGGAGTCGCAGTTGTCGGAGCATCAGCAACCGGAGCCGCAGCAATCGGACACACCGCAACCCGAAAAGAGCGAGTGAGCGTCCGACGCGACGTCCGCGCGCGGCCGACGTTGTCCAGCCTGCCGCGCTGAATCAGGAAGACACCGTTGGATACGCTACAAACGATGAGGGTGTTCATGCGCGTCGCCGAGGAGGGCAGTTTCACCGGCGCCGCGGAGCGGCTGAACGTCACGACCGCGAACGTGTCGCGCGCGGTGGGCGCGCTGGAAGCGCATCTGCGCACCCGCCTGATCAACCGGACGACGCGCCGCATCGCACTGACCGAAGCGGGCGAGCGCTACCTGCGGCGCTGCGAGCAGATCTTCGCGTATATCGGCGAAGCGGAGGCGGAAGCCGCCGACGCGCACGCGCGGCCTTCCGGGCGATTGCGCGTGCATGCAACGGCGAGCTTCGGCCAGACGTACGTGGCGCCGGCGCTTGCCCGCTACCAGCAGAGCAATCCGGCGGTGACGGTCGAGTTGACGCTCTCCCAGCACGTGCCGGATCTTCTCGACGAAGGGTACGACGTGTCGCTGCAGCTGAGCTCGACCCCGCTGCCCGATTCCGCGCTGATCTCGCACCGGCTCGGCACGCTGCACAGCGTGCTGTGCGCGTCGCCGTCGTATCTGGACAAGCACGGTGTGCCGAGCAGCGTACCGGAACTCGCGAATCACGTGTGCATGCAGACCGTCACGTCCGTGTTTCCGCGCGATCACTGGCGCTTCGACGGGCCGAACGGCAGCGAGATTTTCGAATTTCCGGTGAACGTGTTTCAGGTCAACGTGGCCGAAGCGCTGGCCGCCGCGCTCAAGGAGAATCTCGGTATCGGCGCGCTGCCGACGCCCGCCGCGCTGCCGGCGTTGCGCAGCGGCGCGCTCGTGCGCGTGCTGCCCGAGCATCGGCTGCAAGGGCTGTCCGCGTATGCGATCTATGCGTCGCGCCAGTATCTCGACGCGAAGATCAAGACGTGCGTCGAATCGCTACAGCAATCGATTCCGAAGGCGCTTGCCGCCGACGAAGAAACGTTGCGCGCGCTGAGCGGCACCTGAGGCGCTCGCCGCGCGACGGCGGCGCCGGGCCGCGAACGCCGGCCGGCAGCGATGAACGGCGCGAAGAATGGCAGCGAAGAGCGGCCCTGCACTCAGTCGATCTGCTTCTGCCAGATCGCGAACAGCCCGCCGCATATCGCGATGCCGATCACGAAATAGTAGCCGTCGAGCGCGCTCAGGAAGCTCGCCTGCCGCGCGACCGTGCGGCTGATTTCGACGAGCGCGAGCCCACGTGCTTCGCCTGCGGTGCGGCCGAGCCCCTCGAACACGCGCGTCAGCGTGTCGAACGTGTTCTGGAACACCGGGTTGTACGGATTCACCGATTCCGCGAGGCGCGATTGATGGAGCGCGAGCCGGTGCTGCTCGAGGATGATCATCGTCGCGGTCGAGAACGAATAGGTGAGCTGCTTCACGATGTTCTTGAAGCGATAGCCGTGATGGAACTCCTCGATCGCGAAGATCCGGAACGTGACGTTCGCGACCGGCAGCGCGATGAACAGCAGCAGCATGCCGCGCAGCACGAGCGGCGCAACGAGCCACGGCGTGCTGACGTCGGGCGGCATGCTGATCATCCACACGCAGATCAGCACGGCCAGCATGAAGCCGGGCACGATCATCCATTTCTTGTGCGTGACGCGCGCCGACACGCGGAAGTAGACGAACGCCATCAGTAGCGACGCGAGCGACGTGAGGCCGACCAGCCGGCCCGCGTTCTCGACCGGATAGCCGAGCCCGCCTTCGAGGAAGCGGGAGCTCAGGTAGCCGAGCGCGTTGCTCATGTAATAGAACATGATGTACAGCAGGATGCCGGACTGGAACGTCTTTTCGCGCAACGCGTGCAGGCGCATCAGCGGCTTCGGATGGTGCCATTGATGCCAGACGAACCAGCCGAGCGACAGCAGGCCCGCGATGGTCAGGAACACGAGCCCGGGCGACCGGCTGAACAGCTCGAAGCGCACCTGCTGCATCACGATCAGCAGCGCGCCCTGCGCGAACGCGAAGATCAGGTAGGGCCACAGATGCGCGTCGCCGCGCTTCTCCGGCTGCACGCGGCCCGACGACGGCACCGCGAGAAACGCGATCAGCGCGAGCGCGACGCCGCCGACCGCGCTGCACATGAACAGCGCGCGCCAGTCGGCATGCGCGACCAGATAGCCGCCGATCAGCGGCGCGAGCGCGCTGCCGAGCAGGATCATCGACAGGAACTTGCGCGTCGCGCCGGCGCGTTGCTGCGGCGTGAAGCTGATCTGCAGCAGAATGCGCGACGCGCTCATCATCGGGCCGATGAAATAGCCCTGCATCCCGCGCGCGAGCGCCAGTTCGAACGACGTCTCGCTTGCCGCGGCCGCGACCGCGCCCGCGGCGAACAGCAGCAGGCAGCCGCTGACGTAGCGCCGATAGCCGATCCGCTCGACCCACCATTGCTGCTGCAGGATGCCGAGCACCGACGCGACCGCGTACGCGGTCGCCGACCAGACGAGCTCGTCCGGCGATGCGTTCAGGCCGCCCGCGATGTAGCTCGTGAAGAACGAGAACATCGAGTTGTCGAAGTAGTCGATTCCCGTCGCGAGCGCGATCGCCCACGGGAAAAAATCCGCACGGAAGCGCGCCGCGGCGAACACCGGCGGCCGGGAAGGCGTCGTGCTCATTCGTCGGCGCCTTTGGTGCCTTCGTCACCTTCGCTGCGTTCGCTGCCTTCGTCTCGGCGCGGCTTTTCCCGCTTCCTGCGCGCCGCGATGCGCTGATCGATCATGTTCTCGACCTTCTCGCCCGCGATGCGGCGCCGCAGGTAATCGAGGTCGTCGCCGAGCTCGTCCCGCAACGCGCGGGCTTCCTTCAGCTCCCGGCGCACGGCCGAGATGCGCGCGTCCAGCGCGTCGATCTGCTGGGCCAGCGCGTCGCCGATCTGCCGCAGTGATTCGACCGAATAGCCTTTGCGCCCGTCGCCGACCGGCTCCAGCGGCCGCTTCAGCATCTCGATGATGCCCTGCAGCGAAAAGCCCAGCGAACGCAGCCGCAGGATGCGCGCGAACCGTTCGAGATCCTGCTCGCCGTAGAGCCGGTAGCGGCCCCCGCTGCGCGTCGGCGTGACGAGGCCGAGCTCTTCGTAGTACTTGAGCGTGCGGGGCGTCACCTGCAGGCGTTCGGCGGCGTCACGGATCGTGAGGAGGGGAGATTCTTCGGAGGACATGTCGGCGCGGCGCCACGAGACCGGAATCGGAATGGCCCGAAATATACCACAACGCGAACGTTTACGTACAGGTTGTCCGGGCGGCGGCGCCGCACGCGGCTCGCGCGTCTCGTGAATCGTTCCTATTCTTCCGGAGTGGGAAATCCGAACCGAAGCGGGAGGGCAGCATGGGATACGAGCTCTATTACTGGCCCGACATCCAGGGCCGCGGCGAATTCGTGCGGCTCGCGCTCGAGGCGGCCGAAGCCGAGTACGTGGACGTCGCGCGCCAGTCGTCGCGCAAAGGCATGGGCGTGGCGGCGATGATGCGCGTGATGGAAAGCGCGTCGGAGCCATGTCTGCCGTTCGCGCCGCCGTTCCTGAAGGCGGGCGGCCGGATCATCGGGCAAACCGCGAACATTCTGCTGTTCCTGGGCGCCGAGCACGACCTGGCGCCCCGGGACGAAGCCGGACGGCTGTGGGCGCATCAACTTCAGTTGACGGTTTCCGACTTCGTCGTCGAGGTCCACGACACCCATCATCCGATCGCCGGCGGTCTGTATTACGAAGAGCAGGCGGAGGCGGCTGTGATGCGTGCGAAGGATTTCGTCGAGCACCGGCTGCCCAAGTTCCTGGGGTACTTCAGCAGGGTGCTCGCGCAGAACCCTTGCCACAGCGGGTATATGGCGAGCGATTGCCTGAGCTACGTGGATCTGTCGATGTTCCAGCTGATCGAGGGGCTGCGCTACGCGTTCCCGAACGCGATGGCTCGCATCGAGCCGAAGCATGCCGGGCTGACCGAACTGCACGACAACGTCGCTCGGCATCCGCCCATCGCGAGCTATCTGGCGTCCGATCGGCGCATCCCGTTCAACGAATCGGGAATATTTCGGCATTACCCGGAGCTGGACGAATAGCGTCCAGGGATTTTCTTTCGTTGGTCGGTGGAATGTCTTGCCTCCATGTGATACGACGTCATATCAAAAGAGTGCGTCCATCGAGCGAGCAGAGTGTCTCGTGCCCAGTGATAGACCAACGAATTCCGACCTTGGCTTCGGGTAAACGCCCGATTGAAATTAGACGCCTCGTGGCAGATAGTACGTCATCATATGACTTGCGCGACGCACGACGTGCCGCGCCCGATTTCCGAATTATTCGCCACCCGTCCCGCAGTCACGCTCGTCCGCTCCCCATCGCGCGAGCATGGGACGGGCGTTCCGATCCCGAGAAGGAATCCGATGAAGAAAATTGCCCTGAGTGGCGCCGGCGGTCAGCTCGGCGCCGTGGTTCGCAAAGCGTTCGTTGCGCGCGGCGTCCCGCTGCGCTCGGCTGGAGGCTCGACCCCGCTGGTTCCGCTGGTGGACGCTGAGGACGTGATGCATGGCGATCTGCGCGACCCCGCGGTGGTCGATCGCCTGCTCGACGGCGTCGACGTGCTGATCCACTTCGCGGGCACGAGCGTCGAGCGCCCGCTGCCCGAGATCATCGACAACAACTTGCGCGCGCTCGTCGAGGTGTATGAGGGCGCACGGCGCAACGGCGTGCGGCGCATCGTGTTCGCGAGCTCGAATCACGCGATCGGCATGTATCCGGTGACCGAGCGCCTGACGCTCGATTGCGCGCCGCGTCCGGACGGCTTCTACGGGCTCAGCAAGGTGTGGGGCGAAGCGCTCGCGAGAATGTACTGGGACAAGCACGGGATCGAGAGCATCTGCGTGCGCATCGGCAGTTGCGTCGAGCGGCCGACGGAGCCGCGACACCTGAGCACGTGGTTCGGGCACGACGATCTGCTGCATTTCCTCGACCGCTGCATCGAGGTCGAGCACGTCGGGTTCCTGACCGTCTGGGGCGTGTCCGCGAACAAGCGCGGCTGGTGGGACAACCGCGGCGCGGAGCGTCTGGGCTACGAACCGAAGCAGGACGCGGAGGCCTACGCGGCCGACGTGCTGGCCGGGCCGAATCCGCTCGACGCGATCGGCCGGCGTTACCAGGGTGGCAGCTTTGCCGGCATCGATTACACGCGCGACGACGACGCGCCGACCGACGCGCCGCCCCACCGGGACGCGCGCGCTTTCTGATCGATCACCGGACAGGCAACAAGGAGACATCGCAATGAAACTCAAAGGCATCCGCTGGTGGATGGTCGGTCTGGTCGCCGCCGGGCTGATCATCAACTACCTCGCGCGGAACACGTTGTCGGTCGCGGCGCCGACGCTGATGAAAGACCTCCACATCACGACCGAGCAGTACGCGCACGTCGTCGTCGCGTGGCAGCTTTGCTATGCGTTCATGCAGCCGGTCGCGGGCTTTCTGCTCGACACAGCCGGCACGAAGGTCGGCTTCGCGGCGTTCGCGCTCGCGTGGTCGCTGGCCTGCGCGGCGGCCGCGTGGGCGACGGGCTGGCGCAGCCTCGCGTTCTTTCGCGGCTTGCTCGGCGTGGCCGAGGCGGCCGGCATTCCGGCGGGCGTGAAGGCGACGAGCGAATGGTTCCCGGCGAAGGAGCGCTCGGTCGCGATCGGCTGGTTCAACATCGGCTCGTCGATCGGCGCGCTGCTCGCGCCGCCGCTCGTCGTCTGGGCGCTACTGCATGGGCAATGGCAACTGGCGTTCGTGATCGTCGGCGTCGCGGGCGGCGTCTGGAGCGTGCTGTGGCTGATGCTTTACCAGCATCCGCGCAAGCAGAAGCTGTTGAGCGACGCCGAACGCGACTACATCCTGAGCGGACAGGAAGCGAAACACAGCGACGCCGCCGGCGCGCGAATGAGCTGGGTGCGGATGCTCGCGTGCCGCAATTTCTGGGCGATCGGTATTCCGCGGATTCTTTCCGAGCCGGCCTGGCAGACGTTCAACGCGTGGATTCCGCTGTACATGATGACCGAGCGTCACATGAACCTGAAGGAGGTGGCGCTGTATGCGTGGATGCCGTTCCTCGCGGCGGACATCGGCTGCGTGCTGGGCGGCTATCTGAGCCCGCTGTTCCACAAGTATGCGAAGGTGTCGCTGTTCGCGTCGCGGAAGATGGTGTTCGTGGTCGGCGCGCTCTGCATGATCGGGCCCGCATGCGTCGGGCTGGTGGCGAGCCCTTATGCCGCCGTTGCGCTGCTTTGCGTCGGCGGCTTCGCGCACCAGACGCTGTCCGGCGCGCTCTATGCGATTACGTCCGACATGTTCGGCAAGAACGAAGTGGCGACGGCCACGGGCATGGGCGGCATGGCCGGGTATCTCGGTGCGGCGGCGTTCACCGCGCTGTTCGGCGTGCTCGTCACGCAGGTCGGGTACAGCCCGCTCTTCGTCGTGCTGGCCGTGTTCGACCTGATTGCGGCGGCCGTCGTGTGCCTGATGGCGCGCGGCGCCGACTCGACGCAGTCGGCGCCGGTCGGCGGCGAATCGCTGGCCCCGGCGGGGATCGGTCATCATCCGGTTCGATAGAGCGGTATTGTTTCCGTGATTCACCCGATATCGCCCGGCTCGTGCCGGGCGATTGTTTTTGTGGGCGGATCGATGGGCGCTCGCGTGAGCGCCGATAGTCGGCTGCTTAATCCTTATTCTGAACCAAAAATTGAAACGGTATCTCCGGATGCGTAAATCTAAGCCGGAGTTGGTTTAAAGCCGGGAACGAGACAAAGCGCTGATTCTCAAACGAGTAGTACGACACTAGCAAACCAACGCGGGATTCTTGTGCATCATCGAACAGGTAACTGTTCTTCGGAAAGGCAAGCTTGCCGTCCTTTGTTGTCACTACGGCCCGACATGACGAAAGCAAACTTGGTAGATGCAGAAACGTCGGCTTGCGAGCCAGAGGGTTCGCCAAAAGAAATATTTGCTGGTGTCGGTCAGCTTCTCCGGAACCACTGCCGTACCCTTCCACGCAAAGAAGGGGAGGACGACTACCCGTTCCCGCTGCGAGAAACACGTTAGCGTTACCCGGATAAATATCTATTGCATGCTCATTCGGAAACGTTGTTGCGCGCGCAAAGCGGTAGGTTTTGCCGTTGACCGTTATACGATTCTCTGCAACCTCGATCCACACAGCCTTGCCGTCCAGAGTGGATCGCAGTTCCGTATAACTACCCTGCTCACCGGAATCTGAATAGAGATGGAGCGGCCCGGCAGGTTGCTTGATCGGGGCACCGAACACCGCACCCGGCTGATCTGCGTAGAACGCATCGTAGCCGTCGTAAGTTCTGGCAGCATGCACATTGCTCGACAGGGTGGCTAAAGCTGCCATCAGCATCACTGCGGATTTCATCGGTAAGCCTTCGCTCCGTTAGCCTTCAGGTAATCTGGGTTGTGTCGCCAAAATACGGTTCTACCGTGAGCAGCGGTCGAGATCCATACCGAATCGTAGCGGCCGCGTTCGCCGCCGTCGACGATTTGCCCAGTATTCTTGAGGTGGCTTGACGCGCGTCAGGCGCACGAAGCGCCTGACGGCTCGATCGAAGAGATTTCTGCAAAAAGAACCGAACCGCTTACTGCCCGATTTCGTGATTGGCCAGCACTTCGAGCGCGCGAACCATCGCGGAGTGATCCCACGCGCTGCCGCCATGCGCGACGCATGCGTTGAACAGCGCCTGGCACGTGGCCGTGTTCGGCAGCGCGACGCCGAGGGCCTGCGCCGTCGACAGCGCGAGATTCAGATCCTTCTGGTGCAGTTCGATGCGGAAGCCGGGATCGAAGGTGCGCCGGGTCATGCGCTCGCCGTGCACCTCGAGGATGCGGGACGACGCAAAGCCGCCCATCAGCGCCTCACGCACGCGCGCCGCATCGACCCCCGCCTTCGACGCGAGCACCAGCGCTTCGCCGACGGCCTCGATCGTCGCCGCAACGATGATCTGGTTCGCGACCTTGCAGACCTGCCCGGCACCCACGTCGCCGATCAGCGTGACGTTTTTCCCCATCATGTCGAGCAGTGGCTTGACCTGCTCGAAGGTCGATATCTGGCCGCCGACCATGATCGTCAGCGAGGCGGCCTTGGCGCCCACTTCACCGCCCGACACCGGCGCGTCGAGATACTCGGCGCCGCGCTCGCGCACGCGTTGCGCAAATGCACGCGTGGCGATCGGCGAAATCGAGCTCATGTCGACGACCGTCTGGCCCGCGCGCAGCGTCGACGCCACGCCGTCGTTGCCGAACAGCACGCGCTCGACGTCGGGCGTGTCCGGCACCATGATGAAGATCACGTCGGCGTGGGCCGCGACCGCCGCGGGGCTGTCGCAGGCGAGCGCGCCCGCGGCGGCCAGATCCGCCGGCACGCCGCTGCGGGTGTATGCCGAGAGGGTGACGCCGTTCTTCAGAAGGTTGCCCGCCATCGGCTTGCCCATGATGCCCAGCCCGATAAAGCCCGCTTTTTGCATGTCGTTCTCCGTAAAAATGGGTTGGCCCCGAAGCGTGTCCAAAGCGGGGATGCGCTCATCGATTCGCGAAATGAACCTGCGCCGCAACGGCGGCGTTCTTCAGCAGTCCCATATCCGAGCCGATGGCCACGACCCGGCACCCCATCGCAAGATAGCGCTGCGCATCGCTTTGCACAGGCGTCAGAATCCCGCTCGACTTGCCGGCGGCCTTCGCGCGTTCGAACACGTGCGCGATCGCCTGCTGAACGTCCGGATGGTTCGGATTCCCGAGGTGTCCATATGCGGCGGCCAGATCGGACGGCCCGATGAAGACGGCATCGATGCCGTCGACGGCGAGAATGTCATCGACCGCGCCCACCGCGTGGCGGCTCTCGATCTGCGCGATCACGCAGATATTGTCGTTCGCGATGCTGAAGTAATCCGGAATGGTTCCGTACCGATTGTGGCGCGCGCCGACGGAGACGCCGCGTATGCCGAGCGGCGGGTAGCGGGTCGCGGCGACGGCGCGGGCCGCATCCTCCGCGTTGTCGACGAACGGCACGAGCAGATTGGTGACGCCGTTGTCCAGGAGCCGCTTGATGAACACCGCGTCGTTGGCGGGCGGGCGCACGACCGGTGCGCTCCGGCTGTCCTTCAGCGCCATCAGTTGAGGCACGAGCGTCAGGACGTCGTTGGGCGCATGCTCGGCATCGAGCAGCAGCCAGTCGAAGCCGACCGTGCCGAGCAATTCGGCCGTGATCGGGCTGGCCAGCGAGGACCAGCAGCCGATCAGCGTTTCGCCGTCGCGCACGCTGCGTCGGAAACTGTTGGGAAAGGTCTGATAGGGGGTGACGGATGTCATGGCGATTTTCTCCAGAAGGGCCGCTCCGGAATCCGGTGGCACGTGCTACGCGAGACTGTGTGGTATGTTGTCGTATCACATAAGTGATCGTATCATCGGGATGATGGCGCGATCAATCGCGTTAACCCGAACTCATGCCGACTTGAGTGGGGATCGGATTGCGATTTGATGTTGCATCGTTGTATGATGACGTAGAACATCGCGTAGCCGGATAGCCGGCCGCCTATTGAGGAAAGAGGCAATGGAACAGTCTCCGCTTTACATCCGCGTGCATCCCAACGACAACGTCGCGATCGTCGTCAACGATGGCGGCCTGGGAGAGGGCGCGGTTTTCTCCGATGGCCTGGTGCTGCGCGAGCGCGTGCCGCAGGGGCACAAGGTCGCGCTGCGGGATCTGTCCGAAGGAGATCCGGTCGTTCGATACAACGTCGTCATCGGTTATGCGCAGAAGGCGCTGCCGAAGGGAAGCTGGGTGAACGAGCATGTCACGCGCATGCCGACGCCGCCGAGCCTCGACGCGCTGCCGATCGCGACGATCAAGCCGCCCGCGATGCCGCCGCTCGACGGTTATACGTTCGACGGCTATCGCAACGCCGACGGCTCGGCCGGCACGCGCAACATTCTCGCGATCACGACGACCGTGCAGTGCGTGGCGGACGTGGTCCAGCACGCGGTGACGCGCATCAAGACCGAATTGCTGCCGAAGTACCCGAACGTCGACGACGTCGTGAGCCTCGGCCACACGTACGGCTGCGGCGTCGCGATCGATGCGCCCGATGCGATGGTGCCGATCCGCACGGTCCGCAACATCAGCCTGAATCCGAACTTCGGCGGCGAGGTGATGATGGTGAGCCTCGGCTGCGAAAAGCTGCAGCCGGAGCGGCTGATGCCGCCGGGCACGATTCCGATCGCGTCGCCGCAGGACGCGGCGGCCGATCCGAACGGCGACGTGGTCGTGCTGCAGGACGAGTCGCACGTCGGCTTCCAGTCGATGATCGAGTCGATCATGACGATGGCCGAAGGCCATCTCGCACGGCTCGATCGGCGTCGTCGCGAACCGTGCCCGGTGTCCGACCTCGTCGTCGGCGTGCAATGCGGCGGCAGCGACGCATTTTCGGGGCTGACCGCGAACCCCGCGGTGGGTTTCGCGACCGACCTGCTGGTTCGCGCGGGCGCGACGGTGATGTTCTCGGAAGTCACCGAAGTCCGCGACGGCGTCGGCCAGTTGACCGGCCGCGCGGCCACGCCGGCGGTCGCGGAAGCGATCATTCGCGAGATGCAGTGGTATGACGATTATCTGAAGCGCGGCGGCGCGGATCGGAGCGCGAACACGACGCCGGGCAACAAGAAAGGCGGCCTGTCGAACATCGTCGAAAAGGCGATGGGCTCGATCATCAAGTCGGGCAACGCGCCGATCTCGGGCGTGCTGTCGCCCGGCGAAAAGGCGACGCAAAAGGGCCTGATTTACGCGGCGACGCCGGCGAGCGATTTCATCTGCGGCACGCTGCAGCTGGCCGCGGGCATGACGCTGCACGTGTTCACGACGGGCCGCGGCACGCCGTACAGCCTCGCGGAAGTGCCGGTGATCAAGGTCGCGACGCGCTCCGACCTCGCGCGCCGCTGGCACGATCTGATGGACGTGAATGCGGGCACGATCGCGACCGGGCATGCGACGATCGAGGACGTCGGCTGGGAACTGTTCCGCATGATGCTGGACGTGGCGAGCGGCCGCCAGAAGACGTGCGCGGAAAAGCTGAAGCTGCACAACGCGCTGGTGCTGTTCAATCCGGCGCCGGTGACCTGAGCGCGGCGAACGAATCAGTCGTGCGTGTCGGCGATCTCGTTCGCGCGCCTGAGCCGCTCGCGGCTGTTTGACAGATGCATGCGCATCGCCGCGCGCGCGCCGTCCGCGTCGTGCCGCGCGATCGCGTCGAGGATGCTTCGGTGCTCCAGGTTCACGAGCGACAGGTAGGCGTCCGGGTCCGCATGCGCGATGCCCGCCGAGTCGAGGCGCTTGCGCGGAATGAGCGCGCTGCCCATTTGCGTGAGAATGTCGACGAAGTAGCGGTTGCCGGTTGCGCGGGCGACGCAGATGTGGAACTGCAGATCCGCGTCGACGCTGTCGAGGCCATTGCTGCCGGTCGCCTCGATCGCGTCGAGCGCGGCGCTGATTTTCGCGACGTCGTCCGGCCGTGCGCGCTGCGCGGCGAGACCCGCGCATTCCGTTTCGAGGCTGATGCGCAGTTCGAGGATCGCCAGGACGTCGCGCAGCGTGGTGGCGGGCACCATGTCGATGTCGAGCTTTTCGCGCGGCGGCTCGAGCACGAAGCTGCCGATGCCGTGTCGCGTCTCGATGACCTTGCCGGCCTGCAGGCGCGAAATGGCCTCGCGGATCACGGTGCGGCTGACGCTGAGCGTGGCCATCAGCTGCGATTCCGTGGGGAGCTTGTCGCCGGGCTTCCAGGTGTTGGACGCAATCTGCTCGGTGACGTAACCGACGACGAGCTCGGCGAGATTGCGAGCCCGTCGCGGCGGGGCGGCGAACGCCGTGGGTGTAGCCATCGAAACGCCTCTCGAATCGGTTCAGTGCTGACGAATCATGTTGCTGCATTATACCGTTGTCTGATGACTGGGAAGCAGATCCCGCATGCGCGGCCGAATCGGCGGAATCGGTTGAATGGCCGTTCTCGGCGGCTGGGGCGGACGGCTTGCCCAGAAGTATGACAACCCGGCGTCGGCGGCCGCGCGCCGCGACGCGCCGGTCGTGTTCAACCCATCATCGACCGTTCGATCCATGCCGCAAAACGACTCCCGTCGCGTCGCGACGTATGTGTACGTGTCCAACGCGGACAGCGAGGACATCTCGGTGTTTCGCATCGACCGGCCGACCGGCGCGCTCGACGCGGTGCAGACCGTCGCCGTCGGCGGGACGGTCATGCCGATGGCGCTGTCGCCGGACCGGCGCCGGTTGTATGCGGGCTTGCGCTCGGCACCGTACCGGGTGTCGACGTTCGGGATCGATCCGCGCGACGGACGGCTGACGCTGCTCGGGCAGGCGCCGCTTGCCGGGAACATCGCGTATCTGTCGACGGACGCGACCGGCCGCTATCTGTTCTCCGCGTCGTATGGCGGCAATCTCGTCGCGGTCAATCGCGTGGATGCCGATGGCGTCGCGGGGCCGGTGCATCAGGTGGTCGGCACCGGGCCGATGGCGCATGCGATCCGCGCCACGGCCGATAACCGCTACGTGTACGCGTCGATACTCGGCGCGGATACCTGGCTGCGCTTCGGGTTCGATCCGTCGACCGGGCATCTGGCGCAAGACGGCGCGTTCGCGTACCGGCTGCCGCCGCAATCCGGTCCGCGCCACTTCGTTTTTTCCGCCGATCGGCGTTTCGCGTATGTGCTCGGCGAACTCGACGGCAATCTGCACGTGCTCGCACTGGCGAGCGCAAGCGTTCCCGTCGCGCCGGTGCAGCGGATCTCGATACTGCCGCCGGGTTTCGCCGGCGCCAGGCCGTGGGCGGCCGACCTCCACCTGACGCCCGACGGGCGCTTTCTGTACGCGTCGGAGCGGACGTCGAGCACGCTGGCCGCGTATCGCGTCGATCCGGCGTCGGGCAGGCTCACGCACGTCGCGAGCTGCGAGACCGAAGCGCAGCCGCGCGGATTCAACATCGACCCTTCCGGCAACTACCTGCTCGCGGTCGGGCAGTTGTCGACGCGGATGAGCGTCTACCGGATCGACCGGGAAACGGGGGCATTGCAGCTGCTCGCCCGGTATCCGGTGGGCCGGAACCCGAACTGGATCGAGATCGTCGCGCTCGAGATCGTCGAGCCGTAACGCCCCGCCGCACGACATCCCCCAGGCCGCTCCCCCGTTCAGGGGATGGTCCGGGGTGCCGATCGCTCCGATGATGGCATCACTCGGGATGCCAGCGTATGCCAGATGTGACAACGAACCTGTGCCAGCCCGTGATCCATTTCTACGTCAAGGAGAAGTAGATGCAGGACGCTGTTCAGGGCCAGATGCCATCCGCCTATGCCTACCCGTTGCTGATCAAGCATTTGCTGCATACGCCGTTCGCTCAGGCGCCGAACCAGGAAATCGTCTACCGCGATCAGGTGCGGATCACGTATCGCGATCTGCAGGAGCGGATCGGCCGGCTCGCCAATGGCCTGGAAGGGCTGGGCGTGCGCCACGGCAGCACGGTCGCGGTGATGGACTGGGATAGCCACCGCTATCTGGAGTGCTACTTCGCGGTGCCGATGATGGGGGCCGTACTGCAGACGGTCAACGTGCGGCTGTCGCCGGCCGAGATCGTCTACACGATCAATCACGCGGGCGCGGACGTGCTGTTCGTTCACACCGATTTTCTGCCGGTCGTCGAATCGATCCGGGATCAGCTCGAAACGGTGCGCACGTTCGTCTGGATCGACGAGCCGGGCAGCGAAGCCTGCGCGCACACGATCGAGTTCGCGACGGAATACGAAGCGATGCTGGCCGCGAGCGCGACGCACTACGACTTTCCGGATTTCGACGAAAACACCCGGGCGACCACGTTCTACACGACGGGCACGACCGGCCTGCCGAAGGGCGTGTACTTCTCGCATCGCCAGTTGGTGCTGCACACCGTGACGCTGATGGCCGCGCTCGCGAGCCCGATGTCCGGGCAGCGCTTTCACCGCGGCGACGTCTACATGCCGCTCACGCCGATGTTCCACGTGCACGCATGGGGTATGCCGTACATCGCGACGGTGCTCGGCGTGAAGCAGGTCTATCCCGGCCGCTACGTGCCGGATCGGCTGGTGAAGCTGGTGCGCGACGAGGGCGTCACGTTCTCGCACTGCGTGAGCACGATCCTGCACATGCTGCTCAACGCGCCGGGAGCCGATTCCGCGGACTTCAGCCGCTGGAAGATCATCATCGGCGGCGGCGCGCTGCCGCATGGCATTGCCCGCGATGCATTGGCGCGCGGCATCGACGTGTTCGGCGGGTACGGCATGTCCGAAACCTGCCCGGTGCTCAGTCTCGCGCAGCTCCCGCCGGGCCATGAAGCGCTCGATACCGACGAGCAGGTGCGATTGCGCTGCAAGACCGGCCTGCCGATTCCGCTCGTCGACATGCGCATCGTCGACGCTGAGATGAACGACGTCGCGCATGACGGCCATGCGTATGGCGAGATCGTCGCGCGCGCGCCGTGGCTGACCCAGGGCTACTTCAACAACCCGGACGCGTCGGCGCAACTGTGGGAAGGCGGGTATCTGCATACGCAGGACATCGCGAACATCGATGCGACCGGCAACCTGCAGATCACCGATCGCATCAAGGACGTGATCAAGTCCGGCGGCGAGTGGGTCTCGTCGCTCGAGATCGAAAGCCTGATCTCGCTGCACGAGGGCGTGTCCGAAGTCGCGGTGATCGGCATCAAGGACGAGAAGTGGGGCGAACGGCCGGTCGCGCTGGTCGTGCTCAAGGCGGGCGCTCAAGTCACCGAGGACGACATCAAGCGGCACGTCCTCCAGTTCAGCCAGACAGGGCGGATCTCGAAGTACGCGGTGCCGCAGATCGTCAGATTCGTCGGTGCGCTGCAAAAGACGAGCGTCGGCAAGATGAACAAGAAGTGGCTGCGCGAACAGTTCGCGTGACCGGTCACCAGGAGCAATCACGATGAGCATCAACGAATACAGCATCGCCAACATCGACGACTTCGTGGGCCGCGAGCTCGGACTGTCGGACTGGGTCGTCGTCGACCAGGCGCGCATCGACGCGTTCGCGGCGTGCACGGGCGACCGGCAGTGGATTCACGTGGACGTGGAGCGCGCCACGCGCGAGAGCCCGTTCGGCGGCACGATCGCGCACGGCTATCTGACGCTGTCGCTGCTCGCCGCGCTGGCGATCGACATCGGCCTGATACCGCCGGACGCGTCGGCCGGCCTCAATTATGGGCTCGACAAGGTGCGCTTCATGACGCCGGTCAAGGCGGGCGCGCGCGTGCGCAACCGCGTGACGCTCGTGTCGGTGGAGAAGAAGGGCGGCGGCCGGCTCATCATCAAGACGATGAACGAGCTGCAGATCGACGGCGAGGACAAGCCGGCGCTGGTCGCCGAGTCGCTGGCGATGCTGGTCGCATGACCTGCCAAGTGGACGAAACCGGACGAAGCGCAAAGCAGCATTCAAGGAGTATCGAGATGACTGGAACCCCCAACGATCCGTCGCGAAACGACCCGACGGACGATCTCGCGGCATCGGCGGCCGAAGGCATGCTGGGCCCCAATCCGTTCGTCGGGCTGCGCCCGAGCGATGTCGTGGCGGCCACGCAGCAAATCGGCGCGCAGGCGCTGCGGCAGCCCGCGCTGGTGCTGGAGCAGGAAGCGGCGCTCGTGCGCGAGCTGATCGCCGCGCTGTACGACGGCACTAAAGGTGGCATCAAGGGCGGCATCAAGGGTGACGCCAAAGGTGACGCCAAAGGTGACGCCAAAGGTGACGCCAAAGGCGGCGCCGAATGGACACCGCCGCCGGGCGACAAGCGCTTCACCGACGCCGCGTGGCGCGACAACTCACTCTATCGGCTGTCGCTGCGCGGCTACATGGCATGGACCGATGCGCTCAGCGGATTCGTCGAGCGCTCCGCGCTGGATCCGAAGACGAAGGAGCGCGCGCGGTTCGTGATGTCGCTGTACACGGACGCGCTGGCGCCGACGAACACGCTGCTCGGCAACCCCGCGGCGTTGAAGAAGATCGTCGACTCCGGCGGCGCGAGCCTGCTCGGCGGCGTGAAGAATTTCGTGTCGGACTTGCTGAAGAACCAGGGCATGCCCGCGCAGGTCGACAAGTCCGCGTTCGAGGTCGGCAAGAATCTGGCCACGTCGCCCGGCGCCGTCGTGTTTCGCAACGAGGTGCTCGAGCTGATCCAGTATGCGCCGGCAACCGAACAGGTCTACCACCGCCCGCAACTGATCGTGCCGCCGCAGATCAACAAGTTCTATGTGTTCGATCTGTCCGAAGGCAAGAGCATGGTCGACTATCTGGTCAAGAGCGAATTCCAGGTCTTCGCGGTGAGCTGGCGGAATCCCACCGCGGCGCAGAGCCACTGGGATCTCGACACGTACGTCGGCGCGCTCGTCGAGGCGATCGACGCGGTGCGCGACATCACCGGCAGCGAAGACGTGAACCTGCACGGCGCGTGTTCCGGCGCGATGACGATTTCCGCGCTGCTCGGCTACCTCGCGAGCCGCGACGAGAAAACCGTCCACGCCGCGACGCTGATGGTCGCGGTGCTGGACAACACCGCCGATTCGCAGCTCGGCCTGTTCGCGACGCCCGAAACCATCGCGGCGGCGAAGCGCAACAGCAAGGCGAAGGGCGTGCTCGCCGGCGAGGAGATGGGGCGCGTGTTCGCGTGGATGCGGCCGAACGATCTGGTGTGGAACTACTGGGTCAACAACTATCTGCTCGGCAAGGCGCCGCCCGCGTTCGACATCCTCTACTGGAACAACGACGCGACCCGGCTGCCCGCGCGCATGCATGCGCAGCTGCTCGACATCTTCGTCGGCAACCTGTTCAGCCAGCCGAACGCGCTGACGGTGCTGGGCACGCCGATCGACCTGTCCGGCGTCACGTGCGACAAGTACGTCGTCGCGGGCATCACGGATCACATCACGCCGTGGAAGGGCGTGTACAACACCGCGAAGACGTTCGGCGGCGATACGCGGTTCGTGCTGAGCTCGAGCGGGCACATCCAGAGCCTGATCAACCCGCCCGGCAATCCGAAGGCGAAGTTCTTCCTGAATCCCGAGCTGCCGGCGACCGCGGACGACTGGCTGACCGGCGCGCAAGCCGAGAAGGATTCGTGGTGGGGCAATTGGGCCGGCTGGCTGCGCGAGCGCTCGGGCGTTCGGCGCGCGGCACCGGCCGGGCTCGGCAGCGAGCGCAACCCGGCAGACGTCGCCGCGCCGGGCACGTATGTGACGGAAGCCTGAATTCGGCGCATTGACCCGGTGACGACCATTTTTTATTGATGCACTTTTTGGAGATTCGATCATGGATTCAACCAACCCCAGCAGCATTTTCGCCGAATACACGAAGATCATCGGTCAGTTCAAGCTGCCGGGCATCAACATGGGCGCGGTTCTCGAGATGCGCCGCAAGGACATCGAGGCGCTCGCCCGAGCCAACACGACCGCGTTCGCGGGCATGCAGTCGCTCGGGCAGAAGCAGGCCGAGATCCTGCGCACGACGCTCACCGAGCTGCAGTCGGTCGTCACGCGGCTAAGCACGTCGGGCGCCCAGCCCGCGAAGGCCGGCGAAGTCGTTCAGTCGGCACTGCACAAGGCGCTCGGCGACATGCAGGAACTCGCGAATACCGCTTATCGCGCGCAGTCGGACAGCCTGGCGGTGATCACGAAGCGTGCCGCGGAACACGTCGAGGAGCTGAAGACGCTGCTGCAGCCGAGCAAGTGACGCGGCGTCGCGATGCGACGCGCCGAATATTCCGATGAAACGACCCGCCAGAAGGATGATCGAATGACAGAGATGCCACTCAACTCCGATAATTTCTCCGGAATGCAGATCCGGATGGTCGATCTCGATGGCCGGATGCTGCGCGTCGCGACGCGGCAGGGCAGCGACGCTTCGCCGCCGCTGCTGATTTTCAACGGGATCGGCGCGAACCTCGAACTGGTGGAACCGTTCGTCACCGCGCTCGACGACGTGAGCGTCGTCATCTTCGACATTCCGGGCGTGGGCGGCTCGCCTGCGCCGATCGTGCCGTATCGCTTCTCGACGCTCGCCGTGCTCGCCGACAAGCTGCTGTCGCGGCTCGGCTACGACGGGCCGGTCGACGTGCTCGGCGTATCGTGGGGCGGCGCGCTCGCGCAGCAGTTCGCGCACCTGTATCCGGTGCGTTGCCGCAGGCTGATTCTCGCGGCGACGTCGCCCGGCGTGATCATGGTGCCGGCGAAGCTGTCGGTGCTGTCGAAGCTGGTCGGCCCGCGCCGGTATACCGATCCGGACTATCTGCGGCAGGTCGGCGCGGAAATCTATGGCGGCGCGTACCGGCGCGATCCCGCGCTGCTGAACGAGCACCGCCGGCACATCCAGGCGCCGCGCGGCCGCGGCTATCTTTATCAGCTGCTGGCGGCCACGGGCTGGAGCAGCCTGCCGTGGCTCGGCGGGTTGCGCCAGACCACGCTCGTGATGCACGGCGACGACGATCCGATCGTGCCGCTCGTGAACGCGAAGATCCTGGCGGCCCGCATCCGCCGCGCGACGCTTCACGTGATCGACGACGGCCATCTGTTCCTCGTCACGCGAGCGAAGGAAGTCGCGCCGGTGATACGCGGGTTTCTGCGGCAACCCGCGAGCTGATCGACCCGCCGGCTAGCCGTGCTTCACGAGCCCCAGCGACTGGGCGCGCGCAACGGCTTGCGCGCGCTTGTCGACCGCGAGCTTCACGAAGATGCTCTTCACGTGCGTCTTCACGGTTTCCGGCGCGATGCCGAGCGTGCGCGCGATTTCCTTGTTCGATTGTCCGTCGGCTATCAGCTCGACGATGCCCCGTTCCCGCGCGCTGAGCGGTTCCCGCCCGGCGTCCCGCCCGGGCTTGTCGCCCACCTGATACAGCGCGCGCCAGCCATCGAGCAAGTGATCGACATAGCGCAGCAACTCCTTCGTCTGCGCGGTCGGGCGCGTGTCGTCGCGAACGGCTTGCAGCAGCGAGCCGACTTGCGGACACAGGTCGATGATCGACTGGTAGATGCCGGCCGCCGCCGCGTCCTTCAGCACGTCGCGAAACAGATCGACCGCGCTCGCGCGTTCGTTCGCGTAGAGCCGGGCGAGCGCAAGCACGATTCGCAAGCGCAGTGCGAGATAGTTCGCATGCCGCGCATCGGCGGCGTGCAACGCGGCGGTCGCGATGTCGGCTGCGTCCTGCGTCCGCATCTCGGCCAGCGCGAGATAGGCGGCCGCGAGCGCGTAGCTGGTTTCGACCTCCGGCGAGACGGCACGCGACGCCGCCGCGCCCGGCGACGCGAGCTGTTGCAGTTGTGCGACGCATCCCGCGGCTTCCGCCGTCCGCCGATCGATCAGGTAGAGCCGCGTGCGCTCGGCGAGGCCGGCCGCGATCAGCCGGTCCCAGCGGCGCGCATGCCCGAGCGCCTGCCCCTGATCGAGCAGCGCGTAGGCCTGCACCGTATTGGCACGCGCGGACGCGATCCGGATCAGCAGCCGATACGCGATCAGCGCGCTGTCGAGCAGCACCGCCGCGTCGATCACCGGCATGAGCTCGACGAGCATCGCTTCGGCATCGTCGAGCCGGCCTTGCTCATACCGGATCTGCGCGATCATCGGCGCGCACAGCGCGGCGGAAACGGATTGCGGGCCAGCGTGACGCTCGGCCAGCCGCATCGCATCGTCGAAATACCGCTCGGCCAGGCCGAAGTGCATCTGCTGCATTTCCGCATGACCGAGCAGGCACAGCCGGTAGATCGACGCGAACGCGTTGCGCGGGTCGTCCTCGATCGAATACGGGATCCACGGCGTCGCGTGGAGTGCGTCGAGATTGCCCGCCTTCCAGTGCGCGAAGCGCACGACGTTCGATGCGGAGTTGATGGTCCAGGTGTCGGTCGACGGCTGGTCGAGGCAACGCTGCGCGATCGCGAGCGCGCGCTGCGGGTCGTCCTGCAGCGCCGCGACGATCGAGCGGACCACCTGGCATTCCCAGCGGATGGCGTCGGGGTCGGCGCTCGTGCCGGCGTCGCGCTCGATCGTGTCCAGCATCGCGAGCGCGTCGTCGGGGCGGATCGCGAGCGCCATGCCCCACGCGATCGCCAGCGTGACCCTGACCTGCCCGCGCATCAGGTGCGCCGGAAACTGCCGTTGCCAGCCGAGCAGCGTGAGAAGGTCGCCCTTTCTGACGAGCGCCATCGCGCAGTGGCCCATCAGCGAGATCGCATCGTCGGTCGCGCCTGCCGCGATCGCGTGCCGGACCGCGTCGGTCCATTGCTCCTGTGCCGCATACCACCGGCATGCGCGGTGATGCAGGTCCGCCACTTCGTCGCGATGCTGCGTGTCCAGCCGCTGACGCAGGTACTCGCCCATCAGATGGTGATAGCGGAATTCATGCCCTTCCGGATCCATCGGTTCGAGCAGCAGCTGGCGCGCAACGATCGTCTCGAGCATCGCCTGGCTCGCGCTGACGCCGGTGACGGCTTCGCACAGCGACGCCGTCAGCCGGTCGAGTATCGACGTGCGCAGCATGAACTCGACCATCTCGGCCGGGAGGCGTTCGAGCATGTCCTGGATGTAAGCGGCGAACGGCCGGGACGCGCCGGACGGCGCAACCGGCTCCCGGCCGGATTTGCCATCGTCGCGCAACAGCACCGACGCGGAAATGCGCAGTGCCGCGGCCCAGCCTTCGGTGCTCGCGAACAGCGACTTGACGCTCGCGGCGCGCAGCTTGCCCGGGCATTCGTGCTCGACGAAGCTGCGCGTTTCGTCGAAGTCGAAACGCAGCGCCGACGCGTCGACTTCCATCAGATCGTTGCGCGCCCTCAGCCGGGCGAGCGGCAGCGCGGGGTCCGTGCGCGTGCAGACGACCACGTGCACGTGCGACGGCGCGTTCGACACGAAGAACGACATCGCGTCGTGAATCGCCGGAAGGCTGATCAGGTGGTAGTCGTCGACGAACAGATAGACGTCGTCGTCGACGTCGACGAGCTCGTTGATCAGCGTCGATACGACGAATTGCGCGGGAACGAGCGATGCCTCCTCGATGAGGCCGATCGCCGACGCGCCAACGGTGTCGCACGCGTTGTGCAGCGCCTGCGCCAGATGGTGGAAGAAGTGCGCCGGCTCGTCGTCGTCCGCGTCGAGCGCGAGCCACGCGACCTGCGCGCCGTTAGCGCGCAAGCGGTCGAGCCACGTGAGTGCGAGCGAGGTCTTGCCGAAGCCGGCCGGCGCCTTGATGACCGTGAGCCGTTTGTCTTCCGACTGCTCGGCTAGACGGTCGAGCCGCGGCCGGTCGATCAGTCCGGCGGGCAGGCGCGGCGGAAATACTTTCGTCGCGACCAGGACCGGCGGCCGGTTGACGGGCGCTGCTTCGGGGACGTGCATCGGCTGCCTCGGGGGTTCGCTTGGGTGTTCACTCGGGGTTCGGATGATGATACGCCCAACCCTCCGCGCAAGCAGGCAAACCGGTTGCATCGGGTCATGGTGCGGCGCACAAGCGCCGGGTCATTGCCGGCTGGAACATCGTTCGTCCGGATCGGCGAGCGCCGTCTCCTGCATGGCGGCTGAATCGGCAGCATCGGCAGCATCGGCGGAATCGGCAAAATCGGCTTCCCGTACGCCCGCGGTCGTCAACGACACGAAATGCATCGTCGTGCCGTTTGCGGGGAAGCCGGCGATGCCGGTCGTGCCCCACGGAATCGGCGAGCGCTGCGCGCCGCGCACGGTGATCTGCCCGGGCGAAAGCGCGAGCGCCAGCAGCCGCCCGTCGTGCGTCGGCACATACACGTCGGCGCCCGCGACGCCGACGCTGGATTCCCGCACCGTGGCCGGCAGGCAATCCAGCATCGCCGTGCGATGGCCGTCCGGATCGATCAGCATCGCGGCGCCGCGGCCGTTCGCCGTCGTGGTGACGACGATGAAGCGGTCGATCGACGGCACGTAAGCGGCGGCGTAGACGTAGTACTGAATGGCTTCGCTCAATTCGCCGAGCTTGTCCAGCTTCGCCGTCGCGGGATCGAACAGCGCATAGTCGAGCGTGGCGTTCGTGCTGTCCGGGATGTATTTCTGCCAGACCAGCAGCGCCTTGTGCGGTGAGCCCGCAACTACCGGCCACCACTCGCGGCTGTGCGGCGCGACGTCGACGTGGTTCAGCACCCGCCCGGCGGCATCGTACGTCTTCAGATAGACGCCGCCGCCGGTGCCGAGATTGTCGACCCCGCCACCGTCGACCCAATCGGCGGAATAGAAGACGACGAAGCGATCGCCCACCGCGGCGACGTGCCCCGAGTGCCCGCCCGATTCGACGTCGTGAGGATAGGGCTTGACCGGTTTCAGGTTCCGGCGATAGACGCCGTACCGCTGGCTGACTTCCTGCGGCGCATTCCAGCCGTCCTCGAACGTGACGAAGATGTCTCCGTGCGCGTTCTGCGCGATCGATACCGGCTCCTGCGCTTCCGGCCGGCTGATGAACGTGTGGATGTGCGCGATGTGCGCACTGCCGGGCGACCATTCGCCGACGTAGACGTCATGCGGCCAGTTGCCGTCGGGCAACGCGCCGCGCGGCGGGAGGCCCGAACTGCTGAAGAAGACCCATCGCTTGCCGTTGCCGGCGTCGGCCACGCCGATGCCGTGCATGAAGCGTCGCGGGTCTCCGGTGTCCCTTTGCCGGGAAGCGGGGCGGGGCACGGCCTGGTGCGACGTCGTCGCGGCCGCGTGCGCGGCCGGCGGGGCCAGGCTCGACGCGACGGCGAGACAGCACGCGACGCAGCACGCGGTACTGCACGCGACGCGGATCGCGCACGCGACGGACCGGGCCGCCGTCGGTCCGCTCGCGCGGGCCCCGTCCGCCGCGCGCATCGGCCGCCGCGTCATTCGACGGTCACCGATTTCGCGAGATTGCGTGGCTTGTCGACGTCGGCGCCGCGCGCGCAGCCGACGTGATAAGCGAGCAGTTGCAGCGGCACCACGTGCATGACCGGCGACAGCGCGTCGCCCGGTTCGCTCAGGCGAATCAGGCGCGCGTCGTGGTCGGCGTCGATCTCGAGATGGTGGCCCGCGAGCACGTAGAGCCGCCCGCCGCGTGCGCGCACTTCGGCCATGTTGGACTTCAGCTTCTGGAACAGGCGATCGTCCGGCGCGATCGTGACGACCGGCATCGCGCTCGTGACGAGCGCGAGCGGGCCGTGCTTCAGTTCGCCGGCCGGGTAGCCTTCCGCATGGATGTACGACACCTCCTTGAGCTTCAGCGCGCCTTCCATCGCGATCGGAAAATGAATGCCGCGCCCGAGGAACAGCGCATTCTCCATTCGCGTGAAATCGTCGGCCCAGCCCATGATCTGGGTCTCCAGCGCCAGCGCGTTGCCGATGCGCGCCGGCAGCTCGCGCAATTGCCGCAGGCATGCCGCCGCGCGCGCGGCATCGAGCCTGCCGCGCAACTGCGCGAGCGTCACCGTCAGCAGATACAGCGCGACCAGTTGCGTCGTGAATGCCTTGGTCGATGCGACGCCCAGTTCGATGCCCGCCTGCGTCAGGAAGCGAAGCGGCGCATTGCGCGCGATCGTGCTCGTCGCGACGTTGCAGATCGCCATCGACCGATCCTGGCCCATGCCGCGCGCGTGCTCGATCGCGCCGATCGTATCGGCGGTTTCGCCCGATTGCGAAATGCCGACGACGAGCGTGCGCGGGTCGGGCACGGATTCCCGATAGCGGTATTCGCTCGCGATCTCGACCTGGGCCGGCACGCCCGCGATGCTTTCGAGCCAGTATTTCGCGGTGAGCCCCGCGTAATAGCTGGTGCCGCAGCCGAGCAGCAGCACGCTTTTCGCGCTCGACAGCATCGTGCGCGCTTCGCTGCGCGGGCCGAACAGAGCGGGGGAGATCGCGTCGATGCCGGCAAGCGTGTTCTCGATCGCCTTCGGCTGCTCGAAGATCTCCTTCTGCATGAAGTGCTGGAATGGCCCGAGGCCCGCATCGCTATCGCGCGCCTCGACCCGGCACAGCGGGCGCTTCGCTTCGCGCCCGGCCGCATCGACGATCCGGATGCGCTCCGGCGTGATCAATGCGACGTCGCCGTCCTCGAGGTAGATGAAGCGTTCGGTCAGATCGCCGAGCGCCGCGCAGTCGGACGCGAGGTAGTTCTGCTGCGGGCCGATGCCGATCACGAGCGGCGAGCCGGCGCGCGCGGCCGCGAGGCGCTGCGGCTCGCGCGCGCTCAGCACCGCGATCGCATAGGCGCCGCGCAGGCGTTTGACGGCGCGAATGACGGCGTCGAACAGATCGTCGCGATACTCGCTGTGAATCAGATGCGCGATCACTTCCGTATCGGTCTCGCCGCGAAAAGCGTAGCCTCGCTGCCGCAGCTCGGATTTGAGGGCCTCGTGGTTTTCGATGATGCCGTTGTGCACGACCGCAATCGTGTCGCCCGACATGATCGGGTGCGCGTTCGTTTCGGACGGCGCACCGTGCGTGGCCCAGCGCGTATGGGCGATGCAGGTTTTCCCTTCGAGCCCCAGCGTCATCACGCGTTGCTGCAGGTCCGTCACGCGCTGCAACGTGCGCTCGCTGCGAATGCGCCCGCCGCTTTGCAGCGCAATCCCGCACGAGTCGTAGCCGCGATACTCCAGCCTGCTCAGTGCGTTGACCAGTTGCGGCACCTGATTGCTCCAGCCGCTTGCTCCGACGATTCCGCACATATGTCACCTCCGTCAAGTGTGGCGGCGCGGCGCGCCGACACCGTGCCAGACGGCCCGGCCCGATTCTTCGGTCACCCATTCGCTCGTTCGCGGCGCGGCGCGCGTGGCCCATCTGATCGCGGAAATCAATCCGTTCGCGTCGTGCGACGCAATCAGGATGCGCGATGCCGGCTTCCCGTCGGGCCGCGCGGATTTCATCAGCGCGGCCGCCGGCCCCGGCCTTCCCTTCAGGCTGGCCGAGCGCCGCAGCATCTTCGACACGCGCCACCGGTACGCGAACGGATGCACGACGCGGGCCGCGATCAGCCAGGTGACGAGCGCGCAGGCGATGATCGCGATGCACGTCACATAAAACACCAGTTGCTCGATCGGCATCTCCGCCTCGTTGAACGGCAGCAGATAGCGGTACGTATAGATGCAGATCGATGCCCAGACCGCGCCGACCAGCGCCGGCCGCGCGAGGCGAAACCAGAAGACCCGCGCGGATCCGGCGATGACGCCGCGCTCGGCGATCATCTGGCCCGGGGAGCGGAGAGAGAGGTCAATAATCGGCGCGTTCTTCATGTTGAATTCCTCGGTCGGGACTGACCCAGATGGCGCGTTTGCCGCGGCCCCGCAGCACGACGGCGGGGAGGGCGACGACGGTGGTGATCATGTTGATCAACCAGAAAGCGACCGGATACCAGACGGTGTCCAGGAAGTACATCAGGAGTTCTTCGTCGTAACGTCGATCGATCATGCAGCCGACGATCAACTGCAGCACGCAGGTCGCCACCAGCAGCATGCCGTGCCAGTGCGGGACGACCGACACGTGCCATTCCGGCGGCAGCGGATAGAAGAGATTGATGAACGACAGCAGCAGAATGAACGACATCGAATAGGCCCACGCGATGCCGATCAGATACTCCGCGAAGAGCGGCCACATCATCATCCGCGTCGGTGTCGCGATGGTGCGCGAGTATTTGAGCAGCACCTGAATGCCGCCCTTGGCCCAGCGCAGCCGCTGGCGGTAGAGCCCCTTGATCGTTTCCGGCATCAGGATCCAGCTCAGCGCATGCGGTTCGTACACGACGCGCCAGTCGCGGCACTGCAGCTTCCAGCTGATGTCGATGTCCTCGGTCAGCATGTCCGAACTCCAGAAGCCGACGTCGGCGAGCGCGGTCTTGCGGAACATCGTGACGACGCCGGACACCGTGAAGATGCGGCCGTACACCTGTTGCGTGCGCTTGATCAGCCCGACGATCGACGAAAATTCGCCGACCTGCATGCGGCCGAGCAGCGACGTGCGCGTGCGGATGCGGGGGTTGCCGGTCACCGCGCCGACGCCGGGGTCGGCGATGAAGTGCTCGAGCATCCATTCGATCGCATCGTGCGCGAGCAGCGAGTCGCCGTCGATGCAAACCAGATACTCCGCGTTCGAGACGGCCGCCGCGGTCGTGAGACCCACCGCCTTGCCTTCGTTTTGCGCGTGATGAATCACGAGGAGCCTCGGGATGGCGGCGGTCAGCTCGTTCAGGATGTCGCCGGTGCCGTCCTTGCTGCCGTCGTTGACCGCGATGATGTCGTAGTTCGGATAGTCCATCCGGCTCAGGTGCCCGATCACGCTGCGTGCATTCGCGCCTTCATTGAAGCAGGGCACGACGATCGACACCTTCGGCATCCCGCTCGATGCGATCGTTTCCTTCGACAGCACGCGGCCCTCTTCGAGCAGGAAGAAGTGAACGACGCCGCCTATCATCCACAGGTACGACATGAAGAACGGATAGTAGAAAACGAAGTTCTGCAGATGCTGAATGAAGTCGTGCGCGTGGGTCGTCATTGTGCCGTCGTTCCTTTGTGCTGCTGCGGTTGCATCAGCGCGTTGATCGATGTCCGGTCGAGACGGGACTTGAGCGACATGACGTCCCGCATCGCTTCGAGATCCGGCTGGTCGTGCAGGAAGTTGTCCGGGTAGTAGCCGAAATTCACCGCACCCCGGCGGCGTAGCTGCCGCATCTGCGCCAGCAGCGTGCCGGCGGGAATTTCCTTGCGCGCATGCCAGTCGTAGGACTGCAGTTCGAACACGGTCTTCGAGAAGCCGCGCTGTTTCTTCGACACGATGTCGACGAGCTGGTCCAGCCAGCGGTCCGGATTCGACGCCTGCTCCATGTAAGGCATCGCCATCAACGCGACGAAGTTGTAGGTATTGAGGAAGTCGTCGTAGTTCTGCGCATACCAGGCTTCGGATTCGGGGTTCAGCACCGGCTGAGCGAAGATGTTGCGCGCGGTCAGCACGTCCCCCGCGTTCTGGTTCGCGAGGACGATCTGCTCCAGTTGCCGCGTCAGGTCCAGCAGATAGCGCGTCTTCTGCCGGGTCCAGCGCTCCATCAGGTCGGGCTTCGCGCGAATCTGCCCGATGTCGCGCGGCAGCCCCCATTGCGCATACGCCTGCAGCGCGTGCCTGCTCGCGTCCTCGTAGTCGTCGAGCACCGCGTCGTCACTGAACAGGATGCCGCTGAACGACGCGTATTTGCTCATGTCCTCGTAGATCTGCTCGATCATCAGCCTGGCGTTCGGATCGAACGGGCTCAGGCGAAAGCCGCGCGTCTGGTTCTCACGCGGTGGCGCGCCGCCGTATGCGCTGACGGTCTCGAGACCATGCAGCTTTTCCGGCGGCGGACGGAACGCGAGCACCGGCATCCATGCGTAGACCTGAACATTGGAGCGCGTATTGAGCTGCCATGCGGCGCGCGAGAAGAGATCGGCCCGCATCGGCAGATGCCGGTTCGGAAAATAGACCGACTCCGCGACGCCCGTCCCCTTCGGATCGGCGAACGCCTGCAGATAGACCGACTTCGGTTTCATCTCGTAGATGCGCTCGACGAGCACGCCGAGATTCTTTTCCTGCTGCGCCGGGTTCGGGTCATAGACCTGATCGAGATCGACCTGCACGACGCGCTCGACGACGTCGACGTCGCCGCGGTTGGTCGCGGGCTCGCGTATCGAGCGCTCGAAGTCGCCGACATCCGTGTCGTACATCATCAGAATGCGGCGCAGACGGTCGAGCGGCACGTCCGGTGTATTCGGGCCGGCATCGAGACTGAACTGGATATCCATGCCGAGCGACGTGGCCACCTTGCGCACAGGATGGTTTTCCGCGCCGTACGGCCAGACCATCGAGCGAATGGTCACCCCGGTCCGGTCATGAACTTTTCGCATGCAGGTCTGCAGATCGTTGCGCACTCGCGCGTCGAATTCCTCGTCGGTTTCGTAGCGCTTCTGATCCTCCAGATACAGATGCGACGTGGTCGCGGGTAACTCGTTGCCCTGTGGGTTGGCGATCGCGCCATGATGCAGATCGTGCGTGTGACAGGCGAGTTCGACCAGATCCGACGAACCGACCTTCTGCACTTCGTCCCATGACATGAAGGCGTCGCGCGGCACCTGGACCTTGTCGCTGATCTGGATCGGCTCGTTGTCGGGGGTGTCGATCCATTTGGTGACGATGCCCATCACCGCCGGATACTTGAAGCGCTGCAGCAGCGGCAGCACTTTCGTGTAGTGGCTGCGGAAACCGTCGTCGAACGTGAGCAGCACGGCGCGGGGCGGCAGCGGCCGGCCGCCGTGCCGCGCTTCCTCGATCTGCTTGACGGTGATGGTGTGGTAGTTGTTGGCTTGCAGCCAGGAAAAGATCGAGGTCAGCGTACCAGTATCGATCGCATACGGATCGACCATCGTGGATGTATTGAACGTCGCCAGGAGATTGTCGCGGACGTCGTGCGCGCAAATTACGCGAAACGTCTTGCCGTCCACCGGGTCCGATGGTGGAAGCAGGTCGATCAGCTTCGCGTTGGCCACGCGCGGAAACAGCGAGCAAGCCGCGAATGCGCCGAGGCATCCACACATGAAGGTCCGTCTCGATTGCATGACCTTGCCTCCCGATACTAGAACGGCAGATTGAGCGACAGATAGCCGGTTTCCGTGCGCTCGCGCTGTCCGTCGTAAGCGTGGCTGTTGACGTCGATGCCGTAGCTCAGCGTGATGTCGTGCTTGAACGTCCACTGGTGTTCGTAGCGCGCATCCCAGAGCGCGCTGGTGCCGAACCCTCTCTCGTTGTATGCACCGCCCGATACATAGATGCGCTGCTTCAGCGACATGTCGCCCTTCTTCCACAGCTGCAATTGATGCATGACCGTCGCCGCGGCCGAATAGTCGCGCCGCGGGCTGAAGTAGGGGGCGTCCTGCCGGGTGTTGCTGTCGGTGCCGACATTCAGTGAAACGTTGATCTGCTGGTTGGCGGACGTGTACACGCGCTGCGTGCCCGTCGCCGAAATTTCCTGATGCAGGTTCGTGTCGCTATAGCGGCTCACGCCGTAGCTCAGATTGAACTCGCGGCGGTCGTTCTGGCGGTACGTCAGGTCGACGTTCGCGGCTCGGCCCCAGATGTGCGCGACATAGGCCTTCCACGGCAGCGTGTTGTCGTCGCTGTCGAGCGAGCCGGTCACCGTCCAGTAATCGTCGAAGTTGTAGGTGACGGAGCCACGGCCGCCGGTCCGGCCGTCCGGGCCGAACGAGCGGGTGGCTTCGCCCTGCAACGTGAGCGGCCCATGCCGATAGTCGGCGCCGACCCCGGTGCGCGTGCGGCTGATGTTGCCGATGTCGGTGTCTGCGAAGCCGTAAAACGTATGGGAAAACACGCGCCAGTTGTCGCCAAACGGCTGCGAATACAGATAGGTATCCGATGTGAACTCGTTGTCGGCCAGCGCGCTGTTGCCGTGCTCGAAGCTCACGTCCGTGGTCATCACCGGGCTGCGGTACGCGTTGTAGTCGCGCTTGAACGAGCGCACCGAGCCGTTGTCCGGAAACGTGTTGTCGAGGGTCTGGTCGATCTTCGTCGCCGTCGCGTAATCGTCCGCCGTGAGCGATGCGCGGCCGAGCCCGGCGAGCGTCTCGACGCTATCGGGGTGGTCGGTCATCGTCGCGTGATACATCGCGATCGCCTGACGCGGATGCGATTGCCCCGACACGGCGCCGGCGTGCGCGTCCCGCACTTCGGCGTTGAACGGCACCTGCTTTTCGAGCTTTTCCAGCTCGGCGATCCCTTCGTCGGTCCTGCCCGAGTAGATCAGGTATTGCGCGCGCAGCCGGTAATAGCGCAGATAATCGTCGTTCGCTGGATCCCACGGATGAACCTGATCGGCCGGTGGCAACGACTTGCCGATCTCGTCAATCATGGTGCTCGCGTCCTGCGCTCGCCCTTGATCGATATACGACCAGAACAACCCTTCGCGCAGATCGATCGGACGCGTGTGCGCGCCGTACTGGAAGCCGCGCGACGCAGGGTCCGACGGCGCTACCTTCGATTGCGCGAGTGCGCGTTGATAGGCGACGCCGGCTTTGCCCGGCTCGTTCAGATATAGGTAGGCGTCGCCCGCGCCCGCCAGCGCGTCGATCGAGACCTCCGCATCCGGCGGGATCGTTTCGAACGTCGTCACCGCCTTTTGCATGTCGCCGCGGGCGGCATAGGCGACCGTGCGATCGCCTGCGAGCGATGTTCTCACCGGCGAGTACTCGGGCGTGACCGGCATTGTCGCGTCGAGTGAGTCCGCGGCTTTCAATGCGGTGTCGAGGCCGTCGAAGCGATCGGGGCTCGTCATCGAGCGCGCCTTGTCGCGTCCGCCGCGCACCTGCTGGCGGATCGAAAGCTCTTCCAGTTGGGCGAAATCGAACGCCGAGAAGATGTCGGGCCGGGCCTTCGCCTCGTCGATCGCCTTGACGGCACCGCCGCTTGTCGCGAGGCCGAATACTTCGGCGCGTACCGACGCCGCATCGGCCGGCTGGGTGCTTGGCGTGCTCTGCGTGCTTGAAGCGCCATTTGTCTCGGCCACTTCATTCGGTCCGTTCGACTGCACGTCGCCTTCGGCGGCAACACACGTGCCGGATGCAACGAGCAGGAACATCAGTGGGGCCTGAAGAAGCATCCGCCGGTTGCGGGGAACGGCAATGAGGCTACGCTTGTGAATATTGTTCATAGGTTGTCCTCACTCGCGTCGAATGGCCGGAAGTCCGGCTGTTCCGAGCGCGACTCAAAGTCGGTTCCGGATCGCCTGCCCGAGCAGCGCTCGCGATTCGCCGTTTTCCGGATCGATGGCGAGCGCTCGGCTCGCGTTCTGCTCGACACAGCGCCATTGGTCGACCTGCGCGCACCATCGCGCCTTGGCGAGCGCTCGGGCACCTTCCAGGTCCTGATGCGTGACGCTCGTCGTTTGCATGTGCCATGTATCGCCGCCGTACGGTTGCGGTCTCGAAGCGGCATGCATCCGTGTTCTCGCGCTTGCCAGATACTGAGTTCGCGGATGGCGATGCGCGTCGCCATACTCCCTTTTGCTGACGCTGCCTGCCGGACGCGTATGCGCGTTGTTCGCGACGGCCACGGACGATGCGTGCGAGGGGCGGGTGTGTCTTGAGACAATCGCGGGCGATGCGTGCGACGGGTTGATGTGCGTCGGGCTGGCATCCGCGATGACACGGGGCGCGATCGTCGGTTCGACTTCGGGTTTCAGCGGTGATGCCGCTGATGCTTCAGGTGGCGGTGCCGCTTGAGTCGTGGTTGTCGTGGCATCGGCGGTCGGCTTGACCGCTGATGCCGCATCCTGACTGTCTGTCATGCTGATTATTTTTTCTATCACGTGAGGAATGTCATACGCGATGTTCACGCGTTCGTCCCTGACGTCTCGCTTTGGATGCGCAAATATCCCGAAGATCACGGCAAAAGCGATGAAGCTGAGCGCCGTATTCTTGGCCGGTCCCCAGGACGATTTCGTCCGACGGGGCGCGGCGGCATTCTGTTGATGGGCACTGGCCATGCATCCCTCCTCGATTCCATGCCCATGCGGTGAGCGTCCTGATCACGCTCACTCGCGAAGGGCAGTCGGGCAGACGACTTACCACTGCAGTTGTGTGTTCAACGCACCTGTTTCGACGATCGCGTACTTCGTTTCGCCCTGGTACGTTCCCTCGATCCGGTAGCTCGCATCCGGCACGCTGAACAGGCAGCGCGACCCCGATGCGTTGAATTCGACGAGGACGCGACCATGTCGCCTCAACCGGACCTGAACGTTGGCGAGCGGATGTCCGGATTGAGCGGATGCAAACGACACACCCAGGTTGTACGGACGCCCGTCACGTGGAAGAGGGGCTCTCCCGTCGATCTGCGCATCGCCGCAGACGTACGAGATGACATATTGCTGCGTGCCCGGGTCTGGTGCGGCCGTTTGCGCGATGGCAGTGACGCTCGCACAGGACATCGAAGCGAAAATGGCTGAAACATGAAGAGCATGAATTCGAAACGAAGAGGACATCGCGGCCTCCGTTCGGAGTTGATAGCTAGCATACATTCGAGGTGATGAAACGCAAGGCGCCGTCTCCCTCTCGCCACACGCTATCCATGCATGAGAGATGATTAAAGTATGGTCATACTACGAAAAATATAATATTTAAATAGGATTGCGATGCAATTAATGCCGACGAGGTGTGCTGATGAATAGCGATTTTTCCGATTCGTCGCGCGGGATATCGGTGAAAAATGACTAAAAATTAATATCTAATAATGATTATGGCGTAACTCGTTCCGATTGTAATGACTGACAAATATAGAATTTTCCTGATGTGGTAACAGTATGTTTCTTGTCGGACACTGCGTTACGTTTTGAATCGGGGTTGCTCGATTGAAGCATCGTGCCGTATCGTGCTTGAAACGTTTCAACCGCTTACGACCCCCACACCTGCATTTCGTCAAGCGAGTAACCCCATGGTGTCGCGCGCTTCGTGCCGTACATCCGCACGTAGCGGCCGCGACCGTTGAGATTCGGCAGCGTGACGTGACCCCACGCGACGCCGGTGCTCGTCGCGTAAATCGTCGTCCAGTTCACGTTGTCGTTCGATGTCTGGATCTGATAGACGAGCGCGCCCGCGTCCCAGTAGAGATCGATGCTGCTGATGTTCTTCACCGCCCCGAGATCCACGGAGAGCCATTGAGGATCGACGCCGAGACCTTCCGGCGAGTCCCATCGCGTGGTGGTGGTGTTGCCGTCGAACGCCTTGTCGGGCGTCAGCGTCGCGTTATAGCTGGCCGACGCGGAAGCGGGGTGCCCTTGCGAAAGCAGCATGGTCTGATTGGCGGCCGGACCGCCGTAGTAGCTCGACCCGAGCTTGGCTTTCGTCGTGTCGGCGTTCACGCCGAACTGCGATAGGCTCCAGCGCTGGCCGGTCGTGACGTCGCCGACGTAAAGCTGATAGCCGCCCGCGGTCGTCGACGAGAAGAACAGATAATTCGTGCCGCTCACCGGAGACGGGTCGGAGTTGTTGCTGACGCAATCGTTGAGCGCCAGCTGATTCGGCGTCGATGCCGGGGCAGCGGTCTTCTCATAGATCTGATCGAGCTGGCTCGAGTCCTTCCAGCGTGCGTAGAACACCATGCCGTCCGCGCGCACGATCGGATAGTAGGTTTGCAGACCGGCGGGATGATCGAATACGGCCGTCACGCCGGTCGCGATCGTGCGCTTCATCAGGCCCATGTTCGCGCCGGTGCCGGTTGCGTAGTAGACGGCGCTCGCGTCCGGTGCGAGAAAGGGCATCGAATATTCGCCGCCGGCGGGCGCGTTCGACAGGCTCACGACCGACGTGAAGACGGGGCCTGCACTCGTATACGACAACGTCGCCTGCATCACGTTGCCGTTCTGCTTGAACACCAGGGTCTTGCCGTCCGCGCTGAATTTCGGATCCTCGTTGCGGGTGGTGCCCGTGCTGTTCGTCATGTTGACCGGCAGGTTGCGGGTGCCGAGCTGATACATGAACACGTTCCATGCGTCGTTGCTGACGCCCATGAACGTGAGCCACTTGCCATCGGGGCTGAACACGGCGTTCATCGGGTCGGTGATGCCCCACGCGCTCTTGCTCAACTGGGTCAGCGTGTGCGCCGAGAAGTCGTAGAGGAAGAGCTGGCTCGTGCCGTCGCCGTAGTTGACATAGCTGTGATAGACGAGCTTGCCGGTGAGCGTGCCGGCGGGAAACGTTGCGTCGGGCTGGGCCGGAGGGTCGCTGATGCAGGCCGCGTCGGCGGCACCGCCACACAGATTGAGGGCGAAAGCGGCCACGAGGCCCGCAATGAGGGTCTTCGAATTCACGCTGGTCTCCTGCGTGTGGTTATTGACATCGGCAGACAAGAACCCGCGCGAACGAGCCAGACCCCGAATCAGCCCCTGCGCACCGTGATTTCCGTGATGGATCGACGTCGGGTGAGCAGGTGGCGAGAGCATGCCTGCGAACCGAACGAAAGAAAAGGATCAGAACCCGCCAAAAGCGACCGGATCAGATGTGAGGAAACGATCGTGCGGGACGTTTGACGTGCTACTCTTTTTGCGAGCGAGACACGGATTTGCCGGGGGGCGGGCATGAAGCGTTACGCGGCGCTGGCACAAGCGATAGCCGGTTCGATCCGACGCGGCGATCTGGCCGCCGGTGCGCGCATTCCGACCGTTCGTGCCGCCAGTAGTGCTTATCAGGTGAGCCCTGCAACCGTGTTTCGCGCGTACTACCTGCTCGAGAGCGAGGGCCTGATCGTCGCGCGGCCACGTTCCGGCTATTTCGTTTCGGATGTCGAAGGTAATCGGTCGGGATCGAACCGCGGTCCGGCGCGAAAGACGTCCGACGCACCGGGCATCGCCGACGATGCGCTGCTTAGGCTGATGGATTCGATCAAATACAAGAACATCGTTGCACTGGGCTCGGCGTTCGCGAACGATTCGCTTTTTCCGATGAGCGGCCTGTGGCGTTGCTTCACGTCGGTCGCACGCAATATGGATCACGAAAAGATGTTGTCCGGATTCCCGCCCGGGGATGAGGAACTGCGCCGACAGATCGCGTTGCGTTACCTGATCGCAGGCGCTGCGTTACCGATGGAGGAAATCGTGATCACCACCGGCGCGCTGGAGGCGCTGACGTTGAGCCTGCAAGCGCTGACGCGCCCGGGCGATACGATCGCGATCGAACGCCCGACATTTCATGGTGCGTTGCAGGCCGTGCAGCGCCATCATCTGAAAGCGGTGGAAATTCCGGTCGATCCGCTGACGGGGCTCGACCTCGACGCGCTTGCCGTCGCGCTCGACCAGCACGCGATTCGCGCATGCTGGTTCATGACGTCATTCCACAACCCGACCGGCGCGACGATGTCCGATGAGCGCAAGCGCGCGCTCATCGATCTGCTCGCCGCACATCAGGTGCCGCTGATCGAGGACGATGTCTATAGCGAGCTGTATTTCGGCACCACGCCGGTGCGTCCCGCCAAGTTGTACGACACCCATGGACTGGTGCTGCATTGCGGCTCGTTTTCGAAATGCCTGGCGCCGGGTTTCAGAATCGGCTGGGTCGCGGCGGGGCGTTACGTGCATCAGATCGAGCAGGCGAAATGCGTTGCGGCGCCGCCGGCCGATGTGCCCGCGCAACTGGCCATTTCGAGCTATCTGAAGGAGGGCGGATACGACCGCTTTCTGCGCAGCTTGCGGCGCAATCTCGCTTCGAATCAGGCGCAGATGCTGGCCGCCATTCGCGCGTACTTTCCGCAGGGAACCGAAGCTTTTGCGCCCCGTGGCGGTTATTTCGTCTGGATCGAAATGCCGGCGCACGTGGATGCGCTGCGCTTGTTCAGCGCCACGATGGAAAGCGGCATCAGCATTGCGCCGGGGCCGATCTTTTCCGCGACAGGGGAATTTCGCCGTTATGTCCGGCTCAACTATGGTCATCCGTGGACGACCGTCGTCGAAAGGGCGATGCAAACGATTGGCGCGCTCGCGGCGCAGCAGCGGCACGTGTCCTAGCACGGAAAATGCAGTTCCTACACGAACGGGTGATGCCTGGCGAGCGCCTTGCATTCTGACTGTGCGACGACAAAGAATAGGATGAGAAATGGAGGATGACATGAACACCGACAGCGAACTCCAGGCAACGGTCCAGGCACTCGTACAGAATGGCAAAGGTTTGCTGGCCGCCGACGAAAGCGGACCGACGATCGCGAAGCGCTTCAAGACGATTGCAGTCGAATCGACTGAGGAGAACCGTCGCGCATGGCGCAGCCTGTTGCTGTCGACGCCGGGCCTCGGCGAATTCATCAGCGGCGTGATCCTGTATGAAGAAACGTTGGGGCAATGTGCGGACGACGGTACGCCATTGCCCGAAGTCGCCGCGCGCCAGAATATCGTGCCCGGCATCAAGGTCGATGCGGGCAAGATCCCGCTCGCTCATGCGCCCGGCGACGAAATCACGCAAGGGCTCGACGGGCTGGCGAAGCGTCTCGACGGGTACAGGAAGCAGGGCGCGCGTTTCGCGAAATGGCGCGCGGTGTACAACGTATCCGCGACGCTGCCGAGTCGCGTCGCGATCGATGCGAACGCCGAGGCGTTGGCGCGTTATGCGGCGATCTGTCAGGAAGCCGGCATCGTGCCGATCGTCGAACCGGAAGTGTTGATCGACGGCGATCATTCGATCGAGCGCTGCGCGCAAGTGTCCGATGCCGTGCTGCACGAGGTTTTCGACGCCTTGCATCGGCATCGGGTCGTGTTTGCGCATATGTTGCTGAAGCCCAGCATGGTCGTTCCGGGCAAAGAGCACGCCGCGATGCCGGCGCCCGCGGAGATCGCCGATGCGACGGTTCGTCTGTTGCGCAGTGCCGTTCCAGCTGAAGTTCCGGGTATATTTTTTCTGTCCGGTGGGCAGACGCCCGAGGAGGCGACGGCCAATCTCGACGCGATGAATCGCATCGCAGGGCGGCCGTGGCTGTTGAGTTTTTCTTATGGGCGCGCGCTGCAGGAGCCGCCGCTTGCCGTGTGGAAGGGAGAGGCGGGCAATGCGCGCGATGCGCAGAACGCGTTGCTCAAACGCGCGCGCCTGAACGGTGCGGCATGCCGCGGTCAATACGATGCGGCGATGGAGCGCTAGGCGGGATGCGAAGCCCGTTTACGCTCGTCGAACGATGCGAATCCTGCTCAACCGGAAAATCCGCGCGCGCATCGCGCGTTTCGTCCACGATGCCGCAGGGCGGCGGCCTCGCACAAGGACCGCGCCGGCGCTGAGCCTTGTGACGCTCGTATTGCTGTTCGGCGGCTACGTCGTGTTCGACAGGATGTGCGAGGCCGATCCCGTCTGTCGTGCGCACGACGTGTCGGGTGACCCGTCGATGCAGATTCCGTCGCTGCCCGTCTATCCGTTTCATTCGATCGCTGAAGATCATCTCGAGGTTGCCGGAGACGGAGACGCTGGCGTGCGTCAGGATGTGGACTGGACGGTTGAAGGCACGATGCACGGTGGGCACGCGCGGGTGCGTCACGCGTTTGCGGTACGCCGCGTGAGCGCGCACGCGAAGTTCGGGCGCAAGCCTATGTCGAAACATGTCGACATCTCAAGGCTCTACAGCATGCACTGAGTGCATGGGGCTACTCGGTGCGCTTGTGCGCAGAAGTACATAATGTCCCCGCTAAGTTCAATTGTCGTGCTTCCAGCTAAATTGAAATGTCGCGGTGTTTGGGCTTTGTCTTGTCCTTGTTTATGGTGTTGGGGTGGGGCGGCGAAGCCGCCCCCCGTTCCCTGACTCCTTTGGCGCTGAC
>NZ_JACBNX010000020.1 GCF_013403875.1 Burkholderia guangdongensis | reverse complement strand
TACGGCTACGCGTTCGCGACGGTCAATGCGCAGCCGGAGATCGATCAGCAGCATCACACGGTCGCGCTGACGCTGGTCGTCGATCCGAGCCGCCGCGTGTACGTGCGCCACGTGAACATCGTCGGCAACACGCGCACGCGCGACGAAGTCGTGCGCCGCGAGATGCGTCAGCTCGAAGGCGCGTGGTTCGATTCGGGCCGCCTCGCGCTGTCGAAGGATCGCGTGAACCGTCTCGGCTACTTCACGAACGTCGACGTGACGACGGTGCCCGTCGAGGGCACGACCGATCAGGTCGACGTGAACGTGAAGGTCGAGGAGAAACCGACCGGCTCGATCACGCTCGGCCTCGGCTACGGATCCGGCGAAGGGCCGATCATCTCGGCGGGCGTGTCGCAGGACAACGTGTTCGGCTCCGGCACGAGCCTCGCGCTGAACGTGAACACCGCGAGCACGTTCCGCACGCTGTCCGTCACACAGACCGATCCGTACTTCACGATCGACGGCATCAAGCGGATCACCGACGCGTACTACCGCACGTCGCTGCCGCTCTATTACTCGAGCACGTCGGACACGAGCTTTCGCGTGATCACGTACGGCGCCGACACGAAGTTCGGCATTCCGTTCTCCGAAGCGGACACCGTCTATTTCGGCGCCGGCATCGAGCAGAACCGACTCGACATCGACTCGTCGACGCCGCAGTCGTACAAGGACTACGTCGCGCAGTTCGGCCACGTATCGAACGACATCCCGCTGACGGTCGGCTGGTCGCGCGACGCACGCGACAGCGCGCTGATTCCGAGCAAGGGCTACTTCACGCAGGCGAACGCCGAATACGGCGTGCCGCTCACGCGCTCGCGCTACGTGAAGACCGACGTGCAAATGCAGTACTACTACTCGTTCGCGCGCGGCTTCATCCTCGGCCTGAACTTCCAGGGCGGCTACGGGCTCGGCCTCGACGGGCAGCCGTATCCGATCTTCAAGAACTACTACGCGGGCGGCATCGGCTCGGTGCGCGGCTACGAATCGAGCTCACTTGGGCCCCGCGACACGTCGACCGGCGATCCGATCGGCGGCTCGAAGCTGCTCGTCGGCAACATCGAGATGACGTTCCCGCTGCCCGGCACCGGCTACGACCGCACGCTGCGCGTGTTCACGTTCGTCGACGGCGGCAACGTGTGGGGCAGCACGTCCGGCAGCACCAGCACCGGCGCGAACGGGCTGCGCTACAGCTATGGCGTCGGTCTCGAATGGATCTCGCCGATCGGCCCGCTGAAGCTCGACATCGGCCTGCCGATCGTCCGGCACGCGGGCGACCAGTACCAGAAATTCCAGTTTCAGATCGGCACGTCGTTCTAGGCACGTCGTTTCAATCGCGACGGCCCGCCCCGCCGCCGCCTCGCGGCTCAGCTCAGCTCAGCTCAGTTCAGCTCAGCTCAGCTTCCGGACAGCGACAGCAGGCGCTTGCGCGCGTCGATCGCGTCGCGCAGCGCGGCCAGCGCGCCCGACACCGCGGACGGCTCCGGGTTCGAGCGCGCATCCTCGCGCACCTGCAGCGCGAGGCCGGCCATCGCCTCGTCGGCATCGGCAAGGCGCGGCAGGAACTCGCGCTCGCTGCGGTGACGGCGCCACGTCGCGTCGTTCTCCGGCACCGGCAGATGCCGGATCAGCGCTTCGACCGCCTCGATGTCGCGGCCGAGCGCGTCGAGCACGGCGATCCGCGCGCGCTCGTCCGCGCCGGGGAACGGATTCTCGCGGCTCGGCGTCGGGATCGCGCGCCGGATGCCCGCCACGTGCGCGGTGAGCTGCGCGCGCGCTTCGCCGAGCAGCGCGCACACGCCGTTGCGGATGATCTGGTCGTCGGCGCGGTCCTTGTTCTCCTGCCGGTATGCGTTGTAGCCCCAGCCGGTATACAGATTCACGAGCAGCGCCTTCAGCGCGCCCGCGTCGTCGATCGGATTCGGATTCGGATTCAGATTCGTGCCCATGGATGTCTCCGCTCGCGCAGGCGGCACGCCGTCCGCCGGCGCGCCGCGTGGGTCGACATGACGACGTTACGACGCTACCCGCGTCACTTCGGCAGCCCCGTGATCGCGCCGGCGTCGAACGTGCCGAGCGTCTGGCCGCCGATCGTGAACGGCATGCCGGCCGCCGCATTCGGCGCGGAGATCAGCCCCTTGTCGGCCATTCTCAGCGCGAGATACATCCGCGCGGCCTCGATCTCGCTCATCCCGAACGCGCGCAGCGAGATCAGCTCGCGCATGCGCGCGTCCTGCGGCATGATCAGCACCTTCACGTCGTTCAGATGCACGCCGTAGATGTCGAGGAACTCGCTCAGGTGCCCCTTCGCGAGCTCGATGATGTCGTGGATCCGCTCGTTGACCTGCTCCATCGGCGTGACCTGCACGATCTGGTTGATCGCCTGCTCGATCACCGGCCCCGCGTACGCGGTCAGCTCGCCGATCGGAATCCGCTCGCCGGCGAACGGCATGTGCGTGATCAGCTTCACCGCGTCGTCCTTCGTGTCGACGTGCACGTAGTAGTCGACCGTGTACTCCATCACGGCCATTTCCTTCGACGTCGCGATCCCCTTGTTCTGCGCGAGCAGCTTGCTGCGCTGCACGTAGATCGCCTCGTACTGCCACGGCGAGTTGCCGCCGAAGAAGCCCTGCACGATGTTGCCGAGGATCGGCTTGTCCGGCGTGATGATCTGGTGCTGGCCGGTTTCGTATACGTCGAGCAGCGCGCCGCGGCTCTTCAGCACGCAGAAATGGTTCGACTCCACCGTCAGCAGCGAGCCGGAGACGATGCTGTTGTCCGGATACTTCCACGCGAGCGTGTCGAGGCCCATCACGTCGCGGCCCTGGTTGTCCAGCGTGCTGATGACCTGCCGCTGCAGGCCGCTGCCTTGTCCGAAAGCCATGGTTGTTCCTTTTCGATCTGAGCGCCCGCACTTGGGCCCGCAGGCGTGGCCGGGTCTTGCATCGTCTCTGATATCGCGCGGCGCCGATCGGTTCAATCGCCACGGCGCCGGATCCTTTCAGTTCGCCTCCAGATGACGCACCGCCGCGCGGCGCATGCGCGTTCGGCGATTTCCGCAGAGTATCGATCCGCGCGCGCGAATCGTCGAGCCGGATCACGCAATCGAGGGTTTATCAGCAGGCGCCGCGCCGGCGCTACGCGGCGAGGTCCGCCCGCTCGACCGACGGCGCGACGACGACGCGGTCGCGGCCGCCCGCCTTCGCCGCGTACAGCGCGGCATCGGCGCGCGCCATCAGGCTCGACAGCGGCTCGTCCGCCCCGCGCTCGGCCACGCCCGCGCTGAACGTGAACGCGACGGCGCCGGCCCGCGCGGCCGCTCCCACGCCGTCCGCGAGCGACGCGCGCAGCCGGTCGATCGCGTGCCGCGCGTCTTCGGCGGACGCGGCCGGGCACAGCACCGCGAACTCCTCGCCGCCGAGCCGGCCGAACAGATCGCCCGCGCGGATGCCGTCCGACATCACCGCCGCGAAGCGGACGAGCGCCTGGTCGCCGCACGCATGGCCGTGGCGGTCGTTGATCGACTTGAAGTGATCGAGATCGACGATGACGAGCGACAGCGGCACGTGCGCCACGCGCCGGCAATGCCGCTGCGCGCGCTCGAGGAACGCGCTGCGCATCAGCGCGCCGGTCAGTCCATCGATGGTCGCGAGCCGCTCGAGCCGTTCGGCGACGCGCTCGTGCGCCTGCATCACGACGCCCATCGACAGGCCGAGCAGCGACAGCGTGCCGACCGCGAGGAACAGCTCGTTCGCCGGCGTCGCGTTCATGAAGCCGCTGTCCGCCATCGCGCCGCGCACGAACGCGACGCCACGCACGAAATGGGCGATCGCGCCCCCGAGCGCGACCGTGCACACGAACGCGCACGCATACGCGGGACGGTTCCTGGGCCGCCGCCGGAACGCGAGCCACGCGATCGACACACGCACATACACCGCCAGCACTGACACGAGCACGGCGCGCAGGTTCGGATCGGGCCTGAACCACGTGCAACGGACGAGCGCGACGATCAGCAGCACGGCGGCCACCTGCTCCGCGCGATGCGCGATCCGCACGTCGAAGAACTGCCGGAAGCCCTGCAGGATCATGCACGTCGCGAACACGTAGGCCACGGTGTCGAGCGTGATCGTCGCGGGCGAGCGCGCGCCGGCCAGCGTGGCGCCGACCGACACCGCGAGCAGCGCCTGCGCGGCGATCCAGCGATGCAGCCCGGGCACGCCGGTGCGCAGCAGCGACGAGAGCGCCGCCGACGTGAGCAGGCAGTTGACCAGCAGGACGAGCAGAAGAACGGCGGGAGTCGACATGTCCGAAGGCGCCCAATCGAGATCGCAACACGCCGACGAAGCCGGACCCTGGCCGCTTGCCCGACGATACGCGGTGGCCTTCGCGCCGCCCGGACGGATCCGGCGGAAAGCGACGGCGGCGGCGGTCGGGCCGACCTCGTGACTGGCCATTGCGCGGACGTCGCACGTCACGTCCGGCGTGTTGTTTTGTCCGCCAACAAAGCGCGGGCGAATGGGGCGCATTCTACCCGGTCCGGGCGACCGGATAGCCGAATATTGCCGTCACATTACCGCGCGTTACACGGAACGCGCGGACGAAAAAAAAGCGCCGGTCGCCCGGCGCTTCGTGACGGTGCGTGGCGCTACGTTAGCGCACCCAGCGGCAGACGCGGTGATGATGGTGGTCGAAGTGGCACACGCGATGCATGTGCGCTTCGGCCAGCGTCGGCGCGAGCACCGCGAGTGCGACGGCGGCCACGGAGATCGTTTTCAGCAAGGTTTTCATGTTGACGTCCTCTTGTTCAAATCAATGTTGTGTTGGGCAAAGCGATTACCACTGCGGATGCTGATCGTCGCGATGACCATCTTCCCGATGCTCGGGATGCTGGGCCTCCCAGTCGCGGCGCTCCCAGTAGCGATGACCATCCCAATACCGGTCGCCATGCCAGCCGATCGTCACCTGCGCAACCGGGACCGGCCCATACGCGACACATCCTGTCAGCATCGTAGCCGACAACATGCCGGCCATCAGTGCGGTTAACATTATTTTATTCATCTCGACTCCTTGTGTGCCGAAGCGAGTCGATCATACGAACGCGCAATATTTCACGTGTAATAACTTGCTACGGTTGATGACACGCATGCGCGTCGCTGTCATACGCACGTAAGAACGTTAACGAACAACGCACGCGGCTTGCGTGCGTTGCGTGCGTTGCGTGCGTTGCGTGCGTTGCGTGCGTTGCGTGCGTTGCGTGCGCGTCATCATTGCGTCACCCGTCATCCGCGTCGCGAGTTACGTGCACTGACGCTCGATCGGCGGATACGCGAAGCGCCGCTCGATGTGCGCGTCGCCCGGCACGTAGAGCCGCAGCGCGAGATAGAAGCGCCCCGGCGGCGCCGGCAGCCAGTTGCGCCGCAGCACCGGATCGGCCGGCTCCCGCGCGGACATCGCGATTCGCAGCCCGCCATCCGCGTCGTGCTGCAGTCCGGGCGTGCGATCGCCGAGCGAATAGCGGCCGATCGCGTTGTCGGCCAGCATGCAGGACTCGCGCTCATACGCGGTCAGCGACCAGAACGCGTCGGTTCGCGGCGCGCCGCCGGGCGGGAAATGCAGCACGTACGACGCATGGCCGTCGAGCAGTGCGCCGTCCGCGTCGCGGTCCGCCATCAGGTACATCGCCTCGCGAATCCCGAGTGCGCCGATATAGCTGAGCGCGGTGCGGGCACGTTGCCGGTAGTCGGTGCCGAACGATTCGAGCAGATCGACGGGCAGCGCCCAACCACCGCCGAGCGTCGACGGCGACGCTTCCGACAGCGTCCGGATCGCGTCGCGGATCGCGCGCGCGAGCGCATCGCGCTGCGCGTCGGTCGGCGGCACGCCGTCGAGCGCCGCGCCGATCCCGCACGCGGCGAAGCGCGCGACCAGGCTCGCCTCGTCGGCCGGCGGCGGATTCCCGGCGAGCGCGCGGTTGACGACGCGCGCGAACACCTCCGGATCGCCGAGCCGCTCGTTCGGCTGCATCCCGGTATCGATACGGCACGGCACCTGCGCATCGCTGCCCGGCGCCGGCTCGATCGTGAGCTGGTCCTGCAGCGCAACGGCCGCCGCGAGATCGGTGTCGTCATCGACGAGCATCCGGCCGATCATCCAGACCGCGTCGGTCGGGCACGCGAGCGCGCGCATCCCGTCGGGCACGTCACCGCGCCAGCCGGGGCCGTGCACGAGGAACGCGCCCGCGTCGCGGCCGGTCGTGCGCGTGCCGACGTAGCCGAACGGATTCGTGTACATGTCCAGCAGCCCGAGCACGTAGTAGCGCTCGCCCATCGCCGGCACGCGCAGCACCAGCGGGCCGCGGCTCAGGTCGAGCCACGCGCTCGAATAGAGCGTGTCGTTGTTCGGCGTAACGACCTTGCGGTCCTGCGGGCCGAGCAGCCGGCGCGTGTGGCTCCACAGATTCGCCCAGCGCAGCGTCGACTCGGGCGAGTCGCCGGCGAACCGGCCCGCGTGATCGGCACGCGGTGCCGTCGCCGAGCGCATGCGCGACATTTCATAAAGCGGCAGCGCGAACTGCACCGCGTCGGCCGCCGCTGCATCGAGCGTGTCGAGAATGGACATGGATCGCATCGCTCCGTTCGGTCACGCGTCGCCGCGCACGACGCGCACCGGCGGAATCGCGTAGCGCCCTTCGAGGAACGACGCCTGCGGGTGATAGAAGCGCATGATCAGATAGAAGCCGCCGCTGGCCGGCGCGGGCAGCCAGTTCGACGCCGCGTCGGGCACGTCGGGCACGTCGGGGGCGTCGTGGCTGATCCGGATCCGCAGCCCGCCGTCCGCGTCGTATTGCAGGCCCGGCGTGCGGTCGCCGAGCGCGTAGCGGCGGATCGGGTTGTCGATGAAGTAGCGGTCCGCGCCGTACAGCGACACCGACCACATCGCGTCGACCGGCGGCAACTGGCCCGGCGGGAAATGGATCTCATAGTGCTTGCGGCCGTCCAGATGCTCGCCCATATCGTCGAAGTCGGCGGCCGCGTACACCGCTTCCTCGGCCGCGAGCGCGCCGAGCCCCTTCATCGCGGTGCACGCGCGCTGCAGATACGCATGGCCGTAACGGCCGAGCGCGAGGCTGTAGCTCCACGCGCGCCGCGCGCGGCTCTCGGTGAATGCGGTGATCAGGCGCTGCGCGTGCGCGTAGCCGAGCCGCAGCCCCTGCCGGACCGCCTCCGGCAGCGCGGCGACGTCGACCTCGCCGCGCCACTTCACGCCCGCGCGCTGCAACATCTCGAGCAACGGCGCCTCGTCGTCGCCGGGCGGGAAATCGGCGAGCGTGTTGAACACGTTCTGGAAGAAGTCGAGCGCGTGATCGCCGGTGTCGTGCCAGCGGCGCACGCTCGACGGCCCCGCGCACCGCTCGCCACTCAGGCGGAACGCGCCCGCGACGCTGCGCGCGGCATCGAGATCGTCGTCGCCGCGCACCAGCACGCGCCCGAGGAACCACACGAGATGCGTCGGGCACTCGACCGGCACGCCCGCCTCCGCCGGCACCGTCTGGCCCGGCGAATGCAGCACGAAGCGCCCGCCTTTCACGCCGATCGTGCGCGCGCTCAGGTTCACGAAGTTGTTCGTGAACGCGTCGAGCAGCTCGATCACGAAGTAGCGGTCGTCGCCGATCGCCGGGATGTCGAGCAGCACCGGCCCGTTCGACAGATCGATCCAGCCGTTCAGATACAGAAAGTCGTTCGCCGGCGTGACGACGTCGCGATCCTCGTGCGTCCACGGGCGCGCGCTCGCGTGGAACTGGTTGAACGCGATGCGCAGCGGGCTCGTCGAGTGCGGCAGCGTGTGCAGCGCGCACGTGCGCACGACCTCGATCACCGGGTAGCGGGCCAGCGCCAGCATCCCGGCCGCCATCTCGACCAGCAGCACGCGCGGATCGTCGTTCGTTTCGGGCAGCGTCTCGAGTACGCTCATCGCTTGGGTGTACATATCAAATCGTCCTGAAGGAGAAAGTGGCCGTGATCACCGCGTCGGCTGCGACGAGGCCGTCGGCCGTGACGATGAACGGATTGATCTCGAGCGTGTCGAGCGCGTCGCCGATCGCCACGCCGAGCCGCGACACCGCGACGAGCGTGTCGGCCGCCGCGTCGAGCGACAGCACCGGTTTGCCGCGATGGCCGTTCAGGAGCCCCGCCGCGCCGCTCGTCTCGAGCATCGTGCGCGCACGTTCGCGCGACAGCGGCGCGAGGCCGAACGCCATCTTCCGGCCGAGCTCGACGCCGGTGCCGCCGAGGCCTGTCATCACGACCGGCCCGAACACCGGATCGCGCCGGCAGCCGACGATGATCTCGCCCCAGCCGTCGAGCATCCGCGCGACGACGACGCCTTCGAAACCGTCCGGCAATTCGGCGCGCGCGGCGGCGGCCTCGATCGCGGCGAACGCGTCGCGCACCGCGTGCGCGTCGTGCAGATTCAGCCGCACGCCGCCGATGTCGCTCTTGTGCAGCACGTGGCGCGAGCGCAGCTTCAGCGCGACCGGGTAGCCGAGCCGCTCGGCGGCCGCGGCCGCGTCGGCGGCGGTCTTCGCCACCGCGTGCGCGGGCACCGCGACGCCGGCGTCGGCAAGCATCGCCAGCGCCTCGGCCTCGTCGAGCGACGTGGCGCCGGCCGGCACGCTCGCCGTGCATGCAGCCAACACCGCCGGCGGCACCGAAGTCTCGTCGTCCGGCGCCGCGCCGCGTGTCGCGTTCTCGTTCGCGCGCAACAGCGCATCGACCGACTCCATCGCATGCACCGGCTCGCGGAACACGAGCACGCCGCGCGCTTCGAGCCACTTGCGTCTCGCGTCGTCGACGAGCCCGGACAGCACGAGCGGCACGTCGGCGCCGGACGCCGTGATCCGCTCGATCGCGGTCTCGATCGCGGCCCACGCGGCGGGCACGTTGCCGCCGCCGGCGATGAACGCGACGACGCTGCCGTACGCGCCGCATTCGACCGCGCCGACGAGCGTGTCGGTCAGCACCTTCGGCTGCGCGACGACCTGCCCGGTCACGTCGATCGGATTCGCGGTCGACGCGAACGCGATCTGCGCGCGGATTCCGTCGCCGTACGCGTCGGGCAGCGGCGGCAGCGTCAGCGACAGCGCCTCCGCGCGGTCGGCCATCATGATCCCGACGCCGCCCGACACGGTGACGATCGCGGTCGAGCGCGACGTCGGCCGCCGGCCCTTCGACAGCACGTAGCCGAGCCGGAAGAATTCCTCGAGCGTCTGCGCGCGATGCACGCCGTACTCGTCGAACACCGCCTGATAGACCGCGTCCTCACCGGCGAGGCTCGCGGTGTGCGACTGCGCGGCGCGCGCGCCGGTCGCGGTCGTGCCGACCTTCGTGACGACGACCGGCTTACCCGCCGCGCGCGCGGCCGCGAGCGCGCCGCGCATGTTCGCGCCGTCCGTGCAGCCTTCCAGATACGCGAGGATCACCGACGTCTGCGGATCGTCGGCGAGCCAGCGAATCGCGTCGGCCACCTGCACGCCCGCCTCGTTGCCGGTCGTGATCCAGTGGCTGACGCCGAGGCCCGATTCGCGCGCGAGCGCGAACGCATACGCGCCGAACGCGCCGCTCTGGCTCACGAGCGCGACGTTGCCGACGGGCGGCACGCCCGCGAGCGCGACCGGCGAGAACGTCGCGTACACGTTGTCGCGCAGGTTCATCAGCCCGAGGCAGTTCGGGCCGAGCAGCGTGATGCCGGCCTCTTCCACGCGGCGCGCGACGTCGCGCTGCAGCACGCGGCCCGCGTCGCCGGTCTCCGCGAAGCCGGCGGTGAACAGCACCGCCGCGCGCGTGCGGTTGCGAGCGAGCTGCGTGATCACATCGGGCGTCGCGTGCGCGGGCACCGCGACGATCGCGAGATCGACGGGCTCCGCCACCGCGTCGAGCGACGGCACCGCCCGCAGCCCCTGCACGTCGTTCGCCCGCGCGTTGATCGCGTGCACGCGCCCCGCGTAGCCGCGCTCGCGCAGCAGGCGCAGCGGCATCCCGCCGACCTTCGCGGGATCGGCGGACGCGCCGATCACCGCGATCGACGCAGGCCGCAGCAGCGGCGCCAGATCGATTCTCCTCGTCACCCTTCGTACTCCTTCGTGCTTTGAGAAATACCTGTGTCACACCGCGCACGACGTGCAAGCCGTGCACGCCGCGCGGGACGCACTCATTGCTCGCCGGCCGCGAGCGGTGCGGTGACACGGCCCTGCCCGCGCGCGGCCGCATACGCGATGAAGCGGCGCCGGTCGGCGACCGGCTCGACGAGCAGCGCGCCGACGATGCCCGCGACGATCGCGAACCCGCCCGCGAGCATCATCCCGAACTGGTAGCCGGCGATCGGCGTCGCCGCGTGGTCGATGATGTGGCCCATCACGGCCGGCGTGATGAAGCCGGCGAGCGTCGCAATGCAGACGTTGATGCCCAGCACGCCGCCGCGCTGCGCGGGCGGCACGACCTCGCCGGCGAGCAGCACGCCGGTTGCGAACGTGAACGACGCGATCGAGAACGCGATCGTCACGGCCGCGACCAGCGCGGGGCCGGCCGGCAGCGTCGGCATCAGCGCGAGCGCGGCGCCCGACACCGCGACGACCGCCGCGCCGAGCGTGCCGCGCGCATGGCGGCTCGACACGCCGCGCGCCATCAGCCGCTGCGACCACCAGCCGAGCAACGGCGACGCGACCATCAGCCCGAACGCGGGCAGCACCGCGATCCAGCCGACCTGCATCAGCGAATAGCCGGCGACGCGCACCAGATAGCTCGGCAGCCAGATCGTCTGCATCGTCAGCAGCGCATACGCGGCGAACCCGCTCAGGTTGCCGGCGATGCACGTGCGCGACAGCAGCAGCATCGCGAGCGGCAGCTTCTCGGGCAGCGCATCCGCGTGGCCGGACTGCGCGGCGCCACCGTGCGCACCGTGCGTGCCGTGTGCTCCGTGCGTGCCGTGCGTGCCGAGCGGGCCCTCCTTGCCGATCCGCAGCCAGACCGCGCTCCACACGAGCCCGACGATCGCGAGCACCAGGAATGCGGCATGCCAGCCGAACGCGACGATGATCGCGGTGATCGCCGGCGCGACGAAGCCCGCGCCGAACGCGGAGCCGACGGTCAGCACCGCCGACGGCACCGCGCGCTCGTGATCGGGAAACCATTTGTACAGCGCGTGCACGGCGACCGGATACGCGGGCCCCTCGCTCGCGCCGAGCAGCATCCGCGATGCGACGAGCGTCGCGGGCGCCGCGAACAGCAGCAGCGGCACCTGCGCGACCGACCAGATCACGGCCATCGCGAGCAGCAGCCAGCGGGTCTGGATGCGATCGGCGAGCAACCCGACGAGCACCGACGACAGCGAGAAGAACGTGAAGAAGCTGGCCGCGATGCGGCCGAATTCGGTGTGCGTGAGATGGAGTTCGCGCATGATCGGCTCGGCGGCGAGGCCGATCAGCGCCTTGTCGGCGAAGTTGATCGCCAGAAAGAAAAACAGGCCGGCGGCGATCAGCCACCGGCGACCGGTACCGCGTGTCGCAAGCGTCATTGTGTCTCCTGTCCCATGCAGCGCTATCGCGGCTATGCGTGGTCGCCAGGGGCCTACTGGTCGCCTGGAGGGGCCGCGTCAGGACATTGAATGACGCTGTAATAAATAACGCAATTGCATTATTTGCAATAATTCAATGCATCAAGATCATGAATCGATCGACACGCGGCGCGACGGATCGGGACGCGAGCGCCCGCCGCCACGTGTCGCTACTGCTCACTCGCCGGCGACACCGCCGCCGCGCGCTGCACCGCGCGGATCGCGTGCTCGGCGGCCGGCGACAGCGTGCGGCCCGCCAGATACACGATGCTGAGCTGCAGCCACAGCGGCGAGCGCATCGGCAGCGACAGCGGCACGAGCCCCGCCATGCTCGCCGGATTCCACAGCGCGTGAGTCGTCAGCAGCAGCAGCGCGTCGGTCTTGCGCGTGTACTCCTGCAGCACGTTCACGTCGTTGCAGACGACGTGGAAATCCATCTCGTGATTCGGCGGAAAACGCAGCCATTTGCGCAGCGCCTCGCGCATCGCATCCGGCATCGGCGCGGACACGATCGGATAGTCGTGCAGATCGGTCGCGTCGAGCTCGACCATCCGCGCGAGCGGATGCCCTTCGCGGACGTACCATGCGGCATGGTGCCGCGGCAGCGCGATCACGTTGATCTCGCTCGTCGGCTGAATCCCGCGGATGTCGACGACGAGAAAATCGAGCGTCTCGCGATGCAGCTCCTCGAGCATGCTGGGCCAGCCGACGACGTCCGCGCGAACCCGCATCTTCGGCGCGCTGCGCGCGAGCTCGTCGAGGATCGCGGGCAGCAGCATCGCGGCCGGGTACGGCCCCGCGCCGAAGCTGACCGAGCCGAGATCGTGATGCTTCATCAGGTCGACGTCGCGCACGAGGCAGCGCGCCTCGAACAGCATCTTCTTCGCGCGGCGCACGACCATCTCGCCGGCGGACGTGATCTGCACGTCCCGCGTCGTGCGGTCGAACAGCGCGATGCCGAGCTCGTCCTCGATCGTCTGGATGCTGCGGCTCAGCGCGGGCTGGCTCAGGTGGACGCGCTGCGCGGCGCGCGCGAAACTGCCCTCTTCCGCGAGAGCGATCACGTGTTCGAGTTGGCGTAGGTTCATGTCGGCCTCCGCCGGGCCGCCCCAAGGCGGCTGACCGCCCCCTCGGGGGGCAGCGAACAAAGTGAGCGTGGGGGTCGTTTCATGTCAGTCTCTACCGGGCCGCCCGGCGATCACGCGATGATGCCACGGCGGGCGCCGCGCGCGACGCGCCGGCAAGCGGGACCAAGCGGGACCGAGCGGGGCCCAAGCGAGCTCAAGCGGGCATCACGCGAGCCGCGTATGATGCCGACGAAGCGGCCGCTCTCGCCGCGCCCCCCCGCGCGCCCGACGGCGCGCCCACGACCGAAGAAGGAATCGCCCATGTCCATTTCGATGTACCAGGCCTCCGTGCCCGTGCTGATCCGCGGCCTGACGAACCTGCAGCACATTCTCGGCAAGGCGCAGGCGCACGCGGCCGAAAAGCAGATCGATCCGTCGGTGTTCATCGGCGCGCGCCTCTACCCGGACATGCTGCCGCTCGCGCGCCAGGTCTTCATCGCGACCGACACCGCGAAGGGCTGCGCCGCGCGGCTCGCGGGCGTCGAGGCGCCGAGCTATCCGGACGTCGAGAACACGTTCGACGAACTGCACGCGCGGATCCAGAAGACGATCGACTACCTGAACGGCTTCACCGCCGAGCAGATCGACGGCACCGAATCGCGCCAGATCGTGCTGAAGATGCGCGTCGGCCCGCTCGAATTCACCGGGCTCACGTACCTGCTCGGCTTCGTGCTGCCGAACTTCTTCTTCCACGTGACGACCGCGTACGACATCCTGCGCCACCACGGCGTCGAGCTCGGCAAGCTCGACTATCTGGGCGGGCGCTGACGCGCATCCGGCGGGCGCGGCGGCCTGCGTCGCCCCCGCCGGCCGAACCCGGCCCGGCTGGCGTAAAATACGCCTTTTCCTTTTTCTGGCTCCCCTTATGACGCTCGCCTCCACGCCCGACATCATCGCCGAGCTCAAAGCCGGCCGGATGGTCATCCTGGTCGACGAAGAAGACCGCGAAAACGAAGGCGATCTCGTGATCGCCGCAGAATTCATCACGCCGGAAGCGATCAACTTCATGGCCCGCTACGGCCGCGGCCTGATTTGTCTGACGTTGACGCAGGAACGCTGCAAGCAGCTCCATCTGCCGCTGATGACGTATCGCAACGGCACGCAGTACGGCACCGCGTTCACGGTCAGCATCGAGGCGGCCGAGGGCGTGACGACCGGCATCTCGGCGGCCGACCGCGCGCGCACGATCCAGACGGCGGTCGCGCACGACGTGCGCCCCGAGCACATCGTGCAGCCGGGCCACGTGTTCCCGATCATGGCGCAGCCGGGCGGCGTGCTCGTGCGCGCGGGCCACACCGAGGCCGGCTGCGACTTCACCGCGCTCGCGGGGCTCACGCCCGCCGCGGTGATCTGCGAAATCATCAAGGACGACGGGACGATGGCCCGCCTGCCCGACCTGATCGAATTCGCGAAGGAGCACAACCTGAAGGTCGGCACGATCGCCGACCTGATCCACTACCGCAGCCGCACCGAATCGATCATCGAGCGGGTGGCCGAGCGCACGATGCAGACCGCGCACGGCGCGTTCCGCGCGGTGCTGTACCGCGACCAGCCGACCGGCTCGCCGCACATCGCGCTCGTGCGCGGCAAACCGACGCCGGAGCGCGACGTGCCGGTGCGCGTGCACGAGCCGCTGTCGGTGCTCGACCTGCTCGAGACCGGCACGTCGACGCACTCGTGGACGCTCGACGCCGCGATGCGCGAGATCGCGCGGCGCGACGAAGGCGTGATCGTGCTGCTGAACTGCGGCGACACGAAGGAACATCTGGTCGACGTCTTCAAGGCGTTCGACGAGGAAGAGAAGGCCGCGGTGCTGAAGCGCCGGCCGGTCGATTTCAAGACGTTCGGCATCGGCGCGCAGATCCTGCGCGACGTCGGCGTCGGCAAGATTCAGGTGCTGTCGAACCCGCGCAAGCTGGGCAGCATGTCCGGCTACGGCCTCGAAGTCACGGGCTTCGTGCCGATGCCGGGCAGCGCGGTCGCGCACGGCGACGCGGCCTGACGGCGGCCCACACACCCGACGATCCAGCCACCCCACGCACATTCCACCACACGGACCCAAAATCATGGAAATCGGACAATACCAACCGAACCTCGAAGGTGACGGCCTGCGCATCGGCATCGTGCAGTCGCGCTTCAACGAACCGGTCAGCAACGGCCTCGCGGACGCCTGCGTCGAAGAGCTCGAACGCCTCGGCGTCGCGGGCGAAGACGTGCTGCTCGTGTCGGTGCCGGGCGCGCTCGAAATCCCGCTCGCGCTGCAGAAACTCGCGGAAAGCGGCCAGTTCGACGCGCTGATCGCGCTCGGCGCGGTGATCCGCGGCGAGACGTACCACTTCGAGCTCGTGTCGAACGAGAGCGGCGCGGGCATCACGCGCATCGGGCTCGACTTCAACCTGCCGATCGCGAACGCGGTGCTCACGACCGAGAACGACGAGCAGGCGGTCGCGCGGATGGCCGAGAAGGGTCGTGACGCGGCGCGCGTCGCGGTCGAGATGGCGAACCTGACGATGGCGCTCGACCAGCTCGCCGACGAGGAAGACGAGGACGAGGACGAAGACGACGAAGAGGAGCGCGCATGAAGAAGAGCGCCCGCCGACAATCGCGCGAGCTGGCGACGCAGGGCCTGTATCAGTGGCTGCTGTCGAACGCGGCGCCAGGCGAGATCGACGCGCAGCTGCGCGGCGCGCTCGGCTACGACAAGGCCGACAAGGCCCTGCTCGACGCGATCCTGCACGGCGTGATCCGCGATCACGCGGCGCTCGCCGAAGCGCTCGTGCCGTGCCTCGACCGTCCGATCGACCAGCTGTCGCCGGTCGAGCGCGCGGTGCTGCTGATCGCGACGTTCGAGCTCAGGCAGTACGTCGAGACGCCGTACCGCGTGATCATCAACGAAGCGGTCGAGCTGACGAAGACGTTCGGCGGCTCCGACGGCTACAAGTACGTGAACGGCGTGCTGGACAAGCTCGCCGCGCAGTTGCGCCCCGACGAAATCCACGCGCGCCGCAACGGCTGACTTTCCCCCGCGGGCGCGCAGGCGCCCTGCGGCATGCCCCCCCGCTTCACGTATCCCGCTTCACATACCCTGCCTCACCCGCCCCGACCGACCGATGAATGCCACCGCCGACTCTCTGCTGACGCTCGCCGCCCGCGTCGATTCCATCCAGCCGTTCTACGTGATGGAGCTGATGAAGGAGGCTCACGCGCTCGAGCAGGCGGGCCGCGACGTGATCCACATGAGCATCGGCGAGCCGGACTTCACCGCGCCGGAGCCGGTCGTCGAGGCCGCGGCGGCCGCGCTGCGCCGCGGCGTCACGCAGTACACCGGCGCGCTCGGCATCTCGCGGCTGCGCGAAGCGATCGCCGGCCACTACGCACGCGCGTACGGGCTCACGGTCAGCCCGGAGCGGATCGTCGTGACCGCGGGCGCGTCGGCGGCGCTGCTGCTCGCGTGTCTCGCGCTCGTCGGCCGTGACGACGAGGTGCTGATGCCCGATCCGTCGTACCCGTGCAATCGCCACTTCGTCGCGGCGGCCGAAGGCCGCGCGGTGCTCGTGCCGAGCGGCCCGGAAGCGCGCTTTCAGCTCACCGCCGACGACGTGCGCCGCCTGTGGGGCGACCGCACGCGCGGCGTGCTGCTCGCGTCGCCGTCGAATCCGACCGGCACGTCGCTCGAGCCCGCCGAGCTGAAGCGGATCGTCGAGGCCGTGCGCGAACGCGGCGGCTTCACGATCGTCGACGAGATCTATCAGGGGCTCAGCTACGACGCGCCGCCGGTGTCGGCGCTGTCGTTCGGCGACGACGTCGTCACCGTGAACAGCTTCTCGAAGTATTTCAACATGACCGGCTGGCGGCTCGGCTGGCTCGTCGTGCCGCCAGCGCTCGTCGGGATCTTGGAGAAGCTCGCGCAGAATCTGTTCATCTGCGCGTCCGCGCTCGCGCAGCACGCGGCGCTCGCCTGCTTCGAGCCGGGCACGCTCGCGATCTACGATGCGCGCCGGCTCGAGTTCAAGCGGCGCCGCGACTATCTGGTCCCGGCGCTCGAATCGCTCGGCTTCAGGGTGCCGGTGATGCCGGACGGCGCGTTCTACGTGTACGCGCACTGCGGCCACGTTGCGCACCCGGCGGCCGGCGACAGCGCGACGCTGACGAACGCGATGCTGCACGACGCCAGCGTCGTGATGGTGCCGGGGATGGATTTCGGCGTGCATGCGCCGCACGACTACATCCGCGTGTCGTACGCAACCGCGTATGCGCGGCTCGAGGAAGCGGTCGAGCGGCTCGGCCGGCTGTTCGGGCGCGGCTGAGCTCACAACAGCCGCGCACAGCAAAAAAAAAAGCACCCGTGGGTGCTTTTTTTTTTCGTCCGGCGACGGGCCGCGCGCGTTACGAGGCCAGTTCCGAATGATCGTCGTGCTGCGCCTTCACGGCATCGCCGGTGCTCGCGTCGTCCTGCTGCGGCGCCTTCGACGCGGCGGACGCCTTGGCCGAGATCGGCTGCGCGGCGGCGAGCGTCGCATGCACGCGCTTCGCGCTCGTCGATACGGCGACGACCGCGGGCTTGGCCGACTGCGGCGCATCGTTGAGCGGCACGCGACGGCCGCGCGCGACGTCGCGCAGGCGCTCGCGCACGGCGAGCACCTTCGAGCCGTAGCCGCCGTCGTCGGTCGTCGCGCCGTTGTAGTAGCGCAGGCCGCTCGCGAGCGAGCCGCCACGCGCGATGCAGTCCTTCAGCACGAGCGCGCCGACCTGGATGTTCACGAGCGGCTGCAGCGCGGTGTCGGTTCCGCCGAAATACTGGAACTTGTCGGAATGCACCTTCGACATCACCTGCATCAGGCCCTGCGCGCCGACGCCGCTTTCCGCGTACGGATTGAAGCCCGATTCGATCGCCATCACCGCGAGCAGCAGCAGCGGATCGAGATCGACGTCGTGGCCGGTCTGGAACGCGGCCCTCACGAGCTGGCCGACCGGCTCCTGCGCGACGCGGTAGCGGCGCGACAGATAGGTGGCGACGAGCGCCTGTTCGCGGGCCGACGTCAGCGAGCGGTCCTCGCGCGCATCGGCGGCGACGAGGTGCGTCGGAATCATCTTCGCGAGCGAAATCGGCGACGGACCATTGTGCGCGTCGGCGGTGTCGGACGACGAAGACGTCGCCGAATCGGCCGCAGCGGCATCCGACGCGGGCGTGTCGTACGCGACCGGCAGATCGGCGCTCTCGCCGTCGCCCTGCTGCGCGCCCGGCGCCGGCGGCGTGAGGGCCGGCAGCGGATGGCCGGTCAGCAGGCGGGCGGGGCCGGCCTGCACGGCGGCGGACACGATGGGCACCAGTCTGGCGGCGAGCGTGCCGCGCACGGTCGGCAGCAGCCAGAGGGCGAGCGCAACCGCGACAGCGATACAGCCTACTACGCTGAGCAAGTGGTGACTGACACGCGTCCCGCGACGCAGCATCGTGCGCAATCGCTGCGCATGCTGCTCGTTGGGACGCCACGACAACCAAGCGTTCATTCAGATCTCCCATGAACATGATTCGCGCGGCTCGCTCGGCTCGAAGGCGAGACTCTGAACGTTCCGCGCAGAATCACGACACCGCGCGTCCTGGTCGGGACGTGCAGGTATCGGAGAAACGGTATAAGTACCGTTCGGGGCCACGACGGGTAAAAATGGCCGGCGCCATTGCAGGCGGGCAGTACGCGGTGGCACCCACGCAAAAACCAGCGCCCGGTGGCACTGGCTGTGACTACGACTAAGACCGTCGGATAGGCCGTGCAGGTATCGGCGGACGGTGACGCGCTGCGTCAAAGGATCGGTGATTGGCGGCTCGAAGCCTTATACCCTGCAACCAATGTCGACGGATTTTAACAGGGTTTTATATTTCGTCAACACTATAACAATTCGAATCAATAACAAAAAGTAATAATGAAACCCTGTTTCGCCCGCGAGCCCCGTCTCGCCAAGGGTTCGCGGCGGGCCGACTTTTTGCTCGTCCGGGCATCCGCGCGGCCGCCCGGGTAAAATCGGCGCTCGATTCGCGGGTGCGGCCGGCCGCCGCCACCGCCCATCGCCGCCCGTGCGCGGGCGGCTCGGACCTTACCCATGAAATACAAAGACTTGCGAGATTTCATCCAGCGCCTCGAGGCGCTCGGCGAACTGCGGCGCGTCGCGCAACCGGTGTCGCCGGTGCTCGAAATGACCGAGCTGTGCGACCGCGTGCTGCGCGCCGGCGGCCCGGCGCTGCTGTTCGGCGCGCCGCCCGGCTACGCGTTCCCGGTGCTCGGCAACCTGTTCGGCACGCCGCGGCGCGTCGCGCTCGGGATGGGTGTCGACGCCGGCGACGACGCCGCGCTCGGTTCGCTGCGCGACCTCGGGCGCCTGCTGTCCGCGCTGAAGGAGCCCGATCCGCCGAAGAGCCTGAAGGACGCCGGCAAGCTGCTGTCGCTCGCGAAGGCCGTGTGGGACATGGCGCCGAAATCGGTGTCCGCGCCGCCATGCCAGGAGATCGTCTGGGAAGGCGACGACGTCGATCTGCACAAGCTGCCGATCCAGACCTGCTGGCCCGGCGACGCCGGCCCGCTCGTCACCTGGGGCCTGACCGTCACGCGCGGGCCGAACAAGCCGCGCCAGAATCTCGGCATCTACCGCCAGCAGCTGATCGGCCGCAACAAGCTGATCATGCGCTGGCTCGCGCATCGCGGCGGCGCGCTCGACTTCCGCGAGTTCGCGCTCGCGAATCCGGGCAAGCCGTATCCGGTCGCGGTCGTGCTCGGCGCCGATCCGGCGACGACGCTCGGCGCAGTCACGCCGGTGCCCGATTCGCTGTCCGAATATCAGTTCGCGGGCCTCTTGCGCGGCAGCCGCACCGAACTCGCGAAGTGCCTGACGCCGGGCGTCGACGGGCTGCAGGTGCCCGCGCGCGCGGAGATCGTGCTCGAAGGCTTCATCCACCCGCAGGAAGGCGCGCCGGCGCCCGCGCCCGCCGGCGCGCCGCCGCGCCCCGCGAACACCGCGGCCGCGAAGTACGAGCACGCGCTCGAAGGCCCGTACGGCGACCACACCGGCTACTACAACGAGCAGGAGTGGTTCCCGGTCTTCACGGTCGAGCGGATCACGATGCGCCGCGACGCGATCTATCACTCGACGTACACCGGCAAGCCGCCCGACGAGCCCGCGATTCTCGGCGTCGCGCTGAACGAGGTGTTCGTGCCGCTGCTGCAGAAGCAGTTCGCGGAGATCACCGACTTCTATCTGCCGCCCGAAGGCTGCAGCTACCGGATGGCGATCGTCCAGATGAAGAAGAGCTACGCGGGCCACGCGAAGCGCGTGATGTTCGGCGTGTGGAGCTTCCTGCGGCAGTTCATGTATACGAAGTTCATCGTCGTCGTCGACGAGGACGTGAACATCCGCGACTGGAAGGAAGTGATCTGGGCGATCACGACGCGTGTCGACCCGGTGCGCGACACCGTGCTGGTCGACAGCACGCCGATCGACTATCTCGATTTCGCGTCGCCGGTCGCGGGCCTCGGCTCGAAGATGGGACTCGACGCGACCAACAAGTGGCCCGGCGAGACCACGCGCGAATGGGGCCGGCCGATCGTGATGGATCAGGCGGTCAAGGCGCGCGTCGATCAGCTGTGGCGCGAGATCGGGCTGTAACCCCGCATCCATTCGAACAACGATGAGCTTTCCCCCTGCTTCGATGCTGTCCGACGGGTTCTTCCTGTCGCTTTCGCTGTGTCTCGACATCGGCCTCGTCAACATCGCGATGCTGTCGCTCACGCTGTCGCACGGCTTCCGGCCGGGCTTCTGGCTCGGCGTCGGCTCGTGCGTCGGCGATCTCGTCTACGCGGCGCTCGCGCTCGCCGGGATGGCCGTGCTGCTGCGGTTCGACGCGGTGCGCTGGGTCGTCTGGATCGGCGGCGGCGCGGTGCTCGTGTTCCTGACGTGGAAGATGGCGCGCGAGGCGCTCGCGCCCGCGTCCGCGCCGGCCGGCGGCGATGACGGCGACGGCGTCAACGCTGCGCCGCACGCGAGCGCGCCGCGCAGCTTCGTGCGCGGGATGCTGCTCGCGATGTCGTCGCCGAGCGCGATCCTGTGGTTCGCGGCGGTCGGCGGCGCGCTGATCGCGAAAGCCGGCGCGACGACGCCCGCGACCGCGTCGGTGTTCCTGTCCGGCTTCTTCCTCGGCGGGCTCGCGTGGACGCTGTTCCTCTGCACGCTCGCGAGCCACGGGCGCAAGCGCGCGGGCGCGGGGCTGATGCGCGCGTGCCACGTCGTATCCGCGCTGCTGTTCGCGTATTTCTCGTACGGCGTGATCGTCGGCGGGTATCGGGATCTGATCGCACACGCGGTGTGAGTGCGAAGGTCGCGAACGCCACGCGGGGGCTGGACGGGCCGGATGAGCTGGACGGGCCGCACGGGCCGCACGGGCCGCGCGCGTGCCGTCGCGGCGGCCTCAGCCGCGCAGAAACGCCGCGTAGCGCACGAGATCGACGTTACCGCCGCTGATGATCACGCCGACGCGCTTGCCCTCGACGGGCAACACGCGCTCGAGCACCGCGGCCGCCGCGAGACAGCCGGTCGGCTCGACGACCATCTTCATCCGCTCCGCGAAAAAGCGCATCGTGTCGACGAGCTGCGCGTCACTGACCGTGACGATCCGCTCGACGAGCGCCCGAATGATCGGGAAGTTGTATGCGCCGAGATGCGTCGACGCGGCGCCGTCGGCAATCGTGCGCGGCGCCGGGATGTGCACGACCTCGCCGCGCGCGAGCGACTGCTGGCCGTCGTTGCCGGCTTCCGGCTCGACGCCGACGATCCGGATGCCGGGCGCGAGCGCGGCGGCCGACAGCGCGCTGCCCGCGAGCAGCCCGCCGCCGCCGAGGCAGACAACGAGCACGTCGAGCGGCCCGACCTCGTCGATCAGCTCCTTGACGGCCGTCCCCTGCCCCGCGATCACGTGCGGATGGTCGTACGGCGGAATCAGCGTCATCCCGCGCTCCCGCGCGAGCCGCGCGCCGATCTCCTCGCGGTTCTCCGTATAACGGTCGTACGTGACGACCTCGCCGCCGTAACCCTCCGTCGCCGCGCGCTTCGCGGCGGGCGCGTCAAGCGGCATCACGATCGTCGCGCGGATGCCGGCGAGCTTCGCCGCGAGCGCGATCGCCTGCGCGTGATTGCCGGACGAATACGTGATCACGCCGGCGTTGCGCTGCTCGGCGTCGAAATGCGAGATTGCGTTGTACGCGCCGCGGAACTTGAACGCCCCCATCCGCTGGAAGTTCTCGCACTTGAAGAACAGCGTCGCGCCGGCGCGTGCGTCGGCGGTGCGGGACGTAAGGACGGGCGTGCGATGCGCGGCGCCGTCGAGGCGGGCGGCGGCGTCGAGCACGTCATCGAAGGTGGGCGCGGACAGGACGGACATCGTGCGGTCGGAAAGTGGTCGAGACAGCCCACCTTACACCATCCGGCACGCACCGTGCGCCGGCGCGCCGCCAAAGAAAAACGGCGCAGCTCCCGTCGGGGAATCTGCGCCGCGCATCGCGCGCGAATGCCGCGCGCTGAAAAAGGATCAGCGCCGGGGATCAGCGGCGGTAGTAGCCGCCGCGATGGCCCCAGTAGCCGTGGTGACGCCAGTACGGATGGCCCCAGTAGCCGCCGACCACGACGCCCGGCGCATAGTACGCGGGCGGCGGTGCGTAATAGACGGGCGGCGGCGGCGCGTAATAGACGGGCGGCGGTGCATAAACCGGATAGGCGGGCGCGACCGGAATCCCGATGCCGACCCCGATCGACACATGAGCCTGCGCGGCGCCCGCGGCCCCAAGGCCCAGCGCGGCGGCGGCAATCAACGGAATGAGCTTTTTCACTTCGATTCTCCTGCTGGAGCAATCCCCTTGACCGCTCCTGTCGGCAACGCGTCGATGCGCATCGCATGCAAGCAATGTAGCGAAAACCTGGAAATCGCGTCGCACCCATTTGTTGCAAATTGCAATCGCGCGGCCGCGCGGATAGCCCGCCGGACACCGATCGCGCGCATCGGACACCCGCGCGAAACGCATGACGCCGTCGGACCCGACCCGCAAGACCGGGCCAGTCGGTCAGCGTTACCGATTCGGCCACGCGGCGTACGGGCGAACCCGTAATTTAACATTACAAATTCGAGACAAACCGCCGGGGCCCGGCGGGCCGGCCGACGCGGATACGCGACACATCGCGCTCGGGGCCGGATCACCGGATCGCCGGCTGGCCGTTCGGCCAACGTCCGGCGCGGTCCGCGCGAGCGCGCCGGCATCCTGCGATACTGGCGGCTGTCCCGGTTTCACGCGTGCTTCCCGCCATGCCTCTTCCCGATACCCCTCGCCTCGGCTTCATCGGCGCCGGCCGCCTCGCGCGCTGCATCGCGCGGCGCTTCGCGCGCGCCGGCTTCCCGGTCGTCGCGATCGCGAGCCGCACGCCGTCCTCCGCGGACGCGCTCGCCGCGCAGCTCGACGGCTGCCGCGCGGTCGCGACGCCGCAGCAGGTCGTCGACGCGGCCGACCTGATCTTCCTGACCGTGCCCGACGACGATCTCGCGCCGGTCGCCGCCGCGCTGCGCTTCGACGCGTCGCGCGCCGGCACGCAGGCGCTCGTGCACTGCAGCGGCGCGTCGGGCGTCGACCTGCTCGATCCCGCGAAACGCCAGGGCGCGGCGACGGGCGGCTTCCATCCGCTGTACCTGTTCGGCGGCGACGACGCGGACCTCGCGCGCCTCGACGGATGCTCGGTGACGATCGAGGCGGAAGGCACGCTGCACGCGGCGCTCGCGCGCCTGGCCGGCGCGCTCGGCTGCCATCCGCTGTCGATTCCGGCCGGCGGCCGGATGCTCTACCACGCGGCCGCGCACTATGCGGCGAGCTTCGCGATCTGCGGGCTCGCGGAAGCGGTCGACCTGTGGCGCTCGCTCGGCTTCGACGAGGATGCCGCGCTGCGCGCGCTGCTGCCGATGCTCGCCGGCACGGTCGGCGCCGCGCGCGACAAGGGGCTCGCGAGCGCGCTGTCCGGCCCGGTGTCGCGCGGCGACGCGGGAATCGTCGCGCGGCAGCTCGCCCTGCTGGAATCGCGCGGCGGCGACCACGCGGCGCTTTATGCGCTGCTCACGCGCCGCGCGGTCGCGCTCGCGGGCCGGCGCGCGGCGCCGCCGGCCGCGCTCCCGGCGATCGCCGAGCTCGTCGAGACGGCGCTCGCGCATGCGGCGCTCGGCGCCGCCCCGCCGCGCGACGAGGCGTGATATGGTGTCGGCCGATGCGCGGCCGCCCGGCGAAGGCGACCGCATGCTGTTCGACTGAATAACAAGAGGATGCCAACGATGCTCGGCGAGATCGCCCATTTTCTGCTCAACACCGTCTTCACGCTGTTCGGCGCCGCGCTGATCCTGCGCGTCTGGATGCAGGCCGTGCGCGTGCCGCCGTACAACCCGGTCACGCAGGCCGTGCTGCAGGCGACCAACTGGCTCGTGCTGCCGCTGCGCCGCGTGATTCCGGGCGTGCGCGGCATCGACTGGGCGAGCGTCGTCGCGGCGCTCGTCACAGCGCTCGTCTACGTGGGGCTGGTGGTCGTGCTGATCGGCATCGACCCGGCCGCGTTCGCGCCGGCGATCGTCATCGCCGCGCTGCTGACCGTCGTGCAGTGGGCGCTGAATCTCGTTCTCTGGATGACGATCCTGATGGCGCTGCTGTCGTGGCTGAACCCGCGCTCGCCCGCGATGCCGATCCTCTATCAGCTCACCGCGCCGGTTCTGAACCCGCTGCGCCGCGTGATTCCGCACCTGGGCGGCATCGATCTGTCGCCGCTGCTGCTGTTCGTGATCGTGCAGGTGCTGCTGATGGTGGTCACGCGCGCCAAGTTCTTGCTGACGCACCTCGGAATCTGACGGCCTGGCGGCCGGCCGCTGCCCGCTGCCCGTCGTCTACCCCGTCGCCCGCACGCCGATCGTGTCGACCACGCCGAAGCGCGCCGGAATCATCGCGTAGCAGAGCCGCACCTTTTCCTCGCCGATGCGCGCGATCAGCCGCTCGGCCTCCTCCTCGGTGACGATGAACTCGACCTCGATCGTCGTCGATCCCTGCAGCTCGAAGAAGCGCTCCTCGTGCAGCACCCGGTGCTGGCCGAAGCCCGCCATCGCGCGAAACGCGGAGCCGCCCGCGACGCCCATCCGGTTCGCCTCCTCGAGCAGCCATTCCCACAGCGGCTTCCAGTGCAGGCGATGCTGCTCGTGCACGTAGAAGCGCAAGAAGATCCTGTCCATCGCAGGCCTCCCGTTCCAGGCAAGCCGCCGGCCGCGCTCAGGCGGCCAGCCACGCGCGGGCCGTCCACATGCCGAGCGCCGTCAGCGTGAACGATCCTATCAAGTGTAGGGCAGCCACCGCCAATGCCCAGCCGAGTTCTCCCTGCATCGCGTGCGAGATCACCTCCGCCGAATACGTCGAGAACGTCGTCAGCCCGCCGAGAAAGCCGGTGATCGCGAACAGCCGCCATTCGGGCGGCAGCCCCGCCTTCGCACCGAACGCCGCGACCGCGAACCCGATCAGGTAGCCGCCGATCAGGTTCGACGCGAGCGTGCCGAGCGGCACCTCGGGCAGGATCGCGTTGAGGCCGAGGCTCAGGAACCAGCGCAGCAGCGCGCCGAGCCCGGCGCCGATGAAAATCGCGACGATCGAATAGAACACGTGCGCTCCGCGTCGAGAGTGGGCGATCGAACGGCCGCTTGCGGCCGGCCGCGTACGCAGCACTTTATGCGGATTCCGGGATGCGCGGCAATCGGCACGGATTGCACGATGTTTCGAAGTCAATCGCCGAATGACAGGGACGATGGATTGATTCGAGTCTGATTTGCGATCCACTTCAATTAGTCGTGAGTAAAATATTCCGCAAAAAACCTGCCATGAAATTCCCGTTCATTTTCTCAAAAACTAGCGTAAACCATGATCGGCAAGGCCATTAGCGGATTATCAAATAATCTAAATTCTCCAGAATTTATTCAAATTCATTCCGCCATCCAATAGACTCGCTCCTGGCCGTACCCTCTCACAAAAGGAGAATCCAATATGTCTCGAAAACACCTCCCATCCGTATTAATGGCAGCGCTCTGCGTTCCGCTATTCGCATCCGCCGTGGCGTTTGCAGCCGACAACGGCCACAAGCCTTACGTCGAAGGCGAGCGCGCGCCGCAAGGCTACGCGCGGCCGCCGTTCCATACGAAACTGACGCCGAACGCAACCGGATCGACGATCTCGGGCATCTCGCCGACGGTCGCGCGGCATGCGTACGGCTTCGACGCGCTCCCGAACCAGGGCGACGGGATGACGATCGCGATCGTCGACGCGTATGACGACCCGAACATCGAGGCGGATCTCGGCACGTTCAGCACGGCGTTCGGACTGCCGTCCTGCACGAGCGCGAACGGCTGCTTCACGAAGGTCTACGCAAACGGCAGCCAGCCGCCCGCCGATGCCGGCTGGTCGGTCGAAATGGCGCTCGACGTCGAATGGGTGCATGCGATCGCCCCGAACGCGCGGATCATCCTCGTCGAAGCGGCGTCGAACAGTTTCACCAATCTGATGGCCGCGGTCGATGTCGCGGTGAACCGCGGCGCGTCGGTCGTGTCGATGAGCTTCGGCGGCAATGAATGGAGCAACGAGACGAGTTCCGACAAGAGCCATTTCAGCGCGCCGAACGTCACGTTCGTCGCGTCGTCCGGCGATAACGGCACGGGCCTCGAATACCCCGCCGCGTCGCCCAAGGTCGTGTCGGTCGGCGGCACCACGCTATCGACCGACAGCTACGGCAACTATCTCGGCGAAACCGCGTGGAGCGGCAGCGGCGGCGGCGTCAGCGTGTACGAAGCCGAACCCGCCGGGCAGACCACCTGGCCGATCCCGGTCGCGGGCAAGCGCGGCGTGCCCGACGTCAGCTACGACGGGAATCCGTCCACGGGCTTCGCGGTCTACGACTCCATCGCGTACAACAATCGCGTCGGCTGGCGCGTGATCGGCGGCACGAGCGCCGGCGCGCCGCAATGGTCGGCGCTGTTCGCGATCGCGAATTCGATGCGCGCCGCCGCCGGCAAGCAACCGCTCGGCGGCACGTACGACATGCTGTATTCGATCGGCAAAGCCGCATACGGCAGCGACTATCGCGACGTGACGACCGGCACGAACGGCAGTTGCGGCTCGATCTGCACCGCGTCCGGCGGCTATGACTATGTGACCGGGCTCGGGTCGCCGCAAGCGTCTAGTCTCGTACAGGCGCTCGTCGCGCAGCCGTAAGCGCGGGCTTTGCGCAACGCGCAAACGCCGAACGCGGCCGCCCCGGACGGGCGGCCGCGAGCCGAACCGACAGCCCACCGCGAACGCAAGCCCGGCACCCACGCGCCGAGCAACGCGTGAATCACACATCCCCCATGTCGACCGCGCCGCCATGCGCGATCGGGCGACCGGCGCGGCATCCGCCGAACCTCGCGTAAACCCCGATCCGATAGCCGGCTTTCCCACTCAGGAACGCCCGGCTCCCGCCGATATTCATTCAGCGCGTGTCCCCTCTGCCCACCCCTGCGCGTCCATCGATATGGAGAATCGACCATGCCCAACCACCGCCTCCCGTCCTTGTTGATGACGGCGCTGTGCCTCCCGCTGTTCGCGTCGACCGTCGCGCTCGCCGCCGGCGGCGATCAGCCGTCCTACGTCGAAGGCACCCGCGCGCCGAAAGGCTTCGCGCGGCCGCCGTTCCACACGCATACGCACGCGAGCACGGCATCGGTCGTCGGCTTCACGCCGGCTGCCGTCCGGCACGCGTACGGCTTCGACACGATCACGAATCAGGGCAACGGGATGACGGTCGCGATCGTCGACGCGTACGACGACCCGAACATCGAGTCCGATCTCGGCACGTTCAGCACGGCGTTCGGACTGCCGTCCTGCACGAGCGCGAACGGCTGCTTCACGAAGGTCTACGCGCGCGGCACCAAGCCGCCGTCGAACGCGGGCTGGGCGCTCGAAATGTCGCTCGACGTCGAGTGGGTGCACGCGATCGCGCCGAACGCGCGGATCGTCCTCGTCGAGGCGGCGTCGAGCAGCTACGCCGATCTGACGCATGCCATCGACGTCGCGGTCGCCCACGGCGCGTCGGTCGTGTCGATGAGCTTCGGCGGCAGCGAATTCAGCGGCGAGACCGGCTACGACAGCCACTTCAGCACACCGAAGAACGTCACGTTCGTCGCGTCGTCCGGCGACAGCGGCACCGGGACCGAATATCCGGCGGCGTCGCCGTACGTCGTGTCGGTCGGCGGCACCGCGCTGTCGATGGACCGCTACGGCAACTACGTCGGCGAAACCGCGTGGAGCGGCAGCGGCGGCGGCGTCAGCCCATACGAGGCCGAGCCCGCCGGACAGGACGTGTGGCCCGTTCCGGTCGCGGGCAGCCGCGGCGTGCCCGACGTCAGCTACGACGCGAATCCGTCGACGGGTTTCGCGGTCTACGATTCCGTCGCGTATCAGCGTCAGGCCGGCTGGTTCGAGGTCGGCGGCACGAGCGCCGGCGCGCCGCAGTGGTCGGCGCTGTTCGCGATCGCGAATTCGATGCGCGCCGCCGCCGGCAAGAGCCGGCTCGGCGGCACGTACAACGCGCTGTATGCGGTCGGCAAGACCGCGTACGGCAGCGACTATCACGACGTGACGACCGGCACGAACGGCATCTGCGGGACGATCTGCACCGCGTCCGGCGGTTACGACTACGTGACCGGGCTCGGCTCGCCGCAGGCGCTGCACGTCGTGCAGGCGCTCGTCGCACAACCCTGAGCGGGCGCGCGACAGCGCGTCGGCGGCGATGGCGACGCTTACGGCGTGGCGCTTGCGCAGTAGCGCGCGAAGGCCGGCCGCTCCGCGAGACGGGCGAAATAGTCGGACACCGCCGGCAACGCCGGCCGCTCGAACGGCGTGCAGAACCAGCGATGCACCGACAGCGCGACCGGGATGTCGGCAAGCGAGAACTGCTTGCCGGCGACAAACGCGCCGGTGGCTTCGATCTGCCCGTTCAGGGTCGTCATGCGCGCAGTCCAGCTCTTGATCGACCGCTCGATCTCGGCCGGATCGCCATGCGCGGGCGATTGCCGGACGAGCCCGAGGAACGCGTAGACCCACGACGGGTTCAGCTCCGCCGATTGCCAGTCGATCCATTGATCGACCCGCGCGCGCGACTGCGGATCGGCCGGATAGAGCGACTCGCCGCCGTGGCGGTTCGCGAGATAGCGGATGATCGTGTTCGACTCCCACAGCACGAAGTCCCCGTCCTGAATCACCGGGATCAGCGCGTTCGGATTCAGCGCGAGGAATTCGGGCGTCGCGGTCGATCTGAAGCCCGCGCCCCAGTCTTCGCGCTCGAACGGAAGCTGCAATTCGTCGCAGGTCCAGAGGACCTTGCGGACGTTGACCGACGTGATTCTTCCAAGCACTTTCAACATGCGGGCTCCTTGTGCGTGCGGGTTCTGGAAATCCTGGAAGGTGAAGTATGCGCTTCCTTGTCCGGTTCGCGTCGTCGGTGCGGTGTTCGTTTCGTGCCACCCCTTCCGGGTTCGATGGTAAGCAGTTGGAAATCTGCGCGGTGTAGATTGTCCTCCATACAACGACTATCCGGTCGAACCGCCCATCGCGACAACGCGACACCGCTATTCAGACTTGACGGCTGGTGCGAACCGGTAGCGACACAACAAAGAAAACGAACGACCGAAAAGAGGGGATTCCAGATGGATCTGTCGACAGAGCGTTACGAAGAAATCATTCATCTGCTTTACGAAGCAGTCGCTGAGCCGTCTGGATGGCCCGACTTCTTTACCTCCCTCGGCCAGGCCATCGAAGCAAATGTCATCCACATGCTGGCCATCGACAAAAAGCATGGCTCGCTTTCCTACAGCGATGGTTTCAATCTGCCCGTCGAAGGCGAGCTTGCCTATATCCAGCGATACGGCAGCATCGATCCGCGGATGGCGCTCATGCGGCAACAAAATCCGGGAGAGTGGATACATTGTCACGAGGTGTTCGACGACGATTTCGTCGCCCACGACCCGTTCTATCAGGACTTTCTGATTCCAATCGGGCGACGCTACGTCTCGGGCTGCAAGCTGGTGGACAATGCGAACGTTTGTGTTATTTTTTCGGCGCTTCGGGCCGTTGGCGAAAACCCGCTCGGGCCCGCGGAGATTCGCTTTCTCGACAAGCTCGTTCCGCATCTGACGCGGGCTGTCCGGATGCAGATCCAGAACTATACGTTCTCGACCAAAGCGCTGGTGGGACATGCGCTCGTCAACAAGCTCAGGCAGCCCGTGATGCTTTTGACGACCGACAGCAACGTGGTCCTTGCCAACGAAGCCGCGACACGCCTGCTCTCTTCAACCTCGCTCGTCGGCGTCACCGACGGAAAACTCCATCTGCCGATCGAATATCAAGCGCAGTTCCGCAATGAGTGTGCGCGACTGGAAGGACTGGCACGCGGTGAAATCGAGATCCCCGAAGAAGTCTCGACCTATCGCTCGATGGCCATCACCACCCGCAAAGGCATGGGGCAGGCGGATGAAACGCTCTACGCGTTCTTCACGCTGCTGGTTCCGCCCAAGGTGAGCGGCGCGTTCGGCCTGCGCCCGCTCGTTCTTTTGCTCTTCTATCACCCCGAGTCGGCGCCCCCTGTCGACGCCGAGCTGCTCAGCGCGGCATTCAACCTGACGCCCGCCGAGATCCGCGTTTGCCGCTCGCTCGGCGAGGGATTGTCGCCCAAGGAGGTCGCCGTCAGGCTCGGCATCCAGTATGAAACCGTGCGGAAACAGCTTCAGTCGATTTATCGCAAGACCGATACGGATCGCCAATCCGAGCTCATGCGCTTGATGCTTCACCTGCCGCTGAACGCGTTCGCCTGATGCCGCGGCTCGGCCGGAAACATCAAATGGCTCGGCACAGCGGCTCCAGAACTGCCGCGTTACCCCCCAAATGAGGAATGGATTGTCTTGACCGCCGAGATTAGATTGGCACGAAAGTAGAACGGCGGACAACCGAGGGACGACCTGCACTGTCAGTAAGACTGCCGTTTGCCAACGCGCATTGATCCTGAGCTTTTCCAACACATCATCGACAAAATTAGGATAACGACATGAAAACCCACCTCTCCTTCCTGATTCCGTTTGCCGTTGCGGCATCCCTGACTGGACAGGCAGCCATGGCCGACGAGAGCATTTCGCCCGAAATCGCGAACCTTGACCTGAGCGGCGGCTGCAAAGTCGCGCAACAGAAGGCCGCACAGTATGCCAATCAATTCGCCCAGCAGGCGGCGGCCACGCCATCCGTGTGCGGATCGGCAAAGGCAAACAGAAAAATAGGCGAACTCACTGTGCGCGTTGCCGAAAGCTGTCAGGAACTGCCGACCTGGACTCAAGAAAAGCAAACAGGCGAGCAGATGATCGAGCAATCCGATCAAACGATTTCTGGTTCGTGCCAATAGGATCGCGCGCGGACGGGCTCGGGGGCAGAGCATGGGGAGTCGCAATGTCTCCCTCAGTGACGACCGAACGCGCGCAACTTGTTCCGCCCCTCGGTCGAAAGCGCTTGACGTATTCCTTGACGAGGCGTAATGTGGCCCGCTGAAGTATTCAAGAAGCGCGATTGCTGCTCATCATTGACCGCACCAGTGCGGTACTCGTTGTCCTCTCCCTCCTTGATTCTTTTCCCGCGTCCGTCTATCGGCACGCATATGTTCGTCCATTCTCAGGAGATCTACATGGATACCGGTACCGTCAAGTGGTTCAACGATAGCAAGGGTTTTGGTTTCATCACGCCGGACAAGGGCGGCGACGATCTGTTCGCGCACTTCTCGGAGATTCGCGGCGACGGCTTCAAGACCCTCGCCGAAGGCCAAAAGGTCAGCTACGAGACGAAGAGCGGCCCCAAGGGCCTGCAAGCGTCGAACATCACCCCGCTGTAACCCACATCTGTCGCCGGCCCCGTTCGCGCGGCCGGCACATCCCCGCCTTCCGGCAAGCACCCGCCACTCCGTCGCGGATGCCAGCGTCCCGATGCAGTTCGATCGGGACCGCCTCTTTCGCATCGGATGTCGAGCAAGCAAGGTGCAGATGCACGCCGCATCGAAGGCGCGGCGCTCCCGTCCGCTCCCTCTCGCGGCACATCGCTGGACGCCCCGCTCATCGCATCGCGCAAGCGACGCCGCAAGCGCGCCTCATGACCGCCAGTCCGCATCGTGCGGAAGCCATCGCAGCCCTGCAGCCACGACGGCGTCGCCGGCGAATGCGGTCAATCACGTTGATTGGAGAATTGGTTTGGCAAAAGAAGAGTTGCTGGAACTAGACGGCGTCGTCGATGAAGTACTTCCCGACAGCCGGTTTCGCGTGACGCTGGAGAACGGCGCGGTCGTCGCCGCCTACGCGTCGGGGCGCATGCGCCGCCACCATATCAGGATCCTCGCCGGCGATCGGGTCAGGCTGGAGCTGTCGGTCTATGACCTGACCAAGGGCCGCATCAACTACCGCCACAAGGACGAACGGGCATCGGCCCCGTCGACCGGAAGGCGATTCGTTCGACGCTAGCCGGATCGCGCCCGGCGCGATGAACGCACGGACGAATCGATCGCGCGCCCCTCCGTCCGACGCACCCCAACCCCACCCGCCCTCGCGCGCCCGCCCGCCGCGTCCCACGCGCCCTTGCGCGCAGCCCGGAATAAGATGGACGCTCGGCGCACGATGCGCGTATGATGAACCCAACCGAGCACTCATTTTTCCTCTGGCTGCTCGCCCTCCATCTGCCCTCTACTGCGTCGCGTCCTTCCCCGCACGTATTGTTGCCCCTTTCACCCCCCGTCGCGCCACGCAGAGGCGATACCGACGGGATGCGTTCGTCCGCGCGCGATTCGTTGCGACCGAACCCAGGAGTTCGTCATGAGCATGCATCTCTACCGTGGATTCGAGATTTATCCACTGATTTACCCTCACGTACCGGCGCAGAATGGTTCCCCGCATAACTACGACGCCGGCTTCGACGCCGCAGTGAAGATTTGCCTTCGCGGCACCACCGACACCCTGACGCAAAGCCAGACATTCAGACTGCTCGAGTGCCCGCCGTTTGGCACCGCCGGTGATGCGCGTCGTGCTTCGCTGCTCTATGCCGAGAACATCATCGACGACAATCGCGGCAAACAGGGCTTCTTTTCCGACATGCCCTGACGCGTCTCGCCACGGCAATTCGATCTACCAACAATGTGGAGAACGAAATGATCGTCGACGAACTTATCGACCTGATCAGGCGACGCGCAGTCACCTGGACCGGCACCGCCCTGCCCACTGGAATCGCCGATTCGGCGCAGTCCCATCAACAAGAGTTGCAGATGTTCGCTGCGGTACGCGCGCTATCGATCGGAGCCGGATATTCGGAATTCGAGTCCGACGGGATCGCGAGTGCCGTCATGACACAACTCGGCTAGCTTTTCCTCTCAAACGCTGCAAAACAGGATCTACATGACCACCATCACACTCAAGGCCAACGAACCGATCGACGTCGCGCTGCGGCGATTCCGAAGAGACATCGAGAAAACAGGCCTGATCCGGGAGTTGCGCAGTCGCACCAGCTATGAAAAACCCACGGCGGAGCGCAAGCGGAAAAAAGCCAGCGCCGTGGCCAGGCAGCGCCTGCGTGCGAAGCGCATGTTGCCGCCCCGCAAAATGTACTAGGAGGCCGTCGTGCCCAACATGCAGACGGAAGCTCCGCCGTTCTTCCCGTTGACGAAATGCGAAGTCGATTTCGATCAACAGAAAGGCATGGTGACGCTTCTGCCGAGCTTTTATGCTTTCGGTTGCGAATACACCAACCGCGGTTTTCTGATCGGTCGGGACGACGCATTCAAACTGATTGCCGCGCTCGAAAAAGCGCTCAGTATCCAGGGATGAGCGAGCGGCCGGCGCACGCCCGGGCATCGACAACGCCTTCCTCGCCCTATCCCGTCCTTCCTCCTGCCCCGCGATCTTCAAGAACGCCTACGCTTCCAGCGCGGCGCTCATCACGCCAGGTGTCGGCGCGTGTAAGCGTCTGACCGCCAATGCGTTCTGTGTCAGGCGAACCATGCGCATCGAGTTGTCCGCCTCGAGGTGCAGTCGATCATCCATTTTGTTCGACGGCACCCGTTCGATGTAATGAAGAAACCCGCCTTTTCGGCGGGTTTCTGTTTTTCGGCGAGCGCGGAATCATTCAAAAATGTCGAAGAATGTAAAAAAAGCCGACGACCATAATGTTGTACGGCCGTCCTTATTTCACCCCATTCAGCCAACCATTGAAATGTCGCGATTTTAAAAAACCGCAACGCATCGAGTATTGAAATCTCCCCATCAATCATTGAGCCGGGCCAATAAATATAAAAAACCTCTTTATTTTCATGTGCTTGCCTAAATTCACCCGCACCTGACAAGTTGAGATATACGTTGCACCCGATTTCAATGCGTCGCGGAAATAATAGTATCGGCCATGTGCGCGAACAGGCTCCAATCGATAGTAATGCTCAAGAAAGAATTTGTTTAGGTAAATTTAATATCTTGTATATTTGAAATAAAGGCCAGTAATTATTGGCAATTGATTTATCTTTCGGCCATATGCTCGCCGATCCCTGCCGTGCCGATGAAATGCGTTTTATGAAAATGGCACCGGCTGTCGGGTTGCGTTGGTGAGTGGCCGTCGCACGAATCTCCAACACGGTAATTCGATCGCAATGGCTCCGTCACCGCACCGGTCGACGACGCCAATAAGCCTGGCGCCGCGCGGACTGCCAAGACGCACGCGAGCATATGAATTGCCTGCCACCTGACTGGAGATCGACCATGTATACCAAGAATATTGAGGGCCGCCGCCATTCCCGCGGAGCGGCGCTCCGCCAGCCGCTCAAGCTGGCGAGCGCGTTTTCCATTGCGATTTTTCTGCTTGCCGGCTGTGGCGGAGGCGGCGGTGACGGAGGTGGAGGCGGCGGCAGCGCTGGAACCACCGCCTCCGGGCCCGATTCCGCCTCGGACATCGGCACGACCGCCGACCAGATCGTCGAAGGGCCGGCCGAGGGCAATCCTTGCCAGACGGCGAGCGCGGCGCCAGTGGAGCCGCCGAGCGATCACATGGTCGTCATGCTGCAGCCACGCTCGACCACGACGCCCGGGCAGGCGATGGCCCAGGTCAGCGACCAGGCGCGCGTTCAGGCAGTCATTCAGCGCGTGATGAGCGCGTCCGGCAATGCGAGCGGACCGGCCGCGCATGCGTTCGCCGCCGTTTCGGCGCCGGCCGTGAAGCTCGAGCGCATGATGTCCGGCGGCGCGGCCGTGGTGGCGCTCGGGCAGCGTCTGTCGGCCGCGGACGCGAAAGCGCTCGCCAACGCATTCGCCGCCGACCCGGACGTCAAATATGCGGAGCCCGATAGTCGCATGTCGATCCGCGAGGTCGCGACCGATCCCGGCTTTTCCCACCAGTGGTATTTGACCGACCCGAACGCCGGCGCCGAGGTGCCTCAAGCCTGGGACCTGACCACGGGTTCGTCGAGCGAAGTGGTCGCCGTGCTCGACACCGGCTACCGCCCGCATCACGACCTGACCGCCAATCTGGTGCCGGGCTACAACTTCATCTCCAACGCCGCCACCAGCAACAACGGCGGCGCGCGCGGGCCGGACGCGACCGATCCGGGCGACTGGGTCACGCAGCAGGAACTGAACGACCCGACCAGCCCGTACTATCAATGCGCATCCGGGCCGAGCAACAGCAGCTGGCACGGCACGCTCGTCGCCGGCCTGATCGGCGCGAGCGCGAACAACGGACATGGCATCGCGGGGGTGTCGTGGCTCGGCAAGGTCCAGCCGATACGCGTGCTCGGCAAGTGCGGCGGTTCGATGACCGACATCGCCGACGCGATGCGCTGGGCGGCCGGCATGCCGATCGACGGCGTGCCGCCGAATCCGACGCCGGCGAAGATCATCAACCTCAGTCTCGGCAGCAGCGGACCTTGCAGCGTGACGATGCAGCAAGCGATCGACGACGTGACCGCGCGGGGCGTGAGCGTCATCGCCGCCGCCGGCAACAGCGGGGACACGACGTCGCTGGATCAGCCGGCGAATTGCCGCGGCGTGGTCGCCGTCGCGGCGACCGCCAAGGACGGCTCGCGGGCGTCGTTCAGCAACTTCGGCACGGACGTCACGCTGAGCGCGCCCGGCGTGGGCATCATGTCGACGTGGAATGACGGCCAGCAGGGGCCGGGCCAGGACGGCTACGCGAGCGCCGACGGCACGAGCTTCGCGACGCCGCTGGTCGCCGGGGTGGCGGCGCTGATGCTGGCGCGCAATCCCGCGCTGACGCCGCCGCAGGTTCTCGAGAAGCTGCGGGACAGCGCGCACGCGTCGACCGTGACGGACCCGACCGAACAGTGCACGCAGGCCAAGCCGCCCGGCACCGGCATCCTGAATGCGTATGGCGCGGTGGTCGCCGCGACGCAGTAAGGCTGCATCACGGCCTGCGCGAGACAAAGGCCGATGACGGCGCGACGGGTTTCCGTCGCGCCGTCTGTCGTTTCTGGCCAGACATCCGGCGACGCCGCCACCTCGTTTCAGGGGGTTTCCACTTATTTGACGGTGTCAAATGGCGCGACCGACAATGTTTACAACTCGAACATTGTCGGATTTGGCGATGTCTGCCCTTCATTCATTTGCGACGGATATCTGGACCGCATCGGCCCCGCATTCTTTCATCGGTCTGCAGGTCGGCACACGCATGACGGTCATCCGACTGTCGTCGGGCAGGCTGCTGCTTCATTCGCCGGTGCCGCTGGAAAGCACGCTGCGGTCCGAAATCGATGCGCTCGGGGAAGTCGCGCACATCGTCTGCCCGAACCTGTTTCACCACATGTATGCGGCCGAGGCCGCCGCCGCGTATCCGCAAGCCTTGCTGCACGGCCCGGCCGCCCTGCAACGCAAGCGCAGGGATTTGCGCTTCGGCGCGATGCTGACGGAAACGCCGCATCCGGAGTGGCAAGACGATCTCGAGTTGCTGACGATCGAAGGCTGCCTGTTGGGAGAGACGGTGTTCTACCACCCGGCCACGCGCACGCTGATTGCCTGCGACCTGGTCGAGAACTTCCACCATTCGCCGCACTGGCTGACGCGGAACTACCTGCGCATGGGCGGCGTCCTCGGGCACGTCGGCTGGCATCCGCTGCTTCGCGTGGTCTATCGGGACAGACAGGTTGCCCGCGCATGCATCGACAAACTGCTGGCGTGGCCTTTCGAGCGTGTGGCGCTTGCCCATGGCGATCCGCTGACCGAGAACGCGCACGACTCGGTCCGGCAAGGCATGGCATGGCTTTGAGTGCGATGGCGATTACAGCCCGAGCGGGCGACGGGGTGAGGGATCGATGAGACAACATGTCATTGGGTTCGCGATCGCGATGCTTTGCCTGTCTGCACCTGAAGCCTGGGGGCAGGACGTGGCATCCCAGACCGTAGCAGGCGGTCAACCCTGCGCGGCAGCAGCGGGGCACCTTGTGCGCATCGTGGCATTCGGGGGAAGCAATACCTACGGCAAGAATCTGCCGCGCAGCGATGCTTATCCGGCGCAGCTCGAAAAATTGCTCATTGCCGATGGTTATACGGCGACCGTCAAGAACGAAGGGGTGAGTGGCATCACCACGCCTGAAGAACTGGATCGGCTGAATGGCGCGGTTCCGGATGGCACTGATATCGTGATTTTCCAGCCGGGCGGGAACGATGCCTATTCGACTCACCGTCACGGCGCGTTGAGCATTGAGGATGTGGAGAAGAACATCGGCGAGATCGTTCAGCGGCTACAGGCACGCAAGATCAGCGTCGTGCTTAGCGCCGGAAAGGTGAAGCAGGAGGCACTGGCGCAACTCAATGTGCCGATGATCAACGAATTGAACCAGTTGGTTCCACGCGAGGAACGCCAACCCGATGGTCAGCATCTGACGCCTGCCGGATATGGTCTGGTTGCACAGGCGGTCCGCCCGGTGGTCGAACAGGTGATCTGCAAGCGTCTTTCCCCGGATTGATAACTGACGTCGACGCTCGCGGACGATCACGATTGCAGTGCGCTGGCGCGTTGCAACAATCCGGCAGATGCCTTACTAAGATTTCCGAAAGAAATGTCACATAGTGGCGTTCTTGTTTTTAATGTGTATGGGCCCCTGCAACATGCAAGGGCCGCGATGATAGAGGCCGCGAACCGGGAAGGTATCCGGACGACGACGATATGCGTGGTCGAATCTACAGGCCCGCTCAGGCGAAGACGAAGTACTTGCGCACCGTCTCCACCACTTCCCAGGTCCCTTTCATGCCGGGTTCAATCACGAACACATCGCCGGCTTTCAGGTGCACCGGCTCCTCGCCTTCCGGCGTGATGATGCAGTAGCCGTCGAGGAAGTGGCAGAACTCCCATTTCTCGTAGTTCACCTCGAACTTGCCCGGGGTGCAGATCCAGGTGCCCATGATCTTGCCGCCGTCCTTGGAGACGTAAGCGTTGAGGTTCACGGTGTGCGGATCGCCGCCGATGCGCTTCCACTTGGTCGCGTCAAGGACCGGGGTCGGGCAGGTTTCGCGCAAAACGGTGATGAAATCGGACATGTCAGCTCCAAACGATCGGATAAGTGGTCCGTCACGTTAGTTCGGAAGCGTTACCGGGGCTTGTATGCGTCCGACACCGATTCGTCTATTTTCGACACCGACTCGCCTGCAAGCGCGCTGCCAGCGCTTGCCATCCCCACGTCAAACCCTGTAGAATTATCAGTTCTGCGGGCGTCGTATAATGGCCATTACCTCAGCTTCCCAAGCTGATGACGTGGGTTCGATTCCCATCGCCCGCTCCAGATTTCGACGGCGAACCGTCCACTGCCCGCTCCGCTTGCCGGCTGCATCGCAGCCGCGCGCGCCAGCCGCCTCGTCGCAGGCGGCTTTTTTGTATCGGGCGCCGCCGGCCTCGCGTCCTTTCCGCGCGCCCCGCCCGCAAACGAGCCTTTCTCTGTCACCGATGATGCACGACGATCAGAACGAAGCCGGCCTGCCCGAGCACGACGCCGCCACCCCCGACGACATCGCCGGCGAACCCAACCCGCTCCACCGTCGCCGCATCCGCAGCTTCGTGACCCGCGCCGGCCGCGTGTCGACCGGCCAGCGCCGCGCGCTCGACGAGTTCGGCCCGCGCTTCGTCGTCCCGTATTCGCCCGACACGCCCGACTGGCGCGCCGTGTTCGGCCGCGCCGCGCCTCGCATCCTCGAGATCGGCTTCGGGATGGGCGCGACGACCGCCGAGATCGCCGCATTCCGTCCCACGGACGACTTTCTCGGCGTCGAGGTGCACGAACCCGGCGTCGGCGCACTGCTGAAGCTGATCGGCGAGCAGGATCTCCCGAACATCCGGATCATCCAGCACGACGCGGTCGAAGTCATCGAACGGATGCTCGCACCCGAGAGCCTCGACGGCGTGCATATCTTCTTCCCCGATCCGTGGCACAAGGCGCGCCATCACAAGCGCCGGCTGATCCAGCCGCCGTTCGTCGCACTGCTCGCGTCGCGCCTGAAGCCGGGCGCGTACCTGCACTGCGCGACCGACTGGCAGAACTACGCGGAACAGATGCTCGACGTGCTCGGCGCCGATCCGGCGCTCGAAAACACCGCCGACGGCTACGCGCCCCGCCCCGACTATCGACCGGTCACGAAGTTCGAGCGGCGCGGGCTGCGGCTCGGCCATGGCGTCTGGGATCTCGTGTTCCGCAAGCGCGCGGCCTGAGCCCGCTCACGCCCGGTCGATCCATCCGCCGTACCCGGCGAGCAGCACGAGCATTCCGAATCCGATCCGGTACCAAGCGGGCCTGGGTGCGCGCGGCCCGTCCGGCCGCGCGGCGGCGCGTCACTTCTCGACGATCGCCACGCGTACGCCGTTTGCAAGGACCGTGATCGTACCGGGTTCGTAGCTCACGCCGGCGAATTGAAGCTGCTCGGGCTTGAACGTGTACACCGGGTAGTCGGTCAGCAGCTGGGTCGCGAGCACGCCGGCGGCCGCGCCGATCTGCTGCGTGTACGCCTGCGCGTCGCCGTCGAGGGTCAGGCTGTCGACGGCGGGCGACTTCAGCAGCACCGAGCGGCTCGCGGCGTCATACGCGAGCTGGCCCGACACGGTGAACCGGCCGTTGACCGGCTGGATGAGAAGCGGGCTCGCGAAATGCGCATCGAGCTGCACCGCGATGCGGTTCCGGTCCGGCTGCAGTCCGACGACGGGGTTCACGAGCGACACGTCGACGACCTGCGCGACGGTCTTCTCGTACGGAAACTTGCGCCCGACGGCCTTCTGCACGTCGCCGCGCGAGAACGTGTAGTGATTGGGGATGAACGGGAACGTCCACGCGCACGCGGCGAGCGACACCGTGAGGCCGGCGACGCCGGCGCATGCGACGAGGAAGCGGCGCCGGCCCGGCGCGCGACTTGCGGTCATGCTGATTCTCCTGTCGACCGGCGTCGGCGCGTTAGCGCTTACTCCGATCTCATGCAAAAGCGGTCGACTGGATGTCGACCCGAGTTAATGCTTCAACGTGCATCACGCGACGGCGCGGTCGCGGTTTCGAGGCGGGTGAGCCACGCGAGCGCATCGTCGCGCGACGCGCCGCACATCGGCTGCTGCGGCTGCAGCCCGGCGCAGCACGCGGGCCGCTCGGGCCGGCCGAAGATCCGGCAGCGCAGATCGTCGCCGAGCTGCGCGCAGCGCACGCCGGCCGGTTTGCCGTCGGGCATGCCCGGAATCGGGCTCGAAATCGACGGCGCGATGCAGCACGCGCCGCACCCTTCCCGGCACGCGTGCGGCTCGGCCGCGTCGCCCGGCGCCGCACGGGCAAATTTGACGTCAGACACTCGACTCTCTCGAACGAAATGCGGCGCCGCACCCTGCGCGCGGCCGCCGCACTCCGCATTGTGCCATCGCCGGCTGCGACGTTATTACACAATGCTGACGACACGGGCGTCTCTATACTCGACTGCATCCCTCGACCGCATTCTTCAATCGCATTCGACCACGCAAGCCCGCGATGAATTCCGCCACCCGTTCCGCCAACGCCCTGTTCCGCCCCGATCTGCTCGCGAAGTACGGCGCGAACGGCCCGCGCTACACGTCTTACCCGCCCGCACCGCAGTTCCGCGACGATTTCGCCCCCGCCGACTACGTGCGCGCCGCGCGCGATCCGGGCGCGTCGGCGAGCGCGCTGTCGCTGTACGTCCACATCCCGTTCTGCGATACCGCATGCTTCTACTGCGGCTGCAACCGGATCGCGACCGGCAACCACCGGCGCGCCCGCCCGTATCTGGATCAGCTCAAGCGCGAGATGCGGCTACAGGCCGCGCTGTTCGACCCGGCGCGCCCGGTCACGCAGTTGCACTGGGGCGGCGGCACGCCGACCTTCCTGTCCGACGACGAGACGGCCGAGCTGATGGCCGCGACCCGCGAGCACTTCACGCTCGCGGCGGACGCCGACGCCGAATTCTCGATCGAGATCGATCCGCGCACGGTCACGCCGGCCACGCTCGTGCATCTGCGCACCATCGGCTTCAACCGGCTGAGCCTCGGCGTGCAGGATTTCGATCCGGCGGTGCAGCGTGCGATCAACCGCTTGCAGCCGCTCGACATGACCGCGTCGCTGCTGGCCGCCGCACGCGCGACCGGCTTCCATTCGGTCAGCGTCGACCTGATCTACGGGCTGCCGCACCAGACGGTCGCGAGCTTCGGCCGCACGCTCGACACGATCGTCGAGCTCGCGCCGGACCGGCTGTCCGTGTTCGGCTACGCGCATCTGCCGCAACTGTTCAAGATGCAGCGTCGGATCGACGCCGCCGCGCTGCCGCCGCCCGACGCCCGCGTCGCGCTGCTCGGCCTCGCGATCGACGTGCTGACCGCGGCCGGCTATGTGTATATCGGGATGGACCACTTCGCGCGGCCGTCCGACGCGCTCGTGCACGCGCAGCGCAACGGCACGCTGCAACGCAATTTCCAGGGCTACAGCACGCGTGCGGATGCGGACCTGATCGGCATCGGCGCGTCGTCGATCGGCAAGGTCGGCGACGTGTACGCGCAGAACGAAAAGGCACTGCCCGCGTACGGCGCGGCGCTCGACGCGGGCCGGCTGCCGATCGCGCGCGGCGTGCGGCTGTCCGTCGACGACCGGCTGCGCCGCGACGTGATCATGCAGATCATGTGCAACGCGGTGCTGCCGTACGCGCCGCTCGAGGCCGCGTACGGGATCCGTTTCGCGGAACGCTTCGCGCGCGAGCTCGACGCGCTGCGGCCGTTCGAGCGCGACGGCCTGCTGACGATCGGCGCCGATCGTCTGACGATTCATCCGGCGGGCCGGCTCGTCGTGCGCAACGTCGCGATGGCGTTCGACGCGACCCTCGCCGGCGCGCCGGCCGCGCGTTACTCGCAAACCGTCTGACACGCGCCGGCAGGCAAGCGCGCCCGGTTGTTGCTAAAGTGTCGGCCTCCACGTCCCCGCCCATTCCGACCATGCGCACCACCAAAGCGATCCACGCGGTCGAACGCCTGAAAACCCGCTCCGGCAACCCCCACTTCGCGGCGGTCGCCGTGCCGGGCGATCTGTTCTATCTGGTCGACCGCTCGGGCGGCACGCCGGACAAGCGCTGCGAGCCGCTGCCGCTCGCCGAGTTCGTCGCGTTCGTCGACGAACTCGGCCCGAAAAAGCCCCGCAAGGCGAGCAAGCTCGACCTCGCGTTCGAAGCGCAGATCAAGAGCAGCAAGCGCTGAGCGAACCGCCTGCAGGCTTCCTGAAGGCTTGCCGGACGCCGAGCCGGCCGCACCTAGCCGGCCGCCCCGTTTGGTACAATTCGAAAGTTTATTTATCCCATCGCTGATGGCCGACCAGGCTGCATGACACCATGAATATCGAACAAGCCCGTTTCAACATGATCGAACAGCAGATCCGCCCGTGGGACGTACTGGATCAGGAAGTGCTGGGCCTGCTGTCGATCGTCAAGCGTGAGCATTACGTGCCGGCCGCGTACCGCGACCTCGCGTTCGCGGACATCGAGCTGCCGCTGCCGGGCGGCCACAAGATGCTGTTCCCGCGCGTCGAGGCCCGGGTGCTGCAGGACCTGGCGGTGAAGAAACACGAGAGCGTGCTGCTGATCGGCGCGGGCTCCGGCTACCTGGCCGCGCTGTTCGCCCATCGCGGCCATCACGTGACGGCGGTCGACATCGATCCGGCGATCGCGCAGCTCGCCACGGATAACCTGCGCAACGACGGCGTGACGAACGTCGAGGTCGTCGTCGGCGACGGCTCGCGCGGCTGGTCCGCAAAGGCGCCGTACGACGTGATCTGCGTGTCCGGCGGCCTGCCGGCGGTTCCGCAGGAGCTGCTCGAGCAGTTGAAGGTCGGCGGTCGCCTGTCGGCGTTCGTCGGTGGCCGTCCGGTGATGAAGGCACAGGTGATCACGCGCCTCGACGAGAAGCAGTACCGCGTCGCGGACGTGTTCGAAACCTACGTCGATCACCTCGTCAACGCGATCGAGCCGTCGCGCTTCAAGTTCTGAGCGCCGCGATGCAGATCCTGACCGCTCCCCAGCTCGCCGCGTGGCTCGCCGACGCGTCCCGCGCGAAGCCCGTCGTCCTCGACGTGCGCGAGCCCTGGGAAATCTCGACCGCGCAGATTGCCGGCAGCGTGACGATCCCGATGCAGCAGATTCCCGCGCGCAGCGAAGAGCTCGACGACGAAGCGGAGATCGTCTGCGTGTGCCATCACGGCATGCGCAGCGCGCAGGTCGCGATGTTCCTCGAATCGCGCGGCTTCACGAAGCTCTACAACCTGCAGGGCGGTATCGACGCGTGGTCGCGCGACGTCGATCCGTCCGTGCCGCGCTACTAAGCCCACTACTGGGCCCGCTACTCAGCCCGCTACTCAGCCCGACGGCGGGCGCGCATCATCGCGCGCCCGCGTCCACTCCCCTTCCCCGCTAGTCGGTTTCCTTCAGCGCAGCCGCGCCCATCGGCACCGCCGCGTTGTTCGCCCCCTTCGTCATCGTCAGCGGATCCGGCGTCACGTTGAAGTACGTCGCCGCGAACGGCGCACCGAGCCGCCCCCCAGCCGGCGATCACCTCGTCGCGGCAGTGGCCCGCGTTCACGCATCGGAGCCCCACGGTGCCGTCGAGGATGCGCCGGCCGATAACCCAAAGTTCGACTGCAGGCACCGAAACGGGGATGCACAACCGTGCAGCATCCGCGCAGGCGTTCGCGCACCGCGGCGACTCATCGATGCCGCTTTATGCGGCACGCGCACCGCGCCGTCGCATCCGGACACGCCGCGCGAACGCCGGTGCGACGGCGGCGCGGCCGTTGGCACGCGCCTTGCGTGAGCAAGGCCCGTTCGACGCCGTCGTGGCGCGCGCACATCCAACAACGTCAAGGGGAACTCGATGAAACGTCGCAGTCTGCTGAAGTTCGGATCGATGGCCGGCGCACTCGCGCTCGCGGGCAAAAGCCCGTTCGCGCAGGCCGCGGATGCGGGCACGGGCCCGATCAAGGTCGGCATTCTCCATTCGCTGTCGGGCACGATGGCGATCTCCGAGACATCGCTGAAAGACACCGCGCTGATGACGATCGCCGACATCAACAAGAACGGCGGCGTGATGGGGCGCAAGATCGAGCCGGTCGTCGTCGATCCGGCGTCGAACTGGCCGCTCTTTGCCGAGAAGGCGCGCCAGTTGCTCACGCAGGACAAGGTCGCGTGCGTGTTCGGCTGCTGGACGTCGGTGTCGCGCAAGTCGGTGCTGCCGGTGTTCGAGGAGCTGAACGGACTGCTCTACTACCCGGTGCAGTATGAAGGCGAGGAGATGTCGCGCAACGTGTTCTATACCGGCGCCGCGCCGAACCAGCAGGCGATTCCGGCCGTCGAGTACCTGATGAGCGTCGAGGGCGGCGGCGCGAAGCGCTTCTTCCTGCTCGGCACCGACTATGTGTATCCGCGCACGACGAACAAGATCCTGCGTGCGTTCCTCGCGTCGAAGGGCGTGAAGGACGCCGATATTCAGGAGGTCTACACGCCGTTCGGCCATAGCGACTATCAAACGATCGTCGCGAACATCAAGAACTTCGCGCAGGGCGGCAAGACGACCGTCGTGTCGACGATCAACGGCGACTCGAATGTGCCGTTCTACAAGGAGCTCGGCAACCAGGGGATCAAGGCGACCGACGTGCCCGTCGTCGCGTTCTCGGTCGGCGAGGAGGAACTGCGCGGGATCGACACGAAGCCGCTCGTCGGGCATCTGGCCGCGTGGAATTACTTCATGTCGGTGAAGGGCCCGTCGAACACGAAGTTCAAGGATCAGTTCGCCGCGTGGGTCAAGGCGAACAACCTGCCCGGCGGCGCGAAGCGCGTGACCAACGACCCGATGGAGGCGACCTACGTCGGCATCCATATGTGGAAGCAGGCGGTCGAGAAGGCGAAAAGCACCGACGTCGACAAGGTGCGCGTCGCGATGATCGGCCAGACCGTCGCCGCGCCGTCGGGCTTCGTGCTGACGATGGACGGCAACCATCATCTGCACAAGCCGGTGATGATCGGCGAGATCCGCGCGGACGGGCAGTTCAACGTCGTATGGAAGACGAAGACCGCGATCCGCGCGCAGCCGTGGAGCCCGTTCATTACGGGCAACCAGAGCAAGCCGGACGTCGTCAGCTCGATCCCGGCGTTCCTGCGCCGGCAGCGCGCGGCGCTCGCGTGACGCGTGCCGGGGCGTCGCGCGACCAGTGTGACCCGTGCGGCGCGCCGGTGACGGCACGTGCATCGCCCTCCCTCCACGTCCGCCAGGATTCTCCGATGCCCAAGCTCTTTCGCCGAGCCGCCGTCGAACTCGTTGCGTGCGCCATGTTTTTCGGCGTCGCGCCCCATGCCGCCTGCGCGCTGACGGCCACCGACACCGCCGCGCTCGCCGGCGACGATTTCGACGCGAAAACCGCCGCGATCGGCCGGCTCGCCGCCGAAGGCGATGCGCCGGCCGTCGCGCTCCTCAACGCGCTGTCGACCGGCAACGCGCTCGCGACCGACGACGGCCGCGTGCTGATCCAGACCGGCGACACCCCGCACGACGCGCTGACGAACGCGCCCGCGCAGGCCGGCAACGCGCAGCCGGTGATGCTGAACAACCTGCTGCGCACGAAGATCGCGAACGCGCTGTCGGGCCTCGCGCTCGCGTCGCCCGACCTCGCGACGCGGCGCACCGCGGTCGACGCGCTGCTGCAGAACCCGGACCCGGCGCTGAAGCCGATGATCGACCGTGCGCGCGCGACGGAAACCGACCCGGCACTGAAGCGCCGCCTCGACGCGCTGTGGGCGATCGCCGCGCTGCACGACGCGGATCCGGGCAAGCGCCTCGACGCGGTGAAGATCGTCGCCGCGCGGCACGATCTCGACATGATCGAACAGTTGCGCCCGCTCGTCGCGAAGAACGCGGACGGCAGCGACGCGGAGCCCGACGCGCGCGTGCGCGACGCCGCGCAGCAGGGCCTCGACGCGCTGCATGCGCTGCAGCGCCGCGGCGAGATCGCGGGCACGCTGTTCGCGGGGCTGTCGCTCGGCAGCGTGCTGCTGCTCGCCGCGCTCGGCCTCGCGATCACGTATGGACTGATCGGCGTGATCAACATGGCGCACGGCGAGTTCCTGATGATCGGTGCGTACGCAACCTATGTCGTGCAGACGCTGATCCAGCACTATGCGCCTTCCGCGTTCGACTGGTATCCGCTCGTCGCGGTGCCGGCGTCGTTCGTCGCGGCCGCGGCGGTCGGGCTCGTGCTCGAGCGGCTCGTGCTGCGGCACCTGTACGGCCGCCCGCTCGAGACGCTGCTCGCGACGTTCGGCGTGAGCCTGATCCTGATCCAGGCGACGCGGATGATCTTCGGCGCGCAGAACGTGCAGGTCGAGAATCCGTCGTGGATGAGCGGCGGCGTGACCGTGATGCAGAACCTGATCCTGCCGTACAACCGGATCGCGATCCTCGCGTTCGCGCTGATCGTCGTCGGCATCGCGTGGGCGGTGCTGACGAAGACGCGCCTGGGCCTGTTCGTGCGCGCAGTCACGCAGAACCGGCGGATGGCCGCATGCGTCGGCGTGAAGACCGCACGCATCGACGCGTATGCGTTCGCGTTCGGCGCCGGCATCGCGGGGCTCGGCGGCTGCGCGCTGTCGCAGATCGGCAACGTCGGCCCGGATCTCGGCCAGAGCTACATCATCGATTCGTTCATGGCGGTCGTGCTCGGCGGCGTCGGCCAGATCGCGGGCACCGTGCTCGGCGGCTTCGGGCTCGGGCTCGTCAGCAAAGCGATCGAGCCGTTCTGGGGCGCGGTGCTCGCGAAGATCGCCGTGCTCGTGATGATCGTTCTCTTCATCCAGAAGCGGCCGCAGGGGATGTTCGCCCTGAAGGGCCGCAGCGCGGAGGCCTGAGATGACTTCGTTCACCGATTCGCTGTCGCCGAATGCCACACCGGCCACATCGGCCGCACCGGCCGCCGCGCCGTCGCCCGCCGCCGCTCGCGCGGCCGGCGGCTTCGCGCTCGGCCTGCCGCCGCGCCCCGCGCTGCTGTCGCGCCGCGCATGGCTCGCGCTGATCGCGCTCTGCCTCGCGATCGGCATCGGCGTGCCGCTCGCCGCGCTCGTCGCGCCGGAATCGAGCGCGCTCCATCTGTCCGCGTATGCGATGACGCTCACCGGCAAGCTGATGTGCTACGCGATCGCCGCGCTCGCGCTCGATCTCGTGTGGGGCTATTGCGGCATCCTGAGTCTCGGGCATGGCCTCTTCTTCGCGCTCGGCGGCTACGCGATCGGCATGTACCTGATGCGCGAGATCGGCCGCGACGGCAAGTACGGCACCGACCTCCCCGACTTCATGGTGTTCCTCGACTGGCACCGGCTGCCGTGGTACTGGAGCGGCACCGAGCATCTCGCGTATGCGCTCGCGCTCGTCGTGCTCGCGCCGGCCGTGCTCGCGTGGGTGTTCGGCTTCTTCACGTTCCGCTCGCGCGTGAAGGGCGTCTATCTGTCGATCATCACGCAGGCGATGACGTTCGCGGCGATGCTGCTGTTCTATCGCAACGAGACCGGCTTCGGCGGCAACAACGGCTTCACCGACTTCAAGCGGATCGCGGGTTTTCCGGTCACGTCGCCGGGCACGCGCACCGTGCTGTTCCTGCTGACGTTCGCGACGCTCGTGCTCGCGTTCGTCGCCGCGCGCGCGATCGTCACGAGCAAGCTCGGGCGCGTCGTCACCGCGGTGCGCGACGGCGAGACGCGGCTGATGTTCCTCGGCTACAGCCCGCTCGCGTACAAGCTGTTCGTGTGGACCGTGTCCGCGGTGCTGTGCGGCATCGCGGGCGCGCTGTACGTGCCGCAGGTCGGCATCATCAATCCGGGCGAGATGTCGCCGGGCAACTCGATCGAGATGGCGATCTGGGTCGCGGTCGGCGGGCGCGGCACGCTGATCGGGCCGATCGTCGGCGCGTTCGCGGTGAACGGCGCGAAGAGCTTCTTCACCGCGAATTTCGCCGAATACTGGCTGTTCTTCCTCGGGCTGATCTTCGTGCTCGTGCCGTTGCTGATGCCGCGCGGCATCATGGGGCTCGTCGACGACGTCGTCGCGCGAGTTCGGGGAGTTCGGGGAGTGCGCCGATGAACGGATTCTTCATGATGGCCGACGTCGCGCGCCGCGACGACACGGAGCTGACGGTCAGCGGCACCGCGGAGATGTCGCGGGTCGTCACGCCCGGCGCGATCGACACGTCGCACGGGACGATCCTGTATCTCGAGGACATCGAAGTCAGCTTCGACGGTTTTCGTGCGCTGAACAAGCTGTCGCTCGCGATCGACGCGGGCGAGCTGCGCTGCGTGATCGGTCCGAACGGCGCCGGCAAGACGACGATGATGGACGTGATCACCGGCAAGACGCGCCCCGATGCGGGCAAGGTATTTCTCGGCCAGACGCTCGACCTGTCGCGGATGAGCGAACCCGAGATCGCGCGCGCGGGAATCGGCCGCAAGTTCCAGAAGCCGACGGTGTTCGAGCAGCATCCGGTGTGGGAGAACCTCGAGCTCGCGATGCAGACCGACAAGGGCTGGCTCGCGTCGCTGCGCACGCGGCTCGACCGCGACGCGCAGGCGAAGATCGAGGAGACGCTCGAGCTGATCCGCCTCGACGCGCACGCGTATCGCGCGGCCGGCGAGCTGTCGCACGGGCAGAAGCAGCGGCTCGAGATCGGCATGCTGCTGATGCAGCGCCCCGCCCTGCTGCTGCTCGACGAGCCGGCGGCCGGGATGACCGACCACGAGACGATGGAACTCGCGGAGCTGCTGAACACGCTGCGCGGCACGTGCTCGATGATGGTCGTCGAGCACGACATGGAGTTCGTCGCGGCGCTCGCGGGCGACACGGGCCGCGTGACGGTGATGGCCGAAGGCGCGGTGCTCGCGCAAGGCACGCTCGATCAGGTGAAGCGCGACGACGCGGTGATCGAGTCTTATCTGGGACGATGATGCGATGCTGAAGATCGAAGCGCTGAACCAGTACTACGGCGGCAGCCACATCCTGCGCGACGTGAACCTGACCGCCGACGAAGGCAGGCTGACGGTGCTGCTCGGCCGCAACGGCGTCGGCAAGTCGACGCTGCTGCGCTGCCTGATGGGCGTCGTCGCCGCGAAGAGCGGCGCGGTGAGCTGGCGCGGCGATCCGCTGGCGGCGCTGCCGCCGTACGCGCGCGTGGCGGCCGGGCTCGCGTACGTGCCGCAGGGGCGCGACATCTTTCCTCGGCTGACCGTCGAGGAAAACCTGCTCGTCGGCGCCGCGAGCCGCCGCGCGCCGTCGAAAGTGCCGGACCGGATCTATGCGCTGTTCCCGGTGCTGAAGGACATGCGCGCGCGGCGCGGCGGCGACCTGTCGGGTGGCCAGCAGCAGCAGCTCGCGATCGGCCGCGCGCTGATGAGCGAGCCGCAGCTGCTGATCCTGGACGAGCCGACCGAAGGAATCCAGCCGTCGATCATCCAGGACATCGGCCGCACGCTGCGGCAGCTCGTCGACGAATCGAAGATGACGATCCTGCTCGTCGAGCAATACTACGACTTCGCGCGGTCGATCGCGGACCAGTACTGGGTGATGAGCCGTGGCGAAGTGGTCGCGGGCGGAGAGGCAAAGGATATGGAGCGCAACGGGGTGCGCGAGTTGATCGCGGTCTGACCGACGGCGGCCGCGCCGTCGGCCACGTCCGCTGCGAGCTCACTTCGCGGCTGACGACACGAACGGCGAGCCGGCGCCCTCGTTCAGCTTCTGGACAAGGAACGCGCCGATCGCGTCCAGCGCCTGTGTCGCGGCCTTCAACCCACCGACGCTGCCGGCGAACCCGTGCGACATCCCCATCCACACATCGAGCCGGGCATCGACGCCCGCGGCGACTGCGCGCTCGACGAACCGCCGCGAATCGTCCAGCAGCACTTCGTCGTCTCCGACGTGGATGCGAACGGGCGGCAGGCCGACAAGCCGCGCATGGAGCGGCGAAGCAAGCGGATGCGCTGGGTCGGCGCTCCCGAGATAGGCGCGCACCACCTCCGACGCCTGCTCGCGCGTGAAGAGCGGATCGGCATCGACGCGCGTGTCGTACGTCTCGCCCGAGAGCGTCAGATCGGTCACTGGCGACAATGCGGCAACGCCGACAATCGTCGGCCCGGAAGCGACCGCTTCACCGGCAAGACGCGACGCGAGCACCAGCGCGAGATCGCCTCCGGCGGAATCCCCGGTGACGGCGATCCGGCGAATGCCGATGTCGGCCAGTCCGTGATAACAGGCGAGCACATCGTCGACGGCCGCCGGGAACGGATGCTCGGGCGCGAGCCGATAATCCGGGATGAATGCCTTCGCGCCGGCCCGCGCGGCGATGTGTCCGACGAAATGGCGGAATGCGCCGGCGGATCCGAAGTTGAACCATCCGGCATGCAGATGAAGAATCGCTTCGTCGGCTCGCCAATGCGCGGGATAGACCCAGAACCCCGGAATGCCGCCGACCGTGCCGGATTCGTACGTGACGTCATCGAGCGGCGGGATGCTCTCCATCATCGCATCGAATGCCCCGCGCGCTTCGACGCCCAGACGCATGCCTTTCATGGAACGCATCCCCGCTCGCATCGCGGCGACGATGGCCGCATCGTCCAGGTCGAGAGGATGCGTTGCGATGAAATTCGTTGATGCGGTATCGGTCGGCAAGTTTTTCATCGTCGGCTCCGTCGGATCAGACATGGTCGATCGCTCAAGCCGCCGACGCCACGCGCACGGCGGCCCGTCCGGCGCGCGCGTCGAGGCTGAACGCGCCGGCGCCGAAGTAAGCGATCTGCAGCAGGCCGCCCGCCATCATCACGTTCTTCAGGAAGTGGATCATCTGGTTCTGGTCCGCGAAGTTGTGGTGGAAGAAGATCGCGGTGACCACGCAGAACAGCGCCATCGCCGGCGCCACGAGGCGGGCGCGATACCCGGCCATCAGCAGCACGCCACCGCCCGCCTCGACCAGTACCGCGACGAGGAACGCGAGCGACGGCGCCGGCAGGCCGACCGCCGCGATATAGCCGACGGTGGCGTCGTGCGCGGCGAGCTTGCTCAGCCCGCTCATGACGAACGGCGCGCCGATCAGAATGCGGCCCAGCAGCGGAAGGAACTTATAACGATCCATGATGACCTCCAGATATGATTTGATTTAGTGGACTGAGAAATGAAGGTACTCAGCCGGCGTCCACCATCACCAGCTCAGAATCTTCGACGGCGGAGATGTCGGCCTGCGCCACGTTCGTGATCGCGACGCCGTCCAGCGGCCCCATGTGCTCGCCGTTCACTTCGATGCGGCCCGAAGCAACGACGAGATACGCGCGACGCGACGGCCCCAGCGCCTGCCGGGCCTGCTCGCCCGCCTTCAGCGTCGCGCCGAGCACGCGCGCATCGGCGCGAATGGGCAGCGCATCCTCGTCGCCGGCGAAACCGCTCGCCAGCACGACGAAGCGCCCGGACCGATCGCCTTTGGGAAACGGCTTCGTATCCCACGCGGGTCGTCCGCCGCCCGCGCGCGGCACCAGCCAGATCTGATAGACCTTGAGCGGCACGTCGCCCTTGTTCACCTCGGAATGGCGGATGCCGGTGCCGGCGCTCATCACCTGCACGTCGCCCGCGTGAATCGTTCCTTCGGATCCCAAAGTGTCCCGATGTCCGAGCACGCCCTGGCGCACGTAGGTGACGATCTCGATGTCACGGTGCCCGTGCATCGGGAAACCGCTTCCGGCGGCAATCTCGTCATCGTTCCAGACGATCAGCGGGCCCAGCGGCGCGTGCGCGAGATTGCCGTCCGGACTGACCGCGAAGTGGTATTTCGCGCGAAGCCAGCCGTGATCCGCCGTGTCCAGTGATCTCCAGCGCCGATGGGTAAGCATGTCCGTGTCCTTTTCCTGCCGCCAAAATGCGGCCTGCTGCCGCGGTGTCACTCTCCAGCATCAGCGGAGCACCGGGCCTTGGACAGAATGCTATTTCCGCAATGATTTACCGCATAGCTCCCAACCATCAAAGCATCATTGCTCTCAATAGAACGATAAGCGCCGGTGGAAACAGGCCGATGAACTCAATCGCCGGCATGAGCCGATCGCGCGCGCCACCGCGCCGCGCATTCCTGTAGCATGAGCGCGCCCGTCTTCCCGCCGATTCCACGATGTCCGCCCACGTTTCGCACGCGTCGCTGTCCCGCCCCGCTCTCGCCAAATCCTGGCACGCCCGCCTCGAGCTCGGCTTCGAACGACACGGCACGCGCACGACGCTGCAACATCGCCTGCACGACGGCCCGCTGCGCGTGCAGCGGCCGCTCTATCCGGAAGGCGACGCGCGCTGCCACGCGGTGATCGTCCATCCGCCGGGCGGCGTCGCGGGCGGCGACACGCTCGACATCGACATCGCGCTCGGCGAGCGCACGCACGCGGTGCTGACCACGCCGGGCGCGACCAAGTGGTACAAGTCGAACGGCCTCGACGCCGCGCAGCGAATCCGCATCGTGCTCGGCGAAGGCGCGAAGCTCGACTGGCTGCCGCAGAACAACCTGATCTTCGATGCCGCGCATGCGTCGATGGATTTCACGCTGACGCTCGGCGCGGGCGCGAGCGCGCTTGGCTGGGACGCAACGCAGCTCGGCCGGCAGGCGGCCGGCGAGGCATGGTCCGCGGGCCGGCTCGTGTCGACGTCGGCGCTCGTCGATGCGAACGGCGCGCCGCTCTGGACCGAGCGCGCGCGGCTCGTTGCGAACGACCCGCTGCGCCACGCATTGCAGGGCCTCGGCGGCTTCCCCGTCTACGGCACGCTGTGGGCGGCCGGCGCCGCATGCGACGCCGCGCTCGCCGAATCGCTCGCCGAGCGGATGCCGTTCGACGACACCTTGCGCGCCGGCATCACGTGCGTGACGCCGGGCGTGGTGCTCGTGCGCGCGCTCGCGACGTCGATGGAGGCGCTGCAGCGGCATTTCGTGCAGTGCTGGATGCTGTTGCGTCCGATCGTGCATGGCGTCGAGCCGCATCCGCTTCGGCTCTGGCAGACCTGAAACACCCCTGAAGCACCCCCCGCATGCGCACCGCCGTGGCACACGGCCCGGCCGCATGCATCGGCGTGCACCCGCATGCATCGCGCGCGCACCATCGTGGAGCACACATGCGCGCCGCACATGGCACGTGCCTTGCTGCACTGATGCGCAAACGCCGCCGCGCGAGCACGCAAGCCGCACGGCGCGGTGCTACGATAGCCGCGCATCCGCGCCAGCCAACGCCACGCGGAAAAATATTACGTTTTCCATAACGTTTCCATTCATGAAGCTGACTCCCCGAGAAAAAGACAAGCTGCTGATTTTCACCGCGGCGCTGCTCGCCGAACGGCGCCGCGCGCGCGGCCTGAAGCTCAACTACCCGGAAGCGGTCGCGTACATCACGGCCGCACTGATGGAAGCGGCACGCGACGGCAAGACGGTCGCCGAAGTGATGCACTACGGCACGACGCTGCTCACGCGCGACGACGTGATGGACGGCGTGCCGGAGATGATCCCGGACATCCAGGTCGAAGCGACCTTCCCGGACGGCACGAAGCTCGTCACGGTCCACCATCCGATTCCGTAAGAGGCGCGCATGATCCCCGGCGAAATCCTCACCGACGACGGCGAGCACGAACTGAACGCGGGCCGCGCGACGATCACGCTGACCGTCGCGAACACCGGCGACCGACCGGTGCAGGTCGGCTCGCACTACCACTTCCACGAAGCGAACGACGCGCTGTCGTTCGACCGCGCGGCCGCGCGCGGCTTCCGGCTGAACATCGCGGCCGGCACCGCGGTGCGCTTCGAGCCCGGCCAGACGCGCACGGTCGAGCTCGTCGCGCTCGCGGGCGCGCGCGAGGTCTACGGTTTTCAGGGCAAGGTGATGGGGCCGCTCTGACGCGCCCTCTTCCGGCATTCAGGAATACAAAGATATGACATTACGCTTGAGCCGCCGCGCGTACGCGGAGATGTTCGGGCCGACGACGGGCGACCGCGTCCGTCTCGCCGATACCGAACTGCTGATCGAAATCGAACGCGACTACACGATCTACGGCGAGGAAGTGAAGTTCGGCGGCGGCAAGGTGATCCGCGACGGGATGGGCCAGTCGCAGCGCGTCGCGGCCGACGTCGCGGACACCGTCGTCACGAACGCCGTGATCCTCGATCACTGGGGTATCGTGAAGGCCGACATCGCGATCAAGAATGGCCGCATCGCGGCGATCGGCAAGGCCGGCAATCCGGACATCCAGCCCGGTGTGACGATCGCGATCGGCGCGGCGACCGAAGTGATCGCCGGCGAAGGGCTGATCGTCACCGCGGGCGGCATCGACACGCATATCCACTTCATCAGCCCGCAGCAGATCGACGAGGCGCTCGCATCGGGCGTCACGACGATGCTCGGCGGCGGCACCGGGCCCGCGACCGGCACGAACGCGACGACCTGCACGCCCGGCCCATGGCACATGGAGCGGATGCTGCAGGCGGCCGACGGCTGGCCGATCAACCTCGGTTTTCTCGGCAAGGGCAACGCGAGCCTGCCGCAGCCGCTCACCGAGCAGATCGCCGCCGGCGCGATCGGGCTGAAGCTGCACGAGGACTGGGGCACGACGCCCGCCGCGATCGACAACTGCCTGTCGGTCGCCGACGACACCGACACGCAGGTCGCGATCCACACCGACACGCTCAATGAAGCCGGCTTCGTCGAATCGACCGTCGCCGCGTTCAAGGGCCGCACGATCCACACGTATCACACCGAAGGCGCGGGCGGCGGCCATGCGCCGGACATCCTGAAGGTGTGCGGCGAGGCGAACGTGCTGCCGTCGTCGACGAATCCGACGCGCCCGTACACGATCAACACGCTCGACGAGCACCTCGACATGCTGATGGTCTGCCATCACCTCGATCCGTCGATCGCCGAGGATCTCGCGTTCGCCGAATCGCGGATCCGCCGCGAGACGATCGCGGCCGAGGACATCCTGCACGATCTCGGCGCGCTGTCGATGCTGTCGTCGGACTCGCAGGCGATGGGGCGCGTCGGCGAAGTGATCATCCGCACGTGGCAGACCGCGCACAAGATGAAGGTGCAGCGCGGCGCGCTGCCGGAAGATGGCGCGCGCAACGACAACTTCCGCGCGAAGCGCTATGTCGCGAAGTACACGATCAACCCGGCGATCACGCACGGGATCGCGCACGAGGTCGGCTCGGTCGAGCCGGGCAAGTGGGCGGATCTCGTGTTCTGGGAGCCGGCGTTCTTCGGGATCAAGCCGTCGCTGATCCTGAAGGGCGGCATGATCGCGGTCGCGCAGATGGGCGATCCGAACGCGTCGATCCCGACGCCGCAGCCCGTGCATTACCGCGAGATGTTCGCGACGCGCGGCGGCGCGCTCGCGCGCACGTCGCTGACGTTCGTGTCGCAGATGGCGGCCGATGCGGGCATCGCGGAGCGCTACGGGCTCGCGAAGCGGATCGTGCCGGTGCGCAACTGCCGCAACGTGACGAAGGCCGACATGATCCACAACGCGTGGCGGCCGGCGATCAGCGTCGACCCCGAGACGTACGACGTGATCGCCGACGGCCAGTTGCTCACCTGCGAGCCGGCAACCGTGCTGCCGATGGCGCAGCGTTACTTCCTGTTCTGAGTGCTTGCATCATGCGTACGATCGACAAACGCATCGCCCCGAACGTGCAACTCGCCGCGTCGCTGATCAAGCGCGCGCCGGTGCTCACGCTGCCTTACGACGCCCGCTGCAAGAGCCGCCTCGCGGCGACGCTCGACACCGGCGAGGACATCGCGCTCGTGCTGCCGCGCGGCACCGTGCTCGCGGACGGCGACGTGCTCGTCGCCGACGACGGCGCGCTCGTGCGCGTCGCGGCAGCGCCCGAAACCGTGCTGCTCGTGCGCGCGCCCGATCCGCTGACGTTCACGCGCGCCGCGTATCACCTCGGCAACCGCCACACGCCGGTCGAGATCGGCGACGGCTATCTGAAGCTCGAAGCCGATCCGGTGCTCGCCGACATGCTGAAGCGGCTCGGCGCGCAGGTCGATACGGTCGACGCGCCGTTTCAGCCCGAAGCGGGCGCGTATGGCGGCGGGCATCGCCACGGCCACGACGCGACGTTCGCGGAGGACTACGCGCTCGCGCAGCGCGTGTACGACGAGCATCACGGGCACTCGCACGATCACGGCCATGAACACCGCTGAGCTCGTTGCGCTGTTGCACCTCGCATCACCGGCGCTGCCGATCGGCGCGTTCAGTTACTCGCAGGGGCTCGAAGCGGCGCTCGACGCGAACCTGATCCGCGACGCCGACACCGCGCGCGACTGGATCGCGAGCGGCTTGGCCGACGTGCTCGCACACGGCGAGCTGCCGTTTCTCGCCCACCAGCTCGCGCGCTGGCGCGCGCACGACGCCGATGCGCTCGCGCGCGAGAACGCGTGGTTCGTCGCGAGCCGCGAATCGGCCGAGCTGCGCCGCGAGACCGAGCAGATGGGCTGGTCGCTCGCGCAGCTGTGCGCGTCGCTCGAATGGGGCGATGCCGCGCGCCGCGCGACGCTCGCCGCGTTGCGGCCGATCGCACTGCCGACCGCGTTCGCATATGCCGCCGCCGCGCACGACGCGCGCGACGATGCGACGCTCGCCGCGTACGCGTTCGGCTGGGCCGAGAACCAGACCGCGGCCGCGCTGAAGGCGGTGCCGCTCGGCCAGCTCGCGGGCCAGCGCATCCTCGTCGCGCTGCGCGGCGCGATCGACGCGGCAGTGCGCCGCGCGCTCGCGACGCCACCCGAACACATCAGCACGTTCGCGCCGCAGCTCGGCATCCTGTCCGCGCGGCACGAGACGCAATACTCCCGGCTGTTCCGCTCCTGAACCTCAAGCAAACCATGATGAACGCATCTCACCCCACGTCCGCCCGCCGCACGAAAAAGCTGCCGCCGCTGCGCGTCGGTATCGGCGGCCCGGTTGGCTCCGGCAAGACCACGCTGCTCGAAATGCTCTGCAAGGCGATGCGCGACCGGTACGACCTCGTCGCGATCACGAACGACATCTACACGAAGGAAGACCAGCGCCTGCTGACCGTCGCCGGCGCGCTGCCGGAAGAGCGGATCATGGGCGTCGAGACGGGCGGCTGCCCGCACACCGCGATCCGCGAGGACGCGTCGATCAACCTCGAGGCGGTCGACCGGATGCTCGCGCGCTTTCCCGACGCGGACATCGTGTTCATCGAATCGGGCGGCGACAATCTCGCGGCGACGTTCAGCCCGGAGCTGTCGGACCTGACGATCTACGTGATCGACGTCGCCGGCGGCGAGAAGATTCCGCGCAAGGGCGGCCCCGGCATCACGAAGTCGGATCTGCTCGTGATCAACAAGACGGATCTCGCGCCGCTCGTCGGCGCGAACCTCGACGTGATGGCGTCCGACACGAAGAAGATGCGCGGCGAGCGTCCGTACGTGATGACGAACCTGAAGGCACTCGATGGTGTCGCGGACGTCGTCTCGTTCATCGAAAGGAAGGGATTGCTCAGCCTCTGAACGACGGACTTCCCGGCCGTTGATCCTCAGGCGTGCTCCGAAGCAGTGGTGAAGCGGCGCCGATAAAGACAACGGCTGCAAAATTCAGACACTCTACATTACATTTTCTTTACACGCCCGAGTGCGTTGCCTAAGATAGCGCTGTCTGTTCGACAGCCTTCTCGCATCGATCGCCCCTCGAATGTGACTCGACCGCCGCACAGACACTTAAGAATCCTTATTTTTCATCGTCAAGGAGTGTCAAATGGGTCGTAAGGTCAAAAATTTCCATGTCTTTTGCGATTACGCAACCACCGACAAATACTCGGCAGTTGAGCTTCACATGGAACTGCCGATCCCACATGCCGACCTGAAAAAAGTTCAGGGATGGCTCGATTCGGGCGAATGGGATTCCGCCGAAGCCTATCTCGTCGGGAAATATCCACAGTATTTCAACCTCCTCAAAGAATGGCTTGCCGCGAGCAAGGCACGCAGCGAAGGGTCTGCTACCCGAGCCGATCTCGTTGCCGCATAAATTTCCCAGCGGATCGTCTTGACCACAATCAAGCAAGAGGATGTCGACCACAGGCCGCGCGGCCTGATATGGGCGGCCGTCGCGCGTTTAGCTACTGTCGCCCTCTTCTTCGACGGCATCGGGCCGCTGCTCCCAGGAATGGCGGCAGCCTATCAATTACCCGACGACATCTTCCAGCTACTTCTTGGGGCCTGCGAAATCGTCTTCGCATGCTTCCTGCTCGTTTCCGTTCCCATCATCCGGATGATCGGACTCTATCGATCCTCCGCACTTTCCTGTCTTTATCTGGGAATTTCCGCGGTGCTCATCTGCATTACCCGGAATGCCAACTTGTTTGTAGTCCTCTTCATTTCGATGTTTGCGATCAACAGCATCGGCTCGAACGCGACTCGCGTCGCGTTGCGGAAGGTCACATCCAACGAAGAATATAAACGCCTGTTTGCGTGGGCGATGGGATGTGTCGAGATCAAGCAAATCGCGATGCCGGTCGTGACAGGCATGATTGCCGTTGCGTTCGGATGGCGCTGGGCGTTTATCGCGATCGTTTCTCCCGTCGTCATTGTAGGGATGTGGATTGAATGGGCACACAGGAAGCAACCGCTTCAACACAGGCCGACGGAATCGCACAGTCCTGGCATATCGCACTGGCGCGCCGTCGCCGCCATGCCGTCTTTTCTCACACCGACATTGATCGCAGCCGCATTTCAGGTCGCACTCAGTCCGCTTGGCACGCGGCTGCCTTTCATTCTTGCCAATGAAGCACACCTTACCCCGACGATGGTCGGCTTATTTTTATCGATCGATAGCGCGGTGATCGCCATCAGTCTTTTCCTGAGCGGCTATCTGGCATCGCACTGGCCAAGCCATCTGCTGATCAAATCAGGCATATTCGTCATGCTGACCGGCCTTTTGATCATGGCGATCAGCCATTTTTCAGGTATCTACTGGCTGATTTCCGGAATCATCGTCGTGACGGCGGCTTATGGCTTCATCGTTGTGCCATGTTCGGCGGATGCCATGAACGTGCCGGAAGAATACAGGACCGAAGCATCGGCCCTTTTTGGATTCGTCCAGCCCGTCATTGGCGGCCTTTCCGTCGCATGCGCGACGGCATTGGGCGCATCACAGATTGGCGGCTCGATCGCTCTGACAATCCTGTCGTTCGGATTGGTCGCGGCGACATCAATCACGATGCTCGACCGGCGCAGGCCATAGCAACTTCGTCAGGCTTGAACTTGCGCAACCTCTACCGGATATCGTCCGAACCTGCGGCCGGCGGCAGCAGCGCCGACAGCACGTCGACCGTGCGCGCGGTCGCGCCGCGATGACGCGCGGCGAACGCGGCACCCGCCGCGCCCATCGCGATGCGCCGCGCGTTGTCCGCGAACAGCGCATCCAGCGTGCGCGCGAGATCCGCGGGATCCGCGACCTGCTGCGCGGCGCCCGCCGCGACCGCATCGGCGGTCGCCTGCGTGAAATTGAACACGTGCGGGCCGATCAGCACCGGTGTGCCGACCGCGCATGCCTCGATCAGATTCTGCCCGCCGAGCGGCAGCAGGCTGCCGCCGATGAACGCAACGTCGGACGCCGCGTAATACGCGCCGAGTTCACCCATCGAATCGCCGAGCAACACCGTCACGCTGTGCGGCAGCACCGGCGCCGCCGGCTGCCCGGCGGCCGGCGCGGCCCCATCGGCCGATGGGGCCGAAGCGGCCGATGCGGCCACCCATTCGGTGCGCCGCACGCACGTGAAGCCGCTTTTCGCGACGAGCGCCTCGACCTCGTCGAACCGCTGCGGATGGCGCGGCACGAGAATCAGCAACGCGCCCGGCTTCGACATCGCGGCGAACGCCTGCAGCACGAGCGCTTCCTCGTTCTCGCGCGTGCTCGCCGCGACCCAGACCGGCCGCGTGCCGATCGCCTCGCGCCACGCGCGGCCGCGCGCGACGAGCTCGGGCGGCGTCGCCATGTCGAACTTCAGATTGCCGAGCACCGCGACCTGGCGCGCGCCGAGCGCGGTCAGCCGCTCCGCGTCGGACGGGCTCTGCGCGAGCACCCGCGAGAATCCGCCGAACACGTCGCGCGCCGCCGCGCCGAACTTCGCTGCGCGCCGATACGAGCGCGCCGACATCCGCGCATTCGTCAGCACGAGCGGCACCTGCGCGCGGCGGCATTCGTCGATCAGCGTCGGCCACACCTCGGTCTCCATCACGAGCCCGAGCGTCGGCCGCCATGCGCGCAGAAAGCGCCGCACCGCGCCCGGCATGTCGTACGGCAGATAGCAGCGCGACACGCGCGCGCCGAAGAGCTGCTCGCCGGTCGCGCGGCCGCTCGGCGTCATGTGCGTGAGCAGGATCCGCGCGTCGGGACGCGCGTTCATCAGCGCATCGATCAGCGGCTGCGCGGCGCGCGTCTCGCCGACCGACACCGCATGCACCCAGATCAGCGGCGCCGCGTCGTCGCGCAGGCGGCCCGGCCCGTGGCCGAAGCGCTCGCCGATATGCTCGCGATAGCCGCGCTCCTTGCGCGAGCGCACGAGAAGCCGCACGACCGCGACCGGCGCGACGAGCCACCACAGCGCGCGATAGATCGCTCTCAGCATCGTTGCGCTCCCGCTTTCGTCACGCGCGCGTTCAAACGAGCGCCCTGCCCGTCAGCCGCTCGAGAATGCCGAGCGGGGCGCGAGACCGGTCCGCCATCGCGTCGACCGGCAGGAAGAACGTCTGCTCGAGCATGAACTGGCCGGACATCACCGCGTGCGACGTCTGATCGGAGAAGCAGATCCACACGCTGCCCGGCGGGAACGGCATCGTCTGCTGCGGGCAATTTTTCTGGTAGTCGAGATCGGCCTTCATCCCGTCGTGCAGGTTCAGCATCAGATGGTCGTACGCGCTGCGCGGCGACTTCGTCACGTGCAGCAGATTCAGCAGCCACGCGGCGCCCGGCAGCTGCGGCGCGATCTTCGGCAGGAAGCGCTTCGCGACGTCCTCGAACGGCTCGCCGACGCGCCATACGCGCGGCGCGCCATGCGGATTCACGTTCGTGAACACGCGCAGGATCCGCTCGCCGTAGTTCGGCCGCGACGGGAACGCGTCGACGTGCAGCCGGCTGTCGTCCTTGCGCCACGACGTCTGGCGCGTCTCGACCTGCATCAGGCGCAGGCTCGTCGGCGCGACGCGCAGATGCCCGCGGTATTCGGGAAAGAGGCCGTCGACGAGCGCGCCCGCGTGCTGCTGGAAGCGCGCGACGAGCGCACGCGCCGCCGACTGCGTGACCGCGTCGCCGAGCACGCCGGCGAGCGCGCCGCCGTTCGGCGCGAGGCTGATGTTCTTGCGTTTCGGGTCGGCGAGCGCGGGGTCGAGCAGCGCTTCCTCGCCGCCTTCGATCGCGAAGCGCAGATGCGGGAAGTAGAGCACCTTGCCCTGTTCGACCGCCGCGAGCAGTTGCTCGCGCGGCACCGACAGGTTGCGGCCGCTCCAGTCGGCGGACGTGACTTCGATGATCTGGGATTCGCTCATGGTCACCGTGGTTACAGCAGGCCGAAGCCCGACAGCGCCGACTTCACCTGCGAGATCGACGGCGGCTGCCCGGCCGTGCCGAGGTTGACGACGTTCGGCGACCAGTAGCCGCCGGTACGCCAGGACGTCGAGAAATTGTACAGTTCGACGGTCGGCTTCTTCAGCGCTGCGGCGATGTGAACCAGGCCGGTATCGACGCCGACCGTTGCCGCCGCGCCGTCGACGAGCCCGACGACGGCCGGCAGCGACAGCCGCGGCGGCACGATCGCGGCCGCGCCGAATTCCTTCGCGAGCCGCTCGCTGGTTTCGCGCTCCGCGTCGCTGCCCCACGGCAGCACGAGCGACGCGCCGCGCCGCACGAGCGACTGGCCGAGCTCGATCCACGCGGCGTCGGGCCACTGCTTGTCCGTGCGCGACGTCGCGTGCACGAACACGACGTACGGCACCGGCAGGTTCAGGTCGAACGCGGACAGCGCGCGCGCGGCTTCGCGGGTGTCGAGGCCGAAGTCGAGGTCGTCGCCGGGCGTCGGCGCCGGATCGCCGAGCGCGGCCGCGACGAGTTGCCGCGAGCGCTCGACGACGTGCGTGCGCGGCGCAATCGGCACGCGCTTGCCGTAGAAGAAGCGCACCGGCCATTCATAGCCGGCGCCGTCGGTGCGATTGCCGAGGCCGACGAGCGGCCCGCGCGCCCAGCTCGCGACCCACGCGGTCTTGATGAGCCCCTGGCAGTCGATCACGAGGTCGTAACGCTCGGCCGCGAGCTGGCGCCGGAACGCGCGGATCTCGCGCCAGGTCGATGCGGCGAGCGGCGCCTTGCGCCAGCGGCGCAGCGAGAACGGCAGCACGTTGCGCACGCCGTCGACGAGCTTCACGAGGCCGACGAAGCCTTCCTCGACGAGCCAGTCGATCTGCGCGTCGGGGTGGTGCCGGCGAATGTCGGCGATCACCGGCATGTTGTGCACGACGTCGCCTAGCGACGATACACGCACGATCAGGATCTTTTGCACGCTGAAAAAACGCCGGCGGGGGCCGGCGACTGGCATAAAGACGCGATTTTATCGCGGGCGGCGGGTCAGACAGGCGAAAACCGCAAACACGACCGCGTTTCCAAAGAAAAGCCCCACGATCGTGGGGCCTTCTTCATCACACCGCCGCCTCGCTCAAAACGGCAGCTTCGCATCCGGCTTCGCCGCCGTCAGCACCCGCCGGAAATCCGCCTGGATCCGCTCGAGCCCGGCCTGCGTCTCCGACTCGAAGCGCAGCACGACCACCGGCGTCGTGTTCGACGACCGCGCGAGCCCGAACCCGTCCGGATACTCGACACGCAGCCCGTCGATCGTCACGACCTCGTCCGCGCCGTCGAACTTCGCTTCCTTCTGCAACTTGTCGATCAGCGCGAAGTTCTCGCCCTCGTCGAGCTTCAGCTGCAGCTCCGGCGTCGACATCGCATTCGGCAGCGCGTTCAGCACGTCGCTCGGGTTCGCGCTCTTCGCGAGGATCTCGAGCAGCCGCGCGCCGGTGTAAAGGCCGTCGTCGAACCCATACCAGCGATCCTTGAAGAACACGTGCCCGCTCATCTCGCCCGCGAGCGGCGCGCCGGTCTCGCGCAGCTTCGCCTTCACGAGCGAGTGGCCCGTCTTCCACATCAGCGGCTCGCCGCCGTTGTCCTTCACCCACTTCGCGAGATGGCGCGTGCACTTCACGTCGTAGATGATCCGCGCACCCGGATGCCGCGACAGCACTTCCTGCGCGAACAGCATCAACTGGCGATCCGGATAGATGATCGCGCCGTCCTTCGTGACGACGCCGAGCCGGTCGCCATCGCCGTCGAACGCGAAACCGATCTCCGCGTCGGTCTCCTTCAGCGCGCGGATCACGTCCTGCAGGTTCTCCGGATGCGCGGGGTCCGGATGGTGGTTCGGGAAATGGCCGTCGATCTCGGTGAACAACTCGACGAGCTCGCAACCGAGCGCCTTGAACAGGCGTGGCCCGAGTTCGCCCGCGACGCCGTTGCCCGCATCGACGACGATCTTCAGCGGCCGCGCGAGCTTCACGTCGCCGACGATCCGCTCGATGTACTGGTCGGCGACGTCGTATCGCTCGTACGACCCGGCGCCGGACTCGAAGCGCGCATCGACGATCCGCCGATACAGCGCCTGGATCTGCTCGCCGTAGATCGCGGCGCCGCGCAGCACCATCTTGAAGCCGTTGTAGTCGGGCGGATTGTGGCTGCCGGTCACGACGATGCACGAATCGACACGGCGCTCGCCGCCCGCGAGCGCGAGCGGCACGCTCGCCGCGAAATAGCCGACCGGCGTCGGCACCATGCCGACGTCGACCACGTCGACGCCCGCCGCGCGCAGGCCGTCGGCGAGCGCGCCGACGAGCTCGGGGCCCGACAGCCGGCCGTCGCGCGCGACAACGACCGCGTCGCCGCCCTGCGCGCGCACCTCGCTGCCGAACGCGCGCCCGATCGCGCGCGCGGTGTCGGCGTCGAGCGTCTTGCCGACGACGCCACGGATGTCGTATGCCTTGAAGATGGATTGGGAAATCATCGAATCACTCTCTGTTGCCTGTATTGGAAAATCCTGGCCGCCCGCGACGGGCCACGGCGGAAGCGGCATCGAACCCACTTATAATGGCTGGCTTTGATCCACGCGGAGCCGTCCATTTTAATGCCCCACCGTGCCGCCGCCGCGCCGACGCGCCCGGTCGCGATCCCGCCCCTTTCGCGCGGGCGCGCCCGATGCTGAAGCGCCTCGCGAACCCGGACGTCGCGCAGGCGTTCTCGAACCTCGTCTGGCTGGGCCTCGAGCGGCTCACGCAGATCGGCGTCGCGATCGCGATCAGCGGCCTGCTCGCCCGCTACTTCGGGCCGGACGCATTCGGCAAGTGGCAGTACGCGAACACGCTGCTGCTCGTGCTGTCGCCGCTCACGTGGGTCTGCGGCGCCGAAATCCTCGTGCCGACGATCGTCCAGGCCCCGCCGGAGCGGCTCGGCGCGGTGCTCGGCAGCGCGTTCGTGCTGCGCATCGCGGTCGCCGTCGTCACGGTCGTCGCAACCTGGGCGTGGATCGCCGCCGGCATGCTCGATCCGCTCGTCGGCGCGATGCTCACCGGCCTCGCGGTGACGCTCGTGCTGCGCGAGCCGTTCATCGCGACCGTCAGCTCGTGGCTGCAGAGCATGACCTACAGCAAGCCGCTGCTGCTGTCGAGCATCGTGACCGCGGTCGCGAAGGCCGTGCTCGTCTGGCTGCTCGTGCGCGCGGCGATGCATCCCGCGACGTTCAGCTGGCTGTGGGTGCTCGAGTCGGTCGCGATCTCCGTCTCGCTGATGCTCTACTACCGGCGCCGCCACGGCGGCTCGCTCGGCTGGCGCGTCGACTGGTCGCTGCTGCGTCATTTCACGACGGCCGGCACGGTGTTCTGGCTCGGTCTGATCTGCATGTATCTGTTCCTCAAGCTCGATCGCCTGATGCTCGAGCGGCACGTGTCGTTCGCCGATCTCGGCCTCTACTCGGCCGCGCAGCAGCTGAACGAGAACTGGATCACGCTCGCGCTGATGCTCGCGCAGACGATCGCGCCCGCGTTCGTGTACCGCGTGCAGGACATCGCGCGGCTGCGCCGCAACGTCGTGCGGCTGATCGCGATGACGGCCGCGCTGATGATCGCCGGCGCGCTCGTGCTCGACGCGCTCGCGCCGCTCATCGTCGGCAAGGTGTTCGGGCCGGGCTACGAGGCGTCGGTCGGCATCTTCCGCTGGGCCGTGTGGCTGTCGGTGCCGGCGGGCATCGAGGCGATAGGCAATCTTATCGTTCTCAAATATCAAGCAAAATTCGTTTTATTGACGAAATGGGTGCTCGCGCTCGCGATCGCCGCGCTCGTCAACCAGCTCGCGATCCCGCCGCTCGGCCTGTACGGCGCGCTCGTCGGGCTCGCGGCCGGCTATCTGGCGGCCGCGGCCGTCAATTTTTATTACATTCGCCTGAAGCTCGGCTCATGACGCCCCCTTCCACCCCGCCGCGCGCCGCCGCGCCGCTCGACGACGTCGCGGTGCTGATGCCCGCGTACAACGCGCACGACGACGTCGTCCGCACGCTCGCGTCGTTGCGCGAGGACGCGCCGGTGCACGTGCTGATCGTCGACGACGGCAGCACGCCGCCGATCGCCGTGCCCGCGCTGCCGGGCCTTGCGGTCGACGTGCTGCGGATGCCGGAAAACGGCGGGATCGAGCGTGCGCTGCAGGCCGGCATCGACGCGCTCGCCGCGCGCGGCTTCCGCTACGCGGCGCGCATCGACGCGGGCGATCTCGCCGCGCCCGGGCGGCTCGCGAAGCAGCGCGCGTATCTCGGCGCGCATCCGGGCGTCGCGTGCGTCGGGATGTGGACGCAGGTCGTGTCGCGCGACGGCCGGCCGCTTTTCATGCTGACGCCGCCCGCCGAGCCGCGCGCGCTGCGCCGCACGCGCTTTCTGCGCTCGCCGCTCGTGCATCCGTCGGTGATGCTGCGGATCGACGCGGTCCGCGAGGTCGGCAACTACCGCGCGAAATACCGCGCGGCCGAGGATCTCGATCTTTTTTTGCGGTTAATGCGACGCTACGATTGCGCGAACTTGCCGGAGCTCGGACTCTATTACGAACTGAACGAAGGCGGGATCAGCGCGACGAAGCGCCGGCGCCAGCTCGTGTCGACGCTCGCGCTGCTGCTGCGCCATTTCGATGCGCTGAATCCGTACGACTGGGCCGGCCTCGCAAAGAACCTGCTGCATTTCGTGACGCCGTACCGGACGCTGCAGCGGGTCAAGCGCGCGTTGTTTGCGGCCGGGTAGCGTCATGGCCGCGAGGCGATTCGCGCCGTGCGCGGCTACGGTATGATGCGGTTCAAAGCGGCACCCTAGTGTCGACTGGAGATCTGAAATGCTGGATGTGCGGAGTCTGGAAACCGCCGGGCCTGCCGAGGAAGGTCGCTTTTTTGAAGCGTTCGAACGTGAAGTAGAAGGCACCGGCGACGAAGCGGCTCGTCATCACCTGAATGCGGGCCGCCCGATCTATGTCGGCGAAGATGCCTTTCCCGGCCGGGTGGTCCGGTTGTATCCGGATGGGCGTCGCGAGCTGATGCGACTCGATGAACACAATGTCCTGGTTGTGGAGCGGGCGCTTTGAGGCCACAGGTCTGGGTGGTCGCGGGGCCGAACGGATCGGGCAAAACGACGTTCGCGCGCAAGTTTCTTTTCGGCAGACTCCCCGTTGTCAACCCGGATGATATTGCCGAAGCCGACCGGGTCAGTCCCGTTGGTGCCGGCAGACTGGCGATACGTCGTCAGCAAGCGCTTCTTGAGGCCAAGGAGAGCTTCGCATTCGAAACGACCTTATCCGGCCGTCATGAACTGGATTTGATGAAGCAGGCCGCCCTGTACGGGTACAAGGTCAACCTTGTTTTCATCGCGCTCGGAACCCCCGACCTCTCGATTGGCCGAATCGTTCAACGGGTGCTGGACGGCGGTCACGATATCCCGGCAGTCGATGTGAAGCGCCGCTACGAGCGGAGCATGAAGAATCTTCCCGACGCGTTGCGTCTGGCTGACCGGGCATTCCTGATTGATAACGCTCGGGCGCGTCCGCGTGTGCTGATCTCGATCGATGCCGGCAAGCTCAAGCGTGTGGGGCGTGATTTGCCCCCGTGGGCGGCTGAGGCACTGTCGAAGTCCGATGCCGCATAGCCGAAGTTGGCCCGACGTTGGCCCGAAGTTGCCCCGAAGTTGCCCATAACGCGCCGTTCCGTCGCATTTGCTCTGGCACCTTGCGTCGATGACGCCCGCCACACAACCGATTTATCGACGATTTATTTTTCTTTTTTTTCATGGCCTCCTCTGCTCTGCGCATCGCACTCGTCTGCAACACGGCCTGGGCGATCTACACGTACCGGCACGGACTGATCCGGATGCTCGTCGCGAGCGGCGCCGAGGTCGTCGTGATCGCGCCGCGCGACCGCACCGTGCCGCTGCTCGAAGAGATGGGCTGCCGCTACGTGCCGCTCGCGGTCGCGTCGAAAGGCACGAGCCCGCGCGAGGATCTGCGCACGCTCGCCGCGCTGCGCCGCCACTACCGCGCGCTGAAGCCGGACCTCGTGTTTCATTACACGATCAAGCCGAACATCTACGGATCGATCGCCGCGTGGCTCGCGCGCGTGCCGTCGATCGCGGTCACGACCGGGCTCGGCTACGTGTTCATCCAGCAAAGCCGCGCGGCGAGCGTCGCGAAGCGCCTGTACCGCTTCGCGTTCCGCTTCCCGCGCGAGGTCTGGTTCCTGAACCGCGACGACCTCGACACGTTCTCCGCCGAGCGGCTGCTCGCCTATCCGGACCGCGCGCGGCTGCTGCACGGCGAAGGCGTCGATCTGCAACAGTTCGCGCCGGTGCCGCTGCCCGTGCGCGACGCGCCGGTGTTCATCCTGATCGGCCGGCTGCTGTGGGACAAGGGCGTGCGCGAGTACATCGACGCGGCCCGCGCGGTGCGCGCGCGCCATCCGAACGCGCGCTTCCAGCTGCTCGGGCCGCTCGGCGTCGACAATCCGAGCGCGATCGGCCGCGCGGACGTCGACGCGTGGGTGAACGAAGGGATCGTCGAATATCTCGGCGAGGCGCACGACGTGCGCCCGCACATCGCGGCGGCCGACTGCGTCGTGCTGCCGTCGTATCGCGAAGGCGTGCCGCGCACGCTGATGGAGGCGTCCGCGATGGGCCGGCCGATCGTCGCGACCGACGTGCCGGGCTGCCGCGACGTCGTCGCCGACGGCGACACCGGCCTGCTGTGCGCGGTGCGCGACAGCGCGAGCCTCGCCGACGGCCTGAACCGGATGATCGACCTCGGGCCCGACGGGCGCGCGGCGATGGGCGCGCGCGGCAGACGCAAGGTCGCCGACGAGTTCGACGAGCAGAAGGTCGTCGCGCGCTACCGGAATACGATTCACACGCTGACGGGCGTCAGCCTCTGAAGGAGCAAAAAGCAATGACAGCGAAAGGCACCATTCTCGTCACCGGCGGCGCGGGCTACATCGGCTCGCATACGGCCGTCGAACTGCTCGGCCACGGCTACGACGTCGTGATCGCCGACAACCTCGTGAACAGCAAGCGCGAAGCGATCAGGCGGATCGAGCGGATCACGGGCAAAACGCCCGCGTTCCACGAGATCGACGTCTGCGACGAAGCCGCGCTGCGCCGCGTGTTCGACGCGCATCCGATCACCGCGACGATCCACTTCGCGGCGCTGAAGGCGGTTGGCGAATCCGTCGCGAAGCCGCTCGAGTACTACCGGAACAACCTCGACGGGCTGCTCGCGGTGCTCAACGTGATGCGCGAGCGCAACGTGAAGCACTTCGTGTTCAGCTCGTCGGCGACGGTGTACGGCGTGCCGGAGCGCTCGCCGATCGACGAGTCGTTCCCGCTCGCCGCGACGAACCCGTACGGGCAGACGAAGCTGATCGCCGAGCAGATCCTGCGCGACGTCGAACTGGCGGACCCGTCGTGGCGCATCGCGACGCTGCGCTACTTCAACCCGGTCGGCGCGCACGCGAGCGGGCTGATCGGCGAGGATCCGGCCGGGATCCCGAACAATCTGATGCCGTACGTCGCGCAGGTCGCGGTCGGCAAGCTCGAGAAGCTGCGCGTGTTCGGCTCCGACTATCCGACGCCGGACGGCACCGGCGTGCGCGACTACATCCACGTCGTCGATCTCGCGCAGGGGCACCTCGCGGCACTCGACGCGCTCGTCGCGCGCGATGCGAGCTTCGTCGTGAACCTCGGCACCGGCCACGGATACAGCGTGCTCGACGTCGTGCGCGCGTTCGAGAAGGCGTCGGGGCGGCCCGTGCCGTACGAGCTCGTCGCACGGCGGCCGGGAGATGTGGCGGAATGCTATGCGAATCCGCAGGCGGCAGCCGATGTGATCGGCTGGCGCGCGAAGTTCGGGATCGACGAGATGTGCGCCGATACGTGGCGGTGGCAGGAGGGGAATCCGAGGGGGTTTGAGTAAGAGTCAGCGGCGGGCCGATCAGCGATCGATCGGCGCCGCCGTCATCCCTCTGCCGTCATCCTTCGATAATCCTCCGCGTCGACGTCATACCCCGACGGCTCCCAGCGGATCGCGAGCAGCGTGACGAGCGACGTCAGCGGCGCCGCCGCGATCACCCAGAACACCTTCGTGCCGAGCGCGCCCGCCAGCACCGGGAACAGGAACAGCGAGACCGTCGACGCGGAGCGCATCAGCGTCTGATTGAAGCCGACGCCGATCCCGCGCAGCGACGTCGGATAGCTGAGCGACGCGAACGTCATCGAATGCGCGCCCGGGCCGAAACCCTGCCCGAACAGATAGCCGCCGAGCAGCAGGATCGCCGCGACGACGAGCACCGTGCCGCTCGGCCGACCGATCAGCGCGAGACCGATCAGCGACACGAACTGTAGCGACACGCCGAACACGGTCAGCTTCCACGCGCCAACCGTCGGCGCGGCACGCACGCCGATCAGCCCGCCGACGAACGCAAACGCGAGATTCAGCGCGAGCGACGCGACGATCGTCGTCAACGGCCCCTGCGCGAGGAAGCTCGCGATGATCACCGGCAGCCCGAACGCGACCGCGTTGTAGCCGAACGCACCCGCGCAACCGACCACCGTCGCGAGGATCGTGCGGCGCCGGTACGCGCCGTTCAGCAGCACGCCGTAATTGCGCCACGATGCGCGGCGCGGCACCGGCACGGCCGTCGCGGCCGACGCGGACACGTCGCGCTCGACGATTGCGTCGATGCCGTACGAGCGCCTCAGGATCCGCGCGGCGCCGTCGAGATCGCCCTGGTTCGCGGCCCAGACCGGCGACTCGCTCATGTAGCGGCCGCGCACGACGATGATGACGATCGCGGGCACCGCGCCGAACGCGAGCGTCACGCGCCACAGCCAGCCGATCTCGTGCGCGGGCAGGATCGCGTACAGACCGAGGATCAGCAGATAGCAGGTGCTCGTCGCCGCATACCAGGCCGGACACCACGCGGCGATGCTGGCCGCCTTGTTGCCGCGGCCCGCGACGCGCGAGAACTCGGCGAGAAACGCCATCGCGACCGGCAGGTCGAGGCCGATCCCGAAGCCCATCATGAAGCGCGCGCCGCCGAGCACCCACGCGTTCGGCGCGAGGCCCGCCGCGATCGCCGCGACGACGAAGAACAGCATGTCGGCCATGAATACGCGATAGCGGCCGATCCGGTCCGTCAGATAGCCGCCGAGCAGCGCGCCGAGGATCGCGCCGAACGCGATCGCCGACGACACCGCGCCGACTTGCACCGGCGTCAGCGCGAACTGCTTTGCGATGTCCTTGATGCCGTATGCGAGCGACGTCAGGTCGTACGCATCGAGAAACACGCCGCCGAGCGCGATCGCGAGCACGATCCGCGCGTGACTGCCCTGCGCCGCGCCGGCGTTGACGAGACGAGACACATCCTGCGCGGTGCGGATGATCGCGGGCGCGGGCGGCGCGTGGGCGGCGCTCGCCGCCGAAGAGGACGAAAAGGAGACGACAGACATGGTGACGACGCGATCGGAAAATTCGAGCCCGCTATACTAACAACACGGCGGCACGCGTCCAAGCCGCGCGCCCGCGTCGCAAGCGCTCACGATTTCGCTTCTTCGCCGCGCGGCGCATAATCGTCGTAGAAACCGCTCCCGCTCTTCGCGCCGAGTCGCCCTTCGGCGATCATGCGCTTCAACAGATCGCGCGGCCCCTCCGGCAGTCCCGGACGCACCTGCGCGTAATGCTCCTCGATGCTCAGCACGATGTCGAGGCCGACCGCGTCCATCCGGCGGAACGGCCCGGACTTGCCGCCGTTGGTCTGCGTGTAGATCGCGTCGACGACTTCCGGCGTCGCGACCCCCTCGGCGACCACCGCCAGCGCCTCGCGCTTGATCGCCGCCCAGATCCGGTTGTAGATGAAGCCGACGCTCTCGCGCTGCACGACGTACGGCGTCAGTCCGTAGTGCGGCAACGTGTCCGCGAGCAGCGCAATCACGCGCTCGTCGGTGCGGCCGCACGACATCAGCTCCACCGCGCGCGCGGCGGGCGGCATCATGTAATGCGTATTGAGCACGCGCTCCGGACGCGCGACCTTGCCGATGACCTGGCTCGTCGGATACGACGACGAATTGCTCGCGAGGATCGCGTCGGCCGGCGCGAGCGCGTCGAGCTGCGCGAACGTGTCGATCTTCAGGTCGAGACGCTCGGGAACCGATTCGACGACGAGCCACGCGTCGGCGACGCCCTCGGCGAGGTCGGCGTGCGCCACCACGCGCCCCGGCTTGCCGGCCGGCAGCGTCGCGAGTACCCTCGCAAGCTGCTCCGCGACGTACGCGGCGCCCGCCGCGCGCGCGTCCGCGCTGGGATCGACGAGCCGGACTTCCGCGCCCTGCGTCGCGAGCATCAGCGCGATCCGGCGGCCAAGCGTGCCCGCGCCGACGACCGCGATCGGACGAGTGGCGATGTTCTCGGGAAGCGTGAATGCCATGGCGTGTCTCCTGCGAAATGTGGAATGGGCTCATTATTCGCCCCGGATGCACCGCTGTCGCCGGATCTTCGGACAATGCAGGTTTGCATAAATGCAAGGCAGGTCATGTGGAACGAATACTACGTCTTCGTGATCGTCGCCGAGACGCTCAGTTTCGGCCGCGCCGCCAAGCGGCTCGGCCAGCAGGCGTCGAGCGTGAGCCGCGCGGTGTCGCGCCTCGAGGAGCATCTCGCGCTGCGGCTGTTCGACCGCGCGCCGAAGGTCCAGCTCACCGAGGCCGGCGAGCGGCTCTACGTGCAGGTCGCGCGGCATTTCGACAGCATCCGCGAGGCCGAGCGCGCGCTGATGGCCGACAACGGCCGCGCGAGCGGCACGGTGCGCGCCGCGGCGCCGCTCGAGGTCGTGCGCCACATGTTCAATCCGGCGATCGCGCGGATGATCGACGAAGGATTCGACGTGCAATTCGAGATCGAGGCGACCGCGCGCGTGCCGAATCTCGTCGAAGGCCACGTCGATCTGTTCGTCAGCCATCACCGCGACGAGGTCTCCAGCCACTCGCTCGTCACGCGCCGCCTGTGCACGATCCGCCAGGCGCTGTATGCGTCGCCCGCGCTGTTCCGCACGGGCCACGCGCCCCGCACGCCGGACGACCTGCTCGACTGGCCGTGCCTCACGCGGCTCGGCGAGAACAGCTGGACGCTGTTCGACGAACACGGCGCGCCGAGCAGGATGACGCTGAACGGGCCGCTCGCGTCGACGCCCGCCGAGACGCGGCTCGACATGGCCGTGCGCGGCTACGGGATCACGGTCGCGAGCATGCGGATGGGCGACGCGGGCGTCGCGCGCGGCAAGCTCGTGCGCGTGCTGCCAGGCCATCGGCTGCACGACGGCGCGCTGTACGCGTACCTGCTCGCGCGCAGGCTGGTGCCGCGCGCGGTCGAAGTGTTCCTGCGCTACGTGACCGACGAAGCGCTCCGGCAGCACCCGGACGATCCCGCGCCGGCCGACCGCTGAATCGGCCTGTACGCGCGGCTTCCCGCCGCCGGGGCGGGCGCCGGGTTTTTGTATAATTCGCTGTCAATTTTTTGGGCAAGCCCATGCTCAGCTTCGCGTCCGGCTTCATCGTCTCCCTGCTCATCACGCTGTTCATCGTCCGCTACGCGCATCTCCATGAGAAATTCTCGATCGACAGCGATCTGGCCGGCGTGCAGAAGTTTCACGTGCGGCCCGTGCCGCGCGTCGGCGGGATCGGAATTCTCGCGGGGATCATCGTGTCGGCGCTGCTGCTGTCGCGACGCTATCCGACGATCGCCGGCAGCGTGCTCGGGCTCGTCGGCTGCGGTGCGCCGGCGTTCCTGTCGGGGCTCGTCGAGGATCTGACGAAGCGCGTGTCGCCGCGCGCGCGGCTGCTGTGCACGATGGGCGCCGCGGCGCTCGCGTTCTGGGTGTTGGACATCGCGGTCACGCGCATCAGCGTGCCGCCGCTCGACTTCCTGCTCACCTACAAGGCGATCTCCGCATTCGTGACCGTGCTCGCGGTCGCCGCGCTCGCGAACGCGGTCAACATCGTCGACGGCTTCAACGGCCTCGCGTCGATGGTCAGCTTCATGATGTTCGCGTCGCTCGCGTACGTCGCGTTCCAGGTCGGCGAGCCGGTCGTGCTGTCGGGCTCGCTGATCATGATGGGCGCGGTGCTCGGCTTCTTCGTGTGGAACTTCCCGGCGGGGCTGATCTTTCTCGGCGACGGCGGCGCGTACTTTATCGGCTTCATGCTCGCCGAGCTGTCGATCCTGCTCGTGATGCGGCATCGCGAGGTGTCCGCGTGGTATCCGGTGCTGCTGTTCATGTACCCGATCTTCGAGACCTGCTTCTCGATCTACCGGAAGAAGTTCATTCGCGGGATGTCGCCCGGGATTCCCGATGGCGTGCATCTGCACATGCTCGTGTACAAGCGGCTGATGCGCTGGGCGGTCGGCACGAAGGTCGCGCACGATCTGACGCGGCGGAACTCGCTGACGTCACCTTATCTGTGGTTGCTGTGCCTTGTGGCGGTGATCCCGGCGACGCTGTTCTGGCGGCATACCGTGCATCTGTTCGCGTTCGTCGTGCTGTTTGCGCTCACGTATGTGTGGCTTTATATCAGCATCGTGCGATTCAAGGTGCCGAGGTGGCTGGTGGTGAGGAAGGATCGGCGGGGGCGCTGAGGCGTCGCTTGTTTAGAGCGTGTACGGCACGCGTACACCGGGCTCATCGGCAGGAAAATCCTTCGTGTTGCGCGACACGAGCAACAGGCCGTTGACTTGCGCACTCGCCCATACGATTGCGTCGGGTAGGCGGATGCGTTTCGTCTTGCGAATCTCCACCGCCCGCTCGGCGATCGCCGCATCGAGGTCGATCACACTGAACGACTTCAGCCACGCACGGATTGCGGCGTCGTCAGCGGGCGCTGTGCCGACCAGGACCTCCATCCATGTAATCGCACTGATCGCGCGTGTGGTGTAGCGATCAAGCTCAGCTTTCGCGGCTTCGATGCCGTTCAGGTAATCGATCAGGACATTCGTATCAAACAACGCGTTCACCATTCCCCGCGCAACTCCTCTTGATACGCAAGGCCGTCGACCCGCCGGCCTTTCCACAGGCCGAACACGTCAGTGCCAAGCGCACGCGTGCGTTGCGCGATGTACGCGTCAATCGCGTCGCGGATCACCGCCGCGCGTGGGCGGCGCTCAGCCTCGACCAAGACCGCCAAGGCTTGAACCTGCGCGTCCGGTAGGTCAACCAGAATTCGGCTCATGACATCTCTCGATATATGATATCGGCATCGTATATCAATCAGAATACCAAGGCAAGCGACGTGAACCGATGTGCCGCGCGGCCGAACCGGTCACCCGTTCGACACCACCCGCATCGGCATGCTCTGCAGCTTCGGCGCGGCCGGCGACTGGTATTCCGGCACCCAGCGCCGCAGATCGCGCCGCACTTCGTCGTCGGTCAGCACGCGATGCTGCATCAGCCACGGCAGCAGATCGTCGAGCAGATGGTCCGGCACCTCGCGCGCCTTCGCGATCCGCAGCTTCGGGTGCGGCGTGCGCGTCGTCGTCTCGTCGTCGGCGAGCAGTTCTTCGTAGAGCTTCTCGCCCGGACGCAGCCCGGTGAACTCGATCCGGATCTGCTCTTCGGTGAAGCCGTACAGGCGAATCAGGTCGCACGCGAGATCGACGATCTTCACCGGCTGCCCCATGTCGAGAATGAAGATCTCGCCACCGTGCCCCATGCTCGACGCCTGCAGCACGAGTTGCGATGCCTCCGGAATCGTCATGAAGAAGCGCGTGATCTCCGGATGCGTGACCGTCACCGGCCCGCCCTTCGCGATCTGCTGCTGGAACTTCGGAATCACGCTGCCCGCGCTGCCGAGCACGTTGCCAAAGCGCACGGTTTCGAACTGCGTGCGCTCGCTCGTCTGCTGCAGCGCCTGGCACGCCATCTCCGCGAGCCGCTTGCTCGCGCCCATCACGTTCGTCGGATTCACCGCCTTGTCGGTCGAGATCAGCACGAAGTGACGCACGTCGTGGCGGATCGCCGCGCGCGCGACGCGGTACGTGCCGAGCACGTTGTTGCGCAGCGCCTGCCACGCGTTGTGCTCCTCCATCAGCGGCACGTGCTTGTACGCGGCCGCGTGGAACACGATGTGCGGCGCATGGCGCGACATCACCTGATCGAGCAGCAGCGAATCCTTCGCATCGCCGATGATCGGCACGACCGGCTGATCGGAAAAGCGCTCGCGCAGCTCTTCGGTCAGCCGGTAGATCGCATATTCGGAAATGTCGAACGCAATCAGCTGCGCCGGAGCGAAACGCAGGATCTGCCGGCACAGCTCGGAGCCGATCGAACCACCCGCGCCCGTCACCATCACCACGCGGCCGCGCAACAGCGCTTCGACGTGCGGTGTGTCGATCGTCACCGCATCGCGGCCGAGCAGATCCTCGAGGTCGATCTGGCGCACCTGCGACAGGAAGCCCTGCCCCGGCATCAGCGCGGTCAGCGACGGCAGCACCATCGCCTTCACGCCGGCGCGCACGCACAGCGTCGCGACGCGGCGCTGCACCTCGACCGAAGCGGACGGAATCGCGATGATCACGCATTCGACCTTCAGCATGTCGGTCCAGTGCGCGATGTCGCCGATCGAACCGAGCACCTTGTAGCCGTAGATCTCGCGGCCGTGCTTGGCAACGTCGTCGTCGAGCAGGCCGACGAGACGCCATTCGCCGGAGCGCGACAGTTCACGCGCGAGGCTCGCGCCGGCCGAGCCCGCGCCGAGCACGAGCACCGGCCGGCCCTGGCCGACGAGGCCGCCGTACAGATAGAACTCCTTCGTCGAGCGATACAGCGCACGCGCGCCGCCCATGATCAGGAACAGCAGCATCGGCGACAGCAGCAGCACCGAGCGCGGAACGATCGGATGCGGCTGGAACATCACCGCGCCGATCATCACGATCACCGCACCGCCGGCGACCGATTTCGAGATCCGCATCAGATCGGGCAGGCTCGCGAACACCCAGAGGCCGCGGTAAAGGCCGAACGCGTGGAACATCAGCGCGTACACGGGCAGCGCCCACGTGAGCGCGGTCAGCGCGCCGCGCAGGAAGTCGTGCGGAATGCTGCCGTTGAAGCGGATCAGATAGGCGAGCAGCCAAGCGGCAACGACTGCCAGCAGGTCGAATAGAAATGCGCCCAGCGACAGCCATGATGCTTTGGATCGCAACATCGACGGGAAACCCTCAAGATATATTTTTAGTGGCCGCTTGAATTCGGCGCCAGCGCACGTCGATCGCGCCCCCGATACACGCGAGGGCGCCATACCATGCGAAAAACAGAATCCACTGCTGAGAAGCGGGACGGCCCAGTGCCCACAAGGCAAGCATTATGCCGAGAAGCATGAGCCCATACCACCACAGTGCGGTCCGTGCATGCCCGATACCGGACCGCACCATGCGCTGATAATAATGCTCCCGGTGTGCCTGCCAGAACTTTTCGCCGCGTAACAAACGTCTCAAGAGTGTTACAGATGCGTCCGCGATAAAGGGCGCAAACACCATCGCGGGAAACCACAGCGGCCACACGTCACCGTGCCATCCCCAGTAGCCAAGGGCGCCGGCCAGAAAACCGAGCGGAATCGAGCCGGCATCGCCCAGAAATAGCCGCGCCGGATGGAAATTCAGCAGAAGAAAACCGAGCGCGGCACCTGAAACCGCCGCGCCCGCGAACGCCAAATCATCCGATGAATGCGTGCCGATCAGCGCCGCCGCCGCATACGCGCCGAAGCCGAACAAGGCCATGCCGCCGGCGAGGCCGTCGGCGCCGTCCATGAAGTTGTACAGGTTGATCAACCAGAGCATCAGGAAGCCGACGCCGACAAGCAGCCACCACGGCGCCGCGGCCGGATACGCGACCAATAGCGCAACGACCGCGACGAGATGAGCGGCGAAGCGGACGCGGGCCGGCAAGCCGCGACGGTCGTCGATCTGCGACATCAGCGCAAGTCCCGCCGCCGCCGCCGCGATCAGCCATAAATGCGGCGACAGCCCCAGTATCGACGCGACGACCACCGGAACGATGCCCCAGCCGCCCACGCGCGGCGTCGGCAGGGAATGCAGCGAACGATCGTTGGGGATATCGGTTGCGAGCCGCCACGCGAGGCCGGTGGCCAGCAACGCGCGCAGAATCGCGGTCGACGCGATGGCAGCCACGAGCCCCACCGCCGCCACCGCGAGCCATGTCGAATGTGCAATGTTCATGGCGGTCATTGTCGCGTATCGCGCGACCGATACCAGTTTGCCGTCGCCGCAAGGCCCTGCCGGGTCGTGAACGGCGGCTTCCAGTCGAGGCTGCGCTTCAGGCGCCCCGTATCCACTTGCAGGCTGCCGGTCAGGCGGTCGATTTGCGGGCCGCGTCCGGTCAGTTTGCCGAGCAGGCGCAACACACCGCCCGGCACCGGTAAAAGCCGCGCAGGACGGCCCAGGGCATCGCCGATCATTCGCAGCAGCTCGGTGACGGACGGCGGATCGTCATCCGCGACATGGAAACAGCCGCCAGCGGCACGGGGATCGGTTGCGCAATGCAACAGCGCGTCCGCGAGGTTGCCGACGTAGAGGAGACTGCGGCGCGACGATATCGCGCCGAACGGCAGCGGCATGCCGCGTGCGACCGCGTTCATCATGCGCAGGAAGTTCGCGCGCACGTCGGGACCATAGACGAGCGGCGGACGGACGATCACGATATCCAGGCCGGTTTCGTCGCCGAATTGCTTCAACGCTTGCTCGGCGTCTCGCTTCGAACGGCCGTACGCGTCCTCGGGGCGCGCCGGCGTGTCCTCGTCGAGCGGCCGGCCGCCGTCACTTTCCGCCACGGCCTTGATGCTGCTCACGTAGACGAAGCGGCGCGCGCCGTTTCGATGCGCGGCGCGTGCAACGCGCAGCGTCGCGTCGATATTGGTGGCGTCGAACGCGCGCTGCGCGGCTTCGCTTGCCGCCTCGTTCATCACATGCACGCGCGCGGCGAGATGCACGACGCACTCGACGTCGCCCGGCGCGGCCCGCCAGCAGGCATCCACCCCGGCGAAATCGGGCTTCGCGTCGACCCATTCGGCGACGCCCGTCGGACACGCGCCGGATCGGCGGACCAGCCCGGCAACCTGATGGCCGTTATTCAGCAGCACGCGGCACAGCGCGCGCCCGACGAAGCCATTCGCTCCTGTCACGACGACTTGTGTCACAGCCACTTCCAGCCAAAGCGATTGAAGAAACGGAATGCCGACGCGACGAACATCTTGATGTGTGCGTGGCCCTTGCGGGATGCTCCGCCGCCGAAGTGCAGGACGCGCGCGGCCGGCAGATAGACGACGCGCGCCGCCGCGTGTGTGCGCATGCTTAGATCGTAATCCTCGAAATACAGGAAATAGCGCGGATCGAAGCCGCCGAGCGCTTTGAGCACGTTAGTGCGGAACAGCATGAAGCAGCCGCTGACGATCTGTGGATCCCAGACGACGTCGCGCTCGTTGATCTGGTCGCGCATCTCGTAACGTGCGAGACGGCGCGCGAACAGGCTGCTCCAGCGAGTCGGCAGGAAGCCTCGCACGAACAGGTCGAACACCGATGGGTAGCGACGGCATAGGTACTGGATCTGGTCGTTTTCGTCGCCGATGCGCGGCGTGATGAGGCCGACGTCCGGATGCACGCCTAGGAAATCGAGCAGGCGCACGAGTGAGTCGGGGGCGAGATCGACGTCGGGGTTCAGGATCAGATGGCACCACTCGGTCGTCCGCTCGATCGCGAGATTGTGGCCGCGCCCGTAGCCCACGTTGCCGTGGCCGCTCACGACGTGGCAGTCGATGCGTTGCGCTTCGAGCGCCGCGCGCGTCGCGGAGATGTCGGGCAAGCCGCCGTTGTCGATCAGGTACAGCTCGGCCGGGAAATCCGGCCGGCACGCCCTGGTTGCCGCGATCGCTTCGCTCAGGCTCGACAGCGTGCGATGCAACTGCGCGACATCCGGCCGGTAGACGACGACGGAGACCGACAGACCTCGGCCCCATGAATGCTGTACTGCTGTTTCCATCGCTCCGTGAGACGCTTCCCTGCGGCACGCCACTCGCGGAACCTGACGAAGAGGGAAATTGCGCCGAAATTTTCGATTTTCGGTTAGGCCGGCCAATCGTGGCTCGGCAGAGCCGGGGGACGAAGAAACCGCCGCTCCGGGCCGCTAGGATACCGGAATTTGATGTGGCCCCGTGTTGCCGCGGCGACGATTTTGCAGGCGAGTAAACGAGTGCGGTATTTTATCGTCCCATGCGCGATGACGAACGATATCGAACCAGTCACGCGCGCTGCCCGACGATTCGCTCGTGCCAATGCGAATCGTTCTGGCACCGTTCAACCAGCCATTTGATTCATCTATGAATTTGTCTCGATCTGTTTTCAGTTTCGGCTCTCCCTGCAATGGCCAGTACGGTCATCTCGTGCTTCGGGACGGGGGGGAAATCTATGGTTATTCGCATCCGAACGAACACAGCTGGTCTTACGACAACGAAACGCTGCACCTGCACGGGATCGATGGCAGCGTGACGAGTCGCTTCAAGCACTGCAACATCTCAGGTGGCTGGTTCGGCCACGTAGAGGACCGGAAGTGGCCACTGTATCTCGTCCCGATTTTGCAGCTTGAAGCCCCGGTGGGCGACATCAACGCATCGCGTCCGTCATTTTTTGTCAATTCGATCCCGAAATCCGGCACGTATTACGTCGAAGCCGCGCTACAAGCAATCGGTATCGCGTCGCAACGACTCCATTTAAGTGGTCGGGACACGGTGGACGACTATCGCGAACTCCCGGAGTCACTCATACACGTCGCGCCAGAAAAAGTCCGGCTCAGTTGCGAGGCTGAATTGATCACCGCAATGCTGCAAGGCGAGCAAACGGTCGGTCATATCGAGCACCAATGGGTGATCGACAAAATCAGAGCCCAGCGAGTGTGCGTCCTCTCAGTTGTTCGAAATCTGCGCAACGTAATTGCTAGCCTGTTCAGATTCAAGCAATCGAAAGTGGCTCCGACCAGCGCAATCGATCAGTACTGGCGCGAACTCACCGGATCGGAGCAGATCATCGGTTTTCTTTTCCATCATGCCGAACGCGACCTCGCACACATCCGTGCAATCGCAGACATGATGCAACGTGATTCAGACGCGATCCTGCTTCGCTATGAGGATATGTGCGTCGGTAGCATTTCGCCCGCGGCAACCGAACGATTGAATGCAGTCGAGCCCGGCATCGCGGAGCGTCTGTGCTCCAGTCTCGCCCAACAATATGGTCACGCCAATCCAACTTATTCGGGCAGCACATCAGACTGGACGAACATCTGGAATCCGGATCTGGAGCGGTACTTTGTGACGTCCGGGCTGTCGGACCTCAACCACTCGCTGGGATATGAGTGATGTGCGGGCTTCAAACAGCAATACGGTCGGCCAAATCCGACCTACTCCGGCTCCCGTTCCGACTGGCAGAGCATCTGACGCCGGATATCGACCGGTCTTTCATCGCATCCGGGTGAGCGGATCTCAATCGCGCACTTGGATACGCCTGAAAAACACCTGAGATCAAGAAGAGGGCACGCCGACGGAGGCGGGCGGCGCGTCCTCATTGACAACTCATAGCGAATCCAGCACCCCGCCCTACTCACTTGTGTCGGAGACGTCCAAGCAGGAATGCAGTTCCTACAGTCAACAGAACACCCAGCAAGATACCCCAACGGGTGTAATGCCACGACACCGGCTGGTAATACAGATGAAGGCGGCCCTCGCTCTTCTGAGGAAGATCCACGCTCACCAGCACGTCGTCCCAATTCCCGACCGACAGCGGCACCCCGTTGAGGTCGGCGTGATAGCCGGGCCACGTAATTCTGCTGAAAATTAGCCGGCGCGGCTGATCCGAACCGTGAACATCGAACCACTCGCTTCGTGGCCCATCGTCCCTCACGTGCACCACAGTTCCCGGAACCGACTGATACGTCAAAGTTCCTTCAACTTGCGATGATGCTTGCGGCTCGATCATAAGCTTGGAATCCGGTAGCACCGTGCGCTTCGTCAATCCGACAGCATCAAAGCGACGCTCAATTTCCGGCGTCACATCGTCAGACCGAACATAGATCCTCCGAATATCGAACAATTTGTATATCGGCGTGTGCCGATCATCATCCATCACATTCGTGATATTGATAAGCGTAGGCTGCGGCTCGAAGTTTCCATGCGCACTCCGAGACGGAAATATCCTCTCAAATCCGAGATGCCCGACCGGAGTGTAACCACTAATGCTTTTTTGCCCAATCGCAAGCATTTGAGCGGTGCCGAGGTCGGAAACATTTTGAGGAGGAAATCGCAGCGCGAGCGGCAATACATACCCGGACGTCACGCCGTTGCCATCTGTAAGCAATCCGCTCTTTACTCCTGCGAAGGAAAAATAGGCTCCGCCAAGCGTCGGAGTTTGTACAAGCATTCCGCCGAACGCCAGAACCGATACGAGCCACAGCACATCGAGAGGCACGTGGCCGGACGACGTATGCTTGCGGCGTAGGATTGCAACGGCCATCCGCGCAAACAAGACGGCAAACAGTCCTAGAAAGACCAAGCGACGCCCCTCAAAAACACGGCCGTCTGCCGAGAACAGCTGTATAGCTGTGGCCATGACTCCCACAATGGCCAGCAGTTTAAACCACCGTCTCACATCGTCGCGCCATACGCCGTGCTCCAGCTGGTAATAGGCTATCGAGCAGAAGCACAGCACGAGCATCGGCAAGAAACGGAAGCTCCATCGGATCGGCCCCAGTTGCTGCGGGGAGAACGACATCAGAAGCGCCAACAACATTCCCGTCAGCAGGATCCGATATTCGACCGGAGTTCCGCCAACACCGTTATCCAACCGCTTGCAGACAAAGGGAAGCAAAGACACCATTCCGGCATAGGCTAGCGACAATGGCAGATATCGATAACCGCCGAACCAGGAAATATACGTCCCAAAGAAAGGATTGAAAAAATTAACAATATATCCCCAACTTGGAGACAGGAAATTATTGTAATTATTGAATTCGTTCGGCCGCGAAAAATACTGCCTGTTCAGCAGATACTCGGCCATGAGCGGAATGGCAGAAATCAGCAGCACGCACGCACCAGCGGAGAAAAATATTGCGACTCGGCGAATACTGCGACATTCAAGCCAATCTACGATAATCGTTACCGCAAACATAAGGCCATAGAACAACTGCGATTGAGTACCGGCACTGGTGAACAGGCAACAACCAAACGCAACGGCGAGCACGAAACTCAAAGGTTTCGCATCCTTTCTCAACCACAAAAGCGCAGTAACGGCGGGCAACAGCCAGGCAAACGCCTGCGCCATGTTCCACCACGACGTCAAATAAACGTAGAGAAACACCGGCGTCGTCGCCACCGTGGCGCCGAGCAGCAATGCGAGACCTGAACGCAGCTGCAACAGGCGGCCAAGCCAGTACCCTCCTCCGACAACGAGCAATAGGCTAAGGAAAGCGACGACATCCGCCACCACGCGTACTGAGGATGTCATCTGCGACAGAATCGATCCCGCGATAGCTTGCGGAGCAAAAGGGGAAAGCACCATATCGACCAATATGTTCCCGCCCCACATCGTATTGGTCGTCAGGAGCGGAAGGTGGCCGCTCAGCCACAGCCGTCCCATCTCACGATAGAATCCGATATTTTCGTTCTGCGCATCATCGATAAAGAAAAAATCGTGATATCGCAGCGCGCACAGTGCGGTAATACCCAATGCAACCAATACGATCGATATCACCACTTGCCAGGTCGCCCAACTTTTTGGCGCGTCCAATGGCTCGCGCTGCATAGGTACATTCTTGTTGATCATGAGTCTGTTTGTTGATGAGTCGGCCCCGAATTATCGGAGACCCTACGTCATGAGGCCCGCCGTGCTTTCTTACAAAGTGCGTATGTGAGCAGAGCCACGCCCACCGGAACGCGCCGATCGAAAACGCGACGACCATGATGCCGTCCGGCCCGTCCAGCCTTGCAATTGTCCGGGGAAAGGCCGTCCGTGAAATCGCCACAACGTTTCCCAAGTCTCGCTGAATTCGATCCGCTTGAATCGAGCCAAGCGGCATTTTGTCAGATCTATCGGTGAATTTCGCTCCTCGCTGTACAGGCCTTGCCTATCCCCTCGGCCACGAGCACCGCAGAACGCTGCCCTCGGTTGTTGCTAGCGTATTGAAAGGGCAGCGTAGCGTACCACTGTTACCCACCACGGCCAACGGCCCGGCGCGGTACGTGCCCCAACGGAACTCGCTAAAACACTCCCGGTGACCGTACAGGATTGCCGCTTCGCCACACCGCGCGCCGCCTGAGCGTGCCCTTCCGAACCCGCACGCACCGAACGTCGGCCTTGTGGCGCGATGGTTGTGGCTGCAATGTCGAGATAGTAAAGTAGCGTACGCCTGAGGGCACTCCGCAATAAAAACGAAAGGAACGGCAACAATGCCGCGCCTAGTCCGATCGAACTGCTACGACGGGCAATTTCCGTGCGGACGCACAAGCCGCAAGACCCAATTTCTCTATGAACAGTAGACCTCTCGTTGTAGATCTAGATGGCACGTTGCTGCGTTCGGACATGCTGATCGAGTCAAGCTTTGCATACCTCAAGGCTGCCCCTCACCGATTCGCATCGCCACTGATTTGGCTTGCCAAAGGTGGCAAGTCGACACTGAAAACGGAATTGGCGGCGGCAACCGACATAGATGTGACGGTACTACCGTATGACCCGCAAGTGGTTGCCTGGCTGAAGGAGGAACGCGCAGCCGGACGCTCGCTTGTCCTCGCAACCGCCAGTCACAAGCGATATGCGGAAGCAATCGCGAATCACTTGGGTCTGTTCGACAAAATTTTTGCGACTGATGCCGGCACGAATCTGTCCGCCCATCGCAAGCGCGACACGCTGATTGCGGAATTCGGAGAAAGTAATTTCGACTATGTCGGAAATTCCCACGATGACATTCCGGTTTGGCAAGCAGCCGCGAACGCCTATGTTGTCAATCCATCGAGTAGCGTCGAGCGCGCAGCACGCAAACTCGGCAACGTCGCAAATGTCATCAAATCGAGTCCGTCCATCATTTCGACGTGGCCCAAATCGCTGCGCATCCATCAGTGGCTCAAAAACCTCCTGATCTTCCTGCCGATGCTGGCTGCGCACCAACTTCTGGATACACCGAAGCTGATCGAGTCGCTGCTCGCCTTTCTGACTTTCGGCTTATGCGCATCGAGCGTCTATTTACTCAACGATCTGCTGGATCTTGAAGACGACCGGCATCATCCGACAAAGTGCCGCCGTCCTCTTGCATCCGGTTCGATGCCGCTAATGGTGGGCATAAGTCTATTCCCATTTTGCTTAATCAGCGCCTTCGCGATGGCCATGCTGTTTTTGCCCATTCGCTATATTGCGGTTCTGATCGGCTATTACGTGCTGACGCTAGCATACTCGATGTATTTGAAGCGTTTCGTCATGGTCGATGTGGTCGTGCTGGCGATGCTGTATACGACGCGTATCATCGCAGGTGCCACTGCTGTACAAGTCATGCCATCGTTTTGGCTGCTCGCATTTTCGATGTTCATCTTTCTAAGCCTCGCATTCGTCAAGCGATACGCAGAGCTGCATTCGATGAAAAATCGCGGAGTCAAGCAATCGCGACGACGCGGTTATATACCGGACGATCTACCTCTCGTTTCATCGCTCGGAAGCGCGTCAGGTTATCTGTCGATACTAGTGCTCGCCCTCTATATTCAGGATTCGAATACGGCACGCCTCTACCATCACCCGCAATGGATATGGTTAGTTTGTCCGTTGTTGCTTTATTGGATTAGTCGAATCTGGATTATCACCCATCGCGGTGTAATGCATGACGATCCGATTGTTTTTGCAGCGCGAGACAAAACGAGCATCATCGTGGTGCTCATTTGCGCAATAATTTTCTGGCTCGCAATCTAGAACAAATGCCGGCTCGCACGGCTGCGCCGCATTTCATGACTTCGCCCCGTACGACCACGGAGCCAATCCATCAATGCGGCGCAGTGCAGACCATCACGCGTCGCCCCTTACCCGACGATATACTTCGCGATATCCCGGGCGATACGCGCGTTCGAAAACTTCGGCTTCCAGCCGATCGCCAACGATCCGTCGATCGACAGCACATGCTGCAAACGCAGCATCATCAATTGCTCTCTAGCCAACAGCCGATATCCGAGCGCCTGCGAAAGCAGGTGAATCGGGAGCAACGGAAGCGACACCTTCCGGACCTTCCGGATCGCTAGCTCATCGGCAATTTCGTCGATCCACTCTCTGATCGAAAGCGGGTCAGGTGCTGCGGCATTATAGAAGCCACTTGCGCGGGTTTCGATGATCCGCACGATGAGACTCGCAACATCTACAACATGCACCATGTGCACTTTATGGCTGCCGGTGCCCGGGAAAATCACCATGCCATAACGCTTCATCATGCTGACAAAGCCGCGAAACAGACCTTCACGCCCTTCGCCGCCGATGATGCATGGAATAACAGTTGCAGCACCCGGAATTTTATCGATATAAATCTGCGCCTGTGTTTTTGACCAGCTATATACGCCTTCTCCGCCCATTTGATCGCCGATCGAATAGATCGGCTGACCAGTCTGACGGTACATCATGCTGGTGCCCACGTGAACGAAGTGAGCCCCATTCGCATGATAGCGCTCGTAAAGGTTACTGGCGGCCTGAACATTATTCCGGTAGAAGAATGGTTTCCGCATGAACAGCGGCACACCCTTCGTCACATATTGCACAGCCGCGCAATTCACAACGGCGTCCACATCCGGCAGCGACGAGACAAACTTCGAATCGCTCAGGTCCCCGAGCACATCGACCGAACCGACCTTATCGGTCGTGACGACATCGTAACCCGCGCCCTTTAATTGCTTGACGCATTCCTTGCCTAAAAATCCGGCCGCGCCCGTCACCAAGACCTTCATATCCATTCTCCGAATCACGATTTCGCAATCAAATAAACGCCGATGATGATCACGACAATCCCGGCCATTTTTTGAATCGAAATCGGTTCACCGAAAAAATACCATGCCATGAACAAGTTGACGACATACCCGATCGAGAGCATCGGATACGCAACGCTGACCTGAACCCGCGACAACGCGACGATCCAGATGATCACGCTGAATGCGTAACATCCAAGTCCTCCAAGAATATGAGGCTCGAACACAACCTTGAACGCCGACGCAACGATTTTCGCCTTGTCGATGCCCATCGCATTGATTGCATTGGTACCGGCTTTGAGAAAAAGCTGCGCGAATGCATTCAACATCACGCCGGCCAGAATCAGCAAAAAATTAAAAAAGCTCACACTCCCCCCAATTAAAAATAAATCATGCCCCCAACAATACGGGCTTCAACCGTGTTCCCGCCAGAATCGTTCACTTGTCATTCTGTCAACGTTCGCGCGGTATGCGTGCTGAACCGATCTTGTCTTCAACAACACCCGAATGCTGATCGCCGCGTACCGCCCCAAACCGGCAATAATGGCACGCTTGTCGTGCGGCGCGACCTTGATCACACCAAGGCGATCGTCCTCGTACTGGATAGCGCGATACCGGAACACCTGTCGGAACGATGCCCGATAAGCCTTCTTCTGTACTACCGTCCGATCCTTCATCAACGCATTTGGCAACAGCAGCCCATTCAACGTCAGCCAGCGCAGCAGCGTCTGTGACGGACGCTCGGTTACGGCGGCAGGATAATCGACAGCCTCCGATAGTTCGGCAACCGAGCGCGCACGTTCCGCGCTGTCGATCCGCGCGAGTTGCGCTCTTACAGTCGACGTGTCGACATTGTCGATAAAAAATTGCGGGCCACTCAGTACGTCACGCATCGCACAGCACACTGCTTGCGACGACGCATAGTTGTACGAAAACAGTGCCGTGAGACACCATCGCGTAAATTGACGAAAGATCGTCCAGGTGATGCACCGCTCGGATAATGTCAGTAAAGCGACGACCGATGTGCCTCGGAAACCGAAGTAACGGGTAAACGTTCCGTCCTTCAACTCGAAATCCTCCCCCCAGCACCCGATGCCGTTCAGCGTCACCAACTCGAACTCGTTCTGAAGGGAAAATAAGGCGTCGTCGCCACGTACAAAGAACGGAAACGGATAATGCCGCACCGCGCGTATCGGAAATGCGAAAAACCACCACGCACCGAAATTGGGAGACTTCGTTCCATACTCGGCTTCGAGCAGGTCCCGCACATTGCGCATGTCGAGGCCTTTACCGACGGGTATCCAATTTCCTGCCTCGTAGCTTCCCCCTTTCTCGTGCAACACCGACGGCGCACGCTCACGCATCAGGCTGCCAGCAATCGCGACGCGAGCCTCTGGCGGACAGAACGACAGCAGATGATACGCACGCCGGATCGACTCGATCTCACACGATGCGTCGTCATCCATGAACAGGCAGTGCGTAAAAGTCCCTTCATCCGCAAAGTGCAGCAATCCCCTCGCGAAACCACCGGAACCACCAACGTTTCGATTCGGAATAACTGTCACGCCCGCCGCTTCTGACGGCTCGATACTACTCGAATTGTCGATGACGGCAAGATCGATTTTCCCGCGATAAAGCGGATCGGACAGCAGTTCGCTCCGAATACGCGCGATCGCCGGGATCACGTATTCCTTGCGATTGAAATGCGTGATCACAATGCCAAGCTTGGTGTGCGGTCGAGGTTCGGTCGATGTCGCGAAATGACCGCCTTCGATACGCCCGTGCGTCAGGCTCTCAAGCGCAAAAAATAAAATTCCGTCTGACAGATCAGGCCACACCGGAATCTGCAATTGGATACCGCCGTCCACATCGATCGCCTGCTCGTCCATCCAGAGCGGCTCTCGGCCCAGCCTGTGGACCCCGAATCTGATCAGATATCGACCGTGGCCGAACAGCACCAGATGAAGGTCGTCCAGGCGGCCATACTTCTTCCATGGAGCGACGGTCAGTGCATTGAAATACGTGTCGAACGTAGCAATCCCGCCGGCCTCGAACGTGATGCCGTGTTCGTCTCGCAACGGATGTACCAGTTCATTGCCCGCACGAACATATAGATCAACGTCGATGCCCGATAGCTGCCGGGACAACGTGATGGTCTGTACGACATGCAACAATGGATTTCCACACGAATGCGCAGAACCGCTTCCCTTATCCATGCATCCTCTGGTACGTCAGCAACGAGCCTTCCGGCCAGCGCATTGCAAAAATCCGGGCGGCTTCGCGTCACCCGGATCGCCGTCGATGCGCCGTTGATCGACATCATCTTGTCGATGCGCAAACGCTAGATCAATCGGTTGTCCCGTAGACATCTCGCCAGAATTTTTCGCTGGTCAGCTTCGGGAGCGCTGCCTGATATTCCGCTCGCAACCGCCCGTACGACCGCGCGAATTTGGTCATTACTTTGATGAACTCTGCGAGCGACCGAACGAATTCGGTCTTGTCGTGATGCGCAATGTAGCCTACGCCGGTGGGTTGGTACTGGTAAAAAACAGATTTGTAGCGAAACACCTGGCGCAGCGTTCCTCGAAACCCTTTCTGCTGAAAGACCGTTGCGTCTTTAAGCAAAAAGCGCGGCAGCAGGAATCCATTCAAGCTGAGCAGGCGAACAAAAGTTCGAAATCGGCCTTCGATCACGAGATCGGACTCGTCCAACGCGTAGGTCGCACGATCCAGCGCAGACATCTTTTCCGACGGGGTCAATGCCCCAACCTCTCGGCGAATGTCCACCGTATCCATGTTTTCCAGCCAGAATTTTTCACCCTTGCAGAAATCACCGATCGCCTTGCATACCGCCTTTGCAGTCGCGTAGTTGTATGAAAACACCGCAAAGAAGAAGAAGGCCACGAGCATCTTGACCGTCGACGTCAGGCTGCAACCGCCATGCGTGATTCTCTGCATCAGGAGGCTGCGTACATCGAGATAGATCGGCAACGGACCGCTCTTCAATCCAAAGTCCTCCCCCCAGCAACAAATCCCATTCATCGTCATGATGTTGAATTTGTTCAGCAGCGAGAACATGATGTCATCGCCGCGTACGAAGAACGGAAACGGCAAATATTGGACATCCTCAAGCGCGTATGCGAAGAACCACCAGGCTCCGTAGTTGGGATCCCGCTCTTTCCGGTGCTCCGCATACACCAGTTGTTCCGGTGAACGCATGTCCAGTCCACTCTTCAATGGATGGCACACTCCGTCGAATCGCGCGCCTTTCTCGAATAAGCGGAAGGTCTCGATTTCTCGCAGCAGCGCACCCGCAACTGCAAATTTGGGCGTCTTCGCGTACGACAGAAGCACGTAGGCGCGCTTGATCGACTCGACCTCGCACGACGCATCGTCGTCCATGAACAGACAATGGGTGAAGGAGCCATCATCCTTCAAATGCAGCAAACCGCGCGTGAAGCCACCGGATCCGCCTAGATTCTTGTTCGGCAGGAGCGTCACGCCTTGTGCTTCGGACGGCTCGATGTTCTGCGAATTGTCCACCACGACCAATTCGATCTTTCCGCGAAACGCCGCATCATTCAGCAACTGCTCACGGATTCGCTTGATCGCCGGCAACACATATCGCTTCCGATCGAAATGCGTGATGACTATCCCCAGCTTTACATCGGTCCTAGGTTCCGTCTGCGTCCCGAAATAGCCACCGGAGATCTCACCTTCATCCAGGGCCTCAATGCAGAAATACAGGATGCCGCCATCGAGCCCCGACCAAAACGGCATATCGATCTCGGCCGGCGACCCGGCGCTGAGGGTTACCTGCTGCTCGTAGAGGACCCGATTCGCAAATCCCGCGCGATGCAGTGCGAAGCGAATGACGAATTGGCCGATGCCGGTCAGTGACAAGAACAAATCGCGGATTTCGCAATGCTCTCGATAACGATCAACGGTAACACCGTTGAAGTACGTATCAAAGCGGGCGATGCCCCCTTTTTCGAACCGGATGCTTCCGTCGTTATACCGGATGCAGGCCCGGTTCTCCGCCCGGACATACATTTCCGGCGGAACGCCGAAAGCAAGATTCGGCATGACCAGATTCTGAATTACAGTCGCCATCGATTTCCTTATTTTCGCTGCTCGGCAGCTCGCTCATCGCGCGCCCCGGCCCGAGATTTGCCCGTCTTCGATCGTGCGTGATCTCAGTAGACATCGGGGTCGGTCTAGCGCTGCTCAAATCAAAGCACGTTCATGTGGCTATCCCGCACGGCCCGCCACCAGAGCCTGACCGACTCGACCCGATGATCCCGCACCGCGAGCGCCCCGAACTTCGCAATCGGGATCCACAGCCGCCACGACGGCGCATGGCCGTATCGCCGAAATACCGCAAGCTGATTGCGCAGGTTGTAGTAGTGCTTGGGGCCAAACGGTCCACGCCGCATCCGGCCTTCCACCGTCCGGCAATGGTCGATGGCGCTGATCGGCGCCAGCCAGATCGACCAGCCCGCGGCGCCAAGGCGCAGCGAATACTCGGTGTCGTCGTATGCGAGAAAGAAATGGCGGTTAGGCAAACCGACTGCTTTCGCCGCTTCCGCGTTCAGCAGGAAACCGACGAATGAACCCGTATCGATTTTCACGAGCTGATTGTCGTACTCGCTCGGCGGAATGATCGGCTCACGCAGCGTGGAAGGATCGAAATAACGCCGATGCATTAACGCAAGCGCGCCGAACTCATGAACCGCCGAACAAACCGCACCGACTTTCGCACCCGCGCGTGGCAGTACGTCGACGAGGCGCTCTAGCGCATCGACCCGGGGTACCGCGTCGTCGTCAAGCAACCAGATCCAGTCGGCATTCGATCCAAGCGAGAGGTTCACCCCTGTCGCAAACCCCCCCGCCCCGCCAGTGTTCTCCTCGAGCCGATGAACTACGACGTCCGCTCGTCGTGCGAGCACCCGACGCGTTTCGTCCCCGCTCGCGTTGTCGACGACGATGACAGATGTCAGGGGGGACGACTGTGCCGCCAACGCATCGAGCGTCTGTTCGAGCAGACGTGGCCGATCTCGCGTGACGACGACAGCCGTTATGTTCATTGCAACGGGTCCACGACAAACGCGGGCATCGCTTCGCCCTTGTCGCGTGCCGCGAGGAAACGGTCGGCCGTCTCCAGCGCTTCCTGAATCGTCACGTGCATGTCGAGATAGCGATACGTGCCGAGGCGACCGATGAACGTGATCTTTTCTTCCTTCTTCGCGATGTCGATATAGCGTGCGAGCAGCGTCTTCTCGTCGGCGAGGCGGATCGGGTAGTACGGTACGTCGTTTTCGCCGCACAGACGGCTGTGCTCCTTGAAGATCAGCGTGCGCTCGTGCGATTCCCACGGAGAGAAGTGCTTGTGCTCAGAGATGCGGGTCCACGGCACTTCGGCGTCGCAGTAGTTGATCACCGCGTTGCCCTGATAGTCACCGTCGTGGCGCTCCGTGACGAAGTCGAGCGTGCGATAGCCAAGACGGCCTTCGGTGAACCCGAACCAGCCGTCGATCGGGCCACTGTAGAACACGTGGTCGTAATCAGCCGCCATCTTGCGATCGAAACGCGCGTTCAGATGCACGCGGATGTTCGGGTGGTCGAGCAACTTCTCGACGATGTACGTGTAGCCGTTCTTCGGCATACCCTGGAACGCGCTGTTGTAGTAATTGTCGTCGTAGTTGAAGCGGACCGGCAGACGCTTCAGGATACTCGCAGGCAGTTGCGACGGTTCCATGCCCCACTGCTTCTTCGTGTAGCCGTAGAAGAATGCTTCGTATAACTCACGACCAACGAAGCGCAGCGCCTGCTCTTCGAATGTCCGCGGCTCGACGATCGACTTGTCACCAATCGATTCCATGAATTCGCGCGCCTCGGCTGGAGAGAACGTCTTGCCGAAGAACTGGTTGATCGTCAGCAGCGAGATCGGCAGCGTGTACACGCGCCCTTTGACGATCGCCTTCACGCGGTTCACGAACGGCATAAATTCGTCGAATTCGTTGACGAAGTTCCAGACACGCTCGTTGCTCGTGTGGAAGATATGCGGACCATAGACGTGCACCATCACGCCAGTGTCGGCATCGCGCTCCGAGTGGCAGTTGCCCGCGACATGCGGACGGCTGTCGAACACGTCGACCGAATAGCCCTGCGCGGCGAGGCGATACGCAATCACGGCACCTGAAAAACCGGCACCGACAATACCAATCTTTTGCATGATTTACTCTTGATGAAACTGTCGTCAAAGACGAGTGACAGTTTTTCGAAAGATACGACGTATGATCGAATGTGGGATATTTGATTCCCGCATCGTCCGACACGCCCACTCCGGCCCATCGATCTGTATCCGGGCCGGCTGGCCCTGCGCAATCCGCACGCGCCGACGGCTAAGTACTTGTCCGGGAACGCGGACGATACTAACAAAGGGCTCATGACAGCGTCAATTTGTGAACTTTTGGGTGCTTTTCCGGCAGACTCCTTCACATCACCGACACAATCGAGCCATGTTCGAGTGTCACGCGCTTCGTGGCCAGCCGATCCACGAGCCCCTGGTCGTGAGTCGCGATGACGAGAATGCCGGCATCGCCGACGAACTTCTCGAGCCGTTCCTCGGCCTTCTCCTTGAAATGCGCGTCGCCGACGCTCATCCACTCGTCCATCAGCAGAATCTCGGGCTTGATGACCGTCGAGATCGAGAATGCGAGCCGCAACGTCATGCCGGACGAATACGTCCGTACCGGCATATCGAGAAAGTGACCGAGCTCGCTGAAATCGGCGATCTCGTCCGCGAGCTCGTCGATCTGCTTCGGCTTGAGGCCGAGGAACAGCCCGCGCAGGTACATGTTCTCGTAACCGGTCGACTCGCCGTCCATCCCTAGCATCGAATCCAGCAGACTGGTAATGCGCCCCTGAACGCTGATCTTGCCCTGCTCGGGGGTATAGACGCCGGCGAGCACACGCAGCAGCGTGGTCTTGCCGGCTCCGTTGCCACCGATGAGCGCGACGCGCTCGCCTTCGTGGATGTCGAGATTGATGTCGCGCAGCGCTTCGACGATCGTGAGCTTGCTCGATTGTGCCGCCACAAACCGCCCGCCGCTCGCGGCGGACATCACGGTCCGCTTGAACGATCGTGCGCGCGCGTCGTAGATCGGGAACCGGACCGTCACGTTTTCCAGTGAAATATGCATATGACGTCCCCTCTTACAGCCAGTACGTGACGCGATGCCGGTATCGATTCAGCACGAGCATCGCAAGCACGTTGCCGATCACGGCCATCGCAATCGCGCGCACCCAGATGTACCCGTCCGGCGCGACGCCGAGCAGCGGCTCTCGCAGCAGCTCGAGCAAATAGAAAAATGGATTGGCGTGTATCAGGTGCTGACGCGCCATCGGTAACTGTTCAGCTTTCCAGATGATCGGCGTAACGAAGAACAGCACCTGCACGAGGTTTCCTATCACGGGCTGCATGTCACGGAACCGCGTGCAGAAAATCGCGGTGGCGCAGCCGATCCAGAACAGGTTCGCAAGCACGATCACCGCCGCGAGCGGGAAATACAGCACGCTCCAGTTCAGGTGCACGGGCAACACGGCCCAGACGACCACGAAAACGATGATGTTGTGTGCGAATATCAGCGAGTGCCGATACATGACCCGGAACACAAACAGGGACAGCGGCAACTCCATCTGCCTCAGATAGTGGGTCGACGCGGAGAACGCTTCGCCGAAATCGGAAATCTGGCCGGCAATGAAGCCCCAGAAGATCAGCCCGAGCGCGAGGTGGGGAATGAACGCGGACGGGTTGTAACCGAACAGTGTGCCGTAGAGCGGGCCCATCGCACCGATCATCACGCCCATGCTGATGGTCAGCCAGAACGGCCCGAGTAGCGAGCGTCGGTAGCGCTGGCGGATGTCCAGCATGCCGAGCGCAAGCCAGAGCGACCGCTGATGCCATCCTCCCCTGATGTCCTTTACTGCACTCGAATAATTCACTCTCGGCTGCTCAAGAAATAATTGGCCCGTGATTATACCGGCGAACCGAACCCGAACCGCGGCCAACGCACGTCGTTCGGTGTCAGGGCGCGCCTCGACAAAAGCCGCAATCTTATCCTGAGCAGCCCGCTCAATCTGTCAGAAAAAGTTACTTGCCGCCAGCGGAGCCGCCACACAGCCCCCAATCGGGCGGCGGAAGAGTCAGGTCCTCGGATCTCGCAGACACCGCGCCAACCCCTCCCGCCAATCCGGCGCCCTCAGCCCGAACACGTCGAACAGCTTGTCATTGGACAGCCTCGAATTGTGCGGCCGCGTCGCCGGGGTCGGATACTGATCGCTGGTAATCGGACGCACCTCGACGTCCTTACAATTTGTTGCAGCGAATATCGTCTGCGCAAAATCGCACCACGACGTCTCCCCGGCATTCGTCAGATGATAAATGCCCCGATGCTGGCGCCACCAATCGCGCGCCTCCACGCGATCGGCACAATATCGCGCGACGACATGCGCGGTCAGCGCGGCAATGGTGCAACTCCAGGTCGGCGCACCGATCTGATCCGCGACGACATTCAGTTCGCGGCGCTCCCGCGCGAGACGCAACATCGTCGTCAGAAAATTGCGTCCGGTCGCGCTGTACACCCAGCTCGTCCGAAACATCAGATGCTCGCCGCCAACCGCGGCCACCGCCTGCTCGCCCGCGAGCTTGGTTCGGCCGTACGCGTTCAGCGGCCCCGTCGGATCGTCTTCACGGAATGGCGCATCGCCGCAGCCGTCGAACACGTAGTCGGTCGAATAGTGCACGAGCAATGCGTCGATGCGCTTCGCCTCTTCGGCCAGCACCCCCGGCGCATCGCCGTTGATGCGCCGCGCGAGCGCCTCTTCGGATTCCGCACGATCGACGGCCGTGTACGCGGCGGCGTTCACGATCACCGCGGGACCGATATCGCGCACGACGCGGCGAATCGAGTCGAGATCCGCGAGATCGAGCCCATGCCGATCGAGCGCGACGATCGGCGCGAGCCCCTGAAGCGCGCGCACGAGCTCGAACCCGACCTGCCCGTTCGCGCCGGTCACGACGATGGGCGGCGTATCACGCATAGGTATCGGCCTCGACGAGCGGCTTGCCCGCCGCGTCCTTCACCGCGAGCACGGGTTCGGTTTCGATCGGCCAGTCGATGCCGAGAGCGGGATCGGACCACAGCAGCACACGCTCATGCTCGGGGAACCAGTAGTCGGTCGTCTTGTACAGCAGCTCGGCGGATTCGGACACGACGACGAAACCATGCGCAAAGCCCGGCGGTACCCACAATTGCCGGCGATTGTCGGCCGATAGCGCAACACCCGCCCATTTGCCGAACGTCGGCGAGCCGCGGCGCAAATCCACCGCCACATCGAACACCTCCCCCTGCACGACCCGCACGAGCTTGCCCTGCGCATGCTCGATCTGATAATGCAACCCGCGCAGCACGCCGCGCGACGAACGCGAATGGTTGTCCTGCACGAACTCCACATCCACGCCGATTTCGTTCGCGAATTCCCGCGCGTTGAAGCTTTCGAAGAAGAAACCGCGCGCATCGCCGAACACCTTCGGTTCGATGATCTTGACGTCCGGCAGCGCGGTCGCCGTTACTGTGATTGCCATATCACCCTGTCGTTCAGCAGGTTGTTCAGATAGACGCCGTAGCCGCTCTTCGCGAGCGGCGCCGCGAGCCGGGCGAGTTGCGCGCCGTCGATCCAGCGGTTGCGATACGCGATCTCCTCCGGGCACGCGACCATCAGCCCCTGCCGCTTCTGCAGCGTCGCGATGAACGTCGATGCTTCGATCAACGAATCATGCGTGCCCGTATCGAGCCACGCGAAGCCGCGCCCCATGATCTCGACGCGCAGCTTGCCCGTGTCGAGATAGCGCGAGTTCACGTCGGTGATCTCGAGCTCGCCGCGCGTGGACGGCGCGATATCGGCCGCGATGTCGCACACGTCGTTGTCGTAGAAGTACAGGCCCGTCACCGCATAGCTCGAGCGCGGCTTCGCGGGCTTCTCCTCGATCGACAGCGCACGGAACTGCTCGTCGAATTCGATGACGCCGTAGCGCTGCGGATCGACGACGTGGTACGCGAACACGGTCGCACCGCTGCGCGCGTTCGCGTTGCCGAGTTGATGCGCGAGATCGTGACCGTAGAAGATGTTGTCGCCGAGGATCAGTGCGCACGGATCGTGGCCGATGAAGTCGCGGCCGATGATGAACGCCTGCGCAAGCCCGTCCGGCGACGGTTGCACCGCATAGCTGAGATTCATCCCCCACTGCGCGCCGTCGCCGAGCAGCGTCTCGAAACGCGGCGTGTCGGCGGGCGTCGAGATCACGAGCACGTCGCGAATGCCGGCGAGCATCAGCGTCGTCAGCGGGTAGTAGATCATCGGCTTGTCGTACACCGGCAGCAGCTGCTTCGAGATCGCCTGCGTGATCGGATACAGGCGCGAACCTGATCCGCCGGCAAGAATGATGCCCTTGCGCTTCATCGGACTGCCTCCCATCGCATCACGCGTAGTGCCTGTCGATCCATTGACGGTAGCTGCCGCTCGTCACGCCCTCGATCCACTTCGCGTTGTCGAGATACCAGCGGACGGTTTTCGCGAGCCCGGTATCGAACGTCTCCGCGGGCCGCCAGCCGAGCTCGCGCTCGATGAGCGTCGCGTCGATCGCGTAGCGGCGGTCGTGGCCGGGCCGGTCCTTCACGAACTCGATCTGCTCCGCATACGACGCGCCCGACGGGTTCGGCCGCTGCGCATCGAGCAGCGCGCAGATCGCGCGCACGACGTCGATGTTCGCCTGCTCGTTCCAGCCGCCGATATTGTAGGTCGCACCCGGCGTGCCGCGCTCGAGCACTGCGCGAATCGCAGCGCAATGATCGCTCACGTACAGCCAGTCGCGCACGTTCCGTCCGTCGCCGTACACGGGCAGCCGCTTGCCGGCAAGCGCGTTCAGGATCATCAACGGAATCAGCTTCTCCGGAAACTGATACGGACCGTAGTTGTTCGAGCAGTTCGTCGTCAGCGTCGGCAGCCCGTACGTGTGATGCCACGCGCGCACGAAGTGATCGGATGCGGCCTTGCTCGCGGAATACGGGCTGTTCGGCGCATACGGGGTTCGTTCGTCGAACGCGGCATCGGTCGCGCCGAGCGAGCCGAACACCTCGTCGGTCGAGACGTGCAGGAAGCGGAACGCATCCCGCTCTTCGCCGGGCAGCGTGCGCCAGTACGCGGTCGCCGCGTCGAGCAGCGTGAACGTGCCGACGACGTTCGTCTGCAGAAAATCGCCGGGACCGTGAATCGAGCGATCGACGTGGCTCTCGGCCGCGAAGTGCACGATCGCGCGCGGACGATGCGCGGCGAGGAGCGCGTCGATCGCCGCACGGTCGCAGATGTCGACCCGCGCGAACACGTGACGCGCGTCGCCGTCGAGCGGCGCGAGCGTTGCCGCGTTGCCCGCGTACGTGAGCTTGTCGACGTTCACGACGGGCTCGCCGGCGTCACGCAGCCAGTCGAGCACGAAGTTGGCGCCGATAAACCCCGCGCCGCCTGTCACCAGAATCATCGCTCGTTCCCTCAGCGATCGGCACGCATCGACGGCAGTTGCACGCCGGCCAGATACTCGCCGAACTCCGCGCCCATTTCCGGATGGCGCAGCGCGAACTCGACGGTCGCCTTCAGATACCCGAGCTTGCTGCCGCAGTCGTAGCGCTTGCCCTGATATTTGTATGCGAGAACCTGCTCGTCGGCGAGCAGTGCTTCGATCGCATCGGTGAGCTGCAGCTCGCCGCCCGCGCCCGGCTTCAGATTGCGCAGATGGTGGAAGATCCGCGGCTTCAGCACGTAGCGCCCGACCACGCCGAGGTTGGACGGCGCCACTTCCGGCGCCGGCTTCTCGATGATCGCCGACATCTTGACGATCGACTCTTCCCACTCCTTGCCGTCGACGATCCCGTACGACTTCGTGTCCGACGGCGGAATCTCTTCGACCCCGATCACCGAGCTGTGATAGTGATCGAACACGTCAACCATCTGCTTCATCACCGGCGGGTTGCCGTCGAGCAGGTCGTCGGCGAGGATCACCGCGAACGGACTGTCGGCGACCAGCTTCTCCGCGCACAGCACCGCGTGGCCGAGGCCGAGCGCTTCCGGCTGGCGCACGTAGACGCAGTCGACGTGGCTCGGCTTGATGCTGCGCACGAGTTCGAGCAGCTTCTCCTTGCCGCGCGCCTCGAGCTCGGCCTCGATCTCGTACGACTTGTCGAAATGGTCCTCGATCGCGCGCTTGCTGCGGCCCGTGACGAAGATCATCTCGGTGATGCCGGCGGCGATCGCTTCCTCGACCGCGTACTGGATCAGTGGCTTGTCGACGACGGGCAGCATCTCCTTCGGGCTCGCCTTCGTGGCGGGCAGGAAGCGCGTGCCGAGGCCGGCAACCGGAAAAACGGCTTTGGTGACTTTTAGCATCGGGAGGACATCTGTCTGTGCATCGGATGGGCGCTGATTATATGTGCATTACCTTCCCGGCACTGTCAAATTAGCTTCGCCGGGCCGACTTCTCCCTGTATTGCGCGATGCGTGGGGCGGCCGTGCGCGGTGCGGATCGGACCCCGAAAGTGCTGGTGCTGGATGGCACCTCGACGCGATCCGCATCTGGCACGCAGTCTTTGTAACGTCATCGTGCTATCGTTTCCCACTTCGTCAGTCTCGGCCCGCAAGAGGCCTGTCATCGCCGCGCATGCCCGACTCATCCCGCCCCATCATCCCCATCGCCTTCGGCGACCTACAGGGCTGTCATTCCGCTTTCGCCGCGTTGCTCAAGAAACTCGCGCCGAACCCCGACACGCCCTTCTGGTTCTGCGGCGACGTCGTCAACCGCGGCCCGTCTTCGCTCGCGATGCTGCGCGCGCTCATCGAGCTCGGCCCGCGCGCGACGGTCGTGCTCGGCAATCACGATCTGCATCTGCTCGCGGTGGCGGCCGGCATCCGCACCGAGCGCCCCGGCGACACGATCGGGGAGATTCTCGACGCGCCCGACGCCGAATTGCTGCTCGAATGGGTCCGTCACCGCCCGTTCGCGCATGTCGAGAACGGGATGCTGCTCGTGCACGCAGGCGTGCTGCCGCAGTGGGACGTCACGCTCGCGCTCGAGCTCGCCGACGAGTTGCAGCGCGCATTGCGCGCGCCCGACTGGCACGACACGCTGCGCCAGCTCTACGGCAACGAGCCGAACCAGTGGCACTCGAATCTGAAGAAGCGCGACCGGCTGCGCGTCGCGTTCAACGCGTTCACGCGGATCCGCTTCTGCACGGCCGACGGCGCGATGGAATTCCGCGCGAACGGCGGGCCCGATGCGGCGCCGCGCGGCTACATGCCGTGGTACGACGTGCCCGGCCGCCGCACCGCCGATGCGACGGTCGTGTTCGGCCACTGGGCCGCGCTCGGCATCATGATGCGCAAGCGGCTCATCGCGCTCGATTCGGGGTGCGTGTGGGGGAACAAGCTGTCGGCCGTTCGTCTCGCGGACGATCCGGCCAAGCGCACGGTCACGCAGGTGAAGTGCGAAGCGTGCAGAGCGCAGGGGGAATGACGGTCGAAGGGCCTACGGCGACGGAGCAGACGCGGTCAGAAAACCGTTTATCTTCAATGGTCCGCCGCCGCACGAACAGGCGCTCGCGTATCTGCTGCGCAATACGGCTCATATCGTGAGCCGCATTTCACGGTTTGCGGCTCACGTTTCGCCCCCCTTGGTACCGCCCGAGTCATCGATCAGTCCTCATCGCGTCAAGGTCACCGTCCCAGTGGAGCTTTCCTCGGAATTGCTGGATTTGCTCTTGCTGCTTGAGTCTGATGATCGTCTTCAAGCCGAGCTCGACAACCTCCCGCGCGGTCTTAATGCCGGTCGCAGCAAGCGCTTCGGCTATCAACCTGTCGTCAATTTCGATGTTGGTACGCATGGCGTATCTCGCAATGTGTATAAGCGACTAAAACTATGCACCATGATCGCTCGCCGCGATGCTCATGCGCGGCGCAGCCGCCACCGCGCGCCGCCGTTGTGCACGACGAGCCGCAGCAGTTCTCGGCACCACATCTGATTCTGAGCAACGGAAAGAATACGTATTTCGCGTACAATACGTATCGTTACTGAAGGAACTCCAATGCCTATCATTACCGCTACCGATCTGGCCCGCCACACCCGTCAGATCCTTGATAGGGTCGCCCGCAGCGGCGAAACCGTGATCGTCGAACGCAACCAGACTCCCGTCGCGCGCATCGTGCCGGCCGAACCGAACATGACCGCCTCGCAGGCTCTCGAGGGGCTGGCAACCGGCCTGTCGGCGATCGAAGGACAGCGTTGGCTGCAAGACAGCCGCGCCGATTTCAGCGATGAGGTCCGCGATCCGTGGGCGTAATCATCGACAGTTGCGTGTGGGTCGGCCTGGCGGCCGGTCAGGTCGCGCCGCGCGCGATCATCGAAGCCGCGGGCGACGCGCCGGTCTACATTTCAGTGGTGTCGTTGGGTGAATTGGCCTTCGGCGTACAGGTCTGCGCCGACGCGGCCGAGCGCGCGCGCCGAGCCGCGCATTTGCGACAACTTGAACGACGCCCTGTGTTGGACCTCACGCGGCACACGGCGTCCGCCTTCGGGGTGCTCGCTGCAGCTGTGAAGCAAGCGGGCCGTTCGCCGCGACCTCGCTATAACGACTTGTGGATTGCCGCCCAAGCGATCGAACACGGATTCCAGTTGATGACCTTCAATATCGCGGATTTCGCCGATTTACCGGGAGTTCGGTTGAGCACGCTTTCCTGACGTGCGCAATTCGCGCATGCATCGGCCACGATCGACGACCACCATTTTTTGAGACACCGTTTCTTCGCGTCGCCCCCGCGTCACCCCTCCCGTCCCGTCACCGCGTCATCGGCCGCGACCTCCGTCCCTACATCGACCGCCTTCTCCGGATACGCGTCCCGCGCCAACTCATTGAGCGCATCGATGGTCGGCCGCCCAGCCTGCGCCTGCATCTCGCCCAACGCAGCCGCCACCGCCGCCTGAGCCGCAGCCGCCACCGCGCGCCGATCCCCGCCCGGCTCGATCGGATCGCACACATACAAATGCGCGACGAACGGCCCCCCACCGAGCACCAGGTCGAGCGACCGCCCAAGCGACAGATCCCCGACATACGCCGGCGACACCGACTGGCGCCCGTGCGCATCCTCGTACATCACGCAGATCGGCTGCACCGCGCAGCCGGCCGACACCGCGGCCTGGAACAGGTTCGCGTGAAACGGCAGCAGCCCGAGCCCGTCCGACGTCGTCCCTTCCGGAAACACGCACATCAGCCCGCCGCCGCGCAGCCGCTCGGCCATCGCATGCATCGCCCGCATCGCCTCGGTGCGCTTCTCGCGCTGCAGGAACAGGGTATCGAGCTTCTCGGCGAGCCAGCCGACGACGGGCCACTGCCGCACCTCGGCCTTCGACACGAACGGCGTCGGCCGCCACGCGTTGATCACGTAGATGTCGGCCCACGACACGTGATTGCCGACGACGAGCGCGCTCGCATCGAGCCGCGCGCCGCCGTTGTGCACGACGAGCCGCATCCCGGCGAGCCGCAGCAGCTTCAGCGACCAGCGCCGCGTGAGCTCGGCGCGCCGCGCGGGCGTCACGCGCGAGAAGCACAGCGCGACGATCGCCATCCCGCGCAGCAGATGGAGCACGAGACGCAGCTTGCGAAGGGCGATCATGGCGACGGCCCGCGTCAGTTGCGCTCGAACGCGAGCTGCCCGGCGACGAGCGTCGCGCGCACGCGCGCCGGCAGCTCGTAGCCGAGGAACGGCGAATTGTGGCCCTGGCTCTTCAGCGCGCGCGGATCGACGCGCCAGTGCGCGCGCGGATCGAACACGCAGAGGTCGGCAACGCCGCCTTCCGCGATCCGCCCGGCCGGCAGCTTCAGCACGTCCGCCGGCGCCGACGTGATGCGCTTGAGCGCCTGCGCGAGCGGCGTGCGCGTCTCGTCTGCCCACTTCACCGTCAGCGACAGCAGCAGCTCGAGCCCGGTCGCGCCCGGCGTCGCCTCGCCGAACGGCAGCAGCTTCTCGTCGTCGTCGACCGGCGTGTGATCGGAGCAGATCGCGTCGATCGTGCCATCGGCGAGCGCCGCGCGAATCGCTTCGCGGTCGCGCTCGCTGCGCAGCGGCGGATCGAGCCGGAACTGCGAATCGAAGTAGCCGATGTCGACGTCGATCAGATGCAGCTGGTTCACGGCGACGTCACAGCTCACCGGGAGCCCCTCGGCCTTCGCCGCGCGCACGAGCGCCACGCCCGCCGCCGACGACAGCCGCGCGAGGTGCACGCGCGCGCCCGTCACGCGAACCAGCTCGAAAATCGTGTGCAGCGCGATCGTCTCGGCCGCGACCGGCACGCCGGACAACCCGAGCCGCGACGCAACCGGCCCGCTCGCCGCGACGCCGCCCTTCGCGAGGAACGCATCGAGTGGCCGCAGCCACACGGTGAAGCCGTACGTGCTCGCATACTGCAGCGCGCGCAGCATCACCTGCGTATCGCGCACCGGCACGTTCGCCTGCGTGAAGCCGACACAGCCGGATTCGGTCAGCTCGACCATCTCGGTGATGGTCTCGCCCTTCAGGCCGACCGTCAGCGCGCCGAGCGGATACACGTGCGCCTGATGCAGATTGCGCGCGCGGAACTTCAGCATCTCGACGAGGCCGGGCTCGTCGAGCACCGGGTCGGTGTCCGGCGGGCACGCGAGGCTCGTCACGCCACCCGCGACCGCGGCCGCCATCTCGGATTCGAGCGTCGCCTTGTGCTCGTAGCCCGGCTCGCGCAGCCGCGCGCACAGGTCGACGAAGCCGGGCGACACGTAGAGGCCCGTCGCGTCGATCGTCTTCGCCGCGTGGAAATCGGCCGGCGCCGCGCCGATCGCGGCGATCTTGCCGGCCGCGACGAACACGTCGGCCTGGCGTTCGGTGCCGGAGACCGGATCGAGCAGCGTGCCGCCTTTGATATGAATCTTCATGCGCTGTCTTCTGAAAGCTGTGAATGCGTTGAATGAGGAGTCGCAGCCGCGCGGCGCGCGGTCAGTCGCTCGTGCCGGCGACGATGCCCATCACCGCCATCCGCACCGCGATCCCGAACGTCACCTGGTTCAGGATCACCGACTGCGGACCGTCGGCGACCTGCGAATCGATCTCGACGCCGCGGTTCATCGGGCCCGGGTGCATCACGATCGCGTCGGGCGCGGCGAGCGCGAGACGTTCCGGCGTGAGCCCCCAGCTCTTGAAGTACTCCTGCGCGGACGGCAGCAGCGCGCCGCTCATCCGCTCGTTCTGCAGGCGCAGCATGATGATCACGTCGACGCCCTTCAGCCCTTCGTCGAGGTTGTGGAACACGCGCACGCCCATCTGCTCGAGCCCGCCCGGCAGCAGCGTGCGCGGGCCGATCGCGCGCACTTCGGGCACGCCGAGCGTCGTCAGCGCGTGGATGTCCGAGCGCGCGACGCGCGAGTGCAGGATGTCGCCGACGATCGCGACGCGCAGCTTCGTGAAGTCGCGCTTGTAGTGGCGGATCGTGTACATGTCGAGCAGGCCCTGCGTCGGGTGCGCGTGGCGGCCGTCGCCGGCGTTGATCACGTGCACGTGCGGCGCGCAGTGCTCGGCGATCAGGTACGGCGCGCCGCTCGACGCGTGGCGCACGACGAACAGGTCGGCATGCATCGCGGACAGGTTGTTGATCGTGTCGAGCAGCGATTCGCCCTTGCTCGTCGACGATGCGTTGATGTTCAGGTTCAGCACGTCGGCCGACAGCCGCGTCGCGGCGATCTCGAACGTCGTGCGCGTGCGCGTCGAGTTCTCGAAGAACAGGTTGAACACCGACTTGCCGCGCAACAGCGGCACCTTCTTCACCTCGCGGTCGGTCACGCTGACGAACTGCTCGGCGGTGTCGAGGATGTGCGTGACGATCGAGCGCGGCAGCCCTTCGATCGACAGCAGGTGCTTGAGCTCGCCGTTCTTCGTGAGCTGCGGGTTGCCCTTCAGGAAGCCGTAGCGGAATCGCTCGGCGTTCGCGGCGGCAGCGGCATTGCCAGTGCGGCCAGTGGTGTCGGTGGTCATGATGTGCGTGATTCCAGCTTATGCATAACAGGCCGCGGGTCTAGGCCGCGATTCGGGGCCGCGATTCGGGGCCGCAATTCGGGGCCACGGTTCGCGCGGCCCGTCGTTCCGGTTCGGGATCGGCTCAGGCGCCGCGCGTCTCGACGCGCAGCGTGAATTGCGCCGGGCCGTCGCGCTCGAGCACGAGCGTCGCGTCGGCGCCGACGTCGGGCGTGCCGCCGACGAAGCGGGCGGCGACCGGCAGCTCGCGCCCTCCGCGGTCGGCGAGCACCGCAAGCTCGACCGATGCCGGGCGGCCGTAGTCGAACAGCTCGTTGAGCGCCGCGCGCACGGTGCGGCCCGTGTACAGCACGTCGTCGACGAGCACGATGTGCGCGCCGTCGACGTCGAACGGCAGCGACGTCGGGCTCGCCTGGCTGTGCAGGCCTTTCTTCGCGTAGTCGTCGCGATGCAGCGCGACGTTCACGACGCCGAAGCCCGGCGCGCCGAGATCGCGCGCGAGCCGCTCGGCGAGCCACGCGCCGCCGCTGTGGATGCCGGCGAGCACGGGCGCGCCGGGGGCGGCGAACGCGGCCTCGCCGTACGCGCCGCGAATCTGGTCGAGCAGGACGCGATATAGCGCCTCGGCATCAATGGGGCTCATGATCGGACTGTTGATCGAGATACTGTTGAAGGATCACGCGGGCCGCTTCGGCGTCGAGCGCGTCGTTGCGGCCGACCCGCACACCCGCCGCGCGCAGCTCGGCCGCGGCCTCGACGGACGAATAGCGCTCGTCGACCCAGCTCACCGGCAGCCCGAAGCGGCCGTTCAGCTGATTGCCGAAGCGTTTCGCCAGCTGGGTCATCTCGTGCGGCGTGCCGTCCGGATGCATCGGCAGGCCGACGACGAGCGCGTCGGGCCGCCATTCGGCAAGCAGCTCGCCGACCGCCTTGAAGCGATGCTCGCGATTGAGATTGGAAATGACGACGAGCGCGCGGGCGGAGCGCGTCAGCGTGTTGCCGATCGCGACGCCGATGCGCTTCTCGCCATAATCGAACGCCAGGAGCGTCGCATCGCGCGAGCTCGTCGCGCTCATGCGTGCCCTGCCTCGCCGGACAGCATCGACGAGCTGACGCCGAGCAGCCCGAGCGCGGCTTCGAAGCGCTCTTCGGCGGGCGTATCGAAGACGATCCGCGGATCGGCGGCGACGGTCAGCCAGCCGTTCTTCGAGATTTCCTCTTCGAGCTGCCCCGCGCCCCAGCCGGCATGGCCGAGCGTCAACAGGAAGCGTTTCGGGCCGGTGCCCGTCGCGACCGCCTCGAGCACGTCCTTCGACGTCGTCATCTCGAGCCCGCCTTCGACCGACATCGACGAACTGTAGCTGCTGCCCGCGACCGGCTCGTGCAGCACGAAGCCGCGTTCGGTCTGCACCGGCCCGCCGAAGTAGACGGGGATGTGCAAGAGCGGCTCGATCTCGAGCTTCAGGTCGATACGGTTGAACAGCGATTCGAGGTCGATGTCGGTGGGACGATTGATGACGAGGCCGAGCGCGCCGCGCTCGCTGTGATCGCAAAGATAGACCACCGTTCCCGAGAACGTCGGATCGGCCATGTTCGGCATGGCGATCAGGAACTGGTTGGTGAGGTTGATGCGATCGGGATTCGACATGGTTTGAATTTTAGCAAAGACTCGCGGCCTGGCCGATGCCGCGATCAACTAGCAACGCCGCCGCGCGCGTCGCACGCGGCGGGCGGATCACACGGCACTCTATCACGCGCGCGGCGGCCGACGGCAGGATCGTGCGGCCGCGTGTCGCTGCCTGTCGCTGCCTGTCGCTGCATGTCGCTGCATGTCGCCGACGGACAAACTGCACGCATCATGCGTGCCCGGCCCCGCCCTGCGTCGCGCCGAGCGTCGCGCCCAGCGCCGCGCACGCGGCCGTCAGGTCCGGCGGCGGGACGCCCGCCGCGATCTTCAGCAGCGCCGCGCGCATCATGTCCGTCGCGTGACGGTGCGCGGACAGGCCGCCGTCGCCGAAGCCCGCGCCGTGCGCGACGCGGCGCCACGCGAGGCCGAGCGTGTCGGCGAGCAGCGCCGTATGGCCGAGGCCGAGCGCGCACGCGGCCGCGCCGACCCGGTACGCGGCATCGGCCGCGCGCCACGCGGCGCCCGCGTCGGCCGCGCCGGGATCGACGGACAGCTCGGCCATCGACGCATCGGCGGTCTGCAGGAAATCCTCGTACGCATGCGCGTTGACGGTCACGACGCCGAGCTTGCGCGTCGGCGCCACGGCAACCGCGTCGAGCTCCGCGCGCGACGCATCCGCTTCCCACAGCGCCTCCGACGCGGACGTGCCGGCGACGTGCCAGTCGACGGTGAGCCCGTAGTCGTGCAGCACGTCGACGAGCGCCACATCCTCGGCGGCCGCGCCGAACAGCGCGAAATCGCGCCAGAGCAGCGCGGCGGTCTCGCGCACGAGCTCGGGCGACGCGACGCGGCGGCCGCGCGCATGCTCGCCGAGCAGCAGGTTCACGCGCGCGACGAAGCGCTTCAGCTCGGGCGCGCCGCTCGCGCGCAGCGCGCGCATGCACGCGGCCGCGAGCCGCCAGAAGTCGTACGGCGCATCGTCGCCGGCGAGCTCGGTCATGCACGCGTCGATCTCGTCGAGCGCAGGGTCGGACGGCGCATGCGCGCGCAGCGCGGCGAGCAGCGCCTGCTCGTAGCGCGCGCGCAGCCGCGCGACGGCGGCAGCCGGCATTGGTCTCAGCGTCGCCGGCGGCACCGCGCGGCCGACGAGCGCGAGCGCATCGGCCGGCACCGGCGTGCCGAGATCGGCCGCGCTTTGCGCGCGCAGCATCCGGTAGTGTTCGAAGAGGATCGGCGAGCAGGCCTGCTCGCGCAGATTGTGCCGCGCGACGGTCAAGCGAAAGTCGCGCAGCGCCGCACGCAGTCCGGCGGACGTCGGCTCCGTGCCGACGAGCAGCGCCGCCTGCGCCAACTGGCCGGCGAAGCGGGCGGCCGGCAGCCAGCCGGCTTCGGCCAGCGCCGCGGCCGCGGAAGACATCGGCACCGCGATGTCGGCGTGGCGGCCGAGCGCGTCATCCGCTGCATCGAGCCACATCTCCGCGGTGCGCACCGCGCCGCCGCGCGGGTTCGGCAACGCATCGCATACGGGAGGTACCGCCAGATCGGGCATCATGGACACTCGCGCCAGTCATGACCAAAGCGAATTCGAATTCGCGCGGGCCGCGGCGCGCCGGCGGACCGGCCGGCCGGCACCCGCTCCGCGCGAGGCCTAAGCGGGAATGTCCTGATGAAAGCGGCAATGGTCGGGTCAGATCTGGACCATCTCGAAGTCTTCCTTGCGCGCGCCGCATTCCGGGCACGTCCAGTTGATCGGGACGTCCTCCCAGCGCGTGCCCGGGGCGATGCCCTCCTCCGGCAGCCCGGCCTCTTCGTCGTAAATCCAGCCACAAATCAGGCACATCCAGCTCTTGTATTCCATCTTAAGCCGCGTCGGAAAAGTCGGTAAATTGGTGAGCCACGATGGTACCGTGTCGGGGCCGGACTGCCTAGCGATCGGGCTCTAGAGGGACGACTACGTTGCGCCAAGCTAAAAATTCCGTTCTATCCGACGGATTCCGCCGCATAATGGCTGCGAAGGTCGCACCCGGCGCTGGTGCGGCCGCTTGCCTCACCGATCTCTTTTGCCCGATTCGTCCATGTCCAGCAACGCCCCTCCGATCGTCCTCACCTTCGGCCTTTCCGATCCCACCGGCGGTTCCGGCTTGCAAGCCGATCTGATGACGCTGGCGAGCATGGGCTGCCACGGCGTGTCCGTGCTGACCGGCTACACCGTGCGCGATTCGGCCGCCTGCGACGAAGTGACCGGCCTCGACCCGGACGTCGTCGCCGCGCAGGCGCGCATGCTGCTCGAGGACATGCCGGTCGCCGCGTTCAAGATCGGCGCCGCGACGCGTGCCGAGGTCGTCAGCGCGATCGCCGAGGTCGTCGCCGACTACGACGGCGTGCCGCTCGTGCTCGCGCCGGACTTCACGCTCGACGACGAGCACGTGCTCGCCGCCGACGACCTGCGCGAATCGATCGCCGACCTGCTCGCGCCGCAGACGACGCTGCTCGTCGCCGATTACGCGACGCTGATTGCGCTCGCGCAGCCCGACGGCGACGCGGAAGCGCCGAACCTCGACGCCGCGCTGTCGCATCTACTGTCGCAGGGCTGCGAGTACATCCTCGCGACCGAGACGGGTTCGCACCGGCTCGTGAACACGCTGTACGGCGAGGAAGGGCAGATTCGCGAGGATCTGTGGGAGCGCACGCCGCACCGGCTGATGGGCATCACCGACACGCTCGGCGCGGCGATCGCGGCGCTGCTCGCGAATGGGCAGGAACCGCCGGAGGCGGTGCGCGAGGCGCAGGAATATCTGTACCAGGCCGCGCGCGATGCGTTCCGCCCCGGCATGGGCGCGTATCTGCCGGACCGGTTCTTCTGGGCGCGCAGCAACGACGAGGAGCCGTCGCCGCGCACGGTGCAGGCCGATTCGCTGCCGCGCATTACGCATCGGCACTGAACGGACACGAATTCACTCTCGTTTACCGTTTCAATTCAATGATTTAAAAAGAATTGGTGGTTAGCGTACAATTTAGTACGCTATCGACACGTATCCGCCTACCTCGGCTTCCTAGCAGTTCCTCGGCTTGCCCGCGGCGTATGCCTCCCTAGTGATCTCATCACCGAAACGGAGTGCGTCGTTATAGAGTCGATTGTCATGAGGAATCGGACCAGCCTCGTCCTCGCCGTAGAATTTGCGATAGGTTTTCTTGTCGAGGTGATTCCAACGAAACATCACTTCTTCAAATGGATAGTCAACGTAGACGTCCTCACTGTTGAAGCGCTCCCCTTTGTTGATTCCCATCGGTTCCTCCCTCCGATTCGTCTCGCACGCTCTCGCCGTCAATAGGGAGCTTCAGCGCGAGGCTATTCGTCCTGCTTGGGTTCGAACGACACGAACGCGAGACAACCGGGATTTCGCTCCTTGAAACCGAACGACAGCTTGCCCCACTGCAGAGTCGCCGAATACGTCGTCGCGTCGTCGAGCGAACGCCCATGCGGAACGTCGGTAATGCCGAGATGATTGTAGCGCCCGCGAACCACGTCGAGCCCCACGCAGGAACCACCGACGTGCAGCACCATGAATCCCGGATGGGTGCCTTTGCGCTTCACGCGCAAATCCACATCTTCGATAATCACGCCGTCCGAAAGCTCGAAGGGCGTGCTCTTGAAGAATTGGAACACGTCGTTTCCTTCGTCGTCGGCCTCGGCCAGCGGGATCGCGAACACGTTCTCGATCTTCGTTCTCGAGAACGGGATCTGCTGCGCCAATGCGTCAATGGCTTGCCACAGCGTCATCGTCGGCTGCGTCATGTGCGAATCCATCACGGTTTTCCCATGCGCCTGGCCCCATCCGGCAAACCAGACCGCGACGCCAAACGCCACAAGACCCCGTCGAATACTATTTCTTGGATGTACCGTGCCCATCATGGTCTCCAAAAAGACGAATCCCACGTTCCGAAAAACGTGGGATTCGTCAGCAACCGGAAGACCCGCATCGCTGCGGGTCTTTTTTTGGCTGAGGCACGCGTCGCCGCGCGCCCCGGACACCCTCGACCGAAGTCGATTACATGTCCATGCCCATGCCGCCCATGCCGCCCGGCATGCCGCCCGCCATCGGGGCGTCTTCCTTCGGCAGTTCGGCAACGGCTGCGTCCGTCGTCAGCAGCAGGCCGGCGACCGATGCGGCGTTCTGCAGCGCGGTGCGCGTGACCTTGGTCGGGTCGACGACGCCGGCCTCGACCATGTCGACGTACTCGCCCGTCGCTGCGTTGTAGCCGTAGTTGCCCTTGCCCGCGGCAACCGCCGCCACCACGACGCTCGCTTCTTCGCCGCCGTTCGTGACGATCTGGCGCAGCGGCTCTTCCATCGCGCGCAGCACGATCTTGATGCCGGCGTTCTGGTCGGCGTTCACGCCGGTCAGGCCTGCGATCGCGGTGCGAGCGCGGATCAGCGCAACGCCGCCGCCCGGGACGATGCCTTCTTCAACGGCAGCGCGGGTCGCGTGCAGCGCGTCTTCGACGCGTGCCTTCTTTTCCTTCATTTCGACTTCGGTCGCAGCGCCGACCTTGATCACCGCCACGCCGCCGGCCAGCTTCGCCACGCGCTCTTGCAGCTTTTCACGGTCGTAGTCCGACGTCGCTTCCTCGATCTGCGTGCGGATCTGCTTCACGCGCGCTTCGATGTTCACGGCTTCGCCAGCGCCGTCGATGATCGTCGTGTTTTCCTTGCCCACTTCGATGCGCTTCGCCTGGCCCAGTTCAGCCAGCGTCGCCTTCTCGAGCGTCAGGCCGGTTTCTTCCGCAACCACTTGACCGCCGGTCAGGATCGCGATGTCTTCCAGCATCGCCTTGCGACGATCGCCGAAGCCCGGCGCCTTGACCGCAACGGTCTTCAGGATGCCGCGGATGTTGTTCACGACCAGCGTCGCGAGCGCTTCGCCTTCGACGTCTTCAGCGATGATCAGCAGCGGACGGCCAGCCTTCGCGACTTGCTCGAGCACCGGCAGCAGATCACGGATGTTCGACACCTTCTTGTCGTGCAGCAGCACGAACGGGTTCTCGAGGACGGCGACTTGCTTGTCCGGGTTGTTGATGAAGTACGGCGACAGGTAGCCGCGGTCGAATTGCATGCCTTCGACGACGTCGAGTTCGTCGGCGAGCGACTTGCCGTCTTCGACGGTGATCACGCCTTCCTTGCCGACCTTGTCCATCGCTTCAGCGATGCGATCGCCGATCGACGAATCGCTGTTCGCCGAGATCGAGCCGACCTGCGCGATTTCCTTGTTCGTCGTGCACGGCTTGCTGAGCGTCTTCAGCTCTTCGACGGCGGCAGCCACTGCCTTGTCGATGCCGCGCTTCAGGTCCATCGGGTTCATGCCCGACGCGACGTACTTCATGCCTTCGCGAACGATCGATTGCGCGAGGACGGTTGCCGTCGTCGTGCCGTCGCCGGCGTTGTCGCTGGTCTTGGAAGCGACTTCCTTGACCATCTGCGCACCCATGTTCTGGAGCTTGTCCTTCAGCTCGATTTCCTTCGCGACCGACACGCCGTCCTTGGTGACCGTCGGGCCGCCGAACGAGCGCTCGAGCACCACGTTGCGGCCCTTCGGACCCAGCGTGACCTTCACTGCGTTGGCGAGAATGTTCACGCCTTCGACCATCTTCGAGCGGGCGGAATCGCCGAATACGACGTCTTTAGCTGCCATCTTCTAACTCCTTGAATACTTTGGGAATGTCGACCGTTCGAACGCTTACTGCGCGTTGACGACGGCCATGATGTCTTCTTCGCGCATCACGAGCAGTTCCTGCCCGTCGACCTTGACGGTCTGGCCCGCATACTTGCCGAACAGCACGCGATCGCCGACCTTCACGTCGAGCGCGATCAGCGCGCCCTTGTCGTCACGCTTGCCCGGGCCGACGGCCAGGATTTCGCCCTGATCCGGCTTTTCTGCTGCGGCTTCCGGGATCACGATGCCCGAGGCGGTCTTGGTTTCCTGATCCAGGCGCTTGACGATCACGCGATCGTGCAACGGACGAAGGTTCATATTCACTCCTCTCTTGAATGAGACTGAACAACGCTTGAGGGACCTGCCCGGCGGAACGCCCGGCAGAGAATTGTTAGCACTCTCGTGCAGCGAGTGCTAATTATATGGACGGGTTTTGACAATTTCAAGGAGCCGGAAGATCGGCCGATCGCGCGCGGGGCGCCGACCCGGACGCCCCACGGGAAAACCCCGATATTCCGGCGGCGGCGTCGCACGCCGCGCGTTCAGGCCGCGCGTTCAGGCCCCCCGGACCTGCTCCCGGGCCTGCGCGTTGTCCAGCGTCAGCACATAGCGGCGCAGCAGCCAGACGCAGCGCTCGAACAGCGACGTCGCCGTGAAGATCGATTGCTGGACATCGAGCGGAAACGCCTGGTCCGCGCGCTGCAGGCCGCGGCGGATGGAATCCATCAACTCGGAACGGTCGTGGGTGAGCGCACGCAGCAGGTGCAGGTCGTCCGGATCGGGTTCGCGCGCCGCGTCGGCCAGCATCTCGAGCAGCATGTGCAGGCTCTCGATGATGTTGCCGATCAGCATGCGCATCTCGCCCGCGATCGACGGATTTCCGCACGCGGCGCACATCGCGTGCAGGGTTTCCTGGAGCGAGCCGAGCAGCTCGTTCTGGCCCCGCAGCACGATGCTGTATTCGAGCACGTCGCGGCTGCGGCTGCGGTCGACGACTTCCGTCAGAAACTGCCCCGCTTCCTTGAGCACGTTCTGCTCGGCGGCGAAGCGCACGTCGATCGTCGGTCCGTTCGAATCGCCCTCCTCGCGCAGCGGCGCAAGGTAAAGCGGCAGCGTCACGAGCAGGCGCTGCAACTCCTTGCTGACGAGGATCAACGCGCTCTCGGATTCGGCCAGCGCGCCGTCGATCAGATAGCGAGGACGACCGAGGGTTTCCGCGTCGGACGGCGGGGAGAGCCTTTCGATCCAGCGAATCAGCGGGCCGTTGAGGATCTGCACCATCAGATAGGACGCAACCGGCACCATCACGTACAGCGCGGCCAGTTGGCCGGAGGGCGACAGGCCCAGCGCGCGCAACGCCGGTTGCAGATACGGATGGCCGCTCAGCGCATTGCCGATGTAGAGGCACAGCAGCGTGCCCGCGCCAAGCAGCCGGAGCGCCAGTTGAAAGAGCACGAACTGGCGCGCGCTGCCGCTGCGCTGGCCGATCAGCGGCCACGACGACAGCGCCGATCCGAAGTACGCGCCGATGACCATGATGGCCCCCGCGTTGAAGTTCAGCACGCCCGCGGCGGCCATCGACATCGCCACCAGCGTGATCGCGGAGGCCGACTGGGTCGCGAACGCGACGGCGGCGCCGATCGCGAATCCGAGCACGGGATAGTCGGCGGCGAACAGCAGATGGTCGTGCAGCCACGGGGACGCCTTCAGGAGCGTCGCACTCGCCTTCAGAAAATCGATGCCCAGAAACAGCATGCCCATGCCCAGCAGCCCGCCGATCACATGGCGATAGCGCGGCTTCTCGTCGAGCCTGAAAAACACCGCCCAGCCGGTCAGGCCGATCAGGATCAGCACCGCCAGGTGAATGTTCAGCGACGCGATGACGACCAGCGTCGCCGTGCCGATGTTGGTCCACGCGATCGCGGAAAACGCGCGGCGCGTGTCGATGGCCCCGGCGGCGATCAGCACCAGCAGCAGACAGGTGACGGCGTTCACGCTCTGGAAAATGGTGCCTGCCGCGAGGCCGAACAGCGCGACCGATCCTTTGCGCGAAACCGCCCGCGTGATCATGATCCGCATCTTGCGGCCGACCAGTTGCTGCAAATGCGTGCCGATGAAGCGCATGCCGACAAAAAACAGACCGAGCCCGGAGAAAATGAGCGCAAAGATGTCCATCGCTGATGCTCCTGCGTCGTGCGAAGTGACGGATCGACAGAGCGGCCGCGGCCGGCTACGCGTCGAAGTGGGACAGTGCCGCCGACGGATCGTCGGCGACGGTCAGAATCTTCAGGAAGCCGCTGATCTCGAACACCTCCCTGACGTGCGGCCGCAACCCGCAGAGCACCAGGCGCCCCTGCGCCTGCCTCGCGCGCTTGGCCGCCATCAGCACCACGCGCAGCCCCGCGCTGGAGATGTAGTCGACCGACGAGAAATCCATCAGCGCCTTCGCGCCCGACGACGCAAACAGTGTCTGCATATGCTTCTCGAAATCGCCGGACGTCGCGCTGTCCAGCCGGCCTGACAGATTGACCTGACGCACGCCGTTCGCGTCGATGCACTCGCACTGAAAAGTCATGTTCCGTTCTCCTTCTGTTGGAAGATTCGACGCGCCGGCGTCATCGGCGTGGCCCCGGCCGCGTCGTGCTCATTGCTGCAAGGTCTTAAGCAGTACGATCAGATTGCCGCTGCCGTCGTGGTACGCGCGTGCCGAGTCCATCATGGTCTTGACCATGTGCACGCCGAGGCCGCCGATCGGACGATCCTCCACGTCCAGATCGAGGGTCGGCGCCGGCGCATCGGTGAACGGATCGAACCGCGGGGCGTCGTCCTTCAGCGCGATCTCCAGCCACTCGGCCGACATGCTCAGTCGCACGTGGATCCAGCGGTCCGCCGCCCCGTGCAGGCCGTGCACGATCGTGTTGGTGATCAATTCCTCGAGGCACAGATTGGCCGAGAAGGCCAGGTCCGGGCGATCGCTCAATGCGCGCTCGACCGCCTGCGCGAGCGTCGCGATCTCCTCGAGCCGCGTGCGCAGCCGGTAATCCAGTAGCAACGCTTTGTCGCGCAACTCCTCGGGGGGCGTTTCCTTCACGGAGCCTCCTTGCTTTCGGCAAAGAACCAGACAAGTCAGATCGTCCGACGCCTCCGCCCCTTCGACGAATTGCGCGACGTCGCGAACGAGGCCGTCGAGCAGATCGCCGGCCGTGGCGTCGGGGGGCGTCGCCGCCAGCCACGCACGCAGGCGTTCGTCGCCGTACTCGTCGCCCGTGGGGGAGAACGCCTCGGTCACGCCGTCCGTATAGAGCAGCAGGCTGTCGCCCGGCTCCAGCACGGCGGCATGATCCGTGTAGCGCATGTCGGGCAGGATGCCCAGCGCGACGTCGCGCGGGCACGGCAGCGCCGTCACTTCGCCGGACGCGCTGCGCAACAGCGGCGGATGATGCCCGGCGCTCGCATAGACGAGGCTGCCGTTGCTCGGGTCGTAGATCACGTAGCACGCGGTCACGAAGAGCTCCATCGGATTGCGCTCGCACAGCAGCGCGTTCGCGTGCGCGAATACGTCGGCGGGCGAGCTGCCCGCCGACGACAGATCGAGCAGCACCGTGCGGGACACCGCCATGAAGAAGGCCGCGCCGATGCCTTTGCCGGACACGTCGGCCACCAGCACGCCGTAGCGGCCGTCGGGCAGCGCGAAGCAATCGTAGAAATCCCCGCTCAGCTCGCGCGCCGGGAACATGCCCGCGCAGACGCTCCAGCCGTCCTCGTCCGGAAACGACTGCGGCAGAATCGCCAGCTGCATGCTGCGCGCCAGATGAAGCTCCTCCTGCACGCGCTTGCCGGCGGTGAGCAGCAGTTCGTTCTTGTCCGCGAGCTCGGCGGTGCGCCGCTGCACCAGCGTTTCCAGCTCGCGCTGGCGAGACTCGCTCTGCGCACGGATGACCGCCAGCAGGCGCTGGACCTCCGCCGCCATCGTGTTGAAATTGCGCGCGACCAGCACCAGCTCGTCGCGGGTGTCGACTTCGATGCGCGTCGCCAACTGCCCGCCGCAGAACGCGTCGGTCCCCCGGGACAGTCGGCGCAGCGACCGCAGCGTCGACAGATAGATCCCGGCGAACAGATACGCGATGGCCACGATCACGCCGAGCAGCAACGTCGCGACGATCAGTCGAGTCCGATCGAGCCGGTCGATCCGGGACGCGAGGTGCCGGTCCGCCACGGCGGCCGCTTGCTTCAGCACGCTCTGCGCAAGCGCCAGGTTCGCGCGCGTGAGCCCGCCCAGCGCGTCGTTCGCCTTCGGATCGTCGAGCGCCTGGTCGGCGGCGTCCTGCTGCCGGACGATTCCATCCAGCAACCGCTGCAGCGCCGGCTGCAACGCGGCCGCCGCCTGATCCTGACTCGCCACCAGCTGGCCGATGCCGGCCTTCAGCGCGGGCGTCGACTCGGTCAGCACGACCTGCGCACCCAGCGCGTAGGACGCCATCTCGCCGGTGTGCAGCGCGAGCGCGTCGCGCTGCTTGCCGAGCGTTTCCAGCACCAGCGGCAGGCGGTTCGTCAGCATGTCGAAGGTCGCGTCGAGCTGCGGATCGACGCTGAGCCGGTACGTGCGCGCACTTTCCCCGATCAGCGCGAGCAATGCGTTGATGCTCGCCGTCATCGTCGCAAAGCGTCTCCGGAGGTCGTGATCCGCACCCGGGCTGTTCGCCTGCTCCCAGTTGCGCAACAGCCGCTCGGCGGGCGCCGCCATGCCGGCCCGCGCCGCGTGGTCGGCCAGCCGGTCGATGTCGGCGCTCAGCGCGGGAGACGGCGCCGCACCGGCGTCGTCGATACCCTGGCTGCGCAGCGCGATCAGGCTCGCGAGCACGTCGATCTGTGCGGCGTACTGCGTCAACCCTTCACGCTCGACGCCGGCCACGCGCCGCTCGTCGCGCACCTGCCGTTGCAGCGGCCAGCTCAACAGGCCGAGCGCCATCAGCACCACCGCCCCGATCAACAGAAACTTGCGGGAAAAGGTCAGGTGGCTGGACAGCCAGATGGTGGGCGCCAGCAGGCGCTGCACGCAGGAGCGCCGCCTGATGCGGGTGTCGGATGCGGGCACGTGTATCGAGGTCATTCACTTGCCCGGGTCGAGCACGATCTTCGCCGTCCCGTCGCGATCGTTCCGGCCGACATACCCGATCGCGCCGGACGTGTTCTGCACGATCTTGCTGACCTCTTCGGCCGTCGCGACCTGCCGGGGCGGGAAACCCATGCCGGTAAACGCCTGGCGCGCCCAATACGCACGCAATTGCGCGGGGCTGCGGCCGGTGATCTTGCTGTAGAACTCGGTGCGCAGCGGCGACCCTTCCTCGATGTCGATCGGATCGATCGCCTTGCCGTCAGGCCAGCTCTGAACGTGTTTCAGGAAGATTTGCGTGGCCTCGTCGGAACTGATCCGGTTGACCGGCGTGTCGCGGTTCGCGATCACGACGAACGGCTCCTCGGCCAGCGCGGTATGGGCCAGAAAGCAGCCCAGCAGCGCGAAGTAAAGCGATTTCATGGTTTGCGGCCTCAGAAAACGGCGTCGAAAGTGGCGGAGATCAGGTTCACCGTGTTCTTGAACGGCAGACTGGATACCGCGAAGTTGCCGGGCGTCATCGCATTCGGCGTGGTGATCCTGTCGTATTGCAGTTTCAGATCCATGCCGTCCCTGAAATCCCAGCGCACGCCCACGCTGGCGGAGCGGGTCGACAGATCGGCGAATCGGGCGGCCTGCTCGAGTGCCCCTTGCGCTTGCGCGAGGCCCGCATCCAGCGCCGGGTTCAGCCCCGTTGCGGACAGCGCACCGGCACCGTATGCCGGACTCGTGCGATCCCGGCGCGCATACGTGACGTAGGGCGTGAAATTGCCGTGCGTGTACCCGACCGTGATCTGATAGCTCTGGTATTTGCCGACGATCGCCGAACGCGAATCCAGATACGTCCATTCGCCCAGCACGCGCCATTTGTCGAGCGTCGCGTCGAAGCCGATGCTCGTGTAGATCGGATGGCTGTCGAACGGATTCCGGTATCCGTCGATACCGGCGGCCTGGTTGCGCAGCGCGGCCGCCAGCGGCGCGGGCAGGAACGGATTGGCCGCCAGCGCCGTCAGCGCGCCGGATGCGTCGTCGAGGCCCGCGTTGAGCTGATCGATCGCGCCGGAGCGGAACGTGTAGTCCTTTATCCAGGTGCGCGAGACGCGGAAGGTGACGCTCGGCAGCGACGCGCTGACCGCGAATCCGGCGATGCCGTTGATGCTCGCATCCGCCGCGGCCACCGGATTCAGATTGTAGAAATAGTGCTTGTATCCGTCGTGCCCGAAGTAGCCTTGCACCAGGATCGCGGTGCTGCCGAACGCGTGTCGCCATTGCACGTCACCGCCGTCGATGCCGTTGAAGCTGTTCACGTCGCCATAGACGGGAATCGGCGGGCGCACCGTCATGTATGCGTAACCGATCTCGGCGACGTCCGAATCGAAGAACACCGGGCTGCGGATGCGGCCGACGCGCACCGCGAAGTCGGTGCCGAACTGCTGCCGTAGATATCCCATGCGCAGTTCCGGCTGCATGTCGTTGCTCGGGCGCGAAACGGCCTGCGCGACGAACGACGTGTTCTGCAGCGGGCGCCATTCGAGCTGGAGGCCGACGACCGAGTCCAGGTAAGCGGACACGCCGTTCTCGGCCGGCCGTTTCTGCGTGTACGCATTGACGACACCGGCGCTATCGTTGTCGTTGTAGGTCAGCCCCAGCGTTGAAAACCCCGACAGATGCAGCGTGTCGAAGAGGGGCTTGCCGGAGGTCGCGTCGTCCGCCCACGCCGGCGCGCTTGCAAGACACAACGTCGACAGCGCCGCGCACGCGACGACGCGACGGCGGCCGTGCGGGCGCGCGATTGCCTGCACGGGACGCGATTCCCCATGTGCCGCGTTCCCGGCGACGCGGTATGCGTGATTCATTTGTTATTCCCCGATTTCGGCCACCGCGGGCGACGCCGGCGCCGACGATCGGGCGGACGGTCATTCACCATTCGCGCGTCAATCTACGCGCCGGGTCCAGTATCGGAAATACCGCGAATGCGGTAACGCCAGATCGCGGCGCGCCACGCAACGGCCACCGGCTCTAATTCGGCAACTACATAAAACAGCCGTGCAAACCCGTGATAATTCGAGATTTTCAAAGATTCGATTGACTTCAACGCGAATTTTCGGGAATCTACGATCGAATTCATTGGAGCCCCTGCTCCCGGCAAAGCGGTCACGGCATATTTTGCAGATATGTAGTTTAACTACTGTGTCCGCTACGATTCGTGGCCTTTTCGTTTCTCCGCAGGTGCCTCATGCTGACTCTGCACATCGCCGATCGCAGACCGACAGGTCGGACCATCCGGTATTCCGCTTCGACGCCGCGGCATACCGCTTCAAACGCTTGCCGCCATCCGCCGTCGGTCCCTTTATCGGCCGACTCGCGCGTTCATCGATATCCGCATTCGAACCCCCGCCGTTCCGACCGGTGCGACCACGCGATGGACGCCGTGCCCACCGCGCCCCGCGACGGTTTTCACCCGCACGGGTAACCGACGCCGCAAGCATCGCGCGCTGATCGCGAACATATGCCGGATAGCGGCCGCCCCGCGCGCCGCGCCCGTACGATCACGGAATGGCGACGCGTCGGGCCGATTGTCCGGCGAGCGGCCGGCATCGGCACCTCGGATGACGGCCGGCGCGCCATCAAGCAAGACGAACAAACAGGAGAATCATCGATGTCCAATCAGTGGTGGCGAGGCGGAATCATTTACCAGGTGTATCCGCGCAGCTTCGCCGACAGCAACGGCGACGGCGTGGGCGACCTGCCCGGCCTCGTCGACAAGCTCCCGTACATTCAGGCGCTTGGCGCGGACGCGATCTGGATCTCGCCGTTCTTCAAGTCGCCGATGAAGGATTTCGGTTACGACGTGTCCGACTATCGGGACGTCGACCCGCTGTTCGGCACGCTCGCCGATTTCGACCGGCTGATCGACCGCGCGCACGCGCTCGGCCTGAAGGTGACGATCGACCAGGTGCTCAGCCATTCGTCCGACCAGCACCCGTGGTTCGTCGAAAGCCGCGAGAGTCGCGACAACCCGCGCGCCGACTGGTACGTCTGGGCCGACCCGCGGCCGGACGGCACGCCGCCGACGAACTGGCAGTCGGTGTTCGGCGGCTCCGCGTGGCAATGGGAATCGCGCCGCCGCCAGTACTATCTGCACAACTTCCTGACGAGCCAGCCCGATCTGAATTTCCACTGCCCGGCCGTGCAGGACGCGATGCTCGGCGAGGTCCGCTTCTGGCTCGAGCGCGGCGTCGACGGTTTCCGCTTCGACGCGTGCAACTTCCATTTCCACGACCGCGCGCTGCGCGACAACCCGCCCGCGGCCGCGCTCGGCGCGTTCATGGTCACGCCGGAGAACCCGTACGGGATGCAGCGGCATCTGTACGACAAGACGCAGCCGGAGAACCTTGCGTTCTTCAAGCGGCTGCGCACGCTGCTCGACGAATACGGCGCGGCGAGCGTCGGCGAGGTCGGCGACGACGACGCGCTGACGACGATGGCGCAATACACGGCCGACGGCGACAAGCTGCACATGGCGTACAGCTTCAACCTGCTGACGCCCGAATTCACCGCCGCGCACGTGCGCGGCACCGTCGAGGACATGGAGGCGAAGCTCGCCGAATACGGCGGCCAGGGCTGGGCCTGCTGGTCCGCCGGCAATCACGACGTGCCGCGCGTGATGTCGCGCTGGGGCAACGGACACGCGAGCCCGCAGCTCGCGAAGCTGGTGCTCGCGCTGCTCGCGACGCTGCGCGGCAGCGTCTGCGTGTATCAGGGCGAGGAGCTCGCGCTGACCGAGGTGGATATCCCGTTCGAACGTCTGCAGGATCCGTACGGCATCACGTTCTGGCCGGAGTTCAAGGGGCGCGACGGCTGCCGCACGCCGATGCCGTGGCGCTCGGACGCGCCGCACGGCGGCTTCTCGCCGGTCGAGCCGTGGCTGCCGGTGCCACCCGAGCATGTCGCGCACGCGGTCGACCGGCAGCAGGACGACCCGGCGTCGGCGCTCGCGTTCTTCCGGCATTTTCTCCGCTGGCGCAAAGCGCATCCGGTGTTCCGCGACGGCGACATCCGCTTCGTCGATTCGGCCGAGCCGATCCTCGCGTTCGAGCGCACGCTCGGCGCCGAGCGGATGCTCGTCGTGTTCAATCTCGGCGACACGCGTCAAAGCTTCACGCTGCCTGGCGTCGGCGTCGGCGGCGTCGCGCGCACGCTCGACGGCCACGGCCTGCCCGGCGCCGAGCTGACCGGCACGCGGCTCGATCTCGCGCCGCACGGCGGCTGGATCGGCACGCTCGCCGCATGAGGGCGGCCCGGATGACCCACACGCCACGCATCGGCACAGACACGGAGACATCGATGCTCGACAACGAAACGATCGCCGCGCTCGCCAACGGAGACCACGACGATCCATTCGCGGTACTCGGCATGCATCAGGTCGACGGCAAGCTCGTCGTGCGCGCGTTCCTGCCGGACGCGGTGTCGGTCGCCGTCGTCGATCGCGCGAGCGACCGCCGCGTCGCGACGCTCGAGCGCATCGGCGACAGCGGGCTGTTCGCCGGCATCCTGCCGCGCCGCCGGCACCGTTTCGCGTACCGGCTGCGCGTCGACTGGGGCCCGCACGAGCAGGACATCGAGGACTGTTATCGCTTCCCGCCAGTGCTCGGCGAGATGGACGTGTGGCTGCTGGCCGAAGGCACGCATCATCGTCCGTACGAAAAGCTCGGCGCGCATCCGGCCGAGATGGACGACGTCGCCGGCACCAGTTTCGCGGTCTGGGCGCCGAACGCGAAGCGCGTGTCGGTCGTCGGCAACTTCAACAACTGGGACGGCCGCCGCCACATGATGCGGCTGCGCCGCGAATGCGGCGTGTGGGAAATCTTCATTCCGCACGTCGCGCCCGGCGACCTGTACAAGTTCGAGATCAAGACGCGCGACGGCGCGCTGCTGATGAAGGCCGACCCGTTCGCGTTCCGCGCGGAGATGCGGCCGAGCACCGCGTCGGTCGTGCATGGTCTGCCGCCCGTGCGCGACGGCGATCCGGCGCGGCGGCGCGCGAACGGGCTTGCCGCGCCGATGACGATCTACGAAGTCCATCCGGGCTCGTGGCGCCGCGTGCCCGAGGACGACGACCGCTGGCTCACGTACCGCGAACTCGCGGACGAGCTGATTCCGTACGTGAAGGACATGGGCTTCACGCACATCGAACTGCTGCCGATCAGCGAGCATCCGTTCGACGGCTCGTGGGGCTATCAGCCGACCGGCCTCTACGCGCCGACGTCGCGCTTCGGCACGCCGGACGATTTCCGCCACTTCGTCGACGTCGCGCACGCGAACGGGATCGGCGTGATCGTCGACTGGGTGCCCGCGCACTTCCCCGCCGACTCGCACGGCCTCGCGCGCTTCGACGGCACGTGCCTGTACGAGCACGAGGATCCGCGCGAAGGCTTCCACCAGGACTGGAACACGCTGATCTACAACTACGGCCGCAGCGAGGTCGCGAACTATCTGACCGGCAACGCGCTGTTCTGGATCGAGCGCTACGGGATCGACGGGCTGCGCGTCGACGCGGTCGCGTCGATGCTCTATCGCGACTACAGCCGCGCGGAAGGCGAGTGGATTCCGAACCGTTTCGGCGGCCGCGAGAATCTCGAGGCGATCGACTTCCTGCGGCAGATGAATCAGGTCGTCTGCGCGGCGCGGCCGGAGGCGATCACGATGGCCGAGGAATCGACGAGCTTCCCGAACGTGTCGCGCCCGCTCGAGATGGGCGGGCTCGGCTTCCACTACAAATGGAACATGGGCTGGATGAACGACACGCTGACGTACATGCGCGAAGACCCGGTCCATCGCAAGTATCACCACGACAAGCTCACGTTCGGGATGCTGTACGCATTCAGCGAGAACTTCGTGCTGCCGCTGTCGCACGACGAGGTGGTGCACGGCAAGGGGTCGATCCTGTCGCGCATGCCGGGGGACGAATGGCAGCGCTTCGCGAACCTGCGCGCGTACTACGGCTTCATGTGGGGGCACCCGGGCGGCAAGCTGCTGTTCATGGGCAATGAATTCGCGCAGTCGGCCGAGTGGAACGCGAACGCGAGCCTCGACTGGCATCAGCTCCAGTACGCGCCGCACGAAGGCGTGCAGCGGCTCGTGCGCGACCTGAACGCGACGCTGCGGCGCGAACCCGCGCTGCACGCGCTGAACTTCGATTCGCGCGGCTTCGAATGGATTGCCGCCGACGATCGCGACAACTCGGTGTTCTCGTTCGTGCGCAAGGCTGAAGACGGCAGCTTGGTGGTCGTCGTCTGCAACTTCACGCCGGTGCCGCGACACGACTACCGGATCGGCGCGCCGCGGGCCGGCCGCTATCGCGAGATCCTGAACACCGACGCGCCGTGCTACGGCGGCAGCGGGATCGCGAACGGCGAGCTGCAGACGGAAGCGGTTGCCGCGCACGGCCGCGACTGCTCGCTGAATCTCGCGCTGCCGCCGCTCGCGACGGTCATGCTGAAGCTCGAGGAGTGAGATGACTGTTCCGGACACACTGACACCCGGCGCGCCCTACCCACTCGGCGCGCGCTGGGACGGCCACGGCGTGAACTTCGCGCTCGTCGCGCCGCGCGCCGAATCGGTCGAACTGTGCGTGTTCGATCCGGACGGCCGGCGCGAGCTCGCGCGCCTGCCGATGCCGGACTGCGAGCACGGCGTATGGCACGGCTATCTCGCCGGCGCGGCGCCGGGGCTCGTGTACGGCTACCGCGTCGCGGGCCCGCACGCGCCCGACCAGGGCCTGCGCTTCAACGCGAACAAGGTGCTGCTCGATCCGTACGCGCGGCTCGTCGTCGGCCGGTATCGCGCGCAAGCCGAGTTCGATGGCCGCGACGCGGCCGAGCCGGGCCGCGCCGATCCGGCCGACAACGCGGCCGTCGCGCTGAAGGCCCGCGTCGTGCACGAGCCGTACGACTGGGACAACGACGCGCCGCCGCGCGTGCCGCTCGCCGACACCGTGCTGTACGAGCTGCACGTGAAAGGGCTCACGCAGCTGCATCCGGATGTGCCGCCCGCGCTGCGCGGCAGCTACGCGGGCGTCACGAGCCCGGCCATGCTCGATTATTTGCAGGCGCTCGGCATCACGACGGTGAGCCTGCTGCCGGTCCATCACCGCGCGGACGAGGCACGCCTGCAACACCTCGGCCTGTCGAACTACTGGGGCTATTCGACGATCGGCTTCTTCGCGCCGGAAACGCGCTATGCATCCGGCCACGCGGGCACGACGCCGATCGGCGAGTTCCGCGACATGGTGAAGGCGCTGCATGCGCGCGGGATCGAGGTCGTGCTCGACGTCGTGTACAACCACACCGCCGAAACCGACGAGGACGGCCCGACGCTGTCGTTCCGAGGGATCGACAACGCGCTCTACTACCGGCTGCGCGCCGGCGATCCGGCGCGCTACGAGAACTGGACCGGCTGCGGCAATTGCCTCGACCTGTCCGAGCCGCGCGTGCTGCAGCTCGTGATGGATTCGCTGCGCTACTGGGTCGAGGAGATGCACGTCGACGGCTTCCGCTTCGATCTCGCGCCGATCCTCGCGCGCGGTGCGCGGGACTTCGACGCGGGTTCCGCGTTCTTCGCGGCGCTTCGCCAGGACCCGGTGCTCGCGCGCGTGAAGCTGATCGCGGAGCCGTGGGACATCGGCCCCGACGGCTATCGGCTCGGCGATTTTCCGGCGGGCTGGCTCGAATGGAACGACCGCTACCGCGACACGATGCGCGATTTCTGGCTGCGCGGCGACGACTCGGCCGGCACGCTCGGCGCGTTCGCGATGCGCTTCGCCGCGTCGAGCGACCGGTTCCGGCACGGTGGGCGGCAACCAGCCGCGAGCGTGAATTTCATCGCCGCGCACGACGGCTTCACGCTGCGCGACGTGGTCAGCTACGACCACAAGCACAACGACGCGAACGGCGAGCACAATCGCGACGGCCACTCGGACAACCATAGCTGGAACTGCGGCGTCGAAGGGCCGACCGACGACGCGTCGGTGCTCGCGCTACGCGCGCGGCTGCAACGCGCGCTGCTCGCGACGCTGCTGTTCTCGCAGGGCACGCCGATGCTGCTCGCCGGCGACGAGATCGGCCACTCGCAGCTCGGCAACAACAACGGCTACTGCCAGGACAACGCGACCTGCTGGCTCGACTGGGCACGCGGCGAGCACGCGCTCGCCGACTACACGCGAAGGCTGATCGCGCTGAGAAAGCGCTACGCGGCGCTGCGCCATGCGCGCTGGTATGAGGGTGACACGCGCGGCGCCGAGCGCGCCGGGGGGCAGCCGGACGGTCAGCCGCGCAATCAGCCGCACAATCAGCCGGACGATCAGCCGGACAATCAGCCGGACATCGCGTGGCTGACGCCGGAAGGCACGCCGATGACCGCCGCCGACTGGGAAGACCGCGCGCGCCGCGCGATCGGCATCCGCGTCGCGGGGCCGGCCGACGCGCACGCGTGCGTGCTGCTGTTCAACGCGCATGCGCACGACGTCGTGTTCGCGCTGCCGCCGGGCGCGTGGCGCGTGATGCTCGACAGCGCCGAGCCGGACACGCGCGAGCACGACGCGGCCGGCACCGCGACGGTCCCCGCGCGCGGCGTCGTGCTCGCGGTGGAGGCGCGCTAGCGAGCGGCAAAGAACTGAGGTAAAGGGCACGAGGTAACGGACGCGACCGGACACGAGGCGCCACGAGCGCCACGGGCGGTCGAAACAGACGCGATGGACGTGATAGAAGCAGAAGCGTGATAGAAGCGCGACAGAATCGAAAAGGAGGACACATGGCGATCAAGACAATCGCGACGCAACCGTTCCCCGGCCAGAAGCCGGGCACATCGGGGTTGCGCAAGAAGGTGACGGTATTCAGGGAACCGAACTATCTGGAGAACTTCGTGCAATCGATCTTCGATTCGCTCGAAGGCAGCCAGGGCCAGACGCTGGTGCTCGGCGGCGACGGCCGGTTCCACAATCGCGTCGCCGTGCAGACGATCCTGAAGATGGCGGCCGCGCACGGCTTCGGGCGCGTGCTGGTCGGCCAGGGCGGGCTGTTCTCGACGCCCGCGATCAGCTGCGCGATCCGCAAGACGGGCGCGTTCGGCGCGATCGTGCTGTCCGCGAGCCACAACCCGGGCGGGCCGGACGGCGACTTCGGAATCAAGTACAACGTCGGCAACGGCGGCCCCGCGCCCGAGAAGGTGACCGACGCGATCCACGCGCGCACCGGGACGATTCGCGAATACCGGATCAGCGACGCGCCCGACGTCGATCTCGACACGCTCGGCCGCTCGACGATCGAAAACATGACCGTCGACGTGATCGACCCGGTCGCCGACTACGCGGCGCTGATGCAGCGGCTGTTCGACTTCGACGCGATCCGCGCGCTGTTCAGCGGCGGCTTCACGATGCGCTACGACGCGATGAGCGCGATCGGCGGCCCGTACGCGAAGGCGATCCTCGAAGGCATGCTCGGCGCGCCGGCCGGCACGGTCGTGAACGGCGAGCCGCTCGAGGATTTCGGCGGCCATCATCCGGACCCGAACCCGGTGAACGCGGCCGACCTGATCGCCAGCATGAGCGGCGCCGCGGCGCCCGACTTCGGCGCGGCGTCGGACGGCGACGCCGATCGCAACATGATCGTCGGCCGCGGCTTTCCGGTCGCGCCTTCGGACAGCCTCGCGATCCTCGCGGCCAACGCGACGCTCGCGCCCGGCTATCGCGACGGCCTCGCGGGCATCGCGCGGTCGATGCCGACGTCGACCGCCGCCGACCGCGTCGCCGCCGCGCTCGGCATCCGCTGCTACGAAACGCCGACCGGCTGGAAATTCTTCGGCAACCTGCTCGACGCCGGCCACGCGACGCTGTGCGGCGAGGAAAGCTACGGCACCGGCTCGAACCACATCCGCGAGAAGGACGGCCTGTGGGCCGTGCTGTTCTGGCTGAACATCCTCGCCGCGACGGGCAAGGACGTCGAAACGCTCGTGCGCGAGCACTGGGCACGCTTCGGCCGCAACTACTACTCGCGCCACGACTACGAGGCGATCGACAGCGCGGCCGCGAACGCGCTGATGGAACACTTGCGCGCGCAACTTCCGTCGCTGCCGGGGCAAAGCCTCGACGGCTACACGGTCGAGCTCGCCGACGACTTCGCGTACACGGACCCGGTCGACGGCTCGGTGTCGAAGCAGCAAGGCGTGCGGATCGTGTTCGCGGGCGGCTCGCGCGTCGTGTTCCGGCTGTCCGGCACCGGCACCGAGGGCGCGACGCTGCGCGTCTACCTCGAGCAATACGAGGCGGACCGCGCGAAGCACCACATCCCCACGCAGGCGGCGCTCGCCGACCTGATCGCGATCGCCGGCCGCGTCGCCGACATCGCGGCCCGCACCGGGAGGACCGAGCCGACCGTCGTGACCTGACCGCCAGCGCGCCCCATCCCGTCCCGGCCAGCATCGCATTGCGCCGCGCACGCACCAAGCGTGCGCGGCTTCAGAGAGAAGAATGAGGAGATAGCCATGAACCAGTTCGTCGATAGCCTCGCGGCCGCCCGCGAAGTCCGCAACCATACCGTCGCGCTCGTGCTCGCCGGCGGGCGCGGCTCGCGCCTGTATCAGCTGACCGACCATCGCGTGAAGCCCGCCGTCTACTTCGGCGGCAAGTTCCGCATCGTCGATTTCGTGCTGTCGAACTGCGTGAACTCGGGGCTGCGGCGCATCGCGGTGCTCACGCAGTACAAGTCGCATTCGCTGCTGCGGCACCTGCAGCGCGGCTGGAGCTTCCTGCGCGGCGAGATGAACGAGTTCGTCGATCTGCTGCCCGCGCAGCAGCGCGTCGGCGAGGAGCACTGGTATCGCGGCACCGCGGACGCGATCTACCAGAACCTCGACATCATCCGCTCGTACCACCCCGAGTACGTGCTCGTGCTCGCCGGCGACCACATCTACAAGCAGGACTACTCGCTGATGCTGCTCGATCACGCGGAATCGGGCGCCGGCTGCACGGTCGGCTGCATCGAGGTGCCGCGCGCGGAGGCGCGCGCGTTCGGCGTGATGGCGATCGACGAGGCGCGCAAGATCCATGCGTTCGTCGAGAAGCCCGCCGATCCGCCGCCGATGCCCGGCAACGACGACGTGTCGCTCGCGAGCATGGGGATCTACGTGTTCGACGCGAAGTATCTGTACCAGCTGCTCGAGGACGACCTGAAGAACCCCGATTCGAGCCACGACTTCGGCAAGGACATCATTCCGCGCGTCGTCGCCGACGGCCGCGCGCTCGCGCATCCGCTCGGGATGTCGTGCGTGCCCGCGGCGAACCGCGACAATCCGTACTGGCGCGACGTCGGCACCGTCGACGCGTTCTGGGCCGCGAACCTCGATCTCGCGTCGACGACGCCCGCGCTGAACATCTACGACCGCGACTGGCCGATCTGGACGCACCAGGAGCAGCTTCCGCCCGCGAAGTTCGTGCACGACCGCAGCGGCGAGGCGGGCGTCGCGTTCAACACGCTCGTATCCGGCGGATGCATCATCTCCGGTTCGAATCTGTCGAATTCGGTGCTGTTCTCGCAGGTCCGCGTCCACTCGTTCTGCACGATCGATCAGGCTGTCATCCTGCCGGCCTGCGACATCGGTCACAATTGCAGGCTGAGCCGCGTCGTCATCGATCGCGGCTGCCAGATTCCGGAGGGCACGGTGATCGGCGAGGATCCGGAGCTCGATGCGAAGCGCTTCTACCGGACCGAGCAGGGCGTCGTGCTCGTCACGCGCCCGATGCTCGAGAATCTCGCGAATCTCGAGAGTCTCGGGAATCTGTAACGCGCGCCCCGCCACCCACGACAGGAACCGTAGAAAGGAACGCCCATGCGCGTGCTACACGTTTGCAGCGAAGTCTATCCGCTGCTGAAGACCGGCGGCCTCGCCGACGTCGCCGGCGCGTTGCCGGTCGCGCTCGCCGCGCTCGGCTGCGACGCGCGCCTGCTGGTGCCCGGCTTTCCCGCGTTCCGCGACGGGATCGCCGACCGCACGCTCGTCGCCGAGCTGCCGGCGCGCTTCGGCGCGGCCGCCGGCATCAAGCTGTACCACGGCGTGCTGCCCGGCACCGACGTCGCGATCTACATGATCGACGCGCCCGACCTGTACCATCGGCCCGGCGATCCGTACGCGGATGCGAGCAAGCACCCGTACGCGGACAACCATCGCCGCTTCGCGCTGCTCGGCTGGGTCGCGGCGCAGCTCGCGCAAGGGCTCGACACGTTCTGGCGGCCGGACGTCGTGCACAGTCACGACTGGCACGCGGCGCTCGCGCCCGCGTACCTGCGCGCGGCGGAACTCGCGACCGGCCAGCGCGGCGCGGCGAGCGTGATCACCGTGCACAACCTCGCGTATCAGGGCGTGTTTCCCGCGTATTCGTTCGGCGAGCTGGACCTGCCGCCGTCGTTCTTCGACGTGAACGGCGCCGAGTTCTACGGCCAGGTGTCGTTCCTGAAGGCCGGGCTCTACTATGCGAACAAGATCACGACGGTCAGCCCGACCTACGCGAACGAAATCCAGTCCGACGAGCAGGGCTGCGGGCTGAACGGGCTGCTGCGCGACCGCGCGCACGATCTGCTCGGAATCCTGAACGGTGTCGACGACGCGATCTGGAACCCGGCGACCGACCCGCGAATCGCCGCGCGCTTCACGCCGTCGTCGGTCGCCGGCAAGGCGAAGTGCAAGACGGCGCTGCAGCAGGAAACCGGGCTCGCGGTGCAGAACTCGGCGCCGCTCTTCGGCGTCGTCAGCCGGCTCACCGAGCAGAAGGGCCTGCACCTGATGCTCGCCGCGCTGCCGGACCTGCTGCATCGCGGCGGTCAGTTCGTGCTGCTCGGCAGTGGCGACGCGGACATGGAGCGCGCGTTCCGCGCGGCCGCCGCCGCGCATCCGGAGCAGGTCGCGGTCGTAATCGGCTACGACGAGGATCTGTCGCACCGGATCATCGCGGGCAGCGACGTGATCGGCGTGCCGTCGCGCTTCGAGCCGTGCGGGCTCACGCAGCTCTACGGGCTGAAGTACGGCACGCTGCCGCTCGTGCGGCGCGTCGGCGGGCTCGCCGACACGGTCGTCGACAGCGCGCTCGAGAACCTCGCGGACGACATCGCGACCGGCTTCGTGTTCGACCGCTTCGACGACGACAGCCTGCGCGCCGCGCTGCGCCGCGCGTTCGCGCTGTTCGCGCGCAAGAGCGACTGGAAGCAGGTGCAGAAGCAGGCGATGAAGCAGCAGTTCGGCTGGGACCGGGCCGCCGCGCAGTTCATGTCGGTCTACCAGCAGATCGCGACGCCGCGATCCGCCTGACCCGCAACGCGGCCGGCCCGGCGCCTCTCGCGACGGCCGGCCGCCCTTCCCTTATCAAATGAGCGTTCGATGAATCTTCAGGCATTCCAATACGACCAACTTTCGAGCGACGTGCCGGCACTCAAGCACTCGATCGCGAACAAACTGATCTACGCGGTCGGCAAGGACCCGGTCGCCGCGCGTCCGCAGGACTGGATGCACGCGACCGCGCTCGCGGTGCGCGACCGCCTCGTCGAGCGCTGGATGCGCACGACGCGCGAGCAGTACACGCAGGACGTGAAGCGCGTGTACTACCTGTCGATGGAATTTCTGATCGGCCGCACGTTCACGAACGCGCTGCTCGCGCTCGACATCTACGACAACGTGAAGCAGGCGCTCGCGGAGCTCGACGTCGACTTCGGCCAGATCGCCGATCTCGAGCATGACGCGGCGCTCGGCAATGGCGGGCTCGGCCGCCTCGCCGCATGCTTCCTCGATTCGATGGCGACGCTCGGCGTGCCGGGCTTCGGCTACGGCATCCGCTACGACTACGGGATGTTCCGGCAGCGGATCGTGAACGGCCGGCAGGTCGAGAGCCCCGACTACTGGCTGTCGGACGGCAATCCGTGGGAGTTTCCGCGGCCCGAGGTGCAGTACCGCGTGCGCTTCGGCGGACGCATCGAGCAGGACGGCGAGCTCACGCGCTGGCTCGACACGCAGGACGTGCTCGCGATGGCGTACGACACGATCATCCCCGGCTACGCGACGGAGGCGACCAACACGCTGCGCCTCTGGTCCGCGAAGGCGACGCACGAGATCAACCTCGCCGCGTTCAACCAGGGCAATTACTTCGACGCGGTCGAGAACAAGAACCACTCGGAGAACGTGTCGCGCGTGCTGTACCCGGACGACTCGACGCCGGCCGGCCGCGAGCTGCGGCTGCGGCAGGAATACTTCTTCGTATCCGCGAGCCTGCAGGATCTGGTGCGCCGCTATCTGTCGAGCCACACCGGCTTCGATCAGTTGCCGGAACGCGTCGCGATCCACCTGAACGACACGCACCCGGTGCTCGCGGTGCCGGAGCTGATGCGAATCCTGATCGACGACCATCGGCTGCCGTGGGCGAGCGCGTGGGCGCTGACGCAGCGCGTGTTCTCGTACACGAACCACACGCTGATGCACGAGGCGCTCGAGACCTGGCCGGTCGACATGCTCGGCCGCGTGCTGCCGCGCCATCTGAAGATCATCTTCGAGATCAACGCGGCGGTGCTCGCGCAGATCACCGCGCGCTTCGGCGCGGACATGGACCTGATGCGCCGGCTGTCGCTGATCGACGAGCACGGCGAGCGGCGCGTGCGAATGGCGTATCTGGCCGTCGTCGCGAGCCACAAGGTGAACGGCGTGTCGCAGCTGCATTCGGAGCTGATGAAGCAGTCGATCTTCGCGGACTTCGCGCGCGTATTCCCCGAGCGCTTCAACAACAAGACGAACGGGATCACGCCGCGGCGCTGGCTGTCGCAGGCGAATCCGGCGCTGGCCGCACTGATCGACCGCACGATCGGCTTCACTGCGGGCCACCCTGCGGACCACACTGCGGGCCGCACCGCCGACCCCGACTGGCGCCGCGAACTCGACCGGCTGAAGGCGCTCGAGCCGCACGCGAGCGACCCGGCGTTCGCCGATGCGTTCCGCGCCGCGAAGCTCGACAACAAGCGGCGCCTCGTCGACTGGATCGGCTCGCATATGGGCCTCGCGCTCGACCCGGCGTCGCTGTTCGACGTGCAGGTGAAGCGCATTCACGAATACAAGCGCCAGTTGCTGAACCTGCTGCACGTCGTCACGCGCTACAACCGGATCGTCGCGAACCCGGATGCGGACTGGGTGCCGCGCACCGTGATCTTCGCGGGCAAGGCGGCGTCCGCGTATCACATGGCCAAGCAGATCATCCACCTGATCAACGACGTCGCCGCGACGGTGAACGCCGATCCGCGCGTCGGCAACCGGCTGAAGGTCGCGTTCGTGCCGAACTACAGCGTGAGCCTCGCGGAGCTGATCATTCCGGCCGCCGACCTGTCCGAGCAGATCTCGACCGCGGGCACCGAGGCGTCCGGCACCGGCAACATGAAGTTCGCGCTGAACGGCGCACTGACGATCGGCACGCTCGACGGCGCGAACGTCGAGATCCGCGAGCAGGTCGGCGCGGACAACATCTTCATCTTCGGCAACACCGCGCCCGAGATCGACGCGCTGCGCGCGCACGGCTACAACCCGCGCGAATACTACGAGCGCAACCCGGAACTGAAGCGCGCGCTCGACCAGATCCGCGACGGCGCGTTCTCACCGGACGAGCCGGGCCGCTATCAGGCAGTGTTCGACACGCTCGTGAACTGGGGCGACCACTATCTGCTGCTGGCCGACTACGACGCGTACGTCGCCGCGCAGGAGCGCGTCGACGCGCTGTACCGGCAGCCGCACGCGTGGACGGCGAAGGCGATCGCGAACGTCGCGAACATGGGGGCGTTCTCGTCGGACCGGACGATCGCCGAGTACGCGCACGACATCTGGCAGACGACGACGCTCGCCGACCGGAGCCAGCGCTGACGCAGGCGCCGACGCTGACACATTCGGCCGCCCGCGCGCGGCCTGACACAGAAGAAGGAGCAGGAAGAACCCGACGGCCGCGCGCTGACCCGCGCGGCCGTCGTGCGTGTTGCGCTCAGTGCGCCGGAATCACCAGGTGCTGGCCGACCAGGATCAGGTTCGGGTTCGCGAGGTTGTTGCGGCGCTGGATCTCGCGATAGCGCGCGCCGTTGCCGAGCTTGCTCGACGCGATCAGGTTCAGCGTGTCGCCCTGCTTCACGACGTACGCCTGCTCGCCGGCGCCGGCACTCGTCGTCACGGCCTGGTCGCTGACGAAGTACTTGCGCAGCAGATCCAGATACTCCGGCGACTGCTTCAGCTTCGCGATCGCCGCGTTCAGGTAGATCAGCAGATCCTGATCCTGCGCGCGCACGGCGATCTTGTACGCGATGTTCGAGCCGTCGAGCTTCGTCACCGCGAACTTCAGGTCCGTGCCCTTGATCGAGCTGACCGCGAACGGATAGTCGTAGATGAACGCGTCGACCGCGTGACTATCGACGCTCTTCGCGATGAAGTCCGGATCGGAATCGTCGACCTCGACGAAGTGCGCGTTCGGATACTGGCGCGTGACGAACGCGCGTACGTCCGGATCGCCCTTCAGGATGCCGACCGTGCGGCCGGCGAGATCGTCGCCCGAGCGGATCGCGGAGCCCTGCTTCACGATCAGCGAGTAGCCGAAGTCGTCGACGTACGGCACCGAGTAGACGACGCCCGACGGCGTGTTGTCCGGGAACGTGAGGCCGTCCATCGCGATGTCGACCGTATGGTTGCCGCTGCCGTCGGTGTCGAGCAGCTGCTTCGGCACGCCCGGATACGTGTCGACCTCGTGACGCGTATCGACGACGATCTGCTTGCCGCCCGTCGCGAACGACGGATCCGCGAACAGCAGATGCGCGAACTCGACGTTGAAGCCGTGCGCGTTGCCGCCCTTGTCTTCGCCGAAGAACGGCTCGCTCGGATTCTGCACCGAGATCCGCACCACGCCGTTGTTGAGGATCGACTTCAGCGTGCTCTGCTCGGGCTTGAAGTTGGCGCCCGTCGCCGTGTCGGCGGTCTTCGCGTCGCCGTGGCCCAGGTCGACGCCGGTGCCCGCCTGCGTCGACGCGCTGCCTTGCGTGGTGCCGCCGCCGCCCGCGGCGCTCTGCAGCCGCGACAGGCCGCCCTGATGCACGAACCAGACCGCCACGAGAACCACGAGAAACGCGACCGCGCCGAGTAATTTTTTCATGATCGTTTTACCGTCCGACGTTTATTGTTTTTTCGACGAAAGCTGCGGCGCGCCCGACGCGTCGAGCGTCCGGCCGGAGCCGTCGTCGAGCGCCGCCTGCTGCGCCTGCTTGACTTCGGGGTTGTCCATCAGCGACGTCTCCATCTCGGAGAACGCCTTGTTGACCGAGCGCATCACCGAATCGACGGCCGCGTCGGTCTTGATCTGCTCGAACGTATCGGCTGTCTGCTTGCCCGCGATCTTGTTCATCTGCTGCGCGGCCTGCGACATGTCCCACATCGCCTTCGCGCGGTCGATCGCGGCCGCGAAGTTCTTCAGCTCGGTCTGCACCTGCTTGTAGCGGCTTTCACGGAACGAGAGCAGCTGCTTCATCGTGTCGAGCTGCGCGCGAAAGCGCGGCGCGTCGTCCGGATACTGCTTCTCGAACAGCTCGGTCTTGTTCTCGAAGTTCTTCACCTCGGTGCGGAACGCAGTGATGCTGTCCGCGAACTTCTGCGCGGCCTGGCGCTTGTCGGCGAGCTGGTTGATCAGCGTCTCGACCGGATTCGCCTGCGCCTCCTGCACCATCAGCTTGACCTTCTGGTTCGCGAACTTCATCGCGACGACGGGCGCGAGATAGATCGCGCCGAGCCCGACGACCGCCGCGGTGATCAGCGCGACGAGCCCTTTCAATACGAGCAGCGCGGCGGGCGCGGCCACCGCCACGCCGGCGATGATGATCGCCCACTTGATCAGCTTTGCCTTGCGATTATCCGTACTGCCATTTGCATCATTCGAAAGCAGCGACATACCTTTCTCTCCTTGTACCTCGACTTGTACGACGGTTTTTTTCTCTTTCACGCGCAATCTAACCCCATCCGGCAGCGGCCCCGCACGGATGGAGATCGGAAAAACGGAATACTCGTCGCCTCGGAATTGGGCGGAATTCATCGAAAACGCCGGATTTGTTCTTGGCAGTGAGCTTACCAAAAAGCGTGTGAATCGCGTCGCCTCGAATCCATACATTTTCATTACACAGAAAATTACTTTTTCAATTCGCTTTCGACGTCGAGCCGATGAAAACCGTAAGGCTATTCATTACATCGCGTAATTTAATGCGAATCATTCTCGTTTACATTGACTTTCTTGTTAGCGACCAATACGATCCGCCCGTCGTATTCAGATCGCATAGCAAGGCAGGGAGAATCCAATGAAATCAGCGTTCATCGCGTGCGCGTGCGCCGCGAGCGTCGCGACCACCGCCGCGTTCGCCGACACGCCGGTCGACGCGCAGCCCGAGGCGCCCGAAGCCGACCTCGCGATCCACGCGCAGCCGTCGACGTTCTGGACGGGCGTGTGGAGCCGCCAGAACCTGCTCGGCGACATGGGCGGCCTGCGCCCGTGGCTCGGCCAGTACGGCGCGACGCTGAGCATCACAGAAACCAGCGAATATCTCGCGAACCTGCGCGGCGGCCTGAAGACGGGCGGCACCTACGACGGCCTCACGACCGCAACGCTCACCGTCGACACGAGCAAGGCGCTCGGCGTGCCCGGCGGCACGTTCAACGTCAGCGGCCTGAACATCCACGGCCGCAACCTGAGCCAGACCAACCTCGGCACGCTGAACACCGCGAGCGGCATCGAGGCGCAGGACACGACGCGCCTGTGGGAGCTGTGGTATCAGCAGTCGTTCCTCGACAAGCGCGTCGACGTGAAAATCGGCCAGCAGAGCCTCGACCAGGAATTCATCGTCAGCCAGTACGCGGCGACGTTCGTGAACACGATGTTCGGCTGGCCCGCGCTGCCGTCGTACGACCTGCCGAACGGCGGGCCCGCGTATCCGCTCGCCGATCTCGGCGTGCGCGTGCGCGGCCAGATCACGCCAAACCTGACCGCCCTCGCGGGCGTGTTCGACGGCGATCCGCTCGGCAACAACCCGAACAACCTGTCCGGCACGAACTTCAACCTGCACAACGGCGCGCTGTATATCGGCGAGCTGCAGTACGCGGTGAACCAGCCGGCCGACGGCCAGATGGACACGGGCCCGTCGAACGCGCTGCCCGGCACGTACAAGCTCGGGCTCTGGTATCACAACGGCCGCTTCGCGGACCCGCGCGTCGACGACACCGGCCTGTCGCTCGCGAACCCGGCGTCGACCGGCGTGCCGCAGCAGCATCACGGCAACTACAGCTTCTACGCGGTCGCCGACCAGATGGTCTGGCGCCCCGACCCGACCGGCGCGAAGAGCGTCGGCGTGTTCGCGCGCGTGATGGGCGCGCCCGGCGACCGCAATTTCGTCAGCTTCGCGGCAAACGCGGGCGTGGTGCTGAAGGGGCCGTTCGACGGCCGCGACAACGACAGCGCCGGCCTCGCGCTCACGTACATCCGGATCGGCAGCCACACGACCGATCTCGATCAGGACTACGCGGCGCTCGGCCCGTACGGCGTGCGCACGAACGAGACGACGCTCGAGGCGACGTACCAGTATCAGCTGAACCCGTGGTGCGTGCTGCAGGCGGACGCGCAGTACACGTTCAACGCCGGCGCCGGGCAGAACCCGAGCGACCCCACGCAGCCGCTGCGCAACACATTCGTCGTCGGGATGCGCGCGAACGTCACTTTCTGAGCGCCCCCAGACCTGCCGCTTCGCGTCAGGCCCCCCGAGGGGGTCAAGAAAACTTGGGACGGCCCGGCGTTTTCTTGAGAGCGCCTTTTTTTTCGCGCGCCGGCCCGGTCGGGCCAGTGCGCCAGTCAGGAGATCGATCGATGGTTCCACGCTCTTCCCCGTCGCGCCGACGCGTCGCGCAAGCGCTCGCGGCCGCGGCAGCCGTGGCCGCGCTCGCCGCGGCATCCGCCGCGCACGCGCAGCCGCAGGGCTTTCTCGAAACGCTGCACCGTCACACGACGCTGATCAACACGGTGCCCGACAACGGCGACCAGAACCCGTACGCGATCGCGGTCGCGCCGGTCGCGGCCGGCACCGTGCAGCAGGGCGACGTGCTCGTCGACAACTTCAACAACGCGGCGAACCTGCAGGGCACCGGCGGCACGATCGTCGACTACCGGCCGTCGACGAAGCAGATGAGCGTGTTCGCGTCGATCCCGCGCGACCTGAAGACGTGCCCGGGCGGCGTCGGCCTGTCGACCGCGATGACGATGCTGCGCTCCGGCTGGGTGATCGTCGGCAGCACGCCGAGCAACGACGGCACGACGAACACGAAAGGCGCCGGCTGCCTGATCGTGCTCGATCCGCACGGCCACGTCGCATCGACGTTCACGAGCGCGAACATCAACGACCCGTGGGGCAACATGGCCGTCGTCGACAACGGCCAATCCGCAACGCTGTTCGTCAGCATGGCGGGCTTCGGCGTCGGCGGCGCCGACGGCAATCCGCCCGTCTACAAACAGGCGACCGTGCTGCGCATCGACCTCGACATCCCGGACGGCAAGCCGCCCGTCGTGAAGCAGGAGACGGTCGTCGCGAGCGGCCTCGGCGCGCAGGCGGACAAAGGCGCGTTCCTCGTCGGCCCGACCGGGCTCGCGCTGTCGGCCGACCGGCAGAAGCTGTATGTATCCGACGCGATCGGCAACCGGATCGTCGAGATCGACGACCCGATGACGCGCGACACGAGCGCGGGCGTCGGCCGGCAAGTGACCGCCGACGGCTTCCTGCGCCGCCCGCTCGCGCTCGCGACCGCGCCGAACGGCCACCTGCTCGCGACGAACGCGCAGAACGGCCAGGTCGTCGAGATCGACCCGGTCGCCGGCAAGCAGCTGTACGCGCGCTGGATCGACACCGACAAGGCGCAGTCGCCACCGGGCAACGGCGACCTGTTCGGGATCGCGATGACGCCGGAAGGCGACGGCTTCTACTACGTCGAGGACGACGTGAACACGCTGATGCTCGCAAAGTGACGGATTCGATATGGCAGACGATTTGAACGAGCCGCCGCGCCCCGCGCGACGCGGCTTCCTGAAGGCGGGCGGCGCGGCGATCGCCGGGGGCCTCGCGGCGACGGCGATGCAGCCGGCCCGCGCGGCGGCGGCGGCGACCGACGCGCCCATCGACGCGCCCGGGAATGCGCCCGGGAACGCACCGGCGCACGAGGCGCATGACGGCGCGGAGCCGTTCTACGGCAAGCACCAGAGCGGCATTACGACGCCGCAGCAGAGCCACGCGTATTTCGCGGCGCTCGACCTGACCACGACCCAGCGCGCGGACGTGATCGCGCTGCTGAAGACGTGGACCGACGCGGCCGCGCGTCTCGCGCGCGGCCAGACGGCCGAGCCGATCGCCGGGCCGGCCGGGAATGACGGCAGCGACGGCCACGACGGGGACAAAGCCCCCGTCGACTCCGGCGACGCGCTCGGTCTCGGCCCCGCGCGGCTCACGATCACGTTCGGCTTCGGGCCGGGCCTGTTCGCGGTCGCGGGCAAGGACCGCTACGGGCTCGAGAAGAAGCGCCCGGCCGCGCTCGTCGACCTGCCGCGCTTCAACGGCGACCAGCTTCTGCCGGAGAAGACGGGCGGCGACCTGTTCATCCAGGCATGCGCGAACGATGCGCAGGTCGCGTTCCACGCGGTGCGCCAGCTCGCGCGGCTCGGCGCGAACGCGACGCGGATGCGCTGGGGCCAGGCGGGCTTCCTGTCCGGCCGGCCCAGCGAGACGCCGCGCAACCTGATGGGCTTCAAGGACGGCACGATGAACCCGCCGATGTCCGATCCGGCCGCGATGAGCCAGTTCGTGTGGGCGGGCGACGAAGGCCCGGCCTGGATGAACGGCGGCACGTACACGGTCGTGCGGCGGATCCGGATCACGCTCGAGCACTGGGACAACACCGAGCTCGGCTTCCAGGAGCAGGTGGTCGGCCGCCACAAGTACAGCGGCGCACCGCTCGGCGGCAAGCACGAGACCGATCCGCTCGACCTCGACGCGGCCGACAGCGACGGCAACCCGGTGATCCCGGACAATGCGCACGCGCGCCTCGCGTCGCCGCAGCTGAACGGCGGCGCGCAGATCCTGCGCCGCGCGTATTCGTACAACGACAGCACGAGCTTTTATATCGAGCGCTGGCCGCCGTGGCGCCAGCAAACCGAGTACGATTCGGGGCTGATGTTCGTCGCGCACCAGCGCGACCCGCGCAAGGGCTTCATCCCGATCAACGAAAAGCTCGCGAAGCTCGACATCATGAACCAGTTCACGACGCACGTCGGCAGCGCGATTTTCGCGTGCCCGCCCGGCGCGCAGCCGGGCTCGTTCATCGGTGCCGCTTTGTTCGACGCATAAATAGGAATTCTTCGTTTTCGCTCAAGGATTTATCGAAATGACCACCGTTTTCTCCGTCCGCCGTGCACGGCGCTCCGTTCTCGCCACCGCCGCCGCTGCCGCGCTGATGCTCGCCGGCACGATCGCCCACGCCGCGACGATCACGCTGTACAGCGCGCAGCACGAGCAGGTCGTCACCCAGCTCGTGAAGGATTTCGAGGCGCAGACGGGCATCACCGTGAAGGTGCGCTCGGGCGAAGGCCCGGCGCTCGCCGCCCAGCTCGTCGCCGAGGGCGACCGCACGCCGGCCGACGTCTATTTCACCGAGAACTCGCCGGAGCTCGTGCTGCTCGACGAGCGCGGCCTGCTCGCGAAGGTCGACGCGTCGACGCTCGCCGCGGTGCCGGCGCGCTTCAGCGCGGCCGACGGCAACTGGGCCGGCGTGCTCGCACGCGAGAACGCACTCGTCTACAACACCGGCAAGATCCAGCCGAAGCAGTTGCCGCCGTCGCTGCTCGACCTCGCGAAGCCGGAATGGAAGGGCAAGGTCGGGATCGCGCCGAGCGACGCCGACTTCCTGCCGCTCGTGAGCGCGGTGCTCGCGACGAAGGGCGAGGCCGCGACGCTCGCGTGGCTGAAGGGCCTGAAGGCGAACGCGCAGATCTTCGACGACGACGAGGGCGTGACGGCCGCCGTGAACCGCGGCGCGGTCACGACCGGCATCATCAACAACTACTACTGGGCGCGCCTGCACGCGGAGCTCGGCGACAAGTCGACGCGCAGCGCGCTGTTCCACTTCGCGAACGGCGACGTCGGCGGCCTGATCAACGTGTCGGGCGCGGCGGTGATGAAGGCGTCAAAGCACAACGCGGACGCGCAGAAGCTCGTCGCGTACCTGGTCGGCGAGCGCGCGCAGACGCTGATGGCGAAGGGCCACGTGAGCTTCGAGTATCCGCTGCACCCCGGCGTCGCGCCGGACCCGATCCTGAAACCGTTCGATCAGCTGAGCCCGCCCGCGATCCCGTTCGCGAAGCTCGGCGACGACAGCCAGGCCGGCAAGCTGCTCCGTGAAGCCGGCCTGCTCTGACGCGGCGAGCGCGCGCGACGACCACACGCCGCCCAGCGTAACCGATCGGCCCGCCCCGCCGGTTTCCCGCCGGCGCGGCGGGCCGCGCGCGCTGGTCGCGGCGGCATTCGTCGGCCCGCTCGCGGTGCTGCTGCCGATTGCGTTCACGATCTATCGCGCGTTCGGCGTCGGCGCGAGCGACGCGGCCGACCTGCTGTTCCGCCCGCTCGTCGGCGAGCTGCTCGCGAACACGCTCGAGATCACCGTCGCCGCGATGCTCGTCTGCGCGGTGCTCGGCACCGCCGCCGCGTGGTTCGTCGAGCGCACGACGCTGCCCGGCCGCCCACTATGGGCCGCGCTCGCGGCCGCGCCGCTCGCGGTGCCGCCGTTCATCACCAGTTATGCGTGGGTGTCGATCAGCCTCGATCTGCAGGACTTCGCGGGCGCGCTGCTCGTGCTCGTGTCCGCGTACTTCCCGCTCGTCTATCTGCCGGTCGCGGCCGCGCTGCGCGAGCTCGACCCCGCGCTCGAGGAAAGCGCGCGCACGCTCGGCTGCTCGCCGCGCGGGATTTTTCTGCGCGTCGTGCTGCCGCAGCTGCGCCCCGCCCTCTTCGGCGGGATGCTGCTCGTCGCGCTCGGCGTGCTGTCCGAGTTCGGCGCGTTCCAGTTGCTGCGCTTTCGCACGTTCACGACCGAGATCTACGCGGAATACCGGACGTCGTTCGACGGCGGCGGCGCGTCGCTGCTCGGCTGCGTGCTGATCGCGCTGTGCCTCGTCTGCGTCGTGTTCGAGGCGCGCGTGCGCGGGCATGCGCGCTACGGCGCCACCCATCGCAGCGCGCGCCGCGCGGCGATGCGCTACGAGCTCGGCCCGTGGCGCTGGGCCGCGGCCGCCGGCTTCGCGGCGCTCGCGGTCGCGACGCTCGGCGTGCCGCTCGGCATGATCGGCTACTGGCTCACGCAGCAGGGCGCGGCCGCGGTCACGCCGGCCGACGTGTCGCCCGAGCTGCTGTGGCAGGCGTCGCTCGCGTCGGCCAGCTACGGCCTGTCCGCCGCCGCGCTGACGACACTGCTCGCGCTGCCGCTCGCGTTCCTGCTCACGCGCTTCCCGGGCCGCATCGCGACCGCGTTCGAACGGATCGTGATGACCGCGCAGGGCGTGCCGAGCATCGTGATCGCACTCGCGGTCGTGTCGCTGACCGTGCGCTTCGTCGAGCCGCTGTACCAGAGCTCGCCAATGCTCATCGGCGTGTACGCGATTCTGTTCCTGCCGCTCGCGGTCGTCAGCGTGCGCGCGGCGTTCGCGCACGTGCAGGTGCGGCTCGAGGAGACCGCGCGCTCGCTCGGGCTCGGCTGGCGGGCCACGCTCGTGCGCGTCGTGCTGCCGCTCGTCGCGCCCGGCCTCGGCGCGGCCGCGACGATGGTGTTCATCTCGGTCGTCACCGAGCTGAACGCGACGCTGCTGTTGTCGCCGACCGGCACGCACACGCTCGCAACCCAGGTGTGGAGCGACACGTCGACGCTCGCATTCGCGGCGGCCGCGCCGTATGCGGCGCTGCTCGTCGCGCTGTCGCTCGGCGCGTCGGCGCTGCTGTTCTTGTTACTCGGCCGGGCGTCGGTGCGCGCATGACGCGCGCTTCGTCCGGCGGCTTCTTCCTCGCACGTCCATGAGCGAACTTCGGATCCGCGGTCTCTCCAAATCCTTCGGCGCGCACGCGGTGCTGCGCGACATCGACCTGACGGTCAAGCGCGGCGCGCTGCTCGCGCTGCTCGGCCCGTCCGGCAGCGGCAAGACCACGCTGCTGCGCATCGTGTGCGGCTTCGAGCGCGCGGAACTGGGCACCGTCGAGATCGACGGGCAATGCGTCGCGGGGCCGGACACGCACGTCGCGCCCGAGCGGCGCCGGATCGGCTACGTGCCGCAGGAGGGCGCGCTGTTCCCGCATCTGTCGATCGCGGACAACATCGCGTTCGGGCTGCCGCGCGCGGCGCGGCGCAAGCATCATCGGGTCGGCACGCTGCTCGAGATGGTCGGGCTGCCGGCCGCTTACGCGAGCCGCTCGCCGCAGCAGCTGTCCGGCGGCCAGCAGCAGCGCGTCGCGCTCGCGCGCGCGCTCGCGCCGGAGCCGTCGTTCGTGATCCTCGACGAGCCGTTCTCGTCGCTGGACACGTCGCTGCGCCACGAGACGCGCACGGCCGTGGCCGCCGCGCTCGACGCGGCGGGCGCGACCGCGGTGCTCGTCACGCACGACCAGCCGGAAGCGATGACGCTCGGCAACGAGGTCGCGGTGCTGTGGGAAGGCCAGATCGTGCAGATCGCAGCACCCCAGGCGGTGTACCGGCAGCCGGTCACGCGCGAGGTCGCGACGTTCGTCGGCCAGGCGGTGCTGCTCGACGGCGTCGTGCGCGGCGGCCGCATCGCGTGCGCGCTCGGCGATCTGCCGCTCGCCGCGCCGCTCGCCGACGGCCCCGCCGACGTGATGCTGCGCCCCGAGCAGATCGCGGTCGCGCCGGCCGGCGGCGCGGGCGGACACCCGGCGCACGTCGAGGCGACGCAATTCGCCGGCCAGGACGCGGACGTGTTCGCGCGCCTCATCGGCCCGTCCGGCGCGCTCGTGCGCGCGCGCGTGCCCGGTCATCGCTGCCCGGCGGTCGGCGAGCGCGTGACGCTGCACGTCGACGGCGCGGCGATGGCGTACGCGCGGTAGCGGCGCGCCAGCGTCGTGGCGGCCGCTCGGCCGCCACGCTCTTTCGATCGCCCCCAAAGCACGCGTCACGCCCCCGCGACGCCGTCGTCCTCGACCGGCGCGAACCTGCGCCCGTCCGCCTCGACCTGCGCGCCGAGCCGCCGCGCGAGCCCGCGCGCGCCGTCGCGCATCACGACATCGTGGTTCCATTCGAACAGCGGCCGCGCGAGCGGCTCGAGCCAGTTCATCCAGCGCACATGCGTGCGGATGTGCCAGTCGTAGCGGACGACCGTGCGATCGTCGTCGCCGGCGAAGAGCCACCGGCCGTCGCCTTCGACCGCGCCGCTCGCGCGGCCCTCGAGCGCGCGCAGCGGCTCGACGCGCACGACGCGCATGTCGAACGTCAGCCGGTACGGCAGCGCGCCCTTCCACGTATAGCGGTGCAGCGCGCCGACGCCGTGCGCGTCGCCGGGCTCGATCTCGACCGTGCGCTGCGCGCTCTTCCACCAGTCCGGCCACGCGTCGGCCTGATAGATCGCGTCCCAGACCGAGCGCACCGGCGCGTCGATCCGCCACGTCGTCGAAAACCGGTACTCGGCCATCGGGCTGCTCCGCGTCACGGTTCGAAGAAATGGTCCGGAAACGCGACGTCGATCTCGACGTCGTCGAGCGTCACCGTTTCGAGCGGCGTATCGCCGCCGTCCGCGTAGCTGACGACCTTGCGTGGAAAACCGTCGCGCGCGTCGAGCCACAGCGCGTAGCGATGCACGCCCGCGACCTGCTCGCCGGGCGCGCCCGTCACCGTGACGTGCACGGCCGCGCGGCCGTCGACGGTCTCCTCGCCCGCGTCGTCGGTCGTGCCGCGCCGCTGCAGCGCGTGGACGTTGCGCAGGAGCTGCCCGACGTCGGATTCGTCGACGCGATGGCCGCTCGCGTCGCGCACGAGCCGGTTCGCCGGCGACAGCGACAGCGCCGGCGGCAGGTGCGCGCCGAACGGTCGCAGCCGCACCTTGCGGCTCGCCGGGTCGTAGACGAGCACCGCGCCGCGATGCGGCGTCACGAAATCCATCCGCACGTAGCCGGGCTTCCGGTACGCATAGCGAAACTCGGTCGGCTCGCCGTGCGACGGCGTCGAGCGGATCGTCGCGCGATACGACGTCGCGCGCTCGAAGCTCGCCTGCGCGGCGCTCACTGGATCGGTCATCCCCGCTCCCATCAACGTGGCGGCCACATGCACAGTGAGCACAGTGAGCACGGTGGGCACGGCGCTCATGGCGACGCCTCGACCTCCAGCACGCCTTCCATCCCGCGCTCGCGATGGCTCTTGAAGAACAGCAGCCGATGCGTGCAATAGTAGGCGAACCGGCCGGGCTCGGTCGGCGTGAAGCGTAGCGTGCGCGGCGTCGTGCTCAGCTCGGTGTGCACCGCGATGCCCGCCTGCGGCGCGTTGATCTCGAAGCTGTGCGGGATCATCCCCGGCTCCTGCGTGACGGTCAGCTCGACCGGCACGTTCGCTTTGACGATCACGTGCTTCGGGCGGAAGAAGTAGCTGCCGCCGACGATCGCGACGCGCTGCACGCCGTCGGCGTCAACCGCCGCGCGATAGACGGCTTCGTCGGCGTGCGCCGGCAACGGAACGCTCGCGGCCAGCGCGAGCGACGCCGCCGCCGCGCAGGCGGCGGTCAGGATCCGGGTCGTCATCGACATCGTCGACATCGCGTCCTCCTCGTTTCGCGCGATGCGCGCGGTGTGTGCAGCATTGCGAATGCGCGTCATCCGCTCCAGGCGCCGACCGGGCCGCCGAGCTCGCCGCACACGTCCGTCGCGATCTCGGCGAGACGCGCCTCGGCGTCGCTGCCGGACAGCGCGTAGCCGGTTCCGTGGACGGCCCAGTAGAACGTGCTTCGGCCGGCCGCGCGCAGCACGCGCGGCGCCGCGGTGCCGCCTGCGAACGCGCTCACGTACAGCGTCACGCGTTCGCCGCCCGCGCGCTGGTACATCAGCTGCGCGGCCGGGCCCGATCGGCCGGGCAGCAGCCGGCCGCCGATCAGCGCGTAGCCGTATTCGTCGAGCGACGGCGCGCGCACCGGCCGCCCGATCCGCTCCGACAGCCACGCGGTCAGCCGCGCGGGCTCGGCCGCGTCGAGTTCGACCGGATGCCGGCGCTCGGGCGCGTAGACCGAGTATGCGACGTCCGCGCGCGCCGCGAAGTCCGGCTGCCGCGTGAACGCGCCGAGCCCGGCGTACAGCGCGATGCCGAGCAGCAGCCCCGCCGCGAGCCCGCCGACGCCGAACGCGGCGCTGCGCCGCCACGACGCGCGCCGCTGCACGAACAGCGCCGGCGCCGCGTCGGGCAGCGGGAACAGCGCGTGCAGCGCCGCGCGCTGCGCGCGGTAGTGCGCGAGACGCGCGGCGTCGTCCGGATGGGTCTGCACGCGCGCGAGCAGCTCGCGCCGCGCCGGCGCCGACAGCTCGTCGTCGAGCAGCGCGGACAGCAGTTGCGCGGCCGCATCGGCGTCCGGCTCGTTCGAAGGCTTGTGCGGATCGTCGCTCATGGTTTTCCGATCACCCCGATCACCCTTAACGCGGCGCCGCGCGTGGCCCCCCGCTCGTTCCGCTCGTCGGATAGTTGCGCGCGCATGTGCTCGCGCGCCCGTGCGAGCCGCGACATCACGGTGCCGGGCGGCACCGCGAGCACCTGTGCGGCCTCCTGGTAAGTCAGCCCCTCGAGCGCGACGAGCAGCAGCACCTCGCGCTGCTCGACCGGCAGCCGGTACAGCGCGCGCTCGACGTCGCGCAGCAGCAGCCCGCTGATCTCGCCGGCCGGCGCGGGCATCGTCTGCCACGGCGCGACCGCGTCGTCGACCGCGAACTCGTGCCGCGCGCGCAACTGGTCGATGAAGCGATGGCGCAGCAGCGTCAGCAGCCACGCGCGCAGATTGCCGTCCGCGCGCGGCGGAGGCTTGTTCAGCGCGCGCTCGACCGTGTCCTGCACGAGATCGTCCGCCCAGGCCGGATCCCCGGTCAGCGCGCGGGCATACCGCGTCAGGTGCGGCAGCCAGACCAGCAGGTCGGATTCGTAGCTCATGCCGGCGCGGCGACGTGCGGCATCGGTTTCATCTCTCCGTCCCCCTTTGCAACATGGCGCGACGGGACGATCGACGCCTCCGTCGGCCATTATCCCGCCGCGCGGGCGCGACGGAACTCGGTAGATAAACGGACGGACGGGGACGGTTATTCCACTGTCTTTGAAACCGGCCGGATTCGGCTCGGGGATGTCGGGACTCGGTTCCGGCGCACGCGAGCGCCGACGGTGCGCGCGGACGTTCGATCGTCCGCGGCGAATCACAGAAAAAACGGCACGACACCGGAGTGTCGTGCCGCCAGATCGCTGGACCGGCGGGCTGCTGCCCGCCGGTCGGAGCGTGTCGCGCGTTTTACTTCAGCACGTTCGTCAACGTCGAGAGCAGGCCCGACACCGGCGACAGCGGGTTCGTGCCCGCACCGCTCTGGTGACTCGTCGTCACCGTCAGAGCCGGGACCGAGCCGACCGCTGCCCCAGCCGCGTTGCCGACCGAGTTCACGACCGTGCTCGTCGCACCGGCGCCGTTCGTGACGACCGAGTTGGCCGCGCCGATCGTGCCGATCGTACCGCCCGCTACACCGCTCGTTACGCCGCTCGTTACGCCGTTCGCCGCACCGGCGCCGGCACCGAGCAGACCGCCGCCCGCGCCCGCCACCGAGCCTGCCGCGCCCGTGAGCGTGCCGCCGACCTGGCCGAGCGTCCCGGCGCCGCCGGTCAGCCCACCCGTCAGCCCACCCGTCAGCGCGCCGACCGTCTGCGTCAGCGCGCCGCCGATGCCGCCCAGCGCACCGGTGACCGTGCCCACCACGCCCTGAACCGGACCCACCGGATTCACGCCGCCGACACCGCCGAGCGAACCGGTAATCGAGTTCACGACGCCCTGGACCGGCGCCAGCGGGCTCGAGCTGCCGGCGCCGCCCAGCGCGCCGGTGATCGAGTTCACGACGCCCTGGACCGGCGCCAGCGGATTTGCGCCGCCGATGCCGCTCAGTGCGCCCGTCACCGAGCCGACTGCGCTGCCCAGTGCACCCGTCGGGTTGCTGCTGGTCACCGTGTTCACGACCTGATTCACGACGCCCTGGACCGGAGCGAGCGCGTTCGAGCCGCCGATGCCGCCGAGTGCGCCCGTCACCGAGCCCAGCGAACCCTGCAGCACGCCGACCGCGTTGCCGCCGGCGTTCTGCAGACCCTGGACGATGCTCGTGATCGGCGTGATCTGCGTGCCGGTGCCGGCCAGCGTGTCCACGACCTGCGTCACCGCGCCTTGCACCGGTGCCAGCGGGTTCGAGCCGCCGATACCGCCGACACCGCCGATGCCACCGACACCGCCGAGCGTGCCCGTGATCGTGCTCACTGCGCCGCCCAGTGCGCCCGCCGGATTGCTGCCGCCGAGGGAACCGGTCACCGTGTTCACGACACCGTTCAGCGCGCCGGTCGGGCTGTTGCCGCCCAGTGCACCCGTCACCGTGCCCACGACGCCGTTCAGCGCGCCGGTCGGGTTGCTGCCGCCGAGAGAGCCCGTCACCGTGTTCACGACACCGTTCAGTGCGCCCGTCGGGTCGTTGCCGCCCAGCGTGCCCGTCACCGTGCCCACGACACCATTCAGCGCGCCCGTCGGGCCATTGCCACCGAGGGAACTGGTCACCGTGTTCAGGACACCGTTCAGCGCACCGGTCGGGTTGTTGCCACCCACCGTGCCGACGACACCGTTCACTGCACCTTGAGCCGTGTTGACGACACCGTTCAGCGCGCCCGTCGGGTTGCTACCACCCAGCGTGCCGGTCACCGTGCCCACGACGCCATTCAGCGCGCCCGTCGGGCTGTTGCCGCCGAGGGAACCCGTCACCGTGTTCAGGACACCGTTCAGTGCGCCCGTCGGGCTGTTGCCGCCCAGCGTGCCGGTCACCGTGTTCACGACACCGTTCAGCGCGCCGGTCGGGTTGTTACCGCCCACCGTGCCGACGACACCGTTCACTGCACCTTGAGCCGTGTTCACGACACCGTTCAGCGCACCCGTCGGGCCGTTGCCGCCGAGGGAGCCGGTCACCGTGTTCACGACACCGTTCAGTGCGCCCGTCGGGCTATTGCCGCCCAGTGCGCCCGTCACCGTGCCCACGACGCCATTCAACGCGCCCGTCGGACCATTGCTGCCGAGGGAACCGGTCACCGTGTTCAGGACACCATTCAGCGTACCCGTCGGGTTGCTACCACCCAGCGTGCCGGTCACCGTGTTCACGACACCGTTCAGCGCGCCCGTCGGGTTGTTCCCGCCTACCGTGCCGACGACACCGTTCACTGCACCTTGAGCCGTGTTGACGACACCGTTCAGCGCGCCCGTCGGACCGTTGCCGCCCAGTGCGCCCGTCACCGTGCCCACGACGCCGTTCAGTGCGCCCGTCGGGCCATTGCCGCCGAGGGAACCGGTCACCGTGTTCAGGACACCGTTCAGCGCGCCCGTCGGGCTGTTACCGCCCAGTGCGCCCGTCACCGTGCCCACGACACCATTCAGCGCACCCGTCGGGTTGCTGCCGCCCACCGTGCCGACGACACCGTTCACTGCACCTTGAGCCGTGTTGACGACACCGTTCAGCGTACCCGTCGGGCCGTTGCCGCCGAGAGAGCCGGTCACCGTGTTCACGACACCGTTCAGCGCGCCCGTCGGACCATTGCTGCCAAGGGAACCCGTCACCGTGTTCAGGACACCATTCAGCGCGCCCGTCGGGCCATTGCCGCCGAGGGAACCCGTCACCGTGTTCAGGACACCGTTCAGTGCGCCCGTCGGGCTGTTGCCGCCCAGTGCGCCCGTCACCGTGCCCACGACACCGTTCAGCGCGCCGGTCGGGTTGTTACCGCCCACCGTGCCGACGACACCGTTCACTGCACCTTGAGCCGTGTTCACGACACCGTTCAGTGCGCCCGTCGGGCTGTTGCCGCCCAATGCGCCCGTCACCGTGCCCACGACACCGTTCAGCGCGCCCGTCGGGCCATTGCCACCGAGGGAACCCGTCACCGTGTTCAGGACACCGTTCAGCGTGCCCGTCGGGTTGTTGCCACCCACCGTGCCGACGACACCGTTCACTGCACCTTGAGCCGTGTT
>NZ_JACBNX010000002.1 GCF_013403875.1 Burkholderia guangdongensis | reverse complement strand
TCATCGGACCGTTGCCGAACTGTTCAAGCAGTTCGGCCGGAATCGCCGGCAGCTCTGCAGGCTTGGCTTTCGGTTTGCGGGGCATACATTCTCCTTGAGAGGATGATATGCCTTGAACACGAAATTACTGACAGGCCCGAAACTTTGCCTCCGGGGTATTGGCTCGAGCATAGATCAGGCTCAACTTTTCGGCGGCGTCGCCATAGCCTTGGGCGAACGCACACTCTAGCATCTGTGTTGCAATGGGCTCGTTACCCCAAAAGCCCTCCGCTGGATCGTCGTAGGTGCCCGCCAACTTGTATCCCAAGAACGTCTGCGCTGACGGGCTACCCATATCGACCGCGCGCTGGAAGAAGGCATATGCGCTTGTAGCATCGCCCCCCTTGACTAGCCCGTTCTGGTGATAAATCCCCATCATGTCGTAGGCGTCAGGCACACCTAGTTTCATCGCCTTTTCCACCCAGCGGATTGCTGCCTCTGGATCATGGTTCTGTACCCCCGGATGATCGCTCAGTATGAGCGAAGCGAGATTGAGCATGGCCTTCCAGTGATCGCGCTCGGCGGCCTGCGTGTACAGCTGGTAGATCTTCGGGTAGTCGCGCCTGTCGTAGTCGATGTTCGGATCATCTAGCGCAAGGGCCTGCTGGAACCACAATTCAGCCTGCGGATCTATCGGCGGCACGTGCTGCTCCTGATAGACGCACGTAAAAGTCTTGCGGTGCGGGCTGAACAACGGCAGTTTCTCGTAACGCGGCAGGTCGGACATCGATGCCCTCAGCTTGCTAGTCAAAGCAGCAAGGGGACTGGCCTGCGATTCGACAGCCACCACGCAGAGACTGGCGAATAGAAGTCGCAGAACAAGGACGATAAGCTTCGCGCTGGATCGATTCATTTCATACAACGGCAGAATTATCTGATGAAGGCACGGTTTTCTCCTATTTCGCGGGCGGACTGACCGGCTTCGCAGCGTCGATCAGCGTCTTCGCATTCCCGTCCCATCTGGGGAGTGAAGCGGGTGGCAACGGGAGAACTTCGTCCAGGTTCGACAATTTCAGGCGACCTTGATAGTGCTCCAACGCCCCCTTCACTACGCGATATCGATCAGCACGAGCCTTATCGATACTGCCGGGAAGGTTCCTGCCGTTGGTCAAGTTGAATCCGCCAAACTCAATGGATAACGTGCTTGCACATTTTGCACTCCCTAGCTTTACGCCTTCCTGTAAAACCGCCAGTGCACGACGTTTCGCGTCTGCCGTTCTCGCCCGAGCGTAGACAAAACCCAACTCTTCTGCCGCATCTCCGTAGCCTTGTGCGAGAGCACACTCGAGCATCTGGGTAGCGATCGGCAAGTTGCCCCAGAACGCTTCATCCGAATCGTCGTACGCAGCGTCGAGCTTTTCCCCAAGAAATGTCATCGCGGACGGACTGCCCATGTCAGCCGCACGTTGAAAAAATGCGTATGCGCTAGTCGCATCACCGCCCTTGATCAACCCGTTCTGGTGATAGGTTCCCATCATGTCGTATGCGTCGGGTACACCCAGCTGCATCGCCTTCTCAACCCAACGAATTGCAATTTCAGGATCGTGCTGGGGTACGCCGGGATACTCACTCAGAATCAGCGAGGCGAGATTGAGCATGGCCTTCCAGTGATCGCGCTCGGCGGCCTGCGTGTACAGTTGATAGATCTTCGCGTAGTTGCGTTTGTCGTAATCGATGTTCGGGTCATCTAGCGCCAGCGCCTGCTGGAACCACAATTCGGCCTGCGGATCTATCGGCGGCACGTGCTGGTCCTGATAGACACAGGTAAAAGTCTTGCGGTGCGGGCTGAACAACGGCAGTTTCTCGTAGCGTGGCAGGTCGGACATCGATGCCCTCAGCTTGCCAGTCAGAGCAGCAAGGGGGCTGGCGTGCGATTCGACAACCAGCACGCAGAGACTGGCGAATAGAAGTCGCAGAACAAGGACGATTAGCTTCGCGCCGGATCGATTCATTTCAGACAACGGCAGAATTATCTGATGAAGGCACGGTTTTTCTCCTATTTCGCTGGCGGATTGACCGGCTTCGCAGCGTCGATCAGCGTCTTCGCATTCCCGTCCCATTTGGGGAGTGGAGCGGGTGGCAACGGGAGAACCTCGTCCAGGTTCGGCAATTTCAGGCGACCTTGATAGTGCTCCAGTGCCTCTCCCAACTTGAAATAGCGTTCGGCGCGTGCTGTGTCGACATGGCCGATAAGATTGTTGCCGCTGGCCAAGTCAAATCCACGAAATTCGGACGCTAAATCGCTTGCACATTTTGCGCATCCAAGCTTTACGCCTTCGTGCAAGACCTTGAGTGCCTGAAGTTTTGACTCAGGCGTAGTTCCCTTATATAAGCCACCCAAGTCGTAAGCGGCGTCCCCATAGCCTTGGGCAAGTGCACATTGCAACATTTTCATGCCAATGGCCGAATTCCCCCAGAATTCACCATCTGGACTGTCGTAGCTCCCACTCATCCTAAAACCGAGAAACGCTTGGGCCGAGGGGCTACCCATGTCCGCTGCACGTTGAAAAAATGCATAGGCGCTGTTTGCATTGCCTCCCTTGATCATCCCGTTCTGATGGTACGTGCCCATCATGTCGTATGCGTCGGGTACGCCTAACCGCATCGCTTTCTCAACCCATTCAATCGCGATTTCAGGATCGTGCTGAGGCACTCCCGGATAACTACTTAGAATCAACGAAGCAAGATTGAGCATGGCTTTCCAGCTACCGCGATCGGCAGCCTGAGCGTATAGCTGGTAAATCTTCGGATAGTCACGCTTCTCGTAGTAGATATCCGGGTTGTCGAGCACGAGAGCCTGCTGAAACCACAACTCTGCCTGGGGATCGACAGGCGGCACATGCTGATTCTGATAAACGCACGTAAAGCTCTTTCGATGCGGATCAAAGAGGGGCGGTTTTTCGTTGCGCGGTAGATCGGACGTGGTAAGGCTCGGTTTGCTGGCCGATGATGGCAATTCTCCTGCCCGCGCGTTGAAAGTGAACAGACCCAGGGCAACAAAAATGATCCCGCAGAAGACTGCTATCGGCATCAGGCGACCTCGAATGGCCCCCACAATGTCTCGTGCACGCATTTCCATCCCTTTATTACTTTTTGACTACTCTTTATTGTCATCGAAATGACATGGGCGCTCTCCCGCGCGATTCTACAGTCAAATACACCAGCATGCGAGATGGAGATTAACCCAACGCACGCTCGCCCCGTAAACGCAAAATGGGCCGGCACGCCCCTCGCGCACCGGCCCGTTGCCGGGATCAAACCGCCCGCCCCGTTACTTCCCCGGCGCCTTATAAGCAATACAATCAACCTCGACCTTGCAATCGATCACCATGCTCGACTGCACGGCCGCGCGCGCCGGCGGATGCTCGCCGAAGTACGAAATGAACACCTTGTTGAACGACGCGAAATCGCGCGCGTCGTCGAGCCACACGCCGCAGCGCACGACGTGCTCGAGCCCGTAGCCCGCTTCCTTCAGGATCGCGATCACGTTCTCGATCGCCTGCTTCGATTGCGTGACGATCCCGCCCTCGACGACCTCGCCGTTCACCATCGGCGTCTGGCCGGACACGTACAGCCAGCCGTCCGCCTCGACCGCGCGCGCAAACGGCATCACCTGGCCGCCGGTGCCCTTCGCTTCGCCAATCCCATATCGCTTCATTGCTTCACTCCTGGTTGCTTCGGTTATGAATGCACGCGCCGCCTTCCATCACGGCACGCGACGATGATGAATCCGAATCCGCTCTCGCGTCGTCCGCCGTCCGCTATCGCCGTCAAAACGCCGCTTCGGCCGACACCGGCACTCGCGCGCCGCGCGCGACGAAGCCGCCCGCGCGCTCGCCGGTCGGCTGGCCGTCGCGGTAGGTCAGCACGCCGTTGACCCACACCGCGTCGATCCCGTGCGCCGGTTGCTGCGGGCGATCGAACGTCGCCGCGTCGATCACGCGGTCCGGATCGAACAGCACGAGATCCGCGTGGAAGCCCACGTGCACCTCGCCGCGCCCGACGATCCCATAGCGCCGCGCGGATAGCGACGTCATCTTGCGCACCGCCTCCTCGAGCGGCAGCAGCCCCGTATCGCGCGCGTAATGGCCGAGCACGCGCGGGAACGCGCCCCACAGCCGCGGATGCGGCAGCGGATCGTTCGGCAACCCGTCGGAGCCGACCATCGTCGCCGGATGCGACAGGATCCGCCGCACGTCGTCCTCCGACATGTTGTGATACACCGCGCCCGCCGGCCGGATCTTCTGCGCGGCCTCCTGCTCGGTCACGCCCCAATCGGCCGCGATCGCCTTCAACAGCTTGCCCGCGACTTCCGGATGCGGCTCCGACCACGTGATCGTGATGTCGATGTCACCCGTCACCTGCTTGAGGTCGAGCGTCGACGAGCTGCGGCTGTACGGATAGCAGTCGCAGCCGACCGGCTGATAGCCGCGCGCGCGCTCGAGCGACGCGAGCACCTCGGTGCTGCGCCCCCAGTTCGACGGCCCCGCGCACTTCAGGTGCGAGATGATGACCGGCACCTTCGCGTGGCGGCCGACGCGGTACGCCTCGTCCATCGCGTCGAGAATCGCGTCGAACTCGGTGCGCATGTGCGTCGTGTACAGCGCGCCCGCATTCGCGAGCGGCTCGGCTAGCGCCATCACCTCGTCGGGCGTCGCCGAGAACGCGGAGCCGTATGCGAGCCCGGTCGACAGGCCGAGCGCGCCGTTCGCGAGCGCCTCCTCGAGCTGCGCGCGCATTCCGGCAACCTCGGCGTCGGTCGCCGCTCGATCCAGGCGGTCCATGTGATTGTTGCGCAGCGCGGTGTGGCCGATCAGCGCCGCGACGTTCACGGCCGGCCGCGCGTCGTTCACCGCGGCGACGTAGTCGGCGAACGTCGGATACAGGAACGCGCCGCGATCGCCGAGCAGGTTCATCGGATCCGGCGGGTCGCCCGCTAGCGTGACCGGCGACGCGCTGATCCCGCAGTTGCCGACGATCACCGTCGTCACGCCCTGCGTGATCTTCGGCAGCATCTGCGGCGAGCGGATCACGTGCGTGTCGTCGTGCGTGTGGACGTCGATGAAGCCGGGCGCGAGCGCACGGCCGTTCGCTTCGACGACCTCTTCGGCCAGCCAGTTCGACAGATTGCCGATCGCGGCGATCATGCCGTTGCGGATCGCGACGTCGCGCTCGACGGGCGGCGCGCCGGTGCCGTCGTAAAGCTGGGCGCCGACGATCAGCGTATCGGCGGCTTCGGGGTGCGAATGCATGGGTCAGTCTCCTACCGGTTGACGGTCTCCGCCGCCGCGATGCGCGTCGAGCGCATGCTTGATGCGGCGCAACGATTCACGGCACGCGTCGCCGAGCCGCAGCGCGACCTCGGTGACGAGCACGTCGAGCGCCATCATCATCGCGTAGCGCGATGTCGATGGCTTGAAAATGAAGTCGGTTTCGAACGCGACCACCGGAATCAGGTGATCGGCGAGCTGCGCGAGCGGCGACGCGGGCGCGGTCAGCGCGATCAGCGTCGCGCCGTAGCGCTTCGCGAGCGCGCAGCTCTCGAGCAGCTCGGGCACGCGGCCCGTCGTCGACAGCGCGACGATCACCTGCTCGCGCGACACAGTCGCCGCAACCATCCGCTGCAGCACGCTGTCCTGATAGCTCGCGACCGGCCGGCCGAAACGCACGAGCCGAAAGCGCAGCTCGTCCGCGAGCGCGGTCGAGCCGCCGCCCTGCCCGTACACGTAGATCATCTTCGCGCCGACGAGCGCGGCCGCGGCCGCGTCGAACGACATCTGCCGCAGCAGCTGATGATTGTGCGCGAGCGCGAGCTGAATCTCCTCGTAGACGAGCAACGCCGGGTTCGTGTCCCGCGCGTCGGCCGCGCCGGCGGGCGTGAGGAAGCGCTGGCCGACGGCCGCCGCCTGCGCGACGAGCACCTTCAGCTCGCGCACGTCGCGGCAGCCCACCGCCTTCGCGAAGCGCGTGACGGTGGCGATGCTGACGTCCGCGTCGCGCGCGAGCGTGCCGATGCTCGCGTGCGCGGCGCGCGCAAGATCCGCGAGAATGAACGCGGCAACCTTGCGCTCGGCGTCGCGCAGCTCGGGCGCGCATTCGGTGATCCGCGCGACGATGTCGACGGCCGGCTGGACGCCCGATGCGGCCGACGCGGCGGATGCGGTCGACGCGGCGGATTCGGCCGACGCGGCGGATTCGGCGGCCGCGGCGGATTCGGCGGCCGGCGCAACGGTCGACTGACCGACGGATTGGACAGCGGATGGATTCATCTGCGGGAATCGTTGCGGCGCACCATGTTACTAAATAACATCACCGCGCCGATGCTACTTTCTGTACCATTCACGTGTCAATGTTGGGACCATACATATCGATGATGGAGCGGGATGAAATGAAAGTTACAAACTATCAGGAAACCTCGATCGATCCGTTCGGCAAGGGCCTCGGCAATCTGCCGGGCGCGAGCGTGCCGCTATCCGACGCGCGCCGGCTCGAATGGAATCTGCTCGCGGAGGATGTGAGCCTGCCGGCCGCCGTGCTGTACGAGGATCGCATCGAGCACAACCTGAAGTGGATGCAGGCGTTCGTCCAGGAATACGGCGTGAAGTTCGCGCCGCACGGCAAGACGACGATGGCGCCGCAGCTGTTCCGCCGCCAGCTCGACGCCGGCGCGTGGGGCATCACGCTCGCGACCGCGCATCAGACGCGCGCCGCGTATCACGGCGGCGTGCGCCGCGTGCTGCTCGCGAACCAGCTCGTCGGTCGCCACAACATGATGATGATCGCCGAGCTGATGTCGGATCCGGAGTTCGAATTCTTCTGCCTCGTCGATTCGGCCGACGGCGTCGATCAGCTCGGCCGCTTCTTCGGCGAGAAGAAGAAGACGCTCAACGTGCTGCTCGAGCTCGGCGTGCCGGGCGGCCGCACCGGCGTGCGCGACGACGCGCAGCGCCAGGCGGTGCTCGACGCGATCGCGCGGTATCCGGATACGGTAAAGCTCGCCGGGATCGAGCTGTACGAAGGCGTGCTGAAGGAGGAAGCCGACATCCGCGCGTTCCTGCAGGGCGCGGTCGCGCTGACGCGCGAGCTCGCCGCCGCCGGCCGCTTCGCGCGCACGCCGGCGATCCTGTCGGGCGCGGGCTCCGCGTGGTACGACGTCGTCGCGGAAGAGTTCGCGAAAGCGTCGGACGCGGGCTTCGCGGAAGTCGTGCTGCGCCCCGGCTGCTATCTGACGCACGACGTCGGCATCTACAAGCACGCGCAAACCGGCGTGTTCGCGCGCAACCCGATCGCGCGCAAGATGGGCGAAGGGCTGCTGCCCGCGCTGCAACTGTGGGCGTACGTGCAGTCGGTGCCGGAGCCGGACCGCGCGATCGTCGCGCTCGGCAAGCGCGACTCCGCGTTCGACGCCGGCCTGCCGGAACCCGCGCGCCACTTCCGCCCGGGCCGCGACACCGCGCCGCGCGACGTCGCCGAGAGCGAGGGCTGGGCGATCACCGGGCTGATGGACCAGCACGCGTACCTGCAGATCGCGCCCGGCGCGGACCTGAAGGTCGGCGACATGATCGCGTTCGACATCTCGCACCCATGCCTGACGTTCGACAAGTGGCGCCAGCTGCTCGTCCTCGATCCGCAGTTCCGCGTGAAGGAAGTGATCGAAACGTTCTTCTGATGTTCTGATGCGCGCCTGACGCGCACCCGACGTGCGCGAGTCGCGTCTTACCGGCGCGTCTGACCGGCGCGTCTGACCGGCGCGTCTGACCGGCGCGTCTGACCGGCGCGGCGGCCGACCGGCGCCGCGCGCGGCCCGCTCAGCGCGCGCCGGACTGTTCGTCCGAATGCGCGCCGACCTCTACGATCCGCGATTCGAGCGTCGCGAGCGCGCCCGAGAGCGCGGTCAGCGCGTCGTCCGGCAACACGGTCATCGTCTCGCGCAGGAACGCGTTGCGGCGCGGCACGCCCGCGTCGAACGCGGCGCGCCCGTCCGCGGTCAGGCTCACGTTCGTCACGCGGTTGTCGCGCGCGTCCGATTCGCGCTCGACCCAGCCGAGCGCCTCGAGCGCCTTCAACTGGCGCGTCAGCGCGCCCGGGTCGACGCGCAGCACCTCGACGAGCCGCTTCTGCGACGAGCGCCCGCCGAACCGGTCGAGCATGACCATGATCCGCCAGCGCGGCATCGGCTGCCCGACCTGCGACTCGAACGCGGACATGAATGCGCGATACGTGCGTCCGAACTGCTGAAAAATCGCGACGCGATCCTGTTCTTCCATGCGTTGAATCCGACTCCGGGGGTTATTCGACGACGACGCTCGGCTCGACCGCGCGCCGCAGCTTGACCGGCGGCACGCGGCCGCAGTGCCACACCGCATAGACCGCGACGACCGCCGACAGCGCGATGCCGAGGTGGATCGCGCCGACCAGCGATTCGCGGGCCGACTCGAGCAGCAGCGCGCCGTTGTGCCCGGCGCGCCCAAGCTCCGCGACGAGGCTGCTTTGCGCGGCGCGGTCGATCAGGATCTGCGGATCGGCGAGCTGCGCATACCAGTGCAGCGCGTGGTCGGCATCGAGCGCGCTGCGCACGCCGTTGCCGTACATCTGGTTCACCAGCGTGCCGGTGATCGCAGTGCCGACCATCCCGCCGACCATCCGCAGCGACTGCAGCAGCGCGGTCGCGATGCCGAGGTGCTGGCGCCCGGCCGTCTGCTGCGCGAACACGGTCAGGTTCGGCAGCACGAAACCGAGCCCGACGCCGCCCGCGACCATCAGCGACATCAGCGCCCAGGTCGGCATCGCGCGCGTCGCGACGGTAATGCCCGCGCACGTCAGCGCGAACAGCGCGAAGCCGATCCGAAGCATCGCGTTCGGGTTCCGGATCCGCGTGACGATGCGGCCGTTCATGATGCTGCCGATCGTGATGAACACGACGAGCGGCGTGATCACGAGGCCCGCGTCCTTCGGCGACATGCCGAAGCCGCCCTGGAACAGCAGCGGCGCATAGAACAGCAGCGACAGCATCGCCATGCCGGCCAGGATCGCGAGCACGAACAGCGCGGACAGCGAGCGGTTGCGGAACATGTCGAACGGCAGAATCGGATGTTCGCAGCGCTTCTCCCAGTGCCACAGCGCGGCGCCCGCGCCGACCGTGACGACGAGCAGCAGCGTCGCCCAGCTCGCGATCCCGTACTTCGGCAACCATTCGACGAACAGCTGCATCGAGCCGAGCGTCAGTGCGATCAGCAGCGCGCCGGGCCAGTCGAGACTCATCTGGCGGTCGTCATCGGCCTGCCGCAGGTGCGGCAGATAGCGCCATACGAAGAACAGCGACAGCAGGCCGACCGGCAGGTTCACGTAGAACACCGAGCGCCAGCCGTAATACTGGGTCAGGAAGCCGCCGAGCGACGGGCCGATCGCGTTCGCGATCCCGAACGCGGAGCTCAGGATCACCTGCCAGCGCAGCCGGACGACCGAATCGGGGAACAGATCGGGCACGCACGCGAACGCGGTGCCGACCAGCATCCCGCCGCCGATCCCCTGCAGGCCGCGCGCGAGCACGAGGAACAGCATGCTGTTCGCCATCCCGCACAGCGCCGACGCACCGGTGAACACGACGATCGACGCGATCACGAACGGCTTGCGCCCGTAGTGGTCGCCGAGCCGGCCGAAGATCGGCACGGTGATCACCGACGTCAGCAGATACGACGTCGCCACCCACGCATAGAGATCGAACCCTCTCAGTTCGGAGACGATCGTCGGTAGCGCGGTGCCGACGACGGTCTGGTCGAGCGCGACGAGCATCGTGACGAACGACATGCCGAGCATCGCGAGCAGTGATTCCCGGAACGGCAGCACTTGCCCGCTCGAATGGTGGGCGGCGGTATGAAGGGCCATTTTTTGTTAGCGCAACTTTTGACGAGTCAAAGAATTCGGGATTCTAGCATGGGTGGGGTATGCTGGCGACGGCCTGAATGCGTGTATGCGCGGCGAAACGCCACCGCGAGGGAGAGAAATGGAACCGATTTCAATCGGCGTCGCGACGACGCTGTCCGATCAAGACCTGGATGCGCTGCGACGCGCGAAGCAGCGGCTCGACAGCCCGTCGCTGACGATGAAGCTGACGAGCGTCGTCGGCGCGCCGATCGAGAAGATGATCGGCAAGCTGCCGGACTTCGCGACCGGCAAGATCCACGACGCGACGCAGATCGCACTGCGCAAGTGCCTGAACATCGCGCTGCGCACGCTCGGCCGGCCGAACGCCGACGACGCGCCCGACAAGCCGAGCAACCTGCTGCACAAGCTCGCGGTCGCGACGACCGGCGCGGCGGGCGGCGCGTTCGGCTTCGTCGCGCTGCCGGTCGAGCTGCCGGTCACGACGACGCTGATCTTCCGCTCGGTTTGCGACATCGCGCGCAGCGAGGGCGAGGATCTGTCGTCGATCGACACGCAGTTGCAGTGTCTCGCGGTGCTCGGGATGGGCAGCGCGGCGCTGCCGAAGGAAGGCGACGCGGATCTCGGCTACTTCGCGATGCGTGCGGCGCTCGCGCAGGCGATCTCGCGGGCGTCGTCGGAGATCGCGTCGAAGGGGATCGCGTCGCACGGCTCGGCCGCGCTGTTCCGGCTCGTGCAGACGGTCGCGTCGCGGTTCTCGGTGCAGGTGACCGAGCAGATGGCCGCGAAGTCGATTCCGGCGCTCGGCGCGGTGCTCGGCGCCACCGTCAACACGCTGTTCATCGATCACTTCCAGCAGATGGCGCACGGGCATTTCGCGGTGCGCCGCCTCGAGCACAAGTACGGCGCGGCCGTCGTGCGGGCCGCGTATCAGGCGATCGACGCCTCGCCCACGCGCTGAACCGACCGCTCGACCGCGACCCGGCGCAGAAACGCGGCCGCCCGGTCGAGCGCGCGCCGCGATTCCGGCAAGAACGGCGTGTACACCTGCCAGACGTGCGGCATGTCGGGCCAGATCTCGATCTCGACCTGCACGCCCGCGGCCCTCGCCTTGTCGGCGACGCGGCGCGAATCGTCGAGCAGCACTTCGGTGCTGCCGGCCTGGATGAACAGCGGCGGCAGTCCGGCGAGATCCGCGTACAGCGGCGACGCGTACGGATGCGTGCCCGGCGTGTCGCCGAGATAGAGCTTCGCGGCCTTGCCGAGCGCCGGGCCCGCGAACATCGGGTCGATCCCGTCGTTCGTGCGCAGCGTCGCGCCGGTCGCCGCGAGATCGGTCCACGGCGAGAACAGGATCGCGCCGGCCGGCAGCGGCTCGCCGCGATCGCGCAACGCGACGAGCGTCGCGAGCGCGAGCCCGCCGCCCGCCGAATCGCCGCCGAGCACGATCGATTCCGGCGGCGTGCCCAATTCGAGCAGCTTCCGGTACGCGGCGAGCGCGTCGTCGAGCGCGCCGGGGAAGCGCGTTTCAGGGGCGAGCCGGTAGTCGAGCGAGAACGAGCGCACGCCGGCGCGCTTCGTCAGTCCGAACACGAGCGGGCGATGCGTCTTCGTCGAGCAGAAGTAATAGCCGCCACCGTGAAAGTACAGCAGCATGCGTCCGTTGCGACGGCCGGCCGGCAGGTCGGTGCGCTCGAGCCATTCGCCCTTCAGCGGCGCGTCGCCCGGCCCGTCGCACTCGCGCAGCCGGTAGCCGGACGGCGCGCGGCGCGGCACGCGCATCCGCAGCCGCGTGAAGCGGCGCGCACGCTCCGGCTCGACCACCGGGCGGGTGGTCTCCGGATGGAACTGCCAGCGCAACAGCCAGCACGCGACTTTGCTTTGCCAACTCATCGGACGCACTCCGTATCGAAATGTGTCGATGGTACGTGCGATTGCGCCGGCAACGTTCGACAGGTGCCTCTACATCAAACGCCGGCCATCAGCTCGCCGGCAGCACCTGCCCGCGGATCTCGCCCGCCGGATGCGCCTTCGTATGCACGTTGAAATACCACTTGCCGGCCATCAGGTCGCCGACCTGCGTGTCGGTCAGCTCCTTCGAGCCCTTGATCGGGCTCGCGAGCCCGTCCTTCGGTATCCCCACCTGCGGGTCCGCGTTCTGCCCGACAGGCGCCGGCCCGTGGAAGTGCGCGGCCGTCGCCGGCCCGGTCAGATCCTGGTACGTGACCGTCCACTGCAGCGTGTGGGTCGACGTGTCGAACGTCGCGTCGACCTTGCCCGAGCCCTTGCTCGTCGTCGGCGGTACCTCGCTCGACGGCTGCAGGTTCGCGGTCAGATGAACAGTCTCGGCGGCAGCGCTGCCGGCGGCCAGCACGCCGGCCATCAGCGCGACACGAAGGAAACGCAGCTTGAGCATGGGATCTCCTTGTACGTCGTGGAACGCCACCGGGCGGTGGTCGTAACCGCATGTTAGTCGATCCGGGCCGATTCCACCGTGCGTTGGCCGATCGGCCAGGCGGGCAGATGCCGCGCACGAGCCTCGTTCCGGGCGGGCTCCGAGCGGCACGATCGCCGGCGCCGTCGCTACAGCTGATCCTCGACCGGCAGCATCCTGAAGAACGCGGTCAGCAGGTTGCGCAGCAGCCCCGCGTGCGGATCGGTCGTGTACGTGCGCATCTCGCCGTCGTCGACGCCGTGCCAGACGATCTTCGCCGCGCCCGGCCCCGACGGCGCGGCGAGCGACAGCTTGTAGCTGCGCTCCGGCTGCGTCACCAGCGCGAAAATGTCCGCGACCTGCCCCGCGATCTGCGGGCTGTGGATCACGAGCGCGAGCTCGGTGTTCAGGTGCGCGGAGCGCGGATCGAGGTTCATCGAGCCGATCACGAGAATCTTCCGGTCGATCACGTACGCCTTCGCATGCAGGCTCGCGCGCGATTGCGACCCGAAGATGCCCGGCCGCAGGCTGCGCTGCTGCGCCTTGAACTCGTACAGCTCGACGCCGCACTGCAGCAGTGGCACGCGGTAGGGCGCATAGCCGGCCTGCACCGCGACCGCGTCGGTCGCCGCGAGCGAGTTCGTCAGGATCGCGACGCGCACGCCGCGCGCGGTCATCGCGGCGGCCGTGTCGACACCCGCCGGGTGCGGCACGAAGTACGGCGAAAACCCGAGGAACGACTCGTGCGCGTCGCGCGTGAGCTCGATCAGCCGCTGCAGCGGCGGGCTCACGTAGTCGCTCGTCGGCAGCGCGATCTTGTCCGGCAGATCGGCCTTGAACTCGGCCGGCGCCCACGCGAGACCGAGCGCGCCGCTCGAGATCTGCTCCGCGAGCGGCTTCTCGTCGGCCGGCATCGCGTCGAACGTATCGACGTACTTGTACCAGTGCGTGCGCAACTCGTCGCGCATCGCGTCGAGATCCTTCGCGTCGAACGTCTGGTGATTCAGCGTCGACAGTGGATAGCTGCGCGCGCTCGCCCAGTACGTGTCGAAGCTCGCCGACACGTCGCGCACGATCGGGCCCGCCGCGAGCACGTCGAGATCGCGGAACTGCAGCGTCGGGCTCGCGCTGAAGTATTCGTCGCCGATGTTGCGGCCGCCGACGATCGCGACCTGGTTGTCCGCGATCATCGCCTTGTTGTGCATCCGGCGCGTGAACGTGTCGATCTGCGCGAGCACGTGCGTCGCGCGCTGCATCATCCCGCCCGCCTCCGAGCCGAACGGATTGAACACGCGAACCTCGATGTTCGGATGCGAGTTGATCGACGCCATCACGCGGCCGATGTCGCGGAAGTTCAGGTCGTCGACGAGCATCCGCACGCGCACGCCGTGGTCCGCCGCATAGAGCGCGACGCCGAGCAGCATCTTGCCGGTCTTGTCCTCGGTCGCGATGTAGTACTGCATGTCGAGCGTCTTCTTCGCCGCGAGCCCGAGCGCGACGCGCGCCTGCAGCGCCTCGGTGCCGGTGGGCAGCAGGCGGAAGCCCGATTCGCCCGGATGCGCGGCCTCCGGCGCCGCAAGCGCGTCCGACAGTGGCGTCTTCACGTCCGGCGGCAGCGCGTGCGAGACCGTGCGGTTCAGCGTCGTCGCGGGGGGATGGGTCGCGCATCCGGCGACGAGCGCCAGCAGCGCGCAAACGGCGAGCGCCCGGCACGCGCGGGCGGCACGAAAGGTCGGCGCGAGCCGGATCGGGGACGTCGGCACGTTTTCCTCGGCAAGCGGATCGGTGTGGAGCGCGCGTATGCGCCGCGCACGGGCAGGTTCGTTTCGGCCGATTCTAAGTGTCGTGAAATGACGCGGTCAATCGCGGGCAGGTGTCGCGGGCCGATGTCGCGCGGCCCGCCCCGTACGCCTATTGCGCGAGCTGCAGATCCGCGATCGCCGCCGCGAGAAAGCGCGCGGCCTCGCCGCCCGTGACGACGCGGTGATCGAACGTCAGGCTGAGCGGCAGCAGCCGGTGCACGACGGCCACGCCGCCGACCGGCACGACGCCGTCGTGGATGCGCCCCGCGCCGAGGATCGCGACGGTCGGCGGCACGACGATCGGCGCCGCGTACTTGCCCGCGATCATCCCGAAGTTCGACAGCGTGATCGTGTTGCCGCGCATCTCCTCCGGCGGAATCCTGCGCGCGCGGATGTCGTCGCGCATCCGGTCGAGCCCCGCGCGCAAGTCGGCCGCGTCGCGATGCGCGACGTCGCGCAGCACCGGCACGAAGAGCCCGTCGACCAGATCGACCGCGATGCCGACATCGATTTTTTCGAGCACGTGCCGCCGCCCCGTGTGCCCCTCGTACCACGTGTTGAGCCCCGGTTCCGCGCGGCAACCGGCCACGAGCGCGCGGATCAGCCGGATCGTCACGTCGGTGCGCGCGGGCCACGCATCGATGTCGGCATCGTCGATCACGGTCGCCGCCGCGACCTCGCTCTGCGCGCGCGCCATGTTCTGCGCCATCGCGCGCCGCACGCCGCGCAGCACCTCGGGCGGCCCGACGTCGGCGAGCACCTTCGCGACACGCTGCACGTCGGCCGCGGTGATCACGCCGTCGGCGCCGGACGGCGTCACCATCGCGAGATCGACGTCGAGCTTGCGCGCGAGCGCGCGCACCGCCGGCATCGCCTTGATCCCGCCCGCGCCGCCCCCGCCCCCCGCGCCAACGCCAAGCGCGGCCGGCTCGTCCTGCACGACGCGCGCGCTCACCTCGACCTCGCCGACGACGGTGCCCGTATCCGCGTCGTCGCCCGCCCCCTCGAACGCGACGAGCGCCGCGCCGAGATGCACGATGTCGCCGGGCTGGCCGAACAGCTTCGAAATCCTGCCGGCCAGCGGCGACGGGATGTCGACGATCGCTTTCGCGGTCTCGACCGACAGCAGCGGCCGGTCGGCGTCGACCTCGTCGCCCGCCTTCACGTGCCATTCGATGATCTCGGCTTCCTGCAGGCCTTCGCCGAGATCCGGGAGCTTGAAGATTTTCATGGGTTTACGCCCCCTCCAGCGTCTTCCTCACCGCCGCGACGATCCGCGCCACGCCCGGCAGATTCTGCTGCTCGAGCCGGAACAGCGGCACGACGACGTCGTAGCCCGTCACGCGCTGCACCGGCGAGAGCAGCGAATAGAGGCCGCGCTCCGCGATGTTCGCGGCGATCTCCGCGCCGAATCCGCCGGTGCGCGCGGCTTCGTGCACGATCACGCAGCGCCCGGTCTTCGCGACCGACGCGAGGATCGTGTCGACGTCGAGCGGCTTGAGCGTCGCGACGTCGATCACCTCGGCCATCACGCCCTCCTTCGCGAGCAGGTCCGCGGCCGCCTGCACTTCCTGCAGCGCCGCGCCCCAGCTGACGAGCGTCACGTCGGAGCCGTCGCGCAGCGTGAAGCACGTGTCGAGCGGCAGCGCTTCGCCGTCGTCCTCGATCGGCTGGCGGAACAGGCGATACAGGCGCGTCGGCTCGAGAAAGATCACCGGATCCGGATCGCGGATCGCCGCGAGCAGCAGCCCGTACGCGCGCGCGGGCGACGACGGGATCACGACGCGCAGCCCCGGAATGTGCGCGAACAGCGCCTCCGGATTCTCCGAGTGATGCTCGGGCGCGTGGATGCCGCCGCCGCTCGGCGCGCGGATCACGAGCGGGCACGACAGCCGGCCGCGCGTGCGGTGGCGCAGCCGCGACGCGTGGTTCAGCACGTGATCGAGCGCCGGATAGATGAAGCCGCTGAACTGGATCTCGGCGACGGGCCGCAGGCCCATCGCGGCCATGCCGACCGCGGCGCCCGCGATGGCCGTCTCGGCGAGCGGCGTGTCGATCACGCGCTCGGCGCCGAAGCGCGCCTGTAGATCGACGCTCGCGCGGAACACACCGCCGTTCACGCCGATGTCCTCGCCGAGCAGCACGACGGCCGGGTCGCGCGCGAGCTCGTACGCGAGCGCGCGGTTCACCGCCTCGACGAGGTTGAGGTCAGCCATGGTGGTTCCCCGGCGCTGGTGCGAACGCGAGCGCGGTGTCGCGCTGCTCGCGCAGCGCGTCCGGCAGCGTCGCATACAGATGATCGAACATCGCGGACGCATCGGGCGGCGCGACCGTGAGATACGCCTGCACCGCGGCTTCGACCTGCTCGTAGCACGCCTTGCCGAGCACCGTGTCCTGCGCCTTGTCGAGCACGTTCCGGTTCATCAGGTACTTGCGCAGGCGCACGAGCGGTTCGAGCTCCCATTCCTTGCCGACGGTTTCGGCGTCGCGATAGCGCGTCGCGTCGTCGGCGGTCGTGTGGTCGCCGAGCCGGTAGCTGAGCGCCTCGACGAGCGTCGGCCCGCCGCCGCGCCGCGCCTTGTCGAGCGCCTCGGCCACGGCCTGATGCACGGCGATCACGTCGTTGCCGTCGACCTGCCGCCCTTCGATGCCGGCTGCGATCGCCTTCTGCGCGAGCGTCTGCGCGGCGGTCTGGCGCGCGCGCGGCACCGAGATCGCCCACTGGTTGTCGTTGACGACGAGCACGAGCGGCGCCTGCCAGACGCCCGCCATGTTCATCGCCTCGTAGAAGTCGCCCTTCGACGTGCCGCCGTCGCCGAAAATCGTCACCGCGACGCGCGGCTCGCGGCTCAGCATGAACGCGTACGCGGCACCCACCGCATGGCAGACCTGCGTGCCGATCGGCACGCAATTCGGGAAGTCGCGCGGCACCGCGCTGAAGTTGCTGCCGCGCTCGTCGCCGCCCCAGTAGAGCAGGCTCTCCACCATCGTGACGCCGCGCAGCAGTTGCGCCGCGTGGTCGCGATACGACGGGAACAGCACGTCGTCCGTCTGCATCGCGCTCGCGACGCCGACGCCGATCGCCTCCTGCCCGACCGACGACGCGAACGTGCCGAGCTTGCCGGTGCGCTGCAGCGCGACGGCCTTCGCGTCGAACGTACGCGTGAGCACCATCGCGCGATACAGCGGCAGCAGCGCCGCCGGATCCTGCGCGAACGGCGGAAACGGCTGGACCGGCTCGCCGTCGGGGCCGAGATACTGCGTATGGTCGATGTGAAAACGCGCGACCGTACTCATGGCACGCCTCTGTTCGGTTGCGGGCGGGGTCGTCGCACGTGCGCGAGGCCGCGCGGACGTGCCCTTATTCCGGCCCCAAGACCATTGTTCAACCTTAGTCAGTCCGCCGATGAAAGCAAGTCGGGTCTGTACGCACGGACGCGGCACGCAGGCGCGCGCGTGGCCTATGCGCGGCGCTTCAGCCGCCGCGCGACCAGTATCGGCAGCCGCAGCAGGCAGCCGGCCACGAGCCGCAGATGCATCCACACGAGCAGCAGGTTGTCGCGGCAGTAATTGAAGTGCGACACGCCGCCCTCGTTCGCGCGGAAGTAGCGCACCGGCGCGTCGATGCGGATCGGCCGCACGCCGGCCCAGCACAGGCGCACGGCCGCCTCGGGGTCGAAGTCGAAGCCGCGCATCCACGCGTGCCGGTGCATGATCGCCGCGAGCGGCGCGACCGGATACACGCGAAAACCGTACAGCGAATCGCCGATGCCGGCCCACAGTGTCTCGACGTCCGCCCACACGTTCGACAGCCGCCGCCCCTGCACGCGGATCTGCGGCGCGCTCGAATCGAACTTCGGGAAGCCGAGCACCATCGTGTCCGGCGCGGCCTGCGACGCGACCATGAACGCGGGGATCAGGTCGGCCGGATGCTGGCCGTCGGAATCCATCGCCAGCACGTGCGTGAAGCCGCGCGCGGCCGCCGCGTCGAGCCCCGCGAGCACCGCGGCGCCCTTGCCGCCGTTCGTCGGCAGCACGATCACGTGCAGCCCCGGATCCTGCGCGGCCATCGCGACGAGGCGCTCGGCGCTGCCGTCCGTGCTGCCGTCCACGACGACCCAGACGGGATTCCACTGCGCGCGCGCGCTGCGCACCGTCTCGTCGACCTTCACGCCGGGGTTGTAGCTCGGAATCAGGACGAGGTGCGTGGTCGAGGCAAGGGGCGTGGACATGGAAACGGCCGGTTGCGGTGAGAACGGGACCTGACTGAATTCTAGGTTTTCGCCGGCGACGGGGCGGACGGCGCAGGGGCTGACCGCCCCCTCGGGCGGCAGCGAGCGTGGGGGTCGTTTCATCCCAGGCGCTCCACCTGATGGCCGGCGCTCGCCTCGATCTCGATCAGCAGATCCGCGCGGCAGACGTCGGCGCGCAGATACAGCGGCCGCGCGTCGGCGCCGGCCGCGTCGCGCAGCGCGCGATCGATCGCGGCGAGCGCGGCCGCGTCGTCGGGATCGCGCACGTAGACCTTGTAGACGAGATCGGACAACGCGAAACGCGGCCCACCGCGCCGCGCGGCCTCGTCGAGCACGGCCGCGAGATTCGCGAACGTCTCGCGCGTCTGTGCAAGCACGTCGCCGCGATGCAAGGTCCGATGTCCGACGATGCTCGCGGTGCCCGACACGAACAGCACCGGCGCGGCCGCGCCCGGCCACACGGCCGCGCGCGCGAACGTCGGCGCGCGCGCGCCGTACCGCGCAGGATAGTGATACGCGCTGACCTGCCGCGGATTCTCGATCGCGTCGGCCGGCGTGCGGCTCGCGAGGAAATAGACAGAGAGCGGAGCGGCGTCGTCCGTGCTGTCGGCCCTTCCGTCGGCCCTTCCGTCGGCCCTTCCGTCGGCCCTTCCGTCGTCCCTGCTGTCGTCCCTGCTGTCGTCCCTGCCGTCGACCATCGTCGAGCCGAGCGCGCACGCGGCGGGCACCGCGCCCGTCAGCGTGCGACGGCTCGCGTCGAACGCGCGCTGGCGGCCCGCGTTGAACTGCCGGTAGCGCTCGAGCCCGAACTGCTCCGCGTTGATCGCGGGCACCGTGTTCCAGATCCGCAGCAGGTGCGGCATCGCGAGCGTATCGATCAGCGCGAACAGCGCGCGGTACGCGGCGCAGGTCGCGCGCTCGAGCGGCGTCGTGCCATCGGTGCCATCGGTGCCGTCGATGCCACCGGTGACGCCAGCGCCGTCGCCCGACGCGAAATCCGCCTCGCGCAATGCGATGCTGCCGAACACGAGCCCCGCCGATTCGCTGTATCGATAACGGAGCGGGCCGCTTGCCGCGCTGACGACGTCGCCCGCATCGCACTGCCAGATCTCGAAGCACGCGTCGTCGCGGCACGCGAGCGGCGCCGCGCCGGCCGGCGCGAGCGGCGCCATGTGCACCGGCGCGAGCGGCAGCGTCGGCGCGGCGTCGGCGAGCACGGCCCAGCGCGCCGGATCGCCAAAGCACGCGGCGCCGAGCGCACCCGGGAACGCGCGGTCGAACGCGTCCGCGCGAGCCTCGGGGCCCGCGTCGCTCAGCCGCGCGGCGACACGCGCGGCGCCGGCCTGGACGAGCCGCAACGCGCCACGCGTGGCGCGCGCGTCAGGCGAGCCCGCCGTTGATCGACAGCACTTGTCCGGTGACATAGGCAGCCGCATCGGAAACCAGATACGCGACCATCGCCGCGACTTCGCCGGGTTCGCCCGCGCGCTGCGCGGGCACGAGCTGCTTGATGCGCTCGGGCGGGAATGCGTCGCCGGCCATCGGCGACGCGATGATGCCGGGCGCAACGGCGTTCACGGTGATCCCGCGCGACGCGAGCTCGAGCGACAGCGACTTCGTCGCGCCGATCAGCCCGGCCTTCGCGGCCGCGTAATTGACCTGCCCGCGGTTGCCCGTCACGCCAGCGACCGACGCGATGTTCACGATCCGTCCGCGACGCGTGCGAATCATCGGCAGCAACAGCGGCTGCGTGACGTTGAAGAAGCCGTTCAGCGACACGTCGATCACGCTGCGCCATTGCCGCTGCGTCATGCCGGCCATCGGCGCGTCGTCGTGGATGCCCGCGTTGTTCACGAGGATCTGCACGGGCGCGTCGTCGGTCACGCGCGCGAGCGCGGCGTGCGTCGCATCGGCGTCGGTCACGTCGAACGCGATCGCGCGCGCGGCGCCGCCCGCCGCGACGATTCGCGCGGCGACGGCTTCGGCCTGCGCCAGATTGCGGTTCGCGTGCACCCAGACTTCGTGGCCCGCCTGTGCGAGCGCATCGCAGATCGCCTGTCCCAGTGCACCGCTGCCGCCCGTCACGAGCGCGCGCATCGACTGTCCTCCCTCATTCGTTGATCATTCCGGCGGCCGCGGCCGCGCGCGTCACGGCATGCGCGTGCGCTAGCACTAGCGCACGCGATGCTCGGCGACGTACGCGGCGAGCGCGCCGAGTGTCGCAAAAATCTTTTCGTTGTCGGGATTGTCCGAGCGCAGCTCGAAGCCGTACTTCTTCGAGATCAGCAGCGCGATCTCGAGAATGTCGATGGAGTCGAGCCCGAAGCCGTCGCCGTACAGCGGGGTATCGGCACTCACTTCGTCGAGTCGGACGTCCTCGAGGTTCAGTTCGCCCACGATCAGCGTGGCGAGCTCTTGTTCCAGTTCGTTCATCATGCTTGCAAGCAGGCAGCGCACCGCAGCGGCGAGCGAACGGAAAACGACGGCACGACGCGCGCGCCGGCTGAGCCGCCCGCCCGCTTCCGCCGGCCACCCCGCCCGCGTTATTTGGGGATCGTTTGATAAAAAGTTAGGCGGATTCTAGACGAAGGGGTAGGTGTCGTATACCGCGAAAGGGTTACAGAGCTACCGGCGCGCGCAGGCCCGCATTTTGGGACGCGAACGCACCGGACGCTTGAGCCACTTTGGGCGGATATCGATCGGGCGCGCGGCGCGCGGCGCCGCAAGCCATACAATCAGTTACAAACCCGCGGGCGGACGGACGGACGCGGCCCGGCCGGCACCCTAAAATGTGCGCGGCGCCGGCCCCGATACCCGTCGGGCCCGCCATTCGTACGACGATTTTGCGGCGCGACGCCGTTGAATTGCGTTGCCCCGATCAGACCTGTTTCGACCCGCGCAGCCATGCAGCTCACGCTTGTTTGCCCCGTTCCGGACCGTCGAGCCGTCCGCCGCGTTCAGCGCGGCGGGGGGCGCCGCCGTGTCGTGCGTGTCGTGCGTGTCGTGCGTGTCGTGCGTGTCGTGCGTGTCGTGCGTGTCGTGCGCGTGGTGCACGCCGGGAGTGCCGGGAGTGCCGGGAGCGCCAGCCATGCCGGGAGCGCCCGATGACGACGCCAGCCGCGATCGCGCGCGGCACCGCGGCCGTGGCCGCGGTGGCCGCCTATCAGGCCGGCGCGCACTACGCGGCCGCGACGCCGGGCGCGCACGGCGTCGGCCTCGCGCTCGCGCTCGTGCCGCCGCTGTTGATCGCGCTCGGCGCCGCGCTGCGCTCCGCGCGGCGCGCATGGCTCGTGCCGCTGTGGGCGCTCGCGTGCGCGGCGCTGTGGAGCGCGCGCGCGCCGCTCGCGCAGCATTTCGGCTGGGGCCTGTATCTGGAGCACGCGAGCTTCAACGTCGCGATGGCGCTGCTGTTCGGCCGCACGCTCGCGCGCGGCCGGATTCCGCTCTGCACGCGCTTCGCGACGATGATCCACGGTACGCTCACGCCCGCGGTCGCCCACTACACGCGCCGGATCACGCTCGCGTGGACGCTGTTCTTCGTCGCGACGGCCGCCGTGTCGACGCTGCTGTTCGCGGCCGCGTCGATCGTCGCGTGGTCGACGTTCGCGAATTATCTGTCGCTGCCGCTCGTCGGCGTGATGTTCGTCGCCGAGCACGCGTGCCGCCGTTTCGCGCTGCCCGGCGAGCCGACCGCGGGCATCGCCGACGCGATCCGCGCGTACCGGCAGACCACGCGGGAAAGCGCGCCGAGCGGGCGCGTGCCGTGAAGCGCCGCGCGATCGCCGGAGGCGTCCGCGCCGTTGCCTATTTTCGTTGTCACTGAAGAAGTCATGCCGAGTCATCCGCTCGTATTCCATTCGTCGCCGGACCAGACGATCGCCTGGCGCGACGGCGCCCCCGTGCCGGTGCGCGCGTTTCTCGCCGACGTCGCGCGGGTCGCGGCCGCGCTGCCCGAAGGCGGCCACGTGTTCAACGTGTGCCGCGACCGCTACCGTTTCACGGTCAGCCTGTGCGCGGCGCTCGTCGCCGGCAAGATCAGCCTGCTGCCGTCGACACACACGCCCGATACCGTGCGCCAGCTCGCCGCGTTCGCGCCCGACGCGTTCTGCCTGCACGACACGCCCGACTGCGCGATCGACCTGCCGCGCTTCCGTTACCCGGAGCCGGACGCCGATGCCGCGCCCGCCGATGCCGATGCCGATGCCGCGATCCCTCGGATCGACGCGTCGCGAATCATGGCGTACGTGTTCACATCCGGCTCGACCGGCGCGCCGGTGCCCCACCGCAAGACCTGGGGCTTCCTCGTCGACAACGTGCGCGCGGCCGCCGCGCGGCTCGGGCTGCTCGACGCGCGTCCGTGCACGATCGTCGGCACCGTGCCCGCGCAGCATATGTACGGCTTCGAATCGACGGTGCTGCTCGCGCTGATCGGCGGCCTCGCGTTCAGCAACCGGCAGCCGTTCTACCCGGTCGACATCCGCGCGGAACTCGACGCGGTGCCGCAGCCGCGCGTGCTCGTCACGTCGCCGATCCATCTGCGCGCGCTGCTGGCGTCATCGGAGCGCGCGCTGCCGAGCGCGTCGCTCGTGCTGTCGGCGACCGCGCCGCTCGCCGAGAAGCTCGCGCGCGACGCGGAGGCGCGCCTCGCGGCACCGCTGATCGAAATCTACGGCAGCACCGAGACCGGCCAGATCGCGACGCGACGCACCGCGCACGGCGCGACCTGGGCGCTGTTCCCGGGCGTGCGGCTCGACGCGCGCGCCGCCGCGCCGGGCGACGACGGCGGGCCGACCGTCTGGGTATCGGGCGGGCACGTGGAGGAGCCGGTGCCAATGGGCGACGCGCTCGAGTTGCTCGACGACACGCACTTCCTGCTGCACGGGCGCAAGGCCGACCTGATCAACATCGCGGGCAAGCGGACGTCGCTCGCATACCTGAATCATCAGCTCAATGCGATCCCCGGCGTGGTCGACGGCGTATTCTTCATGCCCGACGACGATACGCGCGGTGAGCACGGCGGACACGATAAGCACGATAAGCACGAAGCGCACGACAGGCATGGCGAACCGGTCGCGCGGCTCGTCGCGCTCGTCGTCGCGCCCGGCGTCGCGGTCGCGGACCTGCAGCGCGCGCTGCGCGAGCGGATCGACGCGGCGTTCATGCCGCGGCCGCTGCTGTTCGTCGACGCGCTGCCGCGCAACGACACCGGCAAGCTGCCGCGCAACGTGCTCGCGGCGCTGGTCGCGCGGCAGATGCGCGGCGCGCCACCGCCACCCGCCCCCGTCACGTTCACGATCCCGGCCGACCACCCGGCGCTGCCGGGCCACTTTCCGGGCCGGCCGATCGTGCCGGGCGTCGTGCTGCTCGACCACGCGATCAGCGCGATCGGCGCCGCGCTGAACCGTCCATTCGACACGTGGCGGCTCGGCTCCGCGAAATTCCCGAGCCCCGCCGCGCCCGGCGAGCCGCTCGCGCTCGCCTTCGACACGGCCGCGAGCGGCGCGATCCGCTTCACCGTGCGGGCCGGCCCGCGCGAGGTCGCGAGCGGCGTGCTGTCCGCGCCGTCGGCGCCGCAAGAACGCGCCGCCGGCACCACGCGGCAGACGGCGGGCCGATGAGCCGCACCGCGTGGGCCGAGCGCCAGGAGCGCAGCAACGTCGGGCTGCTGCGCGCGATGACCTGGCTGTCGCTGCGCGTCGGCCGGCGGGCGTCGCGCGCGCTGCTGCATCTGGTCGCGCTCTATTTCGTGCTGTTCTCGCCGGCCGCGTGCGCGGCCTCGCGCGACTATCTGCGCCGCGCGCTCGGCCGCCCCGCGCGCTGGCGCGACGTGTACCGGCACGTGTTCACGTTCGCGACGACGATCCACGATCGCATCTACCTGATGAACGAGCGCTACGATCTGTTCGACATCCGGCTGCACGGCGAGACGCGCGTCGACGAAGCGCTCGCGCGCGGCCGCGGCGCGTTCCTGATCGGCGCCCATCTCGGCAGCTTCGAGGTGATCCGCTCGGTCGGCCGCACGCAGCCGGCGCTGCGCGTCGCCGTCGCGATGTACGAGGAGAACGCGCAAAACATCAACGCGGCGCTCGCCGCGATCAATCCGGCCGCGAGGCCGGACGTGATCCCGCTCGGGCGCGTCGACGCGATGCTGAAGGTGCACGAGCGGCTCGACGCGAACTGCATGGTCGGCATCCTCGCCGACCGCACGCTGCCGCACGACACGCAGGCGTCGACGCTGCGCGACCTGCTCGGCGCGCCCGCGGCGTTCCCGCTCGGCCCGCTGCACATGGCCGCGATGCTGAAGCGGCCGGTGATCTTCATGACCGGCCTCTATCGCGGCGGCAACCGCTACGACGTCCACTTCGAGTCGCTCGCCGATTTCACGGGCCTGCGGCGCGACGCGCGCGCGGCCGCGGTCGACGATGCGCTCGCACGCTACGTCGCGCTGCTCGACCGGTATTGCCGCGCGGCGCCGTACAACTGGTTCAATTTCTTCGACTTCTGGCAGAACGACGAGGCGCCCGCGTCGCGCACCGATCTGCCCGCCACCCGGAACTCCGACGCATGACCGCCCTTCGCCGCCCTCCGCTGCGCCTCCGGCGCGCCGTCACCACGCTGGCGGCCACGCTGACCGCGGCCGCCAGCGTGCTCACCGCACTCACCGCGCCTGCCCACGCGGCGGACGCGTCCGCCGCGAACGCTGCCGGCTGGACCCTCGACCGGCTGATGGCGACGCTCGCGCAGAACAAGTCCGGCCGCGCGACGTTCACCGAAACGAAATACCTGTCGATCGCCACGCGGCCGCTCGAATCGTCGGGCGAACTCGTGTTCGTCGCGCCCGACCATCTCGAGAAGCACACGCTAAGCCCGAAGCCGGAGAACCTCGTCGTCGACGGCGACATGCTGACGATCGAGCGCAACGACCGCAAATACACGCTCGCGCTCGCGCGCTATCCGGAGCTCGGCGCGTTCATCGACAGCATCCGCGCGACGCTCGCCGGCAACCGCTACGCGCTCGAGCACGTGTACAAGGTCGCACTCGCCGGCCGCGGCGACGACTGGACGCTCACGCTGACACCGCTCGATGCGCGGATGCAGAAGATCGTCACCACGATCACGCTCGACGGCACGCGCGACGAGCTGCGCAGCGTCACGATCCGCCAGGCCGACGGCGATCATTCGCTGATGCGGCTCCACCCGGCCACCCCGCGCTGATGGACACACGCACCCGGCCCGATCCGTCGGTCACGCGCCGTGCATCCGCCGCGCGGCGGCGCGCGGTGCTCGCGTGGCTCGTCGGCGTGCTCGCATGCGCGGTCGCGATCGGCCGCGCGCACTTCACCGCGGACTTGTCCGCGTTCCTGCCGCGCTCGCCGAGCGCCGGCCAGCAGATCCTCGTCGACCAGCTCCGCGACGGGCTCGTGTCGCGGCTGATGCTCGTCGCGATCGACGGCGGCGACGCCGGCACGCGCGCGGCCGTGTCGAAAAAAATCGCGGCGACGCTGCGCGGCGACCCACGGTTCGCAGCGGTCAACAACGGCGAGCCGGTGAACGACGCCGCCGATCAGCAGTTCCTGTTCGCGCACCGCTACGTGCTGAGCCCGACCGTGACGCCGCAACGCTTCTCGGCCGACGGGCTCCATCAGGCACTCGGCGACAGTCTCGACCTGCTGAGCTCGTCGGCCGGTCTCGTCGCGAAGGACATGCTGCCGCACGACCCGACCGGCGAAATCGCCGCGCTCGTCGGCCAGCTCGACAGCGCCGCGCAGCCCGCGCTCGCCGACGGCGTGTGGGCGTCGCGCGACGGCCGGCGCGCGGTGCTCGTCGTGCAGACGGCCGCCGCCGGCTCGGACACCGACGCGCAGGCAAGCGCGATCGACGCGGTGCATCGCGCGTTCGACGCGGCCGCGCGCGCGGTGCCGAACGCGGCCGCGTGCCGGCTGCTGATGACGGGCCCAGGCGTGTTCTCCGTCGACGCGCGCGACACGATCCGGCACGACGTCGAGCGCCTGTCGACGCTGAGCGTCGTGCTGATCGTCGCGCTGCTGCTGACCGTCTACCGCTCGCCGCGCACGCTCGCGCTCGGGCTGCTGCCGGTGCTGTCGGGCGTCGCGGCCGGGCTCGCGGCGGTCAGCGTCGCGTTCGGCACCGTGCACGGACTCACGCTCGGCTTCGGCACGACGCTGATCGGCGAAGCGGTCGACTACTCGATCTACCTGTTCGTGCAGTCCGCGCAACGGCGCGCGAGCGACGCGCCGGCCGCGGACCCGATGCGCGCGTGGATCGCCGCGTACTGGCCCACGATCCGGCTCGGCGTGCTGACGTCGATCTGCGGCTTCGCGTCGATGCTGTTCTCCGGTTTCCCCGGCCTCGTGCAGCTCGGCCTCTATTCGATCGCGGGCCTTTCCGCGGCCGCGCTCGTCACGCGCTTCGTGCTGCCGCATCTGCACGGCGGGCGCATCGCGATCCGCGACGTGTCGCGGCTCGGCGCCGCGCTCGCGCGGGCCGCGCAGGCGGCGCCGAAACTGCGCGTGCCGCTCGCGGTCGTCGTGCTCGCCGCGTGCGCGACGCTCGCGCTGCAGCGCGACCACCTGTGGAGCCGCGAGCTCTCCGCGCTGAGCCCGGTGCCGGCCGCCGGCCAGGCGCTCGACGCGAGCCTGCGCGCGGACGTCGGCGCGCCCGACGTCCGCTATCTGGTCGTGATCCCGGCCGCGACCGAGCAGGCCGCGCTCGAACGCGCGGAGAAGATCGCCGCACAACTGCAACCGCTGGTCGAACACGGCGTGCTCGCCGGCTACGAGAGCCCCGCGCGCTACCTGCCGAGCGACGCGACGCAGCGCGCGCGGCTCGCGAGCCTGCCGCCCGCGGACGTGCTCGCGGCACGGATGCGCGCGGCCGTCGAGAATCAGCCGGTCACGGTCAAACCGGGGCTGTTCGCGCCGTTCATCGCCGACGTCGACGCCGCGCGCCAGCAGCCGCTGCTGACGCGCGCGGATCTGAAGGGCACGTCGATGGCGCTCGCGGTCGACGCGTTGCTGACCGAGCGCGCGGGCCACTGGAGCGCGATGCTGCCGCTGCGCGCGCCAGCAACGTCGCCGAACGCGCCGGACGTGACGCACGCGCCTCATGCCGCCGGGCCGAGCCTCGACGCCACGCCGATCCGTGACGCAGTCGCGCGCGCGGGCGTGCCGGGCGCGCTGTTCGTCGACATGAAGGCGGAGGCCGACCGCCTGTATGTGAACTACGTGCACGAAGACCTGCGGCTGTCGCTCGCGGGCTTCGCGGCGATCGCGGTGCTGCTGGCCGTTGCGCTGCGCTCGCCGCGCCGCGGCGCGCGCGCGCTCGCGCCGCTCGTCGCCGCGGTGCTCGTCGTGACGGCCGGCTTCGCGCTCGCGCACGTGCCGCTGACGATCCTGCATCTGATCGGGATGCTGCTGATCGTCGCGGTCGGCTCGAACTACGCGCTGTTCTTCAGCGCACGCGCCGACGTGGTGGCTGACACGGTGACCGATTCAGCGGCCAACACGGCAACCGGCGCGCAGCCGATCGCGCCGCACACGCTCGTGTCGCTCGCGATCGCGAATCTCGCGACCGTCGCCGGCTTCGGGCTGCTCGCGCTGTCGCGCGTGCCGCTGCTCGAAACGTTCGGGCTCACGGTCGGCCCGGGCGCGATCCTCGCGCTCGTGTTCGCCGCCATCCTCGCGCCGCGGCCCCAGCAGCCCCCTCCGCCCCTACAGCCGCCGGGCCCCCTGCGGCCCACGCGCCCCCAGCAGCCCCCTCCGCCGGCGGCCGCCGCCGGCGCCGCATCCCGCAACGGAGACCCCGCATGAACGCGAGATCGCCAACGCTGCCGCCCACGCCGCCCGGCGCACCGCGCCGCTGGAAGCCGACGCCGCTGATTACCGGCACCGCGGCGCTGCACGTCGGCGCGGCGACGGCCGTCGGTGCGCACCCGGCGGCGTGGCCATGGGCCGTGGGCGGCGTCGCCGCATCGCACCTGGTGCTGTCCGCAGCGGGCCTGTGGCCGCGCAGCGCGTGGCTCGGCCCGAACTGGACCCGGCTCCCCGACGGCACCGACCGCCGGATCGCGCTGACGATCGACGACGGCCCGAACCCCGAGATCACGCCACGCGTGCTCGACCTGCTCGACCGCTACGGCGCGCGCGCGACGTTCTTCTGCATCGGCGAGCGCGCCCGCGCGCACCCGAAGTGCGTCGAGGCGATCGTCGCGCGCGGGCACGCGGTCGAAAACCACAGCCAGCGGCACTGGCACACGTTCTCGCTGTCCGGGCCCGGCGCGCTGCGGCGCGAGATCGACGCCGCGCAGCGCACGCTCACGGACATCGCCGGCACGCGGCCGCTGTTCTTCCGCGCGCCGGCGGGGCTGCGCAATCCTTTCCTCGAGCCGGTGCTCTGCGAGCTCGGCCTGCAGCTCGCGAGCTGGACGCGGCGCGGCTTCGACACGCGCACGCGCGACGCCGGCACGATCGCGCACCGCCTGCTGCACGGCCTCGCGCCGCGCGACATCCTGCTCATCCACGACGGCCATCCGGCGCTCGACGCGCGCGGCGAGCCGGTCGTGCTCGACGTGCTGCCGCGGGTGCTGCGCGCGGCCGCCGACGCGCAGCTCGGCTGGACCACGCTGCGCGCGGCGCTCGCGCCCGCAGCGGCGCCGGCCGGCCCGTCCGGGGCCATTTGATAAAATTCAAAGGCATTCGGCACACGAACCGGCAATCGGACTTGACCCCAGTGAAACCTCTCCTGCTTTCGCACTTCACGGCCACGAGCTGCGCGGGACGCGGGCTCGACGCGACGCTCGCGGCGCTGCGCGGCCAGCGCGGCGGCCTCGCGCCGTGCGACTTCGAGCGCGCGGACCTCGACACGTGGATCGGCGCGGTCGACGGCGTCGACGCCGAGCCGGTGCGCGCCGACCTCGCCGACTTCGAGTGCCGCAACAACCGGCTCGCGCAGCTCGGCCTCGCGCAGGACGGCTTCGCCGCGAACGTCGACGCCACGATCGCGCGCTACGGCGCGCAGCGCGTCGGCGTGTTCATCGGCACGAGCACGGCCGGCATCCTCGAGACCGAGCGCGCGTACCAGCGGCGCGACCCGGCGAGCGGCGCGCTGCCCACCGACTTCCACTATGCGCACACGCACAACCCGTACTCGCCCGCCGCGTTCGTGCGCGCGTACTTCGCGCTGCGCGGGCCGGCGATGGCGATCTCGTCCGCATGCTCGTCGGGCGCGAAAGTGTTCGGCTCCGCGCGCCGGATGATCGAAGCGGGCCTGATCGACGCGGCCGTCGTCGGCGGCGTCGATTCGCTGTGCCTGACGACGCTGTACGGCTTCAACTCGCTCGAGCTGCTGTCGCGGCAGCCGTGCCGGCCGTTCGACGTCGCGCGCGACGGCATCTCGATCGGCGAGGCCGCCGCGTTCGCGCTCGTCGAACGCGTGCCGGACCGCGCGCTCGACGACGATGCGATCCTGCTGCTCGGCGTCGGCGAATCGAGCGACGCGCATCACATGTCGTCGCCGCATCCGGAAGGGCTCGGCGCGCGCGTCGCGATCGAGCAGGCGCTCGCGTCGGCCGGCCTCGCCGCGCGCGACGTCGACTACATCAACCTGCACGGCACCGCGACGCCGAGCAACGACACGGCCGAGAGCCGCGCGGTCCGCGCGCTGTTCGAGCGCACGCCGAGCAGCTCGACGAAGGGCGCGACCGGTCACACGCTCGGCGCGGCGGGCGCGCTCGAGGCGGTCGTGACCGCGCTCGCGCTGCGCGGCCGCTTCGTGCCCGCCGGCATCAACACGACACAGCCCGACCCGGCGCTCGCACTCGACTACGTGCTGACGAGCCGCGACGCGAACGTGCGGATCGCGCTCAGCAACTCGTTCGGCTTCGGCGGCACGAACTGCAGCCTGATTCTCGGCCGCGCGGACCGCGCGCGGCACTGACTCCCATGACACTCGGCGCCTACATCGAAAGCATCGGCCTGATCGGCCCCGGACTCGACGGCTGGCCGCACGCGGCCGACGTGCTCGCGGGCCGCGCGGCCTATGTGAGCGCGCGCACCGCGCTGCCGCCGCCCGCCGGCCTGCCACCGGCCGAGAAGCGCCGCACCGGGCCCGTCGTCCGGGTCGCGCTCGCGGCCGGTCACGAGGCGGCCGCCGCGAGCGGACGCGACGCCGCGACGCTCGCGACCGTGTTCACCGCGTCCGGCGGCGACGGGCAGAACTGCCACGCGATCTGCGAAACGCTCGCGGGCGACGACCGGCAACTGTCGCCGACCCGCTTCCACAATTCCGTGCACAACGCGCCGGCCGGCTACTGGAGCATCGCGACACGCGCGATGGCGCCGTCGAACGTGCTCTGCGCGCACGACGGCAGCTTCGCGGCCGGCCTGCTCGAAAGCCTCTGCCAGATCACGGTCGACCGCACACCGATCCTGCTGATCGCATACGACACCGACTACCCGGAGCCGCTGCACGCGGTGCGGCCGATCCCCGACGCGTTCGGCGTCGCGCTCGTGCTCGCGCCCGACGCGGGCCCCACCGCGCTCGCGCGCATCGACGCGCACCTCACCGATGCGCCCGCGACCACGCTCGCTTCGCCCGAGCTCGACGCGCTGCGGCGCGGCAACCCGGCCGCACGCGCGCTGCCGCTGCTCGCCGCGCTCGCCGCGCGCCGCTCGTCGAGCGTCGTGCTCGACTATCTGGCCGACACGCGCGTGCGGATCGACGTCGCCGTGCCGGCCACGGAGGCCGCCCGATGAGTCGTCAGATAAGCCGGCCGCCGCCGACGCTCGACCGCGCGTGGATCGCCGCGCGGATTCCGCACAGCGGCGCGATGTGCGTGCTCGATGCGGTCACCGACTGGGACGACACGCACATCCGCTGCATCGCGACGAGCCATCGCGATCCGGCGAATCCGCTGCGCGCGAACGGGCGGCTCGCGGCCGTTTGCGGAATCGAATACGCGGCGCAGGCGATGGCCGTGCACGGCGCGCTCGTCGGCGCCGCGCACGACCGGCCGCGCGCCGGCTTTCTGACGAGCGTGCGCGGCGTCGACGCGCACGTCGACCGGCTCGACACGCTCGACGCGCCGCTCGTCATCGACGCAGAGCGCGTGAGCGGCAGCGACAACACGGTTCTGTACAGCTTCACGCTCCGCTGCGGCGAGCGCGTGCTGCTGACGGGCCGCGCCGCCGTGATGCTCGATGCCGACGCCGCGCGGCGCAACGACGGCGACGGCGGCGATGCCGCGTAACCTTTTATCCGACGAACGCTTTTATAGGATCAATGACGTGAAGAAAGCTTGCCAAATCGTACTGGTCGCGCTGTCACTCGCGACACTCAGCCATGTGGCCAACGCGGATGTCGCCGAAGTCGGTCACGACATCAAGCGGGACGCGAAGGCCGCCGGCAAGGGCATCGGCCACGGCGCGCGCGAATTCGGACACGCGACGAAACACGCGGCGATCGAGGTCGGGCACGGCGCGAAGGCGGCCGGCCACGGCGTCGCGAACGCGACGCGCAACGGCTGGCACGCGACCAAGCGCGCGACGAAGCGCGTGTTCCACAAGAACGACTGACGCGCCCTGCCTCCGACCGTCGCGCGCGAGGGTTTTACATCCGCACGCCGACCTCTGGCAGCCTATCTCGGACCTCCCACCGCCGATCGCGGACCTCTGACCGCCGATCGCGGAGGTTTGAGCGCCGCGCATGAGCCTCCGAGCGCCGATCGCGAGGATTTGAGCGCCGCACACTCGGGCGTTTGAGCTCCGATCATGAGAGTTTGAGCTCGGATCGCGAGAGTTTGAGCTCGGCGCGCGGGTCGTTGAGCTCGGATCACTGGACCTTTGAGTTCGGCGCGCGGGCCTCTGACCCCCGATCGCGAGGGTTTGACCTCGACGCACTCAAAATGCGAACAGGCCCGAGTCAGTTTGCGCAACCCGGCGTGGTGGCCGGCCGCCACGCGAAAGCCCTGAAGCCCCGCCTCCCCCCAAAAAAGCTGATACCTGTATCAGCGCGTTTCTGCCAAACGAAATACTGGCATCGCATCCCCTGTCCAGAATCCGGCCAGTCCTCCGGCTGCGTCCGGACATTCCAATCAGGGGAAATCATGCAGAAGACCACTCTCGCGCGGCTGCTGTGCGGGTTGACGCTGGTCGGCGCGCTCGGCGCGTGCGGCGGCAACACCGATAGCGCTGGCAACCCGCTCGGCAGCATGAATGCGGCCAACTCGAATTCAAACGCAAACGCAAACGGCAACAACGGTAACGGTCAGACGACGCCGCCCGGCCAGCAGGTCGTCAACCGCGCGCTCGTGATCGAGCTCGACGGGCTCACGTACGCGGCGCTCGCGGCCGGCATCGCCAACGGCTCGCTGCCGAATCTCGCGAAGCTGCAGGTCGCGCCCGCGTACAGCGGCGGCGTGAACGGCACGCTCACGCAGCAGCCGAACCTCGACACGCCAAGCTGGGCGACGCTGCTGACCGGCACCTGGGCCGATCGCCATCAGGTGCTGTCCGACGCGCCGAACCAGGCAATGCAGGCGCCGACCGCATTCGACACGCTGAAGACCGCGCAGGCCGGCCTGCTCGGCGCGGCCGTCGACTCCGCGAACCTCGCGTCGCTGCTGGCCGGCGAACGCAACGCGGGCAACCTCGACACGCTCGCGAACTGCGCGTCGGTCGACAACTGCGTGACGCAGCAAAGCGCCACGATGATCGACCAGGGCTACTCGCTCGTCGTCGCGCAATACCACTCGGCCGAGGACGCGGCGCTGAACTACGGGGTCAACGCGCCCGCGTACGCGAACACGCTGAAGCAGCTCGACGCCGCCGTCGGCGCGCTCGTCGACGCCACCGCGAAGCGCAAGAAGGAGAACTGGCTGATCGTCGTCACCGGCGGCCACGGGCTGAACGCGGCCGGTGGCAGCGACGGCCTGCCGCTGCTGTCCGAATCGACGACGTTCATCGCGATGAACCAGGCCGACAACGGCCGCCTCGGCAGCGCCGCGCAGCCCGCGTCGCTCGCCGATCTGCACACGCGCGCGAGCATCGCCGACGTCGCGCCGACCGTGCTCGCGCAACTGAACGCACTGCCGGGCGCATCCGCGTACGAAATGGACGGCGGCGAGTTGATCGGCGCGCAGCCCGTGTCGCAACTCGCCGGCACGACGAGCACGGACGGCCAGAGCCTCGTGCTGTCGTGGGTCGCGCCGTCGACCGGCGCGATCGCGGTGTGGCGCGCGGGCCAGCAGATCGCGACGCTGCCCGCCGGCACGACGACCTACACCGACAGCCAGCTCGGCCTGACGGCCGCCGGCACGTACCGCTTCGACTACGTGGTGACGGCCGCGGGTGCAGCCGGGAATGCGCCCGTCGGCGGGATCGAGCAGATCAGGTACGTGCCGCCGCCGCCCCCGCCGCCGCCGCTCGCGACGACACTGAAGAGCGGCCTCGTCGACTACTACCCGTTCGGCGCGCTGCCGGCCGTCGACGCGCTGAACGCGAGCACGATGGGCCCGTTCGCGGCCGACGCGAACGGCGGCTCGCTCGCCGCCGATCCGTTCGGCGGCCAGGGGCTGCAGGTGAGCACGCAGACCGTCGACGCAAACGGCTACGACGGCTACAAGCTCGTGCAGAACGCGGACATCGCGACGCAGCCGCAATTCACGATCGGCATGTGGGTGATGACGCCGTGCACCGACGTCGTCGGCTTCGGCACGCCGGTGTTCGCGAACAAGAACTGGCAGAGCGGCAAGAACCCGGGGATCGCGATCGGGCTGTTCCCGCAGGCGTCGGGCGCGCCGTCGGGCACCTGCAACATCCAGTACAACGCGGGCGACGGCACGAACCGCAACGACCTGAAGACGATGAACGTGACCGCGAACAAGTGGGTGTACGCGGCGTTCGTGATCGACACGGTCGGCAAGACGATGACCGCGTACACGTTCGATCCGGTGATCGGCGAGCAGAAGCAGACCACGCCGCTCACGGTGTCACTGTCCGCGCTGCCCGGCCTCGGCACGAAGACGTTCGGCATGAACGAGGACGGCACCGGCCAGTACCACATGCTCGCGTGCGGCCATCCGGCGAGCTACTACAGCGGCGGCTACACGGTCAATGCGTGCGCGACCGTGAAGCCGAACGTCGAGAGCTTCTCCGACGTCGCGACGTGGAACCGCGTCGTCACCGAAACCGAGCTGCAGTCGATCGCCGGCTCGGGCAAGCCGCTGTCCACGATCCTTCACTGACCGGAGTTCCGACATGAACGCGATTTCCCTGGCGCGCCTGCGCGGCGCCGCCCCCCGCGCGCGCGCCGCGCTCGCCGTCGGCGTGCTCTGCGCGCTCGTCGCCGGCTGCGGCGGCGACTCGTCGGACGACGCGAGCGGCGCCGTCAAGGCCAACGTGAACGCGGCGGCTGCCGGCGCCGGCGGCGCGAGCGCGCCGGTGCCGATCGTCGCGATGCCGGGCGCGGGCCCCTGCCCGGCGTCGGGCACGACCGCGCTGCCGTCGCCGTCGCTGAACGCCCAGTTGCGCTGCGCGCCGTGACGCGCGCGCCCTCCCGAGACGACCTTCATTCGAACATGACTTCCATCGACCGCCGCTCGTTTCTCCGTGCCGCCGCCGCCGGCACGGCCTTCGCGATGTTCCCGCCGGCGATCCGGCGCGCGCTCGCGATCCCCGCGAACAACCAGACCGGCACGATCAACGACGTCCAGCACGTCGTGATCTTCATGCAGGAAAACCGCTCGTTCGACCATTACTTCGGCACGATGCCCGGCGTGCGCGGCTTCGGCGACCGCCTGACGATCCCGCAACCGGGCGGCACGCCCGTCTGGCAGCAGAGCGACGGCACGCGAGCGGTGCTGCCGTTCCATCTCGACAGCACGAAGGGCAACGCGCTGCTCGTCGGCGGCGCGCACTCGTGGACCGACGCGCACGACGCGTGGGACAACGGCCGGATGACGACCTGGCCGAAGTACAAGGGCGACGCGTCGATGGGCTATCTGCAGCAGCCCGACCTGCTGTTCCACTTCGCGCTCGCGAACGCGTTCACGATCTGCGACGCATATCACTGCTCGCTGCACGGCGGCACGAACTCGAACCGGATCTTCCTGTGGACCGGCACGAACGGCCCGACGGCCGCGAACGCGGCGGTCGTGAACAACGACGGCTGGGACGGCCTCGGCGCATCCGCGACCGGGCTGCGGTGGACGACCTACCCGGAGCGCCTGCAGACGGCGGGCGTGAGCTGGAAGGTCTACCAGAACCTGCCGGACAACTACACGGACAACCCGCTCGCCGGCTTCGCGACGTTCCGCAAGGTCAACGAGACGATCCCCGGCTCGCCGAACGCGCCGTATACGCCGGCGATGGAGGCGCTGTCGCCGCTGTACAAGGGAATCGGCAACACGATGCCCGACGGCGGCTTCCTGCAGGCGCTCGCGACCGACATCGCGGCGGGCCAGATGCCGCAGGTGAGCTGGATCGTGTCGCCGCAGGCGTACTGCGAGCACCCGGGCGCGTCGACGCCGGGCCAGGGCGCGTACTACCTGCAGTTGCTGCTCGACACGCTGACCGCGAACCCGGAGATCTGGAGCAAGACCGTGCTGTTCGTCGACTACGACGAGAACGACTGCTTCTTCGATCACATGCCGCCGCCGGACGTGCCGTCGCTGAACCCGGACGGCACGTACGCGGGCAAGTCGACCGTCACCACGCAGTACGAATACTTCACCGTGCCGAACCCGCCCGGCGATTCGTCGCCGCTGCCGCCGGACGGCCGTCCGTACGGGCCGGGCCCGCGCGTGCCGATGTTCGTCGTGTCGCCGTGGAGCACCGGCGGCTGGGTGAACTCGGAAGTGTTCGACCATACGTCGGTGCTGCGTTTCCTCGAGCAGCGCTTCGGCGTGCACGAGCCGAACATCAGCCCGTGGCGCCGCGCGGTGTGCGGCGACCTGACGTCCGCGTTCAACTTCAAGAACCCGAACACGAACCCGACGACGTCGTTCTCCGCGCCGACCAAGGCCGCGGCCGACGCGCAGCACACGCAGCAGGCGGCGGCGGGCGCGGTGCCGGTGCCGTCGGTCGCCGCGCAGCAGATGCCGGCGCAGCCGCAGGGCACGCGCGCGTCGCGCGCGCTGCCGTACGAGCTGCACACGAGCGCGAACGCGGACGTCGGCGGCGGCCTGCTGTGGCTCACGTTCAGCAACACCGGCACCGTCGGCGCGGTGTTCCATGTGTACGACAAGCTGCATCTCGACCGCGTGCCGCGCCGCTACACGGTCGAGGCGGGCAAGCAGCTCTCGGATTCCTGGAGCGCGGTCGCGGACGACGCGGGCAATTACAACCTGTGGGTGCTCGGGCCGAACGGCTATCACCGCGAATTCCAGGGCAACGTCACGCAGGCGGCGAGCGGCCCCGCCGCCGAAGTCCGCGTCTGCTACGACCCGGCGAACGACGCGGTGTACCTGACGATCATGAACGTCGGCAACGCGGCGAGCCAGGTCACGGTCACGTCGAACGCGTACCGCACCGACGGCCCGTGGACCTACGCGGTGCCGGCCGGCATGCAGGTCGAGCCGTACTGGGTGCTCACCGCGTCGAGCGGCTGGTACGACTTCACGCTGACCGCCGAGAATGGCCTCGCGCGGCGCTTCGCCGGCCACGTCGAAACGGGCCGCGACAGCATCAGCGATCCTGCGATGGGCACGCCCGCGTGAGCGCGACGCGTCGCCCGCTGCCGCGCATGATTGCGCGGCCGATCGGGCACGCGGCGAGCCGATCGTCGAACGATTCGAGACCGTGAGCGGGCGTGCCGCTAAGCCCGCTCGTCGCGGCACTCGACGTTCGCCATGAACGCGGCGATGAGCCGCGTATCCGCGCGCGCGTCGAGGTAGTACAGGTATTCGTGCATGCGCGGCATGTCGTCGACGAGCGGGATCGCGCGCAGCTCCGGATGCGCGCCGACCTCGCCGCGCGGCATCAGCGTGCAGCCCATGTCGTGCCGCACCGCCTCGCGGATCGCCTCGCGGCTGCCGAGCTCGATCACGCCGGCCGGCAGCGCGACGCCCGCGTGCTTCAGCACGTGCTCCATCAGCGTGCGCGTGCGCGAGCCGGGCTCGCGCAGCAGCAGCGTGTGACCGGCGAGCTCCGCGAGCGCGGCCGCGTCGCGCGACGCGAGCGGATGCGACCGGTGCACGACGACGACGAGCGGATCGTCGGCGATCGTGTGCCGCACGAAGCGCGGATCGGCGTCGCGCTGCGACGACACCGCGACGTCGACGCGAAAGTCGGCGAGCGCATCGAGCACCTGCCGCGAGTTGCCGATCTCGATACTGATCCTGACGGCCGGATACTGGCGCCGGAACGCGGCGATCGCGGGCAGGATGTAGAACGGGCCGGTGGTGCCGACGCGCAGATTGCCGGTGCGCAGTTCGCGCTCGTTGCGCAGCGCGAAGTCGACATCGTTCTCGATCTGCAGCATCTGGCCGATCATCGGCATCAATGCCGCGCCGACGTCGCTGAGATCGAGACGGTTGCCGCGCCGGTGGAACAGCGCGACGCCGTAATGGCGCTCCAGTTGCTGGATCCGCGACGTGATCGTCGGCTGGCTGACTTCGAGCCGCTTCGCCGCCGCGGTCACGCTGCCCTGACGGGCGGTTTCATAGAAGGCGGCGAGCAGCAGGGCGAGCATGGCGGAGGACGGAAGGCGACGCGCGTACGATACGCGCGTCCGGTGTCAGCGAGATGACGCGTCACGAACGACGCCGTGCCCGTGCCCGTGCCCGTGCCGCGCGGGCGCGCGCGGCACGGGCACGGCGGCGTGTCACATCGTCAGACCTTGCCCTTCCACGGCACCAGCGCCTTCTCGAGATAGCGCATCAGCATGTCGAAGCAGAGCGCGAAGAAGCCGATCACGATGATCCCCATGATCACGACGTCGCTCGCGAGGAACTCGGCCGCGTTCAGCACCATGAAGCCGAGGCCGCTCGTCGACGCGACCATCTCGGCCGCGACCAGCGTCGTCCAGCCGACGCCGATCCCGATCCGCATCCCGGTGAAGATCTCCGGCAGCGCGGATTTCATGATCACGTGCAGGATCACCTGCCGGCGCGTCGCGCCCATCGAGTACGCGGCGTGGATCTGCTCGATCGACACCGAGCGCACGCCCGCGCGCGCGGCGATCGCGAGCGGCGCGAAGATCGCGAGATAGATCAGGAACACCTTCGAGAACTCGCCGATCCCGAACCAGATGATCACGAGCGGCAGATACGCGAGCGGCGGCAGCGGACGGTAGAACTCGATCGGCGGATCGAAGACCCCGCGCATGATCCGCGACACGCCCATCATGATCCCGATCGGAATCGCGGTCACGCACGCGAGCGCGAACGCGCCGAACACGCGCAGCAGGCTGATCCCGGTGTGCTGCGCGAGCGTCGAGTTCGCGAAGCCGTCGGTCGACACCACGATGAACTTCGCGTAGACCGCCTGCGGCGACGGCAGAAACAGCGGCTTGATCCAGTGCAGGTTCGTCGCGAGGAACCAGACCCCGACGAGCACGATGATCGTCACGATGCTCGTCACCGCGCTGCTGCCCTGCCCCGGCGCGCCGAACGAGCCGCCCGGCTTCACCGGCTTCTTCGCGAACAGGCGCGGGCGCTGCGGTCCGCGCGGCGGCGCGCCGCGCCGGTCGTCGGAGACCCCGCCGGCCGTGTGGTCGACCGCGCCGGACTGGAGGACCGGGTGTCCCCAGTGCGTCGATTTGGAGCTAGACATGAACGACCTCCTGCTCGGCTTCGCCCCTGCGTTCGTCGCCGTAGATGATGCCGAGCACGCGCTCGCGCATCGCGATGAAATCCGGGCTCGACTTGACCGTGCGCGCATCGCGCGTCTCGAGGAAGCGCCGGTTGAAATCGAGCTCGTACGTGTGCGTGATGCGCCCTGGCCGCGGCGACATCACGATCAGCCGGCTCGCGAGGAACAGCGCCTCCTCGACGCTGTGCGTGATGAAGAAGAACATCTTGTTCGTCTTCTTCCACACGTCGAGCAACAGCTCCTGGATCGTCTCGCGCGTCAGCGCGTCGAGCGCGGCCATCGGCTCGTCCATCAGCAGCATCGCCGGATCGCAGGTCAGCGCGCGCGCAATGCCGACGCGCTGCTGCATCCCGCCCGACAGCTGATAGATCATGTGCTGATGAAAATCCTGCAGCCCGACGAGCGCGAGGTTGCGCGCGGCGATATCGCGGCGCGTCTTCTTCGGCACGCCCTGCAGCTTCAGCCCGAACTCCGCGTTCTCCATCACGCTGAGCCACGGCAGCAGCGCATGCTTCTGGAACACGACGCCGCGATCCGCGCCGGGCCCCATGATCGGCTGCCCGCCGAGCAGCAGCGCGCCCTTCGTCGGCGCGATGAAGCCGGCCATCATCGACAGCAGCGTCGTCTTCCCGCAGCCCGACGCGCCGAGCGCGACGACGAAATCGCCCTGCGCGATAGTCAGGTTGATGTTGTCGAGCGCGTGGACGGACTCCCCGGGCCGGCGGCCGGGAAACACGACGCTCACGTCCTTGATCTCCATGCTTTCCATCTGCTGTCTCCTCGTTGACGGCGGGCACGGTAGCGCGCGCCCGCCGCGGAACTCCATTACTTCAGCTTCTGAGCGGCTTCGGCATAGTCGGGCGTCACGAACTTCGCGTAGTCGGGCAGCACCGCGTCGATGCGCTTCTGATCCTTCAGGAATCCGGACGTATCCTTCAGCGCGAACGCCGCGCGGCTCGCGGCGCCGCCGCCGAGCCAGTCCTTCGACACCTGATCCTGCAGCGACGGGAACGCGTAGAGCGACAGCGACGCCGGCACGTCGGCGGGCGTGCCGCCGATCATCTTCGCGATCGCGGCCGCCTGCGGCGACGACGCGTTCCATTGCGCCGGGTTCGAGCGATACTGCTCGTCGATGTTCTCGATCGCACGCACGAGCTTCGCGAGGAAGTCCTTGTGTTCCTCGCCCCACTTGCGGTCGACCGCGATCCCGTCGAACGTCGGCTTGCCGAGCTTCGACAGCTCACCCGACGTGACCAGCACCTTGCCCGACTTCTTCAGCTGCGCGAGCGCCGGATCCCACACGTACGCGGCGTCGATGTCGCCACGCTCCCATGCGGCGACGATCTGGTTCGGCTGCATGTTCAGGATCTGCACGTCGGACGGATTGATGCCCCAATGCTGCAGCGCAAACATCGTGTGATAGTGCGTGGTCGACACGAACGGCACGCCGATCTTCTTGCCCTTCAAGTCCGCGGGCTTCGTGATCCCGGAGCCGTTGCGCACGACCATCGCCTCGGCGTTGTTGATGTTGTCGAGGATCCAGAACAGCTGCAGGTCGAGGCCCTGGCTCACGGCCGCGGCGAGCGGGCTCGAGCCGATCACGCCGACCTTCACGTCGCCGGATGCCATCGCGGTCGCGACTTTCGCGCCCGATTCGAACTGGCGCCAGTTGATCTTGTAGCCGGTGGCCTTCTCGATCGAGCCGTTCGCGATCCCGACGATCCACGGGTCGACGATCTGCTGATACGCGATCGTCACTTCCTTGTCCTGCGCATAGGCCTGGCTCGCCCCGAAGAGCGACACGAGGCCCAGCACGGCGGCGAAGGCGAGAAAGCGGGCGGCGAAGCCGCGCGCGAGGCGGCCGAGCCATGATGCAGGCTGGGCGGGGTTCGGATGATTCATGGCGGGTCTCCCGTGCGTCGATGGGTGCGGGGTTCGGCGTGCTATGCGACTCGGTCGCAGCTCACCCGGCATGTCGGCTTGCGAAGGGCCTATGCCAATCACCTCCGCCGGGTCGATTCGAGTATCGTCACTAAAAATTCCGGCAGGTTAGTGCCAGACAACGCCAATCGTTGAGTCCACATCCCGCGCGCAGCGCGCGGCCACGCGGCACGCACGCGCGTGCGGGGCTACTGAAAGAAGTTTAGGTAACCGTGGACCGGTGCCGCAGAGGGCGAACCCGTAAGCGGATGCCACGTCGCGCGGCGTCCCAAATGTTGATCTAGCTCAAATTCAGGGCCCCTTTCGATCCAACCCGTTTTGAATCGGCTTGGTTTGTTACCGATCCGGATCGGAATGGTTTCCGCCGAGACGAACCCGCCGCTGGATGACGATGCCCCACGCTTTACTTGGATTCGACATTTCGATTAATATCGAACAATGGAAACGAACCAGACCATCGCCGCGCTCGCGGCACTCGCACACGAATCCCGGCTCGCGGTCTTCCGGGCACTGGTGCAGGCGGGGCCGCAGGGCTTGCCGGCCGGCCGGATTGCCACGCTGCTGGATGTGGCGCCGTCATCGCTGTCGTTCCACCTGAAGGAGCTGGCCCATGCCCAGCTCGTCACCAGCCGCCAGGAAGGCCGCTTCGTCTTCTATTGCGCGAACTTCGCGACGATGAACGGCCTCTTGGCCTACCTCACCGAGAACTGCTGCGGCGGCAACCCCTGCTCGCCGACGGCCGCGTGTTCGACGTCCGGCGAGCAGCGATCATGAACCCTCCGAATCCTCACACATGACCACGAACGTACTGATCCTCTGCACCCACAATTCGGCACGTAGCGTGCTCGCGGAAGGCATGCTCAATCATTGGGCCGCGAAGCTCGGCAAGGACGTGCGCGCGTACAGCGCCGGCAGCGCGCCGAGCGGCCGGCTCAATCCGTTCGCGCTGGATGCGCTGACGGGCGCGGGCGTGGACGTCAGCGGCTACCGCAGCAAGAGCTGGGACGAGTTCGTGGGCGAAAGCGCCCCGGAGATGCGCATCGTCATCACGGTGTGCGACAGCGCGGCGGCGGAGACGTGTCCTTACTGGCCCGGCAGCCCGGTGAAAGTGCACTGGGGCTACGCCGATCCGTCGAACGCGTTGGGCGGCGACGAAGGCAAGCGACTCGCCTTCGAGCTCACGCGCCAGGCGATCGGCTATCGGATGCTGCAGTTGCTCGCGCTGCCGCTTGATCGTATGAGCAATGCCGAACTTCAGGCGGCCTTGGTCGACATCTCGAAAAACTGACCACGCCACGATGAACACGTCCAACATCGCCCCGCCCCGAAAGGCCGTCACCAAGCCTTCCATCAACTTCTTCGAACGCTATCTGACCGTCTGGGTGGCGCTGTGCATCGTCGCCGGCATCGCGCTCGGCCAGGCGCTGCCCGGCCGGTTCCAGCAGATCGGCCGGATGGAATACGCGCAGGTCAATCTCCCGGTCGGGCTGCTGATCTGGGTGATGATCATCCCGATGCTCGTCAAGGTCGACTTCGGCGCATTGCATGAAGTCCGTCAGCACGTGAAAGGCATCGGCGTCACGCTCGTCGTGAACTGGCTCGTCAAGCCGTTCTCGATGGCCTTTCTCGGCTGGCTGTTCATCAAGCACCTGTTTGCGCCGATGCTGCCGGCGGACCAGCTCGACAGCTACATCGCCGGCCTGATCCTGCTGGCCGCCGCGCCGTGCACCGCGATGGTGTTCGTCTGGAGCCGGCTGACGGGCGGCGATCCGCTGTTCACGCTGTCCCAGGTCGCGCTGAACGACAGCATCATGGTGGTCGCGTTCGCGCCGCTGGTCGGCCTGCTGCTCGGCATTTCCGCGATCACGGTGCCGTGGGCGACGCTGCTCACGTCGGTGGTGCTCTACATCGTCATTCCGGTGATCCTCGCGCAAATCTGGCGCAAGTGGCTGCTGTCGAACGGACAGGCGGCATTCGATGCCGCGATGGCAAGGATCGGCCCGTGGTCCATCACCGCGCTGCTGGCCACGCTGGTGCTGCTGTTCGCGTTCCAGGGCGAAGCGATCCTGAAGCAGCCGCTGGTGATCGCGCTGCTCGCGGTGCCGATCCTGATTCAGGTGTTCTTCAACTCGGCGCTCGCGTACTGGCTCAACCGCGCGGTCGGCGAGAAGCACAACGTCGCGTGCCCATCGGCGCTCATCGGCGCGTCCAACTTCTTCGAGCTGGCGGTCGCGGCCGCGATCAGCCTGTTCGGTTTCCATTCCGGCGCCGCGCTCGCGACGGTCGTTGGCGTGCTGATCGAAGTGCCGGTCATGCTGCTGGTGGTGCGCATCGTCAACCAGTCCAAGGGCTGGTACGAGCAGGGCGTCGGCATCCCGCCGGGCCCGCGGACGGGATCGTTCGGCAAAAAAGACGGCGATGTCGCGATCGACGCGGAGGGTAAGCATGACTGACCGTCTGAACGATCTGCCGCAACTCGACGCCACGCTGTTTCGCGTGCCGGACGCCGGTCAATTGCGACCGGCGTCGCCGTCGACCCATCCGCCCCGATTCCTGCTCCTTTACGGATCGCTGCGCGAACGCTCATTCAGCCGCCTGCTGACCGAGGAAGCGACTCGCCTGCTCACCGCGATGGGCGCCGAGGTGCGCGTATTCAATCCGAGCGGCCTGCCGCTGCCCGACGACGCGCCGGAAAGTCATCCGAAGGTGGTCGAACTTCGCGAGCTGGCGCAATGGTCTGAAGGGATGGTGTGGTGCTCACCGGAGCGGCACGGCGCGATGACCGGGATCATGAAGTCGCAGATCGACTGGATTCCGCTGTCCGTCGGCGCCGTTCGCCCGACTCAAGGAAAGACGCTGGCCGTCATGCAGGTCAGCGGCGGCTCGCAGTCGTTCAATGCGGTGAACCAGATGCGCGTGCTGGGACGCTGGATGCGCATGCTGACCATCCCGAACCAGTCGTCAGTGGCGAAGGCCTTCATGGAATTCGACGAAGCCGGGCGGATGAAGCCGTCGGCCTACTACGATCGTGTCGTGGATGTGATGGAGGAACTGGTCAAGTTCACCTTGCTGATCCGAGATATCGGCCCTTATCTGGTCGACCGGTACAGCGAGCGCAAGGAAAGCGCCGAGGAGCTGTCGAAGCGCGTCAATCAGCGCGGTATCTGAGTGCGCGGGTGCTGTGGCCATGAGGAGTAGGGATCGCCCTACACCGCCAGCGCGTCTGCCGGAGGCTTCAGCGAAGTGCTCCAAGCGCTTGACAAATTTTCACAGTCCCACAACTAGCGGCCATAGTCCGTGGACAGAAAATTAACAGGGCCAGAATTAATTTTCATTGACAAAATTGCCAACCAAATAAAATATTTGTCCATCGTCCACGGACCATGGACACAAAACACTGGCACGATATGAAAAGTCAAGACCTCCTGCTCTTGCTCAAGCTGGTTGCGCTTGAGCGCCGTACATCCGAGCACCCGTCCAAGGAAGGGCGCGATCTGACGAAGTCGGTCGTAGATCCGTCGGAAGCAATCGACAGTATCCCGGAAGTTCCGGACGACATATCCATGCCGCCTCAATTGAATCTCGAGATGGATCCCTACAGCGTGCGTGGATTGGCGGATGCGACGGGTATCAGCAAATCCGAGATTAGCAATGTCTTGGCCCGCTGCTATTCCAACGGACTTGCCCGATCGCAGAAGCGGAGCGGTTCACCGGTAGTCAATCGCCGGGAACTCGAAGAATTTCTAGCCTACGGCGTCCGGTTTGTTTTCCCTACAAAAATAGCTGGTCTGGCGCGCGGCATTCCGACCAGCCTCACCGCACCAATCTTTCAGGGCATACTTCGCAGTGCAGGCGATTACCTTCCTGTCTGGCCCGATCCACACGGCGACACTCTCGGCCTCGCCGTGGAGCCGTTGTACAAAACAGTGCCCATCGCGATCAGGAAAGACGAGACACTCTATATGCTGCTCGCCACCGTGGATTCGATTCGCGTGGGACAACCACGCGAACGGAAGCTCGCCATCACGCAGCTACAAAACCTTCTGGATTTTTGAAATGGCCTCTATCGACGACTACATCGGGATGATACGTACAGTTGCCAAAGCGATAGGACCAGAACTCTGTCAAGACGTCGCTTTCGTCGGAGGCTGCACCACTGCCTTGCTGCTGACCGATCTCTACACGCAACAACAAGTAAGACACACGGACGATGTTGACCTCATCGTGCACGCGGTGAGTTACCCGCATTGGGAGCAACTGAAGGAACAGTTGCGCAAGAAAGGTTTTCGGGAAGACATGTCCGAAGATGCCCCCATCTGCGCGATGTTTCTCGCCAAGTTGCGTGTCGACTTCATGCCGGACGACGCTGAGATTTTGAAATTCGGGAATGCGTGGTATCAAGACGCCCTTGAAAGCGCTGAGCCGCGCGATATTGGCGATGGCATAACTGTCAAAATTGTACGCCCCGAACACTTCCTCGCGACCAAGCTCGCGGCATACCTCTCTCGCGGAAACAACGATCCGCTGGACAGCCAGGACATCGAAGATATTCTCACTCTCCTTGATGGGCGCTCCGAAATCGGCAACGAGATGCTGCAGGCCAAAGCAGAGATGCGCAAATATGTGAGCAACCAACTGCAGTTACTTCAGAAGCATCGGGATTTCGAGAATGCCGTGGCATCCGCAAGTAACGGTGATCCCGCGCGAGAGAAAGTCATTCATGAGCGAGTGAATCTCATCATTTCTTTCGCAGAGCTCGAATGAGCGAACTCGCCCCTCTCGCCTGTTCAAGCTTGTTTGCAATCAGCGCAATTCAACACCTCATGCTCCAACCATCGAATCAGCACGGCACAAATAAAAGGCCCGCGTGCTTTTGACACACGGGCCTCAATCAACAAAAATTCAGCTTAGTAGGGTCTAGAACGGAATATCGTCGTCCATCTCGTCGAACCCGCCGCCGGCCGGCGCGCTCGGACGGCTCGTCGCCGCGCCGCCGCGCGCGCCGCCACCACCACCGGCACCCGCGCCGCCGCCAGCGCGACCACCACCGCCGCCGCGCTCCATCTGCTCGCCACGGCCACCGCCGTAGCCGCCGCCATAACCTTCGTCACCGCCGCCAGCGCCGCCGCCCGAGCCGCCGCGACCGCCGAGCATCTGCATCTGATCCGCGACGATCTCGGTCGAATAGCGGTCCTGACCGTCCTGACCCTGCCACTTGCGCGTGCGGATGCGGCCCTCGATATACACCGACGAGCCCTTCTTCAGGTACTCGCTGACGATCTCCGCGAGACGGCCGAAGAACGCGACACGGTGCCACTCGGTCATTTCCTTGAACTCGTTGGACGCCTTGTCCTTGTAGCGATCGGTCGTCGCGAGGCGGATGTTCGCAACCGCGTCGCCGCTCGGCAGATAACGCACTTCGGGATCGGCGCCGAGATTGCCGACGAGGATGACCTTGTTGACGGATGCCATGTGTTTCTCCAATAAATTCGATGCGAAGCCGCGCGCGAAACCGTTCGCCGATGCGTCGGCCGGCGCGCGCCGCGTCAGGCCTTGCGCGGGGGCGGCTTCATGCCGGCCGCGATTATAAGCCACGCGGCCACGAGCCCCGAGCACGTCAGGAAGACCGTGTCGGCCCCGCCGTGCTTCAGCAGCCAGCCGCCCGCGAAGCCGCCGAGCGCGAGCCCGATCGACTGCGTCGTGTTGTACACGCCGGTGGCCGCGCCCTTGCGCGAGCCCGGCGCGAGCTTCGACACCAGCGACGGCTGCGACGCCTCCAGGATGTTGAACCCGAGGAAGTAGACGAACAGAATCGCCGCGACAATCAGAATGGTATGCGGTGCGGTGCCGAGCGCCAATTGGCCGATCAGGATAGCCAGAATGCCACCGAGCAGCACCGGCTTCATCTTCCCGCGCGTCTCGGCCGCGATGATCGCCGGCACCATCATCACGAACGACAGCCCCATCACCGGCAGATACACCTGCCAGTGCGACGCGACCGGCAGCCCGGCGTCCACCAGCAGGCGCGGCACGACGAGGAACAGCGCGGTCTGCGTCGCATGCAGCGCGAGCACGCCGAAGTTCAGTCGCAGCAGCTCGACGTTGTGCAGCACCTCCGCGAACGGCGCCGGCACGTGCACCGGCCTCGGCGCATCCGGCACGATCCACACCACGACGCCGATCGCGAGCAGCGACAGCACGCCGATCACCGCGAACAGCCCGTTCATCCCGACCCAGTGGAACACGATCGGCGCGCCGACGATCGCAACCGCGAACGACACGCCAATCGAGCCGCCCACCATCGCCATCGCCTTCGTGCGGTTCTGCTCGGACGTCAGGTCCGCGATGAACGCGAGCACCGCCGACGATACCGCCCCCATTCCCTGGATCACCCGCCCGACGATGATCCACTGGATGTCGTGCGCGCCCGCGGCGACGAAGCTGCCGAGCGCGAAGATCACGAGGCCCACGGCGATCACCGGCTTGCGGCCGAACTTGTCGGACGCCCAGCCGTAGAAGATGTACAGCAGCGACTGCGTGACGCCGTACGCGCCGAGCGCGATGCCGACGAGCAGCACGTTGTCGCCGCCCGGGATCGTTTTCGCGTAGACGGAGAACACCGGCATGATCATGAACAGCCCGAGCATGCGCAGCGCGAAAATGGCCGCGAGCGACAATGTCGCGCGCATTTCGGACGGGGACATGCGGGTGCGGGAAGACGTGGCGGACGGATTGGACATCGATCGGAATCGGATTTCGGATGATCGGAACGTCGCCCTGCAGCGGGCGGCAGGAGAACCGGGCCGGCGGGCCGGGCTGCCGCCATCGGTCCGGACCGTCGACCGCCCGCCTCGCGGCGGCGCGCCCCGGGCGGAGCCCGTCCGGCGCGGCCCGCCGGCCGCCTTGCGGACAGCTGCTGCCAACACTGGGAGCCCCGAACGACGGTCTCGAAAAGCCGTTATAGTAGCAGGTTTGTTCTCCCCTCTTTCGCCAGGTTCATGGAACAAATCCGTATCCGTGGGGCCCGTACCCACAACCTGAAGAACGTCAATCTCGACCTGCCGCGCCACAAGCTGGTCGTGATCACCGGTCTGTCCGGATCGGGCAAGTCGTCGCTCGCGTTCGACACGCTGTACGCGGAAGGCCAGCGCCGCTACGTCGAGAGCCTGTCCGCGTACGCGCGCCAGTTCCTGCAGCTGATGGAGAAGCCCGACGTCGACCTGATCGAGGGGCTGTCGCCCGCGATCTCGATCGAGCAGAAGGCGACGTCGCACAATCCGCGCTCGACGGTCGGCACCGTCACGGAGATCCACGACTACCTGCGGCTGCTGTACGCGCGCGTCGGCACGCCGTACTGCCCGGATCACGAAATCCCGCTCGAGGCGCAAAGCGTGTCGCAGATGGTCGACGCCGCGCTCGCGCTGCCCGAGGAAACGAAGCTGATGATCCTCGCGCCCGTCGTCGCGAACCGCAAGGGCGAGCACGCGGATCTGTTCGAAGAGATGCAGGCGCAGGGCTTCGTGCGCTTTCGCGTGCGCTCGGGCGGCGGCACCGCGAACGAAGGCGTCGCGCAGATCCACGAGGTCGAGTCGCTGCCGAAGCTGAAGAAGAACGACAAGCACACGATCGACGTCGTCGTCGACCGGCTGAAGGTGCGCCCGGACATGAAGCAGCGTCTCGCGGAATCGTTCGAGACCGCGCTGCGTCTCGCCGACGGCCGCGCGATCGCGCTCGAGATGGATACGGATAAAGAACATCTGTTCAGCTCGAAGTTCGCGTGCCCGATCTGCTCGTACTCGCTGCAGGAGCTCGAGCCGCGCCTGTTCTCGTTCAACAACCCGATGGGCGCGTGCCCGGACTGCGACGGCCTCGGCCAGATCACGTTCTTCGATCCGAAGCGCGTGGTCGCGCATCCGTCGCTGTCGCTCGCGGCGGGCGCGGTGAAGGGCTGGGACCGGCGCAACCAGTTCTACTTCCAGATGCTGCAGAGCCTCGCCGCGTTCTACGAGTTCGACATCGACGTCGCGTTCGAGGATCTGCCCGAAAAGATCAGGAAGGTGCTGCTGTTCGGCTCCGGCAAGCAGACGATCCCGTTCGCGTATATCAACGAGCGCGGCCGCACGACGGTGCGCGAGCACGTGTTCGAGGGGATCATCCCGAACCTCGAGCGCCGCTACCGCGAGACCGATTCGGTCGCGGTGCGCGAGGAGCTCGCCAAATACCAGAACAACCAGCCGTGCCCGACCTGCGACGGCACGCGCCTGCGCCGCGAGGCGCGTTTCGTGCGCATCGGCGCCGGCGGCGACGCGCGCGCGATCTTCGAGATCAGCGGCTGGCCGCTGCGCGACGCGCTCGGCTATTTCAGCGCGCTGTCGCTCGACGGCGCGAAGCGCGAGATTGCGGACAAGGTCATCAAGGAGATCGTCGCGCGGCTCACGTTCCTGAACAACGTCGGCCTCGACTATCTGTCGCTCGAGCGCAGCGCGGAGACGCTGTCCGGCGGCGAGGCGCAGCGCATCCGCCTCGCGTCGCAGATCGGCTCGGGCCTGACCGGCGTGATGTACGTGCTCGACGAGCCGTCGATCGGCCTGCATCAGCGCGACAACGACCGCCTGATCTCGACACTGAAGCACCTGCGCGACCTCGGCAACTCGGTGATCGTCGTCGAGCACGACGAGGACATGATCCGCACCGCCGACTACGTCGTCGACATGGGCCCGGGCGCGGGCGAGCACGGCGGCTCCGTGGTCGCCGAGGGCACGCCGAAACAGGTGCAGTCGGACGCCGATTCGCTGACCGGCCAGTACCTGTCCGGCAAGCGCACGATCGAGTATCCGGACGAGCGGATCGCGCCCGACGACGAGCGGCAGCTGCGCATCGTCGACGCGCACGGCAACAACCTGAAGAACGTGACGCTCGAGCTGCCGGTCGGCCTGTTGACCTGCATCACCGGTGTATCCGGCTCCGGCAAGTCGACGCTGATCAACGACACGCTGTACCACGCGGTCGCGCGGCATCTGTACGGCTCGTCGGCCGAGCCGGCGCCGCACGAGTCGATCGAGGGCCTCGAGCATTTCGACAAGGTGATCAACGTCGACCAGTCGCCGATCGGCCGCACGCCGCGCTCGAACCCGGCCACGTACACGGGCCTGTTCACGCCGATCCGCGAGCTGTTCTCGGGTGTGCCGGCGTCGAAGGAGCGCGGCTACGATCCGGGCCGCTTCTCGTTCAACGTGAAGGGCGGCCGCTGCGAGGCGTGCCAGGGCGACGGCGTGCTGAAGGTCGAGATGCACTTCCTGCCGGACGTGTACGTGCCGTGCGACGTCTGCCACGGCAAGCGCTACAACCGCGAGACGCTCGAAGTCCAATACAAGGGCAAGAACATCAGCGAGGTGCTCGACATGACGGTCGAGCACGCGCACGCGTTCTTCAACGCGGTGCCCGTCGTCGCGCGCAAGCTGAAGACGCTGCTCGACGTCGGCCTCGGCTACATCCGGCTCGGCCAGTCGGCGACGACGCTGTCCGGCGGCGAGGCGCAGCGCGTGAAGCTGTCGCTCGAGCTGTCGAAGCGCGACACGGGCCGCACGCTGTACATCCTCGACGAGCCGACCACCGGCCTGCACTTCCACGACATCGCGCTGCTGCTCGAAGTGATCCACCGGCTGCGCGACCAGGGCAACACGGTCGTGATCATCGAGCACAACCTCGACGTGATCAAGACGGCCGACTGGGTGATCGACCTCGGCCCCGAGGGCGGCGCCGGCGGCGGCCAGATCATCGCGCAGGGCACGCCCGAGCAGGTCGCGAAGACGAAGGCGAGCTTCACCGGCCGATACCTCGCACCGCTGTTGAAGCGCGGCCGCAAGTAGGCGGGCACCCACCCGCATCGCGCGCGGCCGGCCTCGCGGCCCGCGCGTGCCCTCTTCCTTCGCGTGCCATTGTCCTTCACGCGCCCGCTTCCGCGGTCCGGCCCCACTCCGCCGCCAGCCCGCGAGCGCCGCGCGACGCTCGCCCGCGCAACCCTGCGCGCGCTCCGCGTGTTTACACCCGGCTTAAAACAGCCCGTCGCGGCCCATAATGGTTGCTATACTTTCCGACCGTAAGGTTTCCACGCGGCGCCGTGCCGTCAACAGGACTATCCGATGGAGAAGCAAAAGGAGTCGCCGCGCGATTCTCAATCCCGTGAGCCACACCTGCGCAGCGTGCGGCTGACGAGCGATTTCACGCTGCCGCACCTGACGGCGATCGAGAGTGCCAGCTACCTCCTGACGTTCGTGTCGCTGTGGCTCGTCCTCGAGCTGAATCTGCTCGGCGGCGTGCTCGCCGGGCTGCTCGTGTACCAGCTCGTGCATACGATCGCGCCCGTGATCGAGCGCCACACGACGAGCCGCAGCGCGCGCTGGTTCGCGGTCGTGCTGCTGTCGATCGCGATCGTCGGCCTGCTCGCGGGGCTCACCGTCGGCATTCTCGAGCACTTCGAGCACACGGTGCCGAACCTGCAGAACCTGCTCGGGCAGGTGATGCAGATCGTCGACCAGACCCGCGCGCGCACGCCCGCATGGATCGCGAACCTGCTGCCGGTCGACGTCGCACAGATGAAGGCGAAGGCGTCGCTGCTGATGAGCGCGCACATGGAGCAGCTGCAGCAGAGCGGCAAGAGCGTCGCGCGCGGCCTCGGGCACGTGCTGTTCGGGATGATCGTCGGCGCGATGATCGCGATCGGCGTCGAGCACAACAAGCCGCGGATGCCGCTCTCGACCGCGCTCGTGACGCGCGTGTCGCGCTTCGCGGATTCGTTCCGCCGGATCGTGTTCGCGCAGGTGAAGATCTCCGCGCTGAACGTGACGCTGACGGGCGTCTACCTGCTCGTCGTGCTGCCGGCGTTCCACGTGCGGCTGCCGCTGTCGAAGACGCTCGTGCTCGTCACGTTCATCACCGGGCTGCTGCCGGTGATCGGCAACCTGATCTCGAACACGCTGATCGTCGCCGTGTCGCTGTCGATCGGCATGAGCACCGCGATCGCGTCGCTCGTGTTCCTCGTGCTGGTCCACAAGCTCGAATACTTCCTGAACGCGCGGATCGTCGGCGTGCAGATCGAGGCGCGCGCATGGGAAATCCTGCTCGCGATGATCGTGATGGAAGCCGCGTTCGGCGTGCCGGGCGTGATCGCCGCGCCAATCTTCTACGCGTACCTGAAACGCGAGCTGCATGCGCTGCGGCTGATCTGACCGGCACCGTTTCCGGCGCCCCGAAGCGAAACGCCGCGCCCGGATCTTCCGGTGCGCGGCGTTTTCACATCCGTCGGCCGTCGGCCGCTATCGGTGACTTAGCGGGTGACTTAGCGGAACACGACCGTCTTCGTGCCGTTCAGCACGATCCGGTGCTCGACGTGCCACTTCACCGCGCGCGCGAGCGTCACGCACTCGACGTCGCGGCCGATCGCAGTCAACTGGTCCGGCGTCATGCTGTGGTCGACCCGCTCGACTTCCTGCTCGATGATCGGGCCTTCGTCGAGATCGGTCGTCACGTAGTGCGCGGTCGCGCCGATCAGCTTCACGCCACGATCGAACGCCTGGTAATACGGCTTCGCGCCCTTGAAGCTCGGCAGGAACGAATGGTGGATGTTGATCGCGCGCCCCGCGAGCCGCGCGCACATGTTCGGCGACAGAATCTGCATGTAGCGCGCGAGCACGACGAGGTCGGTCTGATGCTCGTCGATCACCTCGAGCACGCGCGCCTCCTGCGCGGCCTTCGCGTCGGCCGACGCGCCGGCCGCGAGCGGCAGGTGATGGAACGGAATGTTGTAGCTCGCGGCGAGCTGGTAGAACTCCTTGTGATTCGACACGATCGCCGGAATCTCGATCGGCAACTGGCCGGTGCGGTAGCGGAACAGCAGATCGTTCAGGCAGTGGCCGATCTTCGACACGAGGATCACGACGCGCGGCTTCACGCCCGCGTCATGCATCTCCCAGCGCATCCCGAACTGCTCGGCAAGCGGCGCGAACTGCGCGCGCAGCGTATCGAGCGCGGCCGTGGCCGCGAACTCGCTGCCCTCCTGCACGAAATGTACGCGCATGAAGAACTCGCCGCTGCGGCTGTCGCCGAACTGCGCGGAATCGAGAATGTTGCTCGCGCGCTCGAACAGGAAGCCCGAGACCGCGTGGACGATGCCGTGCCGGTCCGGGCACGACAGTTTCAGGATAAAGCTGTGATCGGCCGACATGGCGGCTACTCCCTCTCGTTTTCCAAGTTTATTGTCCGCATCGCCGCGGCCGGCCCGCCCGACGCGGGTCAGGCGGCCGGCACGAACAACGCGTCGATGCCCGGCGCGTCGACCGCCGACAGCCAGCCGTGGCGCAGCAGCGTGTCGAGCGTCGCGAGGCTCGCGTCCATCGTCGCGTCGCCGGCGCGCAGCCAGCCGATCACCTCGGGCACGCCGGCGAGCAGATGCTCGGCGACTTCGCCGTCCTGGTTGCGCGGCGCGAAATCGCGCGGCAGCGGCAGGTCATATACGAAGATCAGCTCCGACTGCGTGCCCTCCGGCAGCGAGCACAGCACCTGCACCGCGCGCCCGGGCATCGCGCGCGCGGCGAGCTCGGCCGGGATGCCGGCTTCCTCCCAGCACTCCTTGACGAGCGTGTCCATCACGCCGAGCCCCCAGCCGATCCCGCCGGCGACGACGTTGTCGAGCATCCCCGGATCGGTCGCCTTCGTCGCGCTGCGGCGGCCGAGCCACATCTGGCGCGCGCCGGAGGCGACGCTTTCCGCGACGATGCTTCCCGCGGCCGGTACGCCCGAAGCCGGTACGCCCGCATCCGAAGCCGCATATTCTACGATGCCGTTCAGATGGACCGCGTACGTCTGCGTGCCGAAGAAGCGCGACGCCGCGCGCTCGATGTACGCGAACGGCGGATCGTCGAAGCGGTTGCGGATCGCGTAGATCTCGTCTCGCCAGCCCGGAATCGCCCCTTCGGCCGCGAGCGCACCGATCACGCTCGCGAGCGCCATGCTGCGCGCGTCGACGGTGTCGTAGCGGTCGGACAGCGCGACGCGGCCGTCGAACAGCTCGAACACGTCGGGCCAGCGGGCGAGCCGCTCGGCGGTGTCGCGGCGCACCCAGCCGACCGGCACGCCGGCGATGTCGAAGCGCAGATGCGCGGCCGGATCGAAGCGGCGCGCGGCCGCGATGCACGGAAAAGTCATCGGATCAGTCCATCAGTCCTTCAGCGCGACGCGGATGCCGATCGCGACGAACGTCGCGCCCGCGAGCCGGTCGAGCCACACGCCCGCCTTCGGCCGGCGCTTGAGCCACGCGCCGATCACGCCCGCGCACACGCCGAACAGCGAGAAGATCACCGCGGTCTGCGCCATGAAGATCGCGCCGAGCTCGAACATCTGCAGCGCGACGCGCTGCGCGCCGTGCGGATCGACGAACTGCGGCAGGAACACGATGAAGAACAGCGTGACCTTCGGATTCATCATGTTGCCGAGCACGCTCTGCCGGAAGATCGACGAAAGCGGCTGCGGCGCGCGCTCGTGCGCGGTCGCGAGGCCCTGGCTCCTGAGCGCCTTGATCCCGATCCAGATCAGGTACGCGGCGCCCGCGAGCTTCAGGATCTGGAACGCGACCGGCGACGAGCGCAGCAGCGCGGCGACGCCGAGCGCTGCGAGCGTCGTGTGGAACGTGACGCCGGCCGCGAAGCCGAGCGCGGCCGCGACGCCGGCCGAACGGCCCTGCGAGATGCCGCGCGCGAGCACCTGGAGATTGTCCGGGCCGGGCGCGAGCGTGATCGCGACCGAGCTGGCGAGAAACAGCAGAAAATGGGGCATCGTCGGCTCGCTGGGTTGGATCGGAATACGGCGATTGGAGGCGTGGATCGGCGGCGTGGATCGCAGGCGCGGATCGGCGGCCGGCGCTCAGTGGCCGGAGAACGACGTGACCGTGAACACCGGCAGGCCCGCGTCGCGCAGCAGCGTCGAGCCGCCGAGATCCGGCAGATCGATGATCGCCGCACCCTCGACGACGACCGCGCCGAGCCGGTGCAGCAGATTGCGCCCCGCCATCATCGTGCCGCCGGTCGCGATCAGGTCGTCGACGATGACGACGCGATCGCCGGGCCGGCACGCGTCCTCGTGGATCTCGACGGTCGCGGTGCCGTACTCGAGCGCGTACGACTCCGACTGCGTGCGGTACGGCAGCTTGCCGACCTTGCGGATCGGCACGAAGCCGACGTTCAGCTCGTACGCGACGATCGGCGCGATGATGAAGCCGCGCGCGTCGAGCCCGGCCACATAGTCGAGCTTCGCGTCGACATAGCGCTCGACGAACAGGTCGACGAGCACCCGCAGCGCCTTCGGGCTCTGCAACAGCGGCGTGATGTCGCGGAACATCACGCCGGGCTGCGGCCAGTCGGGCACCGTGCGGACCTGGTCGTGGATGAAGCTGGCGGGATCGAGCAACCCGCCCGATGACGATTGCGACATGGAATTCTCCGAAATGAACGATGCGCCGGGGCGCCGTCCGGGCAATACGGGTCGGATCGCTCGCCGTCGGCGGCCGCCGGCCCTCCCCTGCGCTGTCGACGTCGCTCAGGCGACCGCGGTCGGCGGCGGCTCCCGCCGATGGCGCGACAACCGCTCCTCGGCGAGCGCGAGCGCCTCGGGCAGCCCGCGCAGCACGACGATGTCGCTCGCGCGCAGCTTCGTCTGCGGATCCGGCTCGACGCCGCGAATGCCGTGCCGGCGGATCGCCGTGACGTCGAGCCCGAGCTCGAACAGCCCGAGTTCATCCAGCGATCGCCCGACCGCGTCCGCGCGCTCGTCGACGGGCACCGATTGTAGCCGCACCTGCTCGTGGTCGTCCCCCTCGACGTCGTCCGCGCCGTGGAAATAACCGCGCAGCAGGCTGTAGCGCTCGTCGCGCATCTCCTCGACGCGCCGCACGACGCGTCGCATCGGCACGCCGACCAGCACGAGCGTGTGCGACGCGAGCATCAGGCTGCCCTCGACGATTTCCGGGATCACCTCGGTCGCGCCGGCCGCAAGCAGCTTCTCGAGATCGGCGTCGTCGACGGTGCGCACGATCGCGGGCAGCGTCGGCTCGAGCTCGTGCACGTGATGGAGCACGCGCAGCGCGGACGGCGTGTTCGCATACGTGACCGCGACGGCCTTCGCGCGGTGGATGCCGGCCGCGACCAGCGACTCGCGGCGCGCGGCGTCGCCGAACACGACCGACTCGCCGGCCGCCGCGGCCGCGTTCACGCGGTCCGGATCGAGGTCGAGCGCGACGTACGAGATCCCTTCGTGCTCGAGCATCCGCGCGAGGTTCTGCCCGGCGCGGCCGTAGCCGCAGATGATCACGTGGCCGCGCTGCTTCAGGCTCTGCGTCGCGATCCGCGTCATCTGCAGCGACTGCATCATCCATTCCGTGGACGAAAGACGCATCACGATCCGGTCCGCGTTCTGGATCAGGAACGGCGCGGCGAGCATCGACAGCAGCATCGACGCGAGAATCGCCTGCAGCAGCGTCGGGTCGACCAGATGGCGGTCGAGGATCAGGTTCAGCAGCACGAAACCGAACTCGCCGGCCTGCGCGAGGCCGAGGCCGGTGCGCATCGCGACGCCCGGCGACGCGCCGAACAACCGCGCGAGCCCGGTGATCCCGACGCTCTTGAGCAGCACCTGGCCGACGAAGAAGCCGAGGACGATCAGCGGATGCACCCAGATCACGCGGGGATCGAGCAGCATCCCGGTCGTCACGAAGAACAGGCCGAGCAGCACGTCGCGGAACGGCTTGATGTCCTCCTCGACCTGATGGCGATACGGCGTCTCGGAGATCAGCATCCCGGCGATGAACGCGCCGAGCGCGAGCGACAGCCCGAACTTGTCGGTGATGAACGCGGCGCCGAGCGTGACGAGCAGCAGGTTCAGCACGAACAGCTCCTGCGAGCGGCGCCGCGCGACGACGTCGAACCAGCGCGTCATGAAGCGCTGCCCGACGATCAGCAGCAGCGCGAGCGCGACGACGATCTTCACGGCCGCGAGCGCGAGCGACGCCGCGAGGTGGCTGGACGATGCGTCGCCGAACGCGGAGATCACGATCAAGAGCGGCACGACCGCGAGATCCTGGAACAGCAGCACGCCGAAGATGTTGCGGCCGTGCTCGGTCTCGATCTCGAGCCGCTCGGCGAGCATCTTCGACACGATCGCCGTCGACGACATCGCGAGCGCGCCGCCGAGCGCGATGCTGCCCTGCCACGTGATGTGCACCCAGCGCTCGACGGCCCAGCCGAGCCCGAACGCGAGCGCGAGCGTCGCGACCACCTGCATCAGGCCGAGGCCGAACACGAGCCGCCGCATCGCTCGCAGCTTCGCGAGCGAGAACTCGAGGCCGATCGAGAACATCAGGAACACGACGCCGAATTCCGCAAGGTGCTCGGCGCGCTCGAGATCCGCCGCGAAGCCGATCGCATGCGGACCGACCACGATGCCGACGGTCAGATAGCCGAGCATCGGCGGCAGATTCAGCGAACGGAACACGACGACGCCCACCACTGAAGCCAGCAGCAGCATGAGCGTCATTTCGAGCGGCGAAATCACGGCAGGAGCGTCCTCGTTCGTCGACACCGCGGCGGCGCGGGCGTGGGATTGGATCGGGATCCGGCACCCCGGAAGGCACGGGGCGGAAGGGTCCGGCCAGGGCACGCCCCGCCGGCTCGGCGAACAAGCGCCTTTGCTATACTCCGCCGCATGATAGCGAAAATCAATGACGATCGGGCGCTTGCGCTCGCCCGCGACGTACTCGACATCGAGGCCGACGCCGTGCGCGCGCTCGCCGGCCAGCTCGACGGCGAGTTCGTCGAGGCCGTCGCGCTGCTGCTGGGCTGCCGCGGCCGCGTGGTCGTGTCCGGCATCGGCAAATCGGGGCACATCGCCCGCAAGATCGCGGCGACGCTCGCGAGCACCGGCACGCCGGCGTTCTTCGTTCATCCGGCCGAGGCGAGCCACGGCGATCTCGGGATGGTCACCGAAGACGACGTGTTCATCGGCATCTCGTACTCCGGCGAATCCGAAGAGCTCGTCGCGATCCTGCCGCTCGTGAAGCGGATCGGCGCGAAGCTGATCGCGATCTCGGGCCGCGCGGAATCGAGCCTCGGCAAGCTCGCGGACGTGAACCTGAACGCCGCGGTCGCGAAGGAAGCGTGCCCGCTGAACCTCGCGCCGACCGCGAGCACGACCGCGGCGCTCGCGCTCGGCGACGCGCTCGCGGTCGCGGTGCTCGACGCGCGCGGCTTCGGCTCCGAGGATTTCGCGCGCTCGCACCCGGGCGGCGCGCTCGGCCGGCGCCTGCTGACTTACGTGCACGACGTGATGCGCACCGGCGACGACGTACCGTCGGTCGGCCTCGACGCGACGCTGTCGGACGCCCTGTTCCAGATCACCGCGAAGCGGATGGGGATGACGGCCGTCATCGGCGCGGACCGCAAGGTCGCGGGCATCTTCACCGACGGCGACCTGCGCCGCGTGCTCGAGCGCGACGGCGATTTCCGCAAGCTGCCGATCGTCGATGTAATGACGCGCAATCCGCGCACGATCGGCGCGGACCATCTGGCCGTCGAAGCGGTGGAACTGATGGAGCGCCACCGGATCAATCAGATGCTCGTGGTCGATGCCGACGGCGCGCTGATCGGCGCGCTGAACATGCACGACCTGTTCTCGAAGAAGGTGATCTGATGACGGCTCCGCTCAGTGCGGCCGAACGCGCGAGCCGCGTGAGGCTGATGATTTTCGACGTCGACGGCGTGCTGACCGACGGCGGCCTGCTGTTTACGGCCGCCGGCGATGCGATGAAGTCGTTCAACTCGCTCGACGGACACGGCGTGAAGCTGCTCGGCGAAGCGGGGATCGCGACCGCGATCATCACGGGGCGCCGCTCGGACATCGTCGCCGCGCGCGCGAAGGAGATGCGGATCGCGCATCTGTTCCAGGGCGTCGAGAACAAGACGGTCGCGTTCGACGAGCTGCTCCGCACGCTCGGCCTCGCGCCGCACGACTGCGGCTACATGGGCGACGACTGGCCCGATCTGCCGGTGATGGTGCGCTGCGGCTTCGCGGCCGCGCCGGCGAACGCGCATCCGGAAGTGATCGCGCGCGCGCACTGGGTCGCCGAGGCGCGTGGCGGCCACGGCGCGGTACGCGAGGTCTGCGACGCGGTGCTGCGCGCGCAGCACCGCTACGACGCGCTGCTCGCGGCGGCCTGCGGAACCCGCACATGACCAACACCCCATTCCGCTGGACCCAGCTCGTTCCGCTCGTCGCCGTCGCGGCGCTCGCCGGCGTCACCTGGTGGCTGCTGCAGGCGACGCTGCCGCCGCCCGGCGAGGGCGTCGCGCGGCCGAAGAGCCACACGGCCGACTATTTCGCCGACAACTTCTCGGTGACCGAACTCGATCAGACCGGTGCAACCCAGTACCGGCTGACGGCCGCGCACCTCGTCCATTACGAGGACGACGAGAACAGCGATCTGGCCGATCCGGCGATGCGCGCGTTCCAGCCCGGCAAGCCGGTCGTGACGACGACCGCCCAGCGCGGCATCGTGAACGGCGACGTGTCGATCGTCGACCTGTACGACAACGCGCGGATCCAGCGCGCGGCCGGCGCCGGCGATCCGCCGATGCAGGCCGATTCGCAGCATTTCCGGATCTTCGTCAACGACGATGTGATCCAGACCGAAAAGCCGGTTAAACTTCAGCGCGGCCTGTCGGTCGCCAACGCCACCGACGGCATGAAGTACAACAACGTCACCCGGGTCATCGAGCTCTACGGCAACGTGCGCGGCACGATCGCCGCGCCGGACGTGTCCGGCGGCAGCTCTCACGGTCAACCCAAGTAACTCATCCCACGCGTGACTGCATGAACGAAACGCATCCGAGTCCGATCCTGCGCGGCGCCCGACGCGCGGCCCGCGCCGCGCTCGTCGCGGCGCTCGCGGCGCTCCCGCTCGCCGGGCTCGCGCCGGCCGCCCACGCGGAAAAGGCCGACCAGAACAAGCCGATCAACGTCGAAGCCGACAACCTGACCTACGACGACCTGAAACAGGTCACGGTCGCGACCGGCAACGTCGTGATCACGAAGGGCACGATCGTCATCAAGGGCGACCGCGTCGAGGTTCGCCAGGATCCTGAAGGCTACCAGTACGCGACCGCGACGAGCACCGGCAGCAAGCACGCGTCGTTCCGCCAGAAGCGCGAAGGCCTCGACGAATACATCGACGGCGACTCGGAGCGCATCGACTACGACGGCAAGCAGAACCTGACCACGCTGACGACGCGCGCGACCGTGCGCCGGCTGCAGGGTCTGTCGACGATCGCCGACACCGTGCACGGCAGCGTGATCACGTACGACGGCGACCGCGACTTCTACACCGCGAAGGGCGGCAAGGACGTCGCCGCGCCGGGCAATCCGACCGGCCGCGTGCGCGCGATGCTGTCGCCGAAGAACGGCACGCCCGGCGCGCTGAACGGCCCCGGCACGCGCCTTTCGCCGTCGACGACGCTGCAGGAGGTACCCGCCCAATGAACGCGCTCCCGAACCGCCAGCCGGCCGGCACCGCGAGCTCGCTCGTCGTCCGAAATCTGAAGAAACGCTACGGCTCGCGCACGGTCGTCAAGGACGTGTCGCTCGACGTGAAGAGCGGCGAGGTCGTCGGCCTGCTCGGCCCGAACGGCGCCGGCAAGACGACGTCGTTCTACATGATCGTCGGGCTCGTGCCGCTCGACGCCGGCGAAATCGCGCTGAACGGCAGCTCGATCAGCCTGCTGCCGATCCACAAGCGCGCGTCGCTCGGGCTGTCGTATCTGCCCCAGGAAGCGTCGGTATTCCGCAAGCTGACCGTCGAGCAGAACATTCGTGCGGTACTCGAACTGCAGCACGACGACAACGGCAAGCGCCTGTCGAACGACGCGATCGGCGCGCGCACCGAGGCGCTGCTCGACGAACTGCAGATCGGCCACCTGCGCGAGAATCCGGCGCTGTCGCTGTCGGGCGGCGAGCGCCGCCGCGTCGAGATCGCGCGCGCGCTCGCGACGAACCCGAACTTCATCCTGCTCGACGAGCCGTTCGCGGGCGTCGACCCGATCGCGGTGCTCGAGATCCAGAAGATCGTCAAGTTCCTGAAGCAGCGCAACATCGGCGTGCTGATCACCGACCACAACGTGCGCGAGACGCTCGGCATCTGCGACCACGCGTACATCATCAGCGACGGCAGCGTGCTCGCGGCCGGCGCGCCGGGCGAGATCATCGAGAACGAGAGCGTGCGCCGCGTCTACCTCGGCGAGCACTTCCGTATGTAAGCCCCGCGCGGGCGCCCTGGCGACGGCCCGCGCACACACGGGGCCGCGCCCCGTTTCACCGTCGATCCGCGATACGCAAATTGCGAATGGCTCAACGCGGTCGGGTCGTGGCACACTGCGGCTATGACTTCCTTCCTGCCATGAAAGCCAGCCTCCAACTCCGCCTGTCGCAACACCTCGCGCTGACGCCGCAACTGCAGCAGTCGATTCGTCTGCTGCAACTGTCGACGCTCGAACTGCAGCAGGAGGTTGCGACGGCGGTCGCCCAGAATCCGCTGCTCGAGAACGAGGACGAATGGATCGCGAGCCCGCTGCGGGTTGCGTCCGACGGTTCGCTGATCGCGCAACCGCCCGCCGCGCCGTCCGGCGACATGCAGGGCGGCAACGGCACGTCGCCGGGCAGCGAGCGCGCCGAACGCGACGAGCCGCGCGGCGCGGACGAATACGACAGCTACGCATCCGGCGACGGCGCCGACTCGAGCCAGTGGAATCTCGACGAATTCGGCCGTTCGAGCGGCGCGTCCGACGACGACGATCTGCCGCCGCCGCAGGTGCAGGAAGCGTCGACGTCGCTGCGCGACCATCTCTCCGCACAGCTGCGCGTCACGCAGGCGAGCCCGCGCGACCGCGCGCTCGTGCTGTTCCTGATCGAATCGCTCGACGACGACGGCTATCTCACCGCGTCGCTCGACGAAGTGCTCACCGATCTGCCCGAAGAGCTCGAGATCGACGTCGACGAACTGAACGCGGCGCTCGCGCTGCTGCACAGCTTCGACCCGGCCGGGGTCGGGGCCCGCTCGGCGTCCGAGTGCCTGAAGCTGCAGCTCGTGCGCCTCGATCCGTCCCCGACGCGTCAGCTCGCGCTCGACATCGTGCTGCAGCATCTGGAGCTGCTCGCCGCGCGCGACTTCACACGGTTGCGCAAGCACCTGAAGGCGACCGACGACGAGCTGCGCGACGCGCACGCGCTGATCCGCTCGCTGGAGCCGTTCCCCGGCGCCGCGTACGGCAGGGCGGAAGCGGACTACGTGGTGCCCGACATCATCGTGAAGAAAGTCGGCCAGGGCTGGCAGGCGGAGCTGAATCCGGAAGTCGTGCCGCGGCTGCGGATCAACCATCTGTACGCGAACATCCTGCGCAACAGCCGCGGCGATCCGGCCGCCGGATCGCTGAAGCAGCAGCTTCAGGAAGCGCGCTGGCTGATCAAGAATATCCAGCAACGATTCGACACGATCCTGCGTGTCGCGCAGGCGATTGTCGAGCGTCAGAAGAATTTTTTCGCACATGGCGAAATTGCGATGCGCCCCTTGGTTTTGCGGGAAATTGCTGATACGCTGGGCCTACACGAGTCGACTGTCTCCCGTGTGACAACCGGTAAGTACATGCTCACCCCGTTCGGGACGCTGGAATTTAAGTACTTCTTCGGATCTCACGTTTCGACCGACACCGGTGGAGCCGCCTCTTCGACGGCCATCCGCGCCCTCATCAAGCAACTGATAGGAGCCGAAGACACCAAATCTCCTCTTTCGGACAGCCGCATCGCTGAGCTGCTGGCAGAGCAAGGTTTCGTGGTCGCGCGCCGGACGGTTGCGAAATACCGCGAAGCCCTCAAGATCCCGGCAGTGAATCTGCGCAAGTCTCTTTAGCCTGTCGCCCGGCACGGCGGCAGGCATGTTCCGGCCACCGCGCTGTCGACGGAAGGCCGGTCGACTTGTCCGCAATCGGCCGCAACGACGGCAAAGGCAAGTCGGCCAGCGCAGCCGCATCGAAACGCTTTCGGTGGTCATTCGCTTGGAGAAGCACTATGAACTTGAAGATCAGTGGACATCATCTTGAAGTCACGCCTGCAATTCGCGAATACGTGGTCACCAAGCTGGACAGGGTGCTACGGCATAGCGATCAGGTAATCGATGGCACTGTGATTCTCTCGGTCGATAACCATAAGGAAAAGGACAAGCAGCAACGCGCGGAAATCAACCTGCATCTGAAAGGCAAGGACATCTTCGTCGAAAGCGCGAACGGCAATCTGTACGCGGCGATCGATCTTCTGATCGACAAACTCGACCGCCAGGTCGTCAAGCACATGGAGCGCCTGCAGACGCACGCGCACGACCCGATCAAGCTCCAGCCGTCCGTCGAGCAGATCGAACTGCCGCCGCAATGACGACGTGCCGACGCATGCAAGCCACGCCCGGTTCGCCGGGCGTTTTTTTTGGAGTGCCGGGCGCGTCCGGGCGCGCCGCGCCATGCGCTCGGCAGTGTTCTATAATGCTCCGGTTATTGCCGGGGGGCGTCGATAAACGGTTCGCCGTACGCAGCAGTTCGGGTGTCGCCCGACGCGTCGATGTCGATGCGTCCGTCTGCCGCCGCGAAGAGACCCCAGGCCGCCCCATTCGCATGCCAACATGAATCGCCTAGCCAAAATCCTGCCCATCGAGAACGTCGTCGTCGACCTCTCCGTCACCAGCAAGAAACGCGTCTTCGAACAAGCCGGGCTGATTTTCGAAAATCAGAACGGCGTCGCCCGCAGCACCGTGACCGACAATCTGTTCGCGCGGGAGCGCCTCGGCTCGACCGGGCTCGGCGAAGGCGTCGCGATTCCGCACGGTCGCATCAAGGGCCTCAAGCATCCGCTCGCCGCGTTCGTGCGGCTTGCCGATCCGATTCCGTTCGAGGCGCCCGACGGCCAGCCGGTCGGCCTGCTGATCTTCCTGCTCGTTCCCGAGCAGGCGACGCAGCAGCATCTCGAGATCCTGTCCGAGATCGCGCAACTGCTGTCCGATCGCGACGCGCGCGATCGCCTGCACACCGAGACGGATCAGGTCGAGTTGCATCGCCTGCTCACTCAGTGGCAACCTTGAGCTGATTCGGGCGTTTAGGCCCTGTTCGCCCGACCGGGCGGCAGGGGCCGCCCGGCGCCGGCCCGCGCAGCGACGTCCACTCGCCGCCGCCCGCGCGCCGGACCTTAGGAGTGACGGACTCATGGATACGTCCAGCATCAACGCCCAGAGCATCTTCGACGACAACGCCGCCATGCTGAAGCTGAGCTGGCTGACGGGGCATGAAGGCTGGGAACGCGGCTTTTCCGCGGACACCGTCGCGAACGCGACGTCGAGCGCCGACCTCGTCGGCCACTTGAACCTGATCCACCCGAACCGGATCCAGGTGCTCGGCGAGGCCGAGATCGACTACTACCAGCGGCAAACCGACGAAGACCGCTCGCGCCACATGGCCGAGCTGATCGCGCTGGAGCCGCCGTTCCTCGTCGTCGCCGGCGGGGCCGCCGCGCCGCCGGAGCTGGTGCTGCGCTGCACGCGCTCGTCGACGCCGCTGTTCACGACGCCGATGTCGGCCGCCGCGGTGATCGACAGCCTGCGGCTCTACATGTCGCGGATCCTCGCGCCGCGCGCGACGCTGCACGGCGTGTTCCTCGACATCCTCGGGATGGGCGTGCTGCTGACCGGCGACTCCGGCCTCGGCAAGAGCGAACTCGGCCTCGAGCTGATCAGCCGCGGCCACGGGCTCGTCGCGGACGACGCGGTCGATTTCGTCCGCCTCGGCCCCGATTTCGTCGAAGGGCGCTGCCCGCCGCTGCTGCAGAACCTGCTCGAAGTGCGCGGCCTCGGCCTGCTCGACATCAAGACGATCTTCGGCGAAACCGCCGTGCGGCGGAAGATGAAGCTGAAGCTGATCGTGCAGCTCGTGCGGCGCCCGGACGGCGAGTTCCAGCGGCTGCCGCTCGAAAGCCAGACCGTCGACGTGCTCGGTTTGCCGATCAGCAAGGTGACGATCCAGGTCGCGGCCGGCCGCAACCTCGCGGTGCTCGTCGAGGCGGCGGTCCGCAACACGATCCTGCAGCTTCGCGGGATCGACACGCTGCGCGATTTCATGGATCGCCAGCGGCTCGCGATGCAGGATCCCGACAGCCAGTTTCCCGGCAAGCTCGTATGACCTGCACCGGCCGGCCGGCCCCCAAGTCGGGCGCGGGCGCGGCTGGCCGGTGCTATGATGAAACGTCAGCCTTCTGCCCTTCCCCATGCGCATTGTCCTCATCACCGGCATTTCCGGCTCCGGCAAGTCCGTTGCGCTGAACGCGCTCGAGGACGCGGGCTTCTACTGCGTCGACAATCTGCCGCCGCACGTGCTGCCGGAGCTGACCCGCTGCCTTGACGAGGCCGGGCAGCGCCGGCTCGCGGTCGCGATCGACGCGCGCTCGAGCGCATCGCTCGACGAGCTGCCCGGGCTGATCCGCACGCTGTCGCGCGACCACGACGTGCGCGTGCTGTTCCTGAACGCGAGCACGCAGTCGCTGATCCAGCGTTTCTCCGAAACGCGCCGCCGCCATCCGCTGTCCGGCTCGCCGTCGCACGACGCGGACGTCGGGCTGCTGACGTCGCTCGAAGAGGCGATCGAGCGCGAGCGCGACCTCGTCGCACCGCTCGCCGAGTTCGGCCATCAGATCGACACGAGCAGCCTGCGCGCGAACGTGCTGCGCACGTGGGTCAAGCGCTTTCTCGAGCTGGCCAACGACGACCTCGTGCTGATGTTCGAGTCGTTCGGATTCAAGCGCGGCGTGCCGCTCGACGCCGACTTCATGTTCGACGTGCGCGCGCTGCCGAACCCGTACTACGACCGCGAGCTGCGCCCGCTCACCGGGCTCGACCAGCCGGTCATCACGTTTCTCGACGCACTGCCGATCGTCCACCGGATGATCGACGACATCCATGCGTTCCTCGACAAATGGCTACCGCATTTCCGCGAAGACAACCGCAGTTATCTGACGGTCGCGATCGGCTGCACCGGCGGCCAGCATCGCTCGGTCTTCATCGCGGAAACGCTCGCGACGCGCCTCGCGCGCCAGGCGAACGTGATCGTGCGGCATCGTGACGCGCCCGTGGATGTCGGCGCGTCGTCGCGGCTCGTCACCTAGAGCCCACCCTTCGGTCCGCGCCATGTCATCACTTTCGACCACGTTAGTAGACTTGCCGCTGTTTCCGCTGCATACGGTGTTGTTCCCGGGAGGCTCGCTGCCGCTGAAGGTGTTCGAGGCGCGCTATCTCGACATGGTGCGCGCATGCCTGCGCGACGACGCGCCGTTCGGCGTCTGCCTGCTGAAGAGCGGGCCGGAGGTCGCGCAGGAAGGCGCGGTGTCGGTGCCCGAGACGATCGGCTGCATGGCGCGCATCGTGTCGTGCGACACCGGCGAGTTCGGGATGCTGTATCTGCAGGCGGTCGGCACGCAGCGCTTCGAGCTGCTGTCGCACCGGACCGAATCGAACGGGTTGCTCGTCGGCATCGCCGAGCCGCTGCCCGACGACATTCCGCTCGAAGGCGAGCAGGCGCTCGCGCAGTTCGGCGCGTGCGCGGAAGTGCTCGAGCGCATCATCGCGGCGCTGCGCAAGACCGAGAACTGCGAGCTGCCGTTCGCCGAGCCGTTCAGGCTCGACGATCCGACCTGGGTGTCGAACCGGCTATCGGAAGTGCTGCCGCTCGACCTGCGCGCGCGGCAGAAGCTGATGGAGTTTCCCGACGTCGGCGCGCGAATCGACGCCGTGCATCACGTGCTCAACCGGCACGGCTGGCTTTGAGCGCGCGCGCGGCGGCTGCGCGCGCGTGTCACCTTCCCGTCGTTCGCCGCTGAATGCGCGGCAACCCCGCATCAAAGCAGCGTGCCGGTCAATCCGTCGAGCAGTTTGCGCACCGGCGCGGGCACGCCGTACGCATCGAGCCCGGACAGCGGCACCCACGCGGTTTGGGCGTCGTGCACCTCGTGAACCGCGTGCGCTCCCGCGCCGGGCACCGCCGCGCCCGATTCGCGGACATCGCTCAGCCGCGGCTCGATCTCGAGCCGGAAATGCGTGAACGTATGCGTGAGCGGCGCGAGCGGCACCGGGCCGGCGCCGCCGAGCCGGCGCGCGCGCTCGGCGAGCGCGGGTTCCCCGTCGGCTTCCGGCAGGCTCCACAGTCCGCCCCAGATGCCCGCGGGCGGACGCCGCTCGAGCAACACCGCGTCGCCGTCGCGCAGCACGAGCATCCACGTCTTGCGCGTCGGCACCGCCTTCTTCGGCCGCGCGGCCGGCAGTTCGCGCTGGCGCCCCGTCGACTGCGCGACGCAGTCGCCCGCGAACGGGCAGCGCGCGCAATCGGGTTTGCCGCGCATGCAGAGCGTCGCGCCGAGATCCATCAGCCCTTGCGTATACGCGCTCACTTCGTCGGCATCGGCCGCCGCGCCGGTCACCGTATCGGCCGCCGCATCTGCCACCGCATCGGCCACCGCATCGGCCACACCAGGCAGCAGCGATTCGGCGAGCGCCCACATGTCGTTCTCGACGCGCTTCTCGCCCGGGAAACCCTCGACGCCGAACACACGCGCGAGCACGCGCTTCACGTTGCCGTCGAGAATCGTCGCGCGCGCGCCGTACGCGAACGACGCGATCGCCGCCGCGGTCGAGCGGCCGATGCCGGGCAGCTCGGCGAGCGCGTCGGGCGTCGCCGGAAATGCGCCGCCGTGCTCGGCGACGACGGCCTGCGCGCAGCGATGCAGGTTGCGCGCGCGAGAGTAGTAGCCGAGGCCGGCCCACAGCGCCATCACGTCGTCGAGCGGCGCGGCCGCGAGCGCGGCGACGCTCGGATAACGTTCGAGAAAGCGCGCGTAATACGGGATGACGGTCGACACCTGCGTCTGCTGCAGCATGATCTCCGACAGCCAGATCCGGTACGGATCGCGCGTGTTCTGCCACGGCAGGTCGTGGCGGCCGTGCTCGCGCTGCCACGCGACGAGGCGCGCGGCGAACGTGCGGTGCAGATCGGTGACGGGGTACGGAGCGGGAGCGGTGCGAGGCGGTTTCAAGGTGTGGAGGAAGGTGTCTGAGAGGTTAGCGTTGGCAATTCGGACAATAGTAGGTGGACCGCTGGCCCTGTACGATCTGACGGATCGGCGTGCCGCACACGCGGCACGGCTCGCCCGCGCGATCGTAGACGAAGCAGTCGAGCTGGAAGTAGCCGCTCTCGCCATTGCTGCCGACGAAGTCGCGCAGCGTGCTGCCGCCGCGCTCGATCGCGGCGGCGAGCGTCGCGCGCACCGCGTCGGCGAGCCGCTCGTAACGCGGCAGCGACACCTTGCCGGCGGGCGTGGTCGGACGAATGCCGGCGCGAAAGAGGCTCTCCGACGCATAGATGTTGCCGACCCCGACGACGATATCGCCCGCGAGCAGTGCCTGCTTCACGGCGACGGTGCGCCCGCGCGTGCGCGCATGCAGCAGCGCGCCGGTGAACGCCGGCGAGAACGGCTCGACGCCGAGGCCCGCGAGCAGCGGATGCGCGTGCACGTCGCCGGCCTCGCGCGGATGCCAGAGCACCGCGCCGAAGCGGCGCGGATCGCGAAAGCGCAGCACGAAGCCGTCGAAGATCCAGTCGACGTGATCATGCTTCGCGGCCGCGGGCGGCTCGCCGGTGGTCGGCAGCACGCGCAGCGTGCCGGTCATGCCGAGATGCACGATGAACCAGCCGGCGTCGACCTCGAACAGCAGATACTTGCCGCGCCGCTCGACGCGCAGCACCTCGCGCTCGCGCAACTGCTCGGCGAACCCGGCCGGCACCGGCCAGCGCAGCATCGCCGTGCGCACGTCGACGCGCGCGACGCGGCGCCCCGCGACAAAGGGCTCGATGCCCCGTCGCGTCACCTCGACTTCCGGCAACTCTGGCATGTTTTCATGGGTCTCAATTCATTGATGACGATTGTGCGCGTATTGTAGCGACCGCGTTACAATCGGCTGAAACATCGATCGGATTTCCATGACCTTGCCCTCGAAGCTGCTTCACAAGCGCCCCGTCGCCCGCGCGCGCGGCTCGCGTGCCGTTTCCGCCGTCCCCGCCGTTCCGATCCGCCGCGCGATCGGCGCCGCGCTGCTCGCCGCCTGGGCCTTCACCGCCCTCCCGGCTCACGCGCAGGATCCCGCGACGGACGGCGCCGAGTCGCAAGAGGATACGTTCGATTCGATGTTGCCCGCGGAGAAAAAGGATCTCCCGGGCGTGCCGCTGACGAGCCAGATCGTCTATCAGGTGCTCGCCGCCGAAGTCGCGCTGCAGCGCAGCCAGCCCGCCCCCGCGTACCAGACCTATCTCGCGCTCGCGCGCGACACGCGCGATCCGCGGATGGCGCAGCGCGCGACCGAGATCGCGCTCGCCGCGCAAAGCCCGGCCGATGCGCTGGCCGCCGCGAATCTGTGGCACGAGTACGCACCCGACTCGAACCGCGCATCGCAGGTCGACGCCGCGCTGCTCGTGCTGTCCGGCAAGCCGGCCGACGCTCAGCCGATGCTCGCGCACGAGCTCGCGCGCGCGACCGGCGATTCGCGCGGCCCCGCGATCCTCGCGCTGCAGGCGCTGATCGCGCGCGGCCCGGATCGCGCCGGCGGCCTCGCGGTGCTGCAGGACATGCTGAAGAACGACATGAACCGCCCCGAGGCACGGCTCGCGATCGCGCGCCAGCAGCTCGCGGCCGACGACAAGGCGGGCGCGTCGCAGTCGCTGAAGGCCGCGCTGCAGATCCGCCCGGACTACCTGCCGGCCGCGCTGATGCTGTCGCAGATGAGCCCCGAGGATCGCGCGGCCGGCATCGTGTCGTTCGAGAAATACGTGCAGCAGAATCCGAAGTCGCGCGACGCGCGGCTCGCGCTGTCGCAGCTCTATCTGTCCGACAATCGTCTCGACGACGCGCAGAAGCAGTTCGAAGCGATGCGCAAGCTCGACGCGAAGGATCCGACGCCGCTGATGGCGCTCGCGCTGATCAAGATCCAGCAGAAGAAGCTCGACGACGCAACCGGCTACCTGAAGCAGTACGTGCAGATCGGCGAGAAGACGCCCGGCGCGGACGCCGGCCAGGGCTACATCTACCTCGCCCAGATCGCGATCGACCAGGGCAACGACGCGCAGGCGACGCAGTGGCTCGACAAGGTCAGCCCGGCGAGCCAGCATTACCTGCCCGCGCAGGTCACGCGCGCGCAGTTGCTGGAGAAGCAGGGCAAGACCGACGAGGCGCGCAAGGTTCTCGACGATCTGCAGGTCAGCGACCCGCACGACGCGGCGGTCATCGCGCGCACCGACGCATCGATCCTGTTCACCGCGAAACGCTACAAGGAAGCGGAAGCGCGTCTCGCGCAGGCGGTCCAGGATTATCCGGACGATCCCGACCTGCGCTACGACTACGCGATGGCGGCCGAGAAGGACGCGAACTACGCGACGATGGAGCAGGAGTTGCGCGAGCTGATCCGCACGCAGCCAGACAATCCGCAGGCGTACAACGCGCTCGGCTATTCGCTCGCCGACCGCAACCAGCGGCTGCCGGAAGCGAGCAAGCTGATCGAGAAGGCGATCCAGCTCGCGCCGGACGACGCGTACATCATGGACAGCCTCGGCTGGGTCAAGTACCGGATGGGCGACACCGCGAGCGCGGCGAAGATCCTGCGGCGCGCGTACGACCTGCAGCCGAACGCCGAAATCGGCGCGCATCTCGGCGAAGTGCTGTGGAAGAGCGGCGCGCAGGACGACGCGCGCTCCGCGTGGCGTGCCGCGCAGAAACTCGAGCCGGACAACGACACGCTGCAGCAGACGTTGAAGCGCCTGCAGGTCAACGGTCTCTGATGCGCATGCCGACGATGCGCCTCCCGCTTTACATCCCGCTGCGCATCCCGCGTCACACCGCGCGCGCGGCTACCGCCGCGGCAGCCGCTGCGGCCGCATTCGCGCTCGGCGGCTGCGCGAGCACGAAGCCGCCGCCGCTGCAGCTGGCGCCGGACATGGCCGTCACGCAGGCGATCGGCACGCACGCGTATCACGGCCGCTTCGCGGTGCGGTACAGCGACCAGTCCGGCAATGCGCGCAACGTGTACGGCAACTTCGACTGGCAGCAGCACGGCGACGACGTGTCGGTCGAACTGCGCAGCCCGCTCGGCCAGACGCTCGCGATCGTGAAGGCGTCGCCGCGGACGGCGTCGCTCGAACTGCCGAACCGCCAGCCGCAATACGCAACCGACGTCGGCGACCTGATGCAGCACGCGCTCGGCTTTTCGCTGCCGCTCGCGGGCCTGCGCTACTGGCTGCTGCCGACGCCCGCGCCCGCGACACCCGCGACGACGGTGCGCGACCCCGCCGATGCGACGCGCATCACGCAGATCCGCCAGGACGGCTGGACGATCGACTACGTCGCGTACGCCGACGCGCCCGCGACCGGCGTGAAGCGCGTGAACATCGTGCGCGCGACGCCGCCGCTCGACATCAAGCTCGTGCTCGACCAGTAGCACGCGCGCCCAACCTCTCCGACACACGCATGACCGACTCGCCCCGCTCGCTGCGCGACTGCCTCGCGCCCGCGAAACTGAACCTGTTCCTGCACATCACCGGCCGCCGCGCGGACGGTTACCACAACCTGCAAAGCGTGTTCCAGTTGCTGAACTGGGGCGACACGCTGCACTTCACGCATCGCGACGACGGCCGGGTCGTGCGCGTCACCGACGTGCCGGGCGTGCCGGCGGAGACTGACCTCGTCGTGCGCGCGGCGAATCTGCTGAAGGCGCACACGGGCACGACGGCGGGCGTCGACATCGAAATCGACAAGCGCCTGCCGATGGGTGCGGGCCTCGGCGGCGGCAGCTCGGACGCGGCGACGACGCTGCTCGCGCTGAACCGCCTGTGGCGGCTCGACATGCCGCGCGCGGCGCTGCAGGCGCTCGCGGTGAAGCTCGGCGCGGACGTGCCGTTTTTCGTGTTTGGAAAAAATGCGTTCGCGGAGGGTATCGGAGAAGATTTAGCTGGGGTAGAATTGCCGACTCGCTGGTTCCTGGTTGTGACGCCGCGAGTTCATGTCCCGACCGCCGAAATTTTTTCGGACGAGTTGTTGACAAGAGATTCGGAACCCGTCACAATTACGGACTTTCTTGCACAGCAAAGCCGCAACGCAGGATGGCCAGACAGTTTCGGCCGGAATGACATGCAGCAGGTTGTGACAAGCAAGTACGCGGAAGTTGCGCAGGTGGTCAAATGGTTTTATGATGTGACCCCCGCGAGGATGACCGGTTCTGGAGCAAGCGTGTTTGCCGCGTTTCGCAGCAAACATGAGGCAGAAGCGGCGCAAGCCCGACTGCCCGCCGGCTGGAACGGCGCAGTTGCCGAGAGCCTGAACGAGCATCCGCTCTTCGCTTTCGCGTCATAGAGTTTTACTTTGCCGGATGTCCTACCGTCCGACAGAGTTCAGGTTAAGCGTAGGGGAGTCGCCAAGTTGGTCAAGGCACCGGATTTTGATTCCGGCATGCGAGGGTTCGAGTCCTTCCTCCCCTGCCACAAATTTTCCCGCATTTCCCGCCCAAGCCCGACGCAGGTGCACGATGAGCAGCCATGACGGCCTGATGGTTTTTACTGGCAACGCGAATCCCGCGCTCGCCCGTGAAGTCGTCGACATTCTCGGTATTCCCCTCGGCAAAGCAATGGTCAGCCGTTTCTCCGACGGCGAGATCCAGGTCGAGATCCAGGAAAACGTGCGCGGCAAGGACGTCTTCGTCCTGCAATCCACGTGCGCGCCGACCAATGACAACCTGATGGAACTGATGATCATGGTCGATGCGCTGAAGCGCGCATCCGCCGGCCGGATCACCGCTGCCATCCCCTACTTCGGCTATGCGCGTCAGGATCGCCGCCCGCGTTCGGCGCGCGTCGCGATCTCGGCGAAGGTCATCGCGAACATGCTGGAAATCGCCGGCGTCGAGCGGATCATCACGATGGATCTGCACGCCGACCAGATTCAGGGCTTCTTCGACATTCCGGTCGACAACATCTACGCGACGCCGATCCTGCTTGGCGACGTGCGCAAGCAGGGCTACGAGAATCTACTCGTCGTGTCGCCGGACATCGGCGGCGTCGTGCGCGCCCGGGCGCTCGCGAAGCAGCTCAACTGCGATCTCGCGATCATCGACAAGCGTCGTCCGAAGGCGAACGTCGCCGAAGTGATGAACATCATCGGTGAAGTCGAAGGCCGCACCTGCGTGATCATGGACGACATGGTCGACACCGCCGGCACGCTGTGCAAGGCTGCGCAAGTGCTGAAGGAGCGCGGCGCGAAGCAGGTGTTCGCGTACGCGACGCATCCGGTGCTGTCGGGCGGCGCCGCCGAGCGCATCGCCGCATCGCAGCTCGACGCGCTGGTCGTGACCGACACGATTCCGCTGTCCGCCGAGTCGCTCGCGTGCCCGAAGATCCGCGCGCTGACCAGCGCCGATCTGCTCGCCGAGACGTTCTCGCGGATCCGCCGCGGCGATTCGGTGATGTCGCTGTTCGCGGATTCCTGATCGACACCTGATCGGATAGCGAAGCACGAAGTATGCGCGGAAAGCGAAGCGGCGACGCTTCGCTTTTTGCACAATCGGCCGGGACGTACGAAACCCCGGCCGTTTCATCGGGGCCGCCGCATCGGCGGTCCGTTTCACTGCCTGGTCGCGGGCAGTCAATGGAGAAATACATGAAAGTCGTCGCTTTCGAGCGCAACCTGCAAGGTACGGGTGCGAGCCGCCGCCTGCGCAACGCTGGTAAGACCACGGGTATCGTCTACGGTGGTGAAGCAGCGCCGCAAATGATCGAACTCGATCACAACGCGCTGTGGCACGCGCTGAAGAAGGAAGCCTTCCACTCGTCGATCCTCGACCTCGAAGTGGCCGGCCAGTCGCAGCAAGTCCTGCTGCGTGACGTCCAGTACCACCCGTTCAAGCAACTCGTGCTGCACGTGGACTTCCAGCGCGTCGACGCGAAGAAGAAGCTGCACACGAAGGTGCCGCTGCACTTCCTGAACGCCGAAGTCAGCCCGGCCGTGAAGCTGTCGAGCGCGATCATCGCTCACGTCGTGACCGAAATCGAAGTCGAGTGCCTGCCGGCCAACCTGCCGGAATTCCTCGAAATCGATCTGTCGAAGATCGAAGCGGGCCAGTCGCTGCACGCGAAGGACATCACGCTGCCGACCGGCGTCGCGCTGACCTCGCACGTCGACGCCGAAAACCCGGTGATCGCTTCGGCCGCTCTGCCGGCTGGCGCCGTCGCGGCGGCAGAAGGCGAAACGCCGGCTGCCTGAGCGGTCTGAGCGCCCTCTCGATCCGTTTCACGAAACGGTCGACGCAACCCGCCGCGGCTCGCCCGGCGGGTTTTTCTTTTTCCGCGCCTGGCGGCTCGTAGCCGCCATCGAAACGTCATGATCAAACTGATCGTCGGCCTCGGCAATCCCGGGGCGGAATACACCGCGACGCGCCACAACGCCGGCTTCTGGCTGATCGACCAGCTCGCCCGCGAAGCCGGCGCGACGCTGCGCGACGAACGCCGCTTCCACGGCTTCTATGCGAAGGCGCGCCTGCACGGCGAGGAAGTGCATCTGCTCGAGCCGCAGACGTACATGAACCGCTCCGGCCAGTCGGTCGTCGCGCTCGCGCATTTCTTCAAGATCCTGCCCGACCAGATCCTCGTCGCGCACGACGAACTCGACCTGCCGCCCGGCACCGTGAAGCTGAAGCTCGGCGGCGGCAGCGGCGGCCACAACGGGCTCAAGGACATCTCCGCGCATCTGTCGTCGCAGCAGTACTGGCGCCTGCGGATCGGCATCGGCCATCCGCGCGACCTGATCCCCGAAAGCGCGCGCGCCGGCGCGAAGCCGGACGTCGCGAACTTCGTGCTGAAACCGCCGCGCAAGGACGAGCAGGACGTGATCGACGCGGCGATCGAGCGCGCGCTCGCGGTGATGCCGATGGTCGTCAAGGGCGAACTCGATCGCGCGACGATGCTGCTGCATCGCCAGGGATGAGCGCCGGTGCGTCGCTACGCGCGGCGCGCATGAGGTAAGCTCGCTGTTTTTACCGTCAGGAGCGAAGCGGTGAGCCGTTACTGGAGCGACGTCGTTCAGCAACTCGTGCCTTACGTGCCGGGCGAGCAGCCCGCGCTCGCGCACCCGGTCAAGCTGAACACCAACGAAAATCCCTATCCGCCTTCGCCGTGCGTCGTCGCGGCGATCGCGCGCGAACTTGGGGCTACCGGCGAAGCATTGCGCCGCTATCCCGATCCGCTCGCGCGCAGGCTGCGCGAGACGGTTGCCGCGCATCACGGCCTGACGCCCGCTCAGGTGTTCGCCGGCAACGGCTCGGACGAGGTGCTCGCGCACGCGTTCCACGCGCTACTGAAGCACGACCGGCCGCTGCGCTTTCCGGACATCACGTACAGCTTCTATCCGACCTACGCGCGCCTGTACGGCGTGCAATACGAAGCGGTGCCGCTCGCGGACGACTTCTCGATCCGCGTCGACGACTATCTCGGCGATGCGGGCGGCGTGCTGTTCCCGAACCCGAACGCGCCGACCGGCCGCGCGCTGCCGCTCGCGGACGTCGAGCGGATCGTCGCCGCGAATCCGTCGTCGGCCGTCGTGATCGACGAGGCGTACGTCGACTTCGGCGCGGAATCGGCGATCGCGCTGATCGATCGCTATCCGAACCTGCTCGTCGTCCACACGACGTCGAAGGCGCGCGCGCTCGCGGGCATGCGCGTCGGCTTCGCGTTCGGCCATCCGGATCTGATCGAGGCACTCGATCGCGTGAAGGACAGCTTCAACTCGTATCCGCTCGATCGCCTCGCTCAGGCCGCAGCTCAGGCCGCGTACGAGGACGACGCGTATTTCGACGGGATGCGGCGCAAGGTGATCGCGAGCCGCGAACGGCTCACGGGCGCGCTGCAGGCGCTCGGCTTCGACGTCGTGCCGTCGGCCGCGAACTTCGTGTTCGCGCGCCATCCGGCGCACGATGCGGCTGCGATCGCCGCGCGGCTCAAGGAGAAGGAAATTTTCGTGCGGCACTTCAAGCTGCCGCGTATCGACCAGCATCTGCGCATCACGGTCGGCACCGACGCCGAGTGCGACACGTTCGTCGCGGCGCTGCGCGACCTGCTGGGCTGATCGGGCTGATCGGGCTGATCGGGCTGATCGGGCTCAGCGGGACGAGGGGCGCACGAGGGGCACACGAGGGGCACGAGGGCGGCGACGCAGGGCGCCCTCCTCGGCCACCTCCGGCCGCCCCGGCCGGTCACGCCTTGTCGTCGCCCGCGGCGGCAATCAGCGCGAGATACTTCGCCATCAACTGCTCGTGCGTCTCCGCGTGCTGCGGATCGCGCGGAATGCATTCGACCGGACACACCTGCTGGCACTGCGGCTCGTCGAAATGGCCGACGCACTCGGTGCACTTGTTCGGGTCGATCACGTAGATTTCCGGGCCCATCGAAATCGCGCCGTTCGGGCACTCGGGCTCGCACACGTCGCAATTGATGCACTCGTCGGTAATCATCAAAGCCATGCTGCCACCAACTTTCCTAGAAAAAACAATACATTATAGCTTTTCAGCCTTCCGCACGGTCGTGCAAAATTCCCCGAAATTCATGCATGCGTGTTGCGGCTGAGTTGCATAGGTGTTGCAGATTTTGCAGCGCGCAAAGTCCAGATAGCACGCCAGGCCATGAGCAGCAAGACGTTTCGACACAATTGCGACGTATGCGAGCCCGAGTGCCCGAACGGCGCGATTTCGATGGGCCCGGAAATCAGTGTGATCAATCGCGTCTATCGATGCGCACCAATCGCGGCATGATCAAGTCCGAGCGCCCCTGGTTGCCTGCAACTGTCGGTTACACCGACAATTTGCGCTACGGCTCGCCAGAAGAACCACCAAGCGTCTAGCTGCGTTGGTTTGCAGCCGAAGCAAGTGCAACGCTAGACAACGCGCCAAAGCGCCACCATTGGCACGGTCGCAATGCTCAACTCCGCACGGGCCTTACCAACACACGTACATGACCGACATCCACACCCAATCCAGAAAAATCGGGGAACCCCTTCCCACCTTCGATTCGATCGACGTGGCCGCCGACGCGATCATCAAAGCGTTGTTCCGGCTCTACATTGTGATGAACCCAGACAAGTCGGCCGAGGACTTCGAAAGCGAGATCCTCGTGCCCATAGCGCAGTCGTCGGCTCAGAGTCCTGCGCGGATCGAAGTTCCCGCGTTCAAGAACCACACCCAGCATTCGTTTGTGATTTACATGCGGGCGATCTGCCATGCCTGCGCTCATGTGATCGACGCTGGAAACGCCAGCGAAGAAGGCCACGAAAGCGTGGGATGGTCCCACATCGCTAACGCCCAATACCTTCTAGGTTTCGCTGAGGGCGTATTCGCTCTGGAACCAGCGCTAGCCGGTGTCATCTCTGCACGTAGCAAATCCGGCTCCACAGAGCGCAACGCAAAATATGAACCATTGCGCCGACTTGCGCGTGAACTGGCTGCATCGGGCAACTATCCCAGCAAGCGAAATGCGGCTTTGTCGATCAAAGTCCAGATTCTCAGGGAATCGCAAGCGCAAGGCGTCAATCTATCGGAAGCTCAGGCCGAGCGCACCATCACCAAGTGGCTGGACGGTATGACGTTTGCTCGAAAAAATGAGCCGCTTGCGGGCAAACGGCGTACGTGACGTAGCGCGTGGGATATTTCTGAAAATCGCTCCGAAATAAAGTTCGTTTCGTCGATTCACTGATCGGCGATTTCCTCAACTTTACAGGAGCATTTTCATGGTTCAAGCACTATCCACCGAAATCGATTTCGAAACTGCCACACCGTCACCCATCGATTCGGTTCAGCGAAAAATCGATATCTCGCCCGCATCATTCTTTCTCGACAGGGTTTTCAAGCTAAAAGACGAGCACACCCGCTCCAGAGTTTTCCTTTGGGAAGTGCTCGCCAAGATTCTCGGCCTGTATCAGAGCGACTACAAAAATTCTCCGAATGCGGCGCGCGTCGAAAGCAAGCAATTTCTCGAAGCCAAGTGCGAGCAGGAAAAAATTCGAGTCACATCGGAAACGAGTGTTCTGACTATGATGGCCAAGCTGATCGTAAGCGATAACCGGCAGCTTGCTGCCGGTTATGCCCTCGTGCTAACAACCGCTGATGTGATGGGCCAGACCGAAAACTCATTCTGCGCCTGGCTTGAAAATGAAGGCGGTATCGAGAAGGTAAGGAAAACCTACGATGCCAAAGGCAATCCCCGCCCCGCAAAGAGTCCGGTCTCCCAGTCAATTCTTGCCGAACGAGGTCGCAGACGAATCGGGACAAACATCCTCTGCACGGTCGATTCGCAGGAGCTTGAGGATGCCTTGCCGCCCGTTGAGGTAGATCGCGAACGCACGGCGATTGTCACGTGTCATCCAGACGGCAGCGTCTCTATCCGGGCGATCGTTAATGACCAAGGTGTACTCACCCGAGCGTACGCGGCCTATGCGAATCAGCCCCAATCGGCCAACGCATCTGCTGAATCGGACGAAAACCTGAGCATCAACTAATCAATGCGGGTGTTTGGGAAGGCCTAGACGCCCATTTATATAGGATAACTTATCATGATCATCAACAACCTGACCTTTCCTTCAGCGAATACCGAGTCGTCAATCAAGCGCCTCATTGAACCGTGTTACGTGTTTCCGGCAAATGGAACTAACGGCATCATCCTGTATGGTCCATATGGAACCGGAAAGACGACCTGTGCAAAACTTCTGCCGGTAGGCATAGAAGTAAAGTACTCGTCCGATATGCCAAACATCCGTTACGAAGACTGCATGTCCGGCAATAACGATGTTGCGCTGATTAATTCGATCCACACTCAGATCAGCTATGCTACCTTGAGCGGCACGTTCCACTACATTATTCTTGACGAGGCCGACAACCTCACGCCTGTCGCGATGAGACAGCTGAAAAGTGTGATGAACCAGACTTACGGCGCCAGCATATTCAATGCGGTTTTCATCATGACCACAAACCACATCGACAGAATCGATCCCGGTGTGGTGTCGCGGAGCAAGTGCATCTCATTTCAGCCGTCCAATATGGATGTTTGGATCCCGCTCGCACGAACTGCCCTTACAGAAGCAGGCGTTCCGAATGCCGGAAGTATTAGCGACAAGTTCATTCGAAACCGTATTATCGCCAAGGGCAATAATCCCCGCGAAATTCTCGATAATAGTCAGGACGTCGCCTATCAACTGAACAACAGCGCTCAGCTTCGGGCCATCGCCTACCAGCCGTAAGCAAGCAAATCCGCACCCGTCCCGGGCAGTTCCACCGTTCGGGCGGGTCGCTCGGAACCTGCCAAACGTAGGTGTCACCTACGTTCCGCCAATCATTCACCCCGTCGGCGTGCGCAAGCAAGCGAGCCTGCCGGTGCATTGCAGTCTTGCGCGCGGCGCCGCACGGCGTTATAGTTTTTATAACAATTACGGGGAAGCCATGCGCGCGCATCAGCCAGACCTGCCGGCATGTCCGGCCGATCGGTCTCATCCAGGCCATGCCAGAATCAGCGCATGGCTCCTAGCCTACCCCACGTTTCGAGACACGCTGCAATGTGGCGAGACGGACTTTGGCTCCCTGCCTTCTTACGTCCAGCTTTCCGTGCTAAGTCGGATGGCGGGACACTCTGATACGAGATCCACATGTCAATCCGCTCTCGGCGGAGTTCGTGCGTCTTACGTCGAACTCGATACGCTCAGTGTCGAAGAAGCCGTGCAACGCTATCTGCTTAGCGGAGCAAGCAATCTTCAGACGGAAAGGAACGCGTCACACGCGCTTGAGAAGGTCGCTGCACTATTCCCACCTGTGACGATTCCACTTGTTGATAGGCCACCGTGCTTGCTCAGTCCAGGCAAAAGCATCTTTCTGGATGGCTGGATACGATTCTTCGCATACCGATCCCGAAACGACCGGACCATACCTTTGCTTGCGGTCGATTGGCCCTACTTGTACGAGCGGTTATCTGATCGCAGTCATTGCCGCACGCCACGCAAACTTTGACTTACACTCTAAAATCCTCCGGGGCTTTACCACGAATACCTAAATAATTCTATATCACCTCAATCCTCACAATCATTTTACCACATTGACGAAAGTCCGAATCACTTTGAAAAAGGAAAAAAATGATCTCCGCGCTCGGACTCATAGGAATGCTTATTGTAATTGCCTGCTTTCGATCACCCAATATTAGCTACTGGAATGGTTTCTCAATACGCAACATAAGCTCTCACCTTACGCCAGTAGGTCGCAAGCTTTACCTAATTTTCATTGGCGTATTCATATTGAGCCCGATTATAGGCGCAACATTTCACAGTTCAAATCGCCGATCACGCGATACACCTATTGAAGAAATACCAAAAAGTGAGATCTCACAGGAGGAGTTCACTTCAACGCTGCTCGATCACAGCAAATTCCAAGGAAAGCATATTTTTTGGCATGCCGATATAGTTGACACACAAAATAAGTTCTTGATAGTTGAGACTCCACAAGGTGAGAAACTTGAGCTTAAAGGGATAGACCCAACACCATACAAATCTGCCCCCGACAGTACAGAGGTGACATTTTCCGGAGTTTTGGACGAGCCTGGGTTCTTCGAAAACAGCTTTCAGTGGCACGTCCGAGATGCGAAGATATATCACGTTGAAAACAGCGCTGCCACATCCGCTCGAATCGCAAAAGAAAACGAAATTTATAAAGATGACTGCCTGGAACATGCATATTGGCCGATGGACCGGCCATACGCCACGCTCACCGAGTTCAGACGATTTCCGCCGTCAGGCCCGACTATTGACTACCACTATGTTGACCAATTTCATAACGTAATAGACAAAGAGTGTAATTACATTATGGCAAACGGTTCAGTCTCACGATACTTGCAACACAGCGCGGGAGGTAGCTGGACGTCGGAGTCCTCGACTGAGGAGCCTGCCACGAAGTTTATTGTTGCGTCGACGGACACATTCCCGCCGCGCGCGTCCGCTTCCGCAACCGCTACCAGTGCGCCAACCACTAATTCCGAGACAACCGCCGCGGCGACCGCACCGGCGGAGGTCAAGTCGAGTGGCGTGCCGTCAGCAGGTACCGCCACCATCACACCAGCCAGCACCGCGTCGCACGATGCCGCCCCCTTACCTACAAGCAATGGCGTCACAACATCATCAATCGCGCCCTCCTTGCCTCCATCGGCGACAGCAACGCAGGTGGCCACTACAGATCAGACTGCTACGTGCGCGACCGCAGTTGATTGCGCCAAGACCATGCTGGCCTTCGCCAAGTCGGAAAATCTCGCGGGAGCCATGCAGGCAGCGAACACTATTGACTCTCTCTCCAAACCGACTCGCGGCGACAAGGCAGTCGCACGAAAATTCAATGTAGATGCCTTGAACGCGCTAAAGGATTCAAGACCGGACGATGCAGTCAAATTGCTCACCCAAGCAAATCAGACCGACCCTGGTGACGTGGAGATTGTAAGCAACCTGTCTTATGCTTACGCCGCTGACGGACAACTCGCAAAATCCGAGGACACCGCCGTACTGGCGCTGACTCTCAATCCAAGGCGAACCAGCGTTTGGGCACCTTTAGCTGTAACGATCGCGAAAGAACACCGACCAGATCAAGCCTTGGAGGCCATGTGGTTGGCATATCAGTTCTCGAGCGACAAGCAAAGAACCCTCAACTTTATCACCTCAAAATTATCGGAGGAAAAGGATCCGGAGGTGATCAATATGTATGCAGCAAGTAAAGCGTGGTTTACCGAGAATAGACGACCCAACTTCCAGTAGAGCCAGGTCGTAGAATGATCATTTTTCTACTTGCTGTAATTGTGCTGATCATGCTATTTGGTCGAAGAATGTTTTGGTGGCTGATCACGCTTATTGTGCTGGGAATTATTGCCGGCACAGAAGGCGCGCACGCCGGAGTACGTCATGCGCCTGCATCGACGCCCCTTCTGACGTCATTTGGTACACGTAACGCGCTGACGGAAGAAAAGCTTTGCAGCGCGTATCTGATCGATGATGTCGAATACAAATCGTTAAAAAACAATCCTTAATTTTATCGCACTCCCAATACCCCAATTTATTTGGAGAAAAATATGGCTCTTTGTCCCGGCCGCATCCCCAATCATCCCGGCCAGCATGCGTCGAACGTCTACCGTTGTACCAAATGTGGCGCGGTCGGCTGCAAAGATCACCGATGCTCGAATCATAATTGGAGTCAGAGCGGCGGCTGCCTACGCTGCGGCAGTCACGGTACCATGAAAGTCGTGTAGTTTCGCTTTGCCATCCGATACAAAAGACATCAAACAATCCCGGATTGTCGGTTAAACTGACAATCCGGACCGCCTATCTAGGGCGTCATGGGTACTCTCAACTAAAGACGCTTCCACGCTGCCTAATTGATCGGCGCGCTATGTCGCACTCGCAATAGCGAAATTGCCCCCTTTACTACATACAGCACGATCAACGCACCGGCTAGATCACCGACAATCATCACCAGCAATCGCTCGCCAAAGTTGTGCGTGTTACCTTGCAGGAAAAACCACACGTGAAGAAGCAACGGATTCGCAACGGAATACGCAATCGCCAACAGGAGCAACCGCTTCGGCGTAAGGTTCGTCAATGACGCACGAAGCCCGTACCACTCTATTGCAAGGCGATAGACCGCATAGGGTGCGACCGTTGAAATGATTGCTCCTGCGATCGAGCGCACCGGATCATGCGGGAAAAAGTAGAAGAAATTGACAAGCAAGCTCGCAATCAGCAGACCGATTGCGCCATCGCCGCCCAGCAACAGCGTGCTCAAGAGTCTCACGCCTGACGGTAGGTAAATCCAGTTCACGCCGCGAACGAACTCGCTATGCGTGAAGATCACTTCGTTCAACCACAACGACAGGATGAACACGACGACCGTCCCCGCAATCGACCAGAAATGTAAACGTAAGCTAGACATTGTCGTATAAAATGTTGGATACCCTGTTCTGGCCGATTCGGATGATAGTCCTACGACCTGTCACGGCTTGGAAGTTGTCGCGTTCGGAACATACGCAATGACACGCCCTGCCGACATCTACCTTCGATTCCTGCAACTGACTGAAGCGTTGCGCGGGATGCCATCGTTGCCGTCGCTTGATCCGCTCGAAGAGCGGATATTGGAGTTCATCGCCCGTGCAACGCAGGCGAAGGAGCGCCTTTCCGTTCGGGACATGATGGCTCATTCGGAGCTCGGCTCGCCCGCCACGCTACACGCCCGCATTACGTCCATGCGCGACAAAGGCTGGATCATGCTCGGCGACACCGAAGACGCTCGTCGCAAGCAGATCGAGCTGACGCCTGCGGCCCTCCGACACTTTGACAAACTCGCCGAAGCCTTCACGAAGGCCACGAAGGGTACCTGACATTTTTGCATCTGCCGGTCTAACCGACACTATCAGATCAGAAAAAGCTCCGCATCCCTATCGCGACTCCCGTCTGATTTCCACGCCCCGGCAATTCCACACTTGCGGCACCGGTCACCCTGTTGAAATCCACCGTACAATAAATTTCGGTACGCTTTGAAAGCTCATACTCAGCCAGCTCGACAAGGGTGGATCGACTACCGCTTCCCAACGTACCGTTGCCCGTCGCAGCGTTGCGCATGTGATCGTAATAAAACGCAGTGGACAAGAGCAACGGCGCAGCAATCCGCCACGCAAATCCGGCAAATGGCCCGTCATCGATACGGTTCGTGTCCTTCAGCCGACTGATGTCCGGGATTTGTTGCTCGGCAAGCAGCATATCGACAAGGCCCGTATTGTCTTGCGAATGCAGCCAACCAGCGTAAAGCTTCACTCGACGCAGCTCATACATCAGATCGACGTTGAAGACCGTTTGCCGGTTATTTGAGTTGTCGCGTACCTGCTGGACGCCAGCCGCAACGTTAAGCGGACCAGCGGAATACGACACCAGTAGGTTCGCAAGACTTCCCGCAGCAAAGTGGCCGGGCACCTGGCCCGAGAATCCACCAGCACCGCCTATCTCGTAGTTACTGCCGAACGAGTACATCGCACCGACAAACAGCCTGCCGAACTGCCCTGTGTATCTAATCGAATTGTCGGCCGCAAGGCCCGCTTCGAGCGCCCATGGCAGCCATGAGTTCTCCGGGTAGTTCGCATAGGTCAGCGGATCGTACGTCGTAACCAGCTTGTCAAACAGCGGCGTGTCTTGACGGCCGAGCGTTACCGTTCCGAATTCACCTGACAGGCCGACATTCGCCGCGCTTCCGAAAAAACGGCCACTGTCGCTCAGTGCACCGTCCTGTGGATCGAAGTTGCTCTCGATCTGGAATTCAGCCTTAAGGCCCTCGTCCAAATTCTCCGCACCGCGCAACCCAACATGACTATTGATGATCGCCCCATTCGTCATGAACAGACGACCGTTGTTCTGAGCATCATCATTGTTCAAGTAGCGCAGCGTGACTTCCGTCATACCATACAGCGCGACCGAACTTTGGGCTGAAGCATGCTGGCAAGCCGTCGCAAACGCGATGCCGCTGACAGCGGCGGCGATCCCCCTGTATCTCAACTGCTGTCCCCGCGTTGTGTGGTCGATGCTGTTGGGCTCGCAGTCTACATGCAACGACTACCAGCGAGCCAGAAATTTAGCAGGCGCAGGTCCGATAATCGAACTTGCCAGAGAAAGCACTTGCGCAGCGTTCGGCGCAATCGACGTGCAAATTGTCTGTTAAAACGACAATTCGGATAGCTACAAGACTATTCGTCTTGGACCGAGGGATGAAACCACAAGGATTTCATCGCTCCGTGACTACCGCAATGCAAGCAACCGCCGCCATTGCTCCAGTTGCGGTTCGTGCAACGATGATCCTTGCAGCCAACGGCCCCGCACTTGGTGCAGCGGTAGACGTTTCCGCTGTGCTGACCTGCGTAATTCTGGATACGACCGGGACAAATTGCCATGTGTTTATTCTTCGCGAGTTTCCTAAACGCCTGCTGCTCTGAACAGGTCCTCCTTGTTCAACGGCGCAAACCTCGCAATGCCAATGCGCCGGTTGAATAACTGAACGGCCCTCTCGAAATACTGCCGGTCGTCGAGTCGGCGCACCTCCTGACCGAGCGACCATCCTCTACCCAATACATGCGTCAGGTCTGGCCTGCTCTCGCGCCTGAACGCCAAGGCAAGCTGCCGACGTGCTTCTATCTGGGCAGGACTGTATCGGCTCATCACACGAGATCCACGGCCTTGCGCTGCATCTCGTCGTTGACATCGATGTACCGCTGCGTAGTCGAAATGTCCCGATGCCCCGCAAGAGACATCAGCACGCGAACACCTACGCCCTTGTTCGCCAGATTCGTGATAAACGAGCGTCGGCCTGAATGGCTGCTCGCCCCCTGAATGCCCGCATCCTTGTACAGCCAATGGAAGTACTGACATAGCGTGTTGGCAGTGAACCCAGCCCGCTTCTGCGTATAGAACAGCGGGCGCTCCGGTCGCGGATTCTTGAGGCAGGCGACATAGGCAACCAGTTCGCGTCGCAACTTCTGCCCGAGAAAGACCGTGCGTGCGTGACGTCCCTTGGTCTGCTCAGGAGCAAGTCGAATTTCCGACTTGATCGAGCCATCTGCGTTGAGCACGTCCCCAACAAGCAATGCGGCTACTTCGCCGACACGCATACCGGCCCAATGCGTCAGCAGCACCATCGCCCGATTGCGCAGCACATGCCGACGCATCGAGATGTAGGTCAGTACCTGCTTGAGTTCCTTTTCAGTGAATGTCTTGGCCTGCTTCATTTCCCCTCCGAACAAAGAGAATTCATGTCCAGAGGATGTATTCTTTAGTTATACGGATCAACAACCAAATGACATCGGGCAGAGGCCAGAGAAATCAAGCACCTACGTGATAACCAAATGTTTTTGCTATTTCATTTGGTTTTAGCTTGCTGCTGATGGGAGATGTCGGTTAAACCGACAAGTAATGTGCGCACCGCTGCCGGAAATTGCCCGCTAACCGAACAATTTGCTTGCAAGTAGCGCCGTTGAAGTAGGAGCAGTAGTAGGGAAGGAAGTAGGAGAGGACGTGGACGAACTAGTTGTTGCTGCATGCGGTGTCTTCGACTACGAACATCTGGTTGCTTTCTGTCGCATGCTCTATCCGTTCCTTGTTCGTCGTATTTCTCACATATAGATGTCTTTATTTTCTTCGAGTAGTTCGTCACAAGATCCATCGGAGGAGTTATTCATTGAGATCTATAACCGCAAGAAATCATTAAAGAACCTCATGTAACGAAGCTCTTCGCAATAAAAGCTGCGAGGACCTTTGGTCATCACGCAGCTAGACGTTTCTATATCGGAGCGTTAGTCCTTTGGTACGTGGACGTTTCCGTAGTCCACGTTGTCGGCGTCGCCTATGCCGACTTCCTTGAGGATGTAGTCGATCCAGCCGTCCGATGTCAGAGGCTTGATGTCGACCTCAAAGTTGCCGAAATCCGTTTGAAGCCATGCGGCTCGAATCGCACTAGCGATCAATGCCTCATCGACTCCGCCTCGAAAATTCCCCATCATGCAGTGATAGTGCAGAAGCTTGTCCGTTACGATGCCTTCGATAACAGGAATTACATAGACACTCGTACCGAATCGCTTGGCTGCATTTCCATATACAGCTGCGTTCAGGCGTCGAATGAACTGTCGGAAATTCTCTTTCGCTTCGATCTCTGTCAAGCGCTGTGTAGTCAGTCCCTTGTTGGTCATGATTTCACGATACGGCTTCATGGTGAGCGTTACAGCATGCGTTAAATATGGCGCGTACTGAATCATCCAGTCCCGTGTCGCTACTTTTATGTTTATGTTCTTTTCCATAGCCTTATTTAGCAAGACCACGACGAAGCGCTCGATATAGCGTAAAAAATCCTGTTGATTTCAGCCGTAAGCGGCTACATCCTCACTCCACCACATAACTCAGGAGTCCAATATGAGCACGCTCACCAATCTAAAGCTCGTCGCTGCCAAGCGTCCCGGTTCGATGCCGCAAATCGTGCAACGTCGTAACCGTTTGATCGCGAAGATCTGGGAGCAAACGGAACTCGCGAAGGCTCAGCAAGCGGGAACGACGTTCTCACCTACGAAGTTCCGTTCGGTGAAGAATGCAGAAACCGGCGAGCGCCGCAACGTGGAAGTACAGAAGCGCGTTCGTGCGTGGTGGTGGACCGCCGAAAGCGGCAAAGTCTGCATGTCGGTCCGCTATGGCACAAAAACGCTGGAGCTTGCAAAGGGCAAGACGGCTATCGAAGTCGGCACGCTCGCCGAGCTGATCCCGACGCTCGAGACGCTCAAGGCAGCAGTTGAGGCCGGCGAGCTCGATACGCAGATCGACGCCATCAGTAGTCAAATGCGTTCGGGCTTCGTCGCCAAGTAAGCCGATCTCTGGCAGTAGGGCCGTAGGCATGCGGGACGCGCCGCTCACATCTGCGCCGTGATATTGTTAGTGGCTAGACCATCAGCCACATACAACAATGGCGCAGATTATCTATGTCCTGACCAACGAGGCCATGCCGAATATCGTCAAGATTGGGATGACCAATGGCGATAGCGTGGAATCTCGCATCAGCCAGCTTAGCTTGGCTACTGGCGTTCCCCTCCCGTTCGAGTGCTACTTCGCTGCGGAGGTTGAAGATTGCTCGAAGCTCGAAAAGGCCCTGCATCAGTTATTTGCTGATACTCGGATCAATCCCAGACGAGAATTCTTCAAGATCGATCCCGAGAAAGTCGTGCTGGCAATCAGCATCGGCAATTTCAGAGAGGTCACGCCTGGCTACACCGATATCGATTCGGAAGAACTGCAAGCTCTGGATAAGGCAAAGGCACGTCGCTCCAAGTTCAACCTGGACGCAGTGGGAGTCAAGCCTGGCGCGGAACTCACGCTGTCACGCGACGAAGCAATCACCTGTACCGTCGTTGACAGTGGCCGCGTGAGCTATAAGGGCGAAGTAATGAGCCTTTCCGCTGCAGCATTGAAGGCGCTTCAATCCAAGGGCTACACCACTCCAGCAGCAAGTGGACCGGGTTACTGGATGTATGAAGGGGAAACGTTAGGTGAGCGTCGCCGCCGCATGGAAGAAGAGCAATACGGTGACTCAACAGTTGATTGAAATTCAGCGAGTCGCTGTCTCTATCCGCACATAAATATCTGTACACAACGATAGAGGCAATGCCCATGAGATACCATGAAATCCTGACCCACGTTGGTCTACATGAAGTCGCTGACCTTGAGAAGCAGCGCATCGATGCACAAAAGCAAGCGGCCAAACGCCAGACAACCACAGCCAAGCGAGCGGACATCACGCACCGAATCCGGAAGTTGCAAAAGCAGCTTTCCGACCTCAACGCCAAGCCGATCTGACCAATATTCGCAGCAGAAAAGTCGGTTGGACCGACGTTTGCAGGTCTTGGCCTCTTTCGCACGTCGTCACAGAGAGGCCAATTTCAAAGACGTCCGTTTTTCGTGATTCCCGTGTGTACGGTATACATGAGGTTATCTGGGCTCAGCCCAGCTTTTTCGCCAGTTCGCTGGCCGACGTGTGATAGTAACGCTTCAGCATCTGAACGTTGCTATGTCCTGTTACCGATGCGAGTTCAATCACGTTTGGCAACCTCTTCGCGAGACTGGTTGTCGCCATGTGCCGCAAATCGTGAAAGCGAAAGTCTTCGATCCGGGCACGCTTGCATGCGCGCGGCCATGCGCACAAAACGATGTTCTGGCTAATCGGGATGACGCGCTCGTCAACTCGCTCCAAACTTTCCAGAATCGCAAGCGCCGCGCTACTCAGCGGAACACAACGATCCTTGCCGTTTTTCGTCATCGGCAAATAAGCCGTGCGCTCATCGAAATCAATGTGCTTCCATAGCAGGGATAGCAATTCGCCCTGTCGCATAGCAGTCTCAAGCGCAAGCCTAACGAGCGGAACCAGCCACTTGCTCCGCAACTCGTGACGCTCTGCGTTGAGTTCATGCAATAGACGATCAACCTCGGCCGGTTTCAGCATACGATTTCGACCGGGCGGCAATCTAGGCCGTTTCACAAGCTTCGCCGGATTCGTTATGCTAAGCCCCCATTCGCGCTGAGCATGCGTGATAACGGCGCTGATTGTCGCGAGTTCTCGACAGACGCATGAGTTGGTCGCTACCTTAAGACGTTGATCTCGATAATCCGCAAGCACGCTGGTCGTGAGGTTGCACATACTGTACTCGGCGATCTTGTGTCGCATCATTTTGCCGATACGGTATTCCTCACTGCGTCGGCTGCGCTTTGTCTGCGTAACCGACTCTTTGTAGCGCTCCAGCAGCTTTCCGAATGTTATGTCGGTCGTGCCGGCCGGATCGACCCACGTTCCATCATCCATCATAGTTTCGACGGAGCGCGCCCAAACCTGACCTTCCGCCTTTGTCGAAAACGATTTGTACTGCGTAGGAAATCCCTTGCGAGTTACTTTGACTTGCCAACGGTTATTACGCTGACTGAATGTGGCCATGCTTTGCTCCCAGTGTTGCATAGGTGTTGCAAAACATGATTTCGGACAATCGAAAATGCCGGAAAGCCTCGACCAACGGTGAAATTAGGTTTTGACCCTAATTTTCAATTGATGCACTCGTCGGTAATCGTCAAAGCCATGCTGATCTCACTTGCTCGGACCTGCGGCCGGCACCGGGACGGCACCGGCCGGCGTTCGCGTCACGCGGCGGACCCGCGCTGCAACTCCATCTCGGCCACTTTTTCCGTCAGCCACTTCTCGACCGACGGGAACACGAATTTGCTCACATCTCCGCCCAACTGCGCGATTTCGCGCACGATCGTGCCGGAAATGAACTGATACTGGTCGGACGGCGTCATGAACATCGTCTCGACGTCCGGCAGCAGATAACGGTTCATCCCCGCCATCTGAAACTCGTATTCGAAGTCGGACACCGCGCGCAGGCCCCGCACGATCACGCGCGCATCGTTCACGCGCACGAAATCCTTCAAGAGCCCGGTGAAGCTCATCACCTTCACGTTCGGATAATGGCCTAGCACCTCGTTCGCAATCTGCAGACGTTCCTCGAGCGAGAAAAACGGCTTCTTCGCGCGACTGTCGGCGACGCCGACGACCAGCGTATCAAAAATGCTCGACGCGCGCCGCACGAGATCCTCGTGGCCACGCGTCAGCGGGTCGAACGTACCCGGGTACACGGCAACTACCATGTCGCTCCTCCTGTCAACACGCAAATGGGGCGCAGCCGTGCGACGCGCGCGCCGCTGCGGGGATGGGCGCGCGTCGCCTGGCCGGCGCGGCGCCTCGTATGAAACGCGCATTATTCATCATTTTCGCGTTGCAGCAAATGATAGTGAACCGCACCCGCCTTGTCGGATTTCGCGATGCGCCAGCCGGCCAGCGCGTCGTGCGCGGCCGGATCGAGCGCGGCGCCGGACTCCACGTACAGCGCGCCGCCCGGCGCGATCAGCGGCACCGCGAGCGCGAGCGCGCGTGCGAGCGCGGCGGCATCGCCGAACGGCGGATCGACGAACACGACGTCGAACGTGCCCGGCGCGAGCCCGGCCGCGAGCCGCAGCGCGTCAGCCTCGGCGATCTCGACCGCGCTCGCGCCGAGCTTGTCCTTGATCGCGCGCAGTTGCTGCGCGGCGCGCGGATGACGCTCGACCATCAGCACGCGCGCCGCGCCGCGCGACGCGGCCTCGAAGCCGAGCGCGCCGGTGCCGGCGAACAGGTCGAGGCAGCGCTGGCCGTCGAGCGCCTGGCCGAGCCAGTTGAACAGCGTCTCGCGGACGCGGTCGGGCGTGGGCCGCAGCCCGTCGAGATCGAGCACCGTGAGCGGCGTGCGCTTCCAGTCGCCGCCGATGATGCGGATCGTGCGCGGCTTGCCGCGGCTGGAGGGTGCCGCGGCGCGGCCTGAGGAGGAACGAGACATGGAGCCAGGAGACGATGGGGACCGGGCGCGAACGGTGCGCGCCGCCGAACAGGCGCACGTTACCACAGCCGCGCGCGGCGGCACCGCGCACGAGTACCTGCGCCCGCTTATAACGAGCCTTAGGCGCGCCTGATAAAATGCACGTCCCGGTCGCCGTCGCTCGGTGATCCGCGCCGCCCTCGGCCACGACTCGCACCTCTTCCCGAAGTCAGACCATGTTCAGTTTCTTCAAACGATTCAAGAAATCGCCGGAGTCGACGGCCGCGGACGCGCTGTCGGCCGACGAAGCACTGCACGACACGCCGCCCGCCGATGTGCCCGCGGCGAGCGTCCCGCAACCGGCATCCGCGCCGGCTCCGACGCCGGCCGCGCCTGCGCCGGCTGCGCCGAAGCCCGCAGCACCTGTGCCTGCCGCACCTGCGCCGGCCACGCCATCCGTCGTGATGACGGTCACGCCGACGGCGTCAGGCAACGGCGACGTCGTCGAGACGGTCGAAATCGTCCCGCCGCCGGTGCAAACGCCCGCCGCGAAGCAGTCGTGGCTCACGCGCCTGAAATCCGGCCTCGCGAAAACCGGCTCGAACATCACGAACGTGTTCGTGAAAGCGAAGATCGACGACGAGCTGTACGAGGAACTCGAAACGGCGCTGCTGATGTCCGACGCGGGCGTCGACGCGACCGAGCATCTGCTCGACGCGTTGCGCGGCAAGGTGCGCGCCGACCGCCTGACCGATCCCCAGCAGGTGAAGGATGCGCTGCGCGACCTGCTCGTCGAGCTGCTGAAGCCGCTCGAGAAATCGCTGATGCTCGGCCGCGCGCAGCCGCTCGTGATGATGATCGCGGGCGTGAACGGCGCGGGCAAGACGACGAGCATCGGCAAGCTCGCAAAGCATCTGCAGAGCTTCGACCAGTCGGTGCTGCTCGCGGCCGGCGACACGTTCCGCGCGGCCGCGCGCGAGCAGCTCGCGATCTGGGGCGAGCGCAACAACGTGACGGTCGTGCAGCAGGAAAGCGGCGATCCGGCCGCGGTGATCTTCGACGCGGTCAGCGCCGCGCGCGCGCGCAACATCGACGTGATGATGGCCGACACTGCCGGCCGCCTGCCGACGCAACTACATCTGATGGAGGAGCTGCGCAAGGTGAAGCGCGTGATCGGCAAGGCGCACGACGGCGCGCCGCACGAGGTGCTGCTCGTGATTGACGCGAACACCGGCCAGAACGCGCTCGCGCAGGTGAAGGCGTTCGACGACGCGCTCGGCCTCACCGGCCTCATCGTCACGAAGCTCGACGGCACCGCGAAGGGCGGGATTCTCGCCGCGATCGCGCGGCAGCGGCCGGTGCCGGTCTACTTCATCGGCGTCGGCGAGAAGGTCGAGGATCTGCAGCCGTTCAGCGCGGAAGAATTCGCGGACGCGCTGCTCGGCTGAGCGCGCGTCGCGCGATGGATCGAAGGCGCCCGAGCGAGGGCGCCTTTTTCATGCGCGGCGGGCGCGCGAGGTGACGCTCACTCGGCGCTCATCCACCGCTCACTCGGCGTCGGGCTGCGCGCCGGGCGCGGCCGCCTTGAACGCGTCGAGCGACGCCGCGTGGTCGTAGATCCGCTGGATCGTCGGGTAGCGCTGCGTGTCGATCGAGAAGCGCTGCGCGTTGAAGACCTGCGGCACGAGGCAGATGTCGGCGAGCGTCGGCGTATCGCCGAAGCAGAGCTTGCCGGTGCGCGGATCGTGCGCGAGCCGCGCCTCGAGCGATGCGAAGCCCGATTCGATCCAATGGCGGTACCACTCGTTCTTCGCCTCTTCCGGCACGCCGAGCGTGTGCTTCAGATACTTCAGCACGCGCAGGTTGTTCAGCGGATGGATCTCGCACGCGATCTGCAGCGCGCTCGCGCGCACGTACGCGCGATCCGCCGGCTGCTTCGGCAACAGCGGCGGCTCCGGATGCGTCTCCTCCAGATACTCGACGATCGCGAGCGACTGCTGCAGCGTCATGTCGCCGTCGATCAGCGTCGGCACGAGGCCGTCCGGGTTCAGCGTCCGATAGTCGTCCTTCAGTTGCTGGCCGCCGTCGCGCAGCAGATGGACCGGCACATAGTCGAACGGCAGTTGCTTCAGATGCAGCGCGATCCGCACGCGATACGCGGCGGAACTGCGGAAATAGCTGTATAGCTTCATGGGTCTCGTCTCTCATGGTCTTGATCGGCGCGCGGCACGGCGGCACCGCGACATGCGCGCGCGTCGTCGACGTCGAGAGTGTAGCGCGCCGACGCATGCCGTCACGCCGAAGCATGCCAACGCATGGCGAACCATGCCGACGCGTGCTTGCCAGAACCGCGCAAATGCGGTGTACTCGGCAGGTTCCCGCAGACCACGCCGCCCGCCTCGCCCCGCGACGCCGGCCGCCACCTTCACGCTTCGATGACCGACTCCCACGCCTCCGACGCCTTCCCGTGCGCCCGCTTCATCAAGGAAATCGGGCGCGGCCCTCATGGCGCGCGCGCGCTGTCCGCCGACGACACGTTCGCACTCTACCGCGCAATGCTCGACGCACGCGTGTCCGACGTCGAGCTTGGCGCGGTGCTGATCGCGTACCGGCTGAAGGGCGAGACCGCCGACGAGCTCGCCGCGATGCTGGCTGCCGCGCAGGCGTCGTTCGAGCCGGTGCGCGTGCCGGACGGCGCGTTCCGCGCGGTGTCGATCCCGAGCTACAACGGCGCGCGCAAGCAGCCGAACCTCGTGCCGCTGCTCGCGCTGCTGCTCGCGCGCGAAGGCGTGCCGGTGCTCGTGCACGGCGTGACCCGGGATCCGGGGCGCGTGACGAGCGCCGAAATCTTCGACGCGCTGTCGATCGCGCCATCGCGCTCGCACGATGAGATCGAGGCCGCGCTCGCCGAGCGCCGCGCCGCGTTCGCGCCGATCGACACGCTCGCGCCGAAGCTCGCGCGCCTGCTCGCGATGCGCGGCGTGCTCGGCGTGCGCAACTCGACGCACACGCTCGTGAAGATCCTGCAGCCGTTCGCGCCGGCCGGGCTGCGGCTCGTGAACTACACCCATCCGCCGTACCGCGACAGCCTCGCGCGGCTGTTCAACGATCATCCGGCCGCGTCGGCGGGCGGCGCGCTGCTCGCGCGCGGCACCGAGGGCGAAGCGGTCGCCGACACGCGGCGCCAGGTGCAGGTCGACTGGCTGCACGACGGCGTGTGCGACACGCTGCACGAAGCCGAGCGCTCGACGCCCGACGCGCCGCCCGTCGCGCTGCCCGAATCGCGCGACGCGGCGACCACCGCCGCCTGGACCGACGCGGTGCTGCGCGGCGCGGTGCCGGTGCCGGACACGGTCGCGCGGCAGGTCGACACGATCGTGCGGATCGTTCGAGTCGCGCCGGTCGCACCGATACACGGCATTTGACACGCCCCGGCGTCTTCGCATAGAGTGGTCGCCATGCGTTCCATTCCGAACCCCCTCCGAATTACCTCCGGCCGCCTAGCGCGGTCGCTATCGCTACGACTAGCGTAAGTTCCGCTGTCGTGGCGCCGTGCCATCCGCACGGTCCCTCCTGAAGTTTTCGTCGTACCTTCTCGCAGTTTTTTACAACCGAAGTCGTCAGCTTTCGTCCGTCCATCCGTCGGCCGAATCGCGAAGATCACCCGCATCCGCGCGCCATCCGGCGTCACGGTGCGAGGCGGCGCCGACCGCGCCCGCCGCGCCTCTTCGCACGCGACTTGAGACCCGAGGTCAACAAGATGATGCGCAACCCGCAAGACAAATACCGACCGTTCGAACCCGTCCGCCTCAACGGACGCAAGTGGCCGACGCGCACGATCGAGCGCGCGCCGATGTGGATGAGCACCGATCTGCGCGACGGCAACCAGTCGCTGATCGAGCCGATGAGCATCGAGCAGAAGCTCGAGTTCTTCGAGATGCTCGTCGCGATCGGCTTCAAGGAGATCGAAGTCGGTTTTCCGTCGGCGTCGCAAACCGACTTCGATTTCGTCCGCAAGCTGATCGACGAAAAGCGCATTCCGGACGACGTGACGATCGAAGTGCTCGTGCAGTCGCGCGAAGACCTGATCGCGCGCACGTTCGACGCGCTCGCCGGCGTGCCGCGCGCGATCGTGCACCTGTACAACGCGATCTGCCCGTCGTTCCGCCGGATCGTGTTCGGCGCGTCGAAGGAGGACGTGAAGGCGATCGCGGTCGAAGGCACGCGGATCATCAAGGCATACGCGCAAGCGCGCCCGTACACGCACTGGACGTTCCAGTACTCGCCCGAGACCTTCAGCATGACCGAGCTGCCGTTCGCGCGCGAGGTCTGCGACGCGGTCGCGCAGGTGTGGCGTCCGACCCGCGATCACAAGATGATCGTGAACCTGCCGGCGACCGTCGAGGCCGCGATGCCGAACGTGTTCGCCGACCAGATCGAATGGATGGACCGCAACCTCGGCTATCGCGACAGCATCGTGCTGTCCGTGCATCCGCACAACGATCGCGGCACCGCGGTCGCGGCCGCCGAGCTCGCGCTGCTCGCCGGCGCCGACCGGATCGAGGGGTGCCTGTTCGGCAACGGCGAGCGCACCGGCAACGTCGATCTCGTCACGCTCGCGATGAATCTGTATTCGCAGGGGATCGATCCGGGCCTCGACTTCTCCGATATCGACGCGGTGCGCCGTGTCGTCGAGCGCTGCAACCAGATTCCGGTGCATCCGCGCCATCCGTACGCGGGCGACCTCGTGTTCACCGCGTTCTCCGGCTCGCATCAGGATGCGATCCGCAAGGGCTTCGCGCAGCAGCGGCCGGACGCGGTCTGGGAAGTGCCGTACCTGCCGATCGATCCGGCCGACGTCGGCCGCAGCTACGATGCGGTGATCCGCGTGAACAGCCAGTCCGGCAAGGGCGGTGCGACGTATCTGCTCGAGCGCGGAATGGGCTTCACGCCGCCGCGCCGCGTGCAGATCGAGTTCAGCCATGCGGTGCAGACGCTCGCCGACGCATCCGGCGAGGAAGTGACGGCCGACGCGATCCGCGCGCTGTTCAGCCGCGAGTTCCTCGAGACGGACGGCCCGGCCGCGCGCCACGGCGACGCGATCCGCTGGGCGCGGCGTGACGTCGCGCAGGCGGTCGCGGTCGGTGTGGTGTCTGATGGCGCATTCGATGGCGCATTCGAAAGCCCGTCCGAAATTGCGCCCGGCGCCACGCCCGAACGCGCGGCCGAGCGCGGCGCCGCGGCGTTCGCGGCTGCGGCGGGCACGACGATCGACGTCGTGTCATGCGAGCACGCACGCACTGCGGACGGCCGCACCGTGGTGTTCGTCGGCTGCCGAGTTGGTGACGCGCCGCCGCGACACGGCGTCGGCGTGCACGCCGATGCGGCGACGGCCGCGCTCGACGCGCTCGTCAGCGCGATCAACCGCTCCGGATGGCATTGCGCGGACCGGCGCGCGGCGGCTTGAAGGGCAACAGGCGCAACCCGCGCCTCACGTCTCGGTCGCGCACCGCGTCGCCTGCCACGCGAGCAGGCGCCAGCGCTTGTTCTCCTGCGCGTGCACCGCGATGTAGATGATCGGATAGACGAGCCCGCCGTTGTTCGTTTCCATCTCGAGCAGCGCGCGCCCGGTGACGAGGCAGGTCGTGTCGCCGACGAGCTGCACGTCCTGCGACTGGATCTCGATCTGACGATAGCGGCGGCGGCCGGCGACGATCGCGTCGATGAGCTGCTGCTTCGTTTCCCGTTTGCCGCTGGTGTGCACGTAGAACACGTCATCCGACAGCAGCGCGTCGAGCGCTTCGCCGTCGCCGTCCACCATCGCGCGGAACCGATCGCGCTCGAGCGCGCGTATCGCATCGACCAGCTTCGTCGTCATCGTCTGCTCCTCGGCAGCGAGCACGCCACGGCGCTCGCGTGGATCAGAAGTCGTACTGCAGATAGAACTCGCTGAAATTTATACCAGGATTCGGCTCTTTGATACCCGCGTTAGACACATGTTGAAAACGAAAGCCGGCCTGGTATTGTTGGCGGTCGCCGAACCGCGCGCCGACGCCGATCAGTTCGGTGAACTGGAAAGCCGTCCCGACCGAGAAGTTCGTTCCTATCGTCGGATGAGACAGCACGCGTACGCCCGCGCCACCCTCGATGAACGGACGGATGTCGCCCGCGCTGCGCTCGAAGCGCAGCACCGGCTGCGCGCCGATCCATCCGATGTTGCCGTGAAGATCGCCCTCTCGCGTATGCCAGTACCCGACGTGGCCTTCGAGCGCGGCCGCGAAATGCCAGCCGCCGAGCGCCCACCCGGTCCAGCCCGGATCCCACACAACGCCGACGTCGCCGCCGGTGATCCCGCGATTCGCGAAGCCGCCGCCCGCCTGAATCCCCCAACGATCGGCGAGCGCCGCGCCGGACGCGGCGAACAAGGCGGCCGCCAGCAGCGCGCGCCGTGCGAGCCGGCCGCGCCGGCGACGGTTCTCGTTGTTCATCCGACACCCCACCCAGGATTGGATTGATGGCACCCGGCGCCGCTCGCCCGGTGCGAGCGAACTGGCTCTAATAATAGTAGAGGACTTTTCGAATCGGCAGCGGGACGCGAATGGTTTGCTGCCGGCCCGGCGAAAACCGGAATCGTCTGCCCGGTCGCGCCCTTCGATCACACTTTGTAATATTAGCTATTGGACTCTAAAAATCGATAGGGAAAACGGGAACTAGAATGACCGCACCGTTTCTAAGGATTAGCACTCCGCTGACCGGAGTGCTAAGATGGACCGCGGAATCATCCGATACCGGGGTTCAGCCCTGATTCCAAAGGAGTTTTTCTACGTGAGCAACGCATTGACCCTTCCGAACACCCTGAGCCCGGCGTCCGCTAAGGCCGAATCGGCAGGCTCGCTGGCGCTCGCATCCTACTCGATGCTGCCCGGCCAGCTTGGCAACATCGACGCCTATATCCAGGCGGTCAATCGCATCCCGTTGCTGACGCCCGAAGAAGAGCGCCAGTACGCGACCGAATTCCGCGAGCAGAACAACCTCGACTCGGCGCGCCGCCTCGTGCTGTCGCACCTGCGCCTCGTCGTGTCGATCGCCCGCAACTATCTCGGCTACGGCCTGCCGCACGGCGACCTGATCCAGGAAGGCAACATCGGCCTGATGAAAGCCGTGAAGCGCTTCGATCCGGCGCAGAACGTGCGTCTGGTGTCGTACGCGATCCACTGGATCAAGGCCGAGATCCACGAATACATCCTGCGCAACTGGCGGATGGTGAAGGTCGCGACCACGAAGGCGCAGCGCAAGCTGTTCTTCAATCTGCGCAGCCACAAGAAGGGCATGCAGGCGATGACGCCCGACGAGATCGACGGCCTCGCGCAAGAGCTCAACGTGAAGCGCGAGGACGTGACCGAGATGGAAACCCGCCTGTCCGGCGGCGACGTCGCGCTCGAAGGGCAGGTCGAGGACGGCGAGGAGTCGTACGCGCCGATCGCGTATCTCGCCGATTCGCACAACGAGCCGACCGCCGTGCTCGCCTCGCGTCAGCGCGACATGCTGCAGACGGACGGCATCGCGCAGGCGCTCGACGCGCTCGACGCGCGCAGCCGCCGCATCATCGAGGCGCGCTGGCTGCACGTCGCGGACGACGGCTCCGGCGGCTCGACGCTGCACGATCTCGCGGCCGAGTTCGGCGTGTCCGCGGAACGCATCCGCCAGATCGAAGCGAGCGCGATGAAGAAAATGCGCACGGCGCTCGCCGAATACGCGTAACGCCCGGCCCGGGCGCCCGGCGTCCGCGCATCGTTCGGCAAGCACCGCTGCGCATGAACCGCTGCCCATCCGGCAGCGGTTTTTTTTCGTCCGCCGACTGGCGCGATCTCCGGTCTGTTGCGCCGGCCTATTGCGCGTACGCGCGTTCGCTTTCGCCAGAGTTTGACGCAGCGCAACCAATTTCAACAATTCGCGACCGCGTGCCGCAGCGCACCGGCTCGGGATTCGGCAAACTGGCTCCTAGAATGACATTGTCCGGTTCGATATTGCTGCTCGCGCACACAAAGCGCAACAAAGCCGCATTCGACCGCCCTCGTCCACCTCGTCCACCTCGTCCACCTCGTCCACCTCGTCCACCTCGTCCACCTCGTCCGCCTTGTCCGCCTTGTCCCGACATACACATGGCCTCGATATCGACCGATCACGCCTCCCCGCCGCCGGCCGGCAAACGCCACAAGCGCGGCGCGCGCCGCCGCGTCGCCGCGTGGGTTCGCGGCCCGACGTTCGCCCGCGACATCACCGCCGTGCTGGTCGTCAAGCTCGCGCTGCTGGCCGTGCTGAAGTTCGCGTTTTTCAATCATCCGCAGGCCGAACACATGTCGCTGCCGCCTGCCGTCGTCGCCGAGAAGCTGCTGTCGGTGCCGGCCCCCTCCGGAGACCCTCACCATGATCAGTAGCGAAGTCGTCGATCTGTCGCGGTTGCAGTTCGGCATCACGGCGCTCTACCACTTCCTGTTCGTGCCGCTGACGCTCGGCCTGTCGTGGCTGCTCGTCATCATGGAAGCCGTCTACGTGATGACCGGCAAGCAGGTCTACAAGGACATGACCCAGTTCTGGGGCAAGCTGTTCGCGATCAACTTCGCGATGGGCGTGACGACCGGCCTCACGCTCGAGTTCCAGTTCGGCACGAACTGGTCGTATTACTCGCACTACGTCGGCGACATCTTCGGCGTGCCGCTCGCGGTCGAAGGCCTGATGGCGTTCTTCCTCGAATCGACGTTCGTCGGCCTGTTCTTCTTCGGCTGGAACCGTCTGTCGAGAGTCCAGCATCTGCTCGTCACGTTCCTCGTCGCGCTTGGCTCGAACCTGTCCGCGCTGTGGATCCTGGTCGCGAACGGCTGGATGAACAACCCGGTCGGCGCCGAGTTCAACTACCAGACGATGCGCATGGAGCTCGCGAACCTGTTCGACGTGATCTTCAACCCGGTCGCGCAGGTCAAGTTCGTGCACACGGTGTCGGCCGGCTACGTGACCGCGTCGATGTTCGTGCTCGGCGTGTCGTCGTGGTATCTGCTGAAGCGCCGCGACGTCGACTTCGCGCTGCGCTCGTTCGCGGTCGCCGCCGGCTTCGGGCTCGCGTCGACGCTCTGCGTGATCGTGCTCGGCGACGAATCCGGCTACACGACCGGTGAAGTGCAGCAGATGAAGCTCGCCGCGATCGAATCCGAATGGGAGACGCAGCCCGCGCCCGCGGCGTTCACGCTGATCGGGATTCCGAATCAGCAGGAACAGCGCACCGACTACGCGATCCGCATTCCGTACGCGCTCGGCCTGATCGCGACGCGCTCGATCGACGAGCCCGTGGTCGGCTTGCGCGAGCTCGCGAAGCGCAACGAGGATCACATCAGGAGCGGCATGATCGCGTACGGCGCGCTGCAAAAGCTCAAGGAGGGCAACACGAGCGCCGCGACGAAGGCGCTGTTCGACCAGCACAAGGACTATCTCGGCTACGGGCTGATGCTCAAGCAGTTCACGCCGGCCGTCACCGACGCGACGCCCGCGCAGATCGAGGCCGCCGCGAAGAAGACGATCCCGCCCGTCGCGCCGGTGTTCTTCTCGTTCCGGATCATGGTGTTCCTCGGCATCCTGTTCCTCGCGACGTTCGTCGCCGCGTTCTGGTTCTGCGCGCGCCGCGAATTGTTGCTGGACAACCGCCGCTGGTTCCTGCGGTGGGCCGTGTGGGCGATCCCGCTGCCGTGGCTCGCGGCCGAGTTCGGCTGGGTCGTCGCCGAAGTCGGCCGTCAGCCGTGGACGATCGCCGGCATCCTGCCGACGAACCTGTCGTCGTCGAGCCTCGCACCGTCCGATCTGTATCTGAGCCTCGCCGGCTTCATCGCGTTCTACACAGCGCTGTTCGTGATCGAGATCACGCTGATGTTCAAGTACGCGCGGCTCGGCCCGTCGTCGCTGCACACCGGCCGCTATCACCACGAACGCACCGAGCTCGCCGAACCCGCGAGCGCGTGACGCTCGCCCCTATCGCCCAAGGAATCGCTATGGATTACGCAACGCTCAAGCTGATCTGGTGGCTGCTGATCGGCGTGCTGCTGATCGGCTTCGCCGTCACCGACGGCTTCGACATGGGCGCGACCGCGCTGCTGCCGTTCCTCGGCCGCAACGACGACGAGCGCCGGATCATCGTCAACACGGTCGGCGCGACCTGGGAAGGCAACCAGGTCTGGTTCGTCACCGCGGGCGGCGCGATGTTCGCCGCGTGGCCGCTCGTCTACGCGGCGTCGTTCTCGGGCTTCTACTTCGCGATGCTGCTCGTGCTGTTCGCGCTGTTCTTCCGGCCCGTCGGCTTCGACTACCGCAGCAAGCGCAGCGACCCGCGCTGGCGCGCCGGCTGGGACTGGGGGCTGTTCATCGGCGGCTTCGTGCCCGCGCTCGTGTTCGGCGTCGCGTTCGGCAACCTGCTGCAGGGCGTGCCGTTCCAGTTCGACACCGACCTGCGCGTCACCTATTACGGCAGCTTCTGGGCGCTGCTCAATCCGTTCGCGCTGCTGTGCGGGCTCGTCAGCCTGTCGATGCTCGTCGCGCACGGCGCCGCGTTCATCCGGATCAAGACGGATGGCCCGATCGCGCGGCGCGCGTCGGTCGCGCTACGCGCGGCGACGCTCGTCGCGATCGCGCTGTTCGCGCTCGCCGGCGTGCTCGTCGCGACCCGCGTCGGCGGCTTTCACATCACGCAGCCGGCGCCCACGGACACGGTAGCAAACCCGCTGCTCAAGCAGGTCGCCGCCGGCTCGGGCCTGTGGCTCGCGAACTATGCCGAGTACCCGTGGATGATCGCGGCGCCCGTCGCGGGCTTCGCGGGCGGCCTGTTCGCGCTGCTGCTCGCGAGCACGCGCCGCGAGAAGACCACGTTCGTCTGCACCGGCCTGATGATCGTCGGCGTGATTCTGACGGCCGGCTTCTCGATGTTCCCGTTCATCATGCCGTCGTCGCTCGATCCGCGCAGCAGCCTGACCGTCTGGGACGCGACGTCGAGCCGCATGACGCTGCAGGTGATGCTCGCGGCCGTCGTCGTGTTCCTGCCGATCGTCCTGCTCTATACGGGCTGGGTCTATCGCGTAATGCGCGGCAAGATCACGCGGCAGGCGCTCGACGAGAACCGCCATTCGATGTACTGACTTTCGCGAAGGAGCAGATTCATGTGGTATTTCAGCTGGATTCTCGGCATCGGCGTCGCGCTCGCGTTCGGAACCATCAACGCGCTGTGGCTCGAATCGAGGCGCGCGCGGCACGAAGCGGCGGTTCACGTCGGCGCGGACTGACCGGCGATTCCCACATCGCCAACGCAGCGGCGACGCCGCTGCGATCGCCGACCAAGCAAAACCGGCGCCCTCGGGCGCCGGTTTCTCGTTGAGCCGACAGGCAGCGCGCATCGCGCCGCCCACCGGAATACCGCTGCCGTCAGGCCGGCTGCGGCGCCACGCCGCCGCCACCGCCGCCCGTTGCCGGCAGGCGCGCGCCGAGTTGCTGTGCATAGCGCTGCGCGGCCGAGCCGCAGACGACGTGGAACGTGTCGGCCGCGACCCACGTGACGTGCAGCGACGCGAGGTACTGACGGTCGAGCGCCGACGGATCGCGGACGACGACGCGCAGGCGCGTGGTCGCGATCGCATCGAGCGACACGACGTTGCTCGCGCCGCCGAACGCCGCGAGCCAGCGCGCCGGATCCGCATCGAGCGGGCCCGCATTCGCGGCGGCCGGCTGCTGCGCGGCGCTCGCCGCCGGTGCTGCAGCCACCGCTGCCACCGCCGCAACGGGCGCAGCCGCTGAAGCCGATGCAACCGCTGCAGCCGACGCTCCACTGCCGATCGCCGTGCGAATCTCGTCGGCGATCAGGTCCGCCTCCGGCCCGATGATCACCTGCACGCTGCTACCGCCGCGCTTGAGCACGCCGCGCGCGCCGGCCGCCTTCAGATCCGCTTCCGACACCTTCGCCGGATCGACGACCGACAGACGCAGGCGCGTCGTGCACGCATCGACGACCGACAGGTTGGCCGCGCCGCCGAGCGCGGCGATGTAGCGCTGCGCACGCGGCGCCGCACCAGCCGCCGCCGCTGCCGGCGCGACGAAACCACCCGACGCGCCCGACGCCTGCTCCGCTTCGTCGCCGGCCGGCTCGCGGCCCGGCGTCGCCATGTTGAACGTGCGGATGAAGAAGCGGAACAGCCCGTAGTAGACCGCACCGTACACGAGGCCGAGCGGGATCGCGATCCAGCCCCGCGTCGACAGCCCGTAGTTCAGCACGTAGTCGATCGCGCCGGCCGAGAACGTGAAGCCGAGCTTCACGCCGAGGAACTGGCAGATCGCGAGCGACAGGCCGGTCAGCACCGCATGGATCACGTAGAGCACCGGCGCGAGGAACATGAAGGTGTACTCGATCGGCTCGGTGACGCCCGTCAGCAGCGACGTCAGCGCCATCGAGAACAGCAGGCCGCCGACCACCGCGCGGCGCTCCTTCGGCGCCTCGTGGAACATCGCGAGACACGCGGCCGGCAGGCCGAACATCATCACCGGGAAAAAGCCGGTCATGAATTCGCCCGCGCTGGGATCCTTCGCGAAAAAGCGATGCAGATCGCCGTGCACGAGTACGCCGGCGGGCGTCGTGAAGTCGCCGAACACGAACCACGCGAGCGAGTTGATGATGTGGTGCAGGCCCGTGACGAGCAGCAGACGGTTCATCAGGCCGAACACGAACGCGCCGAGCGCACCGGCCGTCGTCAGCCACTGGCCCGCCGCGTCGATCCCGTGCTGGACCGGCTGCCACGCGTAGCCGAATCCTATCCCCAGCACCACGCAGACGAGCCCTGTCGCGATCGGCACGAAGCGCTTGCCGCCGAAGAACGCGAGATACTCGGGCAGCTTGATGTCCTTGTACTTGTTGTACAGCAGCCCCGCGGCGACGCCGGCGATGATCCCCGACAGCACGCCCATGTTCAGCTTCGGATCGATGTCCTTCATGATCGCGGTTTCGATCAGATAGCCGATCGCGCCCGCGAGCGCCGCGACGCCGTTGTTGTCCTTCGCGAAGCCGACCGCGACGCCGATCGCGAACAGCAACGGCAGGTTGTCGAAGATCGTGCCGCCCGCGTCGGCGAGCATCTTGATCCCGAGCACGTCGTCCTGGCCGAGCCGCAGCAGAATGCCGGCGACCGGCAGCACCGCGATCGGCAGCATCAGCGCGCGACCCAGGCTCTGTATCTTCAGAAACGGGTTCCCGTCCATTCAGTCCTCCAATCCATGTCTCTTTCGTTGAAATGATGTGTGTTGCACGGCCGATGAAATTCAGTCCAGCGGCCAGGTTTCGCGGCTCGCCGCCCGCACCGCCTGCGCCGACTCGAGCGCGAGCATGTCCTGCGCGCGCTGCCGGCAAAGCACGTAGTCGAGCCCGCGCACGCGCGCCTTGATCCCCGGCACCGACACCGGATCGACCGACAGTTCCGTCACGCCGAGGCCGACGAGAATCGGCACCGCGAGCGGATCGCCGCCCATCGCACCGCACACGCCGACCCACTTGCCGTTCTTTTCCGCGCCCTTCACCGCCGCATCGACAAGGCGCAGCACCGCTGGATGCAGCCCGTCCGCCTGCGCGGCGAGATCGGCCTGGCAGCGGTCCATCGCGAGCGTGTACTGCGTCAGGTCGTTCGTGCCGATCGACAGGAAATCCGCGTGCTTCGACAGTTGGTCGGCCAGCAGCGCGGCCGACGGCACCTCGATCATCACGCCGACTTCGATCGGCTCGGTGCGGCCCATGGCGCGCGCGAATTCGTCGATGCGCTGACGGATCCGCACGAGCTCGCCGACATCCGTGACCATCGGCAGCAGGATGCGCACCGCGCCGAACGGCTTCACCGAGAGCAGGCCGTGAAGCTGGTCGTCGAGCAGATCCGGGCGCACCTGCGCGAGACGGATGCCGCGCAGGCCGAGCGCCGGGTTCGGCTCGGGCGGCAGCGTCAGATAGTCAACCTCCTTGTCCGCGCCGACGTCGAGCGTGCGGATGATCGCGGTGCGACCCTGCAGCGCGTCGACGATCGCCTGGTAGCCTTCCGCGTGCTCGGCGCGCGTCGGCGCCGCCGGGCGATGGATGAACATCAGCTCGGTGCGCAGCAGGCCGACCGAGTCCGCGCCGTTGTCGACCGCGGTTTTCGCGTCGTCGAGCGTCGCGATGTTCGCGGCGACCTCGATCGCGCGGCCGTCGCGCGTCGCCGCCGCTTCGCCCGCGGTACGGCGGTTCGCTTCGCGCACGCCGGCGAGACGCTGACGCTCGTTGCGCGCGCGCTCGACGTCGAGTGCCGTCGGCGCGTGCTCGAGACGGCCCGCCGACGCGTCGACGACGACCTGCGTGCCGTCCGGAATCGAGAACAGCGCGTCGCCGACCGCGACCAGCGCCGGAATGCCGAACTGGCGCGCGATGATCGCCGCGTGCGACGTCGCGCCGCCGCGCGCCATCACGAGCGCGGTCACGCGCTGGCGATCGAGCGACGACAGGTCCGACGGCGTGAACTCCTCGGCCGCGAGCACCGCCTCGTCGGGCAGCGCGCGCGCCGCGGTGTTCGCGTAGCCGAGCGCGCGCAGCACGCGCTTCTCGATATCGCGCAGATCGGCCGCGCGTTCGGCGAGCAATTCGTCGTCGACTTTCGTCAGCACGTCGATCTGCGCGCGGATCGCCGAACGCCACGCGAACCCGGCGCTCTTGCCGAGGCTGATCAGGTCGCGCGCCGCGTCGAGCAGCGTCGGATCCTCGAGCAGCACGCGATGCACCGCGAAGATCCCCGCCTCGCCAACGGCGCCGCGCTGCGACGCGTTGCGCACGGTCTCGTCGAGCTCCGCGTCGATCGCCGCGAGCGCCTTGTCGAGCGCGCGGCTTTCGGCCGCCGACGTGCCGCTCGCCTGCTCGGGCGGCGTGAGTTCCGCGTCGTCCAGGCGCACGAGCGCGCCGACCGCGATCCCCGGCGCCGCGCAGACGCCCGCGAGCGTATTCGGCGCCAGCGGCGCCGCGCCGGCGCTACGCACGACCTGCGGCGCCGGCGACTTCGCGCGCGCCGGCTTCTCGTCGGACTCGCCGTGCGCTTCGCGCAGCAACTCGTTCGCGATCGCGTCGACCGCCTGCGCCGCCTGCGTGCCACGGCCGACGAGCTCGATCGTCGCGCGCTCGCCGGCGCCGAGGCCGAGCAGCCCGACGACGCTCTCGATCGGCGCCTTGCGCCCTTCGAAATGCACTTCGACGCGCGCATCGAGCCCACGCGCCGCTTCCCGCGCCCGCGCGGCGGGCCGCGCGTGCAGGCCGCCCGGCTGCGTGAGCTGGATCGAACGACGCACTTCGTTCGCGTCCGCCGCTGCGCCTGCGCCACCCGCAGCACCGGCGGCCGCCGCCGCGCCCTTGGCGCGCAGCGTCAGCAGCGGCGTCTCGCCGGCCTTCGCGAGGCCGCCGGACGCACGATCGACGATCTCGAACGCGTCCGAGTTCGCGATCGCGATCACCGACACGAGGCTGTGCGCGGCACGCGCGACCGCATCCTGCTCGAACTCGATCAGCAGATCGCCGGCCTTCACGTTCGCGCCCTGCTCGATGCGCGCGACGAAGCCTTGCCCGTTCAGCTCGACAGTGTCGATGCCGACGTGCAGCAGAATCTCCGCGCCCTGCGGCGACGTGATCGTCACCGCGTGGCCGGTGCGCGCGAGATGCGTAACGACGCCGTCGCACGGTGCGACGAGCTTGCCGTCGAGCGGGTCGATGCCGATGCCGTCGCCGAACATCCCGCCCGAGAACACCGGATCGGGCACTTCGGCCAGCGGCACGACCGGCCCCGTCAGCGGGGCGATCAGAACGAACGTATCTTGGGTGGAATGATTCAATTGGGGTTCCTCGGCGCGTCTCATCGGCGGACTCGTTTAGTCAGTGCGTGTCAGTGCGTTTCGGTGACTTTGTTCAGGTGGCGCGGCATGTCGGGGTTGCGACCGCGCGCGACGGCGAGATCGGCCGCCATCACGTAGAACGAAAGAACGGCGGCGATCGGATCGAGCGCCGGGTGCGCGGAAATCGCGAGCGGCAGCACGGCGCCCGATACGCCGGGCGTGCCCGGCGGCGCCGCGAGCAGCACGGCGGCACCGCGCGCGCGCATGTCTTGCGCGAGTTGCAACAGGCCGGCCTGCTCCGGGCCGGGCGGCGCGAACACGACGAGCGGATAGTCGCGGTCGATCAGCTCCATCGGGCCGTGACGGACTTCGGCGCTCGAGAACGCCTCGGCCTGGATGCCGGACGTCTCCTTCAGCTTCAGCGCCGCTTCCTGCGCGATCGCGAGGCCGAGGCCGCGGCCGATCACGATCATCCGCTCGACACCGCGCAGCGCATCGACGGCCGGCGACCAGTCGAGATGGCCCGCCTGCGCGAGCACGTCGGGCAGCCCGCGCAGCGCGGCGATCAGCGCGGCGTCGCGCTGCCAGAACGCGACGATCTGCGCGGACATCGACAGCATCGCGATATAGCTTTTCGTCGCGGCGACCGACAGCTCGGGGCCCGCGTACAGCGGCAACTCGTGCTCGCACGCGTCGGAGAGCGGCGACGGCATCATGTTGACCGCGGCGACGGTCAACGCGCCGGCTTCGCGCAGCGCGGCCATCGTGTTGACGAGATCGGGGCTCTTGCCGGACTGCGAGAACGCGAGCGCGAGCTGGCCCTTCACTTTCAGCGGCGCCTGCTGCAGCGTCGCGACCGACATCGGCAGCGACGCGACCGGCACGCCGAGGCGGCTCATCGTCAGGCCTGCGAAGTAGCTGGCCGCGTGGTCGGAGCTGCCGCGCGCGACCGTCAGCGCGACGGCCGGCGAGCTGGCCGCGAGATGCGCGGCGAGCGCTTCGACGCGTGCGGTATCGGCGAGCTGGCCGGCGACGACTTTCGCGGACTCGCGCGCTTCGTTAAGCATATTCGACAATTGATTCTCCTTCGACATAGGTCGCGGTAAGGTTCAGTTCACGATCGAGAACGACGAGGTCGGCCCACGCGCCGCGCGCGATGCGGCCGCGATCGGCGACGCCCAGATAGTCGGCCGCGTAGCGCGACATCCGGTTCGACACATCGGCCAGCGGCAGGCCGAGCGAGACGAGGTTGCGTAGCGCCTGATCCATCGTCAGCGTGCTGCCGGCGAGCGTGCCGTCGGCGAGGCGCACGCCGCCGAGGCACTTCGTCACGTGCTGGCTGCCGAGGCGGTATTCGCCGTCGGGCATGCCGGTTGCCGACGTGCTGTCGGTCACGACGTACAGGCGCGGGATCGCGCGCAGCGCCGCGCGGATCGCGCCCGGATGCACGTGCAGCAGATCGGGGATGATCTCCGCGTACTCGGCGTGCGCGAGCGCCGCGCCGACCAGGCCGGGGTTACGGTGATGCAGCGGCGACATCGCGTTGAACAGGTGCGTGAAGCCGCACGCGCCATGTTTCAGCGCGGCAACGCCGTCGTCGTAGGTCGCGAGCGAGTGGCCGAGCTGCACGCGCACGCCGCGCGCGGCCATCTCCGAGATGATCTCGATGTGGCCGGCGATCTCCGGCGCGAGCGTGACGACGCGGATCGGCGCGATCGACAGATATTTCAGCACCTCGTCGAGCACCGCCGACACCGCCGCGTCCGGCTGCGCGCCGAGCTTGCCGGGGTTGATGTACGGGCCCTCGAGATGCACGCCGAGCACGCGCGCGCCGCCCGGCGTGCGGGTGCGCGCGACGCCGCCCAGGTTCGCGACGACCTGCATCAGCTCGTCGCGCGGCGCGGTCATCGTCGTCGCGAGCAGGCTCGTCGTGCCGTACTGCGCATGCGTGCGGACGATCGCCTCGATCGCGTTGCCGCCCTCCATCACGTCGGCGCCGCCGCCGCCGTGCACGTGCAAATCGATGAAGCCGGGCAGAACGTAAGGCGCGTCGTTGTTCGCGGGATCGGCGGCGCGGCCCGACAGCGCGGTGATGCGGCCGTTCTCGAATTCGATCGAACCGTGAATCCAGCCTTCGGACGTGAGTATGTTTCCGGTCAGCATGACGTTCTCTTGAGGGTCTGGTGAATCGAGGACGGCTTCACGCCATCCGATGTGAGCGAATCATATAACCACAATAATACCAGTCAACCAACTGGTATTAGCGTCGGGAAAATCGCTGGAAGCCATGCCCATCAAGCGTTTCACGCAGAAAAAATCCTTTGTTTACAGTACCTTTCTGGATAAGGACTTACCCGAACTGGTATCGTTGGACACGGTTTCAGCGGTCCGGACGACGGCCGAAACGCAATTAAGCGAATACCGGAATAGAACCAGTTGAGCGGAGCGGGCGGTATGCGCCGATGAGCGTCAGTGGAACTCGCGGCTCGACGTGCGCAGGCCGCCGAGCAGCGGCGTCAGATCCTCGAGATGCTGGGCGATCAGGTGCCGCACGTCGCTTTCGCACTGCCAGACGCCCGACACCGCGAGCAGGGTCGAATCGAGCGCTTCGCGGCGTTGTCGCACGAGCAGCTCCGGCCGGACGATCACGTTCACGCAGCCCGTCTCGTCCTCGAGCGTCATGAACATCACGCCCTTCGCGGTGCCCGGCCGCTGCCTCGCGGTCACGATCCCGCACGCGCGCGCGAGCCGGCCGTTCAGGCGCTCGCGCAGCACGAGCGCGGACGATAGCCGCCGCGCATTCAGCTCGGGCCGCAGCAGCGCGACCGGATGCCGGTTCAGCGTGAGGCCCGTCGTCGCGTAGTCGGCGTGGATGTCGTCGAACTCGGACGGCGCGCCGAGCTCGGGCTTCTCCGGCTCGTCGATCGGCGCGGCGGCGAGCAGGTCGCGCTCCGGCGCCGCGGCGACCGCCTGCCACAGCGCGTCGCGGCGATGGCCGGCGAGCGTCGCGAGCGCATTCGCGGCGGCCAGCGCCTCGAGGTCGCGGCGCTCCAGGCGCGCGCGGCGCGCGAGCGCGTCGACGTTCTCGAACGGCCCCGCCGCGCGCGCCGCGTCGATCCGCCGCGCGGCCGCCTCGCCGAGCCCGCGCACGAGCGACAAACCGAGCCGCACCGCCGGCCGGCCGGCCGGCGGCGGCTCGCCGGGCAACGCCTCGAGCGACGCGTCCCAACCGCTATGCATCACGTCGATCGGCAGCACGGCCACGCCGTGGCGCTTCGCGTCCTGCACGAGCTGCGCGGGTGGATAGAAACCCATCGGCTGGCTGTTCAGCAGCGCGGCAAGAAAGATCGCCGGCTGATGGCATTTGAGCCAGCTGCTCGCATAGACGAGCAACGCGAAGCTCGCGCCATGGCTCTCCGGGAAGCCGTATTCGCCGAAGCCCTTGATCTGCTCGAAGATCTGCTCGGCGAATTCGCGCGTGTAGTCGCGCTCGAGCATCCCGTTCACGATCTTCTCGTGATACGGGCTCAGATCGCCCCGGCGCTTCCACGCGGCCATCGCGCGGCGCAGCGCGTCCGCTTCGCCGGGGGTGAAGCCGGCCGCGACGATCGCGATCTGCATCACCTGCTCCTGGAAGATCGGAACGCCGAGCGTGCGGACGAGCACCGCCTTGAGGGCGTCGCTCGGGTAGGTGATGTCGCCCTTCGCGTCGCCGCGCTCGATCCTGCGCCGCTCCAGATACGGATGCACCGCGCCGCCCTGGATCGGGCCCGGCCGCACGATCGACACCTCGACCACCAGATCGTAGTAATTGCGCGGCTGCAGCCGCGGCAGCATCGACATCTGCGCGCGCGACTCGATCTGGAACACGCCGACCGTGTCGGCGCGGCAGATCATGTCGTAGGTCGCTTTATCGTCCTGCGGAATGCTCGTCATGCCGGCCGGCTTGCCGTCGATCCCGCCGTGCCACGCATCGACCATGTCGAACGCGCGATGCAGCGCCGACAGCATCCCGAGCGCGAGCACGTCGACCTTCATCAGCTTCAGCGATTCGAGATCGTCCTTGTCCCACTGGATCACGCGGCGCCCGTCCATCGCCGCGTTCTCGACCGGCACGAGCCGCGTGAGCTTGCCGCGGCTGATCACGAAGCCGCCCGAGTGCTGCGACAGGTGACGCGGAAAATTCAGCAGCCGCGCGGCGAGTTCGGCCCATTTGCGGATCAGCGGCACGCCGGGATCGAGATCAACCAACGCGAATTGCTCGAGCAGATCGCGGCTGCCGTCGAACCAGCGATGCCCTTTCGCGACCCGCTCGATCAGCATCGGATCGACACCGAGCGCCTTGCCGATCTCACGCAGCACGCCGCGCGGACGATAGGTCGCGACGGCGGCGGCCAGCGCGGCGCGGTCCTTGCCGTATTTTTCGTACAGATACTGGATCACTTCCTCGCGCCGCTGGTGCTCGAAATCGACATCGATGTCGGGCGGCTCGCCGCGCTCCCGGCTGATGAAGCGCTCGAACAGCCCTTTGCTCTGTTCGGGGCTGACCTCAGTCACGCCGAGGCAGTAGCAGACGACCGAGTTCGCGGCCGAACCCCGCCCCTGGCACAGGATGTGCCGGCTGCGCGCGTATTTGACGATGTCGTAGACGGTCAGGAAGTACGGTTCGTATGTCAGCTCGGCGATCAGCTCCAGTTCGTATTGGATGCGCTCGCGCACGTGCGCGGGCACGCCGCCGCGTCCGCGATAGCGGCGACGCGCACCGAGCAGCGTTTCCTGGCGCAGATAGCGCGTCGGCGAATACCCGTCGGGCACGAGCTCGTGCGGATACTCATAGTGCAATTCGTCGAGCGAGAAACGGCACGCGTCGAGCATCGCGCACGTCTGTCCCATCTCCCGCGCCGAGAACAATTGCGCGAGCAGAACGCGCGGACGCAGATGCTGCTCCGCGTTCGGCGCGAGCGCATAGCCGCATTCGGCGATCGGCGTCCGGAGCCGGATCGCCGTCATCGCATCCTGCAGATCCTTGCACGAGCGTGCGTGCATCGTCACGTCGCCGAGCGCGACGACGCGCATCCCGTGCCGCGCGCCGGCCGCCCGGATCGCCTCCCGATACGCACCGTCGAGCGCGCGCCGCAACTGAACGAGCCCGAGCCGCGCGCGCTCGCCGAACAGCCGGTCGAACCACGCGACCTGCGCGTCGAGCACGTCGTCGCGTGCCGGATAGGTCGGCACGAGCACCGCGAAACAGTCGGGCATGCCGCGCAGGTGCGCGAATTCCGATGGCGGCGCCGCGAGCATCCGCGGCGTCAGCCGGTAAGTCCCCTTCGGTGCGCTCATCCGCCGCCACGAAATCAGCTCGGACAGATTGCCGTAGCCTTCGCGGTTCCGCGCGAGCAGCACGAGCCTGAACGCGCCGGGGCCCGGATCGTGGCCTGGCGCGGCGTCGTCCGGCGTCACGTCGAAATACGCGCCGACGACGAGCGGCAGCCCCTTCGCCTTCGCCGCGACGTGCATCCGTGGCGCGCCCGCGAGCGAGCACTCGTCGGTGATCGCGATGCCGCGATAGTGGAGGTCCGACGCGCACTCGACGAGTTCTTCCGCGAACGATGCGCCATGCAGGAACGAGAAGTTCGACCGGCAGAACAGCTCCGCGTAATCGGGAAGGATCGAGGCCATCGCATCCATCGCGCTCACCCGAAGAAGCCGTGCAGGAACCAGCCCGGCCCGGCGACATGGCGGATGGTCGGACATTCCTGATAGATCCAGTAGCAGGCGCCGTCGTCGCCCTGCGCGACGCGGTAGTCGCGTTCGACGAGCTGGCCGTCGAACCAGCCCGCCTCGATCCGCTCGATCGATGAAACGAACCTGAGCGGCGTGCGGTAGAACGGCCGATTCTCGCGGACCATCAGCGGCAGCGGCTCGGCCAGCAGCCATGCGGGACGCGGCGGCGCATCAGGTGGCGCGCCAGGCGGCACATCAGGTGACGCAACCGGCCGCCCGGCGGCGGCCCGTTTGCCGGCGGTCATATGAAGCGGCAACCAGCGGTTCTCGACCTCGGGCCGATGATCGGCGACAGGCGCGGCGCGCAGCACATTGTCGGCGCCGAGCCGCGCGGCCAGCAGCTCGACGAGACGCGCGCGCTCCTCGCGCGTGCCGCCCGGCTCCGGGAACAGATCATCGGCGGGCGGCGCGACCGACTCGACGCGCGTGACCGTCAGCCGCACCGCGATCACCGCCGCGGGCAGTGCGACGCGCGCGAGCCGCTCGCCGAGCAGCCGCATGAAATGCGCGCCGTCGCGCACCGGCGCGGCGAACGCGAGATCGAGCGTGGTCGGCGGCACCGCCTGGCGGCCGCGCTCGTGCTCGAGGCCGAACGTCATCGCGGCGAGCGAAAGCTGCCGCGCGGCGAGCCAGCCGCACAGCTGCACGACGAGCCGCTGCGCGACGAACAGCACGGCCTGCGCATATTCGACGCGCTCCGGCAATTCGAGCCGCATGTCGAAGACGGGCGGAATCGGCAGCCACGCGTGCAGCTCCGCGGCATGGCCGTATGCGCGGTCGAGCGCGGCGAGCAGCGCGGGCCCGCAGCGGCGCTGCAGCCCCGCGCGCGGCAGGCGGCGCAAATCGGCGAGCGTGCGGCAGCCGAGGCCGTCGAACCAGTCCGCGTATGGACGCGCGTCGGGCAACAGCGCGCACGGCAGCGCATCGAGCGCGCGCGCGAGCGAAGCGGTGCGCACGACGCGCCGCCGCGTGCGCAGCTGGCGCGGCGCGCGCGCGAGCAGCCACGCGCCGCGCCCGGTCGGCGCTGCGCTCACGCGGGCCGCATAGCCGAGCGCCGCGAGCGTCGCCCGCACCTGCCGGCACAGCGACGGCAGCCCGCCGAACAGGCGCAGGCTCGCACCGACGTCGACGACGAGCGTCGCTTCATCGTCGAGCGCGACGCACGGCGAGAAGCGCAGCAGCGCGAGCGCGACCGCGCGCAGCGCATCGGCCTCGCGCAGCGGATCGCGCTCGACGAGCCGCGTGTCGGCGGACAACGTCAGCACGCCGCCGCGCTTCATCCCCGCGCGGACGCCGCGCGCGCGAGCGAACGCGTCGGCGATCAACACGACGCCCTGCTCGAGCACCGCCCAGCCGCCGCCGGCCGGCTCAGGCGACGGTGTGACGCACACGTCGAGCGGCAGGCGCGGCAGATGGATGCCGAGCAAGACGCGCATAGCGGCCCTCCACGATCGGCGACGGCAGTTCGAGCTCGAGCATCTCTGCCTGCACCGGCCCGCGACGCTTGACGATCTCGACCGCCACGCCGCCCGGCTGCGGATGCAGCGCGAGCCGCAGCACGGCCGGCGACGGCTGCCGCGCGGCGGCGAGCGGCCGCAGCATCGCGAACAGCGTGCTGCCCGAGCGCGCGGCCGCGAGATGCAGCCGCCGCAATGCGTCGTTGCGCACCGTCTGCTGCCAGAGCAGCAGCGCGCCGCAGCAGCCGGTCTTCAGCGCCTGCTCGGCCGCCCACAGCGCGTCGGCCTGCCGCGGCGCGCGCAGCCAGAGCAGCGCGTCGGGCGGCACGTGAAGCGCCGCGAACGCGGCCGCGTTCGGCACATGCGGCGGCGCGACGAGCGCGAGCGGCCGCCGCGCGTCGACGGCCCGCGCGAGCGCAGGCGCGAGCAGCCGCAACTCGCCGCAGCCGGGCTGCGCGACGAGCAGTTCGACGAGCGCGCCGACCGGCCAGCCGCCGCCCGGCAGTTCGGCCGACAGCGCCGCGAAGCCGGTATCGATCGTGCGCGGCCCGCCGCGCGCGAGTTGGGAGCCGCGCCAGAGGGACGGATGCAGCGTTTCGGGAGCAATGGAGGATGCGAGCATGATGCCGACATGACTGTATGGATATACAGTATATGGCAATGCGTTCGCGGCGCACAGCACCGTCGCGTGTCGCGGATCGGCACGCGACGGCGAGCGAGATGACCCGTTTATCAAATCGGACATCTCTTTACCGTCACTGCCTATCTCAAATACATGAGACTCAATGATTTTACACTTTCATTACAATGCGTTAGGCTTTAGCAACCCTTGGATCAGAAAGGTGAGCAAATCAAAACTACTGTTCATTTCGACGCTCAAAAAGTCACTTCAAATGCGATCGCGACACTATATGAGCGAGTCGGGTTCGGTGCATCACGCGATTATCTGACAATCGATGATTTTCGCAATCGGTTTCTCGGCGGAACAAATATATTCGCCGCATTTGCCACCACACTTACCGGCCAGTTGGCCGGCATGGCCAGATCATTTAGTGACGATACGTTCGTCACATACATCGCGGAAGTCTGTGTGGACCCTGGTCTGCAAAGACAGGGCATAGGTTCGGCACTCATGAAAGCAATTGTCGACCGCTTCCAACATACTGCGATATTTGCAGATACCTTTATTGGATGCGAAAAAACATTTTCCGATGTCGGCATCACGCCGAAACCCAAACTCATCGCCTGCAGCCGGGCGCCCGGACCTTTCGGCGATGAAAGAGCGTAGCTCCGGATATCCGCTATGCGACGAATTTGCCCTGCTTGTCGAACAAGCCCTGCACTCGCTCGGCTCGACAAACGGCTCCGACGGCTTCGATGCACTTCACCTGATCAAGGACGATCTCCTTGCATACGTACAGCCGTTCAATCACGTCCGCTCTCGACAACGCAAAAATAAGCGTGAAGCATGGGAACGCCACGAGAACGAATTCCTCGGAAAATTCCTGCTTCGCCGCGCACGGAATGTTCACCGATATCTCAGGCGCGCCGCCAAGATCGCATCGTTACCGGCGATAGCAGGCCGGCACCAACAGGTCGAACTTGCCTTCCTCGACGGTGACTCGCATCGCGGCGGGGAACGTCCGGTATGCATCGATACCGGGAATCGCCGTTATGTCGTGAAACACACCGATCCGCGTCTATACGAGATCTTCGCGAAAACCTTGGATGTCGTCGAAGCGAGCGCTTCGATTGGGCTTCGGTATCCGCCGCTTCAGATCGACGACGATACGCATGCGTGGCAGGTACTCCCGTTCCTCGAGGCAGGAGCATCCAGCGATGCGATAGAACAACGGTTGTACATGATGCGCCTGGGTGCGGTAACGGCCATCGCCTACTTTCTCGATTTGACCGACATTCATCTGGAAAACCTGATCGCACACCGTGGCATCCCAGTCATCGTCGACATGGAATGCATGTTTTCCGGTTTTTCCGGTACTGCGCGCACGCCTCAAGAGAGGCTCATGTCCACGGGATTGATCGCTCCACAGGCCGGGCTTTCATCCATTGCCGGCGGCAGCCTGGCGTCCACGGAGATAGGTGGCCACCTGCGCACCGATGGCAGGTTCGCGTATTTACGGCGCAAGCGAACCACCACCCATCGATTGAAAATCGGCGACGACCTGTATGCCGATCCTCGGGAATACGTCGACGAAATCGTCCTCGGTTTCGAAACGACGCTGCACATTCTCGCGGCAAAGCGCGCGACGCTCACCGACATGCTGTGCGACGCAAGATACCAGACCTGTTCAACACGGTTCGTATTTCGGCCGACGGCACACTACAAGTGCTACCTCGAATTGCTGTTCACGCCCGCCGATATCAGCAGGCAACGCATGCAGCATGCGCTGTTCACCGACCTCTTCAAGCTTCCGACATACCACGATGATGACCGCATTGACACGCGAAGAGGCGAAACGCATGACCTCCTCAACGGCGATATTCCCTATTTTTCACTCAATGGCGAAGAGCCATACGTCCTGCATCAAACGGGGAAAATGAGTGCGGCACGCTCGCGCTTCTCGATGAGCCGCAGAATCAGGCGCGCGCTCGTCGAATTCGATACGGCGGACTTCCCCGCACTGACCGATTCGGTTCGCCAGTTCGTCAGAACCGGGAGGATCGATCCTTGATATCCAGATACCTGCGCCGCGCCCTACGCGATTTTGCGGCTACCCTCGATCGCCGCATGACGATACGTCTGGCAGTCATCGTGTTGTCCGTGCTATTGAGCTCCGCGGCCATCAGCCTCGCACCGATTTTCCTCGCGAGCCTCATCGACCACACGAAATCGCCTTCCGCCGCACATGACCTGAGCCTTCTCGTCCTCTTTTATATCGCCGCAAGATTCGCTGGCCAAATACTGGTCGATCTTCGCTGGCTGATTGTCAATCCGTTTCTCTATCGCCTGTCCTACCGGCTAGCCACACTGATGGCGGCGCGTATCGGCACACAATCCAACTACAGCGTTCGCATAGCCGATCACACGGAATCGATTACCCGACGAGTCGCAATCGTCTCAAAGATGCAAACCGGGTCGATGGGGGTCGCCTACAGCGTATTGTCCGGCTTTCTGCCGGCGATATGCGATCTCATCGTTGTCATTGCCGCCGTATCCACCCTGGCCGGCGACGTCTTTCCACATATGCTGGTGACGGCGATCGCAATACTGCTTCTTGCGGTGAAGTTCATGAGGCGAAGGGAGCTGGATCGCACAGCAGTCGCCCACAACGCGGACAACGACGTGTTCGCCCAATACGGCGGCCTGATTTCCAATGCCAAGCTGATTCATGAATACGATGCACTCCCCTTTTTCCAGCAACGTCTGCGATCTGCTATCGGCACGTCGATGGCCGCACACAATCGGCTCTTTCTGACCAAGAGCGTGCGTGGCATCGCGATTACGCTTGCCACCGCGATCGCCTATCTGATCGTCCTGCTCGTCGCCGCCCGTCGAGTGGCCGATGGCCAATTCGGTGCTGGCGAGATCTTCCTGCTCGCGACGTTCCTGGACCGACTGGTCCAACCGATGTCCAATCTATCCAATTCGGTGAACGGGTTTCAGAGCGGCATCGTCGCAATGAGCAGCGGCTATGACGAACTGGATTCTCTCGATCGCGAATACGCGCCGACGAATCCGTCCGTGCTGACTTTCAGCGCCGCACGACGCGCCCCTACAGACGCAAATGAACCGATCGCCTGTCGTGGCGACCGCGTTCACGTCACCGGCAAATCCGGCTCGGGCAAATCGACGTTTCTGTCCCGGGTATATGCGGCCGCACAAGCTGAACACGACCGACATGCCGTGCTGTTCTTGCAAGCCAATCCTGAAATCGTCGACGGCACGGTAAGAGACAACATTCGACTCGCGGACGAATCGATTTCTGAAGCTGCTGCCCTCGAATCTCTCGAAATATGGCCTGCGCACGGAGGCCGCCGGATCAATCTCGACGAGAGCGCACGCTCGCTATCGCTTGGAGAAAGACAGTTCATTGCGATCGTGCGCGCGGCGCTCAGAAAACCGAACATACTGATCATCGACGAAGCGCTCAATTCTATAGACGTCACATCCGAGGACGCAGTCCTTCGTTATCTACAGACTTCGCTGCCGGAGACAATCCTTTTTCTCGTCAGCCATCGCCCACTCCAGAGCATCAAGCCCGATTTCAGCGTCGATTTCGGCAAAACACGCGGAGCCGCGAAACTCGTGTTCACCTGAATCGCAGCGAAAAAGAAAAAAGCCTGCTCAAACCACGCAGGCCTTTCAAATCGGCTCGGAACCGAACCGGACGCGCTCAGAAACGACGCGACCATCGACCCCTTATAGCGTGGATGACGTCGGTAGAGGAAACCTCCAGCTGGCCCGCTTGGGCCAGGCGTTGGATGGCATCAAGGACAGCTGCCGGGGTCAATTTGCTCATTTATCTGCTCAGTATCCGCTCGCGCATGAGCGGATACTGCCTGAAATGAGCAGATTGTCAGGAGTGAGCTGCTCAGAACGACGCGACCATCGACCCCTTGAACTGATTCTTGATGAACTCCCGGACTTCAGCAGACTGATACGCCTTGACCAGCTTCTTGACCCACGGCTGATCCTTGTCCTTCGCCCGCACCGCGATGATGTTCGCGTACGGGCTCGTCAGCGCTTCGAGCGCGATCGCGTCCTTCGTCGGCTCCAGATGCGCGGCGAGCGCGTAGTTCGTGTTGATCACGGCCGCGTCGACGTCGCCGAGCACGCGCGGCAGCTGCGCCGCGTCGAGTTCGGTGAGCTTCAGCTTCTTCGGGTTCTCGGCGACGTCGAGCACCGTCGCGTTGTTGCCGCCGGTGCCGGCGCCCGTGCGAAGCTTGATCACGCCTTGCGTCTGCAGCAGCAGCAGCGCGCGGTTCTCGTTCGACGGATCGTTCGGCACCGCGACCTTCGCGCCCTGCGGCAGATCCTTCAGCGCCTTGAATTTCTTCGAGTACACGCCCATCGGCGAAATGTACGTCAGGCCCGCGCTGACGAGCTTGTAGCCGCGCTGCTTGACCTGGCTGTCGAGGTACGGCTGGTGCTGGAAGCTGTTCGCGTCGAGGTCGCCCGCGTCGAGCGCCGCGTTCGGCTGCACGTAGTCGTTGAACTCGATCACCTTCACGTCGAGCCCTTCCTTCTGCTTCGCGACCTTCTGCACGACCTGCCACACTTGCGAATCGGGACCGCTGACGGTACCGACCTTGATCACCCTGTTCTGCGCGTACGCGCCGGTCGACACCGCCAGCGCGGCACCCGCCGCCAGCACGGAAAACACTTTCAGGAGACTGCGACGCTTCATCTGATTCTCACTTCTGCTTGCAAACGGAAAAAGGATCGATGACCGGCCGGAACCGGTTCACCGGAAGACGGCAGATGGTGTCACAGGATCGACGCGATGTGAAATACATCGCGCTCATATAGGTATGCATCCGCCGGGAATAGCGGCAACGCGCACGCGCGCCGCCGCCGCAACGTGCTCCGCTCAGTCGAGCAGCAGTTTCAGATCATGAACCCACGGCGCCGGCCCCTGGCCGTCGCGCACGAAGAGCCGCAGCTTGCCGTCCGGATCGAACACGTAGCTCGCGGCGGTGTGGTCCATCGTGTAGCTGTCGGGCGTTTTGCCCGCGGCCTTCGCGTAGTACACGCGGAAGTCCTTCGTCACCTTCTGAAGCTGCGCGTCGTTCGCCGGCCGCAGCCCGATGAACGCCGGATTGAACGCCGGCACGTACTGGCCGAGCACGGCCGGCGTGTCCCGCGCCGGATCGACGGTGACGAACAGCACCTGCACACGTTTCGCGTCGTCGGGCCCGAGCTGCTTCAGCGCCTCGGACAGCTCGGCCATCGTCGTCGGGCACACGTCCGGGCAATGCGTGTAGCCGAAGAACAGCACGACGGCCTTGCCCTTGAAATCGGCGAGCGTGCGCATCTTGCCGGCCGTGTCGGGCAGCGCGAAGTCGGTGCCGAACTGCGTGTTGCCGGTGATGTCGACGTTCTGGAACTGCGGCGCGTTGCCGCAACCGGCGACGAGCAGCGCACCGGCGAGCATGCACGCGGCGAGCCAGACACGATGCGCACCGCGCGTCCACCAGGAATTGAGCATGGCGTTCAGACCGTCCTTCTTACATGCCGAGCAGCGGGCGCGCATAGTGATCGACGAGCAGCGCCGCGAACAGCAGCGACAGATAGACGATCGAAAAGCGGAACGCGCGGCGGGCCAGGTCGTCCGAATAGTCGCGGTAGATCTTCCACGCATACGCGAGGAAGATCGCGCCGAGCACCACCGCGCTCGCGAGATAGACGGCGCCGCTCATCCCCGACACGAACGGCATCAGCGTGACCGCGAACAGCACCACCGTATAAAGCAGGATGTGCAGCCGCGTGTACTGCTCGCCGTGCGTGACGGGCAGCATCGGCAGGCCCGCGTTCTCGTAGTCCTTGCGGCGGTACAGCGCGAGCGCCCAGAAATGCGGCGGCGTCCACACGAAGATGATCAGCACGAGAATCCACGCGTCGCCCGGCACCGCGCCGGTGACCGCGGCCCAGCCGAGCGCCGGCGGCATCGCGCCCGACGCGCCGCCGATCACGATGTTCTGCGGCGTCGCCGGCTTCAGCAGCAGCGTGTAGATCACCGCGTAGCCGACGAACGTCGCGATCGTCAGCCACATCGTCAGCGGGTTCGTGAACGTGTAGAGCGTCCACGCGCCGACGCTGCCGAGCACCGCGGAGAACACGAGGATCTGCGCGGTCGTGATCTCGCCGCGCGCGGACGGGCGCCACGCGGTGCGGCGCATCAGCGCGTCGACCTTCTGCTCGACGAGGCAGTTGATCGCGAACGCGGCGCCCGCGAGCAGCCAGATGCCGACCGTGCCGCCGACGAGCACCTTCCACGGCACCATGCCGGGCGTCGCGAGGAACATCCCGATCACGGCGCAAAACACCGCGAGCTGCGTGACACGCGGCTTCGTCAGCGCGATGTACTGGGAAAGGCGGCTACCGGGCGTATGGGAGAGGGTGCTGTCCATGAGATGGGGTCACGCCGGCGCGGCGTCGCGCGCAGGCAGCGCGACGGTTCCGGGGCGGCTTGAAAGGATGCGAAAGTTTAGCATGACGACGAGCAGCAGCAGGACCGCCGCGCCCCCGTTGTGTGCGACCGCGACCGGCAGCGGCCACTGCAGCACGATGTTCGTGAGGCCGGTCGCGAACTGCAGCACGACGACCGCGAGCACGCCGGTCGCCGGCGCCCGCAGCGACGCGAAACGGCGCATCTTCAGCGCGAACGCGATCAGGTACGCGACGACGACGAACGCGAACGTGCGGTGCGTCCAGTGGATCGCGACGAGCGCGTCCTGCGTGATCGCCTCGCCGTCGCCGGTCATCCCGAGCGCGCGCCACAGATGAAAGCCCTGATGGAAGTTCATCGGCGGAATCCACGCGCCGTTGCAGGTCGGGAAATCGGTGCACGCGAGCACCGCATAGTTCGTGCTGACCCAGCCGCCGAGCGCGATCTGCGCGACGAGCAGCGCGAGCGCCGCGAGCGCGGCCGCGCGATAGCGGCCGGCGTCGGGCTCGTACGCGGGCAGCGGCGTGATCCGCGCGGCAAGCCAGCCGAGCGAGCCGAGCAGCGTCAGGCCGAGCAGCAGGTGCGTCGTGACGATCACCGGCTGCAGCTTCATCGTGACGGTCCACGCGCCGAACGCGCCCTGCACGACGATCAGCATCAGCAGCCCCGTCGGCCACCACGGCGACACGTGCAACGGCCGGCGGCGCAGCCGCGCGGTCCATGCGATCGCGGTCTGCGCGATGATCAGCACGCCGATCGCCATCGCGAAATAGCGGTGGATCATCTCGATCCACGCCTTCGTCATGCTGACGGGGCCCGTCGGCATCAACTGGTGCGCGGCCGAGATCGCCGCGTGCGCGATGAACGGCGACGACGTGCCGTAGCAGCCGGGCCAGTCCGGGCAGCCGAGGCCGGAGTCGGTCAGCCGCGTGAAGCCGCCGAACATCACGAGATCGAGCGTCAGGAACGTCGTGACCCAGACGAGCTTGCGGAATTTGTTGTCGTCCGCCTTCACCCACACGTAGGACAGCACCAGCAGCGCGATGCACAGGCCGATCAGGCCGAGTTGTACGAGATACATCGGAGATTTCCTCGTCGCCCGTCCGTCAGCCGATGCTCGACCACTTGAGCAGCTTCGTCACGTCCCGCTTGATCTTGCTCGGATCCGGGTTCTTCGGGAAACGCATCATCAGGTTGCCGTTCGGATCGACGAGATAGATGTGGTCGGTGTCCTGCGTGCCCGCGTCGGCCGGCAGCCACGCGGCGATCGCGGCCGGATCGGCGACGAGCTTGCGCGTGTCCGGATACGCGGCGCTCACCTTGTCCGGAATCGGGTTCGCATCGCTGCGCAGCCACACCGTCGTGATCCGCTCGCGCTCGCCCGCCTGAGTCGCGCGCACCTGACGCATGAAGTAGAGCTTCGTCGCGCACGCGTCGTCGCACGCGCTCTTGTCGGTCATCACGAACAGCCACACGCCGCGCAGCGACGCGAGCGGGACCGTCTTGCCGGACTCGTCGACGACCGTCAGCGACGGCGGAATCGGCCGCTGCGGATCGATCAGCGCGCCATAGTTCGTCGAGCCGCCGCGCGGCTTGATCACGTAATAGGTGACATACGACGCGATCATCGGCGCCGCGCAAACCAGCGCGACGAGCAGCAGCATCCAGCGGCCGCGCTGCCACGAGCCGCGCGCCGGAGCGTCCGCGCCGGCGATCGGCCGGCGGGCGGGCTGACGGGAAGATTGCATAGACAAAATCGGACCTCTCGAAACAAGCCGCGGCATCGCCGCCGCGGCAAACCACGCGCTTACGCGCCGGACGGCTTCCTCGCCGCGCGCCGCGCCGCGAACAGACCGAAGGCCAGCGCGGCCACCGCCATGCCCCACCACTGGAGCATGTATCCATAATTGCGCTCGACGCCGAGCGTCGGCGCGGGCCAGTCGCGCACCAGCTTGTCGCCGTCGTCGCTCGTCTGCTGGATCACGAACGGCTGCAGCGGCAGCCCGGTTTCGCGCGCATACGCGCCGACGTCGAGGTTCTGGCGGATCTTCTGGTGCGGCGCCGAGCCGCCCGAGCCGAGCTCGAACGCGCGCGTCGCGTCGGCGCGCGCGATCCCTTCGATCGTCACGTCGCCCGCGGGCGTCGCGAACGGCTCGATCGTCGCGCGATCGGCCGTGTTGCGCGGCAGCCAGCCTCGATTCACGAGCACGTAGCCGCCGCCCGCCAGTTTAAACGGCATCACGACGTAAAAACCCGGCTGATCGTTATACGGACGATTGTCCAGAAAGACGGCGTTCTCCGGCATGAAGCGCCCGGTCGCGCGCACGCGATGGAACTCGATGTCCGCGAGCGGCAGCGGCACCGCGCCGACCGGCGCTGGCGGCGCATGCTCATAGCGCGTGATGTTCGCCTCGAGCGCCTCCTTCTGATGCGCACGGTCGCGCTGCCAGAAACCGAGCCGCACCGTGATCGCGACGACCGCCAGGATCAGCAGCGCGGGAAGCCAGCGAATCTTCATCATGCCGCTCCGCGGCCGAGACGATCGCGAAAGCGAGGTGCGATAATGACACCTTTCCCGTCGAATAGCCGTCGTCCGGTTCGCTTCATGCACATCCTCGTTGCCATCGCTTTCATCCTCATCGTTGCCAGCATGGGCTCGGCGCTCTATTTCATGATGCACGACCGCGGCCACACGAAACGCATGGTCTGGTCGCTCGCCACCCGCGTCGGGCTATCGATCTCGCTGTTCCTGTTCATCCTGTTCGCGAACTGGATGGGCTGGATCCACTACACCGGCATCCCGATCGGCCACTGACCCGCCGACGCGGCCGAATACGGCCGAATACGGCCGAATACGGCCGATTGCGGCCGATTGCGGCCGATTGCGGCGAACGTGACGAATGTGACATTTCGCCGCACGCACTCCCCGCCAAGCAAAAGCGCCGCCTGACTGGAGTCGCGGCGGCGCCCGGGTGAAGCGGTCTTCTCTACGCTGCCCGGCGGCACGCCGCCCGGCATTCAGCGCAAACGGCCCGCGCATCGCTCTCGCGGGCCGTTCGTTTCCGTTACAGCCAGTAGACGACGACGTACAGGCCGAGCCAGACGACGTCGACGAAGTGCCAGTACCACGCGGCGCCCTCGAACGCGAAGTGATGATCGGCCGTGAAGTGGCCGCGGATCATCCGCACCAGCACCACCGTCAGCATCGTGCCGCCGAGGAACACGTGGAAGCCGTGGAAGCCCGTCAGCAGGAAGAACGTCGAGCCGTAGATGCCCGAGGCGAGCGTCAGGTTCAGTTCGTTGTACGCGTGGAAATACTCGAAGCCCTGCAGGAACAGGAAGCAGACGCCGAGCAGCACCGTCGCGGCGAGCCATGCGATCGCCTTGCGGCGGTGATCATCGCGCAGCGCGTGGTGCGACACCGTCAGCGTCGCGCCCGACGACAGCAGCAGCGCGGTGTTCACGGTCGGAACCGGCCACGGAGTCATCGACTTGAAGTGACCGGCGAGCGCGGCCGGGCCTTCGTTCGGCCACACCGCGGAGAAATCCGGCCAGATCAGCTTGTAGTCGAGGCTGCCGAGCTGGTGCAGCGCGATTTCGCGGGCGTAGAACAGCGCGCCGAAGAACGCGCCGAAGAACATCACTTCGGAGAAGATGAACCAGCTCATGCTCCAGCGGTACGAGCGGTCGACGTTCTTGCCGTACATCCCGCCTTCGGATTCGGCGATCGAATCGCCGAACCAGTGATACAGCGTGAAGAGGAGCCACAGCAGGCCGATCAGCGCGGTATACGGCGCCCAGTCGTGGTCGTTGATCCACAGTGCGAACGAGCCGAGCATGACCAACAGGCCGATGGCCGCGCTGATCGGGTGCCGCGACGGATGCGGCACGAAATAGTACGGGCTCTGGTTGTGAGCGCTCATCCTTGATTCTCCACTTCAGTCCAATTTGTGTACCGGAACCGCTCCGGCTTTATTTCTCGCGGCGCGACGGCCGCCGCCACTGCCTTCCTGCCCGGGCGCCGACGCGCCCACCCTGCATTCCTGCGTCAGTGCACGACCGCGTGAACGACCGCGATCAGCACGCCGATGAACACCGCGGCCGCGATCAGCGCGACGATCAGCACGTGCAGCGGGTTCAGCTGCTGCGCGTCCGCCTCCAGGTCGCGCCGCTTGCGCACGCCGAAGAACGACCACAGCACCGCCTTCAGCGCCTTTCCGAACGAACTGTTCCTGCCGACTTCCGTCACGTCCCCTCCTGTCGATCAGAGTAAGCGCTGAAGCGCGAACTCGGATCCCATGCAAAGCTCCATCAGACGCCGGGCTTCGCCGGCGCCGTGCCGCGCGTCAGCGCGGGGGTATTCAACTCGAAGAACGTGTACGACAGCGTGATCGTCTTCACGTCCTTCGGCAATTTCGGATCGATCACGAACACCACCGGCATCCTGCGCGATTCGTTCGCGGCCAGCGTCTGCTGCGTGAAGCAAAAACACTCGATCTTCTTGAAAAACTCGGTCGCCTGCTTCGGCGCGTAGCTCGGAATCGCCTGCGCGACGACCGGCCGGTTCTGGCTGTTCGACACGTCGTACATGATCGTCGTCAACTGGCCCGGATGCACGTCGATGCTGCTCTTCTCCGGCATGAAGCCGAGCGGCCCGTGCGCATTCGCGTCGAACTCGACCGACACGGTGCGGCTGTAATCGATCTGCGTGTTCTTCGCCTCGCGCAGCGTCGCATCGCGCTGCACCAGGTTGTTGATACCCGTCACCTGACAGATCGCGCGGTACATCGGTATCAGCGCAAATCCGAACCCGAACATCATCAACGCGACGACGACGAGCTTGAACAGCATCGAACGGTTGAACGCCCGATCCGCCGTGGCTTCCGGCTTCGACATACGGCAACTTCCTCGCTACGGCTCAGTGAGTGGACAACCACCACTGCTTGATCACGACACCCATAAAAAAGACGGCGGCGATCGCCAGCAGGATCAGGCCGAGCCGCTTGTTGCCCTTGCGGATCTCTTCGGGCGTGCGTCTTTGTTGTGGATTCCGGGTCATCTGATACAGGGGGTGAAACGTTCCGAACACTCCGTCGCCGCCCGCGGGGCAGGCGACAACGGAGCCAGGATTCAATGCTTACTCGACGTGCGGCGGTTGCTCGAACGTGTGGAACGGAGCCGGGCTCGGCACGGTCCATTCGAGGCCCGTCGCGCCGTCCCACGGCTTGTCGGACGCCTTTTCCAGCTCGCCGCCGCCACGGTACGCGGGCAGCGCGACCGCGAACAGGAAGTACACCTGCGCGAGGCCGAAGCCGAACGCGCCGATCGTCGCGACCTGGTTGAAGTCCGTGAACTGCGCCGGGTAATCCGCATAACGGCGCGGCATGCCGGCGAGGCCCAGGAAGTGCATCGGGAAGAACGTCAGGTTGAAGAAGATCATCGACGCCCAGAAGTGGATCTTGCCGCGCATCTCGTTGTACATCCAGCCGGTCCATTTAGGCGACCAGTAGTACCAGCCCGAGAACAGCGCGAACAGTGACCCGGCAACGAGCACGTAGTGGAAGTGCGCGACCACGAAGTAGGTGCCGTGATACTGGATGTCGAGCGGCGCCATCGCGAGCATCAGGCCCGTCAGGCCGCCGAACGTGAACACGAACAGGAAACCGATCGCGAACAGCATCGGCGTCTCGAACGTCATCGAGCCGCGCCACATCGTCGCGAGCCAGTTGAACACCTTCACGCCGGTCGGCACCGCGATCAGCATCGTCGCGTACATGAAGAACAGCTGGCCGGTAACCGGCATGCCGGTCGCGAACATGTGGTGCGCCCAGACCATGAACGACAGGATCGCGATCGACGAGGTCGCGTAGACCATCGAGCTATAGCCGAACAGCGTCTTGCGCGCGAACGCCGGGATCACCTGCGACACGATCCCGAACGCCGGCAGAATCATGATGTACACCTCGGGGTGGCCGAAGAACCAGAAGATGTGCTGGTACATCACCGGGTCGCCGCCGCCTGCCGCGCTGAAGAACGACGTGCCGAAGTGGCGGTCGAACAGCACCATCGTGATCGCGCCCGCGAGAACCGGCATCACCGCGATCAGCAGATAGGCGGTGATCAGCCACGTCCACGCGAACATCGGCATCTTCATCAGCGTCATGCCCGGCGCGCGCATGTTCAGGATCGTCACGACGATGTTGATCCCGCCCATGATCGACGACGCGCCCATGATGTGCACCGCGAAGATCGCGAAGTCCATGCCCGGGCCCATCTGCGTCGACAGCGGCGCGTACAGCGTCCAGCCGGCGGCCGTCGCGCCGCCCGGCGCGAAGAACGAACCGACGAGCAGCACGGCCGCGACCGGCAGCAGCCAGAAGCTGAAGTTGTTCATCCGCGCGAACGCCATGTCCGACGCGCCGATCTGCAGCGGAATCATCCAGTTCGCGAAGCCGACGAACGCCGGCATGATCGCGCCGAACACCATGATCAGGCCATGCATCGTGGTGAGCTGGTTGAAGAACTCCGGCCGCATGATCTGCAGGCCCGGCTCGAACAGCTCGGCGCGGATGCCGAGCGCCATCACGCCGCCCGACAGGAACATGATGAACGAGAACAGCAGGTACAGCGTACCGATGTCCTTGTGGTTGGTGGCATACAGCCAGCGCCGCCAGCCGTGAGGCGTTTCGTGCGCGTGGTCGTCGTGCGCGTGGCCCGCGGCTACGTCGTGCCCGATGCTAGACATGAGAATCTCCTAATGCGAATACGTCGACAAACACAACGACACGTCAGGCCGCCGGCCCGATCTCGACACGGCGCGCTTCCTTCGCGTCCGCCCCGCCCGTGATCGTTTCCGGCTTCTTCAGAACGATGCGGTCTTCCGCGACACCCGCGGCCTTCAGCGCGTCGCGCACGGCCTGCGCGCGGTGCTTCGACAGCTCCGCGTTCGCATCGGCCGAGCCCGTCTTGTCGGTGAAGCCCGACACCGCGAGCTTCGCGTCCGGATGCGCCTTCGCGTAGTCGGCCGCCGCGGCGATCGACTTCTGCGCGTCGGCCGGCAGCGTGCTCTTGCCGGTGTCGAAATAGATCGTCGACAGCGCCGTGCTCGCTGCGGCCTGCTGCGATGCATCGGCTGCGGACGCGGCGGCCGGTGCTGCCGCTGCGGCTTCCGCCGGCGCGGCACCGCCCGCGGTGTCCGTCGGCATCTGGCCGTTACGCGCGGCCGCGACCTGCTTCGGTTGCAGCATGTCGCCCTTGTGGTTGCCCCACGAGTTGCGCTCGAACGTGATCACCGACGCGATGTCGACGTCCGACAGCGACGCCCACGACGGCATCGCGCCCTTGCCCTGCAGCACGCGCGTCAGGTGGCCGGCGATCGGGCCGTTCGCGATCGGGCTGCCGTCGAGCGCCGGGAATGCGCCGAGGCCCTTGCCGTTCGCCTGGTGGCACGCCGCGCAGTTCGCCTTGTAGACGTCCTCGCCGTGCGACATCAGTTCGGCCATCGTGTAAGTCTTGTTCGGATCGAGCGTCGCGCTGGCCATCTTCGCCTTCTCGTCGCTGACCCACTTCGCGTAGTCTTCGTCCGACAGCACCTCGACCACGACCGGCATGAACGCGTGTTCCTTGCCGCACAGTTCGGTACAGAAGCCGCGATAGGTGCCGGTCTTCTCGGCCTTGAACCACGTGTCGCGCACGAAGCCCGGAATCGCATCCTGCTTCACGCCGAACGCGGGCACGTACCACGAGTGAACGACGTCGTTCGCGGTCGTGATGATGCGGATCTTCTTGTTGACCGGCACGACGAGCGGGTGATCGACTTCCTGCAGATAGGTGTCGGTGATCGGCTTCTGGCCGTCGACTTCGCTGCGCGGGGTAATGAGGGTCGACAGGAAGCCGATGCCTTCGCCCGGGCCCTTCACGTAGTCGTAGCCCCACTTCCACTGGTAGCCGGTGACCTTGATCGTCAGATCGGCGTTCGTCGTGTCCTTCATCGCGACGACCGTCTTCGTGGCCGGCAGCGCCATCAGCACGACGATGATGAACGGAACGATCGTCCAGATGATTTCGACGGTCGTGCTTTCATGGAAATGGGCGGCCTTGAAGCCCTTCGATTTGCGGTGCGCGAAGATCGAATAGAACATCACGCCGAACACGACGACGAAGATCACCGTACACAGCACCAGCATCATCGCGTGGAGGTTGTAGAGCTCCTCTGCGATCTTCGTGACAGGCGGCTGGAAATTGATCCCGTTGACGCTGGGGCCACCCGGGACGTCTCCGACTGCCAGAGCGGAACCGGCGAAGAGCAATCCGCTGCATGCCAGCACGCCCGTGAGGGCTCGCTTGATTGTTTTCATAGCTTCCTTACCCAAAATTTCCATTCAAAGCCTCCCCCCGTCGCGAGCCGCCCGCGCAACCCGGACCGCCCCCTCAGCCGCAGCGCCTGAGCGATGCGCGCAGCGTCCGGGCGAACTGCACGCGCTGGTACTGCGCGAGATGCTGCCCGATCACAACGGTCTGCCCACGCGACACCAGCCGAATCGGATCGCGAGGCGTCGCGCCCGACTCGACCCGCACCCAGCGCGGGTTGAATTCGATCTGCGTGAGCCGCTCCGCATTCATCCGCTCGATCACGAGCCGATGCGGAAACAGCCTGATGCGTTCGTAGTCGACCGCATGGCGTGCGTAGATCGCGAACGCGACACCCACCGCCAGCAGCTCGATTCCGGTGAAGGGCGCCACGAGCCACGCCCCCCGCCATATCATCGACGCCGCGATCGCCAGCGAGACAGCCGCGAGCGACGCGTAAAACAGCACGAACTGACGCGGCGACACCGAGCAGTTGCGCTTCATCAGCCAATCCTCGAGGACCGGTTCCGCCTCCGTCGCTTCCGTCGAAACTTTCGCTGCGTCCATCGCCGTCTCACGCGAATGGCATGCGATGCATGCCTGCATCGAGCTCGCCGCCCCGTATTGCGGGGATCCCAAGGGCGGCAGGCTGACGCATTATAGGCGCGTTCAATGGCATCCACAAGCAAGCGGCGACCGGCCCGCAAGCCAAGCGCGACAAGGTTCCGCGCCGTTCCGGCGGGGTTTTTCGCATTAGCCCGCGCCGCTAATTCCCACCATAACGAAACCCTTCTTTACTGCATCAGCGATTCTTCGGGCGCCCCTTGCCGATATCCTCGATCCGCACGATTCCGTGGCCTTCCGGCGTCGTGCGCGGCACCGCCTTCCACGCGTGCCCGTAGATCACCTCGAACGTCAGCGCAATCGTGCCGTCGTCGCGCCGGCGCGCGTCGAGCGCGTCGCCGAGCGCGCGCCGGAAGCGCCGCGTCGCGCCGCGCGGCGCCGCGCGCTCGAACGGATACGCGCCCCAGCGGCGCACGTCGGCCAGCAGCGATTCGGGAGACTGGTACGTGATCGTCAGCACTTCCTGGTCCATCACCGGGATCTCGAAGCCGCTCTCGACGAGCATGTCGCCGAGATCGTGCATGTCGACGAAATCGATCACGCGCGCGCCGGCCGGCGCGAGGCCGAGCGTCGCCTCCGCTTGCGCGTACGCCGCGCGCAGCTCGCGCAGCGTGTCCGGGCCGAGCGTGCTGAACATCAGCAGGCCGTTCACGCGCAGCACGCGCTGCCATTCGGGAAACACCGCGTCCGGGCGCGAATGCCAGTGCAGCGCGAGATTCGACCAGATCAGGTCGAACGCGCCGGCCGCGAACGGCAGCGACGAGAAATCGGCCTGCGCGACGCGCGGCCCGCGCTGGCCCAGCGCACGGCCGAGCGACGCCGGCAGCCAGCGGCGCCAGTCGGTCTGCGCGGCCTCGCGCTGGCCCGCGCGCGCGAGCATCGCGCCGGATACGTCGACGCCGAACACCGGCGCCTCCGGAAAGCGCGCGCGCAGCGCCGGCAGGTCGTCGCCCGCGCCGCAGCCGGCATCGAGCACGCTCGCGGGGGTCACCTTGATGTATTCGAGACGCTCGTTCATCCGCTGCGCGATCTCGCGCGGCAGGAACGCGACCGCGTCGAATGCGTCGGCGCGGCGATCGAAGATCCGCCGCAGGCGCCGGGAATCATAGGCCGGACGGCTAGGTGAGGGAGAGACTGGCGACATGTCGGGCACACTGGCGAAGAGCCCGAAGTATACTCGCTCGCCCCGCCCGCTTCAGCGACGCGGGGCAGCGGCCTTGCCTCGAAGGAGCATCCGGATGCATCGTCGTCCCGTCCTGCCGCCGGCGATGCGCGTGCGGTTGTCGCGAATCGGCACGCTCGCCGCGCGCATCGCGACGATCGCGCTGCCGAATCGCTGCGCACTGTGCGGCAATTTGTCACATCCTGCGATCTGCGCCGTTTGCGATGCCGCGTACTGGAACGAAGCGCGCGTGCGCTGCGTCGTCTGCGCGGCGCCGCTCGCGCCCGGGCGGTCGCGCCGCGCGGCCGGCTACCGGTGCGACGCGTGCCGCGCCGACGCGCCGCCGTTCGACGCGACGCTCGCGCTCGCCGACTATCGCGCGCCGGTCGACACGCTCGCGCGGGCGCTGAAGTTTCATGCGCGGCTCGCGCTCGGCGCCGAGTTCGCGGGCCGGCTCGCGCGGCTCGTCGACGATGCGCACGGCGCGCGGCACGGCTTCGACGTAGTCGCGCCGGTGCCGCTCGCGCGCGAACGGCTCGCGGCGCGCGGCTACAACCAGGCGTGGGCGATCGCGCGGCCGCTTGCGCGCCGGCTTGGCGTGCGCGCGTCGGCGACGCTGCTCGTGCGCGTCGCGCGGACCGCGCCGCAATCGCGGCTCGCCGTGCGCGCGCGGCGCGACAATGTCGCATCGGCGTTCGCGGTCGCGCACGACGTCGCCGGCCGCCACGTCGCGCTCGTCGACGACGTGATGACGTCCGGCGCGACGCTCGCGGCGGCGGCGCAGGCTTTGAAGGCGGCGGGCGCGCGGCGCGTGACGAATCTCGTCGCGCTGCGCACCGCCAAAGATTGACCGATCGTTACACCCGACTGTTCGCAGTCGCTGATGCCCGAGACCGAATCATGTTCAACGTCGTCCTCGTCGAACCCGAAATTCCGCCGAACACCGGCAACGTGATCCGCCTGTGCGCGAACACCGGCGCGCGGCTGCACCTGATCGAGCCACTCGGCTTTCCGCTCGACGACGCGAAGATGCGCCGCGCCGGCCTCGACTATCACGAATATGCGCAGATGCGCGTGCACCAGGACTGGCACGCGTTCGTCGCGGCCGAAGCACCCGATCCCGCGCGGATGTTCGCGTTCACGACGCGCGGCTCGGGCCGCTTTCACGACCATGCGTTCCTGCCGGGCGACTGGTTCGTGTTCGGCGCGGAGACGCGCGGCCTGCCGGCGGACCTGCTCGAACGCTTCCCGAACGCGCAGCGCGTGCGCCTGCCGATGCGGCCGGGCAACCGGAGCCTGAATCTGTCGAATACGGTCGCGGTCGTCGTGTTCGAGGCGTGGCGTCAGGCCGGCTTCGACGGCGGCGCCTGAACGCGCGCGAGCGCCGCGCGGTAGAGCGCGAGCATGTCGGACGAAAAGCACGCGAACACGACGCGCGCGAGATGCGGCGCTTGCGGCAGCATGCCGACGACCGTGCCGAGCGCGACGTCGACCGCCTGCTCGGCCGGATAGCGATAGATCCCGCAGCTGATCGCGGGGAACGCGAGCGACGCGCAGCGCTGCGCTTCGGCGAGTTCGATCGCGCGCCGGTAGCATGACGCGAGCAGCTCGCGCTCGCCGCGCGCGCCGCCGTGCCACACCGGGCCGACCGCGTGGATCACGTATTTCGCGGGGAGCGCGTAGCCGCGCGTGAGCTTCGCGTCGCCGCTCGCGCAGCCGCCGAGCGTCTCGCATTCGGCAAGAAGCCCCGGGCCGGCCGCGCGATGGATCGCGCCGTCGACGCCGCCTCCGCCGAGCAGCGAGCCGTTCGCCGCGTTGACGATCGCATCGACCTCGAGCGTCGTGATGTCGACGACTTGCGCGTCGAGCGTGGTGGAACCGATCTGCAACATGGGCGGCCTCCCGTCGACCGGAGTGGGCGCGTCAGCGCTTGCGCCGGCCCATGCAGCGTTCGAACGGATGAGCCGGTCAGTTACAGCGTAGTTCGCATTGCGCGCGACGGCGAACGCCGGCGCTCACTCGGCGCGCGCGTCCCGGCGCAGCAACCCGCTGACCGCGTCGCGCGCGGCGACGCCGTCGAACAGCACGCCGCAGACCGCTTCGGTGATCGGCATTTCGATCGAATGCGCGCGCGCGATCGCCAGCACCGCCTGCGCGCAGCGCACGCCCTCGGCGACGTGGCCGAGCGCGCCGAGGATGTCGGCGAGCGAGCGGCCGGTCGCGAGCTGCAGGCCGACCGTGCGATTGCGCGACAGGTCGCCCGTCGCGGTCAGAATCAGATCGCCGACGCCGGTGAGGCCGGTGAAGGTTTCCGCGCGGCCGCCGAGCGCGACACCGAGCCGCGTCATTTCCGCGAGGCCGCGCGTGACGAGCGCCGCGCGCGCGTTGAGGCCGAGGCCGAGGCCATCGGCGATGCCGGTCGCGATCGCGAGCACGTTCTTCACCGCGCCGCCGACCTCGACGCCGACGACGTCGTCGCCGGTGTAGATCCGCATCGCGCCGTGATGGAACGCGGCGAGCGTGCGCTCGCGGCACGCGGCGGACGCGCTCGCGACGGTCAGCGCGACGGGCAGCCCCTGCCCGACCTCGCGCGCGAAGCTCGGCCCGGACAGCACGCCGTTGCTGTGCTGATCGGGCAGTTCGGCCGCGATCACCTGATGCGGCAGCAATTGCGTGTCGGCCTCGAAGCCCTTGCAGACCCAGACGACGTGCGCGGGCACGCAGCCCGCGTCGCGCATCGCGCCGCACAGCGCGCGCAGCCCGGCGACCGGCGCGGCGATCACGCAGAGCGCGTCGTCCGCGGCGCCGTGCGCGAGCGCCGCGGCGAGATCCGCGTCGTAGCGCAGCGCCACGGGCAGCGCGATGCCGCCCAGATAACGGGCGTTCTCATGCCGGGCGGCGAGCTCGGCGACGAGCGCCGCGTCACGCGCCCACAGCAGCGTGTCGTGCCGCGCGGCCAGATGGCCGGCGAGCGCAGTGCCCCAGGCGCCGGCGCCGAGGACGGCGACCTTCATGCCGGCACTCGCCGGGCCGCCCGCCCGCGACGAGGCGAGCGACGCATGCGTAGGGACGGTTTCATGTCGCACCGGCGAGCGCGTCGCGCTCAGTTCAGCGACGCGCCGTTCGGCACGGTCGAGCCCTGCTGCTGAATCTGCGAGAGACGCTGCTCGTAGAGCGCCTGGAAGTTGATCTCGGCGAGATGGATCGGCGGGAAGCCGGCGCGCGTGATCGCGTCGGCGATGTTCGAGCGCAGGTACGGGAACAGGATCGTCGGGCATGCGATGCCGACGAGCGGGTCGAGCTGCTCGGCCGGGATGTTGCGGATGTCGAAAATGCCGGCCTGCTTCGCTTCGATCAGGAACGCGACCTTGTCCTTGACTTTCGCGGTCACGGTGCCCGACACGACGACCTCGAATACGCTCTCCGCGAGACGCTCCGCCTTCACGTCGACCTCGACCTCGACCGACGGCATGTCCTGCTCGAGGAAGATCGCCGGCGAATTCGGCTGCTCGAGCGACATATCCTTCAGGTAGATGCGCTGAATGTTGAAGAACGGTTGATTTTCGACGTCGGACATGATGGCTCCAAAAATTATGTTCGCGCGCCGGCCGATGGCGGCCATGCACGCATGATGGGTTTCCGCGGGGATCGTGCTCGCCGGCCCGCGCGGCCGGCGGCCATTCTGCCCGAATCAGGCGGCTTGCAGAAGCGGCATGAGGCCGCCCTCGCGGTCGAGCTTCGACAGATCGTCGTAGCCGCCGACGTGCGTGTCGCCGATATAGATCTGCGGCACGGTGCGGCGGCCGGTGCGCGACATCATTTCCTCGCGGCGGCCCGGCTCCCGGTCGACCAGCACCTTCTCGACGTGCTCGACGCCGCGCAGCTTCAACAGACGCTCGGCCTGGACGCAATACGGGCACACCTGCGTGCTGTACATGAAGACCTTGTTCACTTCGCTGCTCCTTGTTTGACGACCGGCATCCCGGCCTGCTGCCAGGCGGCGACGCCGCCGTCGAGCACGTGCACTTCCGCGTAGCCGGCCGCCTGGACCTCGCGCGCCGCCTTCTGCGACTGCTGGCCGTTCTGGCAGACGAGCAGCACCGGCGTGCTCTTGTTCTTCGCGACCTGCGCGATCTTCGCGCCGATCTCGCCCGCGTCGACCTGGCGCGCCGACGGCAGATGGCCGGCCGCGAAGGCGGCCGCCGGCCGCACGTCGATCACGACCGCGTTGCGGCGATTGATGAGCTGCGTCGCCTCGGCCGCGGACAGTCCGCCGCGGCCGCGGCGCAGCACGGGCCACGCGAGCAGGCCGCCGGAAACGAGCAGGATCGCGATCAGGCCCAGGTTCGTGTAATCGGTAAAGAACTTCACGGAAATCCGCCGAAAAAAGAGAAATCGGAAAAGACAATCCCGGCATTATAAAATAACCGCCTTGCGCGAGGATGACGCCGCCCCGGACGCGGCGCCTTGCGCCCAGCTTCCTCACTACCGACCGCAAGCACATCCATGCACAAGCTCGTTCTCATCCGCCACGGCGAATCGACGTGGAACAAGGAAAACCGTTTCACCGGCTGGGTCGACGTCGACCTGACCGAACAGGGCGCCAACGAGGCCTACCAGGCCGGCGAACTGCTCAAGGAGGCCGGCTACACGTTCGACATCGCGTACACGTCGGTGCTCAAGCGCGCGATCCGCACGCTGTGGCACGTGCAGGACCGGATGGACCTGATGTATCTGCCCGTCGTCCACTCGTGGCGCCTGAACGAGCGCCACTACGGCGCGCTGTCGGGCCTGAACAAGGCGGAAACGGCCGCGAAATTCGGCGACGACCAGGTGCTGGTCTGGCGCCGCAGCTACGACACGCCGCCGCCGTCGCTCGAGCCGACCGACGCGCGCGCGCCGTACGGCGACCCGCGCTACGCGAAGGTGCCGCGCGAGCAGCTGCCGCTGACCGAATGCCTGAAGGATACCGTCGCGCGCGTGCTGCCGCTGTGGAACGAGTCGATCGCGCCCGCGATCAAGGGCGGCCGCAACGTGCTGATCGCCGCGCACGGCAACTCGATCCGCGCGCTGGTCAAGTATCTCGACGGCATCTCGGACGACGACATCGTCGGCCTGAACATCCCGAACGGCGTGCCGCTCGTCTATGAGCTCGACGAAAACCTGAAGCCGATCCGGAACTATTATCTCGGCGACCCGGAAGCGATCGCGAAGGCGCAGGCGGCCGTCGCGAAGCAAGGCAAGGCGGGCTGATCCCGCGCCGGGGCCAGGCCGGCCGGCCCGCCTGCCCGGTATGCCGGGCAGGTCGGCCCGCCCCGTCGCGAACCTCGGCGAGCCGACACTGTCGAACCGGTTTCGGCCCGTTCCCCTGACGAACGGGCCGACCGGTTATACTTGACTGCTACTTCCGCAAGAGCCACGCGCTTTCCGACCGCACCCGACTTTTCCTATGCGAATCAAACTGAAGAACATCGGCCTGATTGCCGCGGGCCTCGCCACGGGCGTGTTCGCCACGCTGCAGATTTCCGCGTCGGCCGAGCAGAGCGCCACGGCGCCGCTCCCCCTCGACCAGCTCCGCCTGTTCGCGGAAGTGTTCGGCCAGATCAAGCACGAGTACGTCGAGCCGGTCGACGACAAGAAGCTGCTGACCGCGGCGATCAAGGGCATGGTATCGAGCCTCGATCCGCACTCGTCGTTCCTCGACAAGACCGATTACCAGGAACTGCAGGAGCAGACGAAGGGCCGCTTCGCGGGCCTCGGTATCGAGATTTCGCAGGAAGACGGTCTCGTGAAGGTGATCTCGCCGATCGAGGACACCCCCGCGTTCCGCGCCGGAATCCGTCCGGGCGACCTGATCACGCGCATCAACGACAAGCCGGTGCGCGGCATGACGCTCGACAACGCCGTCAAGCAGATGCGCGGCGACCCCGGCACGAAGGTCACGCTGACGATCTACCGCAAGAGCGACGACCGCACGTTCCCGGTCACGGTCACGCGCGCGATCATCCGCGTGCAGAGCGTGAAGCTGAAGATGCTCGACCCGGGTTACGCGTACATCCGCATCACGAGCTTCCAGGAGCGCACGGTGCCCGATCTCGCCGCGAAGCTCGAGGACGTCGCGCGCCAGCAGCCGAACCCGAAGGGCCTGATCATCGATCTGCGCAACAACGGCGGCGGCCTGCTGCAGAGCGCGGTCGGCGTCGCGGGCGCGTTCCTGCCGCCGGATTCGGTCGTCGTGTCGACGAACGGCCAGATCCCGGATTCGAAGCAGGTCTATCGCGACACCTACGACAACTACCGCCTGCCGTCGTTCGACGGCGATCCGCTGAAGAACCTGTCGCCGGCCTTCAAGACCGTGCCGATGATCGTGCTGACGAACGCGTACTCGGCGTCCGCGTCGGAAATCGTCGCCGGCGCGCTGCAGGATTCGCATCGCGCGCTGATCATGGGCAAGACGACGTTCGGCAAGGGCTCGGTGCAGACGGTCCGCCCGATGACGGCCGACACCGCGCTGCGCCTGACGACCGCGTACTACTACACGCCGAGCGGCCGCTCGATCCAGAACAAGGGGATCACGCCCGACATTCCGGTCGACCAGTTCGCGGACGGCGATCCGGACGACGTGCTCGTCACGCGCGAGGTCGACTACACGAACCACCTCGCGAACACGCAGGATCCGAACGAGAAGAAGGAGCTCGAGCAGCGCGAGCAGCGCCGGATGCAGGAGCTCCAGAACCTCGAGGAGCAGAACGACAAGAAGACGCCCGAGCAGCGCCAGAAGGACCGCGACCGCAAGCCGGTCGAGTTCGGCACGCCGGACGACTTCATGATGCAGCAGGCGCTCAACAAGCTCGAAGGCAAGCCGGTGCAGGAGTCGAAGTCGCTGCTCGCCGAGAGCACGTCGAAGAACGCCCCGGCCAAGCCGGCCGCGGCATCGAAGGCGGCGGCGGCGCCGGCATCCGCGTCTGCGCCAGCCGCGCCGAAACCGGCTGCGCCTACGCCGGCAGCACCGAAGCCGGCGTCGGCCACGCAGTAAGCGTCAGCCCCGTCCGACAGGCCATCGCGGCAAACCCGCGATGGCCTGTTTCTTTTGCGCGCCTAGAATACGGGCATCCGCGTCACGCATCGCCCGCCGCCTGCCTCCGCTCATGAACGACGATCAACTCCTCCGCTACTCCCGCCATATCCTCGTCGACGAGATCGGCATCGAAGCGCAGCAGCGCTTTCTCGACGCGCATGCGATCGTCGTCGGCGCGGGCGGCCTCGGCTCGCCGGCGGCGATGTATCTCGCCGCATCCGGCGTCGGCACGATCACGCTCGTCGACGCGGACACCGTCGATCTGACGAACCTGCAGCGGCAGATCCTGCACGCGACCGCGTCGGTCGGACACCGGAAGGTCGAATCGGGGCGCGACGCGCTCGCGCGGCTCAATCCGGAAGTGACCGTGCACGCGGTCGCCGAGCGCGTGGACGACGCGTGGCTCGACGCGCACGTGCCGCAAGCGAGCGTCGTGCTCGACTGCACCGACAACTTCGCGACGCGCCATGCGATCAACCGCGCGTGCGTCGCGCATCGCGTGCCGCTCGTGTCGGGCGCGGCGCTGCGCTTCGACGGGCAGATCAGCACGTTCGACTTCCGCGATCCGGCATCGCCGTGTTACGCGTGCGTGTTCCCGGAGGATCAGCCGTTCGAGGAGGTCGCGTGCGCGACGATGGGCGTGTTCGCGCCGACGGTCGGCATCATCGGCTCGATGCAGGCGGCCGAAGCGCTGCGCGTGATCGGCGGCATCGGCGCGACGCTCACCGGCCGGCTGATGATGCTCGATTCGCTACGGATGGAATGGACGACGATGAAGATCGCGCGTCAGGCGGATTGTCCGGTGTGCGGCGACGCGCATTGACGACGCGCGGCGCTCATGACGCGTCGCTCACGCCGTCGCGTCCGCGCGCGGCTCGGCGACCGCGAGCCGCTTCAGCGCCGACTGCACCTCTTCGGGCTCGAACGCCGCGAGCACGTCCGCGGTCGGCTTCTCGAGCGCCTTCAGGTGCGCGCGCAGAATCTCCTGCTTGACGACGAGCAACTGGCTCGGATGCATCGAGAATTCGGTGAGCCCCATCCCGAGCAGCAGGCGCGTGAGCGTCGGGTCGCCCGCCATCTCGCCGCATACCGACACCGGCACGCCCGCGCGCTTCGCCTCGCGCAGCGTAAACGAGATCAGGTGCAGCACCGCCGGATGCAGCGGATCGTACAGATGCGCGACCGCGTTGTCCGCGCGATCGATCGCGAGCGTGTACTGGATCAGGTCGTTCGTGCCGATCGACAGGAAATCGAAGCGTTTCAGGAACAGCGGCAGCGCGATCGCGGCGGCCGGAATCTCGATCATCGCGCCGACGCGCACGTTCGGATCGTAGAGCAGCCCCGCGTCGTCGAGCTGGCGCTTCGCCTCGCGGATCAGGTCGAGCGTCTGGTCGATTTCCTGCGCGTGCGCGAGCATCGGAATCAGGATCTTCACCTGCCCGAATGCGGACGCGCGCAGGATCGCGCGCAACTGCGTGAGGAACATCTGCGGCTCGGACAGGCTCCAGCGGATCGCGCGCAGGCCGAGCGCCGGGTTCGGCGCGGTTTCGTAGCCTTCGTCGCGCGCGTCGAGCGGCTTGTCCGCGCCGACGTCGATCGTGCGGATCGTGACCGGCATCCCCTTCATCCACTCGACCGCCCGCTTGTACGCGGCGAACTGCTCCTCCTCCTCCGGCATCTCGTTCTCGTGATTCATGAACAGGAATTCGGAGCGGAACAGCCCGACGCCGACCGCGCCCGCCTCGACGGCCGCCTTCGCGTCGTCGGGCAGCTCGATGTTCGCGTAGAGCGCGATCTGCGTGCCGCACAGCGTCTGCGTCGGCGAGAACTTCAGCCGCTGCAGCTTGCGCTGCTCGAGCGCCTTCTCGGACTGGCGGTACGAATACTCCTCGAGGACGATCGGCGCCGGATCGACGATCACGATCCCCTGGTCGCCGTCGACGATGATCAGGTCGTCCTGCCGGATCAGCTGGCTCGCGTGCTGCACGCCGACCGCGGCCGGAATGCCGAGGCTGCGCGCGACGATCGCCGTATGCGACGTGCGCCCGCCGAGATCGGTGACGAACGCCTGGAACGACTGCGTCTTGAACTGCATCATGTCGGCCGGCGCGATGTCGTGCGCGACGACGATCATCTCGTCGCTGCCCTTCTTCGCGCCGCCGAGCTGCTGCGACGGCGACGGCGCGCCCGCGAGCGCCTTCAGCACGCGCTCGACGACCTGCTCGATGTCCGCCTTGCGCTCGCGCAGGTATTCGTCCTCGATGTCGTCGAAATGGCGCGTGAGCAGGTCGAGCTGCTCGGTCAGCGCCCACTCGACGTTGTAGCGGCGCGTGCGGATCAGGTCGATCGTTTCCTGCACGAGCATCGCGTCGTTCAGGATCATCGCGTGCACGTCGATGAACGCGCCGACTTCGCTCGGGGTGTCGTCGGTCAGGTCGGCACGCAGCACGTCGAGCTCGCGGTGCACCCGGTCGAGCGCCGCGCGAAAGCGCGCGACTTCGGCATCGATCTGATGCGTGTCGATCAGATAATGGGCGACGTCGAGCGCCATCGGCGCGATCAGATACGCGCGTCCGATCGCGATGCCTCGAGAGACGGGAATGCCATGCAGCGTGAAGGACACGCGCACCTCCTGATATGTGAACCGCGGCACGCTGCTGCGGTGCGCTTATGACCCTGGAATGTGATTATAAATTCCGTGACTGTCACATGACTGCATGCGGCGCAGCATTACGTACAATGAATCAATGATCGCGCGGCAAAAAAAATGCCGCGTGACGACGCGGCATTTTCTCCGGAAGGGGCGGCTCGCGCGTCACTGGCCTTCGCCGAACTTGTCGGCGATCAGCCTCAGCAGCGCATCCATCGCCTGCTCTTCATCCGGCCCTTCGGTCTCGATCGTGACCGAGCTGCCGATGCCGGCCGCGAGCATCATCACGCCCATGATGCTCTTCGCGTTGATTTTCCGGCCGTTGCGCGACATCCAGACCTCGGCCTGAAAGCTGCCCGCGAGCTGCGTGAGCTTGGCCGATGCGCGCGCATGCAGCCCCAATTTATTGACGATGGTGGTTTCTTGTTGAAGCATGGTCTTCGTTCGATCGAGGCTGCCGGCGGCGTTTCGTCGGCGGAATGAGGAAACGGGCGAAAAAGGGTGCCGCGGGCGAGATATTACAGCGGCTGCGCGTTACAGTGCGCTACGCGGGCACGGCTCGGGCGGAATCGGTGCGCATTCGCCACAGCCGACGTCGCTCGGCGGCGGCGGCGAACCCGCCGCGACCTCGTGAACGCCCTTCGCGCCACCGGATAGCGCCTTGTCGACGAGCGTGTCGAGCGGCACCGTGCGGTAGCAGACCGCGCGCACGAGCATCGGCAGATTCACGCCGGCGAGCACGCGCACGCCGTCGAGCTTCGCGAGCTGGCCCGCGATGTTCGCGGGCGTCGCGCCGTACATGTCGGTCAGCACGAGCGCGCCGTTCTCTTCCTTCAGGCGCGCGATCTCGGCGTACGCGAACGCCATTACCTGCGCGGGATCGTTGTCCGCCAGTACGTCGATCACGCCGATGCGCGCGGGCACGCCGCCGTAGATGTGCGAAATGCAGTCCCGCAGCGCGGTCGCGAGCGGGGCATGCGCGATGATCAGAATGCCTGCCATGTCATAAAAAACGCCGAAACGCCGTTCAAGCGGCCATTGTAGCAGGCCGTTTCAGTCGAGCCGGTGCGCTTATCCCGCCGCGCGCTCCAGCGCGTCGACGAACATCGCGGCGACGTCGAAGCCCGTCTGCTCCATGATCTCGCGGAAGCACGTCGGGCTCGTGACGTTCACTTCGGTCAGCCAGTCGCCGATCGCGTCGAGGCCGACGAGCAACAGGCCGCGCGCGGCGAGCACCGGCGCGAGCGTCTCGGCGATCTCGCGATCGCGCGCGGTCAGCGGCTGCGCGACGCCCACGCCGCCCGCCGCGAGATTGCCGCGCACCTCGTTGCCCTGCGGAATCCGCGCAAGCGAATACGGCACCGGCTCGCCGCCGATCAGCAGGATCCGCTTGTCGCCGGCCTTGATCTCCGGGATGAACTTCTGCGCCATCACCGAGCGCGCGCCGTCGTGGCTCAGCAGCTCGACGATCGAGCCGAGGTTCATGCCGTCGGGCTTCACGCGGAACACGCCCATCCCGCCCATTCCGTCGAGCGGCTTCAGGATCACGTCGCCGTGCTCCGCGTGGAACGCGCGCAGCCGCTTCGCGTCGCGCGTGACGAGCGTCGGCGCGACGAACTGCGGGAATTCGCCGATCGCGAGCTTCTCCGAATGGTCGCGGATCGACTGCGCACGGTTGAACACGCGCGCGCCGGCGCGCTCCGCGAGCTCGAGTAGCCACGTCGACGTCACGTACTCCATGTCGAACGGTGGATCCTTGCGCATCAGCACCGCGCCGAACGATGCGAGCTTGCGCGCGTCGACCGCGCCCGCCTCGTGCCACGGCGCGCGGTGCAGGTCGGCCGGATCGCCGACGAGCGTCACGCGCCGCACGTCGGCCTCGACGCTCGTGCCCGTCCACGCGAGATGATGCGGCTCGCACGCATAGACCGCGTGCCCGCGGCGCGCGGCCTCGGCCATCATCGCGTAGGTCGAGTCCTTGTAGATCTTGAAGCGTTCGAGCGGGTCGGCGATGAAGAGAATGTCCATGCGGGTCCTGATACCTGAAAGTCGAAACCGGCGCCTCGTGCGCCGGTTTGTCGTCTATTTATACCTGAATCGCTTCCGGATCGGTTTTCTCGAGCTCGATCGACGACGCGATCAGCGACAGCCGCGCGACGACGCCGTACATGTAGAAGCGGTTCGGCGGCGCCGCACCGGGCTTCGCGCCGGCGTCGGGCAGCGCGGTGTGCTCGAAGCCGAGCGGCACGTAGTGCATGCCGGGCGCGTTCAGGTTCTGGTCGCGCTGGCGGCCGCCGTGCGTGCGGTAGAAGCCGCCGACCACGTAGCGGTCGATCATGTAGACGACCGGCTCCGCGACCTCGTCGCCGACGCGCTCGAACGTATATACGCCTTCCTGCACGATCACGTCGTGCACCGCGAGGCCGGCCTTCGACTCGGCCATCTGCGCGCGCTCGGCCTTCGACATCCGGCCGATCTCGGCCGCGTCGTGCACGGTCATCACGCCGCGCCCGGCGGTGCCGGCGTCGGCCTTCACGACGACGAACGGCTTCTCGCCGATCCCGTATTCGCGATACTTGCGCGCGATCTTCTTCAGCACCGCGTCGATCGCGGCGGCGAGCGCGTCGTCGCCCTCGTGCGCCTGCCAGTCGACACCCTCGACGTGCGCGAAGTACGGATTCACCATCCACGGATCGACGCCGATCAGCTTCGCGAACTTCTTCGCGACGTCGTCGTAGCACGAGAAATGCGTCGACTTGCGGCGCACCGCCCAGCCCGCGTGCAGCGGCGGCAGCAGATACTGCTCGTGCAGGTTCTCGAGCACGTGCGGAATGCCGGCCGACAGGTCGTTGTTCAGCAGGATCGAACAGGGATCGAAATTCTTCAGGCCGAGCCGGCGCGGCGTGCGCTCGAGCGGCTCGAGCACGATCTTCTGGCCGTCGGCGAGCGTGATCGGCGTGACGTCGACGACGCTCGGATCGAGCGAGCCGAAGCGCACGTTGAGACCGGCCTGACGCATGATCGTCGCGAGCCGCGCGACGTTCTCGAGATAGAACGCGTTGCGGGTCGGCAGCTCGGGGATCACGAGCAGATTCTTCGCATCGGGGCAGATCTTCTCGATCGCGGCCATCCCGGCCTGCACCGCGAGCGGCAGCACTTCGGCCGGCAGATTGTTGAACGCGCCCGGGAACAGGTTCGCGTCGACGGGCGCGAGCTTGAAGCCCGCGTTACGCAGGTCGACCGAACAGTAGAACGGCGGCGTGTGTTCCTGCCATTCGAGCCTGAACCAGCGTTCGATCGCAGGCGTGGCGTCGAGGATCTTCTGCTCCAGTTCGAGCAGCGGACCGTTTAACGCCGTAACGAGATGCGGAACCATGAATCACTCGCGAACGGGAGAAAGAAGATTGTAGGGCAATTGCCCAACGCATTTGGGGATTGTTCCCGGATTCGCAAGGATTTAGAGGATGTTTTTAACTATAGACCCGATAGGCACAAGGGTTAAGCCTGCGCCGCCTCGCGTCCGGAGAAAAAAAACCCGCCGGGAAGGCGGGTCGAAGTCGCTGCGCTCATTCGGTTTTCGCGGGGCGGCCATCCGCAGGGCGGCCATTCATCGAGCCGCTCCGCGCGGGTCGTTTCGCTTATTCGACGTGCTCGCCATGCAGCACCACGTCGAGGCCTTCGCGCTCTTCCTCTTCGGCGACGCGCAGGCCCATCACCATGTCGATCCCCTTCAGCAGGATGAAGCTGACCACGCCGCTGTAGACCAGCGTGATCGCGACGCCCTTCGCCTGCAGCAGCAGGCTGCCGTCGGCGCCGCCGATGTCCTTCACCGCGAACACACCGGTCAGCAGCGCGCCAAGAATCCCGCCGACGCCGTGCACGCCGAACGCGTCGAGCGAATCGTCGTAGCCGAACTTGTGCTTGAGCCAGGTCGCCGACCAGAAGCAGACGACGCCCGCCGCGATGCCGATCACGAGCGCGCCGCCGACGCCGACGAAGCCCGAGGCCGGCGTGATCGCGACGAGGCCCGCGACCGCGCCCGACACGATGCCGAGCACCGACGGCTTACCCTTCGCGATCCATTCGGCGAACATCCAGCCGAGCGCCGCGCACGCGGTCGCCACTTGCGTCGTCAGCATCGCGAAACCGGCACGGCCGTCGGCCGCGACCGCCGAGCCGGCGTTGAAGCCGAACCAGCCGACCCACAGCATCGAGCCGCCGATCATCGTCAGCACGAGGTTGTGCGGCGCCATCGCTTCGCGGCCGTAGCCGACGCGCTTGCCGAGCACGAGGCACGACATCAGGCCCGCGATACCCGCGTTGATGTGAACGACCGTGCCGCCCGCGAAGTCGAGCACGCCGTCGGCCGACAGCCAGCCGCTCGGCTCCCAGACCATGTGCGCGATCGGCACATAGACGACCAGCGACCAGAGCCCCATGAACACGAGCATCGCCGAGAACTTCATCCGGTCCGCGAACGCGCCGCAGATCAGCGCGGGCGTGATGATCGCGAACGTCATCTGATAGACGAAGTAGACGGTTTCCGGAATCGTCGGCGCGAGGTGGCTGACGGTCAGCGTCGTCGCCTTGTCGCCGTGGATGTAGTTCATCCCGGACAGGAACACGCGCGAGAAGCCGCCGATGAAGCCGTTGCCCGGCGTGAACGCGAGGCTGTAGCCGACGACCGTCCAGAGCACCGTGACCAGCGCGGTGATCGCGAAGCTCTGCATCACCGTCGCGAGCACGTTCTTCTTGCGGACCATGCCCGCATAGAACAGCGCGAGGCCCGGCACCGTCATGAACAGCACGAGCGCGGTCGACGTCAGCATCCAGGCGGTGTCGCCGGAGTTGATCTTCGACGAATCGACCGAGAACGGCGCGGTCGGCGCGGCCGGTGCGGCAGCGGCCGACGCGGGTGCGGCGGCGGATGCGGCGGTGGCGCCGGACGCGGCGGCAGCACCGGACGCGGCCGCTTCCGACGCGTCGGAAGCGGCGGCGGAAGCGGCGCCGGACGCGGCAGCCGGTGCGGCGGCAGCGGCCGACGCGTCGGTTGCCGAAGCGGCGGGAGCGGAAGTGGCCGCGGGCGCGGAGGCAGCCGCGGCGGAGCTTGCGTCGTCCGCGAGCGCGGTGCCGACACCGCCCGCGAGCAGCGAGCCGGCCATCAGCAGGGACATCATCAGTTTTCGCATCGTCGTTTTCCTCTTGTCGCTCGTGTGTCGTGTCAGAGGGCGTCGGCGCCCGTTTCCCCGGTGCGGATCCGGATCACCTGCTCGATCGGCGTGACGAAGATCTTCCCGTCGCCGATCTTGCCGGTGCGTGCCGCGCGCTCGATCGCCTCGACCGCCTGCTCGACGAGATCGTCGGACACCGCCGCCTCGATCTTCATCTTCGGCAGGAAATCGACCACGTACTCGGCGCCCCGATACAGTTCGGTGTGGCCTTTCTGGCGCCCGAACCCTTTCACCTCCGTCACCGTGATGCCGGAGACGCCAAGCGCAGAAAGCGCTTCACGCGTTTCGTCCAGCTTGAACGGCTTGATGATTGCAGTAATGAGTTTCATGAAATCCTCTCGCTGGGTATCCCGTCGAACTGGTTGGATGTTGTGTCGCTGACTCTGCTGAGCAACTCGCATGCCAGGTCGATTCGACAGAGGCGTCGAAACGGGCGGCCCGCGCCGCGCGGGCCCGGCCGGACGGCCAACGCGGGCGGCGGTCGCTGGCGCCGCGCGGCGATCGTTGCTAGAGTGCTCGCACGTCCCGCGCATCGGGGCAATCACCGATGCGCTCGCCATGCCCGGAAATCGCGCGCCGCGCGCACCATTTCCGCCCATGCGTGCATCAAGGGCGCGAACGCAACGGAACATGCACATTTTTTGTGCAACGAAGGGGAATACCATGAAGCAACCCAGCGACGTTTTCAACGACCTGCAGGCGCGTATCGGCGACCTGCTGAAAAACTCGCCGGCCAAGGACGTCGAAAAGAACGTGAAGGCGATGCTGTCGCAAGGCTTCACGAAGCTCGATCTCGTCACCCGCGAGGAATTCGACACCCAGGCGCAGGTGCTCGCGCGCACCCGTGTACGGCTCGAGGAGCTCGAAAAGCGCGTCGCGGAGCTCGAGCAGAAGCTCGCCGCACCGCAGACGTGAGTCGCCGTTCGTTAGAATTTCATTCGAATCCGGCCCGCGTTTCGGCCAACCGTACCGCTTGATCATCTAGTCACCCAGTCCGCGCCACGCCGGCAAGCGCGCACCGACCTCTCCGTCACTCGCGGCGGACGGCCCTGGCCGTTCGCCTGTCCCGAGCTTTGCATCAGGAGTCTCGCCATGTCGCTTGCCGTGGTGCGCAGCCGCGCACCGGCGGCCGGCCGCGCGCCGGAAGTCACCGCCGAAGTCCATCTCGCGAACGGGTTGCCGTCGTTCTCCATCGTCGGCCTGCCTGATCTCGAAGTCCGCGAAAGCCGCGAACGCGTGCGCGCCGCGCTGCAGAACTGCGGCTTCGAATTCCCGGTCCGCAGGATCACCGTCAATCTCGCGCCCGCCGATCTGCCGAAGGCATCCGGTCGCTTCGACCTGCCGATCGCGCTCGGCATCCTCGCCGCGAGCGGGCAGATTCCGGCCGACGCGCTGGAGCGGCGCGAGTTCGCGGGCGAGCTGTCGCTGTCCGGCGCGCTGCGGCCGATGCGCGGCGCGTTCGCGATGGCGTGCGGCACGGCGCGGGACTGGCGGGCTGGTGGAACGGACTCGGGCTCGGATCCCGGATCCGGCTGGGGTTCAGGCACGGTTGATGGCTCCGGTACGGCATCGCACCCACCCGAGCTGTATCTGCCGATCGACAGCGCCGCCGAGGCCGCGCTCGTGCCGGGCGTCACCGTATTCGGCGCGCCCGACCTGCCCGCGCTGTGCGCGCACCTCGCCGGCGCGCCGGACGCGCGGCTCACGCCGGTCGCACCGCTTACTTCTCCCGGTTTCGACGGCGCGCCGTCGTCAAGCGTGCCCGATCTCGCCGACGTGATCGGCCAGCGCACCGCGCGGCGCGCGCTCGAAGTCGCCGCCGCGGGCGGACATCACATGTTGATGGTCGGGCCGCCCGGCGCGGGCAAGTCGATGCTCGCCGCGCGGCTGCCGGGCCTGCTGCCGCCGATGACCGACGACGAGGCGCTGACGTCGGCCGCGCTGCTGTCGGCGAGTCGCGCCGGCTTCTCGCCCGCGCAGTGGCGGCAGCGCCCGTTTCGCGCGCCGCATCACTCGTCGAGCGCCGCGGCGCTGGTCGGCGGCCGCAATCCGCCGCAGCCGGGCGAGATCACGCTCGCTCACCTGGGAGTGCTGTTCCTCGACGAGCTGCCCGAATTCGATCGCCACGTGCTCGAAACGCTGCGCGAGCCGCTGGAAGCCGGCCGCATCACGATCTCGCGCGTCGCGCTGCAGGCGGACTTCCCGGCCGCGTGCCAGCTCATCGCGGCGATGAACCCGTGCCCGTGCGGCTGGCTCGGCGATCCGTCGGGCCGCTGCCGCTGCACGCCCAACGTCGCCGCGCGCTATCTGCGCAAGCTGTCCGGGCCGATGCTCGACCGCATCGACATCCAGATCGCGCTACCGGCGCTGACGCCCGCGGAACTCGCGGCACGCGCAAACTCGCCGGGCGAGGCGAGCGCCGCGGTCGCCGAGCGCGTCGCGCGCGCCCGCGCGCGGCAGCTCGACCGGCAGGGCAAGACGAACCACATGCTGACCGGCCGCGAGACCGACGCACTGTGCCGGCCGACCGACGACGGCGAGCGCCTGCTGCGCGAAGCCGGCGAGCGGTTCGGCTGGTCCGCGCGCGCGTATTTCCGCGTGCTGAAGGTCGCGCGCACGATCGCCGATCTGGCCGGCGACCCTTGGCCGGACGCCGCGCAGATCGCCGAAGCGATCCGCTACCGGCGCGCGCTCGCGCCTCTCTGAGCACTCGAGCTGCGTGTCAAGACTTGACTTATGCACAATTCCACGCATCCGCTCGCATCGGGCGATTCGGCACGCATCACTTGAAGCGAATTTCGCATGCCTTTGATTCAATTCATTTTTTCGCCCTGTCGAGATTGCGGGCAATCTAACTGAAAGGCCGCCGGGCATGGCTCGGCGGGGTATTCCCAGTACTTTTCAACAAAGTTATCCACATTCTCTGTGGATAGCGGAAAAAGCCCCGCAAAATCCGTCAATTAGCCGCGAAAGCTGCGAAGGAACTTTCAGTTTGCGACGCACTCTTAGGCCCTCGCCCATCGTTTGAATCGCGCGTTTCAATCGAGCTTCAGCGAGCCGAAAAACTGGTCGAGCTGTTCCGGCGGCAACGGCGCGTCGGCGATCGCGACCACCTGGTACGCATGGCGGCCGCGCGCGAGAATGCGCGCGACGATCGTCTTGCGCGCATGATCCTGCCCCGCCGCGCCGGCCACGCGCAGTTCGAGCGCATCCACCGCGCCGCCCGACGCGAGCGGCACCGCGACCGACGTGATCTGCGCGGCGCCGCCGAGATTGCGCGACAGGCCTTCGCGCAGATAGTCGAGCGCCGCGCGGCGCGTCTCATCGCGATCGTCGGGCAGCATCACGGTGCCGACCGCGAACACCGCGTCGGACAGATGCGCCGCCTGCATCCGCATCTTCATCGGCACGCCCGCGATGACGAGCGTGCGCTCGTCGACGGTCGGCTTCGCCGGCAGGTCGATCGTGTAGCCGGCGTCGCTGTGCAGCGTACGCCAGTCGTAATGCGGCGAGCACGCGGTCAATGCCGCGCACGCGCAGCTCACTGCGGCGAAGTGCCGCAGTGAGCGAAAAAGGGGACGCAATGAATGGGGGAAAGCCGTCGGCATGGCGGTGAGCGTGGCGGGCAAAGCTCGCATTATCCGTCGAACGCGAAGCCCGGGATGTGTAACCGCGAGCATTGCGGATGCCGTATACGCGTTAAAATGGACGCCAAATTTTTGATGCCGGTCCGCCGGCCGCCTTCGAGAGCCTTCGCAGATGAACTCCACACCTTCCACCCAGAGCCGCCGCGGCCCGATGCGCTACATCGCGCTCGCCGCCGCCGCGGTTGCCATCGCCGTCGCCGGCTTCTTCGCGTTCAACGGCAAGTCGACGGTGCCCGACGCGACGTTCACGCTGCTGACCGGCCAGAAGATCTCGACCGCGTCCGACCTGAAAGGCAAGGTCTACCTGATCAACTTCTGGGCGACGAGCTGCGAGACCTGCATGCAGGAAATGCCGAAGATGGTTCAGACGTACAACCGCTTCAAGGGTCAGGGGCTCGAATTCGTCGCGGTCGCGATGAACTACGACTCGCCGATGTACGTGTCGAACTACGTGCAGACCCGCCAGCTCCCGTTCAAGGTCGCGTTCGACGACGGTAGCCTCGCGAAGGAGTTCGGCAACGTGCAGCTCACGCCGACGACCTTCGTCGTCGACAAGGACGGCAAGATCCTGAAGCGCTACGTCGGCGCGCCGCAGTTCGCGGAGCTCGACGCGCTGCTGCAGAAGGCGCTCGACAAGTCCGCGTAAGCAAGCCGCGTAAGCAAGCCGCGTAAGCAAGCCGCTTAAGCAAGCCGCTTAAGCAGGCACGCGTAAGCAGGCACGCATGAGCAGGCCCACATAAGCAAGCCCGCATCAGTCACGCCCCACCGCCTTGCGAAAACGGACCGTATGACCGACCCACAGTCGGCTCAGCGGTCCGTTTCTCCTTTCGCCGACAGCCCGTAGCGCTTCATCTTCTCGTACAGCGTCGCCTTGCCGACGTGCAGCCGGTCCGCGGTCGCCGCGACCGCGCCGCCCGTCTGGTTCAGCGCTTCGGCGATCACCGCGCGCTCGAACTGCTCGATGCGCGCCTTCAGCGTCTGCTCGCCCGCGTCCGGCAGTTCGTCGCCGCCCGCCTCCGGCGGCATGTCGGCGACACCGAGCACGAAGCGGTCCGCCGCGTTGCGCAGCTCGCGCACGTTGCCCGGCCAGTCGCGCTGCATCAGGCTCGCGCGCTGCCGGTCGGTCAGCACCGGCGCGGGCCGGTCGTAACGCACCGCCGCGTCGAGCATGAAGTGCTCGAACAGCGGCACGATATCCTCGCGGCGCTCGGCGAGCGGCGGCAGCGCGATCGTCACGACGTTCAGCCGGTACAGCAGGTCGCGCCGGAACGTGCCCGCCGCGACGAGCTCGGTCATGTCGCCCTTCGCGGCCGCGACGATCCGGCAGTTCACGCGGATCGGCTGGTTCGAGCCGAGCCGCTCCAGCACGCCGTCCTGCAGCACGCGCAGCAGCTTCACCTGCAGCGCGAGCGGCGTGCTCTCGATCTCGTCGAGGAACAGCGTGCCGCCGGACGCGTATTCGAGCTTGCCGACCCGGCGCTTCGCGGCACCGGTGAACGCGCCGGGCTCGTAGCCGAACATCTCCGATTCGAACATCGGCTCCGGTAGCGCGCCGCAGTTCACCGCGATGAACGGCTTGTCGCGGCGCGGCGACAGCTCGTGCAGGCTGCGCGCGATCAGCTCCTTGCCGGCGCCGGTGTCGCCGTTGATCAGCACCGACGCGTCGGTCGGCGCGACGTTCGCGATCAGCCGCCGTACCTGCTCGATCGCGGGACTGCGGCCGATGATGCGCGGCGCGACGACGCCCTGCCCCGCGAGCTCGCGCCGCAACGCGTGGTTCTCGAGCACGAGCTCGCGCCGCTCGAGCGCGCGCCGCACGGTCTCGATCAGCCGCTCCGCCGGAAACGGCTTTTCGATGAAGTCGTACGCGCCGTCGCGCATCGCCTGCACCGCCATCGTGATGTCGCCGTGGCCGGTGACGAGGATCACCGGCACGTCGGGGGCGCGCTCGCGGCACTGCGCGAGCAGGTCGAGGCCGCTCGCGCCCGGCAGCCGGATGTCGCTGACGATCACGCCCGCGTGGTCCGCGACGATCGCCTTGTCGGCCGCCTCGGCCGATTCGAAGCCGGTCACGTCGAAGCCCGCGAGCTGCAGGCTTTGCACGCTCGCGCGGCGCACGAGCGCGTCGTCCTCGATGTAGATCACTTGCAGCCGGTTGGCCATCGCTGTCACTGCTCCTGCTCGATGCGCGCCGCCGGCTCAACCGCCGGTGGACGCGGAGTCCGGATGATGCGTGCGCGCGCGCCGCAGCGTCAACACGAATTGCGCGCCGCCCGAGCGCGCATTGCGCGCGGTCAGCGCGCCGCCCGCATCGCTCGCGATCGACGACGAAATCGCAAGTCCGAGGCCGAGCCCGCGCCCCATCTCCTTCGTCGTGAAGAACGGCTCGAACAGCCGCGGCAGCAGCTCGGTCGGAATGCCCGGGCCGTTGTCGCGGACCTCGATCGCGAGCGTCGCGGCCGACACGTCGAGCGCGACCTCGATGCGCGGCGCGGCGACCGGCGCGACCGCGTCAAGCGCGTTGCCGAGCAGGTTGATCAGCACCTGCTCGAGACGCAGATCCTCGCAGCGCGCGACGAGCTCCGGATGGTCGTCCGCGAGATCGAGGCGGGCTTCGCGCGGCTCAAGGCCGCTTTCCTCGGGGCGTACCGTCAGCACGAGCTCGACGCCGCGCAGCCGCTCGCCGAGCAACGTCAGCGCATTGCGCAGCGCGCGCACGACGAGCGCCTGCTCGTTGCGCGGCCGAGCGCGCCCGACGAACAGCTTCAGCTGGTTCGTGATCTTGCCCATCCGCTCGGTCAGCGCGGCGATCGCCTCGAGGTTCTCGCGCGCAGCCGCCTGCTCGCCGCGGTCGAGCAGCACGCGCGTGTTGTCGGAGAAACTGCGCAGCGCCGCGAGCGGCTGGTTCAGCTCGTGCGTGATGCCGGCCGCCATCTGCCCGAGCGCCGCGAGCTTGCTCGCCTGGATCAGCTCGTCCTGAGCGGCGCGCAGCTCCTGCTCCGCGCGGATCCGGTCGCCCACCTCCTTGTGCAATTGCGCATTCGCGTCCGACAGATCGGCGGTGCGCTCCTCGACACGCCGGTTCAGCTCCGCGTACGCCTGCTGCAGCAGCGCGCGGCTGCGGATCATCTCGCGCACGCGCGCGCGTCGCATCCGCCAGTAGAAGCCGAACAGCGCGAGCGACACGATGCCGAACGCGGTGACGATCGTCGCATTGCGCGCGTCGGCGACGACGGGCGCGAGCGGCGCGAGCGTGACGAGCCGCCAGTCGGGCTCGCCGAGCCGGCGCTGCGTCGCGAGATAGCGGGTGCCGCCGCGCGCGGCGGCGAGGCCGGTCGCGCCCGGGTTGCCGATGCGCACGATCTGCGCGTCCGGGCCGAGCGCCTGCTCGACGCGCAACGGCAGCGGCGTGACCGGCAACTGCGCATACTGGCGTGTCTCGTAGATCGACGACGCAACGTCGCCCGGCAGCCGCGCGAGCGTGTGATATTTCCACGCGGGCACCGACGACAGGAACACGACGCCGTGATCGTCGGCGACGACGAGCGGCTCGGACGCATCGACGCCCGGGAACCATTCGAGATTGAGCTTCACGACGACGACGCCGACGATCTTTCCGTCGCGCCGCACCGGCTGCGAGATGTAGTAGCCGGGATCGTGCGAGATCGTGCCGATGCCGAAGAAGCGGCCGACGCGGCCGTGCATCGCGTCGATGAAATATGGCCGGAATTGATAGCCGATGCCGACGAAGCTGTCGGCGTCGCGCCAGTTGCTCGCGGCGACGCAGCGGCCGTCGGCGGCGATCACGTAGGTGACCGTCGCGCGCGCGTGGCGGTTCAGGTCTTCGAGATAGCGGTTCGCGCGCGCGACGTCGTCGGCGCGCGGTGCCCCAAGGGCACTTCCTTCGTGGCGTACCCCAAGGGCACTTCCTTCGGGAAGCGGCTCAAGGCCGCTCCCCTCGGGGCGCGCCCCGACGAGCAGCGCCTGCACGAACGGATGGCTGCCGAGTAGGTACGGCAGCGATTCGTAGCGCTCGAGCGTGTTCTGCAGCGCGCGCGTCGTGCGATCGACGCGCACCGCCGCGTTGCGGCGCAACTCGTCGACCTCGCGCCGCCACGTGAGCGCCCAGGTCAGCGCGCACGCCGCGGCCAGCACGGCGGCGAGCACGGCGAGGACGAGCAGGCGGCGCTTCACGTTGGCGGCTTCCTGGCGATGCGGATCGTCCATTGTGTCATAGACGTCCGCGCGGCTCCCGGCGCCGTGCGCCGAGCCGCTATCGCCCACCCCGTCGTCCGCTCCACCACCCGCGGGCGGCGCCGGAGCACGCGCCGTCCGCACGCCCATCGCGCTCAGACGCCGGCGGTCTCGGTCGCCGCGACCTGCGCGTTGCCGCTCAGCGCGTCGCGCAGCTTCGTGCGGTCGAGCTCCTTCTCCCACGCGGACACGACGACCGTCGCGACACCATTGCCGACGATGTTCGTCAGCGCGCGGCACTCGCTCATGAAGCGGTCGATCCCGAGGATCAGCACCATCCCCGACAGCGGGATCGTCGGCACGACCGCGAGCGTCGCGGCCAGCGTGATGAACCCCGCGCCGGTGACGCCGCTCGCGCCCTTCGACGTCAGCATCGCGACCGCGAGCAGCGTCAACTGCTGCATCCACGTGAGTTCGATGTTGGTCGCCTGCGCGATGAACAGCACGGCCATCGTCATGTAGATGTTCGTGCCGTCGAGGTTGAACGAGTAGCCGGTCGGCACCACGAGGCCGACGACGGAGCGCGCGCAGCCGGCCTTCTCGAGCTTCTCCATCAGCTGCGGCAGCGCGGCCTCGGACGAGCTCGTGCCGAGCACGATCAGCAGCTCTTCCTTGATGTAGGTGACGAAGCGGATGATCGAGAAGCCGGTGAGGCGCGTGACCGTGCCGAGCACGACGAGCACGAACACGACCGACGTCAGGTAGAACGTGCCGACCAGCTTCAGCAGCGGCAGGAGCGCGCCGACGCCGTACGTGCCGATCGTGAACGCCATCGCGCCGAACGCGCCGATAGGCGCGAGCTTCGTGACGATGTGCACGACGCCGAACAGCACGCGCGTGAGCCCGTCGATCAGGTCGGTGACGGCCTTGCCGCGCTCGCCGAGGTGCGCGAGCACGCTGCCGAACAGCAGCGCGATCAGCAGGATCTGCAGGATCTCGCCTTGCGCGAACGCGTCGGTGATCGTGTTCGGAATGATGTGCATGAAGAAGTCGACCGTCGACTGGCCGTGCGCCTTCGCCGCATACGACGCGACTTCCTTGCCGTTCAGCTTCGCCGGATCGATGTTGAAGCCGGCGCCCGGACGCAGCAGGTGCGTCGCCGCCAGGCCGAGCACCAGAGCGAACGTCGACATCACCTCGAAATACAGGATCGCCTTGCCGCCGACGCGGCCGACCTTCTTCATGTCCTCCATGCCGGCGATGCCGGTCACGACGGTGCAGAAGATGATCGGTCCGATCACCATCTTGATCAGCTTGATGAAGCCGTCGCCAAGGGGTTTCATCGCGGTCGCGAGCGACGGATAGAAGTGACCGAGAATCACGCCGACGACGATGGCGAAGATCACCTGCGCGTACAGCACTTTGTAGATGGGCTTCTTCTTCACGATGGTTCGTCTCCTTGAATGTGCTCTGTGTTCGTCCGGCCGGGGGGCGGCCGTCGTGCCATTTATATCGCAAGGTCGATGCCAGGCGGACGAGCCGCGTCAACGCATTGTTTTTATTGTATTTCTCGCGATGCGGCATGCAAGGGAATCCAGGATTCCGGAAATCCGGAATCCGCGCGTCCGGAACGCCGGACGCGCGGAACCCATCGTCGGACGAAAACCGCGTGCCGGCGGCGTCAGACGACCTTGTCGTCGCGCAGCTTCGCGACGTCGGCCCCGGTCAGCCCGAGCCATTCGCCGAGCACCGCGTCGGTGTCGGCGCCGAGCACCGGCGGCGCGCCGCGCACCGGCATCCGCTGGCCGTCGAGCCGGTAAGGCGGCGCGAGCACGTCGACCTGCCCCGCGACCGGATGCGGCTGCTTCGTCACGAGCCCCGCGCCTCGTGCGCGTTCGGACGTCAGCGCTTCGTGGAGCCCGAGCACCTCGCCGCACGGGATGCCGCCCTTCGCGAGCGCGTCGAGCAGCGCCGCGCGCGGCCGGCGCGCGAGTTCCGCGCGCAGGATCGGCAGCAGCTCCGCGCGGTTCGACGAGCGCGCGAGGTTCGTCGCGAAGCGCTCGTCCCGCGCGAGGTCGGGCCGCTCGATCGCGTCGCAGAAGCGCGCGAACTGCGCGTTGTTGCCGACCGTGATCACGAGCGGGCCGTCCTGCGCGTCGAACACGCCGTACGGCACGATCGACGGATGCTCGTTCCCGTAGCGCGGCGGATCCTTCTCCATCAGCAGCGCGTCGAGCCCGTAGTACACGGTGAGCATCAGCCCGCAATCGAACAGCGCCATCTCGATGCGCCGCCCGCGGCCGGTCTTCTCGCGCTCGTACAGCGCCGCGAGGATCGCCTGCGCCGAGTACATCCCGGTGATCACGTCGACCGCCGCGATGCCGAACTTCAGCGGCGGCTGGTCCGCCCAGCCGTTCAGCGCCATCAGCCCCGCCTCGCCCTGCACGACGAGGTCGTAGCCGGGCCGCGCCGCTTCCGGGCCCGAGCGGTCGTAGCCGGAAATCGCGCAGTGGATCAGCCGCGGATTCAGCTCGGCGAGCGCGTCGTAGCCGAGCCCGAGCTTCTCCGCGCCGCCGAGCTTGAAGTTGTGGACGACGACGTCGGCCTGCGCGGCGAGCTCGCGCGCGATCCGCTGGCCGGCCTCCGTCTGCAGATCCACGCAGATCGACCGCTTGCTGCGGTTCATGCTGTTGAAATACGTCGTCTCGGTGTGGCCGATGCGCAGCCCCCAGTCGCGCGTGTCGTCGCCGCGCGCCGGGTGCTCGACCTTGATCACCTCGGCGCCGAAATCGGCGAGCGTCATCGCGGTCAGCGGCCCCGCGAGCACGCGCGAGAAGTCGAGCACCTTCACGCCCGCGAGCGGCAGTCGATCGTTCGACATCGTCTTCTCCTCCCCGGTTACTGGTTCGACAGCGGCTTCGACAGCGCGACGTAGCGCTCGAGATGATGATCCTCGTCACCGAGCTGGTGATCGATCATCACGAGCCGCTTCGCGTAGTGCGACAGCGGCAGCTCCCACGTCATCCCGATCCCGCCGTGCAGCTGGATGCTCTCCTCCGCGACGAGCGCGCCGATCCGGCCGACCGTGTACTTCGCGGCCGCGAGCGCGCGCTCGCGTTCGACGCGCGGCGCATCGAGCTTCGACGCCGCGTTGATCACCGCCGAGCGCGCCTGCTCGATCTCGAGCAGCACGTCGGCCATCCGGTGCTGCAGCGCCTGGAAGCTGCCGATCGGCACGCCGAACTGCTTGCGCGTGCGCAGGTATTCGAGCGTGTGCTCCTTCGCGACGTCCATCGCGCCGACCGATTCGGCCGCGAGCGCGAGCAGGCCGAAGCCGAGCACCTGCTCGAGCAGCGCCGCGCCGTTGTCAGGATCGCCGAGCGCCGCGTCCGCCGTCAGCGCGACACCGTCGAAGCGGACCTCGGCCGCGCGGCCGCCGTCGACCTTCTGGTAGCCGCGCAGCGACACGCCCGGCGCCGACGCCGGCACGACGAACAGGCCGATGCCGTGCGCGTCGTCGTCCTGCCCCGCGGTGCGCGCGGTCACGACGAAGAACGTCGCGTGCTCGGCCTGGGCGACCACGCCCTTCGCGCCGGTCAGCACCCAGCCGTCGCCGCGCTTTTCCGCGCGCGTCTTCACGTTCGTCAGCTCGTAGTGCGAGCCCGGCTCGTCGTGCGCGAACGCGGCGCTCGCGCTGCCGTCGATCAGCGCGGCGAGCCGGTCGCGATGCGCGTCGCCGCCGGCCGCCGCGATCGCTCGGCCCGCGAGCAGCGCGCCGAGGAACGGCTCGACGACGAGCCCACGCCCGAGGCACTCGAACACGACCGCGATGTCGAAGCCCGCGCCGCCGAAGCCGCCGTCGGCCTCCGGAAACAGCGCGCCGACCGCGCCGAGTTCGGCGAAGCGTTGCCACATCGATTGATCGAAGCCCTCGGCCGACTGCGCGATCTTGTCGCGCAGCGGGAACGCGTATTGCTCGGCGATGAAGCGGTTCAGCGAATCCGCGAGCATCCGGCGGTCTTCGGTGTGTTGAAAGTCCATGGTCGTCTCCTTGTCCGCTTACAGCCCGAGGATCATCTTCGAGATGATGTTCCGCTGGATTTCGTTCGAGCCGCCGAAGATCGACAGCTTGCGGTTGTTGAAGTATTGCAGCGCGGCGCTCACGGCCTCTTCCGGGCCGACCGGCTCGCCCGCGTAGTCGCCGTCGAGCGCGTCCTCGATGAACGGCGCCGCGTACGGCCCCATCGCGCGGCGCATCAGCGACGTGATCTCCTGCCGGATCTGCGTGCCGCGGATCTTCAGCATCGAGCTCTCCGCGCCCGGCGCGCCGCCGCCCGCGACCGCTGCGAGCACGCGCAGGTTCGTCGTCGACATGTTCTCGAGTTCGATTTCGACGCGCGCGAGCCGCGTGGCGAACGACGGATCGTCGGCGAGCGGCCGGCCGTTCTTCTTCACCTTCTTCGCGACCGCATGCAGACGCTCGAGCGCGGCGGCCGAGAAGCCGACGCCCGCGATGTTCGTGCGCTCATACGTCAGCAGATACTTCGCGTAGGTCCAGCCCTTGTTTTCCTCGCCGACGAGGTTCTCGGCCGGCACGCGCACGTCGGTGAAGAACACTTCGTTCACCTCGTGCTCGCCGTCGAGCGTGATGATCGGCCGCACCTCGATGCCCGGCGTGTTCATGTCGATCAGCAGGAACGAGATCCCCTCCTGCTTCTTCACCGTGTTGTCGGTGCGCACGAGGCAGAAGATCATGTTCGCGTAGTGGCCGAGCGTGGTCCACGTCTTCTGGCCGTTCACGATGTAGTGCTCGCCATCGCCGTCCACACCGCGCACCGCGGTCGTCTTCACGCCCGCGAGGTCCGAGCCCGCGCCCGGCTCCGAGTAGCCCTGGCACCACCAGTCGGAGCCGTCGAGGATGCGCGGCAGCCAGTGGCGCTTCTGCGCTTCGTTGCCGTACTTGATCAGCACGGGCCCGAGCATGCTCAGGCCGAACGGCACGATCCGCGGCGCGCCGGCGAGCGCGCATTCGTTGTCGAACAGGAACTTCTGCGCAACGCTCCAGCCCGGGCCGCCGTATTCCTTCGGCCAGTGGTTCGCGAGCCAGCCGCGCTTGTTCAGCGTCGCATGCCATTCGACCATGTCGTCGCGCGTGAGCTTCAGGCCGCCCTTCACCTTGCGCGCGACGCGCTCGGACAGGTTCGCTTTCAGGAAGGCCTGCACCTCGGCGCGGAACGCTTCCTCTTCAGGGGTGAAATTGAGGTCCATCGTGTCTCCTTGTCGATTCGTATCGGATCACGCGCCGCCGTTCAGGCTCGCGAAGTTCGCGCCGCGCTCGACGAGCTCGACCAGCAGCGGCGACGGTTTCCAGAACAGCGGATCTTCTTTCGCGAACGCGCGGATATCGGCGAGCACGTTCGCGAGGCCGACCGTGTCCGCGTAGTGCATCGGGCCGCCGCGATAGCGCGGGAAGCCGTAGCCGTGCAGGAACACCGCGTCGACGTCGAGCGGGCGCAGCGCGATCTTCTCGTGCACGACGTTCGCGCCTTCGTTGATCATCGCGGCCATGTAACGGCGCACGATCTCGTCGTCGGTGAAGCCCTTCGGCGTGACGCCCGCGCGCTTGCGCTCGTCGTCGATGATCGCTTCGACTTCCGGGTCGGGCGTGCCGACGCGCGCGCCGTCCGGGTACAGGTAGTAGCCGCGCCCGGTCTTCTGGCCGAACCAGCCGCGCTCGCAGATGCGGTCGGCGATCTGCACGTAGCGCGCGCGCGGATCGCGCGTCGCCGCGCGGCGCTTGCGCGTCGCCCAGCCGATGTCGCCGCCCGCGAGGTCCGCCACCTGGAACGGGCCCATCGGGTAGCCGAAGCCGCGCACCGCGCGGTCGATCTGATACGGCGACGCGCCGTCTTCCATCATGTAGTCGGCCGCGAGCCGGTACACGGCGAGCACGCGGTTGCCGATGAAGCCGTCGCAGACGCCCGCGCGCACCGGCGTCTTCTTCAGCTTCTTCGCGAGTTCGAACGCGGTCGCGACGACATCCGCGCTGACCTTCGCCGGCACGACGATCTCGAGCAGCTTCATGATGTTCGCCGGCGAGAAGAAGTGCAGCCCGATCACGTCGGACGCGCGGCTCGTGCCCGCGGCGATCGCGTCGATGTCGAGATACGACGTGTTCGTCGCGAGCACCGCGCCCGGCTTGCACACGCGCTCGAGCTCCGCGAACACCGCGTGCTTGACCGCGATGTCCTCGAACACCGCCTCGATCACGACGTCGACCTGCGACAGCGCGTCGTACGACGTGCTGCCGTTGAAGCGCGCGACGCGCGCGTCGTGCGCGGCGGGCGTCATCCGGCCCTTCGCGACGAGGCCGTCGTACACCTTCTCGACGTGTGCGCGGCCGCGCGCGAGCGACGCGTCGTCGCGCTCGATCATCGTGACCGGCAGGCCCGCATCGAGGATCGAGACCGCGATCCCCGCGCCCATCGTGCCGCCGCCGACGACGCCGATCCGCTCGATCGGCCGCGGCTTCGCGCTGCGCGTCTCGGGCGCCTTCGCCGCTTCGCGCTCCGCGAAGAACGCGTGCACGAGGCCCGCGCGCTGCGGGCTCGCCAGGCATTCGACGAACAGCGTGCGCTCGAGTTTGATCCCGGCGTCGAACGGCAGCGTCAGCGCGCCTTCGACCGCGTCGACGATCTTCGCGGGCGAGAACAGCCCGCGCGACTTCTTCTGCAGATCGGCGCGCGCCGCGTCGATCGCCGCCTGCGCGGCCGCGCGGTCCGCGAGCCCCTGCGCGTCGCGCGTGCGCCGCACCGGCGCGCCGAGCGACAGCAACTCCTGCGTGTACGCGAGGCCTTCGGCGAGCGTGTCGTCGCTGTGCGCGACGCGGTCGACGAGGCCGAGCGCGAGCGCTTCGTCGGCGCCCGCGTGGCGGCCGGACAGCATCAGGTCGAGCGCGGCCTTCGCGCCGATCAGCCGCGGCGTGCGCTGCGTGCCGCCGGCGCCGGGCAACAGGCCCAGCAGCACTTCGGGCAGGCCGAGCTTCGCGCCCGGCACCGCGATCCGGTAATGCGCGGCGAGCGCGACTTCCAGCCCGCCGCCGAGCGTCGCGCCGTGCAACGCGACGACCACCGGCTTCGCGCTCGACTCGATCCGGTCGCACACGTCGGGCAGCGCGGGCGGCACCGGCGGCTTGCCGAACTCGCGGATGTCCGCGCCCGCGATGAAGTTGCGCCCGGCGCCGACGATCAGCACCGCGCGGATCGCGTCGTCGGCCGCGGCGGCGTCGAGCGCGTCGACGAGGCCCTGGCGCACGGTCGACGACAGCGCGTTGACGGGCGGGTGATCGACGGTGACGACGAGCACCTTGTCACGCCGCTCGCGCAGCACGGTGCCGGTGTCGGGGGAAGTCTGCTGGCTCATTCCTGTCTCCAAAAGAATGGGGCCGGCGCGCACGCCGGATTGACACGATTCTCGATTGATCGAGATTTATTGACAATTCCACCAACCCTTTACAATCTGTCAAGTTTTATTTGACACTGACGATTTTCTCCGCCCCCAAGGCTACGCTCATGGACCTGAATGCGCTAACGCTGCTCGTCGACATTCTCGACGCCGGCAATCTGAGCAAGGCGGCGCAGCGGCTCAGGGTGAGCCGCGCGAACGTTAGCTACCGGCTGAACCAGCTCGAGCGCTCGGTCGGCCTGCAGCTCGTGCGCCGCACGACGCGGCGGATCGAGCCGACCGAGATCGGCCTGCGGCTGTACGAGCACGGGCGGCGGATCCAGAGCGAGCTGCTCGCCGCCGAGGAGGCGGTCACGACGCTCGGCCAGGATCTGCAGGGCCGCGTGCGGCTGTCGGTGCCGAGCGGCTACGGGCAGCTCGTGATGTCCGAGTGGCTGATTGCGTTCAAGCGGCTCCACCCGGGGATCGTGCTCGACGTCGTGTTCGAGAACCGCGTCGAGGACCTGATGCGCGACGAAGTCGACATCGCGGTGCGCGTGATGTCCGAGCCGCCGCAGAACCTCGTCGCGCGCGACATGGGCGCGGTGCGCTACGTCGCGTGCGCGTCGACCGCGTTCGCGGCCGAGCACGGGATGCCGGCCGATCTCGGCGCGCTGACCGACGCGCCCGTGATCACGTCGGCGGTGATGGGCCGGCAGCTGCGCGTGGCCGCGTATCTCGGCGACGAGCGGCACGAGGTGCTGCTCGAGCCGGCGCTGATCTCCGAGAATTTCCTGTTCCTGCGCCAGGCGATCCTCGCCGGGCTCGGCGTCGGCATCGTGCCCGACTACGTGGTGCACGACGACGTGCGGCGCGGCGCGGCGCTCACGTCGCTCGACGCGTACCGCCTCAGCATCTTCGGCACGCACATGTACATGCTGTACATGCCGAACCGGCATCACACGCGCGCGACGCAGACGTTCATAGAGTTCGTCCTCGAAGAAGCCGGAAAGGCCGGCCGCGGCGGGCCGGCGTGGGCCGGACAGCCGGCGCCGGGGTAATTGTCAGATGACAGCGCGCCGCCGCCGCGGCGACAATGACGCGCGCCGTCGGCGGCGGCCACCCGCGCCGCGCCGGCGTCCCGACCATCTCCCATCCAACCGAGGGTTCCATGTCCGACCGGATTCGTCCGCGCCCGCTGCGTCCGTTAGGCCCACTGCGTCCGCCAGGCTCACTGCGTCCGCTTCGCCCGCTGCACCTGGCGGCCCTGCTCGGCGCCGCCGCGCTGCTGGCGCTCAACGCCGCCTGCACGACCCTGCCGCCCTCCACCGCGCAGGCGGGCACGAGCGGCGCAGCAGCGGCCCCGGCGGCCTCCGCGCCGGCCGTGCAGGCGCCCGAGTTGTCGTCGGGCTGGGTCGACAAGCCGGGCTGGGCGACGCAACGCTACATGATCGTCGCCGCGAATCCGCTCGCCGCGCAGGCCGGCTACGAGATGCTGAAGGCGGGCGGCACCGCGGTCGACGCGGCGATCGCGACGCAGATGGTGCTCGGGCTCGTCGAGCCGCAGTCGTCGGGCCTCGGCGGCGGCGCGTTCATGCTCTATTTCGACGGCAAGACGACGCAGGCGTACGACGGCCGCGAGACCGCGCCGGCCGCCGCGACCGACCATCTGTTCTACGGCCCCGACGGCAAGCCGATGGGCTTCTACCAGGGCGTCGTCGGCGGGCGCTCGGTCGGCGCGCCGGGCGTGCTGCGGATGCTCGACGCCGCGCACCGCGCGCACGGAAAGCTGCCGTGGCGGCGCCTGTTCCAGCCCGCGATCCGGCTCGCCGAGCACGGCTTCACGATCAGCCCGCGGCTCGCGACGCTGCTCGCGAACGACCGCTACCTGATGAACGACCCGACCGCGCGCGCGTATTTCTACGAGAAGGACGGCACGCCGAAGCGCGCCGGCACCGTGCTGAGGAACCCGCAGCTCGCGGCGACGCTGCGCCAGATCGCCGATCGCGGCGCGAACGCGTTCTACACCGGCGCGATCGCGCGCGACATCGTCGCGAAGGTGCGCAAGCATCCGACCAACCCGGGGCTGCTGTCGATGCAGGATCTCGCGCACTACCAGGCGAAGGTCCGCGAGCCGCTGTGCACCGGCTACCGGCGCTGGATCGTCTGCGGGATGCCGCCGCCGTCGTCGGGCGGGCTCGCGATCGCGCAGATGCTCGGGATTCTCGAGGCGATGCCCGACTGGCAGCAGATCGGCGCGCAAAAGCCGGTCACCAACGACGTCGGGCTCGAGCCGACGCCGTTCGCCGCGCATCTGTTCAGCGAGGCCGGGCGCCTCGCGTACGCGGACCGCGCGCGCTACGTCGCCGATCCGGACTTCGTGCCGCTGCCCGGCGGCGGCTGGAAAAGCCTGACCGACCCGAGCTATCTCGCGGCGCGCGCGCGGCTGATCGGCGCGAACAGCATGGGCGTCGCGCAGCCCGGCACGCCACAGGGCTGGACGCTCGCGATGGCCGACGACCGCAGCCCGGAGCTGCCGTCGACGTCCGACCTCGCGATCGTCGACCGCTACGGCGACGCGCTGTCGATGACGACGAGTGTCGAGGACGCGTTCGGCTCGCGGATGATGGTGCGCGGCTTCATGCTGAACAATCAGCTCACCGATTTCTCGTTCGTGTCGAGCGAGAACGGCCGGCCGGTCGCGAACCGCGTGCAACCGGGCAAGCGGCCGCGCTCGGCGATGGCGCCCGAGCTCGTGTTCGACCAGAAGACGAAGCAGCTGACGATGGTGGTCGGCTCGGCGGGCGGGCCGCAGATCATCAATCACGTCGCAAAGACGCTCGTCGGCGTGATGGACTGGGGGATGACGATGCAGCAGGCGATCGCGCTGCCGAACTTCGGCTCGACGAACGGGCCGACGGAGCTCGAACAGGATCGCGTGTCCGACGCGCTCGTGAACGGCCTGAAGGCGCGCGGGCACGACGTGCGGGTCGTCGAGATGAATTCGGGGCTGCAGGGGATCCAGCGGCTGAACGTGGAGGGCCGCACGGTCTGGTTCGGCGGCAGCGATCCGCGGCGCGAAGGGATCGCGATGGGCGACTGACGCGGGCGGGCGCCGCCGCTAGTTGATCCGCCACGGGCGCGGCCCGGGCCGGATCGTCAGCGCGGGGCTCGTCAGCAGCACGCGGATCAGGTCCGACTGCCGGTTCACGCCGGTCTTCGCGAACACCTGCTTCAGATGCGAGCGCGCGGTGTCGTACGCGACCTCGTGCGCCTGCGCATACGCCTTCAGGTCCTCGCCGCGCATCAGCCAGCCCGCGAGCCGCGCCTGGTGCGGCGTCAGCCCGTACACCTTGCACAGCAGTTCCTCCGGCGTACAGAGCCCGTCGTCCGGGTCCGACGCGAACACGACCGCCGTCGTCTGCGCGTCGATGCCCTCGGTCGCCTCGTGCACCGGCGTCACCATCGCGGTGATCCGCGTCGCCGAGCACAGGCGGTCGATCCCGAGCGCGGTGCCGACGCGCGGCTCCCGCGTGCGGACGCCCGCCGCGCGCGCGAGCGCGTGCTGCAGCTTCGCATCGTCGTCCGGGAACTGCGCGCGCAGCCGGCCGGCACCGTCGATCCGCAGCCCGCGCGGCTTGTCGGTCATCCACCGCGCGGCGCGGTTCGCGGCGAGCACCGTGCAGTCGGCGCCGCACATCCAGACCGCCATCGGCATCGCGTCGAGCGCGTGCATCTGCCCGGCATTCGCGGCACGCAGCGCGACGAACTGCTTGTGGATCTCGAACGCCTGGCGGATATGTGGCAGCAGCGCAGCGTAGAGCCGCAGCGCGTCGTCGCCGAACGCGCCGCCGCGCCGCGAGCGCATCGCCGAGAACTTGATCGCGTGCGTGCCGCTCTTCGACACGACGCCGCCGAGTGCGTGCGCGAGATCCTGCGGCCGCAGCCAGTCGCCATAGAACTCGCTGCGCTGCAGCGACGCGAACGGCACGAGCATCTCCGACGTGATCGCGTCGCCGGGCCGCATCCGGCCCTCCTGCTGCGCCCACACGTTGCACAGCGAGTAGTGCGCGGCATATGAGTCGATGCTCGCCGGATCGAAGCGCACGTATTCCATCAGCGCCAGCGCCCCGCCCTGCCGCACGACCGACGAATCGCCGAAGTCGTGCATGAACAGCACCGTGCCCGCGGCGCCGACCGTGGTCGAAAAGCGCTCGAGAAAGGTCCGCCATTTCGACGGATCCGTCGACGCCGCATAGATCAGATGAATCAACGTCGACAGCGCCCCCGCGTCGATTTCGCTCATCGTGCACCCCGCATTTTTTCTTTCTGTCCGGTCGCCGCTCGCCGTTCCGGCGCCACGGCAGGCCGTGGTGCGACTCATCATTCTGTCCCTCGTCACACCGTCGGCACCGTCGGCACCGTGGCACCGCTCCCAACTTCGCGCTCCAAAATCCCCATGGCAATACAGGGAAATCTCGATCGGCGCCGCCGCGCGCCGCCCTAACCCCAAATGGGGGATGACACCGCGTGGCGCGGCTGCCTACATTCAGTACGACGCCACGCGCGCCGCCCGGCGCGACAACGGCCCGACCCCGCGCGCACCGTCCTCTTCAAGATTCAGAAACGAACGCCAGGGGGAAGTCATGTCATCGGGATACAGGCAACTCGGCATATTGAGCGCGATCGCATCCGCGTGCGCGCTCGTCGCGTGCGGCGGCGGCAGCAACAGCGGCGGCGGCTCGACGGCCGCGCAGAACGCGTCGATCCAGGGGACGGTCGCGAGCGGCAACGCGGTGCCGAACGCGCTCGTCGCGGCGACCGACGTGCATGGCGCGACCGCGTCCGCGACCGCCGACGCGAACGGCAACTACACGCTCGACACGACGAAGCTGAGTGCGCCCGTCGCGCTCGTCGCGACCGATCCGACCGGGCTGGTGGGCCAGATGGTCACCGTGCTGCCGAGCCTGCCAGCCGCCGGCGGCACGTCGGTCGCGAACGTGACGACGCTGACGACCGCGCTCGCCGCGCTGCAGACGCCCGACGGCAACGCACTCGACTTCGTCACGTCCGGCGCGCCCGCGTCGCTGGCGTCGCTGGCGTCGATCACGCCGGCAGGCGCGCAGAAGGCGTCGGCGACGCTCGACACGTATCTCGGGAACCTGCTCTCCGCGAACGGCGTGACGGGCACGTTCGACGCGGTGTCGACGCCGTTCACCGCGAACCACACCGGCGCCGACGCGGTGATCGATCTCGTGCAGATCGAGCAGCAGGGCACGGCGACCTATCTCGCGAGCAAGCTGCCGCTGCCCGCCGGCACGACGCAGGGCGCCGGCTTCCTGACGCTCAGCACCGCCGGCGAGAACAGTCCGCCGCCGCCGCTCGCCGCGCCGCCCGCCGCGTTCGCGACGAACTTCTCCAACCTGTCCGCATACCTCGCCGCGCTCGCGCCGGCGATGACCGCGTGCCTGACCGGTGCGAACAGTTCGGCCTGCTCCGCGGTGTTCGACGCCGCGTACTTGGATAACGGCTACACGAACATCCAGCAGTTCGATACCGACCTGAAGTCGACCTCGCTCGCGCTCGGCACGCCGCAGATCGTGTTGCTCGCCGCCGACGGATCGAGCGCGACGATCCGCGTGCCGTACTCGCTCGGCACCGGCACGAGCGCCTCGCAGTTCATGTTCGCGACGCGTGTGCAGGCGGTGTCGAAGACGATCACGCTGCCGGGCGGCGCGCAGGTCGCGTGGGACGTGATCGGCAACCAGCTGAAGTACGACATCTCCGCGCAGACGCGGGTCACGCGGCGGATGTTCTTCGACACGTTCGTGAACAGCACCGGCAGCGCCGACGTGAACTTCTACGATGCGGGCGTGAACCTGAACGTGAACCTGCTCGGGCCGAACGGGACGAACCTCTACTCGGCGCTCGTCACCGGGCCGGGCCTGCCGTCGGGCGGGCTGTACATGATGCGCACGAGCGTCGTCGGCGACAACGCGCTGACGATTCCCGGCACGCAGCCGTCGTCGCCGCCGAAGAGCCCGGCGCTCGCGGGCAACAGCACGAACGAGTTCCGCTGGTCGTGGGCGACGGTCTCGCCGTCGGCGACGTTCACGCCGCCGAAGCGCGGCTTCTGGAGCACGGCGCCGCTCGACGTGAGCACGTTGCCCGCGGATCCGACCTACACGTTCACGCTGTACGACAGCAGCGGGAATCAGCTCGACCAGGTGAGCGTCGTCAACGTGACGCCGCCGGCCGACGCGACGGTCGGCGGGAAAACGGCCTGGGCGACGATCGGCGGCGACGTCGTGTCGAATTTCCTGAGCGCGAACGGTTCGGAGGCGGGCGCCGTGTCGTCGGTGCCGGTCGACTTCACGCCGGCGTCGGGGCAGCCGTCGCTGTATCAGGTGATGATCCAGTCGCTGGATTCGACCGGCAACGGCGCGCTCAACGTCGCGCCGCTGCCAAGCGGCGCGACGTCGCTGACGGTGAACGCGCCGACCGGCACACCGTTCCAGGCGGTCAACACGTCGACGGGCACCTTCCGGATCGTGCAGTTGCGCGGCAAGGATCCGTACGGCGTGCGCTTCTGGGACAACCAGACGTTCCGCAACGGCAGCAACGCGCCGGACGCCTTCTGAGCGCCCCCAGACCTGCCGCTTCGCGTCAGGCCCCCCGGGGGTCAAGAAAACCTGGGACGGCCCGGCGTTTTCTTGAGCGCGCAGCGTGCCGCGCGATACCGGCGCGGCACTGAACGAAAGCGGGCAGCGCGCGACGCAGCCGGGGGGGTGTCGCGCGCGTCGATCAGAAGTTGTGCTTGATGCCGACGTTGGCCAGCACCGTTTTCGCGCCGGCTGCCGTTCCGCCGGCCACGATCGACGTCTTGAGCCCCTCGAGCGGGTCGACCGTACCGACCGCACCGGCATCGACGTACGCGATCTGCGCATACAGCGTCGTGCGCTTCGACAGAAAATAATCGTTGCTCAGCACCAGCGATCTCGTCGTGCTGTTGTGCGCGCCCCTGTACGTGTTGTAGTAGCCGGCCAGGGTGGTCGTGTCGGTGCTGGTCCACCGATAGTCGATGCCCGCGCCGAACGAGCGGACGTTGGACACGTCGGGCCCGTCGATCGAGCGGTCGATCACGCCGAGATAGTTGAACTTGCCCGTCACCGGGCCGTATGGCACGGCGATACCGGCGTTCCACAGGCGGCTGACGTTGACGCCCGTCACGCTGTCGGCAATCGTCTGATACGCGGCGGACACCGTGAACGGGCCGGTGTAGGTTGCACCCAGCGAGATTTCGCTGCCGCGCTTCAGGCTGCCGGCCACGCCGCCGAATGAATAGGCGGCACCCAGCCAGACCGGGCCCAGCGTGTTCGAGTATTGCACCGCGTTGCCGATGAACACACCAACGTCGTTGTCGGGGCTGGTGCCCGCGCCCAAGGCATTGCCGGGTGCGGCAAGTTGCGTATAGGCCCACGAATACAGGCTCGACAGATTCTCCTTCATGTCGCGCGGTTCGGTCGTCAGTGCGGCAAGCAACGACGGACTATATTGGCGCCCCAGCGTCACTGTGCCCCACGGCGTGCTCAATCCGACGTTGGCCTGACGCCGGAAGATTTCCGGCGTATATCCCGGGCCGCTCGTCAGGGTGCCGGAGTTGCTGCTGAAGTGGCCTTCGAGGTCGAAGATGGCCTTCATGCCGCCGCCCAGATCCTCGACGCCGCGAAAACCCCAGATGCTCGGGCTGATGCCGCCGGTCGTGAGCTGAACCTGACTGCCGGGGGCGGTTGCCGCCCGGTTCATGTAGAGCAAGCCGGCATCGATCACCCCATAGATCGTGACCGAAGATTGCGCCGCCACGGCGCCCGACGCACAGCCCAGCGTCGCCGCCAACAGGAATTGCCGATAGTGCTGCTTCTGCATGGTGTCTCCATCCTTTATTGAATTGGCCGAGCCGGACCGGCTCTCTTCTCACGCTGTGTGCCGCGCGCCTTCGGGCACGGCGCCCGGACGAAACGCAACATGCGTGCCAATTCATTCATTTTCTTAAGTCATGCGAATAATCTGCATTGCCAATCATGTCGAATGAATCGACACGAGAATATCGAACGTCAAGATCAGGAGCGCTTCGCGTAGACGCTGCACCAGCCTTCCGCGGACACCGCCTTGCCCGGGAACATCATGCACGGGCCCGACGTGTCGTTTGCCGCGCCGGTATAGAAACGGCAGTTTTCGCATTTCTGTCCGGCCTGGTACTGGGTGAAATGCGTGGCATCGACGGTGTCGGCCATCGCTCGATAGCCGAACCCCTTGGCCGTCGGATCGTTCTCGTCGACGAGCGGCGCCGCGGCGCGTGCATCTTGTAGCGCGGCAAGCGCCGCGCACAGACCGACGGTACGGATCATGAAAGTTCTGCGTGCATGGGAGACCATGATGTTGTCCTCAGATGAATTGAAATTGGGGCGATTCGTCTCGCCCGGTCACCGCCCGGTGCCCAATTCACGCAAGTGCCATGCCATCCGTTCGGAACGTCGATGGACGGGACGATAGCCGCGAGAGCCAACGTCACCGTGGGTATTGAAGGAAACGGGGGGAGCGTGAACAAACGCAGAGGTGAAAACGCCGGCCACCGAGCCGGACGTCATGCGGACAACTAAACCCGATGCGACAGATGTCGAGACACAGCTGCGACACCTGTCTCAGCCATTATTCGGCGCGATTGGGCGGAACGATGCCGAATCGCTCCATCTTCCGGTACAACGTCGCGCGACAAATGCCCAGGCTGGCCGCCGCGCGCGTGACGTTCCAGTAGTGCGCGCGCAGCGCACCGATCAGCGCTTGCGCCTCGGGCGAAGGATCGGCGTAACCGGCGGACGGCACGGTGGGTTGAAGTCTTGCGGCGGGCGGCAATGCCATCTCGGCGGCGGGCTTCGTCGCACCGTCCCGCGCGCCTCGCGCCGAGAGAATGTCGGGCGGCAGATCTTCCGGCTCGATGACGCCGCCGTCGCACAGTGCCAGCGCCGAACGCATGCAGTTGCGCAGTTCGCGAATGTTGCCCGGCCACGCGTAACGCATCAGCACTTCCCACGCGTCGTCGGAAAAGCCGACCGTGCCACGCCCCATGTCCACGGCTTCGGCAACGCGCACCTTGCGGATCAGATCCGCCTTGTCCGCGCGCTCGCGCAGCGCCGGCAGGAACAGCTTGAGTCCGTTGAGCCGGTAGTACAGATCCTCCCGGAATTCCCCCGCACGCACGAGATCGGTCAGATTGCGGTGCGTCGCGCAGACGAGCCGGAAGTCGACCGGCACCGCCTTGTCCGCGCCGAGCGGCACGACCTCCCGCTCCTCCAGTACCCGCAACAAGCGGGTTTGAAGCTGAATCGGCATGTCGCCGATCTCGTCGAGAAACAGCGTCCCGCCGTCGGACTGCAGCAGCTTGCCGCGCATGCCCTTGCTGCGCGCGCCCGTAAACGCCCCTTCCTTGTAGCCGAACAGCTCGCTTTCGATCAGCGTTTCCGGCAGCGCCGCACAATTGAGCGCGACGAACGGCCCCTGGCAGCGATCGCTCGCCTCGTGCATCGCCTTCGCGAACGCCTCCTTGCCCGTGCCCGTCTCGCCCTGGAGCATCACCGCGATCGGCAGGCCGAGCACGCGCGTCACCTGATGCACGTTGCGCAGCATCGTCGGATCGGCGCCGGCGAGCTCCGTCAGCGCGAACGACGACGAACCGGCCGTCGCCCGACCCGGCGCCACCACACCCGTCACACCCGCCGCCCCCGTCACCGCCGCCCGCACCGCGGCCGGGCGCTCGCGCGGCGAACGGACCGTGACGAAGAAACGCTTCCCGCCCGCCAGCGTGCGCATCGGCACGGCCACGTCCGCGCGGTGAAACGATTGACTCAGCAGATCCTCGAGGCGGGTGTCGACGATCTCCTCGAGCATCCCGTCGAGCAGCCGCCCCGTCGCCGTCTGCGGACCGAGCGCGGCGAACGCGGCCCGATTCGCGCCGACGATGCGCCCCGTGCCGTCGAGCGCGAGCAGACCGTCGTCGGTCAGGTCGGCCGCGAGGCCGGTCCACTCCCCATACGAGCCGATGCGCACGACCCAGTCGTGGCGGAAGCGATCCAGAAAGTGGGCGTTCTCGATGGCCGTGACGGCCCCTTTGACCAGTTGCAGCACGAGATGCTGGCTGCGCCGGTCATCAGGCGAACTGAGCGCCGACGCATCGAGCACGCCGAGCACTTCTCCGGTGGGCCCGAGTATCGGCACGGCGCTGCAACTGAGCGCAATGTTCGTTTGACGAAAGTGCTCGGCATGGTGAACGGTGATCGCCGTCTTCTCGACGATGCAGGTGCCCACACCGTTGGTGCCCTCTTCGCTCTCCGACCAGCACGAGCCCAGATACAGCCCGTTGCGACGCAATTCCTTGTCGAGCACCGGATTACCGATGAAATCGATCGCAATGCCCGATGCATCGGCCAGCAGCACGATATAGCCGGCATCGAGAATCTGCGTCGCGAGCCGCTCCATCGGGCCGCGCGCGAACAGCCGGAATCGATCCGTCGACTCGCGGTGGCTGCGCAGATCCGGCCCGCTCAGCACGCGCGGCGGATCGAGCCGCTCGGGATCGAGGCTATGCGTGTGAATCGAGCGGCGCCAGGAGGTCAGGATCCTGGGTTCAACCTGCGCGGGCGTACTGCCGTCGAGGCAAGCGTATACAAATTCCGCGTGTTCGCCACCGGGCGCACCAGCCAGCATCGAGGCATCCTCCTTACAGGCCGCGACAGGCGGCCATTGCGTACTCAAAACTAATAGCTCGGAGTACGCAACGTACATGCCTGAATACCCGTAGGCAGCGGCGACGCCCGCTGAAGCGCTGCGACAACTGTTTAAGCGATGCGACAACTGTCGCACGACACCTGCGCGCTCATCCTCTCTTTCACCCTCCTCCATCCGCGCGGCAGGCCGCGCTCAAGCGGCACTCAAGCCCCGGCCAAGCCCCGCTCAAGCGGCGGGCGGGCGCCGCGCAAGGCCCGCCGCGCGATGCATTCGCCGAGATGACACGCGCGCCGGCAAGCGGCTGGCACGCAGCTTGCGGTAGGCATGGGCATCTGTCCGCCGAGCGAAACACCGACGCACCGCCGCGCCGACGACGAGCGTCAACGGCGGAAGCCGACCTGTCTATCAACCAAGGAGGAGATCGCAATGGACCCGACTTCCGAGCAACTGCTCTGGATGTATCGAACGATGGTGGAAATCCGCGAGTACGAAGAAACGATGGTCAAGGTGTACCTCGAAGGCAAGCTGCCGCCCCACATCCAGAAAGGGCTCGCCTTCGACATCGGCGGCGGCCCGGTGCCCGGCGAAATGCATCTGGCGGCCGGGCAGGAGCCCGTCGCGGTCGGCGTCTGCGCGCATCTGCGCAAGGAGGACACGGTCGTCGGCGCCCATCGCCCGCACCACTTCGCGATCGCGAAAGGCGTGCCGCTCGATGCGATGACGGCCGAAATGTTCGGCAAGGCCACCGGGCTCGGGCGTGGCAAGGGCGGCCACATGCACCTGTTCGATCCAGAGCACAAGTTCAGCTGCAGCGGCATCGTCGGCGCGAGCATGCCGCCGGCGTGCGGCGCGGCGCTTGCCGCCAAAAAGCGCGGCACGGACCACGTCGCCGTCGCGTTCTTCGGCGAGGGAGCGACCAATCAGGGCGCATTCCATGAGTCGCTGAATCTGGCGGCCGTCTGGCGCCTCCCGGTGATCTTCGTCTGCGAGGACAACAAGTACGCGATCTCGGTGGAGAAGACGGACTCCACGTCGATCGAATGGAACGCCGACCGCGCGGCCGGCTACGGCATGCCCGGCGTGCGCGTGCCGGAAAACGACGCGATCGCGGTCTACCGGGCGGCCGGCGAGGCCGTTGCGCGCGCCCGGCGCGGCGACGGGCCGACGCTGATCGAAGTGAAGACCGATCGCTATCTCGGCCATTTTCAGGGCGATCCGGAAACCTATCGGCCCAAGGGCGAAGCGGACACGCTGCGCCGCCACGATCCGATTCCGCGCCTCGCCGCTTTTCTGAAGGAAGGAAACCTGATCAATGAGACCGGCCTGCAGGCGATCGCTCAGGAAGCCCGGCAGCGCGTGGCCGATGCGTACGACTTCGGGCGCCGCAGCCCCTACCCGGAACCGCGGGACGCGCTGCTGCACGTATTCGTCTGAATGCCCGGTCGATGCAACAGCACGATTCGAATGAACGGAGACACACGATGAACGGTAACGCCAAGCGCAGGCTCACGATGTCGCAGGCGATCGCGGAAGCGATCGCGCAGGAGATGGAAAGCAATCCGGAAATTTTCGTGATGGGCGAAGACGTCGGCAAGTACGGCGGCATCTTCGGCGCGACGACGGGCCTTTTCAACAAGTTCGGCGGCGAACGCATCATGGACACGCCGATCTCGGAAACCGCCTTCATCGGCACCGCGATCGGCGCGGCCGCCGAAGGCATGCGGCCGATCGCCGAGCTGATGTTCGTGGATTTCTTCGGCGTCTGCATGGACATGATTTACAACCACCTCGCCAAGAACACCTACATGGCGGGCGGCAACATCAAGCTTCCGATGGTGCTGATGACGGCCATCGGCGGCGGCTACAACGATGCGGCGCAGCACTCGCAGTGCCTGTACTCGACGTTCGCGCACATGCCGGGCCTGAAAGTCGTCGTGCCGTCGAACGCGTATGACGCGAAGGGCCTGATGATTCAGGCGATCCGCGACGACAACCCGGTCATGTTCTTCTACCACAAGGGCATCATGGGCCTGCCGTGGATGTCCTACTTCGAAGGCAGCACGACCGACGTGCCGGAAGCGCCGTATGCGATTCCGTTCGGCAAAGCGCATGTCGTGCGCGAAGGCAGCGACGTGACCATCGTCACCCTCAGCCAGATGGTGCAGAAGGCCGTGCTCGCGGCCGAGCAGCTCGAACGCGACGGCATCCGCGCGGAGATCGTCGATCTGCGCACGCTGGTGCCGCTCGACAAGGACACGGTGCTCGCGTCGGTCGCGAAGACCGGCCGGCTGTTGATTGCCGACGAAGACTATTTGAGCTTCGGCCTCTCGGGAGAGATCAGCGCGATCGTCGCCGAGCAGCTGGACACGGTGTCGCTGAAATCGCCGATCAAGCGTCTGGCGGTGCCCGACGTACCGATTCCGTTCAGCCGGCCGCTCGAGCAGTTCGTCATCCCCCAAGTCGACTCCATCGTCGCCGCTGCGCGTTCGCTGGTGGATTCACCCATCCTCGTGAGGTAATCGCATGAGCACCATCGAAATCGTATTGCAGGACGAGTTCTGGGCCGACGTCGAGTCGGGCACGGAGGCGCTCGTCGAGGAATGGCTCGTCGGCGTCGGCGACTCGGTCGCGGCCGGCCAGGCTGTCGCCACGGTCGTCGTCGTGAAAACGAGCCACGAGGTCGTGGCGCCGGCGGCGGGTGTCATCGGCGACATTCTCGTGAAGGCGGAGGAAACCTTCGCGCAGGGCAAGGCCATCGGCCTGCTGCAGGTGGCGTGATGACGACGCTCCTCACCGACCCGGCCAGCGAGGCGGCGCGTCAGCCGGAGCGGGTGCCGCTGAAGGGCCTGCGCGGCGCGATCGCCCGCAACATGACGGCGGGCTGGCAGGCGCCGCGCGTGGCGATGGCCGTCGACGTCGACATGACCCGCACGCTCGCGCACCTCGAAACGTTGCGTGCGCAATCGACGGCGGAGGACCGCCCGACCGTCACCGCATTCGTGCTGCACGCGGCGGCCGCCGCGCTGCGCGCGCATCCGCGCATGAATGCGCTGATGCGCGAAGGCGGCATCGAGCTGGCGCCGCGCGTGAACGTGGGGCTGGCCGTCAGCATCGACGGCGGCCTCGCGGTGCCGGTGATTCACGATGCCGACACGCTGTCGGTCAGGCAACTGTCGGCGCACACGCGCGTGCTGGCGACGGCCGCGCGGGGCGGCACGCTGCCGCAGAAGGCCTTCCAGGGCGGAACGTTTACGGTCACCAACCTCGGCATGACCGGAATCGACTGGTTCTCGCCGATCCTCAATCCGCCGCAGGTGGGCATTCTCGGGGTGAGCCGCGTGGCGCAGCGGCCGGTCGTGCGTGCCGGGCAGATCGTGCCGGCATCGATGACGACGCTCACGCTCGTGTTCGATCACCGTGCGATCGACGGCCATCCGGCGGCGCTCTTTCTCGACGAGATTCGCCGGCTGCTCGAAGAGCCGGCGCAGCCATGAGGCCATCGTGATGTCGTCGCCATCGATCGAACGCGTGTCGGCCGCCCGCGAGCAGCAATGGAATGCCGACGCGCTGACCGGCAACGTGACCGAGCCGGGTTGCCGAATCTGGCTCTACCCGGAACCCGCGATCGTGCTGGGGTGCGCGCAGCACAAGCTGATGCCCGCGCCCGGCGCACCCGGCGAGGACGCGCTTGCCGTCCTGATGCGTCGCTCCGGCGGCGGCGCCGTGCTGGTCGGCCCCTGGCTCGTGGGCGTATCGGTCTGCCTGCCGCACGGGCATCCGCTGCTGGACCCGAGCCTCGCCGGGAGCTACCGCTGGCTCGGCGAAGCCCATGTCGCCGCGCTCGCGGCGATCGGGATCGCGGCCCACGCCGTGCCGCCCGGTCGCGCCCAGCACGGCGACGACGCCAGCACGCTGCCGGATCCGATCGACTGGGCGTGCTTTGGCGGCGTCTCCGCGTGGGAGGTCGTGGCCGACGGCGGTCGCAAGATCGCCGGCTTCGCGCAGATCAGGCGCCGCGGCGGCGCGCTGTTCGTCGGCGCGACGCTCGTTCAAGCGTCTCCGTGGGCGTTGATGTGCGGCCGGCTCGGCTACGGACATGAAGAAGCCGCGCGGTTGAGCGAGCGCACCGTCAGTTGCGCGGAGATCGCGGGGGAATCGGTCACGGCGCTGAATTTCGCGCGGATCGTGTCACGGGAACTCGGCACCCGGTTGTCGGCGCGTACGGGTGTGGGCATGGACTTGGGCGTGGGTGCGCGCTGCTCGAGCGAGGAGGTTCCAGCGATATAACGACGTGATCATAAAAACGTAATCCGAAACCATACTCAGGACAACATAGCGAAGGAGTGAGACATGAGAACGCTCGACAAACGCCCGACGATCAGCCGGCGGAATTTTCTGAAGACCACCGGGATCACCACCGTCGGCATCACGACGGTTTCCGCGGCGTCGCTGTTGATGAGCTCGGCCAATGCGTGGGCCAATAGCGTCGCCGCCACAGGCGGGCCCGACGCGGACGTGGCGAAGACGTTGCTGAAGGTCGCGCGCGACATCTATCCGCACGATCAGTTTTCCGACGCCATCTACATGAAGGCGCTCGATCCGTACGGCCAGGCCGCCGCCACGGATCCCGCGCTGAAGGCGTTGCTGAGCGACGGCGTGAAGAATCTGGACGGTCTCGCGAAAGCGCGCTTCGGCAAGCCCTACGCGCAGGTCGATGCGGAAGCCGATCGCGTGACGCTGCTCAAGTCGATCGACACGACGCCCTTCTTTGCCAAGCTGCGCGGCGATCTCGTGGTGAATCTCTACGACAACCACGACGTCTGGAAGAAGCTGGGTTACGAGGGCTCCTCCTGGGAAAAGGGAGGCTATCTGAATCGGGGCTTCAACGATCTCGACTGGCTCTGAGCCGATCCACGTCTTTAGGAGGACAAAAAAATGAGCAAGCAATTTGACCTGGACGACAGCCATGTCGTCGTGATCGTCGGCTCGGGCGCGGGCGGCGGGACATTGGCCAACGAACTGGCGCAAAAGGGCGTCGACGTGGTGGTGCTCGAGGCGGGCAAGCGCTTCACGTTCGACGATATCGAGAACGACGAATGGGCGATGTTCAAGAAGATCTCGTGGCTCGACAAGCGCATCACGGCGGGCAATCGCCGGCTGGCGAAGGATTTCCCGAACCTGCCGGCGTGGATCGTCAAGGGCGTCGGCGGCTCGACGATCCACTGGGCCGGCGTGGCGTTGCGGTTCCAGCAGCATGAATTCAGGATGCGCACGCTGAACGGCAATCTCGCCGGCGCCAACTACCTCGACTGGCCGATCAGCTATCAGGATCTCGCCCCGTACTACAAGCGCGCCGAACTCAAGATGGGCGTGACCGGGCCGACCACCGGCATGCCCTATCACCAGTGGAACAACGACTTCAAGGTGCTGGCGACCGGCGCGAAGCGGATCGGCTACAAGAAGATCCAGTCGGGGCCGATGGCGATCAACACGAAACCGCGGGACGGCCGTCCCGCCTGCATGCAGATCGGCTTCTGCATGCAGGGCTGCAAGATCGGCGCGAAGTGGTCGACGATGTACACGGAGATACCGAAGGCGGAGGCGACGGGCCGCGTGGAGGTGCGCCCGAATGCGATGGCGCTCAAGATCGAGCACGACCAGTCGGGCAAGGTGACGGGCGTGCTCTATGCGGACGAGCACGGCAACCATCAGTTTCAGAAGGCGCGCGTGGTGTGCGTCGCCGGCAATTCGATCGAGTCGCCGAGACTGCTGCTGAATTCGGCCTCGTCGATGTTCCCCGACGGCCTCGCCAATTCTTCCGGGCAGGTCGGGCGGAACTACATGTGCCACACCACCGCCGGCGTCTACGCGATCATGCCGAAGCCGGTCTACATGTATCGCGGCACGACCGTCGCCGGCATCGTGTCCGATGAGGCGCACAACGACACGTCTCGCGGCTTCGTCGCCGGCTACAGCCTCGAGGTGCTGTCGCTGGGCCTGCCGTTCATGGCGGCGTTCATCAATCCGGGGGCCTGGGGGCGGGACGTCACGTCGGCGCTGGACCAGTACGATCACATGGCCGGCGTATGGATCTGCGGCGAGGACGTGCCGCGCGAGACGAACCGCATCACGCTGCACGCGACGGAGAAGGATCAGTACGGGCTGCCGGTGCCGGTGGTGTTCAAGGAGTATCACGCGAACGACAACAAGCTGCTCGACCACGCGTACGGTCAGATGAAAAAGATCTACGAAGCATGCGGCTCGAAGCGCGTGATCGATCTGCCGTCCTACCCGGCCAGCCACAATATGGGCACGAACCGGATGAGCGAGAAATCCCGCGATGGCGTGGTCAACAAGTGGGGGCAGGCGCACGACGTGAAGAACCTGTTCGTGTCGGACGGCAGCCAGTTCACGACGAGCGGCGCCGAAAACCCGACGCTCACGATCGTCGCGCTCGCGATCCGGCAGGCCGAGTACATCGCGGACGCGATGCGGCGACGGGAAATCTGAGCCAGCGCGGCGCATCGCGCGAAAGCGGCTTATGATCACGTGCTGTTCGCGGCCAGCGATTGCGCGGCAGCGTCATCCCGAAAGGAGACAAACAGTGATCAAGCTCGAGCACCGCATTCCGGATGCGACTGACGCGACTGACGCGGCGGCGTCGTCCGTTCGGCCCGCCGCCCTGCAACTGGCATTCGAGGTGACCGGCGACGGGCCCGCGGTGATCATCCTGCACGGGCTGTTCGGGTCGGGCGGCAACTGGCGCACGGTGGCCCGTGCGCTGGCGCCGCGCCATCGCGTGTACTGCGTCGACCTGCGCAATCACGGCAACTCGCCGTGGAGCGACTCGATGGATTACCTCGCGATGGCCGAAGACGTGCGGGCGCTGATCGAGTCGCAGCGGCTGTCGAGCCCGACCGTGGTCGGCCACAGCATGGGCGGCAAGACGGCGATGGCGCTGGCGCTGACGAGCCCGTCCTGCGTCGGCAACCTGGTGGTCGTCGACATCGCCCCGGTGGCCTACGCGGACCGCTTCACGCCTTACGTCGAGGCCATGCGCAGCATCGATGCGGCCGCGCTGGCGTCGCGCACGGAGGTCCAGCGGCGCTTGACCGAGCGGCTGCCGGAACCGGCGACGGCGCCGTTTCTGCTGCAGAACCTGATCAACCGCAACGACCACTTCGACTGGCGGCTGAATCTGGCCGCGATCGGCCTGGCGGTGCCGGCCCTCAGCGACTTCCCGGCGGCGTTGCAAGGACGGCGCTTCGAAGGCCCGACCACGCTGATCCACGGCAGCGCGTCGGACTACGTGCGCGCGGCGGACATCGCGGCTTTCCCGGAGCGCTTTCCGGCGTGCCGCGTTCACACGATCGAGGGCGCGGGGCACTGGGTGCACGCGGAACAGCCGCGGGCGTTCGTCGACGCATTGAACCAGGCGCTCGCGCGATCGCCGGGAGGGTGAACCCGGCCGATATCGCGTCGTGACAAAAAAGCCCGCACGAGTGCGGGCTTTTCTTTATGCGACTGCGAAATGTTTGACGCGGGTTCGACGCGGGTCGACGTGGGTTCGGCGCGGCTCAGACCACGCCCGCCCCATGCGCCTGCAGATCCGCGTGATAGCTCGAGCGCACCATCGCGCCGACGGCCGCATGCGTGAAGCCCATCTTGTACGCCTCTTCCTCGTACATCTTGAACGTGTCCGGATGCACGTACGCGCGCACCGGCAGATGGTGCTCGGACGGCTGCAGATACTGGCCGACCGTCAGCATGTCGACGTCGTGCGCGCGCAGGTCGCGCATCACCTGAAGAATTTCCTCTTCGGTCTCGCCGAGGCCGACCATCAGCCCCGATTTCGTCGCGACGTCCGGATGCAGCGCCTTGAAATCCTTCAGCAGCTTCAGCGAATGCGCGTAGTCCGAGCCCGGACGCGCTTCCTTGTACAGGCGCGGCACCGTCTCGAGGTTGTGGTTCATCACGTCCGGCGGCGCGGCATTGAGGATCTCCAGCGCGCGATCGAGACGGCCACGGAAATCCGGCGTCAGGATCTCGATGCGCGTGTCCGGCGACTGCTCGCGCACCTCGCGGATGCACTCGACGAAGTGGCCGGCGCCGCCGTCGCGCAGATCGTCGCGGTCGACGCTCGTGATCACCACGTACTTGAGCTTCAGCGCGGCGATCGTGCGCGCGAGGTTCTTCGGCTCGTCGGCGTCGAGCGGATCCGGGCGGCCGTGGCCGACGTCGCAGAACGGGCAGCGGCGCGTGCACTTGTCGCCCATGATCATGAACGTCGCGGTGCCCTTGCCGAAGCATTCGCCGATGTTCGGGCAGCTCGCCTCTTCGCACACCGTGTGAAGGTTGTGCTCGCGCAGGATCGTCTTGATCTCGTTGAAGCGCGAGCTGCCGGTCGCCGCCTTCACGCGGATCCATTCCGGCTTCTTCAGTTTCTCGATCGGCACGACCTTGATCGGAATGCGCGCGGTCTTCGCCTGCGCCTTCTGCTTGGCGGTCGGATCGTAGGCGGCGTTCGAAGCGGCCTGTTCGGAAGAAGCGTTAACGTCAGTCATTCGAATGTTCCAGTGCCTGCGGCAATGCGGCGGCCGCGGATTCGCCGTCGAGGTTGGCGATCAGACGGCGCACCAGCGTGTGCGCCACGTCGTTCCAGTCGGCGGCAACCTCGAGGCTCGCCATGTCGACGGTTTCCAGTCCGGCATAGCCGCACGGATTGATCGCGAGAAACGGACGCAGGTCCATTCCCACGTTCAGGCTCAGCCCGTGATAGCTGCAGCCGTTGCGAATCTTCAGTCCGAGCGCGGCGATCTTCGCGCCCTCGTGCGGACCGGACGCCACGTAGATGCCCGGCGCGCCCGCCTTGCGCACGGATGCGAGATTATACGCCGCGAGGGTCTCGATGATGGCCGCCTCGATCAGCGTGACCAGCGTGCGGACCATCAGCTTGCGGCGGCGCAGGTCGAGCAGCAGGTACGCGACGATCTGGCCGGGGCCGTGATACGTGATCTGTCCGCCGCGGTCGACTTTCACGAGCGGAATCCCGCTGTCGGCAACGAGCAGGTGGGCCGGGTCGCCGGCCTGGCCGAGCGTGTAGACGGGCGGATGCTCGACGATCCAGATCTCGTCGCCGGTGTCGGCGGTGCGGGCGTCGGTGAACGCGCGCATCGCGTCGAAGCTGGCGCCGTACGGCTCGACGCCGCGCCAGCGCACCGTCGCCGACGGCGTGGAGGAGACAGCGGGAACGGCGGCGGGCGTGGACACGATGAAAACCGGCGAGACGGACATGGGCGGTAGTTTACCGAAAACCCATCCGTCCCGGCGGTCGTAGACAATCAGCAATCGGCCTGAAATCGACTCACAATCGGCTGCATTCATCGGCCGCATTCATCTGCCGAATGTGCGTGCGGACGGTCGCCGGGGCCGGATCGTGCGCGCACGGCGTCCGCCCGGGGCCAGATCGCGCACGCGCCGCACGCGCCGCACGCCCGGCCCAACCGCCCCGCCGCGTCAGACCGCCCGCCAGCCGTCGTGGAACATCGCCGCGAAGCGCGCGCGCAGCCGTTCCAGCCCGTTGCGGGCGACCTCCTTCGCGGGCTGCGCCACCGAGAACGCGACGCACGCGCTCTGCCCGCCCTCCGCGCTCAGCCACAGTCGCTCGCCGCGCCGCAGCCGCAGCGTATCGCCGGGCGCGAGGAAGTAGTCGTCGACGTCGTTGCTGCGCGTCGCCCACACGGGACCGCCGTGCACGGTCAGCCGCGTGCTGCGCACGACCTTCATCGGCACCGTTTCGCCGGGCTGGATTTCGAACGTGATGCTTGAGGAAATCTCTTGCATGATGCGCTCCGTGAAGTGACCTGCATGGCTACAATCGTATCCACGACAACGCATCCAGCCAAACGACGAATTTTCGCGTCATTGTGAGGAAAATTAGCAAATGGACCTCCGGCAACTTCCCCCGCTGAACGCCATCCGCGCATTCGAGGCCGCCGCGCGGCACGAGAGCTTCTCGCGCGCCGCCGACGAGCTGTTCGTCACGCACGGCGCGGTCAGCCATCAGGTGCGCGCGCTCGAGGCCGAGCTCGGCGTACCGCTGTTCACGCGTCACGGCAAGCGGCTCGCGCTGACCGCCGCCGGCGCCCGCTACGCGCAGCAGATCCGCACCGCGCTGATGATGCTCGCGGACGCGACGCGCGACGTCCGCGCGAGCGACCGCGACCGGCGGCTCGTGATCTCGATGCTGTCGTCGTTCGCCGCGCGCTGGGTGACGCCGCGGATCGGCTCGTTCATCGAGCAGCATCCGGAGATCGACGTCGAGTTGCAGTCGACGAACGCGCTGATCGATTTCGCGCGCGACGACGTCGATCTCGCGATCCGCTTCGGCTTCGGCGTGTATCCGGGGCTGCACGTCGAGCCGTTGCTCGACGAGGTGTTCTTCCCCGCGTGCGCGCCGACGCTGAATGGCGGCGTGTTGCCGCAAACGCCGGCCGACCTCGGCCGCTACAACCTGCTGCGCTCCGACGACGAGCTGTGGCGGCCGTGGTTCGACGTGGCCGGCCTCGACACGCTGACGGAGCCGAAGCGCGGCGTGCTGTATCAGGATTCGTCGAACCTGCTGCAGGCGGCGATCGACGGCCAGGGGATCGCGCTCGTGCGCCGCTCGCTCGCGGTGCACGAACTGCTGAAGGGCCGCCTCGTGCGGCTGTTCGACATCGACGGGCCGAGCCCGTGGCACTACTACCTGGTGTGCCCGCCGACGCGGCTCGGCACGCCGCGCGTGCAGGCGTTCCGCGCGTGGCTGCTGCGCGAGGCCGAGCGCTTCAAGGTGGTGTGCGCGGAAGTGGACGCGCGGCGCGCGGCGGGCAAACCCGTCGCGCCAGCGCGGGAGGACGAGAACGCCGGACGCATGCGCCCGGCGTGAAGGACGCGGCGCCGAACGCGAAGGGTTGGCGCCGGTAACGGATCAGTCGAAACGGATCAGCCGAAACGGCTCAGAGCACGACCTTGACCATCGGATGGCCGGTCAGCGCGCGATAGATATCGTCGAGCTGCGCCTGGCTCGTTGCGCGCACGGTGATCGTGAGGCCGGTGTAGTTGCCGCCGCTCGACGCGCGCTCCTCGATCTTCTCGACGTCGATCTCGCTATCGTGCACGCTGACAACCTTGAAGATCGTGTCCTTGAACTCCGGATGCGCCTTGCCCATGATCTTGATCGGGAAATCGCACGGGAACTGCAGCAGCGATTCCTTCGGGGTGTCGACCGCGCCGATCACTTCGACGGTCTTGGACGGTTCGCTCATACCTTTCTCCAACTTGGATCGAACTGTTCGAACTCGCGCGCCTTCGCGCGCTGATACGCATCGTACAGCGCCGCGAACACCGGGCCGGGCGTGCCGCCGTTCACCGGCAGATCGTCGAGCCGCGTGACCGGCAGCACTTCCTTCGTCGCCGACGTGATCATGATCTCGTCGGCCGAGCGCAACTCGGCCTCGTTGATCTCGCGCGCGACGAACGGAATCCCGCATTCGTCGGCGAGCGCTTCGAGCAGCCCGTAGCGGATCCCTTCGAGGATCCTGTTGCTGCGCGGCGGCGCGAGCAGCTCGCCGTGCTTCACGACCCACACGTTCGACGACGAACCCTCGGTCAGACAATCGTCGCGCAGCTGCAGCGTCTCGAACGCGTCGTGCGCGACCGCGTGCTGCGCCATCAGCACGTTGCCGAGCAGCGACGTCGACTTGATGTCGCAATGCAGCCAGCGGCGATCCTCCGCCGTCACGCAGCGCACGCCGGCCGCGCGCTCGTCGGCCGACGGCAGCCGCAGCGGATTCGTCATCACGAACACGGTCGGCACCGCGTTCGCGGGGAACGCGTGGCCGCGCTTCGCGACGCCGCGCGTGACCTGCACGTAGACGGTCGCGTCGCCGCCGGCGAGCCCTTGCGCATTCGCGCCGACGACCTGCGCGAGCAGCGCGCGCCAGCCCGCGTCGTCGTGCGGGTTCGCGATGCCGATCTTCCTCAGGCTGCGCTCGAGCCGCGCGAGGTGCTCGGCGAGACGGAACGGCACGTGCCGGCCGTCGTACGCGTACAGCGGAACGACTTCATACACGCCGTCGCCGAAGATGAAGCCGCGGTCGAGCACCGGAACGCGGGCCTCCGACAGCGGCACGAGCGACGCCTGCGACGACACGCTCAGATGGACGATCGGCTCGAATTCGGCTTGGCTCATCGCGATACGCAAAAAAGTAGGAAGTCGCCTGACAGCTTACTTCTTCTTGTTGAACATCAGCAGGATCGAATCCCAGATGCGGCCGAAGATGCCCGCTTCCGGCACCGGCTGCAGCGCAACGATCGGGAACTGCGACAGCGTCTTGCCGTCCGCGACGATCCTCACCGCGCCGACCTGCTGGCCTTGCGCGAGCGGCGCGATCAGCGGCGCGTTCAGGTCGACCTCGGTCTTGACCTTGTCGCCGAGGCCGCGCGGCACGGTCGCCCACTGGTCGCCCGTCACGCCGACCGGCACGTTGTTGATCTTGCCCTTGTAGATGCGCGGCGACTGGATCGCCTGGCCGCCCTTGAACAGGCGCACCGAGTCGAACGCGCTGTAGCCGTAGTTCAGCATCTTCATGCTGTCCTGCACGCGATCGCTTTCCTTCTGCTCGCCCATCATCACCGACACGAGGCGGCGGTTCGCGACGTCCGTGCCCGGCACCGGACGCTTCGCGGACGCGATCAGGCAGTAGCCGGCCGCCTGCGTGTGGCCGGTCTTCAGGCCGTCGACGGTCGGGTCGAGCCACAGCACGCGGTTGCGGTTCGGCTGGCGGATCTTGTTATACGTGAATTCCTTTTCCGAGAAGATGCTGTAGTACTGCGGAAAATCGCGGATCAGGCGCGCGGACAGCGTCGCGAGGTCGCCGGCGGTCGTGTAGTGGTTCGGGTCGGGCATCCCGTTCACGTCGGCGAAGTGCGTGCCCTTCATGCCGAGCTTCTGCGCCTCGTTGTTCATCAGGGTGACGAACTGCCCCTGGCTGCCGCCGACCAGTTCGGAGAGCGCGATCGCCGCGTCGTTGCCCGACTGGATGATCATCCCGTACACGAGGTCGTGCACCGACACCGGCTTGCCGGCCTCGATGAACATCCGCGACTCGTCGCGGCCGACGCTGCGCACCGAGTCGCTCGGCGTGACGATCTGGTCCATCGAGATCTTGTTCTGCGCGAGCGCCTCGAACACGAGGTACGCGGTCATCAGCTTCGTCAGCGACGCGGGCTCGGCACGCTCGTCCGCGTTGCCGGACGCGAGCACGGTGTTGCTCGTCGCGTCGATCAGCACCCACGAGCGCGCGTTCACGCCCGGCGGCGGCACCGCGCCCGGCATGAAGGTCGCGGGCGCGCCGGTGGTCGCCGGTGCGGCGGCCGCCGCGTGCGCGGCATGGGACTTCTTCGGAGCCGGCTTCGCATCGGCGACGACGATCGTCGACGCGAGCGCGACGGGCAGCATCACGCCGAGCGCGACGTTGCGCGCGGCGACGCTGAGGGTGGCGGAGGAAGCGATGGATTTGAGGCGCTGGGAGGGCAAACGCATGATCGGTTCAGGCTGATGGCAGAAAGTAGGCGCTTGACGCACGCGGTTCAATGGCTGGGCGGCGCTAAACCGCGCGCCGCGACGCGCCGCGGCCGGGCCGCGACCGACGCAAAGTGCGGCCATTATACGTGGCCGCGCGAGGCGCCCGGTCAGGTGGGGGTTTCCGTAAGCCGCGTGAAAGTGCGGCGAACACGAAGGCGGGTGAGTTCGGGCCGCGGGCGCTCACCGCCACGCATCGACCACGATCCGCTTCAGAATATGCAGCTTCCGGTGAAAGAAATGCTCGGCGCCCGGAATCACGACCACCGGCAGCTCCTGCGGCCGCGCCCAGTCGTACACCGACTGGATCGGCACCGTGTCGTCGGTCTCGCCGTGAATGACGAGCGTGTTCTCCGGCACGTCGGCGACCGACCAGCGGCTCGCGGCCGTGCCGACGAACACCATCCGCTCGACCGCCTGCCCCGCGTCGCGCAGCCGCTTCGCGACGTGCGACAGCACGAACGTGCCGAACGAGAAGCCGGCCAGCACGAGCGGCAGGTCCGCGTAGCCGGGCTGCGCGCGCATGTGCGCGAGCACCGCGAGCAGGTCGTCGGCTTCGCCGGTGCCGTTGTCGTGCACGCCGTCGGTCGCGCCGACGCCGCGGAAGTTCGACCGGTACACGATGTAGTTGAGCTGCACGAGCGTGCGCGCGAGCGTCTGCGCGACCTTGTTGTCCATCGTGCCGCCGAACAGCGGATGCGGATGCGCGACGAGCGCGATCCCGCGCGGCCCGCCCGTGCCTTCGCGGACCGCGTCGGGCAGGTCGACCGCGATCTCGATATTGCCGACCGGGCCGGCGATCAGGGATTTCTGCGTATGGACGTTCATGCCGGGTCTCGGAAGGTCGCTGGCGCTCAGATCTTCAGGCGCTCGACGGGCTTGCCGTCGCGCAGGTGCGATTCGACGATCTCGTCGATGTCGGCCTTGTCGACGTACGTGTACCAGGTGCCTTCCGGATAGACGACCATCACCGGGCCTTCCTCGCACCGGTCGAGACAGCCGGCCTTGTTGATGCGGACCTTGCCCGGCCCCGCGAGGCCGAGCTCCTTCACGCGCTTCTTCGCGTACTCCTGCATGGTCTGCGCGTCGCATTGCGCGCAGCTCGGCCGGTCCGCGCCGGGTTCGCGCTGGTTCAGGCAAAAGAAAACGTGGTGCTGGTAGTAGGAATCCATGATGGGTCACGACGGACGGCCCGGCAGCGCCGGACCGTCGCAGGCTGGTGGACGGATCGCTGGATTATAGCGACCGGCGCGCCCGTCGGCGCGCGATGCGCGGCGTGTTCGTCCGTCAGCGCCCGTCAGCGCCCGTCAGCGTCCGTCAGTGCGCGGGCGCGCCGGCCTGCGCGTGGGCCGACTCGGCGATCCTCGCGTCGGCCCACGCGGCGATCTGCTCGACGAGCGCGTCGCTCGCGGCCGCGAGCGAGCGCGCGCCGCCCGCCGCATCCGGCGAGCGCGCCGGCGCGCTCGCGGTGAACGTGCGCTGGCCGAGCACCTTGCCGGCCTGCGTCAGCGTCGCGCGCGCGGCGACGACGCCGCGGCTTTCCGTCTGGCCGTCGAACACCTGCTCGAACGCGTCGAGATCGACGCGCAGCGTCGGCGCGCTCACGCCATCGGCACCGTCGAGCACCGCGCCGCGCGACGACAGCGCGCCGCGCAGCCGCTGCGTGAGCAGTTGCGCGGGCGGCGCGGCCCAGCGGCTGTCCCGGTACGCGGCGGTGCGCTGCGCGTCCGCGTACGCGAGGCGGTACGTGAACTTGTCGCTATCGAGCGCCGCGGGCGCGTCGACGTCGAGCACGCGCAGCGCGGGCCCGCCGCCCGGCGACGATGCGGACACGGCCGGGCCGAGATCGTAACGCGCGTTGTGCGCGACCACGCCCGGGCCGGCGCAGCCGGCCGCGAACGCGAGCACGAACGCGAGCACGAACGCGAGCGCCAACGTCAGCGCCGGCGCGCCGAGCGCGATGATGGCCGGCCGCCGCGCGCGGCCGGGGAGTCGGAACATCGAGAACATGGCGTGCATCGTCGGATTCCTGGTCGGTTCATTGGCTGCCGGCGGCGGCTTGGCTGCCGGCGGCGGCGCCGGGCCACACGAAGCCGGGCTCGCCCGGCCCCGGCGCCGAACCCGGCGAGCCGAACAGCAGACTGCGCGGATTGCGGCCGACGTCGCCCGCGACGTCCTTCAGCGTGCGCGACGCGTCGCCGACGTCGGTCGCGAGCGTATTGAAGCGCGGCAGCGTGTCGTACTGCACGCGCGCGTTCAGCGCGTCGAGCGTGGTGCCGATCTGTGCGGCCGCGGCGCCCGCCTTGTTCAGGTTCTCGACGACCGGGCCGTTCGGCCGCAGCAGCGTGTCGGCCGACGCCATCGTGCGGTTCAGCTCGCGCATCGTCGTGGGCAGCCCGGCAACCGCCGGCTGCACCTGCTTCGACAGCGCGGTCACGCCGTCGGCCGCCTGCTGCAGGCTCGCGGCCGTCGCCTGCAGCTGCGCGCGCATGTCCGGCGACATCAGCGCGTTCGCGCTCTGCGCGACGAGCTCGAGCTCCCGCACCAGCACTTCGCCGCGCTGCTGAAGCTGGTCGAACAGGCTCGGATGCATCGGGATCTGCGCGATGGCCTTCGTCGACGACGGCAGCGGCGACAGGTCGCGCCCGGTGTCGTCGAGCTGCACGAACGCGATGCCCGTCACGCCCTGGAAGCCGAGGCTGCCGAACGTCGAGCGCGTGATCGGCGCGCCCTGGTCGACGAGAATCCGGATCAGGATCTGCCCCGGATGCGTGCGGTCGAACCCGATCGACTGCACCTTGCCGACGTCGAGCCCGCGATAGCGCACGGCGGCGTCCGGATAGAGGCCGGTCACGTTCGTGCGCGCGATCAGGTCGTACGGCACGCGCACGGTGCGGTCGACGTTGAACCAGAACACCGTGGCCGCGATCGCGAGCGACAGCGCGATCGTGAACAGCCCGGCCCAGAACGCATGCGACTTGTTTTCCATTCGCGGCTTCCCTCTCTAGAGTAAGACGCTCGCAGGCGCCGGTTCGAGCGCCGCCGCCGGCAGCTTCGCGCGCCGCTCGGGCGGCAGCGCCTGCAGTGCGCGGCGCCCGCGCAGCCCCAGAAAATATTCACGGATGAACGGATGATCGACGTTCGCCGCCTCCTCGACCGGCGCCGCGACGAGCACCTTGCGATCCGCGATCACCGCGACGCGCGTCGACAGCGCGGTCATCGTGTCCAGATCGTGCGTGACCATCACGACCGTGAGCCCGAGCGTGCGGTGCAGCGTCGCGATCAGCGCGACGAACTCGTCGGACGCCCGCGGATCGAGCCCGGCGGTCGGCTCGTCGAGGAACAGCAGCTCGGGCTCGAGCGCGATCGCGCGCGCGATGCCGACGCGCTTGACCATCCCGCCCGACAGCGCGGCCGGCATCTTCGACGCGTGCTTGCACGGCAGCCCGACCATCTCGAGCTTCAGCATCACGATGTCGTGCAGCAGGTCCTCCGGCACGCGGCCGAGCTCGCGCAGCGGTTGCGCGACGTTGTCGAACACCGTCATCGACGAGAACAGCGCGCCCTGCTGGAACAGCATCCCGGAGCGCGTGCGCATCATCCGCGCGGTCGCCGCGTCGATCTTCGACGTGTCCATCCCGAACACGCGTATCGTGCCCGACGTCTGCCGCTCGAGGCCGAGGATCTGCCGCACGAGCGTCGTCTTGCCGGAGCCCGAGCCGCCGACGATCGACACGATCTCGCCGCGCCGCACGTCGAAGTCCAGATGCTCGTGCACGACGTTGCGCCCGTAGCGCTTCGTCAGGTCGCGCACCTCGATCACGGGTTCGGTGGCCGTCGTCATCCGAGCCCCACGTTCTGGAAAAGGATCGCGAACACCGCGTCGGCGAGGATCACGACCGTGATCGACGTGACGACCGACGTCGTCGTCCCGCTGCCGAGGCTCTGCGAGTTCGGCTTGATCCGGAAACCGAAATGACAGGCGACGAGCGCGATCAGCATGCCGAACACGACGCCCTTGCCGAGCCCGATCCACAGATTCGCGAACGGCACCACGCCGGGCAGCGAGCGCATGAAGTAGCTGATGTCGATGCCGAGCGACAGCTTCGCGGCGAACGCGCCGCCCGTGAGCGCGATGATGTTGGTCCACATCACGAGCAGCGGCATCGCGATGCTGAGCGCGAGCATGCGCGGCAGGATCAGCCGCAGCCCGTGCGGGATGCCCATCACGCGCATCGCGTCGAGCTCCTCGGTCACGCGCATCACGCCGATCTGCGCGGTGATCGCCGAGCCCGAGCGGCCCGCGACGAGGATCGCCGACAGCACCGGCCCGAGCTCGCGGATCACCGACAGCCCGAGAATGTTCACGATGTAGCGGTTCGCGCCGAACTGCGCGAGCTGCTGCGCGGACAGATAGCTGAGCACGATGCCGATCAGGAACGCGACGAGCGCGGTGATCGGCAGCGCCTGCGCGCCGGCGCTGTAGATGTTCGCGGACGTCTCCTTCCACGGCATCGTCCGCGGGCGGCGCAGCACGGACAGGCCGTCGAGGATCGAGCGGCCGAACATCGCGACGCCGCCCTGCAGATGATCGGCGAACGCGAACAGCGCGAGGCCCAGCCGCGTGAGCGCATCGCCGCGAACGACGGGTTCCGGAGCCTCGCGCTCGCTGTCGAGCCGCTCGATGCGCTCGAAGATCGTGCGCTGCGTGTCGGTGAGCGCGATGCCGGCCGGCAGCCGGCGGCCCCACACGCGCCACAGCGCCTGCCCGCCGACGTGGTCGAGCCGCTCGATGCCGGACAGATCCCACGCGCGCACGCGCTGCCGCTGCTTCGCGAGGCGCGCGACGACGCCGCGGTTGCGCGCCAGCGCGAGCGCGGTCCACTGGCCGGACAGGCGGGCGGTCTGGCCTTGGCTGCCGGCATCGACCGACAGGCCCGGAGGAGTCTCGAAATCCAAGGCGGCGGGTGCTGAAGTCGGGAAGGTGACAGCGGTCATTGTAGTAGCGAACCGATTCGGGATGCGATGCGCAAATCATGCGGGCGGCGCCTGAGCGCGGACGCGGGCCCCTGTCGCTACAATACCGTCATGAACACGCCCTCCTCCCCCGACACGCCCGACGCCGGCGCCGCGCACATCGCGCGCGGCCGGCTCGACGCGCACCTGGACGCCGCGCCGCGCGCGTGGCCGCTCGACATCGTCGCCGCGACCGGCTCGACCAACGCCGACCTCGCCGCGCGCCTGAAGGCACTGCCGCGCACCGCGCACGCGCTGCCCGCCCCGCTCGTGCGCGTCGCGTTCGAGCAGACGGCCGGCCGCGGCCGGCAGGGCCGCCCGTGGTTCGCGCAGCCGGGCAACGCGCTGCTGTGCTCGGTCGGCTGCATCGTGCCGCGTCCGATCGATTCGCTCGGCGGGCTCAGCATCGCGATCGGCGTCGCGCTCGCGGAAGGCCTCGCGGCGCTGCCGCTCGACGCGAGCGCCGGCGTCGCGCTCAAATGGCCGAACGACGTGCTGCTGACGGCCGGCGACGCCGGCACGCGGGCGCTGGTCGGCAAGCTCGCCGGCATCCTGATCGAAACCGTGTGGACGACGCCCGACGCGACCGCGGTCGTGATCGGCTTCGGGATCAACGTGCGCGGCGCGGAAACGGTCGCCGCGCAGGTCGACGCGCTGCGCGCGCGCGACACCACGCTCGCGAGCGGGCTGCCGCCGGCGGCGCTGTCGTCCGCGTGGGCGCAGGCGAACCTGACCGATACGCTCGCCGCGTCGCTGAACGCGCTGACACCCGCGCTCGCGCAGTTCTCGGCCGACGGGCTCGCGCCGTTCCTGCCGCGCTGGCATGCGCTGCACGCGTATGCGGGCCGCGAGGTCGTGCTGCTCGAGCGCGGCGTCGAATGCGCGCGCGGGATCGCGACCGGCATCGACGACGCGGGCCAGCTGCTGCTCGACACGCCGGACGGCATCCGCACGATCGCGGCCGGCGACGTGTCGCTGCGCGAGGCGCTCGGATGACGAATGACGCCGCGCCGCTGCTGCTGATCGACGCCGGCAACAGCCGGATCAAGTGGGCGCTCGCCGATGCGCGGCACACGTTCGTCGCGACGGGCGCGTTCGGCCACGCGCGCGACGGCGGCGCCGACCCGGACTGGGCCGGCCTGCATCGGCCGCGCGGCGCATGGATCTCGAACGTCGCCGGCGACGACGTCGCCGCCCGGCTCGACGCGCTGATCGACGCGCGCTGGCCGGGCCTGCCGCGCACGACGATCCGCGCCCGCGCGTCGCAATGCGGGGTGACGAACGGCTACACGACGCCGGGGCAGCTCGGCAGCGACCGCTGGGCGGGGCTGATCGGCGCGCGCGCGGCGTTCGCGGGCGAGGCGCTGCTGATCGCGACGTTCGGCACCGCGACGACGCTCGAAGCGCTGCGCGCGGACGGCGTCTTCACCGGCGGGCTGATCGCGCCGGGCTGGGCGCTGATGATGCGCTCGCTCGGCACGCACACCGCGCAACTGCCGACGCTGACGACCGACATCGCGAGCGGGCTGCTCGCCGACGCGCACGCGGCGCCGTTCCAGGTCGACACGCCGCGCTCGCTGTCGGCGGGCTGCCTGTACGCGCAGGCGGGATTGATCGAGCGCGCGTGGCGCGACCTCACCGACGCGTGGCGCGCGCCGGTGCGGCTCGTGCTCGCGGGGGGCGCCGCGGACGAGATCGCGCGCGCGTTGACGCTCCCGCATACGCGGCACGATTCGCTGATCCTGTCCGGCCTGGCGCTGATCGCGGCCGAGGCCGCGTCCGCCGCGCGGTGCGGCGGCGATTGACGAACGAGAATTGATGAACGAGGAGTGTCGACGATGCTGCGCTGGTTGATCGCTGTTCTCTTTCTCGCGAACATGATCGCGTTCATGGCGGTGCGCGGCACGTTCGGGCCGCTGCCGGCGGCCGGCCCACTCGATCCGGACGCAAGTGCGCGCCAGGTTGCCCCGGATGCGCTGCGCGTGGCGCCGCTCGCGCCACCGGCCGCCGCGAACTGACCGGAACGCCGCGCGCCGCTGATGGCTGCTGCTACGGTTGCTGCGCGCGAACCTTCTTCAACAGCGCCGTCGTCGAGCGGTCGTGCTCGAACGGAATCGCGAGCGCGCGGCCGCCCCAGCCGCGCACGAGCGCGGATTCGGGCAGCACGTCCATATCGTAGTCACCGCCCTTCACCAGGATGTCCGGATGCACGGCCTCGATCAGCGCGACCGGCGTCTGTTCGTCGAACTTTACGACCCAGTCGACGCTCTCGAGCGCCGCGAGCAGCGCCATCCGGTCGTCTTCGCGATTGATCGGCCGGTCGTCGCCCTTGCCGAGCATGCGCACCGACGCGTCGCTGTTCACGCCGACGATCAGGCACGCGCCGAGCGCCTTCGCGTCGGCGAGATAGGTCACGTGGCCGCGATGCAGGATGTCGAAGACGCCGTTCGTGAACACGACGGGCGACGGCAGCGACGCGCGCCGGGCGGCGAGCGCGTCGCGGGTGATCAGCTTGCGTTCGAAGGAAGCGGGCATGATGCGACTCGGGACACGCGGCCGCTCAGGCCGGCTGCGCCGCCCCGTCGGCGTCGGCCTGCAGGCGGCTCGTCACTTCCTTGCGGTAGCGGTTGAGCTCGGTGGCCGTCGCGAACGTGCGCTCGAACAGGATCGACATGTTGTGCAGAATGCGCTCGACGACCTTCTTCTCCCACTCGCCGTCGAAGTGGATCTGCTCGTCGAGCCAGCGCTCGAGCCACTCCGGATCGGGCAGGCGCGACTGCACGGTGTCGCGCGGGAACAGCGCCTGGTTCACGTGCAGGTTGGTCGGGTGCAGCGGTTTCTCGGTGCGGCGCGCGGACGCCATCAGCACGCCGATCTTCGCGAACGCCGCGCGCGCGCCGTCGCCGAAGGTGTTCAGCGCCTTCTTCATGTAACGCAGGTACGCGCCGCCGTGGCGCGCCTCGTCACGCGAGATCGTCTCGTAGATGTGCTTGATCACCGGCTCCGTGTGCCATTCGGCCGCGCAGCGATACCAGTGGTTCAGGCGGATCTCGCCGCAGAAGTGCAGCATCAGCGTCTCGAGCGCCGGCGCCGGATCGAACTCGAAGCGCACCGCGTGCAGCTCCTCCTCGGTCGGCATCAGTTCCGGGCGGAAACGGCGCAGGTATTCCATCAGCACGAGCGAATGCTTCTGCTCCTCGAAGAACCACACGCTCATGAATGCCGAGAAATCGCTGTCGTGCCGGTTGTCGCGCAGGAACATCTCGGTCGCGGGCAGCGCCGACCATTCGGTGATCGCGTTCATCTTGATCGTCTTCGCCTGCTCGTCGGTGAGCAGCGAAGCGTCGAACTTGTCCCATGGAATGTCCTTCTCCATGTCCCAACGGACGGCTTCGAGCGACTTGTAAAGTTCCGGATAAAGCATGGTGTTCATGGTCCCACCCCTGTTCTGCGCAATGCGACTTCTCTTAATGTGACCGTTGCTGAAAACGCGGCCCTCGCACGCGTTTTTACCAACCAAAGCGGTAATTTTACGCAATAATTCGGCCCCCGGACGCATTTCGCGCCGGACGCCGTGCGGCTGCGCCGCCGCCGTGGGGCAGGCCGCGCGCCGCTCGATCCGAACGGCCGCGCATCCCGTGTGGAGCCGGCGCCGTCCGGCTTCGCTGGCGAACCCGGCCGCGCGGCGCCCGGGTCAGGGCGCGTGGCGCGACAGGCCGCTCGATATAGGGTGTATTCGGCGGCGGCCATGATAGCACGCGCCGATGGCCGTTCCGAGACTCCGGCCGGCCGTGCGGCGCGACGTCGCGGCGCGCGCCGGCGCGGCGCGAAGCATCGTCCGCCCGTCGAATCCGTATCAGACCCGCATCAGACCCGCATTTCCCCGGCCGGCTGCCCGGCCGACGGCGGCGCGTGCGTGCGGTCCGCGAGCGCGATCCAGTCGGCGAGCACGTCGCGCCGCGCGAGCCCGTCGCGATAGCCGAGCGCGATCAGCTCGCGCGCGAACGCCTCCTCGAACAGCAGATAGCTCGCAAACGACGCGCCCGCCGGCTGGCTGCCGCCGACGCCGCCGAGCAGCCCGCGCACGGAGAGCGGCAACTGCTTCAGGTGCTTCGCGGCGATCAGCTCGATCCGCTCGGACGGCGCGATCGCGAGCACGTCGACGTGCCGCCAGCCGCTGCCCGCCTCGACCTGATGCGGCATGTGCGCGACCACGCGGTTGATGTGCTCGATCCGCTCGATGTCCGAGCCGATCGAATCGAGGAACACGCTCGCGAGCACCTGCTGGCCGATCTGCGCGAGCGTCGGATAGCCGCGCACGAGGCCCGCGCCGTTCGCGGCCGGAATCTCGGGCCGCGGGTCCGCCGCGCCGACGACGACGATCCGGTCCGCGCCGAAATGGATCGCCGGCGACAGCGGCGCGATCTGCCGGATCGAGCCGTCGCCGAAATATTCGATCTGACCGTCGAGCACGAGCGGCACGGCCGGGAACACGAACGGAATCGCCGACGACGCGAGCAGATGCGACGCCGACAGATCGACGAGCCGCGCGGTGCGCTGCGCGCGCCGCCACGCCTGGATCGGCTCGGCCGCCTGGTAGAACGTCAGATGCCGGCCGCTCGAATAGCTGAGCGCGGTCACCGACAGCGCGTGCAGCGTCCGCGCCTCGAGCATCTGCTCGATCCGGTGGAAGCTCAGCTCGCGCTGCAGCAGATGCGCGAGCGGCGCGTTGTCGAGCAGCCCGCGCGGCGAGCGGCGCGCGGCCCAGCCGAAGCTCATCGCCGCGAGCCAGCGCGCGCCGGCGGCCGCGATCCCGAGCCAGTCGGTGCGGTAGACGTAGTCCGCGCGCAGATGCTCCCAGAAGCCGAGCAGGCGCCGCACGCCGTGCGCGAAGTCGTCCGCGTGGCTCGCGACCGACGTCGCGTTGATCGCGCCGGCCGACGACCCGCAGACGACCGCGAACGGCAGCGTCTGCCGTTGCGGATCGGCATCGGCGGCGATCTCGGCGAGCGCCTTCAGCACGCCGACCTGATACGCGGCCCGCGCGCCGCCTCCCATCAGTACGAGCGCGATCCGCATCGGCCGGCCTGCTGCGTCGAACGCCGCCGCGAGCTCAGGTGCCGCGCTTCGGCGGACGGCTCGCGGGCGTCGACGCCGCCGCCGCGCGCGCCGCGGCGGAGCCCGACGGCTTCGCGCGCTTCGCGGCGGCGGGTTTTGACGCCGGGGCCGCCGAGGCCGCCGCCGGAGCTGCCCGAGTGGCCGGGGCCGGCTGCTCGGGCGCCGCCTCGGCCGGCGCGGCCGCCGGCTCCGCGCCGGGCTGCGCCATCGCGAAGTTCGCGAGCTGGCTGAACTGGGTCTGCAGCAAATTCCACCAGCCGGCCGGATCGAACGCGGCCGCGCCGTCACCATCGGCCGACGCGGCGGCCTCGGCCTTCGGCGGCGGCTCGGCGGCTTTCTCGGCCTTCGCGGCCTTCGCGCCGAGCGGCGCCGCGGCCGCCTGCGCGGCCGCGACGGCCACGTCCTCGGCGGCCGACATCGAGCTCTGCGCGAACGAGCCGAACGCGCGCAGCGTCGCGAGCGTCGCGCGCTGCACCTCGAGCGCCTGGATCGCGGACTGCAGCATGCTGAGATTGAGCTTCAGCCATTGCTCGACCGCGCGCATGTCGGTGATCCGCTTGTCGAGTTCCTCGACGCTCGTGAGCGGCGCCATCATGTCGGACATCGCCGACAGCGACGGCGGCAACCCTTGCGGCATGCCGGGGAAGGTCATCCCGCCGAACGGCGTCATGCGGATCATCTCGAACATCCTGTCGAACATCTCGGCAGGCTTGAAGCCGGCGAAGCCGGAGAACGGGTTGGCACCAGAGGGGTCGGACATTCGGCGTTCCTTCGTGACGGGGAATGGGGAGCGGTGCGCGCGGTTTCCCGGCCAGCCGCCTGACTCGATCATAACGCGCGTCAGAACGGCGCGCCGCCCGGAAAATCGGGCGGCCGGCGCTCGCGCAGCGACTGGATGCCCTCGCGCACGTCCGGGCCTGCGAAGCCCATGAATTCGAGCGCGAGCGACGTATCGAACGTCGGGCCGGCCATCCGCAGCCAGTTGTTCAACGCGTACTTGGTCCAGCGGATCGCGGTCTGCGAGCCGCGCGCGAGCTTCTCGGCGACCTCGTACGCCTTCGGCAGCAGGTCGTGATCGTCGACCGCGAGCGACACGAGGCCGATCCGCTCGGCTTCCTCGCCGCTGACCGGCTCGCACAGCATCAGGTAGTACTTCGCCTTCGCCATCCCGCACAGCAGCGGCCACACGATCGCCGCGTGATCGCCGGCCGCGACGCCGAGCCGCGTGTGGCCGTCGATGATGCGCGCGCTCTTCGCGGCGATCGACACGTCCGCGAGCAGCCCGGCGACGAGCCCCGCGCCGACGGCCGGCCCGTGCATCGCGGACACGATCGGCTTGCCGCAGTTGATCACGTTGTAGACGAGATCGCGCGCCTCGCGCCACACGCGCGCGCGCACGTCGAAGTCGTTCGCCATGCTCTCGACGAGCGCGAGATCGCCGCCGGCGGAGAAGCCCTTGCCCTCGCCGCGAATCACCGCGACGCGCGTGTCGGGATCGCGGTCGACGTCGCGCCAGATATCGGCGAGCTCGCGGTGCATGCGCTCGTCGGCGGTCGCGAGGCCGCTCTTGTTCGCGCCTTCACCGCTCATCACGATTTCGAGGATGCCATGCGGCTGGCGCCGCAGGCGCAGCGCTTCGTAGCCGCTGTACGCTGAGAGGTCCGACATGCGCCGCTCCTTGCCCGGTGGGCGATTTGAATGAAGCCAGTGTAGCGAAGGCCGGCGGGGCGGTCATCGGGCGTAACCCGCCATGCGATGCCGCCGCCCGCCGCCGGGTCATGGCGCACGTCATGCCACCTTCATGTCACCTTCATGCCCCCTTCACGCCACCTTCATGCCGCCCCGTCCACCGGCGCGACCGCCTGCTCGATCGCGCCGAAGATCGACTTGCCGGCGTCGTCGAGCATCTCGATGCGCACCGTGTCGCCGTAGCGCATGAACTCGGTCTGCGGCGCGCCGTGCTCGATCGTCTCGAGGCAGCGCTTCTCGGCGATGCAGCAGTACCCGCGCTTCGGATCCTGGTTCGACACCGTGCCCGAGCCGACGATCGCGCCGGCGCGCAGGTTGCGCGTCTTCGCCGCGTGCGCGATCAGCTGGCCGAAGTGGAACACCATGTCCGCGCCCGCGTCCGGCTGGCCGACCTTCTTCCCGTTCCAGTGGACGATCATCGGCCGGTGCACGCGGCCGTCGCGCCAGTGCTCGCCGAGCTCGTCGGGCGTGACCGCGACCGGCGCGAACGCGGTCGCCGGTTTGCTCTGGAAGAAGCCGAAGCCCTTCGCGAGCTCGGCCGGGATCAGGTCGCGCAGCGACACGTCGTTCGCGAGCGTCACGAGCCGCACCGCCTTCAGCGCATCGTCCGGCGACGCGCCCATCGGCACGTCGGCGGTGATCACCGCGACTTCGGCCTCGAAGTCGATCCCCCACGCCTCGGACGCGCAGACGACGTCGTCGCGCGGCCCGAGAAAGTCGTCGCTGCCGCCCTGGTACATCAGCGGATCGGTCCAGAACTCGGGCGGCATCTGCGCGCCGCGCGCGCGGCGCACGAGCTCGACGTGATTCACGTACGCGGAGCCGTCCGCCCACTGGAACGCGCGCGGCAGCGGCGCCATGCAGTTGCCCGGCTCGAACGCGAACACATGGCGCGCGCGGCCGTGGTTCAGCGCGTCGTACAGCTCGCCCAGCTGCGGCGCGTAGAACGCCCAGTCGTCGACGACGCGCTGCAGCGTCGGCGCGATCGCGTCGGCAATCGCCGCCGTGTGCAGGTCGCGGGACACGACGATCAGCTGGCCGTCGCGCGAGCCGTCCTTCAGCGTTGCTAGTTTCATGGGGGATTCAGCCGTTGTAGTGACGATGGAAGGAATCTATTTTACGATGGTGAATCCGTGCGGCGCGGCGCCGATGCATCCGCCGCGTCCGCTCCGAACACGCTTGCTCATCTTGCCCACCGCGCCCGCGCGCGCCGCTGCCTCATGTCCACCCGCTCCGCTCAAGACGACGATCTCGTCGAATCCGATACCGACTCCGCCGACGCCGGCGACGAAGCCGCCGAGGAAAAGGTCCGCTCCGGGATCCAGTCGATCGAGGTCGGCTTTCGCCTGCTCGACGTGCTGACGAGCGAGCCGCGCGCGATGATGCTGCGCGACCTCGCGCAGCGCGCCGGGATGAGCCCGGCGAAGGCGCATCGCTATCTGGTGAGTTTCCAGCGGCTCGGCGTCGTCGCGCAGGATCCGGTGTCCGGCCGCTACGAGCTCGGCGGCTTCGCGCTGCAGATGGGCCTCGCGCGGCTCGCGCGCGTCGACGGCGTGAAGCTCGCGCGGATCGCGCTGACCGCGCTGCGCGACCAGCTGGACCAGACGGTCGGCATCGCCGTCTGGGGCAACCAGGGGCCGACGATCGTCCACTGGATGGAGTCGAGCCATCCAGCGAAGGCGTCGCTGAAGCTCGGCGACGTGATGCCGCTGCTCGGCTCCGCGACGGGCCTGCTGTTCGCCGCGTATCTGCCGCGCGGCAAGACGGCCGCGATGCTCGAGCGCGAGCTCGCGGACACGCGCCGCTCGCCGCATCACGGCGGCCCGCGCACGCTCGACGAGGTCGACGCGGTGCTCGCCGACGTGCGCGCGCACCAGGCCGCGCGCGTCGAAGGAATGCTGCTGCCGACGATCCACGCGTTCTGCATGCCGGTGTTCGACGCGCTCGGCGAGCTCGCGCTCGCGATCATCGCGCTCGGCCACGAAGGCACGTTCGACATCCGCTGGGGCGGCGAGATCGACACCGCGCTGCGCGCGTGCGCCGGGAAGCTGTCGTACGAGCTCGGCCATCGCCCCGACGCGCGCGACGACTGACGCGGTTATACGGCCGACGCATCATGTGCATCGCGTGCATCATGTAGATCCCGCGCTTTCATCCGCCTTGCCGATGTCGTCTTCCGCCGTCCGCCTCCGTTCCGCTGCACCGCGCCACTGGCTGCGCGCGGGCATCGCGTTCGCGATCGTGATCGCGCTGCACGGGCTCGCGGCGCTCTGGTTCACGCGCCATCGCGAACCGTTCGCGCCGCCCGCGCCCGCCGACGTGCCCGTGCAGATCGCGCTGCTGAAACCCGAGCGGATCGAGCGACAACCGGCGAAGTCGGCCGCGCAACCGGCGAAGCCCGCCGAACCGAAGCCGCACCCCGCACCGGCACCGGCACCGGCGCCAAAGCCCGCGCCCGCGCCGCGCGAGCCCGTGCTGAGCGCGACGCAGACGGACGAGCACGGTGTGCCAAACACGGCCGCCGCGCCTGCATCGGGTGCATCGGGTGCATCGGGTGCATCGGGTGCATCGGGCGCATCGAACGCATCGGGCACCGGCAACGCGGCGGCCGCGAACGGCGCGTCAGCGAACGGCGTCTCCACGCCGGGGCCGGCATCGCACGGTGTCAGGTTCGTCGCGCCGCCGTCCGGCGATCTGCAATACGACAGCTTCTACAACGGCGTGCAGAATTCGATCGGCACGATCCGCTGGCGCACCGACGGACACACCTACGATCTGTCGGTATCGATGCCGGTGCCGTTCGTCGGCCCGTTCCGCTATCGCAGCGAAGGCCGCATCGACGGCTTCGGCATCGCGCCGGACCGCTACGTCGAGCAGCGCGGCCGGCGGCCCGAGGACATCTCGATCTTCAATCGCGAGCTGAAACAGGTGATCTTCACGCGCACGCCGAACAGCGTGCCGCTGCCGGACGGCACGCAGGACCGCTTCAGCATGCTGATCCAGCTCGCGGGCCTCGTGCGCGGCGATCCGGGCATGTACCGGCCCGGCGTGACGCGCGAGTTCTTCGTCGTCGACAACAACAGCGGCGAGACGTGGCCGCTCACGGTAATCGGCGACGAGACCGTACAGACGGCCGCCGGCTTCGTGAGCGCGCGGCACTTCATGCGGCTACCGCGTCGCGCGGGCGACACGCGCCGCATCGACATGTGGCTCGCGCCGTCGCTCGACTGGCTGCCCGTGCGGCTCGTGCAGACCGAGCCGAACGGTTCGCAGATCGAGCTGCTGTGGCACGGGCGCCTCGCCGCGCCCGATGGCGGTGCGGACACGGACAATGCCGGATCGACGTCCGTCCGGCCGGCCGCACCGGCGACGGGCGCATCCGGCACGAACGCGCCGGCGCCGGCGGTCGGGCCGTCGGCGGGCGATTCATCGGGCGATTCGTCGGGCAATTCGGCAGGCGATTCGGCCGATAATTCGACAGGTAATTCGCGGGCCGCGCCGCCGGCCGCAACGTCGTCCGCCACGCCCTCTGCAACGCGCGCTAACATGGGCAACACCCCATGACATTCTTTAACAACTATTTCGGTGCACTGGCGGACAATGAGAAACGTTTTAAAGATGCAAGTGTTCTAACCGTAATACCCCTTGTAGTCGCGGGATCGGGGTACGCAGCGCCAGCCCCTTGAAACCGGCACGGCCCGCCCCAATTAGGGATCAAGGCCAAAGCCACTGCTAAGAGGAGTGCCGCCATGCAAATGATCTACAACAGCCCGAACTACTGCGTCGTCGAATTCGCCCCACAGATCGGCCACCACGCGATGAATGCGGGCGGCTACGAAATCGTCGACAAGAACGCGCAGCGCGAAATCTTCATCGACGGCGAACTCGCCGCCCGCTTCCGCGAACACGTGAAACAGCTGATCGAGGACGAACCGTCGCTCGACGAAGTCGACGAATTCCTCGGCCAGTTCGACAGTCTGATGAATCAGCCCGTCGTGCTGCACTGACGACGCCCCGGCGGCGCGCGAACCGCGCCGCCGTCCGAGCACTCCCATTGACCCCCGCCCGGTCCGCCGCGCGGGGGTTTTGATTGGCGGCGCGCGCAATCGTCGAACGAATGAACGGGCGCCGCGCGAACCCCCTGGCCGAACGGCCAACGCGCGGCGGCACGCGGGCGCACCGGCTACAATGACGGTTTTCCCGATTCGCCGCTCATCCGCCATGTCCGCGCCCGCCACCGCCCGCCGTCCCGCCACGTCCGCCGCGCTCGCCGCTCCGTACACGCGCGGCGCCCAACTCCCCGCGCTGCTGCAACGGCGCATCCTGATCCTCGACGGCGCGATGGGCACGATGATCCAGCAGCACAAGCTCGGCGAGGCTGCGTATCGCGGCGAGCGCTTCAAGGATTTCCCGCGCGACGTGAAGGGCAACAACGAGCTGCTGTCGATCACGCAGCCGCACATCATTCGCGAGATCCACGACCAGTATTTCGCGGCGGGCGCCGACATCGTCGAGACCAACACGTTCGGCGCGACCACCGTCGCGCAGGCCGACTACGGGATGGAAGATCTCGTCGTCGAGATGAACGTCGCGTCCGCGAAGCTCGCGCGCGAATCGGCGGAAAAATACGCGACGCCCGACAAGCCGCGCTTCGTCGCCGGCGCGATCGGCCCGACGCCGAAAACGGCGAGCATCTCGCCCGAGGTGAACGATCCGGGCGCGCGCAACGTCACGTTCGACGAATTGCGCGACGCTTACTACGCGCAGGCGAACGCGCTGCTCGACGGCGGCGTCGACCTGTTCCTCGTCGAGACGATCTTCGACACGCTGAACGCGAAGGCCGCCCTCTTCGCGCTCGACCAGCTGTTCGAAGACACCGGCGAGCGGCTGCCGATCATGATCTCCGGCACCGTCACCGACGCGTCGGGCCGCATCCTGTCCGGCCAGACCGTCGAGGCGTTCTGGAACTCGCTGCGCCACGCGAAGCCGCTGACGTTCGGCCTGAACTGCGCGCTCGGCGGCGCGCTGATGCGCCCGTACATCGCGGAGCTCGCGAAGCTCTGCGACACCTACGTGTCGTGCTACCCGAACGCCGGCCTGCCGAACCCGATGAGCGACACCGGCTTCGACGAAACGCCCGACGTCACGTCCGGCCTGCTGAAGGAATTCGCGCAGGCCGGGCTCGTGAACGTCGCGGGCGGCTGCTGCGGCACGACGCCCGAGCACATCGCCGAGATCGCCAAACGGCTGGCTGGCGTGAAGCCCCGGACGTGGGCAAACTATCGGGAAGAGGTCTGACGGCCTCGATCGACTTTGGGATATCAGAGCATGCCCGCTGTCAGCAAATTGACCATTCAGGGATACAAGTCGATTCGCGACCTGCGCGATTTCGAGTTGACCAATCTCAACGTGCTGATCGGTGCAAACGGCGCCGGGAAATCCAATTTCATCGGCTTCTTTCGCATGCTTGCGGAAATGTATGACCAGCGCCTTCAGCTATATGTACAAAAGCAGGGAGGGCCGGATGCATTGCTGCATTTCTCGCGTAAAACGACTTCGTCACTTCATGCCGAACTCGTCTTCGACAAGTACCGTTATCGCTTCGATCTGGCGCCGACCAACGACAATCGGCTGATCTATGAAAACGAGCGAATCGGGCTCGGCAGCGATTTCCCTCTCAGCCCGGAAGAACTCCCTCCCCCGCTCGGCACGGGACACGCGGAATCGCGTATCAGGAACGCAAAAGACGCGCATTTTCAGACCGTCGGACGCGCGATCGAAAACTGGCGCGTCTACCATTTCCACGATACGGGCGAAACGGCCAAGGTCAAGCAGCCGCACAGCATCAACGACACCCTGCGACTCAAAGCGGATGGCGCGAACCTCGCCGCGTACCTCCGGATGTTGCATACGAAACATGAAGCGCAGTACCGCCTCATCGTCGACTCTGTCCGGCTCATCGCACCGTTTTTCGACGACTTCGTCCATCGCGACGACGACGCCCACGTCATCGAACTGGAGTGGACCGAAAAAGGCAATCCGGACACGCCGTTCAAAGCACACATGCTGTCGGACGGCACGCTACGCTTCATCTGCCTCTGTACGCTTCTGTTGCAGCCCTGGGCGCTGATGCCATCGACCATCCTGATCGACGAACCCGAACTCGGGCTGCATCCGTATGCGATCAACGTTCTCGCCGATCTGCTCAAGCGTACGTCGGAAAGAAGGCAGCTCATCGTGTCCACTCAGTCGGTCGAATTGCTGAATTGCTTCGAGCCATCGGACATCGTGGTCGTCGATCGGGAAGACAATGCGTCGGCTTTTCGGCGCCTCGATGCGGCTTCGCTCGAAAACTGGCTCGAAGAATACTCGCTCGGCGATCTCTGGGAGCGAAACGTGCTTGGCGGGAGACCTTCCTGATGGTCGAATTGATTGTCATCGGCGAAGGCCAGACCGAGGAAGCGTTCGTCAACAGGGTTCTGGCGGCAGCGCTCGCGCCGCGAGGCATCTACGTGACGCCGAGACTTGTCCGCACGTCGTCGGGCCAACGCGGCGGCGCACTCAATCTGGACAGGATCGGCCGCTTCATCGAACGGACGCTCAAGGAGCGTCAGGACACCTACCTGACGACGCTGTTCGATCTTTATGCGCTGGATAAAACCTTCCCGGGAGTCGTGGAAACGCAAGGTTTGCCACCCGCGGATCGCGCCGCGCGCATCGAGGATGCACTTCACGCGCACATCGCATTGACCGGTTGCAGAAGGGAACGATTCCTTCCCTATATTCAGCCTCACGAATTCGAATCGCTGTTGTTCTCCGACACAACCATGCTCTGCCAGATCGAACCGGAATGGGCTGTCCACGCGCCTGAGCTCGCCGAGGTTCGAGCCGGCGTCGCCGATCCCGAATGGATCAACGATTCGCCTCATACCGCCCCGTCGAAGCGACTCGCCATTCTGACGCCTCGTTATCGAAAAGTGCGGCACGGTCCGCTTGCCGCAGAAAAAATCGGACTGGATACAATTCGCGCCCAGTGTCCGCATTTCAGCCAATGGTTCGACCGGATTGCCGCTCTCGAACCGCTTTGATCCATTTTTGTCGCTTTTCTGCCTTTAAAGCCTGATGTCCACAGCCATGACCGATCACACGATGCGCCTCGCCGGCCTCGAGCCGTTCAACGTCACGTCCGGGACGCTCTTCATCAACGTCGGCGAGCGCACGAACGTCACCGGCTCGAAGGCGTTCGCGCGGATGATCCTCAACGGCCAGTTCGACGACGCGCTCGCGGTCGCACGCCAGCAGGTCGAGAACGGCGCGCAGGTGATCGACATCAACATGGACGAGGCGATGCTCGACTCCAAGGCGGCGATGGTGCGCTTCCTGAACCTGATCGCGTCGGAGCCGGACATCGCACGCGTGCCGATCATGATCGACTCGTCGAAGTGGGAAGTGATCGAGGCCGGCCTCAAGTGCGTGCAGGGCAAGGCGATCGTGAACTCGATCTCGCTGAAGGAAGGCGAGGACGCGTTCCGCCATCATGCGAAGCTGATCCGCCGCTACGGCGCGGCGGCCGTCGTGATGGCGTTCGACGAAACGGGCCAGGCCGATACGTTCGAGCGCAAGACCCAGATCTGCAGGCGCTCGTACGAGATTCTCGTCCGCGAATGCGACTTCCCGCCCGAGGACATCATCTTCGACCCGAACGTCTTCGCGGTCGCGACCGGCATCGAGGAGCACAACAACTACGCGGTCGACTTCATCGAGGCGACCCGCTGGATCAAGCAGCACCTGCCGTACGCGAAGATCAGCGGCGGCGTGTCGAACGTGTCGTTCTCGTTCCGCGGCAACGATCCGGTGCGCGAGGCGATCCATACCGTGTTCCTGTACCACGCGATCCAGGCCGGGATGGACATGGGGATCGTGAACGCGGGCCAGCTCGGCGTCTATGCGGATCTCGACGGCGAGCTGCGCGAGCGCGTCGAGGACGTGATCCTGAATCGCCGCGCCGATTCCACCGATCGCCTGCTCGAGATCGCCGACAAGTTCAAGACGGGCGCAGCGAAGAAGGAAGAGAACCTCGAGTGGCGCAACCAGCCGGTCGAGAAGCGCCTCGCGCACGCGCTCGTGCACGGGATCACGAACTTCATCGTCGAGGATACCGAGGAAACGCGGCAGAAGATCGACGCGGCCGGCGGGCGCCCGATCAACGTGATCGAAGGCCCGCTGATGGACGGGATGAACATCGTCGGCGACCTGTTCGGCCAGGGCAAGATGTTCCTGCCGCAGGTCGTGAAGTCCGCGCGCGTGATGAAGCAGGCGGTCGCGCATCTGGTGCCGTTCATCGAGGAAGAGAAGCGCCTGCTTGCCGAAGCGGGCGGCGACGTGCGCGCGAAGGGCAAGATCGTGATCGCGACCGTGAAGGGCGACGTGCACGACATCGGCAAGAACATCGTGTCGGTCGTGCTCCAGTGCAACAACTTCGAAGTCGTCAACATGGGGGTGATGGTCCCGTGCAACGAGATCCTCGCGAAGGCGAAGGAGGAAGGCGCGGACATCATCGGGCTGTCGGGCCTCATCACGCCGAGCCTCGAGGAAATGGCGTACGTCGCGTCCGAGATGCAGCGCGACGACTACTTCCGCGGCAAGCAGACGCCGCTGTTGATCGGCGGCGCGACGACCTCGCGCGTGCACACCGCGGTGAAGATCGCGCCGAACTACGACGGGCCGGTCGTCTACGTGCCGGACGCGTCGCGCTCGGTGTCGGTCGCGTCGAGCCTGTTGTCCGACGAAGGCGCGCAGAAGTACCTCGACGAGCTGAAGACCGAATACGAGCGCATCCGCGTGCAGCACGCGAACCGGAAGACGACGCCGCTCGTCACGCTCGAGCAGGCGCGCGCGAACAAGACGAAGCTCGACTGGGCGGGCTACGCGCCGGTGAAGCCGAAGTTCATCGGCCGCCGCGTGTTCAAGAACTACGACCTCGCCGAGCTCGCGCGCTTCATCGACTGGGGCCCGTTCTTCCAGACCTGGGATCTGGCCGGGCCGTACCCGGCGATCCTGCAGGACGAGGTCGTCGGCGAATCGGCGCGGCGCGTGTTCGCGGACGCGAAGGAGATGCTCGACAAGCTGATCCAGGGCCGCTGGCTCACCGCGAACGGCGTGATTGCGCTGTTGCCCGCGAACACCGTGAACGATGACGACATCGAGATCTACACCGACGAATCGCGCTCGGACGTGCTGCTCACGTGGCGCAACCTGCGCCAGCAGACGGTGCGGCCGGTCGTTGACGGCGTGATGCGGCCGAACCGCTCGCTCGCCGACTTCATCGCGCCGAAGGAATCGGGCGTGGCCGACTACATCGGCATGTTCGCGGTCACCGCGGGGATCGGCGTCGAAGCGAAGGAGAAGCTGTTCGAATCGTCACACGACGACTACAGCGCGATCACGCTGAAGGCGCTCGCGGACCGCTTCGCGGAAGCGCTCGCGGAAGCGATGCACGCGCGCGTGCGCCGCGAGTTCTGGGGCTACGCGAGCGGCGAGACGCTCGACAACGACGCGCTGATCGCCGAAAAGTACGTCGGCATCCGCCCGGCGCCGGGCTATCCGGCGTGCCCGGATCACCTCGTGAAACGCGACATGTTCGCGGCGCTGAACGCGGAGGAAGTCGGGATGAGCCTCACCGATTCGCTCGCGATGCTCCCGGCCGCTAGCGTGTCGGGCTTCTATGTCGCACACCCGGACAGCACGTACTTCTCGGTCGGGAAAATCGGGCAGGATCAGCTCGAAGACTACGCGCAACGGATGTCGCTGTCGCTCGAGGACGCGCGGCGCGCGCTCGCGCCTCAGCTTTGAGCGAGTGGCTAGGATTTAAATCGGATCGTCCGACTCATTGTTCGGCGCGACTTTAACCCCTCCGAGAGGGGGCAAATCATGGCTTAATGGGCTGCTTTTCACGCCCAAAGTGCCGATATTGGTGTTTGACGGTTGGATCAAGCATGTTGCGGCGTCTATCGTTGCCGCCGTGATGGTAGTGTCCCCTTCGTCGGTAATATCTTTGCCGCCGATGCTTTCGCAGTAGCGCTGATGCAACTCATTCAGATCGCTCGGTCGCGAGTGTGGAAAAATGGTAATCGTGCCGTCTGCGTTCTTTTGCGATGGGATTTGTTGATAGAGCTCAGCAATTGAAGCTGCATAACCCGTTGCCGCTATCATGAAAAGCAGCATGCCAACCGTTTTCCTGATCATTAGCGACCCATTGGTTCAAGAGCGGACAATCCCGACAAAAGGCACCCGTTGCGAAAATTCAACAGCCATCCGGTGGGCAGGCTACATTTAACCTAAACATATTGAAAGGTGGCGATCAGCTACTTTTGCATCAGATCAATTTGTGCCTGGACAACGAATTTCATCTGATTGACCCGCGCCCGATCCCTGGTATCAGCCGAAAGCCACGCATACTCGGGCAGCGTCAGCAGCGCAAGCGCGCCGCCCGGCGGCGGACGAAAAAAAACCCGCCTGGCAAGCGGGTTTTTTTGTCACACTCCGGCGCAGCCGGATCGCGTCGCGGGCGGCTCAGAACCCCCAGTGGACGTCGGCGTTCTGCGATTTCGCCTCGCGCAGCATCCCGAGGAACGGCGCGATGCGTTGAGCGAGGCTCGGCGGCACTTCGTGGTGCGGATGGTCCGGTTCGTTCTCGTGGAAATGGCCGGCGTGCTCGCTGCGCTCGTGATTCGCGCGCGCGACCGCGTCTTCCAGCTTCGCAATCGCACCGTCGAGTTCGTCGTACGCGATCACGCCGCGCTCGTCGAGCGACTTGCCGACGAGGCCCAGCACCAGCACCGCGAAATCCTTCAACACCTGGAGGTCCTGTGCCGCCCTGCTCTTGAATGTAATCATCGCAATTTCCCAATCATCTTGTTGTGCGCGCCCCGCGTTCACGCCGGGCACCTGGCCGCATATTAGCACCTGTTAAAATTCCGCGATCCCTGAAAAATGTGCGCCCCGACGGCGCGCCGGCGGGGCCGCGGTCGAGCCCCGCCACCAACGAAGCCTTCTACCAGCATGCTGCCAGCACACAAACTGACTCTCGAAACCCTGCTTGCCGATAGCGTCGAGCAGGTCGCCCACGCGCTGAAGGGCGACGCCGACGCGGCGTTCGTCGTGCCCGCGATCACGCTGGAGCGCCCGAAGGTCGCCGCGCACGGCGACGTCGCGTGCAACGTCGCGATGCAACTCGCCAAGCCGCTCGGCACGAACCCGCGCCAGCTCGCCGAGAAGATCGTCGCCGCGCTCATCGCGCAGCCGGGCGCGCAGGGCCTCGTCGACGCCGCCGAGATCGCCGGCCCCGGCTTCATCAACCTGCGCCTCGCGGCCGCCGCGAAGCAGGCGGTGATCGGCGCGGTGCTCGAGCAAGGCCGCGCGTTCGGCCAGTCCGAGCGCGAAAAGGGCAAGCACGTGCTGCTCGAATTCGTGTCCGCGAACCCGACCGGCCCGCTGCACGTTGGCCACGGCCGCCAGGCGGCGCTCGGCGACGCGCTCGCGAACGTGCTCGGCAGCCAGGGCTGCGCGGTGCACCGCGAGTTCTACTACAACGACGCCGGCGTGCAGATCGGCAACCTCGCGATCTCGACGCAGGCGCGCGCGCGCGGCCTGAAGCCGGGCGACGCGGGCTGGCCGGAAGCCGCGTACAACGGCGAATACATCGCCGACATCGCGCGCGACTACCTGAACGGCGAGACGGTCGCCGCGAAGGACGGCGAGCCGGTCAAGGGCACGGGCGACCCGGACGATCTCGACGCGATCCGCAAGTTCGCGGTCGCATACCTGCGCCACGAGCAGGACATGGACCTGCAGGCGTTCGGCGTGAAGTTCGACCAGTACTACCTCGAATCGTCGCTGTATACGGAAGGCCGGGTCGAGAAGACCGTCGACGCGCTGATCGCGGCCGGCATGACCTACGAGCAGGACGGCGCGCTGTGGCTGCGCACGACCGACGAAGGCGACGACAAGGACCGCGTGATGCGCAAGTCCGACGGCACGTACACGTACTTCGTGCCGGACGTCGCGTACCATGTGACGAAGTGGGAGCGCGGCTTCACGAAGGTGATCAACATCCAGGGCTCGGACCACCACGGCACGATCTCGCGCGTGCGCGCGGGCCTGCAGGGGCTGCACGTCGGGATTCCGAAGGGCTATCCGGACTACGTGCTGCACAAGATGGTCACCGTGATGCGCGACGGCCAGGAAGTGAAGATCTCGAAGCGCGCGGGCAGCTACGTGACGGTGCGCGACCTGATCGAATGGTCGGGCGGCGCCGCGCCGGGCTCGGAGAAATCGCCGGACCAGCTCGACGCGGCGACGATCACGCGCGGCCGCGACGCGGTGCGCTTCTTCCTGATCTCGCGGAAGGCGGACACCGAATTCGTGTTCGATATCGATCTCGCGCTGAAACAGAACGACGAAAACCCGGTCTATTACGTGCAGTACGCGCATGCGCGGATCTGCTCGGTGCTGAACGAGTGGAAGTCGCGCTACAGCGGCAATCTGTCGCAGCCGTCTCAGTTCTCGGGCGCCGACCTGTCCCAGCTCACGAGCAAGCAGGCGACCGCGCTGCTGCAGAAGCTCGCCGAGTACCCGGACATGCTCACGCACGCGGCGAACGAACTGGCGCCGCACGCGGTCGCGTTCTACCTGCGCGACCTCGCTGGCGAATTCCACTCGTTCTACAATGCGGAGCGCGTGCTGGTCGACGACGAGGCGCCGCGCACCGCGCGCATCGCGCTGCTCGCCGCGACCCGGCAGGTGCTCGAGAACGGTCTGGCGATGCTCGGCGTCTCCGCGCCCGAGAAGATGTAAGCCGTCCGCGCCGGGCGACGACCGGCCGGGCCGCGATAGGCCGGGCCGCGAGAAGCCGGACCACGGCAGGCCGCGGCCTGTTGCGGCCCGGCCGTTCCACGATTCTTTTTGCAGGTGACTCAAGCAATGGCACAACCACGCCGCAAGCCGCAACAGTCGAAACAAGCCGGGGGAACATTCATCGGGGTCGTGCTGGGCCTGATCGTCGGCCTGGCGATCGCCGTGGTCGTCGCGCTGTACATCACGCGCTCGCCGTCACCGTTCGTCGCGAAGGTCGCGCCGCCCGCCGACAACGGCGCGAGCCAGCCGCAGCAGATCGACCCGAACCGCGTGCTGCAGGGCAAGACGCCCGGCCAGCCGGTCCCGCAGACCGCGCAGACGCCGCCGAACACCGCGCCCGGCCAGGGCGCCACGTCCGGGTCCGGCATGCTGCCGGCGCCGCAGATCGTCGAGATGCCGCCGTCGGGCAACAACGCGGCGCCGTCCAGCAGCAACGACAGCGAAAACGGCAACGGTAATGACAGCGTCGTGCCGCCGCAACCGGCCGACGTGACGCCGCCGAAGAAGAAGTCGTCGCAAGCCGTCGCAAGCTCGAACGACATCGAGACCGAAACGGCGCGCCAGCCGCAGCCGCGTCCGCAGGCGCCCGCGAAGGCCGCGCAGACGCCGTCGCAGGCGCAGGCCGCCGCGCCGAAATCGCCGTCGCCGGCCGCGATTCTCGCGAACAACATGCCGCAGAAGGCGCCGTCCGCACCGAGCGCGTCCGACACGAACACCGGCTACTTCCTGCAGGTCGGCGCGTACAAGACCGAAACGGACGCCGAGCAGCAGCGCGCGCGCCTCGGCTTCCAGGGTTTCGAGTCGAAGGTGTCGAAGCGCGACGTGAGCGGCGTCACCTATTTCCGTGTGCGCGTGGGCCCGTTCTCGAAATTCGAGGACATGAACTCGGCACGCCAGCGGTTGTCCGACGCTGGTGTCGACACGGCGGTGATCCGCTTCACGAAGCAGTAAGCCCGGCCGCGCCCACGCAGATCCCGTTTCGTTACCCCAGCAACCGATCGACAGTCATAACATGAAAAAACTGCTTAGCACGCTTCTGCTGTCCCTGAGCCTCGCGGCTGGTTTCGCACAGGCATCGCCCGCCGCGCCGGTCGCGGGCAAGGATTACGAAGTGATGAAGTCGCCGCAGCCGACGTCCGCGCCGGCCGGCAAGGTCGAAGTGATCGAATTCTTCTGGTACGGCTGCCCGCACTGCAACGAGTTCGAGCCGACGCTCGAGGCGTGGGTGAAGAAGGACGCCGACAAGATCGACTTCAAGCGCATCCCGGTCGCGTTCCGCGACGATTTCGTGCCGCACTCGAAGCTCTACTACGCGGTGTCCGCGCTCGGCATCGCCGAGAAGGTCACGCCGGCGATCTTCAATGCGATCCACAAGCAGAAGAACTATCTGCTGACGCCGCAGGCGCAGGCCGACTTCCTCGCGACCCAGGGCGTCGACAAGAAGAAGTTCATGGACGCGTACAACTCGTTCAGCGTGCAGGGCGAAGTGAAGCAGGCGGCCGAGGCGATGAAGAACTATGGCGTCGACGGCGTGCCGACGCTCATCGTCGCGGGCAAGTACAAGACGGGCCCCGCGTATACGAACAGCCTCGAGGGCACCGCGCAGGTCCTCGACTATCTGGTGAAGCAGGTCCAGGACAAGAAGCTCTAAGCCCCCTGCCGTCCGATCCCGCGCCGGCATGACCGCCCCGCTGAAGGTCTTCATCACCGGCGCGTCGAGCGGCCTCGGCCTCGCGCTCGCCAGCGAGTACGCGCGCCAGGGCGCGACGCTCGGCCTCGTCGCGCGGCGCGGCGACACGCTCGCCGCGTTCGCGCAACACTTCCCGTCGCTGTCCATCTCGGTCTATCCGGTCGACGTGCGCGACGCCGACGCGCTCGCGCACGCGGCCGCCGCGTTCATCGCCGAGCACGGCTGCCCGGACGTCGTGATCGCGAACGCGGGCATCAGCCAGGGCGCGATCACCGGCCACGGCGATCTCGCCGCGTTCCGCAACGTGATGGACATCAATTACTTCGGGATGGTCGCGACGTTCGAGCCGTTCGTCGGCCCGATGACCGCCGCGAAGCGCGGCACGCTCGTCGGCATCGCGAGCGTCGCCGGCGTGCGCGGGCTGCCCGGCTCCGGCGCGTACAGCGCGTCGAAATCGGCCGCGATCAAGTATCTCGAAGCGCTGCGCGTCGAGATGCGGCCGCACCAGGTCGGCGTCGTGACGATCGCGCCCGGCTACATCCGCACGCCGATGACCGCGCACAATCCGTACCGGATGCCGTTCCTGCTCGACGCCGACCGCTTCGCCGCGCGCGCGGCCCGTGCGATCGCCGAGCGCCGCGCGTTCAGCGTGATCCCGTGGCAGATGGGCGTCGTCGCGAAGGTGCTGCACGTGATGCCGCGCTGGCTCTACGACCGGCTGTTCGAACGCGCGCCGCGCAAGCCGCGCGCGAAGGACTAGGGCCGGTTCACGCCAATAACCGGCTTGCGCTGGCCGCCGGAAGGCGCGCGCGCGATGCCGCCCGTTCTCGCGCCCGTTCTCGCGCCCGTTCTGGCGCCCGTTCCCGCGCCCGTTCCCGCACCCGTTCTGGCGCCGTTTTTCACGCGCGCCGCGCTTTGACGGTATGCTAGTCGTCCGCCGCGCCGCCGCCGGGCGGTGCCCGCATCCCGTCATCGAAAAACCAAAAGCCACGTGGGAGAACCTATGCGCATCAAGCCGTACGCCGCAGCCGCGCTGATCGCCGCCCTGCCGGCCTTCGTCGCCGCGAAACCGCTGACCGTCTGCACCGAATCGAGCCCCGACGGCTTCGACGTCGTTCAGTACAACTCGCTCGTCACGACCAACGCGTCGGCCGACGTGATCTTCAACACACTCGTGTCGTACGACGAAGCCGACAAGAAGGTCGTCCCCGCGCTCGCGGACAAGTGGGAAGCCAGCGCCGACGGCCTGATCTACACGTTCCACCTGCGCCCGAACGTTGCGTTCCAGACCACCGACTACTTCAAGCCGACCCGGCCGCTCAATGCCGACGACGTCGTGTTCACGTTCACGCGGATGATCGACGACTCGAATCCGTGGCACAAGGTCGCCGGCCCGAGCGGCTTCCCGCATGCGCAGTCGATGGGCCTCGCGAAGCTCGTGAAATCGATCGTGAAGGTCGACGACAGCACGGTGAAGTTCGTGCTGAACGAGCCGAACGCGACGTTCGTGCCGATCCTGACGATGGGCTTCGCGTCGATCTACTCGGCCGAGTACGCGGACCAGCTTCAGAAGGCCGGCAAGCAGGCCGACCTGAACGCGAAGCCGGTCGGCACCGGCCCGTTCGTGCTGCGGAGCTACACGAAGGACGCGCTGATCCGTTACGACGCGAACCCGACCTACTGGGGGCCGAAGCCGAAAGTCGACCGGCTGATCTACGCGATCACGCCCGATCCGTCGGTGCGCGCGCAGAAGCTGAAGGCCGGCGAGTGCCAGATCGCGCTGTCGCCGAAGCCGCAGGACGTGCTCGCCGCGAAGACGGACGGCGCGCTGAAGGTCGTGCAGACGCCCGCGTTCATGACCGCGTTCGTCGCGCTGAACACGCAGAAGAAGCCGCTCGACAACGAGAAGGTGCGCCAGGCGCTGAATCTCGCGTTCGACCGCGCGACCTATCTGAAGGTCGTGTTCGACAACACCGCGACGCCGGCGAACAACCCGTATCCGCCGAACACGTGGAGTTACGCGAAGAGCGTCGCGCCCTATCCGTACGATCCCGCGAAGGCGAAGCAGCTCCTCGCGGCGGCGGGCTTCCCGAACGGCTTCTCGACGACGATCTGGGTGCGTCCGGCCGGCAGCGTGCTGAACCCGAACCCGAAAGCGGGCGCGGAGCTGCTGCAGGCCGACCTCGCGAAGATCGGCGTGAAGGCGGACGTGCGGGTGATCGAATGGGGCGAGCTGATCAAGCAGGCGAAGCAAGGGCAGCACGACCTGCTGTTCATGGGCTGGGCCGGCGACAACGGCGATCCGGACAACTACCTGACGCCGCAGTTCAGCTGCAACGCGGTGAAGTCGGGGATCAACTTCGCGCGGTTCTGCGATCCGCAACTCGACAAACTGATCTCGGACGGCAAGGAGACCGCCGATCAGGCGAAGCGCGCGAAGGACTATGAAGCCGCGCAGAAGATCATCCACGACCAGGCGCTGTGGATTCCGCTCGGCTATCCGACCGCGGCCGCGCTCACGCGCGCGAACGTGAGCGGCTACCGCGTGAGCCCGTTCGGACGGCAGAATTTCACGGCGGTGTCGGTGCAGTAAGCCCGCCCGCGCCAAGGCGATCGGGCTTGCCGCCCGATCGTTCCGCTACCTTCCGCTACCTTCCGCTACCTTCCGCTACCTTCCGCTACCGGGAGAAACGCAGCACGCCGTCGTCGCCTTGCGTGCGCTTCAGCTCGCCCGCGAGCCACAGCAGGTTCAGGTGCGCGATCGCCTCGCCGAGCGCGAACGTGATCTGGTGCGTGTCGAGCGTGCGACCCGGGAACATGATCGGCACGATGTCGGCCCCGCTCATCGGCTTCGCGCCGCAGGCCTCGCGCACCTCGGCGAGCCGCGCGTCGTGGTGCGCGCGCAGCTGCGCGACGCGCGTGTGCAGCCCGCGGAACGGCTTGCCGTGCGACGGCAGCACGAGCGTGTCGCCCGCCATCGCCTCGTAGCGGCCGAGCGACTGCAGATACAGCGCGAGCGGATTCGCCTCCGGCTCGAGGTCGAACACCGACACGTTCGTCGAGATTCGCGGCAGCACCATGTCGCCGGAGATCAGCACGCCGTCGGCTTCGCTGTGCAACGCGCAATGTTCAGGCGAATGGCCGAAGCCCGTCACGACGCGCCACGTGCGCGCGCCGATCGTCACCGCGTCGCCTTCGCGCAGCCGCCGATAGCGCGGCGGCACCGCGGGCACGAGATTCGAGTAGTAGCTGGTGCGGTTGCGGAGCTTGTCGAGCGCGGCCGGATCGGCGAGCCCGTGCCGCGCGAAGTGCTCGGCCGCGCCCGGCCCGCCCGCGTTCGAGCCGTTGCCCGACGCGAGCAGGCAGCCGAACGCGTATTCGCCGAGCGTCATCCACAGCCGCACGTCCCAGCGCTTCCGGTCGCCGCCGCCGCAGAGCCAGTCCGCGAGCCCGAAGTGATCCGGGTGGCAGTGCGTGACGATCACGCGCAGCACCGGCAGCCCGTCGAGCTGCGTATCGAAGATCCGCTCCCAGTGCGCGCGGATCGTGTCGGACGAGATGCCGCAGTCGACGATCGTCCAGCCGGGTTGCCCGTCGATCTCGTCGCGCAGCAGCCAGAGGTTGATGTGGTCGAGCGCGAACGGCAGCGGCATGCGCAGCCAGCGCACGCCGGGCGCGACCTCGAACGTTTCGCCTTCGGGCGGCAGCGTGTTCGAGAACGGATAGTCGAGTTGGTGTTCCAGAGCGTTCATCGGTGGGGTGTCTCGTCGTGTCGTGTCGTGTCGTGTGTCCGTCCGGCGCGGCTAACCGCCCGCCGCGCGCCGGCCGCATCCGGTCGATTCTAGCGCCCAACGCCGATCGGCGTCGGCCGGCCCGGTCGCGCATCAAAATAAATTCGCGCCACAATAATCCCCGTACGCGCATCTTTGCGAGAAGATGCACGAAACGTCGACGAACGCCGCGCAACGTGCCACGCCCGGCGCCGGCGCGCGGCGCGGACCGGATGCCATCGGTGCGCCGCGCGAGCGCTAAAATGGCGGTGCTTCCAGCCCCCGTGAGCATGCCCGTTCATGAATCACTTTCCCAAACTGCTGTCGTCGCAGATCGGTTTCGACGTCGCGCAGACGATGCTCGAGAACTTCGACCGCCACTACCGGATCTTCCGCGAAGCGGCCGTCGAAGCGAAGACGCTGTTCGAGCGCGGCGACTGGCATGGGCTGCAGCGGCTCGCGCGCGACCGGATCACGTCGTATGACGATCGCGTCTCGGAATGCGTCGAGCTGCTGGAAGACGAATACGACGCGGAGAACATCGACGACGAGGTCTGGCAGCAGATCAAGCTGCACTACATCGGCCTGCTGACCTCGCACCGCCAGCCCGAGTGCGCGGAGACGTTCTTCAATTCGGTCTGCTGCAAGATCCTGCACCGCTCGTACTTCAACAACGATTTCATCTTCGTGCGGCCGGCGATCGCGACCGAGTATCTCGAGAACGACGAGCCCGCCGGCAAGCCGACCTATCGTGCGTACTACCCGGGCACCGACGGGCTCGCGGTCACGCTCGAGCGCATCGTCACGAACTTCCAGCTCAATCCGCCGTTCGAGGATCTCGCGCGCGACACCGCGTGCGTGATGCAGTCGATCCACGACACGTACGGCAAGTTCGACGAAGCGGTGAATTTCCAGATCCACGTGCTGTCGTCGCTGTTCTTTCGCAACAAGACCGCGTACATCGTCGGGCGCATCATCAACGGCGAGCGCGTCGTGCCGTTCGCGATGCCGATCCGCCATACGCGAGCCGGCGTGCTCGCGCTCGACACCGTGCTGTTGAGCCGCCAGCAGCTGCAGATCATCTTCAGCTTCTCGCATTCGTACTTCCTCGTCGACATGAACGTGCCGTCCGCGTACGTCGAGTTCCTGTGCTCGATCATGCCGGGCAAGCCGAAGGCCGAGATCTACACGTCGGTCGGACTGCAGAAGCAGGGCAAGAACCTGTTCTACCGCGACCTGCTCCATCACCTGTCGCATTCGAGCGACCGCTTCGTCATCGCGCCCGGCATCAAGGGGCTCGTGATGCTCGTGTTCACGCTGCCGTCGTTCCCGTACGTGTTCAAGATCATCAGGGATCACTTCCCGCCGCCGAAGGACACGACGCGCAAGCAGATCATGGAGAAGTATCAGCTCGTGAAGCGCCATGACCGGCTCGGCCGGATGGCCGACACGCTCGAATACTCGAGCGTCGCGCTGCCGCTCGCGCGGCTCGATCACGCGCTCGTGCGCGAGCTCGAGAAGGAAGTGCCGTCGCTGCTCGAATACGAGGGAGACGATCTCGTGATCCGGCATCTGTACATCGAGCGGCGGATGATCCCGCTGAATCTGTATCTGCAGAACGGCACCGACGACGAGGTCGAGCACGGCGTGAAGGAGTACGGCAACGCGGTGAAGGAGCTGATGAAGGCGAACATCTTCCCCGGCGACATGCTGTACAAGAACTTCGGCGTCACGCGGCACGGGCGCGTCGTGTTCTACGACTATGATGAAATCGAGTATCTGACCGACTGCAACATCCGCCGCGTGCCGCCGCCGCGCAACGAGGAAGACGAGCTGTCCGGCGAGCCGTGGTATACGGTCGGCGCGCACGACGTATTCCCCGAGACGTTCGGCCCGTTCCTGCTCGGCGACCCGCGCGTGCGCCGGTATTTCCTCGCGCATCACGCGGACTTCTTCGAGCCCGAGCTGTGGCAAGACAGCAAGGACTCGCTGCTGCGCGGCGAGCTGCCCGACTTCTATGCGTACGATCAGGCGCTGCGCTTCGCGGTGCGCTATCCCGCGCGCTTCGCGACGCCAGGCGCCGGCAACAGCATCGGCAACGACACCCGCAGCGGCGCCGACGATGCCGGCGCCGCACAGCGCGCCGCCTGAGCCCGCCCTTTTATCGACCGGTTTTATCGACCGCTTTTTTCGCCCCGGAATCCACCGCGATGAACACCCAAGACCACCCGCTCTCCCATCTGTTCGCCAACAACGACGCCTGGGTCCAGCGCATGCTCGCCGACGATCCGCAGTACTTCTCGCGCCTCGCCGACCAGCAGGCGCCCGAGTATCTGTGGATCGGCTGTTCCGATTCGCGCGTACCGGCGAACCAGATCATCGGCCTGCCGCCGGGCGAAGTGTTCGTTCACCGGAACATCGCGAACGTCGTCGTCCATACCGACCTGAACTGCCTGTCGGTGATCCAGTTCGCGGTCGACCTGCTGCGCGTGAAGCACATCATGGTCGTCGGCCACTACGGCTGCTCGGGCGTGAACGCGGCGCTGCACAGCCGCCGCGTCGGCCTCGCGGACAACTGGCTGCATCACGTGCAGGACGTGCGCGAACGGCACGCGGCGCTGCTCGACGAATGGCCGGTCGGCGAGGCGCGCTACCGCCGCCTGATCGAGCTGAACGCGATCGAGCAGGTCGTCAACGTGTGCCGCTCGACGATCGTCAACGACGCGTGGGCGCGCGGCCAGCCGCTGACCGTGCACGGGCTCGTGTACGGCGTGCACGACGGCCGGATGCGCAACCTCGGGATGGCGGTGTCGAGCCCCGAAGCGCTCGACTCGACTTATAAACGCTGCGTGACCGCGCTGACCGTGCACGGCCGGCATTCGCCCGATAACGACGTGATCGAGGCCGATGCCGCGCAGTTGACCGACGTCGCCCAAAAGGTGGCGGATACCCTGAAGGAGACGAAACATGGCTGTTGAACACGATTCCATCGTCATCGCGTCCGCGGCGCGCACGCCGATCGCGGGCTTTCAGGGCGACTTCGCGTCGCTCACCGCGCCGCAGCTCGGCAGCGCCGCGATCGCCGCGGCGCTCGCGCGCGCGGGCCTGAGCCCGGAGCAGATCGACGAAGCCGTGATCGGCTGCGTGCTGCCCGCCGGCCAGGGCCAGGCGCCCGCGCGGCAGGCCGCGCTCGGCGCGGGGCTGCCGCTCGGCACGGGCTGCACGACGATCAACAAGATGTGCGGCTCCGGGATGCGCGCGGCGATGTTCGCGCACGACATGCTCGTCGCGGGCTCGGCCGACGTGATCGTCGCGGGCGGGATGGAGAGCATGACGAACGCGCCGTACCTGCTGCCGAAGGCGCGCGGCGGGATGCGGATGGGCCACGGCCAGGTGCTCGACCATATGTTCCTCGACGGCCTCGAGGATGCGTACGAGCGGGGCCGCCTGATGGGCACGTTCGCCGAGGAATGCGCGGGCGAATACGCGTTCACGCGCGAGGCTCAGGACGCGTTCGCGATCGAATCGCTCGCGCGCGCGAAGCGCGCGAACGAGGACGGCTCGTTCGACTGGGAAATCGCGCCGGTGACCGTCGCCGGCAAGAAGGGCGATACCGTCGTGTCGCGCGACGAGCAGCCGTTCAAGGCCGATCCGTCGAAGATTCCGACGCTCAGGCCCGCGTTCAGCAAGACCGGCACAGTGACCGCCGCGAATTCGTCGTCGATCTCCGACGGCGCGGCCGCGCTCGTGATGATGCGCGCGTCGACCGCCGAGAAGCTCGGCGCGACGCCGATCGCGCGCGTGGTCGGGCATTCGACGTTCGCGCAGCAGCCGTCGAAGTTCACGACCGCGCCGGTCGGCGCGATCTCGCGGCTGTTCGCCAGGAACGGCTGGCGCGCGTCCGACGTCGATCTATACGAGATCAACGAGGCGTTCGCGGTCGTCACGATGGCCGCGATGAAGGATCACGACCTGCCGCACGGCAAGGTCAACGTGAACGGCGGCGCGTGCGCGCTCGGCCATCCGATCGGCGCGTCCGGCGCGCGGATCCTCGTCACGCTGATCGGCGCGCTGCGCGCGCGCGGCGGCAAACGCGGCGTCGCGAGCCTGTGCATCGGCGGCGGCGAGGCGACCGCGATGGGCATCGAACTGATCTGAACGCCCGCGGGCGCGAGGGAGGCTGACATGAAAACCGTACTGATCGTCGGCGCGTCGCGCGGCCTCGGCCGCGAATTCGTCCGGCAATACCGGCGCGACGGATGGAACGTGATCGCCACCGCGCGCGACGAAGCATCGCTCGCCGCGCTCCGCGCGCTCGGCGCGCTCGCGCATGCGCTCGACATCACGCAGCCCGCGCAGATCGCGGCGTTCGGCGCGACGCTCGACGGCGAGCGGCTCGATGCGGCCGTCGTCGTGTCGGGCGTCTACGGGCCGCGCACCGACGGCGTCGACGCGATCACCGCCGATGACTTCGACGCGGTGATGCACACGAACGTGCGCGGGCCGATGCAGTTGCTGCCGGTCGTGCTGCCGCTCGTCGAGGACGCGCGCGGCGTGCTCGCGGTCGTGTCGAGCCGGATGGGCAGCATTTCGGAGGCGACCGGCACGACCGGCTGGCTCTATCGCGCGAGCAAGGCGGCGCTCAACGACGTGCTGCGGATCGCGTCGCTGCAGACCCGCCATGCGGCGTGCATCTCGCTGCATCCGGGCTGGGTGCGCACCGACATGGGCGGCGCGCAAGCGGCGATCGATCCCGAAACGAGCGTGACCGGGATGCGCCGCGTGATCGCCGAGGCCGCCGCGGACATCACGCAGGCGAACGGCCGGTTCTTTCAATACGATGGCGTCGAGCTGAGCTGGTGAGCGCCCACTTTCTTTCCTTCCGATGACGGCTTCCCGACCCGATACATGCCCGTGCGGCGGCGCATCGCCGCAGGCGGGCGCCGCCGCGCGCGCGCCGCGTTATGCCGCGTGCTGCGGCCGCTTCATCGACGGCGACGCGTTCGCGCCGACCGCGCTCGAGCTGATGCGCTCGCGTTACAGCGCGTACGTGCTCGGCGCGAACGACTATCTGCGCGCGACGTGGGACCCGCGCACGTGCCCCGCCGATCTCGACGCCGATCCGGATGCGGCCGATGCGCCGAAGTGGATCGGGCTCGCGGTGAAGCGGCATCAGCAGATCGACGAGCGGCATGCGGTCGTCGAGTTCGTCGCGAGGTACAAGATCGGCGGACGCGCGTATCGGCTGCATGAGGTCAGCCGGTTCGAGAAGGGAACGGACGACCGGTGGCGATACGTCGACGGAGAAGTGACGGAGCGGTGAGGAATTGCGTCAACGCAACGCGCCGAATATCGATCCACTATGCCGATTCCCGCATCGCAAAATCGAACGCGAACCCATCGGGTCTCCCATTGATGACTTATGCGAACGACTCGATACCAATAATAAGAAACCCATCACCTCCGCCGTTACCGTCGATTACGACTTCCCGCTCGTCGCCCGCGCGATACGCGCAAATCGATTCGCTCCCCACCCGCAACACCCCGTCCGGCCTGGCAGCGCGCTTGATCGCCAGTATTGCGCACCCTAATTCGAACGCATACTCGCGCCTCAATTAAGCGAACGCTGACAAATACTTGTCGTATCAAACGCCGGGTAATTCCCGCATTGCACAACCCGAAATTGTCCAGCTACGATGAGCGCTCGGTTTCGTCAAAGGACATGGCGGGTTTTGCGAATGGCGTTCAGCAAAGTATTGGTGGGATGGATGGCGGCCTGTGCGCTGTCGGCCGCGCTGGCCGATACGCTGCCGCACGCCGATACCGCTACGACCAGCCCGTTCGCGCACGCCGAGCGCTTCGACTACGAGGGCTCCGGCCTGCCGCAGGTCGCCGCGAATCTCAATGAGCAGATCGTTCGCATTCCGGCCGATGCATCCGGCACGGTGACGCTCGAAGCGACGCTGTTCAAGCCCGACGGCCCCGGCCCGTTCCCGCTCGTCGTGTTCAACCACGGCAAGAACACCGGCGATCTGCATCAGCAGCCGCGCAGCCGCCCGCTCGCGTTCGCGCGCGAATTCGTGCGCCGCGGCTATGCTGTGATCGCGCCGAACCGCCAGGGCTTCGCCGGCTCCGGCGGCACCTATCAGCAGGAAGGCTGCAACGTCGCCCGCAATGGCATCGCGCAGGCCGACGACGTCGCCGCGACGATCCGCTACATGGCGCATCAGCCGTATGTCGACGCATCGAAGATCGTCGTCGCCGGCACGTCGCACGGCGGCCTCGTGTCGCTCGCGTACGGCACCGAAGCCGCGCGCGGCGTGCGCGGCATCATCAATTTCTCGGGCGGGCTGCGCCAGGATCTGTGCGACGGGTGGCAGCACAATCTCGTCGCCGCGTTCGATCAGTACGGCGCGCACACGGCGGTGCCGTCGCTGTGGTTCTACGGCGACAACGACTCCGTCTGGACGCCCGCGCTCGTCGCGCAGATGCGCGACGCGTACCAGTCGCACGGCGCACAGGTGCGGTTCGTCGACTACGGCAGCTACAAGGACGACGCGCATCGGCTCGTGATCGATCGCGACGGCGTCGACGTCTGGTGGCCCGCGGTCGACGCGTTTCTCGCGCAGCTGAACATGCCGACCGCGGTCCGCTTTGCGGTCGCGGAGCCGCACGAGCCGAAGGCGAGCGGCTATGCGTCGATCGACTCTGTCGACGCGGTGCCGTTCGTCGACGAGGCCGGCCGCGACGGCTATCGCCATTTCCTGAGCCAGCATCCGAGCCGCGCGTTCGCGGTGTCCGCCGAAGGCGCGTGGTCGTGGGCCGAAGGCGGCGACGATCCGATGGCGCTTGCGCTCGACAACTGCGCGAAACAGGGCATGGGCTCGTGCCGGCTCTATGCGGTCGACAACCGCGTCGTCTGGCATGCGCCGGAGCAGACCGCCGATCGCGACGACGACGCGCAGGTCGCGCATTCTTCGCTCGCGTCGCGCTGAGCGGCGCCCCCTTTCTTCTCGCGTCGCGCTGAGCGGTTCCTCCCTTCTTCCATCCCTCGGATTCGTTGCGCTTGCATGTGCTTGCTTGTACGTACTTTGCTGCGCATCGCGTCGTCATGTCCGCCGCATCGCGATCGCGCACTCATTTTTCCGTCACGCTCCGCCGTTCCATCGCCCGCGCCGCCGCATGATTTTTTTCGCTGGGGGGTGTCACTCTGACGTCGTCAACTGCGGGCATTTTCCCTGATCGGAATCGTTCCGTCCCGAGCCGCTCCGATCTGCCGCCAACTCCCGCCCAGCAAGGCTTTACGGGATTTTTCGCCGCTAGTGCATCGGCACGCGGAACGCGCTAATCTCTGCCCGTTTGCCGTTCGCACGGCCGGGCGCCGGCCGGCCGAACCATGCCCATTCGCGCGAACGCCACGTCGATCGCGCATCCCGCAACGGAGTCGTCTTGAACACGCACGCACCCGACGCCTGGGTGGCGCGCAGCCTGCGCGCCGTCTGGCATCCCTGTACGCAGATGAAGCATCACGAGCGCCTGCCGCTCATCCCGGTCGCGCGCGGCAGCGGCGCGTGGCTGTATGACCACGACGGCCGCCGCTATTTCGACGCGATCAGCTCGTGGTGGGTCAACCTGTTCGGCCACGCGAATCCGGACATCAACGCGGCACTGAAGGATCAGCTCGACACGCTCGAGCACGCGATGCTCGCCGGTTGCACGCACGAGCCCGCGATCTTGCTCGCGGAGCGCCTGTCCGCGCTGACCGGCCACACGCTCGGCCACGCGTTCTTCGCGTCCGACGGCGCGTCGGCCGTCGAGATCGCGCTGAAGATGAGCTTCCATTCGTGGCGCAATCGCGGGCACGCGCAGAAGAACGAATTCGTCTGCGTCGCGAACGGCTATCACGGCGAAACGATCGGCGCGCTCGGCGTCACCGACGTCGCGCTGTTCAAGGATGCCTACGATCCGCTGATCCGCCACGCGCACGTCGTCGCGTCGCCGGACGCGCGGCAGGCTGCGCAAGGCGAGACCGCCGCCGACGTCGCGAGCCGCGCGCTCGCCGACGTGCGCCGATTGTTCGTCGAACGAAGCGACCGGATCGCCGCGCTGATCGTCGAGCCGCTCGTGCAGTGCGCGGCCGGCTTCGCGATGCACGATCCATCGTACGTGCGCGGGCTGCGCGCGCTCTGCGACGAATTCGGCGTGCATCTGATCGCGGACGAGATCGCGGTCGGCTGCGGCCGCACCGGCACGTTCTTCGCGTGCGAGCAGGCCGGTATCTGGCCGGACTTTCTGTGCCTGTCGAAGGGGATCAGCGGCGGTTATCTGCCGCTGTCGCTCGTGCTCACGCGCGACGACGTGTTCGCCGCGTTCTACGACGACGACACGGCGCGCGGCTTCCTGCATTCGCACTCGTACACCGGCAATCCGCTCGCGTGCCGCGCGGCGCTCGCGACGCTCGACCTGTTCGCGCGCGACGACGTGCTCGCGAGCAACGCGCGCAAATCCGCGGCGATGCGCGACGCGCTCGCGCCGCTCGCCGCGCATCCGAACGTGCGGCACATGCGCGAGCGCGGCACGCTGTTCGCGTTCGACGTGGCGTTCGACGGCGATGCCGCGCGCGACGCTTCTCGCACCTTCTCGCGCCGCTTCTTCGAGCACGCGCTCGAGCGCGAAGTGCTGCTGCGCCCGATCGGCACGACGGTCTACCTGATGCCGCCTTACATCATCGACGACGCGGGCATCGCGTGGCTCGCGCAACGCACGCGCGACACGCTCGATGCGACGCTTGCGGAGCACTCCGAATGAATTTGCTCGAATCCGTGCAACGCGGCCTCGCCGAGCTCGACGCGCAAGGGCTGCGCCGGCGGCTGCGCGTCGCCGATTCCGCGTGCAGCGCGCACATGACCGTCGACGGCCGCGACATCATCGGCTTCGCGAGCAACGACTATCTGGGCCTCGCCGCGCATCCGGCGCTCGTCGCCGCATTCGGCGAAGGCGCCGAGCGCTACGGCTCGGGCAGCGGCGGCTCGCATCTGCTCGGCGGCCACTCGCGCGCGCACGCGAAGCTCGAGGACGAGCTCGCCAGCTTCGTCGGCGCGTTCTCCGACGCGCCGCGCGCGCTCTTCTTCAGCACCGGCTACATGGCGAACCTCGCCGCGATGACCGCGCTGACCGGCAAGGACGCGACGATCTTCTCCGACGCGCTCAATCACGCATCGCTGATCGACGGCGCGCGGCTATCGCGCGCGAAGATCGAGATCTATCCGCACGCGGACACGGCCGCGCTCGCCGCGCTGCTCGACGCATCCGATGCGACGACGAAGCTGATCGTCACCGACACCGTGTTCAGCATGGACGGCGACATCGCGCCGCTCGCGGCGCTCGTCGCGCTCGCGGAGCGGCATGGTGCGTGGCTCGTCGTCGACGACGCGCACGGTTTCGGCGTGCTCGGCCCGCAAGGGCGCGGCGCGCTCGCGGCCGCCGCGCTGCGCTCGCCGCATCTCGTGTACGTCGGCACGCTCGGCAAGGCGGCGGGCGTCGCGGGCGCGTTCGTCTGCGCACACGAAACCGTGATCGAATGGTTCGTGCAGCGCGCGCGCAGCTATATCTTCACGACGGCCGCGCCGCCGGCGGTCGCGCATGCGGTATCCGCGAGCCTGAAGGTGATCGGCGGCGACGAAGGCGACGCGCGGCGCGCGCATCTCGCCGAGCTGATCACGCGCACGCGCGCGTTGCTCCGCGCAACGCGCTGGACGCCGGTCGATTCGCACACGGCCGTGCAGCCGCTCGTGATCGGCAGCAACGAAGCGACGCTCGCGGTGATGGACGCGCTCGACGCGCACGGCCTGTGGGTGCCCGCGATCCGGCCGCCGACCGTGCCGGCGGGCACGTCGCGGCTGCGCGTGTCGCTGTCGGCCGCGCATTCGTTCGACGATCTCGCACGACTCGAAGCGGCGCTCGTTGCCGCGAGCGAGGCATCGGCATGACGAAACAGCCCCCACGCTCACTTCGTTCGCTGCCCCCCGAGGGGGCGGCTGCCGCCCTTGGGGCGGCCCGGCGGACGTCAGCGGCGCTTTCACTTTTCGTCACCGGCACCGACACCGAGATCGGCAAGACCTTCGTGTCCGCCGCGCTGCTGCACGCGTTCACGCGCGCGGGCCTGCGCGCGGCTGCGATGAAGCCGGTGGCAGCCGGCGCATACGAGCGCGACGGCGTGTGGCGCAACGAGGACGCGGACCAGCTCGACGCGGCCGCGAGCGTCGTACTGCCGCCCGAGCTGCGCACGCCGTTCCTGCTGAAGGCGCCGGCCGCGCCGCACATCGTCGCCGGGCAGGAAGGCGTCACGCTCGACATCGACACGATCGTCGCATGCCATCGCGAAGCGGTGCGGCGCGCGGACGTCGTGGTCGTCGAAGGCGTCGGCGGGTTTCGCGTGCCGCTCGGCGCGAAGCATGACACCGCCGACCTCGCGGTCGCGCTCGGGCTGCCGGCGGTGCTCGTCGTCGGCGTGCGGCTCGGCTGCATCAACCACGCGTTGCTGACCGCCGACGCGATCGCCGCCGCCGGCCTGCCGCTCGCCGGCTGGGTCGCGAATCACGTCGATCCGGCGATGTCGTTCGCTGATGAGAACGTCGCGACGTTGCGCGACTGGCTCGCGCGCGAGCACCGTGCGCCGATGCTCGGCCGCATCGCATACATGAGCCCGCCGTCGCCCGAATCCGCCGCGGCGTCGCTCGACGTCGCCACGCTCACCGACGCGCTGCGCGCCGCCGCGCAACGCTGAGCCCCTTACCCGTTTCCACGATTCCACGTTTCCAGGATGAACACGATGACCGAAGCCCAGACCGTCGCCGCGCCGACCCATGCGTCGACCGACGCGCAACCGATCGCCGCGCCGGCCGCGCCGCGCTGGAAAGTCGCAGACGTACTCGCGCTGTTCGAGCTGCCGTTCAACGATCTGATCTTCCGCGCGCAGCAGACGCACCGCGAGCACTTCGACGCGAACGCGATCCAGCTGTCGACGCTGCTGTCGATCAAGACCGGCGGCTGCGAGGAGGACTGCGGCTACTGCTCGCAGTCCGCGCATCACGACACCGGGCTGAAGGCGGAGAAGCTGATGGACGTCGACACGGTGCTCGATGCCGCGCGCGCCGCGAAGGCGAACGGCGCGACGCGCTTCTGCATGGGCGCCGCATGGCGCAACCCGAAGGAGCGCCACATGGCGCCGCTGACCGAGATGGTGCGCGGCGTGAAGGCGATGGGGCTCGAAACGTGCATGACGCTCGGGATGCTCGAGGACGAGCAGGCGCAGCGGCTTGCCGACGCGGGCCTCGACTACTACAACCACAACCTCGACACGTCGCCGGAGTTCTACGGGCAGATCATCTCGACGCGCACGTACCAGGACCGTCTCGACACGCTCGACCGCGTACGCGACGCGGGGATCAACGTGTGCTGCGGCGGGATCATCGGGATGGGCGAATCGCGCCGCGAGCGCTCGGGGCTGATCGCGCAGCTCGCGAACCTGGATCCGTATCCGGAGTCGGTGCCGATCAACAACCTCGTCGCGATCGAGGGCACACCGCTCGCGCATGCGGAGAAGCTCGATCCGTTCGAGTTCGTGCGCACGATCGCGGTCGCGCGGATCACGATGCCGAAGGCGATGGTGCGGCTGTCGGCCGGCCGCGAGCAGCTCGACGATTCGATGCAGGCGTTGTGCTTTCTGGCCGGCGCGAACTCGATGTTCTACGGCGATCAGCTGCTGACGACGAGCAATCCGCGCTCGGAGCGCGATCGGAAGCTGCTCGCGCGCCTGGGGATGCGGGCGGAAGGGGCGGAGCAGTTGCCGGTGGAGACGGCGGAAAAGTGCGGGCGCGCTTCCGCGTAATCGGTTGACGGCGGTTGACGGGCCGGCCGCGTTCGACCGCGCGGCACGTCGGGCGGGGCGGCGGCGCGCGCCGTCACCGCCGCGCGCTCACGCACTCAACGCCTGCTCCCCGTCGATCCAGTCGATATCCCCACACAGCACCCGCAGCACATCCCCCACCCGCACCGCGATCGACAGCGTCACGCACGGCTGCGCCTCGTTGATCGACAGATACGGCCGCGTGACCTGCACGCGCCCCGGCTCCACGATCGCCGAGCGGAAGTACGGCCGCCGCAGCCAGTTCGCGCCCTGCGCGTCCGACAGCGGCAGAAAGCGCGTCTCCGGCGATGCGCGATCGACGCGCAGCACGACGTTGCGCCCCGCCTGCCGCCCGTGCGCGTCGAGCAGAAAGCAGCGCGCCGCATCGTCGAGCGCCAGAAAATTCCAGCAGACCTCGTCGAGCGATTCGCCCGCCGCGAGCCGCTCCGCCGCGCGCTCGAAAGCGCGCAGGTACGGCGCGAGGCGCTGCGCGTCGCGCCGCTCGCGCGCGTCGGCCTGCTGCCGGTAGCGCTCGGTCAGCTCGCCGATGCACGCGGTCGCCGCCGCGCTGTCCGGCAGCCCCGGCGCCGGCCGTCCGAAGAAATGCCCCTGCACGAAATCCGCCTCGCACGCGAGTGCGATCTGCGCCTCGTGCTCGGTCTCGATCCCCTCGACGAGCACGAGCTTGCCCGCCTCGTGCAGCAGCGTGACGAGCCCGTGCAGGATCGCCTCGCGACCGTTGCCGTGCCCGGCATGCGACAGCATCATCCGGTCGAGCTTCACGATGTCCGGATTCATCTGCCAGATCCGCTCGATGTTCGAATGCCCAGCGCCGAAATCGTCGAGCGCGATCAGGAAGCCGAGCGCGCGGAACTCGCGCGTCGCCTCCGCGAGCCGCTCGAGGTCGTCCGCGCGCTGCTCGAGCACTTCGAGCACGATCCGGCGCGGCGCGATCGCGAGCCGCTTCAGGTTCGCGAGCAGCGCCGCCGCCTGGAACGGATCGGTCAGCACGCCCGGATGCACGTTCAGGAACAGCCACTCGCGCTCCGCGCCGAGCAGCGCGAAGTTCTCCAGGTGCAGCGCCTGCGCGAGCCGGTCGAGCTGCAGCAGCTCGCCGTGGCGCGCGGCCTCGCCGAACACGTCGAGCGGCGGCACCGTGCGATCGAGCGTGTCGTGCGCGCGCAGCAGCGCCTCGTAGCCGACCGCGCGCTGGTGCGACAGGCTGAAGATCGGCTGGAACACGCTCGTGAGCGTCAGGTCGTGATGCTGCGCCGCAAGACGCTCGTATCCGGACGTCATCTCGCGTTCGAAACGGTACGGCGACGCGGCGGCGGGGCGCTCCTGATGCGCGGTCGTCATACGGCCCTCCTCCTGTTCCAGTCGCGCGCGCAAGCGCCCGTCGACGGGCGGCACGGCTCGCTGTGTCTCATCGGTATTCCTCGGTGTTTGTGTCGACGTTGCCGTGCTTCAAGCAAACTCCGTGCGCACGCGCTCCATCGGCGCGCGTGAGCGCACCGGCCGCCACTCACCACCCTGCACCGCCTCGCACCGAAAAAGTGCATCCAGCACGTGCACGGCGCACCGTTTCGGTGCCGCCCCCGGATCGCGCGCGCGCGACAGGCTTCGCGGCGCCACGCTACACTCCGTACGGCCGTCTCATTGTCCGACCCCGACGCATCGATGGAAATCGTCTTCACCGTCCTGATCCTGCTGCTGAGCGTCGCGCTGTCCGGCGCGCTCACGCGCGTGCTGCCCTGGCAAGCGCCGCTGCCGCTGATGCAGATCGCGTTCGGCGCGCTGCTCGCGTGGCCGAAGCTCGGTCTGCACGTGGCGTTCGATCCCGATATCTTCATGCTGCTGTTCATCCCGCCGCTGCTGTTCGCGGACGGCTGGCGGATCCCGAAACGCGAGTTGTACCTGCAGCGGCGCGCGATCCTGATGCTCGCGTTCGGACTCGTTTTCATGACGGTACTCGCAGTCGGCTACTTCGCGCATTGGCTGATTCCCGAGTTGCCGCTGCCGATCGCGTTCGCGCTCGCCGCGGTGCTGTCGCCGACCGACGCGGTCGCGCTGTCCGGCATCGCCGGCAAGGGCAGGATTCCCCCGCAGCTGATGCACATTCTCGAAGGCGAGGCGCTGATGAACGACGCGTCCGGCCTCGTCGCGCTGAAGTTCGCGGTCACGGCCGCGATGACCGGGATGTTCTCGCTGCGCGACGCGTCGGTCACGTTCGCGATCGTCGCCGCGGGCGGGCTCGCGACCGGCGCGGCGGTCGCGTGGCTGTTCAGCGCGCTGTCCACGCGGCTGCTGAACGCCGAGCAGGAAGGCGATCCGGCGCCGGGCATCGTGATGACGCTGCTCGTGCCGTTCGCGTCGTACCTGTTTGCCGAGCATCTGGCGCTGTCCGGCGTGCTGGCCGCCGTGTCGGCCGGGATGATGATGAACTACACGAGCTTCTCGCGCCGCAGCACGGTCGCCGCGCGCGTGCGCGCGGAAAGCACGTGGGCGATGATCGAGTTCGTGTTCAACGGGATGGTGTTCATCATGCTCGGGCTGCAGTTGCCGCACATCATCGGCCGCGCGCTGCTCGACGCGCATCAGACGAGCGACGTGCTCGTCGGGATGATGATCGGCTACGTGCTCGCGATGCTGGCCGCGCTGTACGCGATCCGCTTCGCGTGGGTCTGGCTGCTGCGCTGGTTCGAAAGCCGGCGCGCCGCGCGCCGCGGACTGTCGGGCGCGGTGACCGGGCTGCGCACGATCGCGGTGATGACGGTCGGCGGCGTGCGCGGCGCGGTGACGCTCGCGGGCGTGCTGTCGATCCCGGTCGCGCTCCGCAACGGCACGCCGCTCGTCGGGCGCGACATCGCGGTCTTCGTCGCGTCGGGTGTGATTCTCGGCTCGCTCGGCATCGCGGTCGTCGGGCTGCCGCTGCTGCTGCGCGGCATACGCACGACACAGAACCCGCTCGCGGGCGAGGAGCGCGCGGCGCGCGCGGCTGCGTCGCAGGCGGCGATCCGCGCGATCGACGCGTCGCATGGCGCGATCCTGGTCGATCTCGACGAAACCGGCTCCGCGCGCTGCGCGGACGTCGCCGCGCGCGTGATGGACCTCTACCGCCGCCGCCTCGCTGCGCTCGACGACGACATCGGCGCGTCGTCACGCGCGCACGCGAAGCAGGCCGAGACGATGGAGCTGCAGATGCGCATCGCCGCGATCCGCGCCGAGCGCGCGATGCTCTATCAGTTGCGCCGCAAGGGGCAGATTACCGACGTCACGCTGTCGAAGCTGCTGCGCGAGGTCGATCTGTCGGAATCCGCGCTGTCGACGCGCAGGAAGGGGCTCGTCTGACGGGAGACGGCGGCGCCGTATTTCCTCCACCCGGCCCGCCCGGCCGGATTGCCCGGCGCCGGTAAACGGCTTGTTAAGCACATTCTTGAGTTGCTGTATGTGATAGGTGTCACAGCAATCCTCAGCTTGATATTATCCGAGCGCCTGACCGGTTCTTGCCGGGCTTCACCGCCGCACCCTGACAACCCCGCCCTCGCCCGACCGCGCGCTCGCGCCGACTCTCGGGCGCCCGGGGTCGATCCATTCGGACAAAAAACGGGAACCGCGCGCCACACGGGCGTCCCACGCTACAAGGACAGAAAAAATGCGCCGCACTCGCAAGGAAGCCCGCAGCGAATATCCGAAGTTCGTCCCGTGCGCGGGCGTCTTTCTCGCGCTGGTCGGCGCGGGCATCGTGCCCGCGCACGCCGGCTGCAGCCAGGCCGGCACGACCGTCACCTGCAGCGGCATCGCCAATCCGCTCCAGCCCGACTACGCGAACAGCGCCGACAACCTGAACGTCACCGTCAATCCCGGCTCGAGCCTCGGCGTGCTGCTCGGCATCGGCGGCACGTCGCTGGCGCTGCAGGGCAGCGGCGTCACGCTCACCAACAACGGCACCATCGACCCGACCGCGCTCGGCGCGGGCCTCGGCGTGCTGTCGAGCGGCCTGCAGATGGGCAACGCGTCCGCGAGTACCGCAACCGTGACCAACAACGGCACGATCAACGGTACGACGGGCGTCGCGCTGGCGGGCGTGACCGGCATGGCGATCGGCGTCCAGAACGGCACCGGCGGCGTCACGAACATCACGAACACCGGCTCGATCGGCTCGAACCCGTTGATCGGCGCGACGCTGGTCGGCGCGGACGCGCCGGTGGTCGTCGCGTACGGCGGCAGCCTGGTCAACTTCAACAACAGCGGGACGATCAACGGGCGCGTCGCGTTCGAGCCGTCGGGCACGCCCGGGGCCGGCAACACGTTCGTCAACTCGGGGACGATCAACGGCAGCGTGTCGATGGGCGCGAACAGCACGAACAGGTTCACCGCGGACACCGGCTCGTCGGTGAACACGGCCGGCGGCACCGGGTCCGCGATCAACCTGGGCATCGGCGCGACGACGGTCAGTTTCGCGGCGACCGGCACCGTCGACGGCGGCGCGGGCGGCAACAACACGCTCGTGCTGCAGAAGAGCAGCGGCGGCCCGGCCACCGGCTCGATCAGCAACGACACCTATGTGGACTTCGAGCATCTGCAGGTCGACAGCGGCACGTGGACGATCAGCGGCGCGGGAAACTACAACGATGCGACGCTCGCTGGCGGCGTGGCGGTCATCGACAACGCCGCGTCGCTCGGAACCGGCACGATCATGGCCAACGGCGGCGCGATCGAAAGCGCGACCAGCGGATTGAACGTCAGCAACAACGTGAACCTCGCGCTTGGCAGCGGCCTGACGGTGCAGGGAGCAAACGACCTGACGCTGTCGGGCACGATCGGCGGCGCCGAGCAGCTCACGATGAACGGCACCGGCGCGCTGACGCTGACGAACGTCAACTCATACATCAGCGGCACGAACCTGAACAGCGGCAGCCTGATCGTCGGCAACGACGGGGCGCTCGGCACGGGCATGCTGACGGTCGGCGGCTCGGCAACGCTCGACGCCACTTACGCCGCCACGCTCGGCAACGACATCACGATCAACACCGGCGCGGCGCTCACGCTCGGCGGCAGCTACGGCATGACGCTGGCCGGCCAGATCGTGGGGGCGGGCAGCCTCGTCAAGGACGGCCCCGGCACGACGACGCTGACCGGCTTGGACAGCTATACCGGCGGCACGACGATCAACGGCGGCACGCTCGCGCTCGGCGCCGGCGTCAGCCTTGCGGCGACCGGCTCGGTTGATCTCGCGGGTGCCGGCGCCACGTTCGACATCAGCGGCTCGGGTGCCAATCAGACGATCGGCGCGCTGAGCGGCGCGGCCGGATCGAACGTCGCGCTCGGCGCGAACACGCTGACGTTCGGCGATTCGACGAACCAGACGTTCGCGGGCGTCATCGCCGGCACGGCCGGCATCGTGAAGCAAGGCACCGGCACGGAAACGCTGACGGGCACGAATACCTACAACGGCGGCACGACGATCGACGCCGGCACGCTCGCGCTCGGCGCCGGCGGCAGCCTCGTGTCGACCGGCTCGGTCGACCTCGCAGGGGCCGGCGCCACGTTCGACATCAGCGGCTCGGGCGCCAGTCAGACGATCCGCGCGCTGAGCGGCGCGGCCGGGTCGACCGTCGCGCTCGGCGCGAACACGCTGACGTTCGGCGATTCGACGAACCAGACGCTCGGAGCGAGCGTCAGCGGCACCGGCGGTCTCGTCAAGCAAGGCAGCGGCACGCAGACGCTGACAGGCGCGAACACCTATACCGGCGGCACGACGATCAACGCCGGCACGCTCGCGCTCGGCGCCGGCGGCAGCCTCGCGTCGACCGGCAGCGTCGATCTCGCCAATGCCGGAACGGCTTTCGACATCAGCGCCGCCGGCAATCAGACGATCGGCGCGCTGAGCGGCGCGGCCGGATCGAACGTCAATCTCGGCGCGAACACGCTGACGTTCGGCAATTCGACGAACCAGACGCTCGGGTCGAGCGTCAGCGGCACCGGCGGCCTCGTGAAGCAAGGCACCGGCACGCAGACCTTGACGGGCGCGAACACCTATACCGGTGGCACGACGATCAGCGCCGGCACGCTCGCGCTCGGCGCCGGCGGCAGCCTCGCGTCGACCGGCAGCGTCGATCTCGCCAATGCCGGGACGACTTTCGACATCAGCGCGGCGGGCGGCAACCTGACACTCGCCGGCTTGAGCGGCGCGGCCGGGTCGACCGTCGCGCTCGGCGCGAACACGCTGACGTTGAGCGGCACGACGAACGCGACGTTCGCGGGCGGCATCGGCGGCACGGGCGGCCTCGTGAAACAGGGCAGCGGCACGCAGACGCTGACGGGCGCCAGCACGTACGGCGGCGGCACGACGATCGACGCCGGCACGCTCGCGATCGCGCAGGATGCGAGCCTCGGGTCGACGACGGGCGCGCTGACGCTGAACGGCGGCACGCTGCAGACGACGAATACGCTGAGCACGTCGCGCAACGTGACGCTGGCCGGCACCGGCACGTTCGACACGAACGCGGGCACGACGCTGACGCTGTCCGGCAACGTGTCGGGCAGCGGCGCGCTCGTCAAGACGGGCGGCGGCACGCTGACACTGACGGGCGCCGGCACGCACACCGGCGGCACGACGATCGACAGCGGCACGCTCGAAGTCGGAGCCGGCGGCACCCTGTCCGGGCTCGTCACGCTCGCCGGCCCCGGCGCGGTATTCGAGCTCGCGCCGGGCGGCTCGCAGACCGTATCGAGCCTGACCGGCGCGAGCGGCGACATCCTCGTCGGCGGCGGCACGCTGACGGTGGGCAGCGACGGCACGAACCAGACGTACGGCGGCACGGTGAGCGGCGGCGGCACGCTCGTCAAGCAGGGCGCCGGCGCGTGGGTGCTGGACGGCACGAGCAGCGGCTTCAGCGGCACGACCGAAGTCGCCGCGGGCCTGCTCGAGGTCGGCGACATCGACACGCCGGGCGCGGTGCTCGGCGGCAACGTGCTCGTCGATGCGAACGGCACGCTGCGCGGCCACGGCACGATCGGCGGCAACGTCGTGAACGATGGCGTCGTGATGCCCGGTGGCACGATCGGCACGCTGACGGTGAGCGGCAACTACAGCCAGGCCGCGAGCGGCACGCTGTCGATCGAGGTGAGCCCGAGCGCGGGCTCGGCGCTCGCCGTCGGCGGATCGGCCACGCTGAACGGCGTGCTCGCGATCGTCTACGATCCGGGCACCTACTCGGCGCGCCAGTACACGATCCTGAGCGCGGCCAACGGCGTGAGCGGGCGCTTCACCAGCGTGACCGGCACCGCGCAGAGCGGCGCGAATCTCGGGTCGCTCCAGCAGTCCGTCTCGTACGGCAGCAACGCGGTCGATCTCGTGCTCGCCGCCGCGCAGACGACGTCGCCGACCTCGCCGACACCGCCCGTCGTCGTCGCGCCGACCGGGACGAGCATCTACACCGCGCTCGGTACGTCGGCCTCGGTGGGCGCGCAGTCGGCGAACGCCGCGCTGCTCGAGCGGCTCGGCCGCGGGTCGCCCGCCACCGCGGGTTCGCCGAACGGCTGGGTGAACGCGACCGCGTCGCAGACGAAGGTCGGCGGCAACGACGTGCAGCCCGGCTTCCAGTCCAATCAGTACGGCTTCATGGCGGGGCTCGACAACGCGCTGGGCGATGCCATCGTCGGCGTCGCCGCCGGCTACACGCACACGGACATCGACGAGCAGGGCACCGGCGACTCGGGCACGATCGACACGCTGCGCGCGGCGCTGTACGGAAGCCGCCAGGTGGGGCCGGTCGGCTTGTCGGCAACCGCGGGCTACGCGCTCGACTTCCTGTCGCAGAAGCGGCCCTTCGACTCGATCGGCACCGCGCAAGGCGATCACATCGGCCAGGAGTTCACGGCCGCCGGCGAAGCGAGCATGCCGCTGACGCTCGGCAGCCTCGTGCTGACGCCGCGCGTGGGGCTGCGCTACGCGTACTTCCACGGCAACGGCTTCGACGAGAGCGGCGCGAACGGCCAGAACCTGGCGGTCGGCACCGACAACGCGCACAGCCTGCAGCCGTATGCGGAGCTCACGCTGGACCAGGCGTTCGGCAGCACGCTGAAGCCGGTGAACGTGCAGTTACGCGCCGGCTACGCGCGCGAGCTGCTGGACGCGGGCCGGACGATGACGGTGACGGCGCAGGACAGCACGGTATTCGCGGCGCCCGGCACCGGACTGCCGCGCAGCTACCTGACGGCCGGCATCGGCGTGAGCATGCAGCCGCTCAAGTCGCTGACGGTGGCGGTGCGGTATGACGCGCTGATCAATACCGGCCACGCGTCGGCGCAAGCCGCGAACGTGCAGGTGGGGTATCAGTTCTGACGACGTACGCGCGGGCCGCGGACGTCGGTCGACGTCAGCGGCCCGCCTGTTTGCTGTATCGGGATCGTTGTCCGGTGCGGCGTCACTTCGCGACGACGACCGGAATCCCCTTCAGCGCCCCCGCGCCCTTCATTTCGTCGAGCGCGTGCTGCACGGCCGCGCTCGTCGCCGCGTCGATGCCGAGCCGCAACGCGAGTTCGCGCTCCGTGCGCTTCGCGCCCGCGAGATTGCGCAGCTTCACGTGGCCAAAGCCGCGCACGCGCGACGGCAGCTCCGCGAGCTGCGCGACCTGCGCCGCGTTCTCCGCATTCTCCGCGCTCAGCGCCGCGAACGCACGCGCCATCGTCGCCTCGTAGTCGTCGGCGAGCGCACGCTCCATCTTCCGCTCGACCGTGCGGCCGAACGGATCGAGCCACGTGCCGCGCAGCCCGCGCACGCGCGCGAGCGCACCGAGCACCGGCCACATCCACTGGCCGAACACGCGCTTCGCGGGCACGCCGCCGTCGCGGCCCTTCGCGATCGTCGGCGGCGCGAGATTGAACTTCACGCGATAGTCGCGGCCCGCAACACCGTCGAACTGCGCGGCGAGCGACGTGCGGAACGCGTCGTCCGAATAGAGGCGCGCGACCTCGTATTCGTCCTTCACCGCGAGCAGCCGATAGAACGTCGTCGCGACCGCGCGCGCGATCGCGTCGTCGCCGGTCGCGCGCGCCGCCGCGACGAGCGCGCGGTAGCGCTCGACGTAGCGCGCGCCGCCGTAGACGGCGAGCCGCGCTTCGCGATCGGCGACCAGCGCGTCGAGCGAATCGAGCACGACCGGCTGCTGAACCGTGTGACGCGCGTTCCACAGCGCGTCGAGCGCGACCGGATCGCCGGCCGCCATCCGGCCGATCGAGAACGCGAGCTTGTTCATCGGGACCGCGACGTTGTTCAGCTCGATCGCGCGCATCATCGCGGCGAGCGACACCGGCACGAGGCCCAGCTGCCACGCGTAGCCGAGCATCAGGATGTTCGCGCCGATCGTGTCGCCGAGGAACTTCGCGGCGAGCGCCTGCGCGTCGCAGCTCGACAGGAAGCCGTCGCCGGCCGCGTGATGCATCTTCGCGAGCAGCGCGTCGGCGTGCAGGTTCGCGTCCGGGTTCTGCACGAACGACGCGTTCGGGATCTGATGCGTGTTCACGACGATCCGCGAGCGGCCGTGCCGCACCGTCTGCAGCGCGTCGGCGCTCGCGCCGACGACCATGTCGCACGCGAGCAGCACGTCGGCCTGCTGCGTGTCGATGCGCACCTGGTTCAGCCACCGGTCGCTCGACGCGATCCGCACGAACGACAGCACCGAGCCGCCCTTCTGCGCGAAGCCCATGAAGTCGAGCACGGACGCGCTCTTGCCTTCCAGATGTGCGGCCATGCTGACGAGCGCGCCGACCGTCACGACGCCGGTGCCGCCGACGCCCGTCACGAGCATGTCGTACGGCGCCGCGTCGAGATGCGTCGCCGGCTGCGGCAGCGCGTCGATGCGCGCGGCGAGCGCGGCCTCGTCGAACGCGGCGCCCGCGGCTTTCTTCAGCTGTGCGCCCTCGACGGTGACGAAGCTCGGGCAGAAGCCGTTCACGCACGAGAAGTCCTTGTTGCACGACGACTGGTCGATCCGCCGCTTGCGACCGAGCGGCGTCTCGAGCGGCTCGACGGACAGGCAGTTCGACTGCACGCCGCAGTCGCCGCAGCCTTCGCACACCGCGTCGTTGATGAACAGGCGCTTGTCCGGGTCGGGAAACTCGCCCTTCTTGCGGCGGCGGCGCTTCTCGGCCGCGCAGGTCTGGTCGTAGATCAGCACGGTCACGCCGGGCGTTTCGCGCAGCTCGCGCTGCACCGCGTCGAGCTCGCGACGGTGATGGAACGTCGTGCCCTTCGGGAACAGACCGTGATGGCCGTCGTACTTCTCGGGCTCGTCGGAGACGACGACGAACCGCGACACGCCCTCCGCCTCGACCTGCCGCGCGATCTGCGGCACCGAGATGCTGCCGTCGACCGGCTGGCCGCCGGTCATCGCGACCGCGTCGTTGTACAGGATCTTGTACGTGATGTTCGCTTTCGCGGCGACGGCCTGACGGATCGCGAGGATCCCCGAGTGAAAATACGTGCCGTCGCCGAGGTTCTGGAACACGTGCTTCATGTTCGTGAACATCGCGTGCGCGGCCCAGTCGACGCCCTCGCCGCCCATCTGGATCAGTCCGGTCGTGTCGCGCTCCATCCACGACGCCATGAAGTGGCAGCCGATCCCCGCCTGCGCGATCGAGCCGTCCGGCACCTTCGTCGACGTGTTGTGCGGGCAGCCCGAGCAGAAGTACGGCGTGCGGCGCACCGCGTCCGCGTCGTTCGACAGGATCTGCGGCGCGACGAGATCGACGACGCGCTCGCGGCGGTCGAGCGCCGGCTTGTGCCGCGCGAGCCACGACGCGAACACCGGCAGGATCCGCGACGGGCGCAGCTCGCCGAGCTCGGTCAGCAGGCACGCGCCGTCGGCGTCGTGCTTGCCGAGCACGCGCGGGCGCGCGCCGTCCGTGCGGTTGTACAGGTGGTCCTTGATCTGCTGCTCGATCACCGGGCCCTTCTCCTCGATCACGAGCACTTCGGCGAGGCCGTCGACGAACGTGTCGATCCGGTGCATCTCGAGCGGGAACGACAGCCCGACCTTGTAGATCCGCACGCCGGCCGCGTCGAGATCGTCGACCGTGAGGTCGAGCCGGCGCAGCGCTTCCATCAGGTCGAGATGCGCCTTCCCGCACGTGACGATGCCGACGTTCGCGTGCGCGCTCGGCGCGATCCACTTGTCGATGCTGTTCGTGCGCGCGAAGTGGCGCACCGCGTCGAGCTTCGCGGCGAGGCGCGCCTCGATCGTCAGGCTCGGCAGGTCGGGCCAGCGGTTGTGCAGCCCGCCCGCCGGCGGTGCGAAGCCTTCGGGTGCCGGCCAGTGCGTCTGCAGCGCGTCTAGATCGACGGTCGAGCCCGATTCGACGGTCTCGGAGATCGCCTTGAAGCCGACCCATGCGCCGGAGAAGCGCGACAGCGCCCAGCCGTACAGGCCGAATTCGAGCATGTCCGCGATGTTCGCCGGATTCACGACCGGCATGTGCCAGCCGATCATCGCGAAGTCGCTCTGATGCGGCATCGACGACGACACGCAGCCGTGATCGTCGCCCGCGACGACGAGCACGCCGCCGTGCGGCGACGAGCCGTACGCGTTGCCGTGCTTCAACGCGTCGCCGGCGCGGTCGACGCCCGGCCCCTTGCCGTACCACATCGCGAACACGCCTTCGACGGTGCGCTCGGCGTCGGCCTCGACGCGCTGCGTGCCGAGCACCGCGGTGCCGCCGAGTTCCTCGTTGATCGCGGGCAGGAAGCGCACTGCGCTCGCGTCGAGCAGCTTCTTCGCCTTCCACAGCTGCTGATCGACCATCCCGAGCGGCGAACCGCGATAACCGCTGACGAAGCCGGCGGTGTTCAGGTTCTGCGCGGCGTCGAGCGCGCGCTGCATCAGCAGCAGCCGCACGAGCGCCTGCGTGCCGGTCAGGAAGATCCGGCCGCGCGTCGCGCTCAGGTTGTCGGTCAGACGATAGTCGGAAAGGGGGGGCAGGCCGTCGTCGGGCAGGCGGGCGGTCATGGGGCGTCTCCAGAATTGTGCTGTGTCGGCTCGCGCGGTGCGGTCGCGCGTAGTCAGTGGGCTCTATTCTTGAGCGCCGAATGAAGAATGTTTTTTCTCTTCTTGCCGGGATGGGCGGGAGGCGAGAAGAATGGCTTCGTGTTTCGGGGGGATTGAGAAGAATCTTGCGGGAAGGAGACGATGGGGGATCGACCTGGCGCTCGGCGTGCAAAAACAAAACCCCTGTGACACGGGTCACAGGGGTTCGGTTGCTGTAAATCGGTGAGGTCGTGGTGCGGCGTGTCCGCCCCCGTCCGCAGGCAGATGCGTCAGCGGATAATCAGATGGCCGGTAACCGCCACTGCCAGAATGGCTGCAATGACAGCCACGCCGCCGCCTAGCCACTTCGCCACCAGGTCGATGTTCTTCTGCGACCCGGCGAATTCGAGCAGCTTGTTCGTTGCGGACGAATGCAGGATTTTTTCCATAGCGGACTCCTTCGACCACGCGAGTATACCACCGTTGGCGGACCGGCCTTGCCTCAGCCAATCAGGAAGTGCATGGCCGCGAACAGGAACGATGACGTCAGGGTAAGCCAAAACGACACTTTCAGGTTCGTAGGCCAACGCGTCGAAGATGCCGTCACTGCTGGTGCGGGTGCCGCCGGGGCGGCTGGCTGGGCCGCCGCCGGAGCTTGCGCGGCCGTGAGCTGCCGCTCGCGTTCGTCGTGGTACGCCTTGATGCCCATCAGCATGACAAGACCGGCGCTGACAATTGCTATCGCAAAGAAGACCACGATAGCAACCTGCACGACAAAGATGAGATCCGGGCTGGGGGCCGTATCGGCCGCCACTGCGCTGGCGGCAACTGCCCCCTTCACCGCCGCCTGCTGTGCCGCAGCCAAGGCTGCGGCGATTGGCGTCTTCACCTTGTCCAACCAGGTAAATAGCTCGTAAAGCGCCGAAGCCGAGAGTGCGATAGCCGCCCAGAACAACTGCCCGTCCTTGACCGCATCAAAAATCATCCGCTTCGCGACCGGCCAGCCGTACGACGGCGAGACGAGCGCCAGCATGAATATGGGGCCGAGAACGGGAACTCCAATATTGAGCAGCAACCAGTAAAAGGCGTTCATCAGCGGGTCGGATTCCGAGGTAGTGCGAAATCATAGCCGGGACAGAGCACTGCGCTTCACTGGATGACAGGCGTGATGACGATGGTGGGTAAATTGTGCACGCTCCCCGTGGCGCTCGGCCGCGCGTTCGCGCTCGTGTGCGCTCCAGTCGACACCGTGCGGCGGATGGCCCTATTTTCGATTCCGGAGACACATTTTTCGATATTCCCCCAACTCCGCGCCAAACACGACGGATGAGACGTACATCAAACCGTCGATCTGTCCGACGGTAATCGTTTTGAAAACACCCAATAACGAAAACGCGCTCGGCAAGAACCCCGCTGCATGATAGGCCGCACGTGAGGCCAGAATGCGGTTCTCATGCAGATAATTTGGCCAACTGACGATATATCTGCTGATGAGGTACATGCACGAAGCACCGGCAGACTCATAGGCGACGTAGTTCGAGACAAACTGCGCGGAAAACAGCCATAGCAAACACAAGCCGCTTATGCACGCCGCAGCGTTGATTGCCAGCATTCTTAGCACACCTTGCTCGGGCGATATCATCATGATGGGTGATTCAAATATCAAGGAAAGGTGATGGGTGGCGAGCCAGGAGGGTATTCAACCAATGCTCGCCATCTTGAAGTCATCCTAACGAATTACATTGCTAACCGTTAGAACCTGTCAGCGTCGCCACGGAATGTTGCTCCCGATGTAGCCACCTAACGTTGCGCCAAATCCCCCTCCATAGATCGTCCCCGCAGTAGCACCGATTATCGCGCCGCCGACAGTGCCAATACCAGGTACGACCGACCCCACGCCCGCACCGACAAGCCCCCCCGCTTGCGCTCCGCCCCATCGGCCGGCGAGCCAACCCAATCCAGTACCAATCAGCATCCCTTCCCCTTCCGCGCCGGAAACCAAATCGATTTCGCTCCTGCTGAGTTCTTCAACCATCAAGTCACCTCGCAAGTTTGTTTGCAACATGGAGAAAGTCGGACTCCTTAAAAATCACGACAGCCAGATCCTAACAAGAAGCACCAACACACACCCACAATCTCCTTTCAAACCAGCGAGGACTTTGATCCGCCTCAATCTTTCCGATGTGCCGTCGCGCACGCCATTGATGTGTCTGCCAGAAAACGAATCATGGCAAACCATTGCAGACGCCATGGATCAAGCGGTCCCCGCCATCGTCAGCCTGACACCGCCGACAAACGACGCCGATTCGCCCGCTCCACCTCGATTACACTGAAACATTCCCCCACAAGGAGCCGCGATGAAACTCTATTACTGGCCGAAAACCCGCGCGTTCCGTGCGCTGTGGATGCTGGAAGAAATCGGGGCCATATATGAACTCGTGCCGATCGATCTGCACACGCATGAACAAAGCACTGACGCGTTCACGCTCGTCAATCCGATGGCGAAGCTGCCCGCGCTCGACGACGGCGGCGCGCCGTTCGCCGAATCCGGCGCGGTGTTGCTGCATCTCGCCGACCGCTTCCCCGACGCGCGGCTCGGCGTCCCGCCCGGCGATCCGCTGCGCGGGCGCTTCCTGCAGTGGCTGTTCTTCACGCCGTCGTGCCTCGAGCCGGCGATGGCCGAAAAGCTCTCCGGCGCGCCGGGCAATCCGTCCGCGTTCGGCTGGGGCGATCTCGCCCGCGTGCAGCGTGCGCTGATCGAAACTCTCGGCCGCGCGCCGTGGCTCATCGGCGATCGCTTCACCGCCGCCGACCTGCTCGCCGCGAGCACGCTGAAGATCGCGTTCGCCGCACGACTGCTGCCGAACGAAGGTGTGCTCGGCGACTACGTCGCGCGCGCCGAGGACCGCGACGGCTATCGCCGCGCGCTAGCGATCGAACAACGTGAGGCAGAACGGCTGCTGCACCGCTGAAAGCACCTGCGTGCTGCACACCACCGCAGCACGCCAGCCGCCGCATCAATCATGCAGATGCGTGAACACGAAATTCCGCAGCATCGGCATCAACGGCGCCTCGCTGCGCCCGGCCAGCGTCACGATCGCGAGATTCGCATGGCCGGCGGCGACCGGGCTCACCTGCAGCTCGGCCAGCTCGCCGCGCGCGATGCGCTCGCGCGCCGGCGCGACGATCCCGAGAAAGATCGCGTCGCTCGCCTGCGTCACGTCGAGGCACGACAGGATCTCCTCGCAGCGCAGCGTGATCAGCTGCTGCGGATCGCCGTCGGGCCCGAAGCGCTCGCGCATCATTCGCGCCGCCATCTCGCTCAGCGCGGTCGACACGATCGGGTAGCGCCGCATCTGGTCGAGCGTCACGCCGGCCCGCCCCGCGAGCGGGTGCTGGCCGCGCGCGACGAAGCCCGCGCGCAGGTCCGGCAGCCGCTCGATCGCGAGATCCCCGGCGGCGCCGAGCGAATGCACGTCGACGACGATCGCGTCGACGTTGCGCGCGCGCAGCGCCTGGAGCTGCAGCTCGATCGCGCCGCGCGCGATGCTGAGCTTCGCGCGCGGATAGTGATGCGCGACGTGCAGCATCAGCGGCACCGTCAGCATCGCGCCGGGCCCGGAACCGAAACCGACCCGCAGCGTCGTCTCCGCCCCCTGCCGCAGCCGGCTCCCGCTCTGCATCAGCTCGGTCGCCTCGAACACGATCCGCCGCGCGCGCTCGACGACCGTCCGCCCGAACGGCGTCAGCTCGTTGCGCCGCCCGATCCGGTCGACGAGCTTCTCGCCGAGCGCCTCCTCCAGCGCCTGGATGCTGCGGCTCAGCGCCGGTTGCGTCACGTGCGCGCGCTGCGCGGCCTTGCTGAACGACTGCGTGTCGGCGAGCGCGATCAGATGCTGGAGCTGCGCGAAATTCATGGCGTGGTCGGCCCGCCGTTCGATGAGTTCCAGTAATACTAATCCATAGAACAATGCATTGGATTTATTCTCCGGCGCTGTCTAGCATGAACGGCAATTTCACTCGTACCGAGCCCGACATGTACACGGAAGAACTGTTGCAGCACGTGCGGCGCCATGCCGACGAATTCGTCTCGATCCGGCGCGACATCCATCGCCATCCGGAGCTGTCGTTCGACGAGCGGCGGACCAGCGATCTCGTCGCCGAGCGGCTGCGGGAATGGGGCTATCGTGTCGAGCGCGGGCTCGGCGGCACCGGTCTCGTCGCGCAGCTGCGCCGCGGCGACGGCGCGCGCGCGATCGGCATCCGCGCGGACATGGACGCGCTGCCGATCCACGAGGCCACCGGGCTCGAGCACGCGAGCTGCCACACCGGCGTGATGCACGCGTGCGGCCACGACGGCCACACCGCGATGCTGCTCGGCGCGGCGCGCACGCTCGCCGAGCGCGGCCGTTTCTCCGGCACGCTGAACCTGATCTTCCAGCCGGCCGAGGAGTACGGCAAGTCCGACAGCGGCGCCGCGCGGATGCTCGACGACGGCCTGTTCGACAAGTTTCCGTGCGACGCGATCTTCGCGATGCACAACGCGCCGGGCGTGCCGCAGGGGCATCTCGTGTTCCGCGACGGGCCGATGATGGCGTCGTCGGACAAGGTGATCATCACGATTCACGGCGTCGGCGGCCACGGCGCGTCGCCGCACCGCGCGACCGATCCGGTCGTCGCGACCGCGAGCCTCGTGATGGCGCTGCAGACCGTCGTGTCGCGCAACGTCGATCCGCAGGAAACCGCGGTGGTCACGGTCGGGATGATGCAGGCCGGCACCGCGAACAACGTGATTCCGCAGAACGCGCGTCTCGAGCTGACCGTGCGCGCGCTGAAGCCGGCCGTGCGCGACCTGCTCGAGCAGCGGATCGTCGAGCTCGCGCATTCGCATGCACAAGGCTTCGGCGTGAAGGCCGAGGTCGATTACCAGCGCGGCTACTCGGCGCTCATCAACACCGCCGACGAAACCGAGTTCGCGCGCCGCGTCGGCGTCGAGCTCGTCGGGCACGAGCGCGTGACGCCGCAAGGCCCGGCGCTCACCGGCAGCGAGGATTTCGCGTTCATGCTCGAACAGCGCCCCGGCTGCTATCTGCTCGTCGGCAACGGCGACGGCAGCGGCCCGAGCGGCTGCATGGTGCACAACCCCGGCTTCGACTTCAACGACGACAACGTCGTCGTCGGCGCCGCGTACTGGACGCTGCTCGCCGAGCGCTTCCTCGCGGACGGCGCGCCCGCCGCGTAAGCCGCCCGCCGGCGCCGGGATCACCGGGTTCGCCCCGCGCGCCTGGTTCGCCCCGCGCGCTCGGACCACCCGGCGTGCTCGGATCGCCCCCGCGCGCCCGGAACCACCCGGCGCGCCCGGACTGCCAAGCCACCCGGATCGCCCAAACGATCCGCGGCGCCGGCACGCCTGCCGCTCACGCTACGGCGGGCGCCCGCCTGGCCCCAAGACAAGACAAAACAGGAGATATCCGATGAGCACCACGACCGCGCAAGCGGCTTCGGCTGCGCGCCGGGCCGGCCCGGTTTCGCGCAGCGTCGTCGCCGCGACCGTCGCGGGCAACGCGCTCGAATTCTACGACTTCGTCACGTACGCGTTCTTCGCGGTCTACATCGGCCACGCGTTCTTCCCGGCGGCGACGCCGTTCGTCAGCCTGCTCACGTCGGTCGCGGTGTTCGGCGTCGGCTTCTTCACGCGGCCGCTCGGCGGCATCGTGATCGGCGCGTTCGCGGACCGCGCGGGCCGGCGCCCCGCGATGCTGCTGACGATCGGCCTCATCACCGTCGGCACGATGGGGCTCGCGCTGACGCCGTCGTACGACAGCATCGGGATGGCCGCGCCGGTCATCGTCGTGTTGTGCCGGCTCGTGCAGGGCGTCGCGCTCGGCGGCGAGGTCGGCCCATCGACGTCGTTCCTGATCGAAATCGCGCCGCCCGGCAAGCGCGGGCTGTATTCGAGCTGGCAGCTCGCGAGCCAGGGCGTGTCGTCGCTCGCGGCCGGGATCGTCGGGATGACGATGTCGGCACTGCTGACGAAGGCGCAGCTGCAGGCATGGGGATGGCGCGTGCCGTTCGCGCTCGGCCTGCTGCTGATCCCGATGGCGCTCTATCTGCGCCGCCAGATGCCGGAAACGCTCGAGCATGGCGACGGCGCCGCCGCGCACGCGGCCGCCGTGCCCGTCGCGCGCGCGGCGCTCCTCAGGGACAACGCGTGGCTGATGACGCTGAGCGTACTGATCGTGCTCGGCGCGACCGTGTCGACGTACATCGCGCTCTACATGACGACGTTCGCGATCACCGTGCTGAAGCTCCCCGCGACGGTGTCGATGGCCGCCACCGCGGCGTTCGGCGTCGCGACGTTCGTGTTCTCGCTGCTCGGCGGCTGGCTGTCCGATCGCTTCGGACGCAAGCCGGCGATGCTGATTCCGCGTCTCGTGCTGCTGTTCGCCACCTATCCGGCATTCGTGCTGCTGACCGGGCAGAAGGACCTGGCGACGCTCGTCGGCGTCACGGTGCTGCTCGCCGGCGCGACCGCCGCGAGCGGCGCGGCCGGGATGGCGGTCCTGCCTGAACTGCTGCCGCCGCAAGTGCGCGCGCTCGGCCTCGCGATCACCTATGCGATCGGCGTGTCGCTGTTCGGCGGCACGACCCAGTTCGTGATCACCTGGCTGATCGGCACGATGCACAACCCGATGGCGCCCGCATGGTACGTGGTCGGCACGAGCGTCGTCACCGCGCTCGCGATGCTGCTGCTGCCGGAAAGCCGCGACCGGACGCTCGAGCGCTGAATCGAACACTGAAAGCAGCCGCGCACCGCGTTGCGTCGCCCCCATTTCCGTCCCCTCCCCACCCGAAGAGCCTATAAAAATGTTGACCAACGGCCTCCCGACTTCGTCGTCCCCGACTCCGGGCACACCGCGCGCGCGCGTGAAGCGCGCCGCGCGATACGCGGCCTGCACCGCGGCGCTCGGCGCGCTCAGCCATGCGGCGCTCGCCGATTCGTCGAGCCAGTTTCTGCGCAGCGACTACTTCCAGGGCGTGCCGTACGCGACGAGCGCCGCCTATACGCCCGGCGTGACGCTGTACGGTGCCGTCGACCAGTCGATCGGCTTCACCAAGGGCGCACAGACCGCGTTCGTGCAGCAAAGCGGCGGCGAATGGACGTCGAAGATCGGCCTGTACGGCGTCGAGGACCTGGGCGGCGGCTACCGCGTGCGCTTCGCGCTCGAGAACGGCTTCAACGCGGCGAACGGCCAGCTCGGCAGCAAGAACACGCTGTTCAACCGCGAGGCCTGGATCGGCATCGGCTCCGCGAGCACGGGCGAGCTGAAGCTCGGCGTGCAGGACGACGTCGGCGTGCCGCTGTTCATCGACGTGTTCGGCCAGATCGGCTCGGTGTCGACGGTCGCGTACCTGACCGCGTGGACTTACGATCTCGGCCCCGGCGCCAGCTACGAAACGCCGCGCCTGACGAACGCGATCAGCTATTCGTCGCCGTGGTTCGGGCCGTTCAACGCGCAGGTCGCGCTCTCACTGCACGACTCGAGTTCGACCGCGCCAACGATCGCGACGCGCGCGGTTGCGTTCAACTACTACGACGGCCATCTGTTCGGCACGCTGAGCTATCTCGGCAACTACGGGCTGAACGCGCTGACGACGTCGCAGTACGTGCGCACCGACAACTTCGCGGCGGGCGTGCTGTACGACGGCGGGCATTACGTGCTGTCGGCGGGCTACAGCTTTCTCGCGCCGCGGCTCGAAGGCGATCGCGTCGCGTCGCTCTATACGCTCGGCGCGCTGTACCGCTACCGGCAGCGCAACGACTTCCGCGTCGAGCTCGCGTACCGGAGCGTCGGCGGCGCCGGCGACCGCTCGCTCGGCGTGACGCTCGGCTACGACTACAACCTGTCGGCGCGCACCGCGCTGTACGTGCGCGGCGCGCTGCTGCACAACACGGGCGCGGCGCCGTCGTACGGCGGCTATCCGTCGCAGCAACCGACCGTCGACAACATCGTCAATACGTATGCCGGCGCGAACGGTGCGATCGAAACGTACCGGTCGCCGCACGTGCTGCTGGTCGGCATGTATCACAAGTTCTGACGGCTCGCGTCGCGGTGCGGCTCCGCGACGTCGGCCACCGACGCACCCGGCATGCCCGCGTCCGCCGGGGCATTGCGATCGACCGGCACGACGTCGTGAAACCGCGTGTAGTCGATGCACGTGACGCCGTCGTTCTCGTGCATCAGGTCGACGTAGCGGTAATCCCAGCGGATATCGTCGTGCATCCACGCATGCCGCGCCTGCATCACCTGCGCGGTCGTCTCGTCGGAGCCCTCGATCGTGATCAGCAATTGCGCGTCGCGCACGGCGAGCGACTCGGCGGTTTCGCCGTAGAGCGGGCTCGACTCGTCGATTACGTGCATCAGGTTCCAGCCGAGCAGGAAGATCGGATGCTCGCTGCGCACGAGCGCCAGATCGTGAATTTTTCGTAGCGTGTAGCCTTCGTGCGTGCCCTCGATGCGCATCAGCCGCAGCTTCGCGCGCGCTTCGGCGATCACGTTCTGCCGCGCGTTCGCGACGCGCACCATCAGCGTCATCCGCCCGTTCAGCGGCCGCACGATCGCCGAGCGCGCGAACAGGATCTTCGCGCGCGGCCGCGAGAAGCGCGCGAACACGAGCCCGGTCGACAGGGCGACGCCCGACATCCCGATGAAGATCTCGAGCGTCGCGATCGCGTGCGCGTAGACGGTCTGCGGATGCATGTCGCCGTAGCCGACGGTCGCGAGCGTCTCGACGCTGAAGAAGAACGCGCCCGCGAAGCCGCTCGGCGACTGGTTCGCGATCGGCGCGGTGCCGAGCAGGTAGAGGCACGCGAACAGGGTGTTCGTGACGAGGAACAGCGCCGCGAGCGACAGGAAAAACACCGGCCAGTTCACCGTCAGCGCACGGTGATAGAGGTCGCGCCAGCCGGGCGCGGGCATGCCATACGCGATCACGTGCCGGGTGCCCGACCAGATCTTGCGGCCTCGGCCACGGGGAGGAGTGTAGGAAGGATCGACGTTCATCGCGCATCGCCGCTCACGGGAAGCGACGAGCGTAGCATGCGGGGGATAACGGCGGAATATCGGACGATCGGCGGTGGGTCAGTTGAGCATTCGGGCAACGCCCGTGACGGCACCGACGAATGCGGTAGCCCATATGACCGGAAGCCAGCGCGACTCACGTCGCAGCTTGATCCCCTCCTCATGCAGCTTCACCGATTCCGCATGCAGCTTCAAGGTTTCGAACGCCAGCTTCGTTGCCTCGGTCGTCAGCTTGCTGATCTCCGCCTCGGTTTTGAACTTGTCCATGGCCTTTTCCAATTCGATCATCCTCGGGTAGCGTCGGGTAGCGCGCGATGCGCCGCCAATGGAGTGGAATACCCGCTCACGCCGGATCGCCTTACAAATAGCTTCCACACACACAGGGTAGCAAAATTTCCGTGGATGGCGGCTCGAATCGTCGTATTAGTTCTTTTGGCCAATGCGCGCACCCAGCGCGATGCCGCAGTGGTCGCAGTGGCCCCGGTGGCCTGATTCCCGCCTTCGATGCTAAGATCGCCGTTCAGCCCGCATCCCGGTTCTTCCATGTCCGCTCGCCCGCATCCGCTTTCGCTCACCGCCGCCTTCGCGGCACGCGTGCGCGCGTCCGGGCTGAAACTCGCAAAACGACTCCTCGACTGACGGGGCAGTCGCGTCCCGTCAGGCGAAATCGCCGGACGGGATGCTCGCAGGCTCGTTTTTACCCTTGCTGCATGCCTCGCTCCGGCAACTCGCCGGCGGAACGGTCCCCACTTCCGATTCCACCATGAGGCTCACATGCACACTCAATTCGAAGGTATCTGGCTGCCGATCATCACGCCGTTCCACGACGGCGGCGACACGATCGATCACGCGGCGCTCGCGCGGCTCGCGCGCCATTACGCGGATGCCGGCATCGCCGGCTTCGTGTCGGGCGCAACGACCGGCGAAGGCGCACTGCTCGACCCGCACGAGCAGGAGGCCGTCTACACGACGCTGCGCGCTGCGGTGCCGGACCGCCCGATCGTGATCGGGCTGACCGCGAGCGCGACGCGCCATGCGGCCGAGCGGGCGCGCGCGCTCGCGGCACTGCGCCCGGACGGGCTGCTCGCGACGCCGCCCGTCTACGTGCGGCCGACGCAGGACGGCGTGCGACGGCACTTCGAGGCGATCGTCGAGGCCGCGGACCTGCCGCTCCTCATCTACAACATTCCGTACCGGACCGGCGTGAACGTCGAGCTCGACACGCTGCGCGCGTTGTCGCGCGACGCACGCGTCGCGGGCGTGAAGGAGTGCGGCGGTGGCATCGACCGGCTCGCGCGGCTCGTGCGCGACACGCGGCTGAAGATCCTGTCCGGCGACGACGACCAGAATTTCGCGGCGCTCTGCGTCGGCGCGCACGGCGCGATCGCGAGCAGCGCACACGTGCTGCCCGCGTGGCACGTGCGGATCCGCGCGCTGCTGCGCGAAGGGCGGCTCGACGACGCGCGGCGCTTGTCCGCCGCGCTGCAGCCGCTCGTCGCGGCGCTGTTCGCGGAGCCTAATCCGGCGCCAGTCAAGGCGCTGCTCGCCGCGCGGGGCTGGTGCGGCGACGCGCTGCGCCTGCCGTTCGTGCCGGCGAGCGGTGCGCTGCGCGAGCGGTTGCAAGCGCATTGGGAGACTTTGACGGCGACCGAGCCGGTCGCCGGATGAGGCCGATGCACGCGGCGGCCATCCCGGCGGCCGTCGTCGCATCGGTCGTCGCATCGGTCGTCGCATCCGTCGTCGCATCCGTCGTCGCGTCCAGCACCGCGGCCAGTCGCGCGCCGCGCCTGCCGCGCCGCGCGGCCTCGCAATCTCACGCGATGGCGGCCGCAGCGCCCGCGAACGCGCGCCCTGCCCCTGCGTCACGTGCCAGCGCGGGCGCCGCGCATTGCACGAGCGTCTCGATGAAATCCTTCGCGCGCGGCCACGGCCCGTAGCCGGCCGCGGTGTTGACGTGGCCGGCATCGCCCAGATTGACGAACGCGCTGCCGAGCCGCTGCGCGAGCGTGCGCGCATCGGCGAGCGGCATCCACGGATCGGTCTCGCTGCCGATCACGATCGACGGCACCGCGAGCCGCCGCGCGTCGAACGCACCCGCCTGCGTGAATTTCGTCGGGCTCGCGGGCGCGACGAACAGCACGCCGGCGACGTCGCCGACGCCCGGCCGCTGCGCGAGCGCATGCGCGGTGGCGAGGCAGCCATAGCTGTGCGCGGCGAGCACGAACGGGCCGCGCTCGCGCGCGAGCAGCGCGCGCACCGCCTGCGACCAGCGCGCCAGATCGGGCGCGCCCCAGTCGTCCTGCTCGACGCGCAGCGATCGCGGGAACTGCCGCTCGAGCCACGTTTGCCAGTGCGCGGCCTCGCTGCCGCGCAGGCCGGGCACGGTGACGAGACGCGGCGGCCGGGCCGGGTTGCTGAATGCGCGCATGGTTGCCCTCGCTGTGCGGATGACCGGAATCGATTCTGCGACCGGCCGCGCGCGGGCCGAACCAATTTATCGTGCTATGCATTTTCGTCGGGAGGCGAACCGGCGAGCGCCACTCCGCCAGCCAGCATTCATCGCGCCGCCCGTCGTCGCCGACGGCGAATCCCCCCGCGAACCCGTAAAATGTCGGCTTCCCGTCAGCTCGACGCGCCCGAATGCCGGGCGCTCGCAACCTGCCCGCGCCGCGATGAAAATCCTGTTCCAGTCCGCCTCCGACGACATCGACGCGTGGCTCGCCGAGCTGTCGCGCGCGCTACCCGACGCCGAGCTGCGCGCGTGGCGCGACGGCGACGGCGCAAGCGCCGACTACGCGCTCGTCTGGCGCGCGCCGCCCGCGTTCTTCGCGCCGCGCGACGGCCTGCGCGCGATCTTCAATCTCGGCGCCGGCGTCGACGCGTTGCTCGCGCTCGAGCGCGCGCAGCCGGGCACGCTGCCGCGCGGCGTGCCGCTCGTGCGGCTCGAGGATTCGGGGATGGCGCAACAAATGGTCGATTACGTGACGCACGCGGTGCTCCGCTATCTGCGCCGCTTCGACGAATACGACGCGCAGCAGCGCGAGCGCCGCTGGCAGATGCTGGCGCCGCATTCGCGCGCGACGTTCACGGTCGGCGTGCTCGGCGCGCAGGTCGCGCGCGCGCTCGCGGCGCTCGGGCTGCCGGTGCGCGGCTACAGCCGCGGCGCGAAGCAGCTCGACGGCATCGCGACCTACGCGGGCGCCGACGGGTTCGACGCGTTCGTCGACGGCGCGAAGGTGCTCGTGAACCTGCTGCCGAGCACGCCCGACACCGACTCAATCCTGAACGCGCGCACGTTCGCGCGGCTCGCGCCGGGCGCGTACGTGATCAACGTCGCACGCGGCGCGCATCTCGTCGAAGCGGACCTGCTCGACGCGCTCGCGAGCGGCCGCGTCGCCGCCGCGACGCTCGACGTGTTCCACCACGAGCCGCTGCCCGCCGACCATCCGTTCTGGCGCCATCCGCGCATCGCGATCACGCCGCACAGCTCGGCCGAGACGCTGCGCACCGACGCGATCGAGCAGATCGCCGGCAAGATTCGCGCGCTCGAGCGCGGCGCGCCGATCAGCGGCATCGTCGATCTCGCGCGCGGCTACTGACCCGATTCATTCAGCCATCCAGACTGACAGACAGAGAACCAGGAGAATGAAATGAACGCGTCCCACCCGAAACCGTGAGAGCAGAGGAAGGGGTGGATCCTCACGGGCCAACGGCATCGAAGTGCCCAGGTGGAAAATGCACGCATTTCCCGGCAACCGGAGGATCCACGATGAACAGTA